>NZ_JBALDD010000074.1:0-185379 GCF_036917555.1 Nostoc sp. | reverse complement strand
ATTTGTGTGTGAGGAGCAAGTTAAAAATAAAAAGCGTTTGGGGTGGAAACACGGCAACACTCCCAAGCGCTTTTTAATTTGTCAGAAATTGGATTACTTGTGCAGTTTTGAAAGTGTCAGTCAATATACTTGCTCTTTGATAGAAGCAGTGATATGGTTTATTTGTGTGTGAGGAGCAAGTTAAAAATAAAAAGCGTTTGGGGTGGAAACACGGCAACACTCCCAAGCGCTTTTTAATTTGTCAGAAATTGGATTGCTTATGCAGTTTTGAAAATGTTACTCAATATACTTGCCATTTGATACAAGTAGTGATATAGTTGATTTGTATGTGAGGAGCAAGTTAAGAATAAAAAATGCCTGGGGTGGAAACACGGCAACACTCCCAGGCATTTTTTAATTTGTCAGAAATTATAGAAATTATAGAAATTAACGCTTCCAAAAATTGTAACTTTAGGGGTTTGGCATTGGTAGTCAGTCCTGATTGAAGAACACAATACGCTTATTAGTCTATATTCTAAGTGTAGTGGCGATGTCTATAGTAGTTTAATTTCATATTTTTACTTCCAGGAACCTATCCCACTATTCTAAAAATCCCTACTTTTTGCCGTAAAATGTGCTTTAAAGCCTTAATTTTTTGTTTTCATTTCTCAATAAGCTTCAGTTTTGTAGCACAAATATTATTAGTGGGATAGGTTCATCGTTCTAAGTTGGCACAGTTGTGCTACCATACAACTCGTGTATGTACTTCATTCAAACAAAAATCACAATACGTCTCACCTACCTATTATAGTAAGTAAGTAAAAATCATTTATGATTGCGCTATTAAAAAATAAATTATTATCAAACAGAATACATTCGTCAGGAGTCAGAATTGATTCTGGATTTTGTACAAATAGCGGATAGCATAGCGTAAAGCCTTCTCTTTCAAAGACGCTAACGCGAATGGCATGGCTTCGCTTAGAGCGAGTCCGCGAGCGTCTGAATAATCAGGTTTAAGACCACAACGAAACAAGAAAATTTGGTGGTGCAACAATTCAGTCGCGGGTCTAAATCCCCGATTGATAACGAAGCTCCTTCTCTACGAAAGGCTTCTCTTTCAGAGACGCTAACGCGAACGCCAACAAGTCCGCGAGTACCTTTATTCTGGCTTCTGAATTCTTCTTTGAGCAAATTTTCATTGGAATTTTAACATTGTAATCTAAACGTGTAGTGATTAGTCAGGAGTTTAGTTTGATGAATCCTAAAGTCTCTGTAATTATCCCTGCTTACAATACTGAAGTTTATATTAAGAAGGCAATAGAGTCAGTCTTAGATCAAACACTCACTGAACTTGAAGTTATTGTGGTCGATGATGGTTCAACTGATAAAACTGTAGAAGTTGCTAAGAGTTTTACTGATCAACGTCTCAAAGTGATAGTTAATCCACAAAACCTTGGGGTTTCTGCTACGCGTAATCTTGCTATCACAGCAGCCCAAGGAGAATGGATTGCTGTTCTTGATTCAGATGACTGGTATGCTCATGAAAGATTAGAAAAGCTTGTATTGCTGGCAGAACAAGCAAATGCAGATATGATTGCAGACAATGTTTATTTTATCAAAGATGGTGCAACATCTCCTTGGAGTACATTGATTCAAGAAAGTGGAGAACATATAGATAAAATTCTCCAAATTGATATCGTTTATTTTGTAGAGACTGATGTCTATGGAAAAGCAGGGTTGCATCTTGGTTTAAGTAAGCCTATGTTCAAACGAGAATTTTTGGTTAAACATAGCATTGAGTACGATGAAACCCTAAGCATAGCTGAGGACTTTTGGTTTGACATGAAATGCTTAATCAATGGCGCTCGCTTTTTTCTAGTGCCAGAAGCCTATTATTTCTACCGTTCACGCTCTTTTTCTCTTGTACGTAAAAGCCCATTTAAACGTCTAAATCAATCTTGCATATCTACTTATTCTTTCATGCAGCAAAAAGTTGTGAAAGAAAATCCAGCTTTAATGCGTGCTCTGTCTTATAATCTTACAGTTTACAACAGAACTTTAGCTTACTATCAAGTTTCATTGCCTATCAAACAAGGAGAATGGTTATTAGCATTGAGAGAACTAACGAAAAATCCGGGCTTTATTTATGATTTTATTTCTAATTTGAACAATATGATCAAACGTCGATTTCAATACTATGTGATGGGTAATGAATTAGTTTTTGAAATGTCTTATAATCTCCAGATAAAACGAAGAAAACCAATTAGTAGGATTACAGCCTTATCAAAAAATAATATATAGCGGTGAACAAGGCAAACACTAACACCTGTTGCCTGAACACTTCTGACATAACCGTCTTCTCCTCGCCAAGGTTGATTTGCGCTACCCTAAGTCAGGAAGCCAAGGATAAATCAGATGAGAAAATGGATTTGGCTGATGCTGTTGGTGCTGATGACAGTTGCCGTGTTGGGTAGCAGAGGTAGCAGGTTTTTTGAACAGCGTCCCTCACCGACAATTGTTGAGCGCATTCCAGTGAAAACACCCGAACCACAGCCAGAGTCAAAGGAAGTTTACATTGCCCCGCAAGTGTCTACTGAGAAGCTGCTAAACCATATCCAAAAGTTGAATTTTCAGCGCTACACCACAAAAGAGCGATCGCTTACTCGCACTTATATTACAACTGAACTGAAAAAAGTTGGCTGGAAACCTAAATTAGAAAAGTTCTCCGACGGTGTGAATATTTTTGCCGAACGCCCAGGAACTAACAAAGCAGCTAAAGCAATTCTTGTAGCAGCACATTACGACACTGTTGCCTCTTCCCCTGGTGCCGATGATAACGCCAGTGGTGTAGCCGTAGTGCTGGAAGTAGCCCGGTTAGTTGGTTCCCGTCCTACGCCACGGACGTTACAGCTAGCTTTTTTTGACCAAGAGGAAGCAGGACTTTTGGGTAGTCAGGCTTTTGTGAGTAAGACAGCACGCTTGCAAAATTTAGGCGGCGCGATCATTATGGATATGGTAGGTTACGCTTGTTACACTGCTGGCTGTCAGAAATACCCTGCCGGATTGCCTGTTACGCCACCTAGCGACAAAGGCGACTTTTTGGCAGTAGTTGGTGATACAGAACATTTATTTTTGCTGAATGCCTTTCAAAACTCACAAAATATCCCTTCAACCGCCCTGAATAAACAAGAATCAAATCTGCCAGCAGTCCTAACACTACCAATTCCTTTTAAAGGTTTACTGACACCAGACACCCTACGCAGCGACCATGCACCGTTTTGGTACCAGGGCGTGGGCGCTGTGCTGGTGACAGATACCGCAAATTTACGCACTCCGCACTATCATCAACCTAGCGATGTGCCAGCGACTATCGAGCGATCGTTTTTCACAGGAGCAGCACAAATTGTAGTTAATGCTACTAGTGCCTTGCTAGAGAAAGACCAGATTTTGGAAACTCAACCACCAAGCTAACTTATAAATTATGAATTATCTTGACTAGCTTTTGGTTCAGGGAAAGTCAACGTCCAATTATTTTTATCATTGACCTGAGAATATAAACCTTGGAGAATGAGCCGTAGAGTTTTTCGAGTTCTAATAGGCTTCTTTACCAGATAAGTTCCTGGTTGAGCAAAGATATCATCAAAGTTTTGTTTATGACCAAATTGTTTTGAACAGTAACTACCAGCACCTTGGACTGTTAACACAAAAAATGGAGCTTGTTTATATTTATTTGGAATCATAAAGATTCCATATACATGGTGACGACCACGCCACGGCTGAACAGTAACTTTAGTAGCGTGTACTTGGAATTTTGTAGTTTTTGATGCGATAAAAGCCTCAAAATTGCAATCAGAATCATTCACAGGCCACCACAGTGTAATAATACTCAGGGAGAGCAGAAAAATTAAAATATATGGGAGTCTGCGACGCATAAAGCCAAGAAAAATTGTTGATGCGGCTGGTAGAATTTGATGAGTAATGATAGTGCAGCTACAGCAGTCAGACTATTCACCTGCAACACCTCTGCAAAACGTTTTAAAGCGCAAAGACAAAACATTAAGCAGTCGGTTAAATTTTGCTGTCAAAGAAAATTGCAGATTGTAGATGCGTAGTTTACCGCCGCAGGCATCGCTTCCCCTGTTCTCGTAGCTCCGTTACAGTATTAAACCTAGCTGAGAAACAATCGAGCTTTTGTGGCTGTTAACACTGATTTATGGTCAAATGTTTAGCTGTAATGAATTCTACAATTCGTTATTTTTGTTATGCTTGTAATATGGCTCTGTTTGCATCAGCAGATGCTTTGAGGAGATTAAAGCATCTGCGTAGCCCATCGTAAACATCGCTAGCAAGTTAAGAAAAAATTTACTTTTATTTCTAAGCAATTATTTGGGTAGTCAAATACACAAATATCCGTTATATTCCCGTAAGTAACAATTGGTATAAAATTTTATGGGAAAAAGTTGGAGAAGTCTTAAAACAGTTGCGGGTTTCGTTAGCGCGATCGCACTTACACAGTTCGGGGCAAATACTTCAGCCATTGCTGCTGACACGGTTGTTGTGCGTTTGGGTTTATTTACAGAATCCATCTCCCTTGCTGAGTTGCAAAAGGCTGTAAAAACAAGGGAATTGCCTGGGAGTTTACACTCTTTATCTGAAGAACAACGCAGCTTCTTCTTGGGGGCGCTGGGTATGAATATACCCATGAATGTTGTCACACTTGATAGGTTAATTAATACCCAGATTGGTACAACTATTCTCAATGACTTTGCTACAGCCTTAGCCCGAAAGGATAAAGCTGGGGTACAAGCACTGAGAGCCGGATTGGTATTAGGTTCTAATGCACCGCAAGGTCTTTCTATACTGAGTTTTATTGCTGCTTATCCCAGTAAACGCTTAGAAATTGATTTGCCAAAGGCTTTCGTTGTTGCAGGGAATTTAAATACAGCTTTTTGGCGTACTCAGCAATTCATGTTAGCGTTGACGCGTAGCGGCTTGTCGTCAGACATCGCTCCCCAACTCGACCCCATAAAAGCACAACCGAGAACACCACAGATTGTTTTCCCTTTTGATCCCAGCCAACCAGGAATAGCTCAAGTAAAAATCCTCAACTTAAGCTTGAATGATCAAAAGCGCGATGCCTACGGCGGGCTACGCCAACGCAAAATCCCAGTTGATATTTACTGGTCAACTGCTGCAACTCCCGACAAACCCGTAATTGTCTTTTCTCACGGCTTCGGGTCAGTCCGCACGGACTTGCGTTACCTAGCAGAACATTTAGCATCCCACGGTTATGTAGTAGCAGCTTTAGAACATCCCGGTAGTAATCAGGCAAATGCTAACTTAGCATTACAAGGCAAAACCAGAGTCATGAAGCCTCAGGAGTTTTTGTATCGCCCTCAAGATATTAGTTTTGTCCTCGATGAATTAGCAAAGCTCAACCAAACAGCTAATCATCCCCTGCAAGGGAAGCTTGCAACCATGAACGCGATGGTTGTTGGCTATTCTTTTGGTGGTGGTACAGCTTTAGCACTTGCTGGAGCCGAGTTACAACTAGAACATCTCAAACAACGCTGTAAAAAGAACCTGACTATCTTGAGTTTGGGAGAAAATATGCAGTGCATCGCTCAAGAACTACCAGAAAATAGCTATCAACTACGAGATCCCAGAATCAAACAAGCGATCGCTTTCAATCCGACAACTTCTCTGATTTTTGGCGAAACTGGGTTAACAAAGATACAAGTTCCTACCATAGTGTTAGCAGGTTCTGCCGATAAAACCACCCCAGCTTTAACTGAACAGATTGTGGGATTTGAAAAAATCCCATCCCCAAAATCGCTAGTTGGTATAATTGGGGGTACTCATCTAAGTGTAAAAGACCCCAGCACCACATTAGATCAGATCGGACAACCAAATACACCGATTAGTGGCGGTGAAGTTGTCGGTGAACAAGCAGCAGATGTTCGCAAGTACGTTAAAGCTCTAACCTTGGCCTTTGCTGCACAGATGACTCCAGAAGCTAAAAACTATGCTATCTTCCTGACACCAGACTATGCCCAGTTTGCTTCAACTGCCGCATTTCCATTCCGTCTAATTACGCAGATTCCTCCTGATGCTATGGCAGTGGTGAAAGAATTTGTTGAGAAAGAAGGGACTTCCAATTAAACAAATATAGGACTTACGTATCATACATATTGACTATACTAATTTTGGGCTTTTGAGCAATTTCTAATACCCAGAACAGTAAATAGGCAACAAAATCGGGGTTGCAATCAGCACCTGAATCCTTAAATTTTGCTGAATGCATATTATGGTTAATTGGTATAGTACGTAAGTCCTAAAATATTTAATTTTATGAGTAGCTTACTTAAGAATAGGGTTATAGGGAATGCTAGAAGTCACCGCTCATTTTGTCTCCTCCTACAATTTTTATTTTTAGACCAAATAAAGCCTAAACTACCGATATTCGCTGCAAATACCAGAGTTGAGATCGACTAATCGAAAATACAGTACTTTTCATCTAAGTGGAGTAACTACCCCACCCTATTAGGCATCCTTCCCAATCTATTTGGGAGAGTGTACTTTATTAATTTGTAATCTGCTGTAAGTAATATCCAGCTTATAAAATTGCCTTATACCAAATTCTATGTAAATTTTTTATTTGCTAAAAGTATATTACCTTGATAGTAGCCCTAAAGTTGCTGTTAAATCTATACCAAATTTTTACAGTAAAAATAACTATTTAGACATAAAATTTATAATGTATTCATAAAAATAACAGAAGCTTAAGAGTGTAAAAAACTAGGAACACATGCCGAATAATGATGATACATACGTATTCTATAAGAATCGTCAATTGCTTTTGAAAAAAGCTGTCAATTAATTGTAGGGTGTGTTAGTAGAGTGTAACACACCCTACATGTGTTTCAAGATTTAAATATTAGTCCTGTAGCTAACATATTACAAACTAACTTCAAAACAAATAAAAACAAGTTATTTGATGGAAAATATGTTTGTGTCTATATGTTGTATTGACGTAAATTACTTGAAGTTCACAAAACAAAATGGTAAAACATTGTTATCTTCTCCAAACCACAGATTAACCAAAAATAAACAACAAAGGACTTGTTTTGTTTACTTAAATAATTAGTTTTACCTATATATATATTGGAAAACTAATTTTGGATTCAGAATTAAACAATTATTCCATTCCACTCAAACTTATGCAGCTCTATACAATTCGTGAAATCGAACAACTCCAAGAACACGAAGACCTTCCTTCCTTAATTGAAATTATGGACTGGGTAAAAAACTTTTTAGGAAGGTCTCATCCTGACTTAGGTAGACCCGGCGTAGTTTGCCCTTTTGTACCTTACTCTCTCAAATCAAACAGTATTCGTCTAGCAGTTATTCACACAAAAGATTTGTATCCAGAACAATTAGAAGAGGTTGTTGGATACTATCGAGATATATTTCTGCAAATAGATATTGAAGAGCGGAAAATAGCAATTAATAAAGCTTTTTTACTTATCTTTCCTGACATCCATATAGAAGATGCTCCTAAAGTAATAGATAGTGTTCAGCAAAAACTTAAACCTTTATTTGTTGAGTCAGGATTGATGATAGGAGAATTTCATAAACGGAATGAAAGTCCTGGTCTGCACAATCCAAAATTTCGCCCACTTCGTAGCCCTATCCCCTTATTAGCTATCCGGTTCATGGTTGAAGCTGACCTCCCCTTTCTTAAAAATCCTACCGATCCCCACTTACGTATTCGGTATCTGGAAGCTTATTTAAAGCATTTCGATCAGAAATTCACGGATGAAACAAAGTTTAAAAATGCTCATCAAGCATTGGCTTTAGCAAAAGAGCAAATTAAGCAAGAAAATTTGGTAAGTTTTTGTATATAACAAATGTTTGAATTCATGCCTAGTAATTGAGCATGGGGTATTAAGTATTAAAAGTATTTCCAGTTCTCTGCACCTTGAAAAAGTGGCATAAAAATGACGATTTTACTGCTAGTTGCAATCGCTTAGTGCAGATAGCATCAAATCGTTGTCAAGATGTAAATTATCGTACTACAGTAGAAGCGATCGCTAATTATCAATTAGTCAATATTAATACTTCAACAACTTCACTCTGATTTGTAATAATTGCACAGACATTTTTGTGAAGAGATTTAGAATTGCTATATTATTTGTGATATAAAAAAGCAAATAATTTGCTAAATAAAATGGCGAAAGAAATAGAGCGGAAATATTTAGTCAGAGGAGATAGCTGGAGAGGATTAGCTGAAGGTAGTATATATCGTCAAGGATACATTGCTACACAAGACAAAGCAACTGTACGTATACGTATAGTAGGGGAAAAAAGTTATTTGACTATTAAAGGTCCCAATATTAAATATTCAAGATTAGAGTTTGAGTATCCTATTCCTGTTAAAGATGCTCAAGAAATACTTGAGACATTATGTGAACGTCCCTTTATAGAAAAAATCAGATATAAAATAGAGTTGGGTGGTTTGATTTGGGAAATAGATGAGTTTGATGGTGTTAATAAAGGACTGATATTAGCAGAAGTTGAACTCAGTGATGAAAATCAGCAAATTGAATTACCAAGCTGGATTGGACAAGAAGTTTCTGATGACTCCAGATATTTCAACAGCAATTTAGTAAAATACCCTTTTTCACAATGGTAATAGCTGAAATATTGGGAACATTCCAATTTTGTGAAAATACTTAACTAACAGAATTTGCGGCTACATAAACGTAGACCAAGGCGTTTAATACCTAAAGTCTCAGAACATTTACGTGGCTTTTTATTTATCAGATATTGATATTAACTGCTTCTTGACAACACGATGCTTATTTCGTTGCGTAATTTATTCCTTGGAAGTCTCGTCGTAATTTATTCCTTGGAAGTCTCGTTAGGAAATATTTTATCTACGGACGTGTAATTCCTTAGTCAGCAAATCAATAAAGTATAAAATTCTAGTATATTTTCGCCTATCAATTCAGCATTAGCCCTAATAGGATGTAGCGAAATACATATCACTCGCCAGATTAACAGGTGCGTTCTGAGCTAAATGACTATTAAGAAACCTTTGCTAATCAAGCAACCGCAAGTTGGAAAGCTCATCCGTGAACTTCGTGGCATAACTGATCTTACCCAAGAACAGTTTGCAGCATCTTTAGGTATAACTTATTCGACGGTAAACCGTTGGGAGAAAGGATATACCAAACCTTCATCTCTAGCTATGCAAAAGATTGAGGGGATGTTAGAGGAGATGGGTGATCTAGGGCAGAAAGTGTCGGTGAAGTCTTTGTCGAATTAGAAAGCAGGCTGAGAGGCAAATTAATTGAAGTTACTTTCCCCCAATTAACAGGTTATCGCTACGACATAACCACAAACAATTCAATTCTAATTTTACTGATGTTTGCAGATATGCATATTTTGCGGATTACTCAACCTTTGAGTTTGAGTTTACCGTAGCCGATATTTTCTTCACTTTTGAAGACGAGTTTAGGTTAAAAACGCGCAAAAACTCCCAAAATCCTTTTCCTAATTGAGCGCCAATATTTTTCAGTCAACTTTATCTGGACTGTACAATGTTTGATTACTCTACCCCCGCTTTAGCTACATATCTTAATATTTCTTCACCAAGAGCAGCTTGCACTAACGGCAGCAAAGTTGCGGTCATCAATACTGAAGGTGTATGGGAAGTAGAAAGTAATGGGACGAAAAAACTAATCCCGAACTCTAATTACGATGCTCGTGACATTGTAGCAATTGACGGCAAAACTTATGTCTTAGCTGTTCCAACGGGACTAGTAAAAATAAAAACTGACGGAACTAGGCAAAAAATAGTTAGCAACACAGCTAATCCAAAGACACGGGTAAAATTTTTGCAAAATTGGCTTATTTACCAGTCTGCAAATACTCTATCAATTTATGACAAAAACCTCAACTTTAAAGCCAAACAGAGTTATGGCGTAACTGAGGTAATGGATTTTGAGTATAAAAACGGGTATCTCTACACTAGTGGCTACCAGCAACAAAAGAGGTTAGGTATTCCCGTCCAGATAGCTTTTCTTTACCGGATGGTTTTTGACGGAGCAAAAATATTTGCTTTGGCAAATGTAGCAGGAAGTAACCAAGGCAAGCTTTGGGGCTACAATTCTGCCGATCTTGCTCACGACATGGCAGACACAAGACTTAACCGATTACATATTTTTGAAGACAAGCTTTATGTCCTCGGTTCTGTTTATGGGGGTAACTCAATCTACAGGTGGAATGGCAAAGACTTATTAACAAAGACTTTGATCACTACAGACACTTATACCAATGCTGCACAAACCCGTGACGAAACAAAGGTATATATAGGAACTGTTAATCTGACTAATTTTACTGTCGAGCGTGGACAGCTAAGTTTTCCAAGAAGGCCTACAACTGCGGGGATGGGAGACGGCGGTAGCAATTTCCCTAAAACTATTTACTCAGATGGCAGTAAAATTTTTGTGGGTTCCTCTGCTGCTTATGCGATCGCCAATAGAGATAATCAAACCTTCCTGGGTAAACGCATCTCGGCTTACCGTGGAGATGCGTCTCTTTTAGTTGTCTCCAAAAACCTAATGACTCGCCACGCTTGGGTAACACCGGGAAATGGTGAAGTATTACTATTTACTGATAAGTTTGCAGTAATCAAAACAGATAATAAAATAAATGACTTGGCTACAAATGTAGGAACTGCCCAAAAATTACCAACAAATACTTATTTCGTTAAGTTTTAATTGAGCAACCAGATTGTCTGCAATCTGGTTGCTCAATTCTTTTTTGCAAAAAACTATAAAAGTTAAGTCGGCACTTCCAAAACGCTACTTTGCCTTTTTTGCAGCTTCTCTAGCATTAGGGTGACGACATGAGCGTGAATTACTACAATCGATGGCTGCAAGTTTTGCATTACAGAGTACTGCTTCAATTTTCCCAGAACCAAGCACTCTAAGATTCGATCAATTTGAAGGATGAGATTGTATCATTAGTTATCCCAAAGTTTTCAACCCAAGAATAGGAGCCTGGTCCTAGATCCTTGAAAGAACCTGTGAAATTTGCATCTGCATAGAAACGCCACGTTCCTCCTGTAATAAGAATTGAGGAAGCTTCATCGTTAAAATCATCCCCAACATATGGATAGTCTGATCTTGCACCTGTACTGTATGACTTACCACGAAAATCGATGTCTTCAAAAAGTACTGCTTTCGCTCCACCCTTAATGGTACTAGCTTCTTCAAAGGAAAGCTCTACATAAAGGGGATTTATGTCAAAAATTTTCATGTTTTACTCCTTTGGTTAAGGAAATAGTTATTACTACAGTTGTAGATAGTCGTAATCGACTGTCCACAACTCCTTATCTTCTTCAAAAAAATGAGAGGCATTTCGGAAACTTAACAAAAGTTGATTGAGGATACCGTTGGCGAAATATTACTGAACAAAAAAGTTTTCTTTACTACTTGCTATTATGGGCAAAACGGAAGGAACACACGAGAATTTATAGAGTGGGGGGTGTTATTAAGCTAAAAGTTTTGCCCTGTTTCATTTAACTCTTATTCGACAGAGGATCTATTATTTTAACCATTGAGGACAAGTTATAGTTCTTGTCCTTTATTTTTTTGAGAAATTTTTCACTACAAACTGCATCTTATTAAAGAGTAATATCAATAAATTTTAATAGCCTCTTGTTTTTTCGCACAATCTATGTATAACTAGATAGTACTGTAAGTTGATTGACTTACAGTATTTTACCAGAAAATTAGATGGGTTAGCCAATAAACTCAAAATTTAGTGCCAAGTAAACTTTTTAGGAGATGTAATCGTGAGTGCATATAAATCTGAGTCAGGCAATAGTTCGACTTCGCAACTGAATTTAGAGACTGACGTTCTAGTCATAGGCGGTGGCCTATCAGCAACTTGGGCGGCTTGGAATGTTGCTGTTCAAGGGGTAAAAGTACTTATAGATAAAGGCTACTACAGTACGAGTAAAGCAACAGCACCTTCTGGTACTGGTGTTTGGTATGTTCCACCCGATCCAGAACAACGAGAAGCAGGAATGGCTAGTCGGGAAGTACTAGGGGGTTTACTTCGTGAACGCTGCACAGATCGAGCAGAACAGTTGTCATTGCTACTAGTGGTTGTGCCTTTCTCAGTAAAGCTTGGTGTTAGAGAACAGTCAGCCAAAATGTTTATGGGTCGCAACAAATTGCCCACTGACCCTGAGAAAGCATTTAATTTTGAGTAGACAAATTGGTGATGATGATGCTCGTGCGATCGCCTCTTTTCAACAGATTATTGCCTTCACAGGACGCGATCCCATCGACAATATCCGTAATGAAAAGTTACTTAACGATGCACAAGTTAGAGATTTTCTTAACAAGCAGTATTCAGGGCGAATAGTACCTGTATTTTAAAGATAGCGAAAGAATGAAGAATGACAATTTTGTTACTTCGTCTTTCCTAAATTAGGAGTTACTAAACTTAAACTTGAACATTCGTGGAGGTCAAATCATGTTTTCTGGAAAAATTGAAAAAGAATTATTTGGTGAAGAAATTTGGTCAATTTCGCAAACAACTAAATTACCAGATCATCTACAGTTATTAGTGGATCAAGAACTAGGAAAACGTGATATCTGGGAATTACAATCTCAAAAGCCTGAGGATCAGCCTATTTATCCAAATCTCTATGATGACTCTAGTCATTCAACAAATATTTAATAAAAGAGGTAGTTCTTGTGTAGGGCAGGATAGCGTATAGCGAGTCCGCGTACTCTGTAAGAGTTGCAAGCTACGTGCAGCGTCTGGTAGAGAGTGTCGGCTGGATATAATACTGCCCTACGCAAGAACTACTGCGATACCTACGGCGGTAAATTAGGCTTTGAGAGTAAGGGTTTAAGTCTCCCACCAAATTTTGAATTTGCTGGGAGACTATAAAGTGGTGGGTCTAAATTCCCTACTGATTGCATTCTGAATTTTGACTTCTCTATTTAATTAATGCAAAATCGAATTCATGCTGCAAATCCCTCCCCAATTTCTTTTACGTAGTAAGAGAAGGAATCAAGATTAATGGCACATCTATTTGAACCATTCAAGATTCGTGAAGTTGTTTTTCGCAACCGCATTGCCGTTTCACCGATGTGTCAATATTCCAGTACAAATGGATATGCTAATGATTGGCACGTTATTCATCTAGCTTCTCGTGCAGTTGGTGGTGCAGGTATAGTGTTCACAGAAGCAGCAGCTGTAGAGCCGCGTGGACGCATTAGCCCGCAAGATTTGGGAATTTGGTCAGATTCACACATCGAAACTTTAGCCAAGACTGTGGCATTAATTCATAACTTTGGCGCTGTTGCAGGTATTCAACTTGCTCATGCAGGTAGAAAGGCTAGCACTGCCAAACCGAGTAAGGGAGGGAAAGTGCTGGATGAATCTCAGGAAGGTTGGCGTCCCTTGGTTTCGAGTAGTGCGATCGCTTTTAGCCAAGATAGCCCAGTTCCAGAAGCCCTCAGTCTTGAGGGAATTCAAGCAATTATTGACGCCTTTGCTCAAGCTGCCAAACGTTCTCTACAAGCTGGTTTCAAGGTAGTAGAAATCCATGCTGCTCACGGTTATCTACTGCACCAATTTCTCTCGCCCCTTTCTAACAATCGTCAAGATGATTATGGTGGCAGCTTTGAAAACCGGACTCGTCTGCTCAGAGAAGTAGTTCAAGCAGTCCGAGAGGTTTGGCCCCAGACACATCCACTCTGGGTACGCATCTCTGCCACCGATTGGGTAGACAATGGCTGGGATATTGAGCAAAGTATTGCTTTAAGCGACAAACTCAAGTCTCTAGGAGTTGATCTCATCGATACTTCATCAGGTGGTACTATACCGGGCGTTCATATACCAATTAAACCTGGTTATCAGACTCAATTTGCCGAACGCATCCGCCGCGAAGCTAATATTCATACAGGAGCCGTGGGCTTAATTACATCCCCTGAACAAGCTGACGAGATTATTCGTACAGAAGTAGCTGATATAGTGCTGTTAGGACGTGAACTACTCCGCAATCCTTACTGGCCACATCTGGCAGCCAAGCAACTTGGACACGATAAACTCTGGCCTGTTCAATACGATCGAGCTTGGCTGTAGGCTTTCCTCGTTCCCATGCTCTGTAGATTGCTGACAACTTAAAGCGATGTCTACGACATTCTACACCTACGCCAAAATGTCAAGCAGGGTGTGGAAATAAGCCCAAAGTGCTTCGGTGTCGAGATTTGGGTTGATATTTAACAATGCCCAAATCCAATACCAAAACCCAGATGTAAAGACGCGATTTATCGCGTCTTGAAAGACCAATTATCTACACCAATAACCCTTAATCCAAGCGTATTGTGCCCAAATCCCGATTTTGTGGAGAAACAAGGTAAGCAACCAAAATTAAAATTAAGACAAATACGACGATTGCAGATATATCCCATATTTTGCAGGTGCGTAGGCGTAGCCCGCTGCAGGCATCGCAAATGCTGTATTTTTGAAAATGACGTAAATGGTGCATTTTGGAAGCATGACAGCTTCAGTTTTTTACCACCTTGAGCCATACACAAAGTAATTTAAAGCACAACGCAACAACTATTCACTCTCAAGTATTGAGTGGATTCAAAAAGGTAAAATTATAAAGAATCGTTACAACATAATCATGTCAGCTATCCAAACAACTGTGGTTCTTGCCATGACGGCCGATGGAAAAATTAGTGCCGTAAATCCGAAAGCGCCCCGTGAACCCGATGTAGTCGATCAAGCACACTTGGAATATCAAGCCTCCCTTGCCGATCTGTTGCTGGTAGGAGCAGGGACAATTCGAGCTGAGGGGGGAACCTTTACAATTCGCGATCGCGAACTATTGGCAGCACGTGAGGTTCGGGGTCAATCTCCCCAGCCGATTACTTGTGTTGTTTCAGGTTCCCTTGACCTATCGCCAGACTTGCCTTTTTTGAGTCAGGACATTGAGCGATGGATATTTACCACACGGACTGCTTTGCAGCGCAGTTCTGATACAACAACCTTGCAAAAACTGGCTGAATTAATTGATTTGGGAGATACAGACCTGGACTGGGATCGGGCCTACACCTTGATGGCAGAGCGGGGTATTCACAAAGTCGTTGCTTTGGGAGGTGGCTCTTTAACAGCTGCTCTAGTTCACGCAGGCCGAATTGACGATTGGTGGTTGACCATTTGGCCGATCATTTTTGGAGGAAAGCACGCTCCTAGCCCAGTGGAGGGAGAGGGTTTTCTTCCCAATGCTGCTCCTCATCTCCAACTCATAGAAACTCGTCAGGTTGGAAGTGATTTGTTTTTACACTACCGCACGATCAAGTGAAAACGCGCTACCAGAATTAAGTACTATGATCCTTGATATTAAAAAGCAGGGGAAGAGGGGTACTTTCACCCACAATTCCACTCAGTTTGTGCCTTTATACTCTGCCCCTTGCCTCCTGCCTCTCCATCAACCAGGGGGCCAATCCAACTGTCGTCCTCCCAAAATATGCAAATGTAAGTGATTGACTGTTTGACCGCCGTCATCACCAGCATTGATGACAACTCGATAACCATTTTTTAGTCCAGCTTCTTCTGCAACACGTTTAGCGGTTAACAAAAGATGCCCCAACAGAGCATGATCCTCAGATTCAGCCTCAGCTAGTGTAGCAATGGTCTTTTTGGGAATGATCAGGATGTGAACGGGTGCTTGGGGATGGATGTCTTTGAATGCTAGGGCTAAATTATCCTCGTAAATAATATCAGCGGGAATTTCCCGACGAATGATTTTGCTGAAAATCGTTTCTGTACTTTCACTCATGCCAATCTACCTACTAATCTGCTAGAAATTTTATATTAAGTCCGCCTAATTACTTATCATTGAAAAAATTTGATTGTGCGGGTATATCCCAATTTACTGTTCGGTTAGGTTTTTTCAGGTAAAAACTATGAAAAAACCTGCTAATCTTTTAAAAAGACTAGCAGGTATGGCTTATCATCAATCGGAGCGGCGGGATTCGAACCCACGACCTCCACTACCCCAAAGTGGCGCGCTACCAAGCTGCGCTACGCCCCGGTCAGAATTCCTATCATATAACAAAACTATAGGATAATCAAGAGGGAATTTTAAAAAACCTTAAGCATCCCACTAGCTTGCAGTAAATCTGGAACAGCAGAAGCATTCCATTTACCTTCTACACATCGCCCTGTATTCAAGATGAAGCGCAGACTGTAATCATGAGGATAGCCTTCCACTTCCATCCATAATAAATCGCTTTCGGCTTCACAAGTAATTTTTTCCTCTTCCATCAATTCAGTTGCGAGTTGCTTCATGGTGTCTGCTAGCTGTGCTAGTAGACGACAAAAATCATTTAACTCGGCTTCGGTTAACTCAATTGCCCAATCATCTGTACCGACTAAACCTTTAAACTCAGGTGTATGGGGGTTCCAGCCAATACGCCAACCCGATCCGGTTTTGACAACGCGTTCCATAGTTTAGTTTTTTAAACGCAGAGGTACGCAGAGGGGCGCAAAGGAAAATTTATCATTTTAGTAGTTCGGCACCTCCTCGTTGTGGTGGCTGTGGGCTAGTTGATGTAGTTGGACTGGGTGCGGTGTTGGAGTTAGGAGGTACGGTGTTTTGGGAAGTAGGATTAAATATATTGACTAAGACTTGTACTAGGGCCTCTCGTTGGCTGTGGGTGAGGCTTTTGATAGCTTTGCGATCGCCTTCTATCGGATTTTCCCGTAGTGCATCATTTCCTGGATAGGTAGTATCATACATTATTTCATTTGCACCCAGGTAATCAGCTAAAGTCAGCTTCCAATCCAAGCGATAAATTGGGGCCCGCCCTTTGGTATAAATGTGATATCTAATTAGACGATTTGCTAAGGTATTATTTTCGGCAACTTTACCATTTTCTTTACTGATATACTTATTTTCCCGTGGAAAATCTGGTAATTGCTGATAAACTAACTGCCAAACATCGCTAGGAGTGATTCTCTGAGCAGAAGCAGGTTGGATACTAAATAAATTTCTATGTATTGATTTATCCGCCCCTGAACTCAAAACAATTACACCCATTACCATTAAGGTAAGCAGTAGTGGTGTTAGCGGATAACTAAGGTTGAGCCAGTGCTGAGTTGCGAATTTTGAGGAAATTGATTTAAACAGAAATTTTTTCTTTTTCATAGAACAATATTTTGGGCGTTGCTGAGTGAAAAGATGAATTTGTCTTATTTAGAATTCAGAATTCAGCACTCACCACTCAGCACTCAATCTTATAGTTCGCCGATAATTTCTGGTTGAGTCAATTCATCGGACATTTCGATAATTGCCCTTAGTACTGGCTTCATCATCGCATCTTCGTTGCTTTCAAAGTCTTCGTAACGCCGACGTTTAGCACGATTTGCTACCTGAACCGTAATGCGATAACGATTTGAGGCTGCACTAATCAGATCCTCAGCCCGGTGCATAATCTGAGATTGAGTTGTCTCGAACTTAGAACGCTTTAGCATAATCAGTGGTTCTTAGGGTCATTCTCCAGTGTAACAGCACTAAATCAGTCTACTGCTGTCTGTTTAATCGCCAGCAACCTCTCTATTGATAGAGGCTAAGATATTTTAGTCACTTTATAAGTAACTTGTAGTATTAAATAACGCACCCTCATGGCTGACCTTGTGGAAACTGCGATCGCAGCGGGTAATTTCAATACCCTAATAAAGGCTGCTAAAGCTGTAAATTTCATCGACACTTTGAAAAGCCCTGGTTCTTTCACACTCTTTGCACCGACTGACGAAGCTTTTGCTAATCTACCAGAGGGAACTTTAGACTCGCTACTACAAGATATCCCCAAGCTCCAGAAAATTGTGGCGTATCATATCGCTAGTGGGGATGTTAGGTCTGATGATTTGGTACAGATTAACGAGGCAGAGACGCTTGAAGGTTCAATTGTCGCCATTGAATCTGCCAACGGTAAATTTAAGGTGAATAACGCCAATGTCCTGAAAACTGATATTCTGGCAGACAATGGCGTGATCCATATCATTGATGCGGTGTTGATGCCTGCACTGGTGGCAGGAAAGTAATTTATGGGATGTGGGGCGTGGGGCATGGGGCATTGCTTATTCTCTTTATCCCTTTCATCCCCCTTGTCCCCCACTTCCTACTCGCTACCCCCCACTCCCAGAATGCAGCCACTACGTGCAGGAACAGTCAATGACAACTGTTGAGTTTCTCCTTTACTATTCCACTCAACTTCAGCATTACCATATAAAAGCTTGTTAGGTTGAGTACGCAAAGTGGCGACATCTGCATTCGCTGTTGCCGAACTTGTACCAGCGTTGACGACAATTATTAATTCCTCTGTCCCCAAAGTTCGCGCAAAGATATAAAGTTGTCCTTGAGCAAACAGAACTTGGTAATCACCTGTACGCAAGGCTGGGTAAGTGTGGCGGAGGGCAATTAACTGGCGGTGAGTATTGAAAATTTCTTGATTCCAGTTAGTCTCTAAAGGAAAACCACGACGTGAGTCTGGGTCTATTGCTCCAGGTAAGCCAACTTCATCACCATAGTATATGCTGGAGGCACCGGGAAAGGTGAGCAACAGTAGAGTTGACAATTCTATACTGGCGATATCGCCGCCTGCAATGGTCATCAATCGGGCTGTATCGTGACTTGCAAGCAAATTGAGTTGAGTTAGCTGAATTTCCCAAGGGTAAAGTTGCAGTACTTCTTGGATTTTGGTGGCGTATTCGGCGGCAAATAAGGGTGGGTAGGGTTGATAGTCGCGGCTTTGGACTTGTTCTAAGACTACGCGATCGCCTGCTGCAAAGGCAATTGTCGGCCCGGCAAATAGATAATTCATCACACCGTCAAATTGCGTCCCATCCAACCACTCACGTGAATCTCCCCAGACTTCGCCCACAATATAAGCTTCGGGATTGACTGCCTTAACGCGATCGCGAAATTCCTGCCAAAAACCAGGAGTTTTGATTTCAAATGGTACATCCAATCGCCAACCATCAATGCCGAATTTAATCCAATATTCGGCAATTTCCATAATGTATTCTCGTACTTCTGGATTGTCGTGGTTAAATTCTGGCAAGGCACGATTTCCCGCCCAACCCACGTAGTTAGCAGCTAACTCCCCATTATATGCTGAAAGCGGCCAACCTTCTATTTTGAACCAATTTACCCAAGGTGAATGGGGGCCATTTTCTAAAACGTCGTGGAAAAAGAAAAAGCCCCGACTGGAATGGTTAAACACCCCATCCAGAACAACTTTGATATTCCGTTGATGGGCTGCATCGAGTAATTCCTTAAAAGCTTCGTTGCCCCCTAACATCGGGTCAACTTGATAATAATCGTGGGTATGATAGCGATGATTACTAGCGGATTGAAAAATGGGTGTAAAGTAAATCGCGTTAATCCCTAAATTCTGGATATAGTCTAAATCCTCCATAATGCCCCATAAATCGCCGCCTTTATAGCCTTGGAGGGTTGGCATAGAGTCCCAATCTTCCCAACGGGCTTCCTGCAATAACCGTTTGCGCGGCTGTTTGCTTCTGGCAAAACGATCTGGGAAGATTTGGTAGAAAACAGCGTGTTTCACCCAGTCTGGTGTTTGAATTTGCATGAATAACTTTTTGTATGTTCAGAAGCGATCGTTGCAAATATTAGCTTCTTTATGGCTCTTACTTATGATAGAGAATTTCAGTAGACCGAAAACTTTTGCGATCACTAAAAAATAGTAGTTTATAATACCATTTTTAGAGGAATGGAAAAAAGCTGCTCATCCGCGATAAATGATAAGATAAGATTATTGATTAGCGACAGAAATCAACTAAAATCACCCAGATGGTAAACAAATTTCGCAGGCTACTAAGATAAAAAAATCTTTTGATTCTGATTATTCCCGAAGTACGTAGCCCACACCACGCACCGTATGAATCAAGCGTTTTTCATTATTTTCCTCTAATTTTAGGCGCAAGTAGCGGATGTAGACTTCGATGATATTGGAATTACCCATAAAGTCGTAACCCCAAACTTTTTGTAGAATTTGGTCTTTAGTGAATACCTGACGAGGATGCGAGAGTATATATTCCAACAAGTCAAACTCTTTAGCCGTTAACTCAATTGCCCGCTTACCCCGGTAAACTTGGTGAGTACGATGGTTTAAACTCAAGTCTTCAAACTGAAAAATATCTTGATCTATTTCTTGAGTACGGCGTAGATGAGCGCGGATTCTAGCTAGCAGTTCCTCAATACTAAATGGCTTGACTACATAATCATCTGCTCCTGCATCTAAACCTGCTACACGATCATTAACTTCATCTTTTGCTGTCAATAAAATTACTGGTATGGAGATACCAGTCGCCCGCAACCGACGACAGATTTCCAAGCCTGATAGCCCTGGGAGCATCCAATCAAGAATGACTAAATCTGGCGATAACTCCCGTGCTAACGTTAAACCAACGATGCCATCATATGCTACGTTTACATTGTAACCTTCGCTACTTAGTTCTAGTTCAACAAATCGCGCCAGTTTAATTTCATCTTCAACCAACAGGATATTTGCTGTCATATTTGTGACTTGAAAGTAGATAGGGTGATAATCAAAGTGCTACTTTAACCTGACTTTGACTAGTTATGTAAGCAGAGTGATTGTAAACACGCTCCCTTCTCCTAATTTTGATTGCACATATACACTACCACCCATACCTTCTACAAGTGTCTTGACAATGGATAAACCCAAACCACAACCGCCACTAGCATGAGAACGGGGTTCATTTACGCGGTAAAATCGCTCAAAAATACGTGTTTGGTGCTGTAAAGGAATGCCATAACCTTGATCACAAACTTGAATAATCGCTTTGTCGTGAAACTGATTTAACTTTAAAATTATGGGCGTAGTAGCTTCAGAATACTTAATAGCATTATCAATCAAATTGAGTAATATTTGTTTAAATCGGCTGTAATCTATCTTAACTTCTATGGGGTAAATTGTTGACTCGATTGTAATTAAGCGATCACTATATTTTTGTGCCATCACCACGACTTCTTCAACTAAGTCATTTAGCACGTAAGATTTCATTTGAAAATGTAAATGTCCACTATCTGCTCGTGCTAAATCAAGTAAATCTTGTAGTAGGCGAATGGTACGTTCGGCTTCCGATGCAGCAGTTTCCAAAGCTTCTTGCTGCATTTCTGTTAAGTTATTCTGCCGTCGCAAGACACTTTGCAAGTAACCATGTACAATTGTCAAAGGTGTACGTAACTCGTGAGAAACATTGCTCACAAATTCTCGTTCTTGCTCCCAAGATTGCGAAAGACGTGATAACAGCATGGTTAAAGTTTGAGCTAATTCTTTGACTTCGCTAGGTGCATTATCAACATATAATTGTGCTTGTCCTAAATCTTCTACAGAAATCACAGAAGTCATCTGACTTAGCTGGCGCAATGGTTGTAAAGAACGGCTAATATAAAATGCACTTAAAGCTATTATTACAATAATTGCCAAAATACTGCT
The DNA here is from genome assembly GCF_036917555.1 of Nostoc sp. Taxonomy (GTDB): domain Bacteria; phylum Cyanobacteriota; class Cyanobacteriia; order Cyanobacteriales; family Nostocaceae; genus Nostoc. The sequence goes on along the minus strand of NZ_JBALDD010000074.1, from coordinate 163,807 downwards.
AATATTCAAACTTCGCAGCATTGCCATAAACATTATCTGTTCACGAGTAATATCCTGCACTATAAATAGCTTACCCAGAGACTTACCCTGCACTTGCAAAGAACCGCTACTTATAACAAAGTAGCTTTGATTTACTTTATAAACTTGTGGTTTAATCTCCATATTACTAAGGGACATTAACTTATTTACTGTAGAGTCAGATAACAAATCCAAAGTAGCAGATTTTATTAATATTTTCTTATCTGGACTTTTTAACCATATTAAGGTATTGGTATTTGCTAAGTTATTAATAGCCTTTTGTAATCCAATTTTCGGTTGCATCATTTCACTGTAAAATTGCACATCATGCGGCAAGCGTTCAGCAATTTTTTCTATATTATACTTCCGGCTATCAATCAAAATTTGCTGCATTTTCCAACTAGTCCATGCAGCAAGGCTACCTAATATTAAAGTTGAAAATGTAGCAATACCAATGGTTAGGCGTAGCTGTAACGAGAAAGGATCAATATTTATCCAAATCTTTTTGGGTTGCTTCACTATTTTAGTTTTGGCTTAGGCATTGAAAAATATTGTTAGTTCTATTCATTGATTTTTTTGGGGTAGAGTAAGTGGTTGAATATTACAGGATTTAGTATCACATTTTTGCTCATAAAGCATATTGATATAGGGTTCTTGCCAAGTGAGAGGAACTTCTAATAATGCCCTTGTTCCTGTTATTCCTTGTCCGATAAATAATAAGAGGGCTATGGAACTCAGAATAATGTGAACCTTGCGCCAGCGATTAGTCTTATCTTTATAGATGTCTGGCAAAATGGAGAGTGAAAAAATCATCAGCAGAGCAGATGTTAGCCCATAATAATAGTGGGAGATATACCATTGATCAGTTTTACGGTAGATACCATCTTGACATCCAAGTACCACTAGTCCCATTCCTGTAAGAGTTGCAAATATACCACGCCAGTTTTTCTCCTTTGCCTGATAGAGTAAATACAGAGAAGCGAGCGCAGCCACAAACAATAGCCCGATAAAGACTACCTGAAATGGTGCTTTAGTCCAAACTTGCTTATCTAAAATATTACCAAAAATATCGTTAGCAAACGCTATTAAAACAATACCTACAACTGCTCCAGTTAGCCAGCGACCCAACTGAGTATGTTCTTGTCCTACAGTGGGGGGAATTTTACTCTTACCTGTGGCTAAAGTTTGCAATCGGCGTTGACGGACTTGTAAAGCGCGGTTAATAATGATGCCAATTAAGGGAAAGACTACGAGTACAGCGATCGCTGGATGTAACAACAAGATAACATCTCTAAATTCCATAGTTATCAGGACTAGCCCTTTCAAGGTGTAATGTATTTTTCTTGGTGTCTTAGTGCCTTGGTGGTTGAAAAGTCAATTTTTTAACTACTAAAGCGCTAAAACACGAAGGTGAAAAGCTCAAAATTCGGGATGCGTAAGTCCTAATTATTTAACTTCATCAGCGGCAAACTTTGTTACTTTACCCTTTTTTACTGCAACTATTACATCGAAGGTAGAACAGTAAGCAAAGGTCACATTATTGGCTTTGTTGTAAAGATTAACCACCATACCTGCACCACCGGGCTGAACAGCTAGCGGTTCAAGATCACCAAAAAAGAAACGACGTAGTTCATCACCACCACCAAACTGACCCTTATGCTTGATGACCAAATCAATCTTTTGTTGAGTAGTCAAACCTGTAGCATCTTTCATTTCTGCAGCTGATGCTTGCACTAGTGAAGGACTCACAATTTTAAGTGGAACATCCCAGACTGTCAGCATACCAGCAAGAGCAACACTTGTGAGCACAGAAGAAGCAATTTTCATTTGTTTTTCCTTGTGTTTAAGTTTCTGGATCAACTAAAGCATCTCATCTGTTACTGAAACTCAAATGAAACCAGTCTAGTAATTGTCTGAATTTATCCCTTGGTAAAATTTAGTTTAGACTCAGCATATTCTCAGGAAATAGTGATATTTTTCAATTTAAGTGTTTTACCAGATTCATCTCAGTGAAATTAACCAAGTCAGCTGAGTATGAGTATTGAGTATTTTTTGCAGTGGTATTATTGTGAGCAGACCGAGAATATGGCATCCTTATATCTATAAAATTCCAGGTCAAATTTATCTCTGGCTAGCAATTTTGATTTTTGGAGCCTCTAGTGCAGTTACCCGCAAGCTGACGCAAATTGGCTCTCAACATTTCATGGATGGCCGAAATCCGATTTCTCTGTGTAACGTTTTATTCGTAGGGAATCTGTGTGCCTTGATAGTGATGTTACCTATCTATAGGCGACAGTGGAACAAAAAGGCTTTGCAGCAACTGTCAAGGAAAGATTGGTTGGTGCTGACAGTGGTAGCTATTTTATCAGGGGCGCTTGTCCCTGGCTTAATTTTTCAGGCATTAGCATTAACAGGGGTCAACAATATTATTTTGATTGGACGCTTGGAGCCACCTTTGGCTATGGTTTTATCAGTGTGGTTGCTGAGGGAACGGGTAAATCGTTGGGAAGTTGTAGGAGCAATCGCAGCATTTGTCGGTGTTGCCCTAACTATTCTCCTTCAACCCTCAGAGGCGGCTATGATGAATATGGGTGTTTTCAGAGTGGGTATTGGGGAACTTTTAGCAGCGATCGCAGCTGTAGCTTCAGTAGTTTCAACCATTATGATTAAAGGATGGCTCTCCCATATCCCAGTGGGAATCTTTAGTATCTTTCGCACTGCTTTAGGAACTGTAATATTTTTCTTCGCGGCTTTAGTTCTCTATGGTAGCAACCACTTTATGGATGTATTTTCACCTTTTCTGTGGCAGTGGATGCTTGTTTATGGGGCTGTGATTGTAGTACTAGGTCAGTTATTTTGGCTCAAGGGCTTGAGAGCTTCCACCGTATCGGCGGCTTCCTTAGTTGGCTCTTTTACCCCAATTGTAGGAATCATAGCAGCTTATTTGGTACTGGATGAAACGCCTACCCTAGCTCAATATGTCGGTGGTAGCTTGATTTTAGTTGGCATAGTCCTCAGCCAAGTTGGTATTCGCTTTGGGAGTTATCGTCAAGTTGCAACTCAAGTAGAACAAGGTATGGGATTTAAAGGTATCTGAAAAGTGCTGAGTTAGGAGTTATACCAATTAGAAAAAAGAATGCGATAAGCAGTTGTCCTCCATAACCTAACTAGATCACAACTTGGGAAGAGAAAGCGCCGCCTTGCTGTACCTTTGAGTTGGCTTGCTGTATCTAAGAACAATTTTTTAACTGAATCAGTTAATTCTACCAACACTCTTCTCCACCCAAAAATTAAAGTGCCAATTAAATTTACTACAAAAAGGGTAAGGAGAAGCAGCCATCGGCTGCTTCTCCTTACCCCCCTAACAATGATTATCATTCTGATAACTGGTGATTTTATTCCTTGGAAGTCCCCTACTGAAAGTCAATTTATTTAACAAACCACAGAGGTGAAAAGAAGCCAGTATGTTGCAGGGGTTCCCCACGTTGTAGCACCTGGCACGACACGGAGAGACACTGAGATAAAAAAGTAATACTTAACGATAACATCCTTTTTTATACGTAAATTTTATTTTTTACTTGATTATTCTTAATTTTTTTTTTTTACTTTGTCCGTAATGATTTAGGCAGATACTGGATTAGTTTAATAGCTTCATAAAAATTACCTGTTATCCAAGTATTGGGTAATTCTGAAATGCGGCTGCTCAAAGATGTCTTCTGAGTATAGATCAGGAATATAAGTTATGAATTAGTAATTGTCTTAGGAATAACTTCCCGCCTCCTAAGCTTATTTGATGTTATCTCTGAAAAAAATAGCTCACTTACAGTCGCATAAAATAATCAAGGTAAAAAAACTACATAGTCTGCACTAATGCTACGACTTAAAACTACTTTGCTTTCACCCAATAAATTAGATTTGAGGTAAAAATGAGACACGAAAAACTTTCTCCTGGACTACTTTTGGCATATCAAGACTATCAAAATGAAGGAGATAAAGCTTTAGTTACACACAAGCGATCACTTGGCATCATTGCCCACAAAAGCCCGGTCAAGCCTACTAAGAGCGTCGTTTTTATCTACTGCGACCCTGATGCAGACTTAAGTTATCTATCACAATATAATATTGAAGTCAATCAAAACTCTGGGAGTGTGCGGACAGCTTTCTTACCCATAGAGAGTTTAGATGTCTTATCTGAAGAAGATGTGATTCAACGGATTAAGCCATCACGCAAACTTCATTTGAGGATGGACACTGCAATGAAAACAGTCAAACTGCCGGAGTTCCAGAATAAAACCGGACTGACTGGAAAAGGAGTAATCATCGGCATTGTAGACAGTGGCATCGATCCGAAGCACCCCGCCTTTGCTGGACGAATTTTACACATTTGGGATCAAACATTGTCAGGCCCAGGAGTCACAGAGGGCGGCTATGGAGTTGAAGTTACGGGAGCGCAACTGACAGTTTCTCAAGATACTGGTGGTCATGGTACTCACGTTGCGGGCATTGCCGCTGGTGCTGATGCTAGTTTTAGTGGTGTCGCACCAGAAGCGGAATTAGTTGTCGTCAGGTCAGATTTACAGGATGCCCACATTGCGGATGGTGTACGTTACATTTTTCGAGTTGCTAGAGAGTTGGGACGCCCAGCAGTGGTAAATCTCAGCTTGGGCGGACACGCTGATGCCCATGATGGTAGCGACTCCTTATCCAAAGTCATCGACGCCGAAACTGGCCCTGGAAGAATTGTTTGCTGTGCTGCGGGTAACGAAGGAAACGACAACATTCATGGACAAGCGACGATACCCAGTGGACGCACTCGTGGTATGCGGTTTAATGTTCCTTTGAATCAAGTAGGCATAGTTTGGTTAAACGCTTGGTATGCCAAAGACAGCGAATTGGAAGTATCTGTGCGGAGTCCTAACGGTTTTGTCACCCCCTTTCAAAAAATCATTACTGACGGTAATGCTGCACAAGATTATCAGTTACCAGATGCACGGGTGCAATTAGCGACACCAGCACCAGACCAAGCCAACGGCGACCATAATTTCTTTGTGCAAATACGCGGTATTGACCCCTCGCCAGTAATGGGAGGTGTTTGGCAGTTGCGAGTCCGCAACACTTCTTCAACTGACACACGTTTAGATGTGTGGACACTAGATGACAGTTCATCAGTGTTTTTTACAGGTAAAAGTGTAAAGGATGCATTAAAAATTGGTTCGCCAGGAGCCGCCAGCAGTGCAATTACAGTTGCTGCTTATACGACTAAAACTAAATACACAGATATTGATAACCAAGTGCGAGAAATGGGCTTAGAACTGGATACTATTTCGGAATTCAGTAGTGAAGGGCCTCTACGCAATGATGGGCAGAAGCCGGATATAGCAGCACCAGGAGCAATGATTGTTTCGACACTTTCCGCCGATGCAAATTTTGCTCGCTCATCGATGATTAATTCCAAGTTTGTGGTGCAGGCTGGTACGAGTATGGCGACACCGTTTGTTAGTGGGTTAGTAGCACTGCTGTTGCAGCGAGATCCTAAACTCGATCCGGCTGCGGTGAAAGACTTGCTACGTAAAAATAGTGCCATTCCCGGAAAACCCGCAGGCACATTTGATGACAAATGGGGTTATGGAGTGATTAGCGCTTTAAATCTGTAATTAGATTGAGAATGATGGATATTATTTCTGCACAAGGGTAGGCGATAAAAACCTATAACTTTGATAAGTTAGGGTAGGCAATAATTGCCTACCCCGTTTACCAAGGAATTACTGATGAATTATCAAAAACTAGATGCGGCTCTTGCTACAGCGCTGAATGATGTTCAAAATTCAGAAGAAACTAGTTTAGGGGTTTTCATCCATACTGAACCAATTCTAGACTCTGCTGCAACTAGTTTTTTAGAAAGTTTAGGCGTTAGTGGTGTTACCAGTGGGAAAGATATTTTCACAGCAACACTGTCACCAAATACCATTTCTCAGTTGTCAGAGCAACCTTGGGTGATGAGTCTGAAGCGATCGCAGCAATTACGTTTGGTTAATAAGAGAATAAATATCGGAAAGTTGGGTGTTTAATGGGCATTGCCCGCTCTTTGTACAAATAATTTTTTGCTATTACTGTGAATCAGGTTTTGGTTTTTCTGTAAACTTACACTTCACCTCAATTTGCAGATTACTTTCAGCTGAACCTTCGGTAATGTAAGGAATACCTGCTTTGCCGCCCAACTTAATACCAAATGTAAGTTTTACCTCTTCAATCTCAGCAGTGTTGAAGTCTTTAAAAGCACTAAGAGCATAGATAGTATAAGAGCGAATCATTTGACGAGCTTGTTGCATTCGAGCGATCGCATCTGTTCGTGCATCCTTGTATTCTATGCCATCATCGTCCTCCTCAATTTCCGAACTTATTTCGGTAGCTGTGACGTTAATCTCAATCTGCTCAATCTCCCCGTCTGCTTGGAAAAATAGTTGCTGTACTTCTGACATAAGCTACCTCGATTAAAGTTTTGTAACGTATCTGAATAAATTTCTGCTTGCTTGGAGAAAACTAACAGATGGTATTGTTTCTAATAACACAGCCATTGATTGTGTCTGTCAAGATTATCCAGCATTTACCAACCCAAGGTGTGTTAAATGGCACGATATGCGCTTGTTATTGGCATCGCCGAGTATCTCAGCCCATCATTACCGCGTTTGTCGAAGACTACAAATGATGCTGAGGCTATAGCACAACTCTTAGAGCAATATGGTGATTTCCAGTCTGTGCAAAGACTACCACAGCGTTGGAATAAAGATAAAAACGGCTATGAAATGGCAGCGCAAAAAGTTACTGGCGCTCAACTTGGGCAAGATTTAAGAACGTTTTTACTAGAGCAAGCTGCTAATAATGAAGCGTTGATTTATTTTAGCGGACACGGTTTTACCATTTCCGACAATTTAGGACAACAAAAAGGATATTTGGCAAGTTCCGATTGTCAGATTGAATTTAAAGAAAACGAAAATGTTGAACAAAAATATGGTATTCCCCTGGATAGCCTTAACGACTTAATTCGAGATTCGCAATTGAGTAGTTTGGTGATGCTACTCGATTGCTGTCATAGCGGCTATTTTCTTGAGAGACAGTTAATAGAAAGAACTCTTAACGCTTTCAGTACACAAAAAGATTATTACTTAATTACAGCGTGTCGGGGCTTTGAACGTGCCGGAGTGATTAAGAGTGAAGAATATAGTATTTTCACAGGTGTAGTTGTTAAGGGATTGGCGGCTGAAAATGCAGGTAGTAGTAGGCGAATTAGTGGCGATCGCTTGTTTGATTTTGTCAGCAATGAACTTAAAGGTTCAGTACAGGAGCCGATTCGCATGGGTTGGGGACGTTCGATTACTCTGGTTACTTATCCCCAATTAGATATTCCTACAGGCGAAAAAATTCCTTTCAATCAGGAAAATCCTTATCGGGGACTTTATGCTTTTGAATCAGAGCAAGCGCAATATTTTTGTGGACGAGATGAAGCAGTTCGTACCCTAATTTCGCGTTTAGCAGAGAGTCGATTTCTGGCTGTAATTGGCTATTCAGGTAGTGGTAAATCTTCCTTAGTCAAAGCGGGTTTGTTACCGCAACTGAAAGGCGATCGCCTTCCTGGAAGCAGTCAATGGGAAATCGCATCTTTTACACCAGGAGAGCATCCTTTAGGTAAATTGGTTGACATTTTAGCTCGACAACAGCAGCAAAATCAGTCACATCTATTATTTATCGATCAATTTGAAGAAATATTTACCCTTTGTCAAGACGATGAGGAACGCAAAACTTTTATCCGCTTAATAGCACAGGAAGTAAAAAAGGCTGAGGTAGAAACGCGGATAATTTTGACAATTCGCGGTGATTTCTTAAATCGTTGTGCTGACTATCGAGAAATTATTACTCTCATTAATAATATTCCTCCTACATCATTCATCATTACACCGATGTCTTTTGCTGAGTTAGAAGAAGCAATTGAAAAACCAGCCAAATTACATGGGGTAACATTTGAGCGTGGTTTAGTTTCACAAATTTCCGCCGATGTAGTCAACCGTCCCGGTGTATTACCCATACTGCAATATGCGCTTAAGGAATTATGGCGAGTTTGCATTGAAGAACCTGAATCGCCAGAACCGCTTTTAACTCATAAAGGTTATGAGGAAATTGGCGGAGTTAAAGGAGCTTTAGATAAACGAGCGACAATTTTGTATGAAAGTTTAACAACTGTAGATCAAGCCTTTGCGCGTCGCTTGTTTATGGAATTAGTGCAGTTAGGTGAAGCTGGAGAAGTGACGCGGCGGCGTGCTAGCTGGGAGAGATTAGAAGTAGTTGCAGATTCTCCACAACAATTGCAAAGAGTTGTAGGATTACTAGCAGGTTCTCAACAACGTTTAATTATCACCGACGAAAAGACGGTTGAAGTAGCTCATGAAGCACTTTTATCTGAGTGGAAATTATTAAATACTTGGATTGCTGAAAATCTGGAGAATATTCGTCTGAGTCGTTCTTTAGAGGAAGATTGCCAGGAATGGCTACAAAGATTTAATAAATTAGATGAAGCATTATTGGCGGGTGCAAAGTTGGCTGTAATTTCTGAGTGGGTGAATAAGACTCAACCAAGACTTACGCTATTAGAATCAGAATTTTTGCATAAAAGTTTGGAGAGACGGGACAGAGAAATTCAAGCTCAATTAGAACAAGAACGCCAATTTCGAGAAGCGGCGGAAGCCAGAGCTAATGTAGAAGGGGAAAAAGTTAAACAGGAAAAAGCTAAAGTTAAAGCTGAAAGGCAAAGAACTCAAGCATTTGGAGTTTTAGCAGCTGTATTAGTTGCATCAACAGGGATTTGGGTGAAATCTGAAAAAAATAATGCAGAAGTAGTCAAAATAGGAGAAGCGAATACATGGATTAAGGTGTCTCAAACATTATTTAATGCCGATAAGCAAATTGAAGCATTAATGGCAAGTGTGCAAGCATTATACCAATTAAAGAAGATAGATGGAAAACACACTGAACAACTGAACCAAGTGCAATCAATAATTTATAAAGTGCGAGAGCATAATCGGCTCGAAGGTCATAAAGGTTCAGTTTATGGGGTAAGTTTTAGTACTGATAGTAAAATAATTGCATCTGGTGGTGCTGACGGAATTATTAAAATTTGGGATAGCAATGGCAAATTTTTATATGATCTTACACATCAAAAAGAAAAATTTTGGCGTCTACAATTTAGTCATAATGGTAGATTACTAGCTTCTGCAAGTATTAATGGAATAGTCCAACTTTGGAGTATAGAATCGAATAAAAACAAACTCATAAATACGTTTTCTGGTAATCATGGAATTATTTATGATATTAGTTTTAGTCATGATGACAAACTAATTGCCTCTGCTGGTGAAGACGGAATTATAAAAATTTGGAATACTAAAGTTCAACTAAAACAGGCAAAAGTAGAAAATGAACTAAATATGAAAGATTTCTTTCTAAAAAAAGGAAATAATAATGCTAGCAAAGAATATAAAATTCATAGTTTAGACTTTGAGCCTTTTGATAATTCAAAAATCGTTTACGGGGGTAATGATGGTAAAATCAGACTTTGGAATGTTAACAAAATTAATAGACTCGAAAATATTGGGAATCAGGGCGAGATAGTAACATTAGTAAGGTTCAGCTCATACGCAAATGTACTTGTTTCTGCTAGTGATAAAGGTACAATAAATATTTGGAACACTAAAAGTAGAGGTAACAAACCATTGGTATCTTTCAATGATAATAAAGCTGATAATAATACAATCTATGGGTTAGATTTTTCTCCTGATGGACGTAAACTTGCCTCTGGTGGCAATGATGAAACTGTTAAAGTGTGGAATTTAGATAGAGCTATACAAAGTCCTACTACTAAAGAAGCATTTTTGCTAGAAAGTCTAAAAGGACATACTAAAGGCGTTAATCAATTAGCATTTAGTCATGATGGTAAGACAATAGCATCTTCCAGTGATGATGGAACTGTCAAACTTTGGCTTTGGCACTTTGATGCAAGAGATGATGCTACTCCTGATGCAGAAAAAATGCTAAATTATAGTTGCAACTTTTTAAAAGAATACTTACGGACTAATAAGAAGATACCAGATTGGATGAATCACCAATCTGGTATGTGTTCAATTAGCAAAAACTGAAAATATTCTTATTACGGCTTCTTCTTTTGTGAGGTGTTATTCTAATCTTGAGCAAAAATCAATTTGGCAGTTTTAGGCTTAGGATCAGGTTTTATAATTACAGTTTTAGATTCACTTTTTTTTGGAAGCTTTTGACTTTCACCTCCTAGTAGAACGCCATCCTTAGCTATCAAGCCAAACTTTCTTTCATCAATCCACTCATTCTTCAGTAATAACCACCAGTCAGTAGCTAATCCCCGTAACACATACTCATAGGGTAGCCAACCATAACCATCTTTACCCCAATCTTCACCCCAGCAATTTCTAATTAGGAAAGCTCCTTGAGTTGGAAAATTTTTGTTATAATCGTTAATTAACTTATAGTTGGGATGGTCAATTAACTTATTGTCGTTATAACCAACGGCAACAACTGCATGACCACCCAGCATCTTTTCGTTTATAGTAGGATAAGGAATTTTTCCTGTTTTTACAGTTTTCTTATTAAAAAGAGAACTATAGGTTGTAAACCCAAACATGGCAGGAAAGCCAGCAGCTAAAAAAGCTTTGATTTGAACTAACGCTTGTTTTTTTGAAAGTTGAGGTAAGTCAAGCCTAAAATACTGAAGTGCTTGATAATTCTGGGCATAGGCATAGCAAAAAGCCGGTGGTTCTTTGTCAAAATTCTCAATTTCATAAGGCCAATATTCCTCTGGAGGTATGCCAAAAAGTGCCATTGCTTTCATTGTGAAGCGTGTAGATGCTCCAGTGTCTCCAGTTAAGTGCATCAATTTTCGTGCAACTTTGTAGAGAAAGAGGCTGGAGGCATCTATATATTCACCCGTTACCTTCCTTTCAAAATATTCTACTAAAGCAACGCCAGCTATTGCTGTGCATGACTTGAGGTTTCCTTGTTCTTCAATTGGAGAACACCATTCTCGCAAATCGACATAGGAAGGTAAAGATATTGGATATTGCAAACTTGCCCAACTTTGGTCTATTGGTTTTTTCAAAGGTAAGAGCACGCTAGTTTGCTTTTTATCTTCTCTCCCATTCTCTTGATTCTCTGTCCCGTTCTCTATTTGTAACTTGCAATCATTTACTAAAGTTGCTTCGTGGAGTAGAATTCCTTCTTTGTTGTTAGAGCGTTCGATTATCTTCTCTAGGGAATAGTCTCTAAAATCTGGACGATCTGGCAACCAACCCATTCTAAAGTTCGGCATATGTTTTTTATCCTGTTTTAAATAAATTAGGAAGTTACTTTAGAGGATGTTTGAAAAGTATTAGGCGAATAGAATTCGCTACTACGCAAGCAAAGTCCACCTTTCCTGCAGAACGCTACGTGAACGTGGACTAATTCAAAATTAAGAGTTTTCTAACTCACGGAGGTGGGTTTTGTCTGTGTAGCCGAGCCAGTGCATTGAGCGGCTTTGCCGACTTAAAGCACCTGGTGTGCGACTTCTAATAGCCAAGGCTAGTAATAAATTAAACTTTTCAAATATCCTCTTAATAGGTGACTTTTAGCTGACTGTTAAGTGAATACACTATAAAAACAATCTTTTACGGATTACACATAGAATTTTTTTAGATTTATTTTTATAACAAGGTTTGTTACAGACTATTTACCTCTTTCTCTTGCAAACTGTCTCTCACAGAGATAAAATTCCACGTGAGGGCGGTCTAGTTGAAACTTCCTACATTTTTCATCTCAATTAATACAAATGTTCTAATTAGTTTTTCCCTAGCAGTACTATCCATCACCAGCAGCATTCTGTAAAATTCATCTCAAAGAATCAGACGATCCCCCTTACCTGTGGTGGCAGACAGTCCTAAACTGAAGATGAGAGTTGAAAGGCAGTCTGGAGAAATTTTGTGAAAAAAGTATTATCAATCATCCTTGGTGGTGGCGCGGGTACTCGGCTTTACCCGCTAACCAAATTACGTGCTAAACCAGCAGTACCAGTGGCGGGTAAGTACCGCTTAATCGATATCCCTGTTAGTAACTGCATAAACTCCGAAATATTCAAAATCTACGTCCTGACACAATTCAACTCAGCTTCCCTGAATCGTCACATCGCCCGTACCTATAACTTTACTGGCTTTAATGAAGGCTTTGTAGAAGTGCTAGCCGCACAACAAACACCAGAAAACCCTAACTGGTTCCAAGGTACAGCCGATGCTGTACGTCAGTACCTGTGGTTAATGGAAGAATGGGATGTAGAAGAATATCTAATTCTCTCAGGCGATCACCTCTACCGCATGGATTATCGCCAGTTTATCCAGCGCCATAGAGAAACGGGGGCTGATATTACTCTCTCAGTCATCCCCATCGATGAGCGCCGCGCCTCAGATTTTGGTTTGATGAAAATTGACGACTCTGGTAGAGTAATCGATTTTAGCGAAAAACCTAAAGGTGAAGCGTTACTCCAAATGCAAGTTGATACAAGTGTACTGGGATTATCAAAAGAACAAGCCCAGCAACAGCCCTACATCGCTTCAATGGGCATTTATGTCTTTAAAAAAGAGGTTTTGTTCAAGTTGTTGAGAGAAGGTATAGAAAGGACTGATTTCGGCAAAGAAATTATTCCTGATGCCTCTAAAGATTACAACGTTCAAGCTTACCTTTTTGATGACTACTGGGAAGATATTGGAACAATCGAAGCATTTTATCATGCCAATTTAGCCCTAACTCAGCAGCCCCAGCCACCCTTTAGTTTCTATGATGAAAAAGCGCCAATTTATACCCGCGCTCGCTACTTACCTCCAAGTAAACTTTTAGATTGCCAGGTAACAGAATCAATCATCGGCGAAGGTTGTATTTTGAAAAATTGCCGCATTCAACATTCTGTGTTGGGAGTGCGATCGCGAATTGAATCTGGTTGTGTCATCGAAGAGTCCCTACTCATGGGTGCAGATTTTTATCAAGCTTTTGTAGAACGTCAATGTAATGTAGAAAAAGGTGACATTCCTGTAGGTATTGGTACTGACTCGATTATTCGCGGTGCCATCATTGATAAAAACGCCAGTATCGGTCACGATGTCAAAATCATCAATAAAGATAACGTGCAAGAAGCTGACCGCGAAAGTCAAGGTTTCTACATCCGTAGTGGCATCGTTGTCGTGTTGAAAAATGCTGTAATTCCTGATGGAACCATCATTTAATAGTTAGGAGTTAGGAGTTAATGACTAAAAATTCTGATTACTCCTCACTCCTGACTTCTCACTCCTCACTTTTTTTGCTGATTGGTCTTCCAGGTAGCGGAAAGTCAACTTGGGCAAAACAATTACTGACAGAATGCCCCCAAATGGCGCTAATTTCTACAGATGCCATTCGGGGGCAATTGTTCGGTTCCCAAGCTGTTCAAGGGTCGTGGCTACTGATTTGGCGCGAAATTGAGCGGCAATTTCAGCAAGCTATTTCCACAACTAATACAGCTATTTTTGATGCGACCAATGCCCAGCGCCGCCATCGTCGTGAAGTCATTTCTTTAGCCCGTAACCTGGGCTTTACCCACATTAGGGGAATTTGGGTAGATACACCAGTTTGGCTGTGTTTGGCACGGAATAAAAGGCGATCGCGCCAAGTTCCAGAAGAAATTATTTTGCGGATGCACCGTCAACTCCGGGATGCTCCCCCAAGTCTGGAAGAAGGATTAGACAGCCTGAGCCGCTTATCAGAAAAATCGGAGTACGGGAATTGCGATTTCTTGGTGAGCGAGAACCACACTTGATTTTCTATATTTTTTGTTAATTTGAAATCATATTCTTTTTGTTTGGCACTATACCAGACAAATTAAACATCTCTCATCTTCAAAATAAACATAACGGGAATTTCTATAGGAGGCTGGTAGATGGCTGCAACCGACTTCAAGGACTATTACGCTATTTTGGGAGTCAGTAAGACTGCCAGTTCAGAGGAAATTAAACAAGCCTTTCGTAAACTAGCCCGCAAATACCACCCTGATGTCAACCCAAACAACAAACAGGCAGAGGCACGCTTCAAAGAAGTTAGCGAAGCCTACGAAGTTGTGTCAGATCCAGATAAACGCAAAAAGTACGACCAATTCGGTCAATATTGGAAACAAGCTGGTGAAGGTTTCCCATCTGGCGGCGCTGGGCCCGATATGGGTAACTTTGACTTCAGTCAATACGGCAATTTTGATGAGTTCATTAATGAGTTGCTAGGACGCTTTGGTGGTCCTACCCCTCGTGGTGCGGGGCGCCAAAGTCATGCACGAAGTCACTCTTACCGCACTTCTCCAGGTACCTCAACTCATTTTAGCAGCAGCTTTAACGATTTTGGATTTCAAGATGGAGGTGTGGGTAGTACCCAGGATAGTGAAGCTGCGATCGCTCTAACTTTTACTGAAGCATTTAATGGTGTGAAAAAGCGCTTCAGTTTAGGTAATGAAACAATAGATGTCAACATCCCATCTGGAGCTAAAACTGGTACTCGCCTACGAGTGCGAGGCAAAGGTCAAATCAACCCCATGACTCAACAACGGGGGGATTTATACTTAAAAGTCGAACTTCAACCGCACACGTTCTTCCAAATGGAAGGCGATAACTTGGTATGCGAAGTGCCAATCACACCAGATGAAGCTACTCTGGGAGCGTCTATTGATGTACCCACTCCCGATGGTTCAGTTAATGTCAAACTACCAGCAGGAGTGCGTTCTGGTCAATCTCTACGTTTACGTGGCAAAGGTTGGCCCCTCGCCAAAGGTGGACGCGGCGATCAGTTAGTGAAAGTGGCGATCGTTCCACCAAAAGACCTCAGCCAACAAGAGCGGGAATATTATGAAAAAATCCGGGCTATACGTACTTATAACCCCCGTAGTCATTTGAACCAATTCAGGCTTTAACAAGCAAAAACAGAATCCCCGTCATTACCCACATTTTGGTAACAGTCAAAGTATTATGCTAAACTACATCCTGTCTAGAACTTAAGTTCCGCGGCTTAGAGCTACTGTTCACTCAAGTGGACGTGAATCATGTTCGGATGAATGTTTAACCGAACTTAAGATGAATTGTTGTTTAGTCCAGTTAAGAGAACTTGAACTATTAGCCTTGGAATTATATTCTGAGGTTGAATAGCAACGAAGCTAAAGATAAAAAGATGTGGGTAACGACAAATAATAATTAAGGGATTTTTGTTGCGATCGCTAAAATAAGTAAAATTCAGAGACGCAAAATTAATGCGTCTCTATATTGGCTTAAGATTTGATTAGGGTCTGAATTCCCATTCAAATCTTAATAGTTCCCAATTCCTAATCCCTAGTTTCCAGCACCCAATGCAATTTATTTTGAATATTTATAGTCAATTGAATTGTTCTAACAATGTCTCAACACTAGCATTGTGATCCAAAAAAGAAAATAAATGCCAATAGCGCAGTTTTCCTTCTTTATCTAATACAAACTGTGCTGGCAAAGGCGCTCCCAGTGCTTGTCCTGCTTGATATATACGAAACAGTCGACAACTAGGATCGCTCAATAGTGGCATTTTTAAACCTAAATCCTTGACAACTATTTGACTCTGCTGTTCATCGGTACTAGTAATCATCAAAACTTCTATACCACTATTTTTAAACTGCTCATAGCTTTCATTCAAAGCTTTGATATGAGGAAAACAAAAAGGGCAATATTGCTTTTCGGTAAAGATGCGAGTCAAGGCGAGTAACACTGGTTGTTTGCCTTTATAATCAGACAATCTTACTAAAGTTCCGTTGGTAATATCTGGCAATTGAAAATCTGGTGTTCCCACTCCCAACCTGAGTTTATTTGTCGCTGGAACTGGTAAAAAATTGCGGAAAAATCGCTCATTTAATAAGCCACTAAAGTCAGTTGAAGTCAGCATATTTTTAACCTTGATTATTTAAATACTATTTTATAAAAAACCACAGATATTGACAGAGGTTGACATTGTTTAATGTGTATCCCTGTTTATCTGTGGTTTTCATTGATTTTGCTTTCAACTCCAAAAGGCTGGATTAGAGTTTTTTCGCTAGCGAAATTAGACAGCAGAGAAGTAGACTTTAGACTTCACTGGGTCAGGATTCATTGTCTTGTCACCAGGTTGCCAACCAGCTGGGCAAACTTCGTCAGGATGAGACTGAACATACTGAATTGCTTGTAATGTCCGCAGGGTTTCATCAACGCTACGACCAAAAGCTAGATTGTTAATGGTGGCGTGCTGTATGATACCATCTTTATCGATGATGAACAGACCACGCAAGGCAATGCCTGCTGCTGGGTCAAGAACGTTGTAAGCGGCGCTAATCTCTTTCTTGATGTCGGAGACTAGAGGATAATTCAGGTCGCCAACGCCACCAGACTTACGATCTGTTTGAATCCAAGCGAGGTGAGAGAATTCACTGTCAACAGAAGCCCCAAGGACTTCAGTATTGATTTTCTTGAATTCTTCGTAGCGATCGCTAAATGCTGTAATTTCAGTAGGACAAACAAAGGTAAAGTCTAATGGGTAGAAAAACAGGACGACATACTTACCGCGATAATCGGAAAGTTTGATTGTCTTAAATTCCTGGTCTACCACAGCCGTTGCTGTGAAATCGGGAGCTTGTTGACCAACGCGGAGGCTTCCTTCGGTTCCGTAAGTAAGGGACATTAACCTAATTCTCCTTTATCGGTTTAGTAGCGTTGGAATTTGGGTCAAATAAAATTCACCCATCCACGCTCTCACAGTTTAATTACGATCTGTTACGACTATATCATACTCATAACGATTTTGAGTAGCAAATGCCAGATTTAGATACAAGAGAATGGTTGCTTACTAATGGCTTGGGAAGTTTTGCCAGCGGTACAGTTTCTGATGTCCGCACGCGCATATATCATGGTTGGCTGTTTGCCGCGACAAACCCACCTTCTGGGCGGACTCTGCTGTTTTCGCACCTAGAAGCTAGCTTGGAAATATTAGGGAGCGTTGTAGCACTGGGGACAAATTTTTGGGGTAACGGTCAGATTGAGCTGACAGGGTACGAGCAGCTACGCAGTTTTGATATTAACCCAGTTCCCAAATGGACTTGGGGTCAAGATAACTGGCAATTAACTAGACAATTGGTAATGCCCTATGGTTTGGTGGGGACGGGGGATTGGGAATTGGGGATTGGGGACAAAGGGAAAAGGGGACAAAGGGACAAGGAGACAAGGGGGGATAAGCAATGGACCAATGCCCAATTTTGCCATCGAATTTTAATCCAGTATCGCTACCAGGGAAGTCATACAGCAATTTTACGGTTGCGACTGTTGATAGCAGAACGTGACTTTCACCACCAGCAGACTGTTAGTCAAGAATTACAGTTCTCACAACTGCTAGGGCAACAGCAAGTCTGTCTGCAAGCAATCAATTCTGGGCGCTTCGGCATACCTTGGCACTTGCGCTGGACACAAGGAAATTATCAACCGGATGCAGTCTGGTATTGGGATTATGGATTGTCTGAGGAGACAAAACGGGGATTAGGCGACAAAGAAGACCTCCACAGTCCTGGTTACTTGATAGTCACACTCCAACCAGGAGATACAGTGACTTTAGAAGCACGAGTCGGTTTTCCCGACGACTCAGTGCCAGCTGTTCTCACCCTCAAAACCTTCACAGAAGCTGTGGAGGCAGAGCAAGAAAGGCTCTCACAGATTTTTGGATGCAGAGAGGGAGGTACGGGAGCAGAGGAGCAGGAGAGCAGGGGAGCAGGGGAGCAGGGGAGAAGTTGCAGTCAGTTTTTCCCCTCTGCCTCTTATGCCCAATGCCCAATGACACCAGTTGCTTCTCCTGTCGGAGACGCTACGCGAACAAGTCGGCAAAGCCACCCAACGCACTGGCTCCTCAATGCCCACTCCCCAATCTGGCAACAACTACTCAAAGCAAGCGATCAGTTTATCGTCTACCGAGCCTCAATTGCAGGCCCCACAATTATTGCTGGTTATCACTGGTTTAATGACTGGGGACGCGATACATTAATCGCTTTACCGGGGTTGGCACTAGTTCCACAGCGCTTTGATCTAGCAAAAGAAGTATTGCGAACTTTTGGGCATTATTGTCGCCACGGTTTGATTGCGAATGCATTTCCCGATCTCAATGGTGAACCAATTTATAACAGTATTGATGCGGCATTGTGGTGGATTGAAACTTTAGGACTTTATTTAGAAGCTACCCAAGACTGGGATTTTTTGGCAGAGCAATTCCCTGTAGTACAGCAAATCTATAAAGCATTTGTCGGTGGTACACATTTCAATATTCAGGTCGATGCTACCGATGGGCTAGTTAGTTGGGATGCTCGTGGTGTAGCTCTCACCTGGATGGATGTTGTAATTGGGGCACACCCCGTCACACCCCGTTACGGGAAGCCAGTGGAAATCAATGCGCTGTGGTATTCTGCTTTATGTTGGTTGAGTCAGTGGGCAGAGCGCTTGAGCCAAATGGAATATGGCTCACCAGTGCGTCTCATTAAGCAAGCACAGCGTTATGCTAACCAAGCACAAGACGTGAAAACCTCACTGCAAAAGTTCTGGAATCCTCAGCTAGGTTATCTGTACGATACTATTGAACCGGACGATCGCCGGAATTTTCAAATTCGTCCGAATGCTGTTTTGGCACTGTCACTACACCATTGTGGGTTTTCTGAACAGCAAGGGTGTCAGATATTAGATTTGGCAACTACCAGCTTGCTCACACCTTATGGTCTTCGCAGTCTCGATCCAGGAGATCCCGAATATAAAGGTAAATACGAGGGCAATCAACAGCAACGCGATCGCGCTTATCACCAAGGTACTGTTTGGACTTGGCTAATTGGGCCATATATTCGGGCTTGGCAACGTTTTTATCCACAACAATCGCTGCCTTTTGATTGGCAACCCTTGCTAGATCACTTTTTATTTGACGCTTGTCTTGGTTCTATTTCTGAGATTTTTGATGGCGATTCACCTCATACACCTAGAGGAGCGATCGCTCAAGCTTGGTCAGTTGCCGAAGTAATCCGCCACATTAAATAGTTGTAGGGATATAGATAGTCTTGGATAATTATTCTTGATTAATATATATTCACAAATTAATGTTGCTAGTTTTAACCTACAAAACCCCTACTATACAATATTTTTATTAATTTATATGATTATCCAAAAGTGATTATAGATTTTCGATTATTTCACAAATTGAGGCCGCAAAACCAAAAATTTATATTTTCTCAAAGAAGAAAATATAAATGTGAAAAAAGTTTATCAACGAGATGTAGTATTATTGATAATTGCAATGTATTTCAGGCTTAATTAGATGCTCTACAGGATGGATGATTAACAGCGCAATTACTATATTATGAAGCTGATTTTATATTTCCTTATTATAAAACACATCATATCTTGACGCTAAATAAGCCTAAAGAAGTATAGATATGAATTGAGAAATAAATTAATAAAATAAAGTACAAAAAATCAAGTTCACGTAGGAAGAATTGTAAATAAAGTGACTCAACCTAATAACAAGACCAACCTTCAAGAGAAAACAGATTTAGGGACTTCCATTGCTCTGGCTACTACTACAGATAAATGGGAAGTATTGTCGTACAGTGCTCCAATCCTACCTATACATGCCGCTCTACTTCGTACTGGTAAGATATTCTTTTTCTGTGGCTCAGGTAACGATCCCAATCGGTTAAATACTCCCTATGACAGTGTGGTCTGGGATGTAAACAAGGGAACCTTTTCCCGTCAAGCGCCTCCATTGGATAGTAACAATCAACCTATGGATCTTTTTTGCGCTGGTCACTCCTTCCGCCCTGATGGTCAGTTATTAGTTGCAGGTGGAACTTTGCGCTATGACCCATTTTATGGTTCACCCTATGCTCTGATGTTCGATCCCATTGCTGAGAAATGGGTCAAGATACTATCAATGAATAATGGTCGCTGGTATCCGACTGCGTTAACACTAGGCAGTGGTCGAATCTTAGCAGTGTCTGGGCTGGATAAAGATGGCAAGCTCAATCTACAACCAGAAATTTATTCTGCTTTCTTTCCAAATGGTTGGAACGCTTTTCCAACAACTAGTGCTTTACCGGCATACGCGCATCTGTTTCTACTAAGTAGTGGAACAGTTTTTTATTCAGGTGCTCAGATGGGTGGCACTGGAGTGACACCAAGGATATTAACCCTGCCAGAGACATTTACACAATCCATTACAGAAAAAGTGGTGACAGGGCTGCAAGACTCAGCTTTCGGCGATCAAGGTGCCAGTGTGCTTTTACCACCTGCACAAGATCAAAAGGTGATGATTCTCGGTGGGGGTAGTAATAAGACAGCAACAAAGAGGGTAAATATTGTCGATTTAAAAGCTAGTAATCCAATTTACGTAGCAGCAAAGCCTTTAAACTATGCCCGGATGCATCACAGCGCAGTTTTATTGCCCGATCGCACAGTGTTTGTTTGCAATGGTAGCAAAATGAATGAGGATACAAAACAATCAATGCTGCCAGCAGAAATCTACAATCCAGCTACAAATACTTGGACAGTAGTAGCTAAACAAAATGTCCCCCGTGTATATCACTCGGTAGCCTTGCTGCTACCAGATGGTAGGGTCGTCACAGCTGGGGGGAACCCTCAACGGAGGGTCAATGAACTGCGATTAGAAATCTACAGTCCTGCATATATGTCGCGCTCGCGACCAGTTATTCAGAGCGCTCCTCAAACAGTGACCTACAGGCAGGAATTTACGATTCAGACACCCCAGGCTGCGAATATTAAATGGGTTAGTTTTATTAGACCAATGGCAACTACCCATTCTTGCGATACAGAACAAAGGTTAGTGGATGCACCGATTACTTCTAGAAACGCTACTTCTCTTAAGGTCACGGTAATAAACAATCGAAACATCGCACCCCCAGGCTGGTACATGCTTTTTATTAGTGACAACAATGGAACACCCTCAGTAGCAACCTGGACGCAAATATATTAGCCTTATCTGTTTATGTTCCCACTGCTACCTAATAAAAGTCATCAATTCTAGGAAGGAAAATATGAATTACAAGCTATCACGTCGACAGTTTGGACAGTTGGCACTTGCTGGAACTGTATTATCTGGACTTAGTTATCTCACCAAGAAAGCCTTGGCAGAAACACCAAGTTTAAATATTGTAGGTATAGGTTCCAGCCCAATGGTTACTACTGACCAAACGGCTATTACAGAGGTAAATACCACTGAATTAGTAGAGAACACTGCCTTAAACAGTGTAAGCACAGATATTAAGCCTGTAGGACTAGTTTTGCAATCCTTAGTTACAGGAAAGGCTCAGGTACTTACGGATAAAAGTACACCTTTATTAGAGCCTAATGAGATATTGAGTGGTTTTACCTCTTTAAGCGATGGCACACTTGTTGTAGCCATTACTCCTGTTGCGATTACTCGGAGAGAGGCGACACCTACTCGCATTACATTTTTGGGTACGCCTGTAAAAACTTTGATAGTCTCAGGACTTAAACCAAATCAACAGCTTGGGAGCTTGCTAGGTACTAATGATGGGCGACTCATTGGTCTAGTAGGTAAGAAGAATGGTACACCACCTGTCAGATTGGTAGATATTAACCTTCAAACAGGAGAGATAAGTTCTATTAGTAAGGTTAAATTCCTGAATGATGAGCGGGTCAGCAATCTAGCTGAGTGCCCAGATGGAATACTTTATACCTCTGTAGTTGGTGCGTATGGTGATACAACTCTGGTGCAGCTAGATTCAAATCAAAAAAAGCCCATCAGACTAGGACAATTGAAAGTTAATGGTCAAGCATGGAATAATGGCTTACAAAGCTTAGTTTGCTCTGCAACAGGTCAACTCCTCGCCTTTGGAGCTATGAGATATGAGACACCTAATGCTGTGTATATTGTTGATAAGAACAGTGGAAATATGACTCGGCTACAAGACTTTGATACTACTCAGATTACGCGTGCTCGTGCTTAGAAGAAATCGAGATGATATCTCTAGAAAAAACTGCCTAGCCCTCATCTTTGCTTGAGGGCTTTTTATTGATATTGATTGGTATAGCTTATGATTAAGAATATTTTTGACTTATTTTCTAATTAGTTACCCCTGGAAATTCTCATTGATACAGAAGAGCAGTAACTCAAACAAATTTAGAATGATTTTGATAAATAGCTTATATCAGGAAAGGTTTTTGAAGTTCAAAACTTACTCATTAGATTCTCCTTTGGAGTACAGCGATCGCCTTTTCGATAGCTAAGAATCTAATGAGAGTGTGTTAGCATAAGTAACCGGAGGTATCGCTAATAGTTAATTACGACGGAAATTTCTCTTGCGTTGTTTGTGTCGAGCGACTTCTTTGCGCTTGTGTTTTTCCAAAGGCGTTTCAAAGTGACGATTCTTTCTCATGTCTGGAAAAATACCTGCTTTGGAAACTTCCCTCTTAAATCGACGTAAGGCTGACTCAATTCCTTCATTTTCGCCCACAAATACTTGGGTCATTTATATTCTCCTACTTAATTGGTACTGGGCAATTTAAGCTATCCAGTAGACCGGAGCGCAAAAAGGGCAGATAATGATTCTGCCCTTTAGACGTTAAAACTTAATTTTTGATCTTAAAGCTTAGTAGCGCGATCTATTGTAGCCACCGCCACCACCACTGCCGCGGCGCTCGCCACCACCAAAAGAACCACCTCTATCTTCCTTTGGTTTAGCCTTATTCACTTTGAGATCGCGTCCCATCCATTCAGCGCCATCAAGAGCATCAATGGCAGCTGTTTCTTCAGCTTCTGTGCCCATCTCTACAAAGGCAAAGCCGCGTGGACGTCCTGTTTCACGGTCAGTAGGTAACTGAACCCGCTTTACAGTACCGTGTTCGGCAAACACAGAATTGAGGTCATCTTGTGTGACCTCGTAGGATAGATTACCTACATAAATTGACATGCATTATCTCCAAAATCATAGGTGTGTAGAGATTTAGATTTCGGAGGCAAGCTTGTTAAGACCAAAAGGGAAAAGCCTGTCAATACTAAAAACAAACAATGTAACCGAATTTTATTCTCACTTAATTACCTTAGCACATCATTGAGTTCTTACCCACCGTAACTCAAGATTGGGGATTGGAGATTGGGCACAAGAGACAAAGGTGCAAAGGGGTACAGAGGAAAAACTTACTGCAACTTCTCCTCTGTTTTTCCACTCCCTTATTTCCCCCAGTACCTAGTCTCCTCATAATATTGATTAGCAGAAATTCCCCAATTAATTGCAAAATAAATGCAGTTCGTCATTGTTACTAATTGGAAATGCCGACTACACTTGCTGACGCACAAAATTTACTTTCTGACCTGATCGCTCGCTACTGTGGGCGTGTAGATTATCTGATGATTCGCCTTGAAGAAGCAGAAGGGACTGATATCTTGTTGCGTGGCGACAAGGTAGAAACCCTCAGTGAA
Source organism: Nostoc sp. (assembly GCF_036917555.1). Taxonomy (GTDB): domain Bacteria; phylum Cyanobacteriota; class Cyanobacteriia; order Cyanobacteriales; family Nostocaceae; genus Nostoc. Next base: position 140,209 of record NZ_JBALDD010000074.1, on the reverse strand, counting down.
GGTATCTCCATTGGTGGACATATTCGTGCTTGTTATAAAGGCGGATGGGGGTTGAGCTGCTTTAACCAGCTGGCAACAATCAAGGAGCGCATAGAAGAAGCGATCGCTGCTGCACGGATGGTTGGTGATGAAGAAACTTTACTTGCACCCATTGACCCGGTGCAAGCAGTATGCATTCTACCCCTAAAAGGTACTGACCCCCGAAATGTCTCACTCTCGCAGAAAAAACAATTGTGCGATCGCTATACCCAATTGCTTAAAAGCGTCGATCGCCGAATTACCACTACCTCAGTGCGTTATGGTGACAGCGCCCAAAAAGTAATCATTGCTACTTCAGAAGGTACTTTAATCGAGCAATCTTGGGTGGATATGGAAATGCGCTTTGCCGCCACCGCCAGAAATGGCGAAACCGTACAAACTGGACGGGAAACTACTGGCTCTCGCAAAGCTTACGAAGATTTAACTGGTTTGGATGAACAGGTAAAAAGTGCTGCTCAAAGAGCGATCGCCGCTTTATCTCTACCACCGGTCAAAGGCAATACTTACACTGTAGTCATTGACCCAATTCTCACGGGTTTATTCGTCCACGAAGCCTTCGGACATCTTTCTGAAGCTGATATGGCTTACGAAAACCCCGATCTGCTGGAAGTTATGACCATCGGACGGCGGTTTGGCCCAAAAGAACTGCAAATTTTTGATGGTGCGGCTCCAGAGGGACATCGCGGTAGCTATTTTTACGATGATGAAGGCACGCCTGCTACTACTACTCAACTAATTAAAGATGGAGTTTTAGTGGGACGTTTACATTCTCGTGAAACTGCTGGCAAATTGGAGGAAGCGCCTACGGGTAACGCTCGCTGTCTCAACTATCACTTTAATCCGATTGTGCGGATGACAAATACCTGGATTGAACGGGGTAAAACACCAGTTGCAGACTTATTCACCGATATCAAAGAAGGAGTTTATGCCCGTAATTGGTTGGGTGGGATGACGAATGGGGAAATGTTCACCTTTAGTGCTGGGGAAGCGTGGATGATTAGGAATGGCAAAATTGCTGAACCTGTCCGGGATGTGACGCTTTCGGGAAATGTATTTCAAACTTTAGCGGATATTGAGGCACTTGGTGATGATTTTTACTGGGATGAATCCGGCGGTTGTGGTAAGGGAGGGCAAAATGGCTTGTCAGTGGGTTGTGGTGGTCCTAGCCTCCGAATTCGAGATGTAGTGGTTGGTGGGGAAACATGAACTATCCGCTGCGATCGCAATCCTGAATCAAACGCGCAAAAACAAGATCCCCGACAACTTTTACGAAGTCGGGGATCTGCGGGTTGCAATTCTTACAAATCAAGTAGGATTGCTATATATCCGTGGTCTTACGGCAATTAGTAAAAAAATCAATTTGCTAGCCAGAAAGCGACGTTACGCACATAGGTTTTGATATCTTCTAAGGCGTGTGGCTCTTTTTTCATCCCATCTCCTGGTGGTTCATCTACAAAAGTGGGGCAACCTTTATTAATATCCCAGTTGTAATCTACTAAATGATGGAAGCTAGAGTTAGCGACTGATCGTCCTAGTATATTCCCCTGCTGATCTTGATGATGCTCGATCGCTACCACCAGATTGAAGTGACGATCTGTAACTAAACTTTTACCAAGGGCAATTACCCGCGCGTTTGCATTGCCCAAAGGTACGCCAATACCGCCTTCGTGGGGATGTGTTGGGAAAAATTCAATACTTCCCGAAGGTGAATTGGGATTTTTTAAAAGTTCATGAATGGGTTCAATAATGGTAATTTTTTGATAATCGCCGTTAGCTCCAGAATGATAGTTGGGCCAGGAGATATAAGTTGTGTATGAGTCATCTCGGCTCCAACGAGATTCATCGGGATCGGGATTTTTGGTGTTGAAATAGTGGATATCACCAATATCAGCTAAACCACACATCGAACAGCCCATATCCTGATGATCACGTGTTGTCAAAATCCCGCCGCCGCGTTGCCGAAAAGCATTAATTCCGGCAATGTCTTTTTCGGTTAAACCGTTATCTACCTCTAGGCCAAATAGCCAAAGTTCATCAAAATCTGATTTGTCGAGACTACTTAAAACTGAGTCACCACCGACTGCATCTGATTCGTAATCGCGTCCCGTAACTTCAAATAAGGAGTTTCCGGCTTCGTCTTTAATCGATGTTAAGTAATCTTGTAACATCGAGAAACGAAAAATACTCCAGTCATCTTCAGTCGTAGGAATCGTAGTCTGCAAAAGAATACGAATTGGTTTTGCCATAACCTCTGCCAGACGAACATCACAATTGAGTATAGCGATCGTTTTGCACTAATGCTTAAATTTTTAAGGTGGGCAACATCCCTCCCAAGTATGAAATTAATTCATAACTCTAGGTAGTAGCGCCAGTAGTTAAGGATAGCTAATCTAAATAAAGCTGATTCAATGTTCACTCTGGTTTGATTCACAACACTAATCCTCCGTGGCGCGTGCTGGGGATTTATTGCCTGTCTGGATAGTCTTAATCAAAATAATTCGTAATTGATAATGACGCTTGCGGACTCGCTACTGCTGCGCTAAGGTAATTCGTAATTGAAGACTGTTTCAGACTCTTATTTAGACCTACACTCAAACAAAGCCGCGTATAGACAAAAGGGAATTAAACCTAAAAATTACGAATTACGTTAGCGAGTCCGCGTACTCTGTAAGAGTTGCAAGCTAGCAAGAGCGTCTCGTAGAGAGCGTCATTACGAATTACGAATTAGTTAAACGTTCCTTAGCACAGTGACAGATATGAAAGCAGATCAACTCCTGAAAAACTATGCCGCAGGTGTCAGAGACTTTACTGGTGTCAACTTGAGCGAGGCCAACTTAAGAGAAGCCAATCTCAGTGGCGTAATTTTAGATCGAGCAATTTTAGATGGAGCTAATCTGAGTCACGCTAATTTAGCCCACTCCAGTTTAATTGAAGCAGACTTAAATGGAGCAGATTTAAGCAATGCGGATCTCAGTGGTAGCAACTTAAGCGGAGCTATTTTGGATGGAGCTATCTTGGATGGAGCAACAATGGAAGGAGCTAATTTGAGTCACGCTGATTTGACGGTTGCTAAATTGATTGAAACTAAATTGAGTGAGGCGGATTTGCAGGAAGCAAGCTTGATAGCAGCGAATCTAGATGGAGCGGATTTAAGTGGTGCAGATTTAACTGTAGCTGACTTATCCCAGGCAAATCTCACTCAAGCAGATTTGAGCCAGACAAATTTGAGTGGAGCCAATTTGGATGGAGCCAATATAGAAGGAACTGTTCTGGATGAGAATGTTTAATCTCGTTTCTATACAGAGCATGGATTCTGGGTTGCTGACTTAATATATTAACCCAAACAGTGCCTCGGAACACCGAGATCAAAACTCAAAACTTGAGCTTCTTATTACAGCAAAATTCTGAATTCAGAATTCAGAATTCAGAATTCTGGAGTAAAACACGCTTTATATCTGGGTAACATACTTAGATTGTATACCTCACCAACTTGAAATCTGCTGTATGTTTATTTAATTACTTAATTACAGCAGTTTTCATGTATTTGAACCACATCTATCGTAGGGGCACAGCATTGCTCATTGGTATCAACTTAACGTGAAACCCGCTTGGTGAGAACGTTTTGCCCTCACCCCCAGCCCCTCTCCCATTCGTGAGAGGGGAGCCAGAGATTCAATTCTCCTTCTCCCAAGGGAGAAGGGGTTAGGGGATGAGAGCGTGAGGTGATGTGTAAAATACCTCCCGATATAGCTTTCAGCTTAAGTTGACACCAATGAGCATTACTGTGCCCCTACCCTCTGGTCTATTTATCTGAAAATAGCTGTAAACCCGGAGAACCCCATACCTTAATCTTTTCTGCACAGACGCTACAGTTTACAAACAAGTCTTTTAGAGTTGCAATGGCATTGTTTCGACTAACAACGCGATTGTTTTGGCTGACAATGCTATTGTTGCGGCTAACAATGCCATTGAGATGAGAACTTGGAATATTGCACAAGAGTTTATAACTTTTGTGTACACACGATCTGCTTGCCAGAAAAAGTCAGGTGGATATATTTTCTATACACAAAGATACTACTGTAAAAAAGTTTGCTACAAGTAGTGTTATTTACGATTGTCATAATTAAAACAATTGACTCTCAACTATTAATGGTGAACTCTACCCTCGTCGTCACACTCTATGTCAACCCTATGACAGGGAATGATACCAATACTGGTTCACGGTTGAATCCATTTAAAAGCCTCACCCGTGCTTTAAAAGTAACCAAAATTCTGACGATAATTCATCTGGAGTCCGGGACTTACAACGCCGCTAGTGGTGAAGTGTTTCCACTAATCGTCCCTGGAGGGGCGACAGTGGTGGGTAATGAAGCAAACATTGGTGCAGGGATTGTAATTTCCGGGAGTGGCGAGTATCAAAGTCCCAGTTTTGGTATACAAAATATTACGCTGCTCTTGGTAGATAATGCCAGTCTTTTAGGTGTAACTGTCACCAATCCCTCTGCTAAAGGTACTGGTATCTGGATTGAATCGGCTGCACCTACTTTAAGTAACAATACTCTGAGCAACTGTGGGCGGGAAGGTGTGTTTACCACTGGTACTGCCAAACCCGCAATTTTAAATAACATATTTGTGCAAAATACTGCTAGCGGGTTAGTAATAGCAGGTCATAGCCAGGGAGAAGTACTGCAGAATGTATTTCAAAGAAACCCTTTAGGCATAGCAATTAGTGACTTTGCCGCTCCGACGATCGCAAATAACAAATTATCAGAAAATCGCACAGCGATCGCACTTTCTCGCAACGCCCAACCTGTACTGCGTCAAAATCTCATTGCTAAAAATACTCAAGGTGGTTTATTAGTCAATGGTAATGCAGTCCCCGATTTAGGTAATAGCGAAGATCCAGGTGATAATATTTTTCGCGATCATAGTGAATTTGATTTATATAATGCCACTACACAAAAACTAGTTTCCGTAGGTAATCAATTAAATCCAGATCTAGTCAAGGGTTTGGTAGATTTACTCCCAATCAATCGAGTAACGGTTAACACCAGTCCCTCTGATACCTCGACAGAATCCCCACCTCAAAAACTCCCTTTGCCCCCTTCCCCCCTTCCCACCTCTCTTGAACTAAACGGACATTGGGCAGAACCATTTATTCAGGCATTAGTGAGCATGGATTTAACTCATGCTTTTGCTGATGGTAGCTACCAGCCAGATAAACCCATGACTCGCGCCCAGTATGCAGCTTTGGTGGCGATCGCTTTTAACCCATTTCCCAAAATCCCAACTCCTGATTTTACGGATGTACCCAAGGATTTTTGGGCTTATAGCGCTATTCAAATCGCGGCTAGTGGTGGCTTTGTTGGCGGATTTAGCGATCGCACTTTCCGCCCTGATCAAACTGTGCAGCGGCTACAGGTGATTGTCTCCTTAGTAAACGGACTGGGACTACCAGCTGTTGATCGCGATGTTTTAGAAGTATATAACGATCGTTATACCATTCCCGACTACGCTCGGACAGCCGTTGCAACTGCGACACAACAGGGAATAGTTGTCAACTATCCAGATCCGAAAGTGCTTGCACCTTTACGTTTGGCAACACGCGCCGAAGTTGCAGCGATGATTTATCAGGCATTAGTTGCCATTGGGCAAACATCTGCGATTAAATCAGTCTATGTGGGGTTGCATTTTAAAAGTTGATAAGTAGAATAGGGAACACTTGCCTATCGGCTTGGCAACTATTGGAAAAAAAACCATGTAGTTAAAAGCACGCTAGGCTAATATGCGATGGGTGACAAATTTTAGAACTATTGCCTAAAGCTAATAGCCCGATGTTAACAACACTTCCAGACACCTCTGCCAACTTGGCGATCGCCTTATTAATTAACTATAGTTTTGATCTCGGTGGGTATAGTGCCAATGAGCTAGTTGAGCGTTGGCAAACGCAATACCCCCTTAACTGGCTACACCTGGCAGTGATTGAGGCACTATATCAAGGTCGTTATAAAGGGGTTTCCGTGCAGCAAATTTTAGTATTTTGGCAGCGCCGGGATCAGGCTACGTATCATTTCAATATGGAATTTGAACGGATGATTTGTAGCAAATTTCCGCAAAGCTTAACCTCAATGGCTGCGCCAGCTCTAGCGCCAGCCAAGAGAGAACCCACTGTAGAGCAAGTGACAAGTCCTCAATTACCACCAGCTAAGATTGGCAACGGCTATCAACACAGCAATACTGCGACTCTCCAACTGAAAAGTTATCAACCAAAGACATCTTTGAGTGAAGAAGAGGGAAAGCAGGAAGATAGAGACAATAAAACCGTCTTGAAGTCTCCGCTTTCTGGGAAATTTACCTCTTCGGCAACCCTTGAGCGATTATCTGCTGTCAGCCAAAGGCTAACTTCACAAGAAAGTCCAGCGCCTTCCCCATCACCAAACTATCATCAACGACAGCCAAAACTGCTCTCACCTGCTCTTATTCATGCCCCAATTGGGCAATTTACTCCCGAAAAAAGTGATCGCTCTGAGTCTTTTACATCTAAACTCAAAGCCATGTCTGGGGAGCAAGGGAGCAGGGAGTAGGGGGAGAATGACGAATGACAAACGACAAATTCCTTTTAGATTTTTATTCTGCAACTAACAGCTTAAAGCGTTCATCGTCGGCAATATCATCAAAATCGAGGTCAGTTGCTGCGTCATCTTTATACCTAGAATTAAGTTCAATCGCTTGTTGTAGAGTTAACAGAGATCGGTCAACTTGTCTTTGCAGTGCGTAACAGGCTGCTTTGTTGTAATAAGCACTAGCATAATCTGGCTTAATTTCTAAGGCTTTATTAAAACTAGTGATCGCTTCATCATCGCGTCCCAATCTTACCAAAGTATAACCGTGTTTATCCCAGATTTTGGGAGAATTGGGTTGGAATTCTAGCGCTTTCTCAAAGGAGATTATTGCCTCTTCATATTGTTCTAATGCTACTAGGGAAAGACCACGATTTAACCAGGCAACGGCATCGTCAGGTTTGATTTGTGTAGTTTTGTCAAATGAGGCAAAGGCTTGCTGATGCTGTTGTAAGTTACCAAAAGCAACGCCGCGATCGCACCAAGCTTGAGAATAATCTGGCTGAATCGCAATCGCTTTATCATAAGATGCGATCGCATCTTGGTAGTGTTTCAACCTTCCTAGAGTTAGACCCCGTTTTAACCAACTTACAGGTTCATCAGGTTGGATTTTTACTGCTTGGTTGTAAGCTGCGATCGCATCTTCATAGCGCCTTTGAGAAAACAGATCGTCTCCTTGTTTTACATACTCATCAGCAGGGAATTCCGGTTTTTGCGGCTGTTCTTGTATTTCTTCCTCAACTTCAAAATTCACCACCTCTAGAATCGATTCCGGCGTAATTTCAGTTAGTTCTTGAAGAATCAGATCCTTTCTTTCTTGGGCATCCAATTGTAATTCAGAGAGTTGAGAGACAAACTCCGTTTCTAATCTTTCTAACTTCTCTAAAATTAGAATCTTTTGTTGTTGAGCATTCCATTGTAATTCTGAAAATTGCGAAGTAAACTCAGAACCAGATTTTTCTAAATTTTCAATGATTAGCTCTTTACTCTTTTGAGCATCGACTTGTAATTCAGATAATTGAAATTTAAATTCTGATTGCAATGCTGCTAAACTATCAATAATTTTATTTTTTTGTTCTTGAGCATCTATTTGCAATTCAGATAATTGAGATTTAAGTTCTCGATCAAATATGCCTAGATTATCAACTGTGATCTCTTTTTGCTTTTGAGCATCAATCTGTGATTCAGATAACTTTTCTACAAATTCTGACTGCAATTTTGTTAAAATTTCAAAAGTTATATCTTTTTGTTGTTGAGCATCAGACTGCCATCCAGAAAGTTGAGATGTGAACTCAGACTTTGATATTTCTAAATCAGCAACGGCTAGTTCTTGCTGTTGTTGTACACCTAACTTTAACTTAGACAGTTCTTTTGCTATAACAGATGCTAATTTTCCTAAATTCTCCAGTGCTATATCTTTTTGTTGTTGAGCATCAAACTCTAACTTAGATAACCCCAAAGCAAATTTTGACTCTAAATTTTCTATATTTTCTTGAGATTTTTTTAGTTCAACTTCTAATCTACTTAATACCTGTACTTTAGCTAAATCTAGATCGGATATCAGAATAGATACATTTTCTTGTTCATTTTTAATTTTTTGTTGTAAAGCAGTCGTTTGCTGTTCTAATTCATAATTTATTTTTTTCGCATCTTGAATAACATTTTCAGCTTCTTGTTTAACGGTGGTTAGCTGATTTTGTAATTTTTCCATTCCCTGGACTTGTTGCATTGCCCTATCAACAATTTCCCGGATTATCACCCGTCGCAACAGCCATAACAAAGCAATCACTGCGACTGGAAAGAGACTTAGTATAACTAGCCAAACATCGAGTAATATGGTTGTGCGGCTAAAAGTGCTTTTAAAATCAGATTGGACTTGCTGTTGAATTCGTCTTTCTGCTCGTAATCGTGCTAATTCTTCCCGTTCTGAATTCGATAACACCGGAGTCGGAGTTAGTGCTGGGTTGGGTAATGGTGCAGATTGTCCACTGGCAATTCCAACGGATAACAGTAAGGGTAAAAATACAATAGTGCTTTTTACAATTAAAGCGAAAACAGCTTGATTTTTGCTCTGCATAACAACCATCTCAGTCTGTTGGTCAGTTTTTGAAGCAGCGTGCCTCTCTCCAATCTATAACAGAATTAAGTAGTTAAATGTTGTAAAAGCAGTGTAAAATTCTGAGCAATCTTTAACTAATCGGTTTCCTAGTCCTTAGTGTACGTACAACTTTAGTCGTAGAGTACAGTCAATTTTGTGACAATTTTTGGTGAGGTACTACTAGAATATTACTACGTTGTAATTACTGCTAAAGATGGTGAAAGTCAAGCAGTAAAAATAATAATTTATCAACCAGTGGAAGACAAAATGCGAAAGTATCAACGCTTTCTTAGACCATCCACCAAAGAAGCTTCAGACTTTGTGATTACAGATAACAGGGCAGTGAAACTGGAAGTTCTACCTGTATGGGAAGTGTCAGGTATGCTTACTTCGCATTAACATTAGATTATCTACAATAAGTAGATTACTTGTCCTCAAATTAACTTAACAAAGGCGGTAGAAAATGGGTCGCTTAAATCCTTACACGCTGCAATTGCAGATTACCCGAATGTTTGAGCAAGGGCAATCATTTTTTGCCACAACCAAGGTACAGGAATGGTTGAAAGAACATAAGCACAATCCAGAAGATTATGACATTATTTTTCATAAAAAACCCGCACCTCCTGGTTCCAAAGAAGTAATGGTTGTAGAAATTGAATTACGCCGCAAAGATGGACAACCTGTAGATCCTTGGTTGCAGGAACAAGCAAATCTCCATGCCTGATTTTCGCAACTTTAGCAGCCCTAGATTAGATGTGAAAACTTCTTTTTCTTTTCTTGGCATTTTGCAGAAAAAGTGGTTTGTTCATTTTCACAATTTAGATCGGATTGCTATGTGTGAGGGTGTAGGCGTAGCCCGTCGCAGACATCGCTAAACCTTCACTAAAAGCTACCCAATATCTGCAAAGGGCTACACCTACTACGCCCAAACTCAATATTTCCTTCGGGCGGCTGAGAGTAACCCTACAGAGGTCTAGATGGGGTATGTACTTTTGCTTAACTTAATACTACGATAATTCGATAGACATATCGTATAATGTTTGCATTTGTTTGTACTATAAACCGTCTGTTAAGGGGAAGGCATTACCATCAAAAAAACTGATGTATTGTTTGCATTGTATACAGCAGGAAAAGTGATTTCACCCCACACTCCCAAAGTAAACAATGTGGGTGTGATTATCCAATTTATCAGCAGAAATATGAGTGCATTTTTCAGATGATCCGGCGCAGATGATGTGCTGGCTTAACTACTATCGCTTGCAAGGAGGCAGGTCTGTTGAACAGAAAACGGAATTCATCATTTATTCAAAAAGTCAAGCAAAAACTTGTTTCACCCATCGCTTGGTTAGCACTGGTTGTGTTTAGTATCTTGCTGGTTACTAGCACAACGATCGCCAGCAGTTTAGCCCAGAACCCACCAGGTGTTGCAAGTACACAACCTTATGCTGGATTTAAAGGCAAAATCGGCAGAACCTTGGCAGAATCAACGCCTTGGTGGACTCCACAGCCACCATCACCCAAAAAATCTCTCACTTCATCTCGCACCACCATAGCACCAAAAGAGGCCCCCAATATTGTCGTTTTCCTAATTGACGATCTGGGGTTTGCGGATTTAGGCCCCTACGGTTCAGAAATCAGTACACCGAATATTGATAAATTGGCAGCTAACGGACTGCGGTTTAGCAACTTCACAACCCATCAACTTTGTTCTCCCACAAGAGCATCTTTACTAACGGGATTAAATGCCCACTCTGCGGGTGTCGGTTGGGTTGCTGAAGGAAACCCTGGTTTTCCCGGTTATGCGGGTGAAATTCAGAGCAATGTCGTGACTCTGGCAGAAATTTTACGTAGCAATGGGTACTCTACTCTGCTGACAGGTAAGTGGCATTTGACTCAGACTTACGATCGCACCGCCACCGCTTCATTAAATTCCTGGCCGTTACAACGGGGGTTTGAACATTTCTTTGGTTTCTTAGATGGATTAGAACATCCCCAGACACCCCATATTCTCTACGAAGACAATAAACCTATTTCAGTCGATCGCTATCCTGAGAATTTTCTCACTACTGATTACTGGACAGAAAAAGCGATCGCATTGCTCAAACAAGCAAAAACCAAGTCAAAAGACAAGCCATTTTTCTTGTATTTTGCCAACAATGCTGTTCATTCACCGTTTAATATTCATCCAGCAGACCTTGCCAAATACCAAGGTAAGTATGATGTTGGTTGGGACGTGCTGCGCCAGGAACGCTACCAGAAGCAACTTGCATCAAAGCTAATTCCTGCCGACACTCAACTACCACCCCAAAATCCAGGGGTTAAAGCTTGGGATACACTATCAGCAGAGGATAAAAAGCTATTTGCTCGTTACCAGGAAGCCTATGCAGCCTTTGTTGATAACCTGGATCAAAACTTTGGGAAACTCTATGAGTATCTAGAGTCCACCGGGGAACTCAACAACACAATTATTATTGTTGCTTCTGATAATGGCGGTTCTGGAGAAGGCGGAGCAAATGGTACGACGAATGTAGCTCGACATTACTCCGGTTTACCAGACGATAAAGCCCTAGATATCAGTCGGTTTGAGTTGATTGGTAGTCCTCAGACTGCGCCTCACTATCCAATTGGCTGGGCAACAGTTTCTAATACACCCCTAAAACGGTACAAATTCTTTACCCTTGGCGGTGGTAGACGGAATCCATTGATTGTTTCCTATCCAGCAAAAATCAAAGATTTGGGTGCTACCCGAACACAATTTACGCACATCACAGACATTACACCTACCATCCTGGAATTAACGGGCATCAAGCATCCCGACAGGTTTAATGGTAAATCCACAAAACCTCTTGAAGGTATCAGCTTTGCCTATCTTTTGAATGATGCCAATGCACCGGAACAAAGAACTGAACAATACTACGAGAATTCTGGCAATAGAGGGTATTACAAAGATGGTTGGTATGCTGTCACCGACCATCAGACTGGGAAACCATTTAGTGACTCCGAGTGGCAGTTGTACAACCTCAAGCAAGATTACTCGGAAAGCAACGATGTGGCGAACCAGTATCCAGAAAAAGTCAAAGAACTGGCAACAGCCTTTGATGCAGCGGCATTCAAGTATCAAGTTTATCCTCTGTTAGAATCCCCCCAACATGGAGGAGTACCGCCTTACATCAAGGAGAAAGTGAAGCCGAAGACATTCCATGCGGGTGACTCGGTACTGCAACCAGACATTTTGCCCTTGGTTAGTGATCGCGATTATACTATCCAGGTGAAGGCTCAGTATAAAGCAGGCGATCGCGGGGTGATTCTTGCCCACGGTGGACAGGAAGTTGGTTATATCTTCTATATTGACGATGGCAAGCTGTTCTACGAACACAATAATTATGGTCAGTCGATTAAATTTCCCGCAGTCCAGCTACAGCCAGGTCAACTTAACATCGATTTGAATTACGATGCACTGGGCAAGCGTCAGGGGTCTGGAACACTTTCTGTCAATGGGCAGCAAGTCGCGGCAGGTAAACTGGGGCTAACGTTTGGTGGCTTTCCCTATGAAGGATTGGACATCGGTAAAGATGCCCGTAGTCCCGTGTCATGGAATCTCTACAAAAAATATGGGGTCTTTAAATACACTGGTGCGATCGAGCAAGTCAAATACGTACCGGGTTCACCCGCGCTTAATTCCAAAGAGGAGTAGGGAGTAGGTATTTTTATCGAACAGAATTCAGGAATCAGGAGTCAGAATTCAGTTGGGTATTTTGACCGAAAAAGCGGATGAATAACCGGCGTTTTTGCACCCCCACCAAATCTACGATTTGGTGGGGGTGCAACAATTCAGTCGCGGGTCTGAATCTCCGACTGATAGCGTAGCGTTAGCGAGTCCGCGAGCGTCTTGATTCTGACCGGAGGCGGAGCGTCTCCGGCTCCGCTCCTGAATTCTTCTTCAAGCTTCCTTATGAACTTCATTCATGGCGTTTTTGGTATAAATAGCTATAGCAAATTTCAACTTATCTATGAGAGGCTACGCCAACGTGAGGTACAACCCTGCCCTTACTAAGGGCAGGGTTGGGGAAGGGGTGTACCTCATATAAGTTGTAAAACACTGTATCTTTCTCTATGAGTTCTCCAACGCAGTACCCACAGGGTATTGCCCCTACTTGAAAATCAGAATTTCAGCTATTGTTTGCGTAAGTCTTGATTACCATAACCTACTGTAAATATTGAAATAAGTTTACACAAAATTTATATATAACTGCCAAAGTTAAAGATTTAATGAAGATTATCTTTTGTTTATTATTTCTTAACCTATATACATTGGTTGAAAGTTTATTTAAGTGAAATTACAGAATTATTCATTTTTTAGCTTCGGAGCATTTTCTGATGAAATTAGCTAAAGATATTAGCATTGCTGCTTTTGCTGTTGCTATCTCGGTTGCTGCTGTTGTTAAACCGACGCAAGCTGCCTTAGTTAATTATGATTTCACCGTAAATGCGATATCTGGCGATCGCCCCGGTCAGTATTTCGGCTCTTTTCAGTATGATGACTCGACTTTAAGCGGGTTAGGCGAGGAAACTCTAGGCGTTAGCAATGGATTATCTATTGTATTTGACTACTTGGGGACTCAGTATACAGAGGCAAGTGATTTTGATTACCCATCATCTCCTGTAGTCAGCTTTACAAATGGCAACCTGTCAGGATTGAGCTATTTGGTTGAAGATCGGTTTTTGATTGGTAACGATCCAGGTAATCCAAATACAGGAGGAACAAAGTTTTATAGCATTCTGAGTGCCGACTTATTGACTACAACCGAGGTGGGTACGGTCATTTACTCTAAAAGTACATCCGTACCAGAACCGATGACTCTTGGTGGTATAGCGATCGCTAGTGCTATGGCATTGGGAACGAAACCCAAAAAAACTATCTAGAGTAACAAATTAATAGTCCTACTTTGAAAATTAATCTAGAGACGTTAGATAATAACGTCTCTACACACATAGTTAAGTAAAATTGCCAGTAGGATTTTTACGTCTGATAGCAATTACAGATGGTTTGGGAAGACTTCTAGGTTGACCCTTTCCACCGTCAGCAGTTGAGATGTTACTTGGCCAACTACTGCCACGAGGGACAGTCCGGGTCTGATTGAATGTAATACCATTCAAATCCAGTAGTTCAATCTCACGACTTAAAATCGTACCATCATTAATTGGGCTATCTTCGCCGGGATGCTGTACGGAAATAATCAGCGTATCTCCCACGAAAGTTGGCCCTGTCATCTCACAACGCACTGGCCCTTGAGCAAAAGGTATTACCTCTCCCGCATGAGTACCAGTAGTAGGAATGTAGAATAACCAGTTATTACCGAAAACTCCTGTGAAATTGGAAACATTACCACTAACTGTGTGGTCGATGATAGTTACAGTCCCGGCAGCACCGACATTAAAACCATTGTGAGTGGTGGTAGACATATCCGTTACCCCCCAAATATTTGCCTTATTGTCGAAAACTAGGTTATCTACATTTGCAAAACCAGCACCAGAAATTGATCCGCCTTCGCCACCCTGAGCAAATCTTTGCCAACGGAAGGTTAGACCAGTACCATCGGCGCTATCTTCAATAATCTTGTACAATCCCCCGGATTGCTGCGTTGCGTTGACGTTTGTACTTAACTTGGCAACCTGGAAAATGCGCGAATCTGGATAACCGTCGCCTCCTGGCGCACCGTCAGTATAGGCAATGAATACTTCTTTGGTGGTCGGATGCACTTCTATATCTTCTGGACGTGCGGTGGGCGTTCCGCCGGCCAAATTCGCTGCTAAAAAAGCATCACTGAGAATAGCACCTTGGGAAGTGTAGAAGTCAGATAGCTTCTTACCTTGATAAGCAGGTAGTCTCTCTGCTTCGTTGGTGCGATCGACTGCGAGGGAACCACCATCTGTAGTTTCACCTGCAATACCATTGCGTTTTGGTAGGGGTAAAAGACCATTTCTTTGAGCAGAACCCAAAGCAGCAAACTCCACCGAAGAAATTACCGATGGCGAAATAGGATTGGTGGGAGTGGTTAAACGTAACGGTATCCATTGACCCGTACCATCTGGATTGTAGCGGGCGGCATACAATGTACCACTTTCCCATAAACTGCTGTTAGCTTTATTGGTTAGTGAAGAAATAACACCTGCGCTGATAAATTTCCAGGTGTGTCCCCCACGTCTATCATCACCCATGTAGGCGATTAACGGCTTCCTAGCTTCAGCACGGATGGCAACGTTTTCATGGCGGAAACGACCCAATGAAGTGTGTTTGCGAGGGCGGAAATTTGGATTAACAGGGTCAATTTCGACAATCCAACCGTATTTTTCACCAACTAAACCGAAAGTTTTACCAGTAGTAGCATCAATGTAACCTGTTTGAGTACCATTAGGGTTGACTGGTTCTGTAACACCAACAAAAGCTCCTACACTTCCTTGAAAGTTCTCTTCGCCACTTAAAATAGTTCCCCAAGGAGTTGTACCGCCAGAACAGTTATAGCTAGTGCCAATAATTTTGTTACCTAATCCATCAGAGGAGAGGTTAAATACTTGGGTTGCAGCCGGGCCAGTTGCGATGAGATAGTTTTGATCGCCTTTTTGGTAGCTGCGACTTCCCCAAGAAGTGACATTTTTATATTCATCACTCCTTTGGCTATTAATTCCCAACCCAGAAAGACCATGAAGGCGACGATTTCTTGCATCACCTTTAACCACAGCATAACGGTTACTAGAATTACGTCGAGAGATGCGGACAATTGATCCGCCTAAGTTATATAGAACTTCGCCGTCAAATTCAATACCTCTGCTTGTAGGTAAAGCCCAGCCAATCACTGATTCAAAGGTGGTAGTCAATCCTTTAACATCAGCAGGAGCTTCTGGTGCTAGATCGGAAAATGGAAAACTGACGTATTCGTGATTAACCCACAAATAGCCGACATCGTTGCTTCTACCCAGAGGAATGAAACCCGTATAATCGTTGTTGTAACCGAAATATTCATCTTTGTTAGGAAAGACGCGATCGCCCCAGCTGATAATTACATAACGTTCATATTCTGGTGGCACTATCAGATCATCAACTACGTTGTAGCTATTTAACTTTGTATTAGCAGATGCATTGATTACCTGTCCTTGACCGATTCCCGTTGGCAAGAAACTTTTTTGCTGTTTATAAACGGGTAAGGAATGGGGTAAGCGCACTGGTGTAAAGCTCAGTGGCCTGTTGCTTGCTCCGGCAATACTAGAAACACCATCTATAATTGTGTCTTTTAAGACAGCAGCACCAGCACTGCCAGCAAAAAATACTAAAATTTGTCTGCGACTTAATTTAGACATTAAACTCTCCTCTGTTGTGACACCAAAAATTTCATAAAGGCAAATCTTGATTACTGACAGAAAAAGCCATCAATTATTTAGGTGAAATGCCATATATTTTGAATAGTCAGTAACCTGTTATTAAACAAAAGGTTGTTTGCTATTTAGGTTAGTTAACTAGACAAAAAATTTTCAGTTTGTCACATAATCTAATGACTAAAAATTAACGCTAGGTTATATCTTGATTAATGGGGATTTATTTTGTAGTTGATTAAAGCCTTTGTTCTCTACTAAATCTCAAAATAAGAAGTTACAAATCCAGTCAGGAACAGTGTCAGCACCCCATGTGTCCTATCCTGGAGATGGATAAATCAATAGTGTTGTGGGTGAGACTGTGTTTTTCAGCGTTGTGATACCGACTTATAATCGCCAACCGATTTTAGAAAAGTGCCTCCGCGCCTTGGAGTTGCAGGAGTTAAGTCAGCCAAGTTCAGTTACTGATTACGAGATTGTCTTGGTAGATGATGGTTCTACCGATGGCACATTGGAGTGGTTAGCAGCACACAAAGAAGAGTTTCCTCATGTGCGCTGGTTTAAGCAAGATCATGCTGGCCCAGCTGCGGCTCGGAATTTGGGAGTAGAGAAGGCCCAAGGAGACACAATTATCTTTATTGATAGTGATTTGGTAGTGCTGAAGAATTTCCTGCAAGCTCATACTGATGCACTAGTGCTAGGGAAAGAGAAATTGGGGAGCGATCGCTTTTTCACTTACGGTGCAGTTATTAATACTTGTAATTTCGATAACCCAACTGCTGAACCCTACAAAGTAACCGATTTTTCAGCAGCTTTTTTTGCTACCGGAAATGTAGCAATTCCCAAACATTATTTAGAGCAAGCCGGACTTTTTGATACTAGTTTTCGACTCTATGGCTGGGAAGATTTAGAATTAGGTGTGCGGCTAAAAAAACTAGGTTTAACACTAATTAAATGTCCAGAAGCCGTAGGATATCACTGGCATCCAGCATTTAACTTAGAGCAAATTCCCCGATTGATTGACCAAGAAATTCAACGCGGACGTATGGGAGTTTTGTTTTATCAAAAGCATCCCACATGGGAAGTGCGAATGATGATACAAATGACTTGGCTGCATCGCTTACTTTGGGGAATTTTGTCACTTAATGGTGTGTTAAATGAACGGACAATGGCTCCGTTATTGCAATGGCTAATTAATTTAGGTAAACCGCAATTAGCTTTAGAAATCGCCCGGATTTTCCTCAACTGGTACAACGTGAAAGGTGTCTATGAAGCGTATACTCAAATGCAGCAAGCATCGTGATTGAAAAGTGGTGTGTTAAATTAACCTGAGTTCGACGTAAAAAAAGTCTCTAATCCAACGTGAGTTTGACGAATTAAAAAAGGTGCAAGTAACCCGCCGCAATCTCACGATTGATTGGCTACTATTAATTATTTAGCTTTTGACTACTTTGCACCGCTATAACCTCTGCCCTCTGCTGTTATTTCATTCATAATCTCTTCAAAAGATGAGAGTTCATGATATGGTTCTATTGCTGCGACTGGAATACTACCACTAGGAGAATCAACATTTTCAAACAATTTTTCATACATTTCTGAACTATGGGAGACTGCTCGTAACAACTTTGAATTATTAGGAGCTTGTTTTGCGCTTTCAATAAGAGCTATCCTGTAGTTCTCTTCTGAAAACGGTAAGAATTTTTTTCGTGTACTGGTATCCCAGAATCTATCCACTTCAAACTGTAATTGTTTCAACAGATTAACTGTGATAAGCCAACTAGGCGCTATTTGATTTGAATTAACCAAACTAGCAGCTACAGTTATCCAATGCGGTATTGCTTGAAAAATGATTACATCAGCATGAGAACCTATGTATATAGGTTCATAATTTACATTAATAGTTAGACGTGCCTTTTCAGGCAGTCGTGTTACATTTTTAATAACAATACCTACCTTGTCAGCATTGACAATTACTTGACAAATTTCAATCTCGTGTCCGTGGGAGATACCCTTACTCAACTTAGATGTTGAAAACTTACAAGAGAATGTCAATGGTATTTTGTCACTCAAAACTAATGAGTAGCTCAAAATACTTTCATCCCCAGCGTTGAAATCGTAGGGGACTTCTAGATTCTTTGTTCGGTAAATTAGTAAATCTTGATCAGATAATTGTTGAATTTTTGGATTTATCACAATGTAACTTCTTCTGCCCCATTTAAATCACAATAATAAAATACTATACACAACATAAGCTGAGAGAGATGCTAAACGAGTTTGGAATGGCTGACGACCTTATTTAACAACCCGAAGCAGGAAGAGGAAACAGATAAGATATATTAAGTTAAAATCGCCCCACCCATCAATCGCTCATATCGATACTTCAACTCTTCTTTCATTAAATACCAACGCTCTAAAGTAACATCCATTTCTATTATTTTCTCCGCTGCTTGCCGCGCTAAAAGTAAAACTTCCTCATCGTCAACTAAACTCGCTAAGGTAAAATCTGGCACTCCAGATTGACGAGTTCCCAATACTTGCCCTGGGCCACGAAAACGCATATCCATCTCGGAGATGAAAAAGCCATCCTGAGATTGTTCCAACACCTTCAACCGTTGTTGAGCATCAGGACTTCTAGAACTGCTCATCAATAAACAGTAGGACTGAGCCGCGCCCCGACCAACGCGCCCCCGCAGTTGGTGCAGTTGCGATAAGCCAAATCGTTCTGCATTTTCAACGAGCATTACTGTAGCATTAGGTACGTCTACACCAACCTCAACAACAGTAGTAGAAACCAAAATTTGCGTTTGGTTATCGCGGAATTTAGTAATTGCTTCGTCCTTTTCGGCTGAACTCATGCGACCGTGTAGCAACCCAACTTGAAAGTCGGGAAAAACACTTTCTTGTAACTTTTGATGCTCGTCAACAGCCGATCGCAAATCTAATTTTTCTGATTCTTCCACTAAAGGCAAAACCACATAAACTTGTCTACCTTGGACAATTTCTCGGCGGATCAGGTCGTAAGCATGGTTGCGTTGCTGACCTGACAATACTGTTGTCTGAATCTTTTGCCGTCCCGGTGGTAACTCATCAATTTGGCTCACATCCAAATCCCCGTGTATCGTCAGTGCTAAGGTTCGGGGAATTGGGGTAGCTGTCATAGTTAACACATGAGGTTGATTGCCTTTTTGCTGCAAACGTGCCCGTTGTTCTACCCCAAAGCGATGCTGTTCATCTATAACTACTAACCCCAGTTGATGGAAGTTTACGGGGTCTTGAATTAAGGCATGAGTTCCCACTAACAGAGGTAATTCACCAGTTCCTAGCTGAGAATGTATTTGTCTTCGTTTCGCAGTTTTAGTCGAACCTGTCAGTAATTCCACTGGTAAATGCAGTAGATTAAACCAGCTAACTAACTTGCGATAATGTTGTTCTGCCAAAACTTCTGTAGGAGCCATCAGCGCCGCTTGGTAGCCAGATTGAATTGCTGCAAGGATAGCCAGCACGGCGACGACTGTTTTACCAGAACCGACATCACCTTGCACCAAACGATTCATTGGCGCAGGTTTTTGTAAATCGTTGAGAATGTCGTTGAGAACTCGTTGCTGGGCGCCAGTGAGTTGAAAAGGCAGTATTTCGTGAAATTTCTCTACAAGTTGACCACGTGGGACAAGGATGGCGCTGGTTTGAATCGCTCTTGCTTGCTGTTGACGTTGCAGTAACCCAAGTTGTAAGTAGAAAAATTCATCAAAAACTAGGCGACGACGGGCAACTTGTAGGACGGCGCTATCGCTGGGAAAATGGATATTAGCGATCGCATCTTTTAATTCCATCAAACCATACTTCTGCCGCAAACCACTTGGCAAAGGGTCTTTCAGGTTAGCCGCAGCGGGTAAAGCAGCAATTACCGCCTGTCGCACTGTATTCGCCACCACGCCTTCAGTTAGTCCATAAATTGGCACTACCCGCCCAATATTTAGCGACTCAATCGTATCTCCTGGATTTGCCAAAACCTCTAGTTCTGGATTATCCAGTGTCAATCCATATTTACTTTCTTTCACCAACCCACAGGCTGCCAGAATGCTACCTACTGCATAACGGCGTTTTAAACTTTCTTGCCAAGCGCGACTGCTAAAGCGCGTACCTGCGTAAAAACGACCAATTTTGATTTGACCGCTGTTATCTTTTACTACCAATTCTAAAATTGATAATTTCTGATTTTTAGGGCTAGTAAAGCAGTTGCAACGCTTCACTGTAGCCACTATTGTCACTGTCTCACCCGCCTGTAACTCGCGGATATTCACCTGACGCGCATAATCAATATGGTCACGAGGATAGTAGAAAAGCAAGTCACGGACGGTATGTAAACCAAGCCGTGCCAAATTATCAGCTTTTTTAAAACCTATTTCTGGTAAATCACTGAGTTTTTGCTCAATTTTTGGTGCAAGTCTCCGACTCACCTCAGTAACAATTGGAGATTTTGGACTTCGGCTACGCTCAGTCGAACGATTTTTAATTTTGGATTTATAAATTCTCCCTTGCTCGTCTGCTCCTCGGTCACTGAGCGTAGCCGTTCGCGCAGCGTCTCGTAGAGAAGTGCTGTTCCCCTGCTCCCCCTGCTCCTCCTTCCGCTGCTCGTCTTGCTGTAGTTGGGAAAGATACCTACGAGTCTCTGCTACTAAATGCTGCCTTTCTTCCAGTGCTAGATGTGGATAACTAGCAAATTGCACCGCTAATCCTTGCCAACGGCGGCGTTCAGTTTGGGGTAAGCCTGTTGGGAATTTGCCCAAAGTTAGGCTCAGAAATTCACTGAAACGGTATTCTCTGCCCATCAAGTCTGTAAAGCCACGTTCAGCTTCTATTGCCAAGGCTTTGTGCAATCGGATCCAATCTGGTTTTTCATTAATCATTGGTCATTGGTCATTGGTCATTTGACTCTGGACATAGACGCACCAGCGGCTTCCTGCAGGGTAGGACAAATGACTAATCCTCAAACCAACTAGCACGCCATGCAGCTTCCGCTTCAGCGATCGCCTTTTCTTTATATCTCTTTTTATACTCTCGTCCTAGTTTGTTTAGCTGAACTAAAATACTGCGGATTCGCTTGCGCTCTGAGGAAAGTGTCACATCAGCAAATTCAATTTCTCCTAGCCGCAGGTTAATAGCCATAATTTGAGTCAGTCCAGAATCTTCTGACTGTTGCTCATTTTCAATTTCAATTACTAAGTTTAATAAATTGGGTGGCCCTGGCATTACCTCAGCAGATGCTTCTGATGCCGCTGCCGCCGCTGCTGCTAAAATCGGTTCTGGTAATTTTTTCGGTAATACTCCAGCTTTTTGTAACAAAAGATTAGCATCGTGCGAAAGTTTTTTCAGTATATCTTGCGCGGCTTCTTCTAATTTCTGTTGCCATTTTGCCAGTTCTATAGGATCAGAGGTGTTGGCAGTGAGATATTGAGAATTAGAAGTGTCCAGAAATAGTGAAGATGAAGAGGATATTACTTCCTCATCCACCTCATCTCCCTCATCTCCCTCATTTTCCCCTGATTGTTCACTTGTAAGATAAATGAGCAATTGTTCAGCTGCGAGTTGACCCAACTTGCGGATGGCTTGTTGCAATTGCTGGCGCTGATTCAATGACAAATGCAGAAAGTTTTCGGGATATCCTTGGGTACAGAGGTGGTAACTTGCGAGAATCAACTGTTTGCGTACAGCTAGCCCCAAGGTGTTTAGATAACTAGCATAAGCGCTTTGTAGTTCGATTGCGATCGCCCGGATCGCTTCTTGGAGTGCTGCAATATCCTGCTCAATTCGCTCGATTGCTCTTGCCATATTTTTCACTCTTGCCCATCTGAACCATTACATAGTACAAATGTACAAATTTATTTTAGGATAACTTTCCAGAGAATTTTAGATTTTAAATTAAAGGCGAAATTTTCTGTCTTTACTAAATAAAATACAGGTCAGGCTATTTGCTTGACCTGTCCTTTAAGCAGTTAGGAATTAAGAATTATTAAGTTATAAATTATGAAGCTAACTTCCTATTAACTCCTAACTCCTAACTCCTAACTCTTAATTAATATTACTTGGTGCCCATTTGTGCAGCAACTTCATCAGCAAAGCTCATTTCTTGCTTTTCAATGCCTTCGCCCAGTATATAACGGACAAAGCGAGTCACTTGAATCTCTTCGCCTAATTGCGCTTTCACTTGCTTTATCAAGTCTTCCACGGAAATACTCTGATCGCGAATGTAAGGCTGATCGAGCAAAGTTAATTCTTTCAGGCGTTTTTCAATCCGTCCCTGAACAATCTTTTCTTTGATGTTTTCAGGCTTGTTCGCCAAATCATCCTTGCCCATTTCAATGTCTTTTTCCTTTTGGGCAATTTCGGCAGGGATTTGGTCTACACTCACATACTCGACATTAGGACAAGCCGCAACTTGCATTGCAGTGTTCCGTGCCAAGGTTTGGAACTCTGAATTAGTAGCCGCTGACTCAGTTTGAGAACCCAGTTCTACTAATACACCAACTCGACCGCCAGTGTGAATGTAGCTGTCTACTACACCTTGTGTGCCTTCTGCTATTGCAAAATTAACAAAGCGGCGCACTTGGATGTTTTCACCAAGGGTGGCAATGGTTTGCTTGATAGATTCTTCTACAGTCGCACTTTCATTATCAATATAGGGTTGAGCCAACAAAGACTCAACACTATCAGCTGTCGCTGCTTGCTTTGCTAGATTCTTAACTAAAGCTTTAAAAGCCTCGTTACGAGCAACAAAGTCGGTTTGGCAGTTGACTTCTAAGAGTACACCCACTCGACCTCCAGGCTGAATGTAAGTGTCTACTAGACCTTCTGCCGCAATGCGATCGCTTTTTGCCCCCGCTTTAGAGATGCCCTTTTTCCGTAGCCAGTCTGCGGCTTCTTCTACGTTACCTTCAGTCTCTATCAGTGCCTTTTTGCAGTCCATCATGCCAGCACCAGTTTTTTGGCGTAGCTCTTGGACGAGTTTTGCAGATATTTCCGCCATTTTACCTCAATTCCTAACTTGACCTCGAGTTGTAATCACTCACCTAATTTAGTACTGAGTACTGAGTTTTGTTAGCGTTAGCGGGGCGTTTAGCCCGTGCTGAGTTTTGAGTGTTCAGTTATCAATTTTATTCTTCATTGACAAATCACAACTTACAACTTCAAAAATAAAGACTCAGCACTATCCAATTTGCTGAGTCTTTCTATCTTACTCAGCACTCAGCACTCTTGACTCAGCACTATTCTTCTGTTTCCTCGTCGGGAATTACGGCATCAGTATATTCGGTTTCTTCGTAGTCATCGTCATACTCACTACCGTCATAATCTTCGTAATCATCTTCAGCATCCAGCTGACCGTGACGACCTTCATAAATGGCATCTGCCAATTTTCCGACTATCAGCTTAATTGACCTGATAGCATCGTCGTTTGCTGGGATGGGGATATCTACTACATCGGGGTCACAGTTTGTATCCAACATGGACACAATGGGAATATTCAGCTTTTGGCATTCTTGAACTGCGTTATATTCCCGGCGTTGGTCTACGATTACCACGATGTCGGGCACTTTCCGCATTGTTTTAATGCCGCCCAAGTATTTCTGAAGCTTCGTCATTTCCCGACGTAGCATTGATGCTTCTTTTTTCGGTAATAAATCTAGTGCGCCAGTTTCTTCACGGCGTTCTAAATCTTTCAGACGGTCAACCCGTGTTTTAATGGTTGCCCAGTTGGTCAACATTCCGCCCAACCAGCGTTGGTTAATGTAGTGGGAACCACAACGGCTAGCTTCTTGGGCAATAATTCCAGCTGCTTGGCGCTTGGTGCCGACGAAAAGAAATTTCTTTCCTTGTTCTGCGTGCGATCGCATGTAGTTGTAAGCATTATCCATCAACTGGGCAGTTTGCACCAAGTCGATAATATGCACACCATTGCGGGAAGTATAAATGTAAGGAGACATTTTTGGGTTCCAACGCCGGGTCTGATGCCCAAAGTGAACCCCTGACTCCATCATTTGAGCCAATGAAACTACTGGCATATATTTTTCAACTCCAATTCGGGTTAAACCTCCATCCAAGTATTTCCCAATCGGAAAACACCCGAATTCTTAGATGTGCGAGATTAGTTAACCATACTAGGTTAACACAGACTGCTAACCCAATAGGAAGAGTTGTAGATTGATTAATAGATTGAGGGTGAGAAAATAGGGCTGCCCACTCAACAATCAGGCAACACTATGCTTTTAGTGATGAAAATGTTGCTGTTTTAGCATCTCATCTACTCGCGGTCTTCTTGATCCTTGGGTTTGGGTTTTTGTCGCCGTTGTTCGATCTGATCGTCGATAGTTTCTCTCATTTTGCGATCGGCAGCGTCGATCGCAGAATACTTAAAGCTGTAAATTGCGTGAAGAGTGCCTTAATTCTACTTCTCCGATTATAAATATTATTACTCATCAAGAAAGTGGAAAAAGTGTAAAAGTATAGTATCATCGGCAGTCTGGGTTGTCTTTACTACAGCGTACAGCAATTTTTATAGTCCAGCGACGACCCTGTGTGTTACTCAATAGTATCGGGGTCTACATTGAGCGATCGCAACCTTGCCTTTAACTGTTCTATCTGCAATTCTGCCTGTTCAGCTCGTTGGCGTTCCTGTTCAGCTCGTTGGCGTTCCTGTTCTACCAATTCTTCTGCTTGCTGTCTTGCTAAAACTTCCTGTCGTAAAGCTTCTGCCAGTTCATTTGGGATCAGTAATTTTTCCCCTGTATCCTCTCGATGAAACCCAATTAGCCTTCCCTCAACCACCAAGCGCAGTTGTAAGGGTTCACTGCGTCTATCTTGTATCGGTTCGTAAATTTCTCCCCGCAGGCGATAGCCACGTAACTGTTGTTCCACCCACTCACCTTTAGGGTCAAATAGCCAGTATTCCTTAACACCTAGCTGTTCATAGAGGGTCTTTTTGAAGATTTCGTCTTGTCCCTTAGTCCCAAAGGATGTCATTTCAAAAATAACTGTGGGTACTTGACCCTCTTCCCAAACTTTATAATTGTCCCGACCGCCAGGTGCAACATCAAAAATCACCATTACATCTGGGGCTACCCGCAATTTGGGAAAGCCCTGTGCATAGTAAAGAAATTGATTTGCCAATACTGTTGCCTGACGATTTGCCAGATACTGTTTTAGGACTTCTAAGGTAGTTAGTAAAGCATAAAGGTGGTCGTAGGTTTCTGCCACTGGTTGACCATCAGCACTGGGGTAAAAGATTTCTGATTCGACACTAACAGGTAGAGTAGCTGTCATGGTTGTAAGTTCAGTGCTACGAGATTATTGTAGAACAACTCTACTTCTGCCTACCTTGAGATGTGTAAGCTTTTCAAAATATAACTAGACAACTCACAAAATCCTTCCCCTTCGGCAGCAGTGGTAATGTAAGCAGGCTGATATTTCAACTGATTCAGATATTCCAGGACATTTGCCACGCCTACAGAAACAGGAAAATAACGCCGATCGAATAAACTTTCATCATTGGGGCTATCGCCAACAGTGACAATTTGTTCTGATAAATACTGGGGCAAATATTCGCGCAATACCTGCAACAATCCTACAGCTTTATCTTGCCCTTGGGGTTTAATGTGACACTGCACGTTGCTATAGGTAAATCCCCAACCCATTTGTTGACAGAGATTATTTAGAGTTTGTAGTTCGTCTTCACGCAAACCAGCTACATTAAAAGTCCAGTCAGTGATGCGAAAGCGATTGTCAGCAGATTCTTGGATTTGGGGAAATTTAGTTTGTAAATTCTCAAAAGTTGTAGCCAAGTGCTGGCGATGGTGAACTAAATCGGGAATGGGTGTTAAAACTACTGGTTTCTGATTTCCAGGTGGAAAGTATAAACCACCATTTTCTGCCATCGCACCTGCCACTGGCATCAAACTACTCAATCCACTTACCCACCCAGCAGAACGTCCTGTGACAATTAGCACTTTAATGTCAGCTGCGGCTAAATCCTCTAAAGCTTGCAGCAGTGCAGGAGTAAATTTTCCTTGTCTAGTCAGAGTGCCATCCATATCTGTGGCTATCAGACGAATATTGCTAAAACTTGTAGATGAAACCTCAGATAGGGGATGGAGGCTCAAGTGTCTGGACATATACGGTTTCTAAAACGCTGTAAAAAATATTAATCATACAGCAAGATGACCTTGAAGATTTGGGCATCCTAAACATCAGGAGTCAAGTTTTTCAGTTTCCAACCATGTCCACCTCAATGTTTCTTGCCCAATCCTCTGGGAAAAAGACTACTAAAAAGGCATCCCAGGAAGTACCAGCAAGTAATCCTCAAATACCACCGTTATTGTTGGTAACTTCTGGAGGACTGGCTTTAGTGGTGATTGCTTTGATTGTGTATATTAAACTCCAGATGGATAAGCTGGAGAAAAAACTTAAGTTTGAACAATTCCGTGCGCGAGAACTAGAGAAAAAATTTAAGCTGGCGCTGGAAACAATTCGCAAAATGGAAACTAATCCCGATTTGGTGAACTCACGGGACTTTAACCTGGATTATCTGCGAATGCGGATGTCAGAGGAGGTGTTTCATTTTGCAATTCTTAATCAAATAAAGATTCAGATTAAAGAAAAAATTTCTCAAGCCCTGCGTCCAAATCAAGCACAAGTTGGATCGGTCGGAATTGCTAATAGCGCTGGACGGCAAGTAGATGAAATTTTTGATGTAGAGTATGAGACTGGTAGTCCAGGGAATTCTGCTAAACGGGTGCTGTTTCGGATTCAAATCAAGTTAATGAAGTTACCGACGCAAGCAACTTCTGCGACTATTAGTCAAATTATTGATTGTATAGAAACTTACCTAAGCCCCATAGAAGATGAAGATAGTTGGCAACCAATAATTCAAGGTCGGATTGCTACCATGCATTGGGATCAAAAGGCTAAACCTACGCCTCTACTGGTGCTGGAACAATCGAATGAAGGCGTGAATGTAACTTTTCGTACTAGTCGTCAACCAAATACTCCAACTCCACCAAAGTCATCTGGAATTAAAAAATCAGGCTCGGCTAGACAATAAATTATGGCTGTTATTAGTCATTGGTAATTAGTCATTGGTCATTCACAAAGGACAAATGACTAATGACTAAAATCATGACTGAATAACTGTATTGGGGGAATTACGGGTTAGAAGACCATCTTCCATTTCGACGATGCGATCGGCTATGTCTAAAATGCGGTTGTCATGTGTCACTAATAAGATGGTAGTTCCCTGATTTTTGGCTAGACTCTGCATTATTTCCACAACATCACGTCCTGATTGTTTGTCTAATGCTGCTGTTGGTTCGTCTGCTAATACCAAGGGAGGACGGTTCACCAAGGCGCGGGCGATCGCAATTCTTTGTTTTTGTCCACCAGAAAGATTGTCTGGGTAGTAATCGACTCGTTCTTCTAGACCAACAGACCTTAGCATAGCTTTTGATTTAGCCATTGCTTCTGTTTGAGAAATATTATCGTTCAATTCTACTGCCATTTGCACATTTTGCTTGGCTGTCAAGAACCCTAGCAAATTGTGAGCTTGGAAAATATAACCAATGTTGCGTCGCATCTGCACTAATTTGTTTTGACTGACGCCAATAAGTTCTTCACCTAAAAATTTTAAACTTCCCTCTTGTACAGACCGCAAACCACCAATTAAGCTCAGTAATGTTGTTTTACCTGAACCTGATGGCCCAGTCATAATCACAATCTCACCGGGATAAATTTCTAGGTTGATATCAAATAATATCTGTTTTCTCAGTGCGCCTTTGCCATAGAAGTGATTGAGATTTTTAATTGCGATTACAGGTTCTTTTTCGATCATATTTTTGTTAGATATAAATTAGTAGTTCCAAAATTTAACTGTAGTGACTGTCAGAAATTAAATTTGCTTAGTTATTATCATAAATCAAACTTATTATTAATATCTTTTAATTAATATTGAATTAATTAAAAGATATCTGCTGGATCGGCAGAGCGTAATTTTCTAACTGCGATCGCACCAGAAATAATACACATTAGCATAGTCAAAATCAATACCATTACCGCTCGATCAAAACTCATAAAAACTGGTAAAAGTGTTGCATTTCTGGCGCTGTTATACATAAATAAGGCAAAAACTATTCCAGGAAAATAGCCTAAAACAGCTAATAATAAAGCTTCTTGAAGAATGACCGTCAATAAATAGTTTTGTGTGTAACCTATTGCCTTGAGGGTAGCGTACTCAGCTAAATGATCTGCAACTTCTGTATAAAGAATTTGATAAACAATTACAGTCCCCACAATGAAACCCATGACAGTCCCTAATGTGAAAATAAAGCCAATAGCTGTACTATTTGCCCAATAATTACGCTCAAACTCAATAAATTCTTGTTTAGTTAAAACATTTACTTCATTAGGTAAATACTTTCGTAATTCTTGGGCAACAACATTAGCATTGGCTCCCGGTTTTAATCTAATTAGCCCAATATCAATTAATCCTTTTTGACGATTGCTGAATATTCGCAAAAAGTTTATATCACTGGTAATTAAATTACCATCTGCGCCAAATGATGCGCCTAAAGTAAATAGCCCTTCTACTTTAACTCGCCGCCTTCGTACTTCTGCTGTTACAGTCTTTCCTTGCTCATAACTAGCAGCGATCGGGCCATACTCTACCCTAGAAGACCGATCAAATAGAACTACATCAGGTAGTTTAAGTTTATCTAAATTTTCTTGAACTCCAGGTAAGTTAAGTAGGTTAGTTTCTGGGTTCATTCCAAATATCAGGATACTCCGAGGCCTTCCTGTAACAGGATTTTTCCAGATTGTATAGTCCAAATATATCGGATGTACTGATTGAACTGTGGGTAATTCTAAAGCTTTATATAATCGCCGTTGAGAAAAGCCTCTCATCGCCAATATAGCGTTAGATTGACTATTAATTAAAACAATATCGCCTTGCAAGCTGTTATGGAATCGAACGTTACTATAATACAAAGCATCCCGAAAGCCGAGTTGCATAAACATTAAAATATCGGCAAAAGCAATTCCTGCTAAAGCCACAGCTAGGCGAGTTTTTTCTCTTGTCAGTTGTAGCCATGACAAAGTAATTTTTTGATTCATTTTATAGGCGTCTCAGCAAGTTTAGTGATTTTAGATTTTCAACCTATTATGGTGACACCCGTACCGGATTGATAGAATGTTTAAAATTGATTAAACAGACTATTAAAGAATATTTTTAATCCAAAATATCAAATTATGGATTGGGATTACTGCTCACCTACAACTTAATTAATTATTAATATCGACAATAACTTTGGCGTAAGTTAAACCAGAAACTTTCTGGCTATCTTCTGGAGATAGAGCAATTTTAACTTCTACAACTCTGGCATCCACATCTGCTGCTGGATCTGTATTCAGCACATCTTTTTTACCAATTTTTCTGCCAATTTCAGTGACAGTTCCCTTTAATTCGCCACTAAATGCGCCGTTATCACTGGTGATAGTAGCATTTTGACCAAGACGCACTTTACCAATGCTGTCTTCAGCGACTTCAGCAATGACAAACATTTGCTTGGTTTGGCCAATTTCAGCAATGCCATTTGCGCCGATCGCTTCACCCGATTTGGTGTAAACCTTTAAAATCTCTCCAGCGATTGGTGCTTGAACGTAGCTTAACCTTAGTTCTGCTTCGGCTTTTCTGACATTTGCGATCGCATTACTAACTTGGGCTTGCGCTACTTGCACATCGGTAGGACTAACATCTAAAATTCTGCTTAGTTTGGCCTTTTCTTCATCGATTTGTCTTTGCAAAGTTGCTACAGCTTTATCGCGGTTAGCTTTAGCTTCGATTAACTGCTGTTGCAAAGTTGCTAAATTTTGTATTTGGTTGGCTCTAGCCTCAGCAAGTTGCTGTTGCAAAGTTGCCAATGTCTGCTTTAGGGTAGCTTGGCTTTCAGCCACCTGCTGATTAGCAGTTATTGCACTTAAGCGTCTTCTGTCCCGCTCTTGCTCAGAAATAGCACCTTCTTTGTATAAATAATCATAGCGTCCGGCATCGACTTGAGCATTACGCTGTTCGGCTTTAATACGTGTAAGCGTCGCTCTGAGAGCATCTCTTTGCCCACTGAGTTCAGCTTCTAGGCGATTCACAGTTGCTTGTTGGACAAGTTTATCACCACTTAACTGAGCTGCAATCCGCGCGATCGTTGCTTGTTGAGCATTCCTTTCCCCAATTAACTGCGCTTGTAGGCGAGCAATAACTGCTCTTTGAGCTTGAATATCTCTTGGAGAGCCAGCCCTGACTTGCGCTAAATTCGCACTGGCTTCTTGGACTTTCGCTTTTGCCTCTTGTAGTCCGGCTACTTGGGTATCGCGGTTGTCCAAAATTGCCACAATTTGACCTTGCTTTACCTGTTCACCCTCTTTCACCAGAAGTTGTTGAATTCGTGACGATGGCGCTAATCCTGATGATGGAGCAGACAATTTAACAACTTCACCTCGCGGTTCCAAACGCCCTACAGCGCTAATGCTATTGGTAGATGGCATTACTGGTACGGATGTAGTTAGTTTTCTTAACTGCTCGATTTTGGCCGTACCTAGTATCCCAGCGGCGATTACTACTGGCACGGCTACAGCGATACCCCACCAAATGTTAGGTTGTTCATGATTTAGTGTCTGTTCACTTGGCTTCGGCTTTTCAGTCACCCTTGACATAGTATGTTGCCCATTTACCTGAATTGTGCTGATGGAAGTAAAAATAAAAAGGTTTTTAATCAACAGCCAGCTGTTAGGACAAACAACAGTGGTTTCAAGCTGGGTATGGCTTAAAAATCCATTGTGTGATGAACGTTCAACACTATGGCTTTACAAAATGGTGTTTTCTATAGCTGCTCATACCAATTTAAAATTCAAAATGACGCTCTCTACGAGACGCTACGCGTAGCTTGCTTCTCTGTAAGAGTACACGGACTCGCTCTAAGCGTTCGTGTAGCGTCTCGTAGAGAAGCTATGCCGTTCGCGTTAGCGTCTCTGAAAGAGAAGGCTTTACGCTGCGCTAACAAAATTCAAAATTAAGAAAGCCAGACAGAACAAAGGTTTGGGAGTATGTATCTGTCGCATTCTTTTTTCAAATTGGTATCATTATCTATGCAATACACTTTGATCTTTCTCCTAAAAGGAGAGAAGCTTTGAGGCTTACTAGGTTTAGGTGTGTATTGAAACTGAGAAACGCTATAGTAGCTGGCTATTCAATAACTCTGAGTATTATTGAGACATGAGTGCAATGGGAGTTAGCAGAATTTACAAGCAGTATGAATCTAGATATAGAGACGCGACATATCATGTGTCTATAAAAAATTCTAAATTGGTATGATGCGGTACTTTACTGCTACATTCATTACAGCTATAGTTAGTCACAAAATTGAAAAGAAACGTCAAAAATAGACTGTTGCCTTTGTTGGACACAATCTTGCTACAAAAGTTAGTCTTCCTTAAGTAAATCAACAATTAACTAACTAAAAAATGTCTGTTCACCCTGAGCGAAGTCGAAGGGTCAACTTGAACATTCCTAATATCACAGTTTCCTTAATTTTCTGGTCAATGAGTTAGCTGTCTCTAGTTGTTTGCACCTACCTAGACAACAAACCATTTTGTGATATTCGCTTCAAAGACCTTACTATTCTCCCTGTTGCTGTTTTGGAACTCCATTAAACTCTCGTTGAATGAATTCTACATTTATCCGTTAGCTGAAAACGTAACAGAGCCTACAGATAGGGGAGATGAGGGAGATGGAGGAGATGATTAAGTTGGGAGATCGAATAAAACTGTAGTCATGTAATTTTCTGCCCAAACTGGGCCAAAGGCTTTTTCTAGTACACGGCGGGTTTTATCGTTTTGCTGCTGTTTGGTACAGTAGTTGTGTTGTCCGGCAAGATTTTGTGTGACTTGTTCAACGGAAACAGGACTAGAGGCGATCGCTTGGGTACAATGAATGTCTAAAAATTCTCGCACCCGCGACAGAAACATTGTTTCCTCTTCTGGGGAACTGGGGCGCACAAAGATACAAAAATCTGAAAAAATATTTCCCCATTCTGGTAATTCACGGGGTTGGGAAAAGTTAAGCACTGTTAGCTGTGTCAGTGCAGAAGTATAAGCTTCTGGTAAGGTGCGCTCTAACTGAATCGGAGAAAGGTCTGCGATCGCTGCACTAATTTGACCTCTACCTCCAACTAAATCACAACCAAACATCGGCAGGTTGTATTCTGGACGAGGAAACATGACGCAGTGCAAAATATCCAGCATATTTCCGATTTTCGCCAGTTCCAAGTGCATTTTCCGAAACTGGGGCGTTTGATAGCAACGGTTTTCAATCGTCAGTTTTTCGCCTTCTAATCTACCTTCCACATACCCCAACTCATTAGGCAAATGGTAGGGGGATAAATCCAGGTGCTGATGCCAAGCTGCCTCAATACAATCAGCTAGCTGACGAATTAGGGGATGTTGTTGCTCACGCAGCGAGGGCATAGAAGTAAATGACATATTCTAGTTGGGAATGCGATCTAGTGGCCAGTTTACAACTTGTCGTGTCATATCTGTTGTGGTCTGCAATACAAGCAAACACTTACACCCAGCCAACGTAAATTTATAAGACAGATACTTTTCACAAGGATTATTTATTTTGTAGTCTAGGTTACAAAAATAATTTTAGATTAGCCCATTTTTGAAGGCTAATAGAAAGCTATGAAACTAGATTTTCATAGACCAGATTTTGCTATGCAAGCAAGAAGGCTTTATCTCGAAGTTTACAGCAGTTAAGAGCTTCTAATTGGTTAGACCTTTTGCTACTTCTCAACCCCTTTAATTTTGACGAAGCACTTTTATTGTCTTCCAAAACGACAACTCAAAAGCTACTGGCAGCGTATGTTCGACATCCTATCACTGTAGATGATGCCTGTTACCGCAAATAAACGCTATAACCGTAGCGGCAATTGAACCGGATAAGGCACAAGACACGAAACAAATGCCCAAAGGTCTTAAAGTCGAGCATTAAATTACTGAGATTGATTTGGCTTCAAGTTGCGATCGCCCATTATCGTGATGCACCAGGGCTGCCATTCCATGTTCTTGGGCACGTAGCTCTTGATCGGATATTTCTGGCTCCTTAATATAGACCGAACTCACTAAGATATTCAGGACTCCACCTTCTTCAGCCTGACGCACAGCACGATGCGTAATCAATTCACCCACATTCAGAATCACGTTGTCTTCTGGATCAAGAATGACGCGGGTAACTGGACGACCCAGTGCAAGTTCAATTCGTTGCTTCCTCATCGCCCGTGTGCTGCGTCTTTGTAGCATTTCTGCCTTCTGTTTCAAGGCTTGCCAGAAAGTGTTGAGGTTTTCTTGGGCGACGCTTGCCCCCTGGCGCACTTGAACTTTGGTTTCTAACCATGTGTCACTTGTGGTAGAACGAACTGCGGTTGCCACCAGACCAGCAGCGTTCAGTAATTCTGCTTGTTTGCCGTAAGTCTGGGCACGAGCAAGGACGGATTCAGTTACAATCTGCCCAGATGCCGCAATAATTAAGCCATCGTCAGCACGTACTGTTTGCAAAACTCTGCGCCCTCTTGCCTGCTCGATCGCCACACGTACTTGTGTTGCCAGCCCATCAACCGAGTGACGTAGATTAGCAGCACTGCTCATCGTTGCACTCCCAATTTGATTGCTAGTAGATTCTGTTGCTGCTTTCAAATTGCGGCTAATGTTTGCAGTCAGACTGCCACCCGTGGCTCGATAGAGTTCATCAAGGATACCTATGCGCTCAGCCGCTTCTGCATCGACTAGGGTGACTGACTGCCCCTGTAGTAGCAGTACACTACCGTCTGGAGTTAGCACATCCCGCTCAACATGCTTGCCAATCACGTATACTTTTTGCTTGGCAGGGTCAACCAAATTGTTTGTCAAGGAGGCAGCTGCATTTCGATTGAGGTCTTGCAGTTTGCTGCTAGTAGCATCAGTTGCGGCTTGTAGTTGCTCACCTGCATTCTGGCTTGCTGACTGTAGCCTGCGGTTCACGTTCTCTACTGAGCTTTGCAGTTGCTCACCTGCCGCTTGGCTGGCTGACTGTAGCCTGCGGTTAGCTGTTTGAGCCGATTCTTGGAACCTGTCTTCAGTTGCTTGGACGGCTCCCCGGATACCACCAACCTGTTCTTCCATCATCTGAGCAGTTTCTGGAGGCACAAAGGCAACATCATAACCAATTGTCAGTGTTTCGGGAGCGGGAACGAACGATCGCCCGGAGTAAGCATCGGCAAATATACCGCCAGAAACTTCGTATCCTTCCACCAGTCCACTATGCTCATCGAAGAACAAATCCACCAGTCCACCAAGGTAAAGTCCCTCAGTGGTCAGAATTCTTGTTCCTTTTAGTACGATATTCTGGTGCAGAATCTCTTTAATTGCAGGGACACGATGTGCCTTAACAACAGATTCTTTTGATTTAACTATGATCGCATCTGACCCGATCGCTTGCACCTCTTGTAAGGGAATGACTTTTGCATCCCGAAATAGTCCCTTCTCTTCAACCAGGAAACCTAAAAGCTGATTACGTTTGTGATCAAAAATTAAATCTAGAATTCGCTGAATTTTCTTACCCTTGTCAGAGGTGACGACTACTTTATCGATCACATCACTACCTTTACGCATTTCTCTATCCCTTGCAGTTATTATTAATTGGGTTATTTAGTGACTTGTTCGTTGGTTGGCTGAATTTTTAGCTGAAAATATCGTCCCTCTCTACCAAAACCGGGAACGATGTCAATAACGCCAAAGTATTCAAGGAGTACACTAAAGATGGCGACAAGGATGATGAGAACGGTGATGTTTGCTCCAGTATTAGAGCGCTGTCCTACAAGTCTAGGCATTTTTTTCTCTTATTTATTGTTGTTTTTTATCACCAAGCTTGCTGTAAAAATCAGACAAGTTTCTTTCCGTCATGATTAATTTGACTTACATATCTATCTCCCGACATATCCCATCGTTCAGTTTGCCCTTCAAAAATAAATAAATTAAAACAATATATTTCTCCAAGTCGATGCATTCACTATTTTTTATCCAATTTTTTGATCTATTTTGAGGAATAAATATTTTTATTTTTAGCTTTAATATTATTGTAGTACTTCCAAGATAATTTTAATTAATGTTTTCTAAGCTATCGTTAAAATTTAACTTTTTTTTGCACAAAATATACAACTTATACGCTATTCAAACGTTTGTTGAAACATGATTTGAAACAGTAGATTGTCAAACTAATTTTCGTTAGTAAATTACACAAAACTTAGGTTATAGCCATTTTCAATCTGGTGAGGTACAGGTATGCAAACAGACGTAACCCCCTTTCTGAAGCGGGAAGGGGGAAAAATTCAAAGCCTCTCTCCTACAAGGAGAGAAGAATGGAAGTGAGGTCAAAGTTGTACCTTACTGGGTCGAGAACCGTTATAGTTATTAGTCATTAACTTTGGACAAAGGATAAACGACTATTGCCACAAATCAGTGACATCGTATCCCAGTTCCTCTAACATGTGCCGCAGCAGGGGTAAACTGAGTCCAATTACATTGCTGTGACAGCCTTCAATTTTTTCCACGAAGAAACTTCCAAAACCTTCAATGGCAAAGGCACCAGCACACTTGAGGGGTTCACCTGTGGCAACATAAGCTTTAATTGCCTTCTCGCTCATTTGAGCAAAGTAAACTCTTGTAACTTGTGACTTGACTAAAGTACGGTTTTGGTCATGGTCAATTAAGGTGTGACCTGTGTACAAGTCGCCAAAGTTACCTTGCATTATCTGCCAACGTGCGATCGCTTCAGAGAAGTCTGCTGGTTTGCCGTAAATTTCACCATTGATGGACAAAACTGAATCACAACCCATAATCAAAGCTGATTCAAACTGTGGGGCTACAGTTTCTGCTTTATACTGGGCAAGAGTTTTGACCAATTCTGCTGGTTCACTTAGTTCAATTTGCGACTCATCAAAGTCACTAGGTCGAACTATCGGTTCAATACCAACAGTTTGCAGCAAGCGGCGTCGGGCTGGAGAAGCTGAAGCAAGTACAAAAGGTGGAATTTTCATAATCTGACCAACTTGGTAATTGGGGATGGGGTACTAGGCATTGCTTATTTCCCTTGTTCCCCTTTTCCCTCAGTCTTTTTTTAATTTTTAATTTTTAATTTTTAATTGATGTCTCCCTACTCCCTAATTAATAAACAGAAAAAGAATTGACAACCTCATCAATCATTCGTTTGACTTTCTGCCAACGTTTTTCAGGAATTGAGGCGTTGAAGGTAAAAAGTTTACCACGGCTCACAGCAACACTAGCGATGTTGTGTCGTTGCTGTTGATTTGGGAGATTAACCTCATACTCTAAAAGGTAGTATGTTTTACCGTCTACTTCTCGCTGTGCGGCATTGACTAATTCAGCCGAACGACCAGAGTCAGGAGGCGCAAGAGCCGCTTTTCCTAATTTGTATCCTACTTCTGTTGGGGTTCCCAATTCTGACAAAGTTTTGCCTTCTGGAACTGGGCTAATCACAACCGAAACATTTTCAGACACCTCAATCAAATCGTGGAAAACTACATCTGGTCCATCGGCAACTTTAACTGGCAGCCAGCCGTTAGGATATAAAAACTGATAGCCATCACTACTGTCTACAAAGCTTTTGAGTCCAGCCGCAGCCGCTACATCCGAATTACTCAGACTGAAGCTCAACACCAATAGCAAAATTAATACAATTCGTTTCCACATTTCTACAGATTCCTTTGGGCTGGAGATAACACAAGACTTGCATCATTTCTCGTCTCTATTCTCCCACCAACCGGGACGCTTCGGATAATGCATTAGATGGTGAAATATAAATGCTTAAAGTTCTCAATGATATTAAGATCCCAAATACTTCTTGTATGGCACGTTTGTACCATCCTTTGACTATTGCAATACACTCCAATCCGCACCTAATTATAAAAAAGGAGAGGCAGATAATTCTACCTCTCCTATACGGGGATAGACAAATTGCTTCAACTATCCCATGATTAATTCCAACTTACTAGGCTTAGTATCTGTTGGCTTTGTTGGGTTTGTGAACAATAAAGCTGAGAATTTGGCACTGCTTGATGTTGTCAAAACCCACAACACGGATATAGCTGGTGTTGAATTGAGAACGGCATCCTTGAACTTCGCTCAATACTTCTTGAGTAGATTTAGCACCGAACAAAGGCAGCTTCCACAGTGTCCAATATAATTCTGTTGGCTCAGAAGTTTCGTTAAACTCGATCGCTGGGATGTAACCTTGATTCAAAATGTACTGGATCTGCTTGGCAATTTGAGCGTCAGACAGAGGGGGCAGATAAGAAAGGGTTTCGTAACGACGCTCTTTTGGTAAAGTTTGCATATCTTTTGATAATGGGTTGCGATTTTTACTAGTAGATTGACCGAACTAATTGGATAAGTTATCCAAATTTTGATCTGAAGTTGCTTGCTGTTCTGGTTGCAGACTGGGGTTAGATGTGTCTATTCGTGTGATGCGCTCTAAATGCTGGCGACGCTGTTCCATGTTGGCTTGCTGAATGCCAGTGCGTACCATTTCTGGTAAAAATTCTGCAATTTCTTCCGCAATGTGTTCTCTGACAGTCATGATTCGCAAAGCCAAATCTGGTTTTTCTCGCAACAGTTGTTCAATGAATGACTCACCATTCTGAATTTTGCCAGACGAAAAGTTATGTAGCCAAAGTTCTAATGGCGGATTAGTTTCGCCTAGCTGTGCCAATACTGTCCTTAGAGCCTGATAAGTCAGATAACTTTGGAGAGTTTTGGCTGTGTCCTTCGCAATTTGCTTAAGATTCATGCTTGACCCCAGCCCTGAAGAGTTATAAGTTATGAGTTATGAGTTATGAATTTATGCAAATCTTAACTCTTAACTCTTGTAGAGACGCGATTAATCGCGTCTCTACTTCTAACTCCTAGCTTTTGATCAGACGGTATCCATTGCTTCAAACTCGAACTTGATTTCTTTCCACAGTTCGCAAGCAACAGCCAGTTCAGGAGACCACTTGGCAGCTTCACGGATGATATCGTTACCTTCACGAGCCAAGTTACGGCCTTCGTTACGAGCTTGAACAACGGCTTCCAAGGCGACGCGGTTAGCGGTTGCACCAGGAGCGTTACCCCAAGGGTGTCCCAGAGTACCACCACCGAATTGTAGTACGGAGTCATCACCAAAGATTTCTACCAGCGCGGGCATGTGCCATACGTGGATACCACCAGAAGCAACTGCCATTACACCAGGTAGAGAAGCCCAGTCTTGGGTAAAGTAGATACCGCGAGACTTGTCTTGCTCAATGTAGTTTTCACGCAACAGGTCAACGAAGCCCATTGTGATGCCGCGCTCACCTTCCAACTTACCAACTACTGTACCAGTGTGGATGTGATCGCCACCAGACAAACGTAGAGCTTTAGCCAATACACGGAAGTGGATACCGTGGTTCTTTTGACGGTCAATTACAGCGTGCATAGCACGGTGAATGTGCAGCAATATACCATTGTCGCGGCACCAACGAGCCAATGTGGTATTGGCGGTGAAGCCTGCGGTGAGGTAGTCATGCATGATGATGGGCATTTTGAGTTCTTTAGCGTACTCAGCCCGCTTCAGCATTTCTTCACAGGTGGGGGCAGTGACGTTTAGGTAGTGACCTTTGATTTCACCAGTTTCTGCTTGGGCTTTGTTGATAGCTTCAGCTACGAACAAAAAGCGATCGCGCCATCTTTGGAATGGTGCGGAGTTGATGTTTTCGTCGTCTTTGGTGAAGTCCAAACCACCGCGTAAGCACTCGTATACAGCGCGTCCGTAGTTCTTAGCAGAAAGACCCAATTTGGGCTTAATGGTACAACCCAGCAAAGGACGACCGTATTTGTTTAACTTGTCGCGCTCAACTTGGATACCGTGAGGAGGCCCTTGGAAGGTCTTGATGTAAGCTACTGGGAAACGGATGTCTTCTAGACGCAATGCCCGTAAAGCTTTGAAACCAAATACGTTACCGACAATTGAGGTCAACACGTTGGTTACAGAACCTTCTTCAAACAAGTCCAAAGGATAGGCAACGTAGGCAATATATTGGTTGTCTTCACCCGGAACTGGTTCGATATCATAGCAACGACCTTTGTAGCGATCGAGGTCGGTGAGCAAATCTGTCCACACAGTTGTCCAAGTACCTGTGGAAGATTCAGCCGCAACAGCCGCACCTGCTTCTTCGGGAGGAACACCTGGCTGGGGTGTCATACGGAACGCAGCTAGAAGATCGGTATCTTTTGGAGTGTAATCCGGTGTGTAATAAGTTAGTCTGTAATCTTGAACCCCGGCTTTATACCCAGATTTGCTCTGAGTCTTCGTTTGAGCGTAAGACATAATTTTATCCTTCCCTGAAATCACTCTTTTTTAATTATCAAATCACGTTTCGTGCAACTTCACCCTCACCTCGCTCTTGCCCCCCTTGAGCGAGGGTAAGAGCCGAAAAATTTTTTGTTAGGAGTTGCCTTTGGCAAAGGTTAGCAGTTTTTTTGCGGCGGACACTTTGGTAGCAGTGGTAGCCCTCCTCACCAGTGTTTTCCCCTTCTAGGGGTACACGACCTAGCGCTTCTACTGTTCCCTCTTGCTAAAAATCAAAATTCTTTTTTACCTCTTCTTCGCACCCAACTAAACCTTCTCAATTTCACTAAAACTTCCGCCTTTTGTGGCTTGATTTAGATAATTCCCCCATAAATCAGGGTATTCAGGGGATTGGGCTGGCTGGCACACATTCCCGCCTTTACACTCCTTATATCTTTCCCTTTGATGGAAAAGATACCAGAAAAGAATTTACTTGACAGAGATTTAGCAGAGTGGTGAGCAAAAGATAAAAGAATTGCACACCACGTAATTTGTAACTTGTTTCACAATATATCAAGAATTCGATAAGTTATTCTTTGAAAGTTTTTAACTTATCTATTTAATTTTGTTATTACATAAAGATTTAAACTTTTTGTTACAAGAGCTTTACAAAATGTCATTAATAACTGTAAAGGACTGAAAAGATGAGGGAGATGGGGAAATTCCCAGTCCCCAGCGATGCACTGAGTTTCGACACTTCGACAAGCTCAGTGCATCGCTGCGCTCAACTACCGCTTGTCGTTGGTGTGGTGACAGAGCTTTGTCGTTCGCGCAGCGTCTTGTAGAGAAGTGCAGCCTCTCCAAGGTTGTGTCCCCACTCCCAATGTTTAAAAAATCACAGCCAAGGGAACACTGAAATTAACCCAAAGCCAGTTTAGGTAAATGCTATGGGTACTGTCTCCAAAGGAAATGTCACCGTGGTATTGTTTTACAAGCGTACTAGTTTATTAATTACTTCTATCTTGCTGGGGTTGATAGCTTTGCCAAATATGGGATGGGCACAAAAAACCCCTGAGATTAATGCATCTGATGTAACCCCCGCTTACCCACTTTCCCCACCGCCACCGCGAGTAGAACCTTTGCCCGATGAGCGGGGAGTTGAAGAAAATTCGCCAAAAACTGATTATCGTGTTGGTAACTTACTAGGAGATGTTACAGGTAATCTTTGGGTAGGTTCTTGGCGGGGACTATCGCGGATTGATCCTAAAACCGGCAAGATTATTTCTCGTGTTAGCTTACCAAATGTTGCCATTGGTGCTTTAGCCCAAGACAAAGTAGGACGTTTGTGGGTAGGAAGTTATGAGGGACTAGTTCGAGTTGACCCCCGCACTAACGAAATTACTGCACAAAATTTATTTTTGCCTTCAAAACGCGTATTGTCACTATTACTTGACAAACGAGGTTATTTGTGGACTGGAACTGATAGCGGTTTAGCTCTCATTAGTCCCGACCAAGGCTTGATTATGACAACATTAAAAAATCTGCCTGGTGTCAGCGCTAACGCCCTAACTTTAGATGCTGAAGGTCAATTGTGGGTTGGTACTCTTGATGGATTGGTGCGGGTAAATACTGCTAGTGCTGCGATTATGAAGCGAATAGCCGATTTACCAGGGACAACTGTACAAGCTTTAGCTATTAGTCCAGAAGGGTTAATTTGGGCGGGAATGCCGAATAATTTGCTAGTTATTAACCCAAAAACTGGTGCAGTGTTGCGGTCTGTAACTCGCTTACGTGGGCGTGACGTGACCGCGGTACGTTTTGCTAAAGATGGTAGTCTCTGGGTGGGGACTAATAATGGTTTGTTACGATTAAATCCAAATACAGGAGCTGTATTAGACGGAGAAGTTGCTGGACTTCCTTCTAGTCGGGTTATTACCCTTGCACCTGACATCGGCAATAAATTATGGATTGGCACTAGTGAAGGTCTAGCTTGGTTAATGCCCAAAACAGACAGTGCAAAACCCCATATTGCTTTCAGCCGCGCCGTTAAATGATTAGTTAAGAGTTATGAGTTAGGAGTTATAAGTTAAAAAATTTTTTAAATTCAAAACCCTAACTTCTAACTCAGCACTCAGCACTCACTACTCAGCACTCAAATAAATGGCAATCACTACCCAGCAATTAATTCAATGGAAACAACAGGGACGTTCAATTGTCGCGTTGACCGCCTGGGATTATGCGATCGCTCAACTCCTCGACGCAGCTGGTGTAGACTTAATCCTTGTGGGTGATTCTATGGCAGTAGTTCTAGGGTATGAAACAACACTGCCAATAACTTTGGATGAAATTATCTATCACGCCAAATCTGTGCGCCGTGGGGTTAAACGGGCATTAGTAGTTGTAGATTTACCATTTTTGACGTATCAAGAAAGTCTCCAACAAGCGATGCACTCAGCTGGGCGGGTACTAAAGGAAACGGGCGCTCAAGCGGTAAAATTGGAAGGTGGCTATCCAGCGATCGCCCAAACTGTAGCTCGTTTAGTAGAAGCTGGAATTCCGGTCATGGGTCATGTGGGTTTGACACCGCAATCAATACATCAACTGGGTTTGCGACAACAAGGAAAAACCCAAGAAGCCAGTGAGAGGATTTTACAACAAGCGATCGCTCTCGAACAAGCAGGTGTATTTTCTCTAGTCTTAGAGCATATACCCGCAGATTTGGCAATGCAGATTTCACAAAAATTAAGTATTCCCACAATTGGTATCGGTGCAGGAATTCACTGTGATGGACAAGTATTAGTTACCTCAGATGTCCTCGGACTGGCAGAAAAGCATCCACCATTCGCTAAAGTTTACACAAATTTGCGCGAGACGATTACCAAAGCTGTGCAAGATTATGCCGTGGAAGTGCGAGAGCGAAAGTTTCCTTAGAAAAGTTAAAGAAATAAGGGAATAATCGAGAACATAAAAAACCCCGACTTGATAGCCGAGGTAGATGGGAGAAGTCCAAATATCGATGGGATATTGTAAAACCGAAGTCTGTTTTTCTTAGTTAACACCCAACGCAACCAAAACTATGTAGGTAATAGACAAGGTGCAATTTTAGCTATGCAGCTTACTTTGGGGCTTTACTAAGCTATGTAAATAAATATAACAATAATATTATAAATGGTCAACTAGACTTGACAAACAAAGGCTGATATATTTTATAAGGACTACTTATCAAGGCAGTAGGATCGGCAAATAAAACGGGTTACTGGGTAAGATATAGCGGTTCCCATTTGGATGCGGTACAAAATCATATCGCGGGGTGTATCTCACACAAATGAGAAGCGCTATAGTGCAATGAAAACGAGAACTGATATTTTGGGGAGTAGAAAAAGTAAGCGATTAGCTGCACAACTCAGGGTAGGTGGAATTAAGCCAAAAATTTGAGAAGCTAGCTACTAGATCGCGAAAGTCTTTACAATTCCCTTGTTGACTCAAAAAGTATTTCTCGACCTATGACGAATCAAGCTCCTATACCGGTTATTGTCAACGGTGCTGCTGGCAAAATGGGCCGTGAGGTGGTTAAGGCGGTGGCACAAGCGCCTGACTTAAACCTAGTGGGTGCAATTGACCACAGTTTAGAACATCAAGATAAAGATGCTGGGGAGTTGGCGGGTTTAAGCGAACCTCTGGAAGTGCCGATTACCAATCAATTAGAACCGATGTTGGGGTATGTGGCTGGTGACAGACAGTCTCCTCCAGGGGTGATTGTAGACTTTACCCATCCTGATTCAGTTTATGACAATATTCGCGGTGCGATCGCTTACGGTATTCGTCCTGTAGTCGGCACCACTGGGTTAAGTCCAGAACAAATTCAAGACTTGGCAGACTTTGCCGACAAAGCTAGCACTGGTTGTCTAATTATTCCTAATTTTTCCATTGGGATGGTACTGTTGCAACAAGCTGCGATCGCAGCTTCCAAATATTTTGACCATGTGGAAATTATCGAACTGCATCACAACCAAAAAGCTGATGCACCCAGTGGTACTGCCATTCAAACGGCGCACTTACTAGGAGAATTGGGTAAAACTTTTAACCCTGCGCTTGTAGAAGAAACGGAGAA
The DNA here is from genome assembly GCF_036917555.1 of Nostoc sp. Lineage (GTDB taxonomy): Bacteria > Cyanobacteriota > Cyanobacteriia > Cyanobacteriales > Nostocaceae > Nostoc. The sequence goes on along the minus strand of NZ_JBALDD010000074.1, from coordinate 96,524 downwards.
ATTAGCAGGAGCCAGGGGCAGTATTGCAGATGAAGGGATTAGAATTCATAGCGTGCGCTTGCCGGGATTGATTGCCCATCAGGAAGTGATTTTTGGCGCAGCAGGACAGATTTATACTTTACGACATGATACGAGCGATCGCGCTTGTTATATGCCAGGAGTGCTACTAGCGATTCGCAAAGTCTTAACGCTAAAGTCGCTAGTATATGGATTAGAAAAGATACTTTAAACTCACTATTGGGCATTCATTACTCAGCACTCATGTTAGTACCACTGACTCGCCAGAAATTTGAACAAGTTGTCCCCCTAATTGCCACTGGTTTGCAGTACAAGTACTACTGGGGGAAGTTCTCAAATTTTTTGCAACGGCTGTTAATTTCTGTAGTTGCGGTAGTTGTTATTTTGCTTGTAACAGTTATTTTCAAGCTTGAGTTTGCTTCAATAGTATTTGTGCTAGGGGTAATTAGCGCTTTTTTTTGGCTGTGGTATCCAGTGTTTCAAGCAAGTATGCGGAATTTACAATGCCGCCGTTACAAGTATGGCGGCTTTTTTCGTGGTCGAGTCCTAGATTGGTGGATTACAGACCAGTTGATAGGTAAAACCGAAACAGTCAACAACAAAGGTGAATTGGTGATTGTAGAAAACCGAGAAAAACAGATAAATTTAGAGATAGGTGATGACACAGGATTTAGCATTGAGTTTGTAGCACCATTGCGTTCAGCACACAAAGTTATTACTCGCGGTCAAATTGCAGAAATGGTAGTGATGTCAAATCGCCCAGATTTGAGCAGTATTGATGAATTCAGCGATATATACTTTCCCAATCGTGACCTGTGGGTTAGCGATTATCCTTATCTGCGGCGGGATTTCTTTAACGAAGTCGGTCGCCGCTTGCGTGAAGACCAACAACAAAAGCCGCGTCGGCGGCGTCGTAGAGTAGAGGATTGAAGAAGTGATTAGTATAGGTTTTGGGACTTAGACAAAAAGTGGTCAGAAAAAAGCCTCAAATTTATATACAGAGAGACTTTAACATCGTTTTGTCTAGTTTATTGATATATCTGGGTTTAAAGCCTTTTTGAGCATTTGGTGTATTTTTCTTGCCCTGTATGGGTTTGAGGATTATTTGTGCCTCAAAAATGTTTAAGTCCCGATAACAAGTTTGCGCCAACTGGGCCACAGCACAATCCCTGTGAGCTTGAGAATCAGGGTCAAGAGGGCGACGATACCCACGATCGGCAAGCCAGTGTCGCCTGCGAGTAGTTTGTAGTGCAACTCATAAACCCTACCAATCCAACTGGTTTCCCACTGGCGATCGCCTTTGTTACGATCAACCTCAAAACTGCCAAGAAACAGTTCCTTGAACTGTAAAGGGCTGTCCATAGTCAACACGACCACCAAAATATCCAATTTCAAAATACTCTACGTCAAATAAATTTTTGAAATTGAGTCCGATTCTAAATCTATCTCTGTTGTAGAAAATAGATGCATCAGTCCGAAGATAACTTGGGATATCGTAAGTATTTGGTAAATCTCCAGCGCGTAGTTTACCGCCGTAGGCATCGCCCACAAAAAACAAACCTAAACCAAATCCTAAACCCTTTAAATCACCTTTTTGAATTTCGTAAGTTGTCCATAGATTGAAAGTATGGTCTGGGACACTTTGCAAACGACTTCCAACTTCAAAAGTAGCATCTTTAGTAATATGGGCATCCGTATAGGCATAGCCGGCAGAAATATTCCATCCCGGCAAAATTTCGCCCGCCAAACTCAGTTCAACCCCTCGGCTATTCTGCTCGCCCGTTTGGATTTGAAAATCTTGATCATCTGTTACCAAAACATTGGTACGGGTCAAATCATAGAGAGCAAGTGTTGCCGAAAGTCGGCTGTTTAAATCTGCCTTTACTCCAACCTCAAACTGTCTACCCCGTTCTGGATCAAAAAGAGTATCCAAATTACTGCCAAAAAGAAATGTGCCTCTTGCTGGCGTAAATGAACTGATATAGCTGGCATAGAGTGAAACAGCGGGAATGGGTTGATAAACAATGCCAACTCGAGGACTTAAGGCGCTATCTGATTGGCTACTTTCTGTATTCGCAATAAAATCTTTAGAAACTTGCTTAAACCCATCAAATCGCGTGCCTAGAAGTACCTTCAGGCTTTCTGTAAGAGCGACTTGATCTTGAAGATAAATGCCAAAGGAGTCTGTTGTTGCTTCATTACTATATTCAAAGGGAAATAAACCACTACCACCATTGGGTTGACCGTAAATAGGATTGAATATATTAATGGAAGCAACAGCACCATCAGATGCAATTCTTGGTACTGCACTTATCGACCGATTCAAATCAACCCCAAATAGAAGCTGATGCCCAATTGAACCTGTAGAAAATTTGCCCACAACATTTGTGGTTAGAGTATAGCTAGTAAACCTATTGTCATAGATTGAGAAAGAACGATTCATCGTTCGGTTGTCTGCATCCAAACCATCAAGTCTCGTTTCTGTGGAATAGTAACTACGATAACCATACCGAAACACATTGGTTAAAGACCAATTGTTGTTAAATTTATGTTCTAGTTGATACCCAGTTCTGACGGTTGTTCCATCTATGTTATCGGTCGGTTCAGTCAAGTTGCGATTACGGGGGAGTTTACCGTTAGGGTTCGCAAATATCGTGCCCACAGTCGGCAGACCAAATCCTTTGCCAGAGTCTCTAGTTCCGATGTAGTCTGCGCTCAAAGTTAGGTTAGTTTTCTTGCCGATCGCCAAACTAACGACAGGGGATAGGCTCAAACTTTCACTATTGTAGAAATCGATAAAACTACCTGAATTTCTATAGGCGGCATTAAAACGATACAGTGCAGTTTTTGAGTCATTTAACGGCCCAGAGAAATCAACCGCGCCTCGGTAGAAATTGTAGCTGCCAATGGTGGCGTCAATAGTGTAGAAAGGTTCGCTCAAGGGACGTTTCGTGACGATATTGATGCTTCCCCCCGGACTGCCCAAGCCAAATAGCACGGATGCGGAACCTTTGAGAACTTCGATTCGCTCTACATTGGCAAGCTCAACCGAATCTCCAACGCCAGGATCGGGTAATCCATCTCTGAGCAAGCTATTATCCGCTACACCGAATCCGCGAATTTTATAGTAAACGGTTGGACCAGCCGTAAATTCTGCTATGACACCTGCAACATTTCTGAGCGCATCGTCTAGGCGGTTAACCTGCTGGTCACGCAGTACCTGTTGGGGCACGACTTGAATTGATTGAGGAATGTCACACAAAGGTGTGTCTGTTCTTGTCCCAGTTGAGGAGTTGGGTACGCGATACCCATCTTGCTCCCCTGTCACCAGCAACTCAATCGGCTCATCCTGCTGCGCTGCTGGTTGCTCTTGTGGTGTCTCAGCTGTTGGCTTTTCTGGTTGTGGCTGCGTCGCTGTTGCAGCAGAATTTATCCCAAAAACCAGCCCTGCATCATCATCAAATAACTCAACCCTTGGCAAAGTATTCTCACCTACCACCGTCACTCAGATAGTATTGCTATCAATATTTGTAACTGTTATCTCAATAATTCCTGCAAGCGGTTTTTCTGAACGGAAGGTGAAACCATTACCATTGGGCAAACACAACTGAGCATTAGGAATATCAGCAATAAAATTATTACTTGTGCTGCGGTTGGTAATTTGCAGTTGTTCCCCAAGAGTTGTCTCTAAAATTACCTCTACACCTTTGTCTGTAGGATTTGCCTTTACTCCCGTGACTGGGATGATTTCTGATGTGGATGTTGGTAACTGTACCAAAATTTGGGCAGTGCGATTAGAATCAGCAGTCTCTGCCGATGTTATTTGTATCCCCAGAATAAAAAATATACCTGTCAAAAATAGCGATGTCTGCCACAAATTCAACACTGCTCACACCAAAATCGATAGTAATTGTCAAAAACATTACTCAACTTTCTGGTGTAACGTGAAGACTTTTTTATCGCTATACGGATTTTTTCTGCTGCATTTAATATTGCTTAGGACAAAAACCGAATTTTTTCCTAAAGGCGCTGGTAAAGTAACTGTGACTGATAAAGCCAACAATGTTAGCAATTTCTGACACTTTCATATCTCCAGTTTCTAGGAGTTGACGCGCTTGTTCTAAGCGATAGTGATGTAAATAACTAAAAGCTGTTGTGCCAAATACCTGACGAAATCCCTGTTTGAGAAGATAGTCGTTTAAACCTACTGCCCTTGACAATTCCATAAACGAAGGCGGATTACTTAATCGTTTCACCAAAATATCTCTGGCATGATAGGTTCTTTCTACTACATCCGACTTCAAAGTGTGAGGGTGGTTATTACCATCCTTAATTTTTATCTCCTGTGCAACCAACATTCCCATCAACTCTAAAGCTTTACCTTCCAAATACAGCCGCTTGGCAATTCCTTGATAAGGACACTCGATAATTTGCCGTGTAACAGTCTGCATAGCAGGTGTTGCAGTTCCACAACGGCAGTAATATGTTTGATCAGATTGCCGAATCCACGGTTGCAACGCTTGGGGTAATTGTCCTTGTTGATTGGCAGCAAAAGAATATAGTGATTCAGGCTGCATCAGGATATTCACCTCCAGAAAGGAGTTTTTATCCGAACAATCACTCGTTTGCTTGGGATCTAGTCCACTTCCTACGAAACTATACTCGCCTGCACCAACACTTCTGTATTGATCGTGATGTTCTCCAGAAAAATGAAAGTGATATTCTAACCAATCATGTTCTTGTTCTGGTTGTAGAATAATCATGCGATCGCGCATTTGCAAATTGCCAATTATCAACTCCAACCCTTGGTGTAACTCAATTCTCCGCCAGTAACCTTGTCCCAGCCGTCGCGGATATTTATATACCACATCCAACACATCATCTGGATCTGGGTGTTGGGAACGTTCCACCGTCTCCTGAAATAGTTCATCAAAGGCTTGCTGGGAAAGGGTGATTGTCATAGCGATCTTGAGATAAAAACTTAGCTCTTAATAAGAAATCATCTCATTAAAATTTGTCTATTTGATTTTGCGTTACCGCTTTTCCTGTCAAAGACGCTACGCGAACGGGAAACCACTTCGTGTCTATGCGCCCTACCCGCAGGGTAGCCGATGCAGTGTCTATGCGGTTTCTTCCTTATATAATTTGGCGCATATTTATACAAAATTGCTACAGGAGGTTCGAGCTTTCGGACTCAGGATAAGTCTATCTCTCCTACCCTGAATTTCCTGCCTTGTTACTAACGAGAGCATCCCACTTTGATGAGTTTCCCTTGTAAACGATAAGTCACTGCCCCACAGGCAAAACCTGCCGACTTAGGTTCTACGTAAGACCGTGTTGGCGGATTTTGTTTATCTAACCGCGATTTCCAATCGCCAGATATTTTTTCTAGAGTGGGATACTTGCTTAAAAATTGTGAGCCTGCAACAATATCGTGAGGCCCCTTAACATTTATTTTAGAACTATTTATGTAGATGTTATAATCATAAATAACGTTTTTATTTTTAGTCTTATTATTAATATTTTTTCCAGGAAAAGCATAAAGAATGTTCCTGAGAATTTTGACATCAGATGAGGTATGAGCAAATATTTGTCCGCCATTAAGTTCTGGACTCTGATTATTTAAAACAGCTGTGTTATTTACAATATCAACATGTTCGCTTAAAAATGCATGAATACCCGATCCACCATTATTAAATGCAAGATTATTTTTAACTAAAGTATATCCTTTATATGCATCCAATTTTGAGTTATTCTGATCGTTTCTAGAACTATCGATAATAATGCCATTACCGTCTGTGATCTTTCCGACTGCAATCCAAGGAATGTACATGCGATTGTTGTAGGTTTTGTTGTTAATAACAAAAATCTTGTATCCCCGCTTGTTGTCAGAATTCCAACTATTCAAAATCGAAATGCCGCTGTTACCATAAACGCTATACCAGGCATTATCGAAAACTTCGTTATTATCTATTGTCACATAGTCCGATTCGATAGCTGAAATGCCTGCTCCTCCACACCCATGTACCTTGTTATTGACAATACGTATATGGTGACTACGACCATCTTTTCGTCCATCTACATTAATGCAATTTCCATTCGTTAGCGGGTTTTGTTTATTAGTTTTCTGACTCATCGCATAATCAAGGCTTATGTTGGCATTGTTTCCTATCACCTCCAACCCATTTATCTCAATATATGATGCTTTCTTGTGAATAAAAATTCCCTGCCATCCATTGTGTTGAATTTTCGGCTGATGTCCAGGATATGCTTTAAACTTAATCCATGCATTTGCTGTTCCAGAGCGAGTAATAGATACTACGTCCCCACTTGGTTTTGCATTCCTGTAGACTCCGTTCATAATCGATACTGTGTCGCCAGGATTGGTTAGATTTGCTGCCCTTTGAATTGTTCTAAAGGCGGATGAAGTAGAGAGTCCGCTATTTTTGTCATTTCCACTACCACTAACATAGTATGTTTTCGGAGTTGCCCTAATGCTGATTAGCTGATGGCTAGATAGGATAATTTGTTTGTTAGTGAATATCTGAGGGATGTTTTCAACTAAATATATTTTTATCCTTTCTCGCTCAACCAAAAGACCTAATACCACGGGAATTGCAAGATATGCGCTTAACCTGAAACCTCGAATTACCACAACAAAAGGCTCCTTTATAGGCACTACTTAACAAAAATATAATATCAGGATATGTCAGTCGTTTTAAATACTATTTGGCATCAAGGGTATGATACAGCCGACTTTTCTAGCTCCCCCGATTTCTATCTTGTCCATAGGCTTGCCAAGCTAAGTCTACCAACCCATCAACGATCGCAGCTGCTACAACTGCATTACCTTTGCGGCTGTCAATCGTGATGTGAGGCACTAGTGAGTCTTGTAAACGCTTCTTAGCTTCATCAACATTTACAAATCCCACTGGAGTTGCGATTATTAAAGCAGGTCTAATTTCCTCAACTTCAATTAAATCCACCAGTGCAGTCAGGGCCGTTTGCGCTTGACCCACCACAAAAATGCCCTCTGGATAACGCTTTGCTAAGGTTTCTATTCCCCATGCTGCGCGAGTTTTTTCTTTTTGAGGGCGTGTCAGAGCTTCCATGCTGCAATACACTGGATTCGCAAAGGTGTTTTGAATGTCGTAGGCAATACCTACTTGTACCATCGGGACATCTACCACAATCGTGGTACGTGCGGCTAGCGCTGCTGCTCCAGCTTGCAAGGCACGCTCAGAAAAGCGAATCAAAGACTTATACTCAAAATCAGCAGTGGCGTAGATTACCCGACGCACAATCTCATACTCTGCGGGTGAAAAGACATGATCGTCAATTTCACTATCAATGATTGCTAAACTTTGAGCATCAGTTATATGCCATTCCATTTTTGTTGAGCTTCTCAAATATTAGCTTTCAGCTTATCAGCTTCAGAGAGTTTAGAGTTAGGAGTCAGGATTTATAAGTTAATTAAACTACTCACTCCTAACTACTGACTCATAACTCATTACTAGAAGAAGACCGACTGAAAATAGGAGATAGGTAGGCAACCAAGACGCCAATGAGAAACCCAGATATATTGCGAACTAAAGGCAACCAGTCGCTTGTACGTGTCACAACTGGCCCAATGCCGAAGGCAATAAACAATATTCCCCACAAAGGTGAGAAAATTAAAGCCCATTGCCAAGCAAAAACTTGTCCTTTTTCACGGGGTTGAGCTGCAAATCCACAAATCACCCCACCAATAACTGAGGTAATCAAGGTGAGAATCCACTGCTCTCGTGGTAGTCCAGGGACAACATTGCAACCCCCTTTGAGCAAACAGCCTTTAACTGATTCTAAGGCTTGTAGAATGGCTTGGTCTTCGCCTTCTTCTCGGACAAAGTACAAATTACCGAAACGGGTTTGCAGTTCTATCCAAAAAGTCCGGGGTAAAAGTTCATAAACAGCATCACCGACGCTAAAACTGAGGATGTTACCACCACGAGAATCAGCAACGAGTAGAATGCTTTTGTCATCCAAACCCCAATATTTGATAACCGCGCGACCTGGGGTGCGGTCATACTGGGTTAAGACTCGCAATTTCCAACCTGTGTCGGCTTCAAACTGCTCTAAATCTTTGACAAGCTTTTCTTCTTGCAGCACAGGCAGAGATTTAGCTAAATCTACAACTGGGGTAAAGGTGTCAGGAAGTAACTCAGGATTGTCATAAGCCAGTGCTGGGGAAGAATGCATCACCCAAATTGACCCAGCCAGGAAAAATATTGCAATAGATATTAGAATTCGTCGCCAAAAACAAGATTGCATGGACGTTTTTATACAAATATCAACGGTAAAAGCGAACAAGTTGTTTTAAAAGAGTACTAGAAAAATGATAGTTCTTTACACTTGTTTACTTTACTCTAATCCAGGGGATCAAAGCAAAAGGTTTTTGGAGAGTGGAGAGTAGCCTTCGTGATATATAAAGATAAAGTGTATTTTGTCAATCAGTTAAAATACCCAAAATATTCCTGTGGCTAGGGAGAGGGGAGGAGGCTATAGACACTAGACTCATCTACCCTATTTTTGATTATTATTATCGTCAAAGTTTTTAACAACTCAAAATTGACTAAGCCATAGTGGGTTCCCCATACAATAAAAGGGAAATGATTAGAGGTGAGAGACGACTAACAAAGAATTATTAATCCAAGAAATAGAAACTTTACCGCCGGAGTTGCTAACAGAAGCACTCGATTTGATCCGTTCTATTAAGGTTAACTATACAAAAAAGGAGTTGCAACTAGGTAAGCTTGAACCTATCCCTTTAAGGGATTCTACGGAAACTTCTAATGATTAAGAGCAACTTACATACTGTCCTGCTTCTGGACGCTCCATCCTTCGACACGCTGGCACTTGGGAAGGTGACGACTTTGAAGAATGCCTTCTAATTAACTTTACAGTACCCATCGTTCAGCTATAGTTAAAATACAGCTTTCTCCAATTAAAATATAAGTTTATCCATAAACAAAAATCGCTTTTTTTAAGCTGATAAAATAGCACCTTTTGACACCCGCAACAAGGAAGATAAGCAATGCTCTATGCCCTTTCTTTGCTCAATCTTCCTCATCGAAATTGTTTTCCCAGCTAGTGGCGTCGTTGTAACCGTCATTAGCGCGGTACACTTCTGCTTTGATTCGGCGATTTTCTTGCCTCAGCACTTCTCGTTCTCGCAACGTTAGTGGTGGTTTTTCATTATTTGGCAAGCGATCGCTCATCCGCCTTGCGGGTTTTTGGCGCGTGAAGTTTCTCCAAGCAGCTTTCGCGCCAATAAAAATACTGCGTGTACCTACTTGCAGATTTTGAGCCTGTTTTCTGGCAGTATCAAGACTTTGATCGACTTGTTTCGCGACTTGACTAGCACTTTTTACACCTTCACTGACATCATCAGTTAAGTCAGTGAGTTCTAAGCCAGTCATGCGGATAGCTTCTAAAGTGGGTGGTAACTCCCGTGAGAGAGTATCAAATAGCTTTTCTGCACTGCGAGCCGCGCGTGCTAACTCCTGCAAAGCCGGTATCGCCGCCACTAAAACCGCAGTCAAGCTTGTGGCGACTAAAAGTAAAGAAAGTCCCAACCAAAACAGGGGTTCAATCACGGTTATGTCATTTATGAGCGTTCTAATTGCTGGGGAAGTGAATCTGAGTCTTCAACAGACGTTTGTCGCTTCAAGACTTGGCTTTCTCGCTGGCTGGCATCTACACCTGCTGCGATCGCTTCCCGTAATCTATCTAAAGTGTCATCCCAGTTTCGTAATGCGCTAGCAGAGAGACGATCTGCCTGAATTTGCACACTCATTGATAAATCTTCTGCCAATTCTGGGATAGCATTGGCAGATTTTTTCAAAATTTTACGCGTTTCGCGCCCTGTGCGTGGAGCTACGAGTAAACCGGTTAAAGCACCGATGGTAGCTCCTAGGATCAAACCGCCAAAAAATACTCCAGAACGGTTATTAGACATCTTGTTGTTTCTCTCCTTACACCCATTTTAGGTGGGTTTTCTCCCCTTGCAAGACTCAACCGATTTTATTCAGTTAATCTATGGTGACAAAATATCAGCCAGAAATGTTGCTTTTATTCATTAATACTAAAAGCATTAATTACTTATAATTCAAAACTCCCTGTATCTCCCAAAGTTTTGATACCTCCGGTAAGCCTTCTGGCGGGCGTTTCTTTGTATTATGTCTTGCGTAGTTTCGTAACCAGTATGGCTAGGTTGCTTAAAATTAGGTTATGGAAAGGGGAAGCGATGCCTGCGGTGGTCACTGAGCTTTGTCGAAGTGCGGGCTATGCCTACGCTAGAAGCTAATACACCCTATGGGATCTTACTACGGACTTCTCTATATGTCCCCGCATCACCCCTAATCATAAATGTTCATCTCAACCTGGCATACAGAAGATTTCAAGTTGGTGAGGTACACAAGCTAATTCTGTTTCCTAGGTATAAAGCGTGTTTTACTCCTGAATTCTGAATTCTGAATTCTGCTGTAACTCATTTTGCAACTGTTCTTTTTCCAGATATTAACTCTAACTTCAGAAAATAACGCTGCCAGATTTGGCGTCCTAGCAAAAGTAGACTGATAATTTGCTGCACTTGTTGAATTTGTATTTGTAGCGCTTGATTTCTCTGCCGTAAGTTATAAATATTCTGTTGACTGAGATAAATATTTTCGGGTGCTTTATTCAGGGCTGCATTGGTACAACTTTCATAGGCGGTTAACCTATCTGCTATGTATGCTAGCTGCTGCTTAAGTTGCCACACCCGCCAAGCCACATAGATTAGTATCAGTGAAATCAGGGTGTTAATTATGACAACTAAAATTACCATTGTTTATCTTGACCAATATTAGCTTTGAGGAATTGTTCTATATACTTGATTTGGCTCTTATTTAATGATGAAGAAACTAAAGGATAAAATTTATGGCACAAAGTACATCTGGATTCTGGCAATAAAAAGTAGTTAGATGATGCTCTAAGCGATATTGAAAGGCTTTACTAACTGAAAATTAGTGTAACAAAGGCTGATGGCTAAAAAATCGCCAATTTGCCAATTTTGTAACAATGATATGTCCACACCTCACAAAACCACAGCTACAATTGCCTTAGATTCACGACTCGGTTTGCGAAATCAACCCGTATGATCGATAAGCCTCATCATTACTACCTCCCACTGCTTAACCTGAGAATTCTAGTCAATTTGCGACCTTTGTGGGATGTAAGCACAATGGTATAAACCCTTCAACAGATGGTAAGAGAACTACACTCCTTGGAGACTCCCCAGCATTGCCTTTATTATTGTGCTCCTACCTTTACCAGTTTTCTAGCCTGTTGTGTGCAGTTAACTAATATTTTGCCTGTAAAAACCTCGCTAGTGGTTCGCCAACCAAAAATTGCTGGGTGTGGACTGGGAAAACAGACAAGTGATAAAGAAGAAAGTCTATTAATTCCTCTTCCCTTAACCTTTACCCTTTTCTTTGCCGAAGGCTTCCCCGTCAGCCCTTAACTTCTTCCCTGCTGAAGACTTTTCCCTGGTATTTTACTAATACTTTACCAATAATGATTAGCTTTTTTTATACATCCAGTAGGAGATGAGGATGTCAAAAAAATCACCATTGAATAATTTCTTCCCAGCTATTCTTGCTGCCTTGACGATTGGATTTGTTGGGTGTGGAAATCAAGCTGTAAGAACTACATTCACTCAGACTAACAGCCAGGTAAATGAGAATCTTCCCCAAGTTGTAGTGACTACAAGCGTACTGTGTGACTTAACCAGGCAAGTTGCCGGAAATACAGTTAACCTCACCTGCTTAATTCCCCCTACTGCTGACCCCCAATTTTATAAACCAAAACTGGAAGATCGTAAAGCCATTCAGCAAGCTAATCTTATTCTTTATAATGGTTACAATTTTGAACCAAATCTGATCAAGTTAATTAAAGCGACTAAAAACCCTACACCAAAAATAGCCGTCGCTCAACTGGCAGTGCCTAAGCCACAAAAATTTCAGGCAGGTGGTAAGAATGTAACCGATCCTCATGTTTGGCACAATACCAAAAATACTATCAGAATGGTGGAGGTAATTAATAGTAATTTAAGAAAATTACAATCTAGTGATGCAGAAGCTTATAGCAGTAATACTAAAAAAATTACAAATGAACTCACTCAACTAGATAGCTGGATTAAGTCAAGAATTGCCAGTATTCCTACCAAAGAACGTAAGTTAGTTACAACCTCTGATGCACTGAGTTATTACACCAAAGCATACCGTATTTCATTGGCAGGAGGATTGCAAAGTATTAGTCATAACCAAAAGCTGACAGCAGAACGAGTCAAAAATTTGGCTACAAACATTAAACGGGCTAAAGTGTCAACAATTTTTGCTGAAGTGGAAATTAATCATAATCTGATTCAATCTGTAGCCACAGAAGCTGAAGTAAACATTTCTAACAGAAAGCTATATGCTGAGGGACTTGGTGAACCAGGAAGCGACGCGGACACTTATCAGAAAATGATGATTGCCAATACACGCACAATTGTGGAAGGACTAGGAGGGACGTATTTGATGTTTGAAACGAAAGCTGCTAGGTAGCTAAAACATCAATTCAGTAATCCTAAAAAACGGGTTTTTTGAGATTTCATAAAACTTGGTTTATTAACCTATCTTTGGAAGACAGAACTGGAGTTTTCAATGTTATGAAAGATGGGTAAAAGAGATTATGTTATTCAGATTTATCAAGTGTCCACCATACCAATGCTTTCTTTTGCATCTCTTTAATGAACCCATCTTTCCCATTCATATATCCGATGATATCGTTAGGATATTGTTTCGCTAACTTACGTTTTAATTCACTATATTTCTGTGCATCTTCGGGATGTGCAATCATGTAATCCCGAAATACTAAGTGTCGTTCTACTTCCGGTGATCTGGCTGTAAAGGTGTGGACATGATGCGTTCTTGTACCTGTTTCATTCTCTTTACGAAAGTAGCGGCGACCTGGTATGCCAAACTCGCCCATTACTTCATAACCTAACGCTTCCATACCCAAACTATGATCATCAACTTTGGTGATATTTTCAACTTCAACTAACAAATCAATAATGGGTTTGGCGTAGATATATGGAATTGCTGTGCTGCCAATATGGTGAATAGCAACTACATTTTCACCTAGTGTAAGTGCAACATACTTTGATTCATCGTCGAATTTGCCGCACCATATTGGATTATGTGGTACTACTTCTACTTTCATCAGGATTTAGAAACAACATTCTTAAATTTGAATTCAAAATTGAAAATCCAAAATCCAAAATTTAAAATCGACTCACCATCCCCAAGTACCAGGAGCGCCTTTAAATGGCCCAACAATATCACTGGTTATCCAACCACCGTAGAAATTACCTGGTTGTGGTTGCACCTCTTCGTCATTAACGTAGCATTTATCCATTAAATGAGCATAAAAAGCTACATAGTCCTTGATAGATTCAAAAGCTGGTGTGGGTTTGGGGTAGAACCAGGCAGCATTATGGACTTCTTTATCACCAATTCGAATTGTGTAGTAAACAGCACTTCCCTTCCACTCACAAAAGCTAGATTGCGGAGTCATCTGTAGATATTCCATTTTGATATCCGCTGGGGGAATGTAGTAAGAAGGAGGATGACTAGTTTCTAAAACACGTTTGGCGTTGTGAGTATCTACAATTACTACTCCGTTAAAGATTATTTGAATATGTTTGGTTGTGTCCTCCAAAAGAGGAGGACGGGGATAATCCCAAACTGATTCTTGTCCGGGAGCGGGTTCGATGCGTTGAAAATTAACCATCATCAAGAGTGTTGAGTGCTGAGAGAGGAAAAAGTAAGTACTCAGTACGGATGTACTTGGTGAAGCAGTAATTCTCCTTGGGGAGCCACTGCAATCTTTTAACTCAACCCTCTTCATCGTACTTGTTTAAGAGCATCAACTTGCTTGGTAAACATTTCAGTGAATAAACTAAGCACAGTCCTTTCTTCGCGCACTTTTATATTGGCACTGATGGACATACCTGATTGCAAGTTAACTTTTTTGCCCTTAATCACTAGGGATTGTTTATCTAATGCGACTTTTGCCGGAAATCTGTAAAACTGATGGGTTTCGTCTGGTGGTAATGCATCTGAACCTATACCAGTCACTTCTCCCTTGATATCGCCAAACTCGCTGTAAGGAAAGGAGTCAATTCTGACATCTACTTTCATACCTTTTCGCACAAACCCAATATCTTTGTTAGTGATGAAAACTTCAGCGATATAGTTTTCTTTGGGGACAATTTGCAACAGTTTTGTAGTTGGAGTTGCGACAAATCCAGGATTTTTTGCTTGCAAATCGAAAACTGTTCCCGCCACAGGTGCGCGGAGTTCTTGATATTTAACGTTTAACTGTGATTGAGATATTTTACTATTGACATCTGCCAAACGCTGCTCATTATCCAGCACAACTTTCATGAATTGGCTATCGATTGTGGCAATCTGCTGTTTGTTCTGAGCTATCTTATCCAAAATGTTTTTATCAGAAACAGCTACCGTATTGCTTAAATCTTGTTGTCCTTTTTCTATATCAAACTGGAGGCGTTTCACTTCTTCACCTAGTTGCGCTACTTCCGCCGTGCGGTTTTGTACTTCTTGTCGCTGGTTGAGATACTGAAGTTGAGAAATACCACCTTCTTCTGCTAATATCTTCAGCTTATTTAAAATCCCCTCTTGAATAGCTAAACTTGATTTACTATCTTGCAGTTTAATTTGATTTTGAGTAAATTGTTTTTTGGTTTTTTCTACTTCTAATCGCGCCGATGATGAGCGAGAGTCTAATTCTTGTTTGGCCACTCGTAGAAGTTGTTGTTCATCAATTCCTACTCCAGAATCTTGACCGGAATTTTTTAATTGAGTGCGGAATAATTCATTTTCTGCTACTAATGCTGCTCGACTTTTCAGTAGAAAAGCAGTTTCTTGTGGCAAATTACCGCGCAAATATAACAATTCCGAGCCAGTGGCAGTACTTGCATTCATCAATCGGCGATAAATCTGGTTTTCTTTAATTAATGCAAGGCGAATTTTATTCAAAGAATTTAATTCGGCAACAGAAGCTATGGAATCAAAAGTTAGCAGTAAAGTTCCTGGTTTTACTTCTTGTCCATCTTTTACATTAACTGTTTTCACCACTCCACTAACAGGAGCCTGAACTTCTTTGACTGTTCCTTGGGGTTTTAATTGCCCTGTTGCTGGCACTACTTGCTCAATTTTGGCAAAATAAGTCCAAGCAATTCCAAAACAGGCTAGCCCCATGAGTGTAACCATGATTGTACGCGACCAAATTGGAGATTGGCGCAAGACAATGGACTGCTCAAATTCTTGAGTGTTGGAGTTAGTGAAAGACTCTTGAATAGCTTTCTGTTGTTTTGTCAGTACCTGTGAATCGTGCTTCACTCCATTTTTGTGATTGCCGTTTTTGTGATTGCCGTTGAGGTGATTCCCATTAAGTTGAGTCATAATGATTTTGGGTTTTGGATTTTGAATTTTTTGTAGGGTGGGCAATGTTTCCCGATGCCAAAAACCTTTGCCCTCAAGAATGATTAATTACAAGTTTACATCTTGTTGCTGATACAGGTAACAATAATGACCTTTAGTAGCCATTAATTCTTGATGGCTACCTTGTTCTATAACCCTGCTGTTATCCATCACAACAATCATGTCTGCATTACTCACGGTGTTCAGTCGGTGGGTAATAAAAAATACTGTATCACCCTTGAAGGCTTTGGCTAAGTTGAGACATATTTGCCGTTCTGTGGGATAATCTAATGCACTAGTTGCTTCATCTAAAACTAATAATTTTGGTCGTTGTAAAACAGAACGAGCGATCGCAATTCTTTGTCGTTGTCCACCTGAAAGTGCAGAACCCCGTTCTCCCACCCGCGTATTGTAACCGTTTGGTAAGTTCATGATAAATTCGTGGGCGCACGCAACCTGAGCCGCTTCGATAATTTCTTCGGTTGTGGCATCGGGATTGGTTAGGGCAATATTTTCCTGAACGCTGCCGTCAAACAATAATGTTTCTTGGGGAACTACGCCAATTTGTCGTCGCAACGAATAAAGTTCCACTTTGGCAATATCATAACCATCAATCAAAATTCTGCCGGACTCAGTTTCGTAAAGTCTCAGCAGTAATTTCATCATCGTACTTTTACCAGAGCCACTTTGTCCGACAATACCGACAAATTTCCCTGGCGCAAATTCCAGGTTAACATTAGAAAGTTGCAGAGGGCCACTTGTGCCAAAGCGGAAGGAAACATTTTCATATTTCACTGCTCCCTTGATCGTAGGTAAGGGTATATTGTAGCGGTCTGTTTCTCCTTCTTGTGGGGTATCGACAATATCACTTAAACGCTCTAGAGACAAGGCAGTTTCTTGGAAGCTTTGCCAGAGTTGAGCTAAACGTAATATTGGGCTGGTGACGTAACCAGATATAATCCTAAAGGCAATTAATTCGCCTAAAGTTAATTCTTGTTGCAGTACTAAATAAGCTCCTACCCACAAAACAAGTAAGCTGCTGAGTTTGTTGAGAAAGTTGCTGGTAGAGTTAGCCAGGGTGGAAGTCACAACTGTTTTAAAACCAGCGGCGACAAACCGAGCGTAACGCTCTTGCCAGGAAAAGCGTGATCGCAATTCGATATTTTGCGCTTTTACTGTTTGAATGCCTGACATTACCTCCACTAAATAAGATTGAGTTTCGGCGTTGCGTTCGGCTTTGGCACGTAACTGTCTGCTAATAGTGGGAGAAGCAACTAAGGTGATAATCACAAATATTGGAATTGTGCTTAAGCCTACTAAGGTGAGTTGCCAACTGTAAATCAGCATCACACCGATATAGACCAGCGAGAATAGAGCATCTAACCCCACTGTTAAGGCAGTACCCGTGAGGAATTGGCGGATATTTTCTAGTTCGTTGATGCGAGTGGAAAGTTCACCCACCGGTCGGCGTTCAAAGTAACGTAGTGGTAAACGTAGTAAATGGTCAATAATTTGTGACCCTAAACCCATATCAATCCGGTTAGTGGTATCAACAAATAGGTAGGTTCGTAAGGTAGTTAGTACTGCTTCAAATAGTCCGACTACTAATAGCAAAACACCCAAAATATGTAGTGTACCAATACTATTTTGAGTGATAACTTTGTCGATAATTAACTGAACGACTAGGGGATTTGCCAACGCTGCCAACTGCACGAAAAAGGAAGCGATAAAGACCTCTATCAGGACTCGACGGTGTTTTGACAAATAGGGCAGAAACCACCGTAAACTAAAGCGTTCTTGCGGCGTTTGATTGGTAGCAGTCAGCAGTAAGACCCTAACTTTGGGCGGAAAGTCAGTTGGATCGACCTCTAATTGTTCAACCAATTGAGCGGGTTTGCAGCGCACAATTCCTTTGGATGGAACACCCACAACCACGGTATTGGCATCTACTTCATATAAAACGGCAAAATTATCACCGTAGCGAATCAGCGCTGGTGTCGGAATGCGCGTCACTGAGGCGACTGGTAACTCTATCAACTGCGCTTTAAGTCCAATTAACTCTGCCAGGTAAGCAGTCACTTGAAATGATATAGTGCCCTGACGTTTGATTTGCTCAGTTAAGATGCGGCGAACCACCTCTCGACGAAACGGCATTTCTAGGTGCTTCGCGATCATTTGGAAGCAGGCGAAGGTTGAATTCAGTTCTCCTTTACCGCCAAAAAATGGGTATTTTTGTTTTGACGAATTATTTGAATTTTGAGGGGCTGTCTGTGGAACTATTTCGTCTGATGCGTAGGGAATAATATCTAGGTCGTCAGCGCTATCTCTATCTACTCTGGTTTCAGTTACCGCAAGTTCTATCTGATGACTATCTTCTAAAATCAAATCTGAGGGATGTATACCAAGCAAGCGTGCGGGGTTTTGACCGATGACCTGGATCTTGTCTCTGTCATCGTCTGATTCTAAGCGATCGCCAGGTGACAAATCCGTGACTGTACCACCGCCACTCACAAACCAAACGCTTTTGCTATCGAGTTGGTTGAATGGAGTTTTTCCTGAAGGGAGATAATGTATTTTCGCCTGGGGTAAGGCCTTTTCTGCCAGTTCTCTGAGATTTAAGGTAGCGATCGCTTGCTTTTGCCAATAGGAACTGAGAATATCGAAAACTTCTACCAAATAACTGCGGTTCTTACGAGCTTCGGCAAAAGCTGGGTATGAAGCCAGAAAGCTAAAATATGCTGTTGCACTCAAGGTTAAACATACTACTTCGGTAGAAGCGATCGCTGTTTCACAGGCGACATCGCGCAACAAACCAATTTCACCAATAATTTCCCCAGGTTGCAGTAATTTTAAGGTGATTGGCAATTGCGTCTGGGGGTCGTATCCCAACAGGCGCACTTGTCCTTCATAAATGATGGTGATATGTTCCGGGAGACTTTCTTTACCGATGATTTTCTGACCTATGCGATAGCGCCAGGCTTGCAGTTGTTCTGATAGATTAGCGATCGCTCCATCTGGCAACTGCTCAAACCCCTCTAGGGTGGTGAGAAATTCGGGAAAAGTGTTCTTAATATAAGTCATATAAAACAAGTAAAAGTGAGGAATTAAGTCGGAAATATTAGGGAGTATCTCTTTTACTAACAGTGGCAGTGTTTGCTTTTATGCCAGCAGTGACAAGACTTCTGTGGAATTCAGACGTTTAAATGTGTAAAAGCACAGAGGACAAGTTCGTCTAATTGCAGACCTGTATTTATATCACACGGTTACAATCGTTATACGTTTTTCAAAATAAAGCATACTGTAAATAGATTGAGGACAAGTTATCACTTGGTTAACGCTACATAATTTATACAAAATTAAAATCAATATCTTAGTATTGCAACTATGCAAGATGGATACTTATCATCAAAGCAAAACACATAAACGTGGTTGTTAAATTTAGCGCTACATATTTTACTTTATGATAGTCAACATGAAAATATCATAAATATTTTCCTAAGTAAATATCCTAGTTAAGAATTATGTAATAAAAAAAACTTTAAATTTCTGAATCATTTTTTACAAATTCTTGAATACAGGGATTGACAATATCACTAATGGCGAAAAACAGCAGCTTTCCTCGTTAAAAATCACCTATACCTAATTATGAAATAATTCTCCATCACTTTTTTGCTAGCTTAATTTAATAAAAATTAACTGGAAAAGTAAAGAGTAAGACTGTTTATCACCTAGAGTAATTAACTATTAAATTTATGAAGTAAAGACAACAAGTGCCTTCAGTAAATTTACTAATTTAAGTAATAGCGAGTCCATCTAATTGTTATGCACAAAACAACCTCACCCCGCAACCGGGATGAAGTTGTTCGATTTTAGTAAGTAATTACTCGTATTTGATACTAGGCAAGATTATCACTCAAATTAACCTGCACAATCACATCATTGTAATCTTTGTCACCACCATTTCGTAAATCTTCAAAACCAAAGGTGTTATTTCCCAATAGTCGAATGTGATCTACCTTATCTGAGTTAGCACCCAAGAATGTGAAATAAACATTCCTATTGGCTTTGCCATTGAGAATTGCATCGGGTCTGCCATCCACAATAATAAATGGTGCAAACAAAGAATTCGGCCCGAAAGTGCCAGTGTAATTTGCAGTGCCTTGGTTGTCCACCGTCAAGTCAATGCCTCCAACACGCCCACGCACAGCGGCTTCGGCGTAGCCAGCCTGGCCAACGAGAATATCTGCTACCCCATCACCGTTGGTGTCAATTCCACCCTTCTCATCAGCCACCTGATAGAAGCCCACAAAGTTGTTGTAAGATGCTTCTCTGTTGACTGCAAACTCAGCTGATACCGATTGTGTCACACTCCGTAAATCAATCAGTTCGCCTTGATATTTACCTTGCAGACCTGTACCTAAAGATACCTCTTGACTGGTTGGCTGAATATTCACAACCAAATTCTGGAAGTTGAGAGAAAACCCTTCATCTTCTACGTTGTTATTTGTAGCTGAGGAAAAAAGCACACTTGAGAAGGGGGTTTTTCCAGACAGTACAGCCTGAGTAGTACTGTTCGATACCAGATAAAATCTGAGTTTGGTATCAGAGTCGAATTCTAATATGTTTTTCAGGTCGGCGGGATTAAAACCATTAGGCAGATTGGCAAGGGTGGAGAAAACCACCTTTGAACGGAAAAGAACTGCTTGTGTATAGCCTTCTGCACCAGGAGCTATGCCGTTAATCCTACCTTCTTCATCGTCAACAGTAAATACATTTAGTTCATTCACCTCTAAAGAGGTGTTGTTTTTAATCTTGACTGAGAGTTTTCCTTTATCACCTTTAATGTTCAGCTTAGTCTTGACACTAAAGATATCGCCTGTAATTTGTGTCACGACAGCAGTATCGTCAGCAACCGCAAGTTTAAACACATCACTGGCTTGCTCTCCAGCAACATCCTTAGCTGTGACTTTGATATTCAAACTACCTACGTCCTCATTCTCAGGAGTACCACTGAAGGTAAAGGTAGTAGGATTGAAGTTCAACCAAGTGGGTAGTAAGTCATCATTTTCCAGAGTTGCAGTGTAGGTGAGGATGTCTCCAACATCCGCATCACTAAAGGTGTCAGCTGGGACTGTAAAGTTGAAGAGTGTGTCTTCGGTAACTTGTTGGTCTGCAATTTCTTTTACCAAGACTGGAGGATCATTAACATTATTAATCGTGATTTTAAACACATCACTGGCTTGCTCTCCAGCAACATCTTGAGCAGTAACTTTGATGTTTATACTACCTACGTCCGCATTCTCAGGAGTACCACTAAAGGTACGGGTAGTAGAATCGAACTCCAAACCATTTGGCAGAGGATTATCGTTTTCTAGGGTTGCAGTGTAGGTGAGGATGTCTCCTACATCCGCATCAGTGAAGGTGTCATCTGGGACAGTGAAGTTGAAGAGTGTGTTCTGGGTGGCTTCTTGGTCTGCAATTTCTTTTACCAAGACTGGAGGATCATTGACATTATTAATCGTGATTTTAAACACATCACTGGCTTGATCTCCAGCAACATCTTTAGCGGTAACTTTGATGTTTATACTACCTACGTCTGCATTCTCAGGAGTACCACTGAAGGTACGGGTAGTAGGATTGAACTTCAAACCATTTGGTAGAGGATTATCGTTTTCTAGGGTTGCATTGTAGGTGAGGATGTCTCCAACATCCGCATCAGTGAAGGTGTTATTTGGGACAGTGAAGTTGAAGAGTATCTCTTCAGTGGCTTGTTGATCCTGAATTGCATTCGCTACCACTGGAACACTTAGTACTGAAGCGTAAACTGCCATTACTTCTGGCTGAAACGCTAGAGCAGGAACAATTGCCCCCGTAGAAACTTCCAGTTCCCAGTCACCACCTAATGCAGTACTCCCGGTTAAGTTATCAGACGCCGCTACTACTGCACCTGTTAATTCACTCAGGCGCTGTACAAATGCTTTACCTTGCTGTGTTTGCCCAACTTCGCAACCATACAATAGTAGTTGTGCATCTGCACTCAAAACATTTGCCCAGTTCATGAGTTGCCAAGCAGAATGGTTGAGGGTTTCGTAGCTGAGTTGACTGTTGCCCAAGTAGACTTGCCCTGGTGCGCCGTGAGAAACAATGTGTAGGCTGTTGATTTTCCGATAAGTTGCCAGCACTTGGCTAATTTGTTCAATGCCATTCTGGTCAGGATCTAAGACTATAACAGAGGTGTTCGGCAAGACACCTGCTACCAGACTTTGGTAGTTCTCAACCTGTGGGTCGATGAAAACTAAGTGAGTAGCAGGTATTTGCTCATACAAGTCTTGAGTTGGCTCTTTTGCGATCGCGATGGTCTTTGACATAATTCCTCTTATTAATTAATAGTTTTTTCGTTACAGCCGTTACGTGTTGTCTGGTGTAAATCACGTAGAAGCAGGATTTTTTTGGCATCGTGAAAGAGTCATTATTAAACTTATATAAAAGGCTAATAGTTAACTCCAGTAAATTTACTGCCTAAACCTGCGGATCAATATTACCATTGCCATCGAAAATAGCATCAGGTTTGGCATCAATAACAATAAATAGTGCAAACAGGGAATCAGCTTTGAAAGTCGCGGTGTAATTTGCTGTCCTTATTCACCGTCAAAAAATGCCTGCAACAAGCCTACGCACAAGTTTAGGACTTATCCAAAGGCTTTTTTGGCAATGATCGCATTTATACATACATAGTTGAAGTTATTACCCGCAAATAAAACAACCCCATCCCGGAAGCGAGATGAGGTTGAAAAGCTATAACTATTTCTGCAAATTAGATGAATTTTAGATGTCTACAATAACTCGATCTATACAAGCCCTCATTTTTTCAGATAGAGTTCGGACATGGGGTTCTCTAAAAATAGAATCGTGATTTCCTGGGACATTTTGAATATCCAAACCTCCTAAGACCATTTCACTCCAACCCATTTGGGGGTCAACCTCCCGTTTTTCCAATGCAAAGCGCTCTTCTGCTCGGAATACAGTAACTCGACCTGGATAAGCTTTTAAAACGTATTCTCTAGCTGCCTGTTTATTGGCCTCTTCGATTGTTAATTTCCGGTAATTATAAGGTACAGTCCGCCAGATTATTAAGGAAAACTTAAAGAGCAATTTTCGGAACTTTTCTTGAAGTTTATACTTCAGCCAAGAACTTTTGTTCCTTATTTGCTCAAGCACGTAATTAGCCCCAAGTTTTGTTAGGTTGTCCCAATGCTGAGAAACTCGCTTTTCTAATGGCGCTTGTTTAATATAATTTGGGCCAGTGGTATCAAATAAAGCTAACAGAGCTACTTTTTGACCTTGCCTTACGAGTTGTTGAGCCATTTCCCAAGCTACTAGTCCACCAAAGGAGGAACCACCCAAAAAATAAGGCCCTTCAGGTTGAATAGTTTGTATCTCTTTGATGTAATGAGCCGCCATTTCTACAAGCTTGGTAAAGGGAGCTTCTTTCCCACTTAATCCTCGTGCTTGTAGTGCATAAAATGGCTGATTTTCACCCAAATGAAGTGATAAATCTCGATAGTAGAGGACACTTAAACCAATTGCATGGATACAAAATAGAGGTGGCTTGGAACCATTGGGCTGCATTGGTACTAGTGATGACCAAGGTATCGATTTTCCTGAGTTGGTAGTACTACTCTCAACCTTATTATGGCTTTCTGGCAAAAACCCTTGCTGGCGAATAAAATTAGTGAATTGCTCAATGGTTGAATATTGCAAGAGAATAGCTAAGGGCAGATTTAGACCAAATGTTTTTTCAATCTGAGAAAACAGATGTACTGCAAGTAGTGAGTTTCCACCCAAATCAAAAAAGTTGTCTTTTATGCCAATGGGATGAATACCTAAAAGGTTTTCCCAGATTTTAGTTAACTGAAGTTGTAATGGATCTTCTGCTGTGGCAAATATTTTTTCTATTTTAGAATTATTTTGATTCAGCGCAGATAAGGCTTTGCGATCAACTTGGTCATTAGCATTCAATGGCAGAGAATCGACTATGAAAAAGCCAGAAGGCAACAAATGTTCAGGTAACTTTTGCTGGAGAAAACTCAGCAGTTGCTCACTCCCAAAAGTTTCCCCTTGTTTGGGGACAACATAAGCAACTAAACCTTTATCCCTAGGAACATCTTCTTTGGCAATCACCACAGTTTTTTGCACGCCTGAATATTGAGCCAAAATTGTTTCAATTTCAGCCAAATCAATGCGAAATTCACGAATTTTTACCTGATTGTCTAAGCGACCCAGAAACTCAATATTGCCGTCACTTAAGTAGCGTCCTAAGTCACCAGTTCTGTAAAGGTATGCCCCAGATTCGCTGCTAAAGGGATTGGAGATAAATTTCTCAGATGTTAATTCGGGACGATTAAAGTAGCTTTGGGTAATACCAATACCGCTGATGTAGATTTCACCAGTTATGCCAATAGGGAGGAGTTGCGATCGCTGATCGAGAATGTAGATTTGGGTATTGGCGATCGCTTTTCCTATAGGAATTTCTGACCGAGTGTTACTGGCTTCAGTGGCAGTCTCTGGATCGTAAACCGTGGCGGTTAAAGTTGTTTCTAGCGATCCATAAGCATTCAGCCAGCGTACTTGCTTGCCAACTTTTTCTACCCAAGTTAGATAAGCATGGCGTGAGACTTTTTCGCCACCAACCATGACTAAGCGCAAGCTGGCTGGCAAGGTTTGTGGAGATAGAGATGGCTCTTTAACTAACTCATACCAAAAATAAGTAGGTAAATTGACAACGGTAATCTGTTGTTGAGCAATGAATGGGAAAAACTGCGTCGTCGAGTTTTGTAGCTCTTGAGACTGGAGAATTGCAGTAGCACCAGTAATCCAACTGGGGAAAAGTGATTCAATGAAAGTATTGCAATTGCTACTAAGTATAAGTAATAGGCGATCGCTCTGGTTCAACTCCCAAGTTTCGCTAATTGCCAAGCTGTGGGTGACAAGATTACGGTGGGTAATAGCTATACCGTTGGGTTTTCCATTGCAGCCAGACACATAGATCACACAGGCAAGAGTTTGATCTGTGGTAAAATTCTCTGGATTTTCAGTCGGGTGCAGAGAGATACCTTGCCAATCACTATCCAAACAGATAACTTGTGCCTGATGCTTAGAGAGTTTCTCAACTAATGAGCTTTGGGTTAATACCCAAGATATTTGGGCATCTTCTAAAATGAAAGCCAGACCATCTTGCCCAGATGTTGGAGCGATGGATACGTAAGTTCCTCCAGCTTTCAAAATACCCAACAGCCCGACAATCATCTCCAGAGAAGGCTTTAGATAAAGACCGACGAGTACCCCCGATTTTATCCCTAAAGTTTGTAAATAGTGGGCTAGTTGATTTGCACGCTGGTTGAGTTCCTGATAGGTTAGTTGCTGATTTTCAAAACTTACTGCAATATTATTTGGAGTTCCTTTAGCTTGAGTTTCAAACCACTGATGGATACAAGTATCCTGAGGAGAATCAGCTTGTTTGCTATTCCACTCAACTAGCAATTGATGTTGTTCAGGTGCTGTCAACAGGGGTAATTCAGCAATCGGCAGATCGGGATTACTAACAATACCTTCGAGTAAAGTGTTGAAGTGTCCCAACATCCGCTCTATTGTACTGGCATCAAACATCTCGGCATTGTAATCAAATACCATGCCTAGACCATTATCTTGTTCCCGCAAGACCAATGTCAGATCGTATTTGGTTTTGCCATGATAGATGTAGCCAAATAGAGATATGATAGTCAAATCAGGTAGTTGCACTGATGCCATGCCACGACCATTTGACCAAGGAGGATTGAGGGAAAATTTTACCTGAAACAGTGGTGAGCTATTGCGACTTCGCTGTTCTGGTCTAAGTTCTTCAATTAGCTTCTCAAAGGGTAGGTCTTGATGGGTATAAGCCTCTAAGCAATCCTTACGCACTCGGTCTAATAATTCTCGGAAAGTTGGGTTAAGAGCAAAGTTACTCCGCAGTACAAGAGTATTAGAAAAAAATCCAATCAACCCCTCAGTTTCAACTTGTCCTCGACCTGCACTTGCAAAGTTAATTAGTAGGTCTTCTTGTCCAGAATAACGGTAGAGCAATAGCTCAAATGCTGCCAATAGAGTCATGAACAGGGTGACACCCCATTTTTGACTCATGTCTGTTAGGGCATGGTTCAGCGCCTTTGATAGCAGCAGGGCCGCGCGATCGCCTCGATAGGTTTGCACACTTTGAGGACGGGGGCGATCGTAAGGTAACTCAATGATCGGTAAATTACCTTCTAGCTTTTGCTTCCAGTAGTTTACCTGTGACTCTAAAACCTCTCCCTGGAGCCATTGATATTGCCAATTGGTAAAATCAGCATACTGCACTGGTAAGGGAGTTAGAGGAGAAGCTTTTCCCGCCGACAATGCTTTATAAATGGTAATGAGGTCTTGATAGAACAGATCGGACGAAGCTCCATCACAAATTATGCAGTGCATATTCCAAATTAGCAGATGTTCGCGATCGCTTAATTGCAGCAATAACACCCGCAAAATCGGCCCATTACCTAAATCGAAGGGTTGATGAGCTTCTTTAGTTGCCAGTAGATGAGCTTCTGCCTCTCGTTGTTCATCTGGTACTTGCCGTAAATCAATTATTGGCAGTGTCAAGGAAACATCAGTGGCGATGACTTGAGTGGGCTTTCCATTCACTGCTGGAAAAGTTGTCCGCAGGACTTCATGGCGACGGACGACTTCTCTTAAACTTTCCTCTAAGACAGCAACATTGAGATTCCCCGTAAAACGTACTACAACTGGCATATTGTTTGAGGAACTATCAGGTTCAAACTGATGAAGAAACCATATCCGTTGCTGACCAAAGGAAAGCGGCAAGTTGCCATTCCGTTCACAAGCGACAATTGGGGGAATTTGTGAACTGGCGGCTGTGTTAATTTGTCGGAGAAAGTTGATGATTTCGGCTTTTTGAGTTTTTAACTCGGTCAGCAATTCCGGTGTGAGACTATCTTTTGCGGCCCGATAACGTAAGCGGTCGCCCTCTAGCCAAAGTTTGACATCGCGCTGACGTAGCTCAGATAGTAGTTCATTTAATGTTTTCATAGCTCACCTTCCTCGTAATCATCAGCTGTTTCACTCTCAGCAGCTTGAACGCCTTGGGTTGCCCACCGCAGAGTTTCCACTCGTTCAGCCAAATCTGCTACCGTTGGTAATTCAAATAAATTGGACATCAGAATTTCTGCTTGCAAGGCTTGGCGCACTCGAGAAACCACTTGAATTCCTAGTAGAGAATATCCACCCAATTCAAAAAAGTTGTCGTTAATCCCAACCTGCTTGACATTAAGAACCTGCGCCCAGATATCTGCAATCTGCTGTTCAATGGGAGTGCGAGGTGCTACATAATTTGCCTCCAGTTCTGGGCGGGAAGCATCTGGCTCTGGCAGTGCCTTGCGATCAACTTTGCCATTGGGGGTTAACGGCATCGCTTCCAGTGCCATAAAAATCGTTGGCACCATAAAGTCAGGAAGTTGCTGTTTCAAGAATCGACGCAATTGCGAAATAACTTGCAAGCTATCTTGAGCAGTTTCGGCAATAATATAACCTACTAAACTAGTCTCATTCGGAATGTCTTCTCGAACAATTACAACCGCTTCTTTGACTCCTGGATGTTGTAGAAGTGCGGTTTCAATTTCACCCAATTCTATGCGGAAACCACGCAATTTTACCTGATAGTCGATACGACCTAAGTATTCAATATGTCCATCTGGTAAATAACGAGCCAAATCTCCAGTTTTGTATAAGTGCGATTTAGGATTTGAACTGAAGGGATTAGAAATAAATCTCTCAGCAGTCAGTTCGGGACGATTTAGGTAGCCCCTTGCTAGTCCTTCACCACCAATATACAACTCACCTGATATACCAATGGGAACGGGTTGTAAATGGGAGTCTAAAATGTAGATTTGCGTATTAGCTAAAGGGCAACCAATGCCTATTGGTTTATTTGCCGTTGTCACCTTGTAGCCTGTTGACCAAATCGTTGTTTCTGTAGGCCCGTAGAGGTTCCACAGACAAGCTCCCTTCGGTAATAATTGATTTGCGAGGTCTCTAGGTAAGGCTTCGCCTGTGGAAATCATCTTGAGTTGAGGACTACCTTGCCATCCGGCTGCCAGTAATAGCCGCCAAGTAACTGGTGTAGGTTGCATAAAGGTTGCCCCGGAGGTGGTTAGCGCTTTTAACAGTTGAGTACCATCAGCCGCAACTTCACGGCTTATTAATACCAACTTCGCACCTACAGACAGGGGTAGAAAAATTTCTGAGACGGCAATATCAAAGGATAGGCTAGTAACAGAGAGGAGAGTATCTTCAGCAGTTAAACCGGGTTCTTGTGCGATCGCATTCAGGAGATTAACAGCACTCTGATGTTGAATTTGAACGCCTTTCGGTTGACCTGTCGAGCCAGATGTATAAATGACGTAGGCTAAGTTATTGGCAGTGACGTTATGTGTAGGGTTATCCAACTCATAATCTATGGATTGCCAGTTGCTATCAAGGCAAACAATCTCTGCTTGATGTTTGGGTAGACCCGATTTTAGCTTCTGTTGCGTTAGTAGCACTGATACCTGAGCATCTTGCAGCATGAAAGCTAAACGTTCTTGAGGATAAGCATAATCTAATGGTACATAAGCTCCCCCAGCTTTGAGAATGCCTAAAACTCCTATAACCATTTCCAAACTGCGCTCGACACACAGACCAACTAGAACTTCTGACCCGACTCCTAAGCTTTGGAGGTAATGGGCTAGCTGATTGGCTCGCTGATTCAGTTCGCGGTAGCTAATTTGTTCATTTTCAAAAACTACAGCGATCGCATCTGGAGTCTTCTCCACTTGAGTTTCAAACAGCTGGTGAATGCAGATATTTTGGGGATAAGCTGTTTGAGTATTGTTCCATGTTGCTAATAACTGTTGCTCAATTACTGGCAAAATTGGCAATTTAGCAATACTTTGATTAGGGTTAGTAACTATGCCCAATAACAAAGTTTCAAACTCTGCCATCCGGCGGCGGATAGTATCAGCGTCAAATAAATTAGTGTTGTACTGACATTCGAGGATAAGTTCATCATGCGATTCTGTAGCATTGATAAACAGTTCAAAATTCTCGAATGCGCGGGGATTGGAGAAAAATTCTACCTCTAAATCGATAAACGGAAGTCGATCGCTGTCTAAAGCTTGATCGACATTAAATATAATTGGTACTAAGGGAATGCGGCTAGAATCCCGTGGCAATACTAATTTTTTTATCAGACTACCAAAAGTAAATTGTTGATGGTCATAAGCATCTAAGACAGCCGAGCGCCGCGATCGCAAGTAGTCGCTGAACGATGTTTCGCCATGAATTTGGCTACGCAAGGGTAGTAAATTTACGCAGTGACCTACGAGATTATATTGCCCTAAAGCAGCTTGTCCGGCGGCTGGAATACCTACAACTAAGTCGTTTTGTCCTGTTAAACGGTGCAGCCAGACCTCAAATCCTCCCAGGATCGTAGTCATAAAGCTACAACCGAGTTTCGTTCCTAATTGTTTCAGGTTGGCAACTAGTTCGGGATTTAAATGCCAATCTTCGCGAGCGGCGTTAAAGGTTCTGAGTGGGGGACGGGGGCGATCGCTAGGGAAATCCAGTACAGGTACAGAGTCAGCGAATTGTTCCAACCAATATTTTTCTGTGGCGATCGCTTCTGGACTATCCGCCTCTTCTTCCTGCAAAGTCGCGTATTCACTGAAGTAGTCTGGTTCTTCTAATTCAGGAACAATACCCTGTTGCAAGCCAGAATAAAGTTTACCCAAATCTGGCATCAGCACTGCCCAAGACCAACCATCACAAATAATATGATGGGCTGTCAAAATAGCTAGATGCTCCTGCGGCTGCAATTTGACAATTTTTACTCGAAATAGAGGGCCATGTTCCAAATCAAAAGGTTGCTCTACCTCTTGTCGCCAGATACTAGCTAATTTTTCCTGTTTTTCCTGTGGTTCCAGGTTAGAAAGTTCAATAATCGGAATTTCAATTTGCCGAGAAGCAACAATGCAGAGTGTATTGCCATCAGTACTAAAAGTTGTCCGTAGTGCTTCATGGCGTTGTACTAACTTTTCCACCGCAGACTGGAAAACTTTGACATCAAGTTCGCCTTTTAGTCGCAGAGATTGAGACTCGTTATAAGCACAATTGGCAGCATCTCCCATTTGCACAGAAGCCCAAATTTCTTTTTGTGATTCTGTGGCAGGGGCGGTCAAAAGCAATTCTCCATCTGCAAATGGATCAAAATCAACCGCAGTTAATGTAGATTGGTAATCTATAGGTGATGAGGTCATAAAACTCTATTATTTTCTCAGTGTATTGAATGTGATTAAATCTCAATCTTTTCTTTAAAAATAACTTTAAATACCTGGTAGCTCTAAAATTTTAGACTTTAAATAATTACGAGCAGGAACTTCTACAAATCTATATGTCAATGATGCAGCCAATAAAATAATCATCAGAAATACTCCTAAAAATATCAATTGTTGATATTCTGTGAATCCTTTGCAAAAAACATTGTGAAATTTATAAAGCCAGAAAACTTTTAATAATTCTAGAACAAACCAATGAACCATATAAATTGAGTAAGATATCGTCCCAATATATAGCATTAACTGTGAATTTAGAAAATTTGATATTAAACTGTTGTTGATAGATACTGATAAAATCAGTAGAGAAAAAGCTGGTAAAATTAGCCAATCATGAATGTTACGAAAATCATGCCAATAGTAATGCATAATTAAAATTATCCAAGTTATAGCTATAATTGCCAGGAAATTAAGATTGAAATGCTTTTTATAATTACCTCTGCAGTAAATTTTGTAAGTAATAATACCCAATATGCATTCTAGCCCACATCTAGCTATTGAAGGTATGCCAATAATAGTATCTAAATTGCCACAGGTAAAGGTGATTAGCATTAAAATGCTAACAAGAGTAAAACTATAAATAATTAAATCAATTTTGTGGTTTTTTTTTAATAAAATTAATAATAAAAATGGAAATATACAGTAAATAAAAAATTCTACGCTAATTGACCAAGCCGGTTCATTCCAATAGGTATTACACCATAATAAAGGTGGGCACTTTAGGTCGAACGCTTGTAAAAGAAAAATATTGGCAACAAGAGCGGTTAAGTTAAATTTACCAGTAAAAGCAGAAGTGTTTAGTAAAAATGCTTTGACAAATTCTAATCCAATAAATAGAAAAATTATAAATATATGCAAAGGATAAATTCTAGCAAAACGCGAGAATAAATACGAGCAATAGTGATTTAAACTTACTTTTAAATAAAAATCCTCCGCATAGACGTGGGTCATGATAAAACCACTCAAAATAAAGAAAAAGTCAACCCATAAATATCCATTTGTAAAAAAATTGCTATAAGTTGATAAAGTTGAACCTGTTTTCGGTAAACCGTAGGAAGAAAAATGGTGTAAAACAACAACCAAGGCTGCAATACCGCGTAAAGAAGTGAGCGATTTAATGTGTTTATATATTGACATTTTTGGTTTTAATTTTTACTTATAGCAATCCTGTTTTAGTTGTGAAAGTTATTTTTTAATGTAGATGCGTAGTTGCTTGTTGTCAGCGACTATGGAGGATGTAAGTTTGTATAAAAATAAGCTACACAAAGCATCTAAAATAGAATATTTCACAAATGATTTAGAATTGCTATAGAACACAGATTCAGTATTCAGGCTAATTAATAATTAATCATTTGGAAAAATTTAGATTTTTTTCGTAATCTTGTCGAGAAATTGCTTTAGCCTTCCCTCAAGAGATTTGAGTCTTAATACACCAGAGCGCAGTAGCATAAATTTATTTTTCGGTCGGCGATCGGATAGAAGACCCAGAGCCAAAATTTTGATCCGGTCTTTCAAGGGAGACTTACCTGGTGGAGTGGGTTCTAATCCCAGTCTGCGTAAATAACTGTTCACTTGATATATTCTGGCTTTGAGATCGTAAGGTCGCAGATAGAAGAGGATACTCAAAGCTACAGAGACATTATTATCATTTTTGGCCCAATGGGGTGCCAGTATTGGATGATGGAGTCCCTTGCCTGGTTGCAAATGGTAAACCCTTGCTTTACTCTGATTTTCCTCTTTATAATTTGCTACATTCAGGTCACCTACGTAAAATTTTTCAATCTCCTCTTCGCTCAGTACAGAATGATCGTTTTGATTGAAGAGGCTCATATCTTTTTTGCCCTGAATTTGAAACAAGAAATTCAACTCACTATCGATATGGTAAGGTGTAATAGAATTAGGAGAACCAATAAAGATGTAAGCACCTAGCCACGTCATTTGCTGCCGAAGGGGTTTACCTGTAAGAGTTTCGAGTTCAGTTATAATTTGGTCAACCAAGGCAGCATATTCTGAGTCTACTTGAACATCTTCAAGCATGACCCAAGAATCTGATTCTCCAATATGTGCGATCGCCTCGTTAATTTGCTTGATTCCAGGACGCTGATTCCACTTTTGCTCAACAGGGACTTTGCTGATATAAGACTGGATTTTATTTGTTCTACCCTGACTTAACATAGTATTTGCCAGCTCAACTAAGCGGGGAATCTCAAATAAAGCATGTCCTGCAAGGTTATGCGAAAACATGAAGTGAGAAGAGTTGAAGTTTTCCCGGAAGTTTGAAATATCAGTTTCAATGATTTGTTCCGGGAGCTTTGCATCGGACTTTATAGAACTAGGTTCAAGTAGATTATCAATCGACATACAAAACCTTTATGGATGAGTATTTGCTATTTGCAAAAATTATTGACACGCACTATACTTTCTCTGCAATTGCTTTTTTAAAATACTTCAGGAAACACTGGCAACTTGTAAATATTTCCCAGGTCGCTCAGTATCAGGAATATACCAGGCGGGGTTCCCTTGGGGATCGCGTCCTAATCTGGCATCAGGTTGCGGAGGACGATTGCGTAGGCTGTTATTGGTAATTTCGCGGTTTGTTACTTCTATGGGCAGTGCAGAGAAGAAGCCAGCAGACTGCATTTCGGCAATACTTTCTTTAAAGGCTGCCATTACAAAAGCCAGATCGGCTTCGGAATGGGCTGTCGTCAAGAAGCAAGGACGATGATCCCAAGTATGCACTCCCTTATCCCGGAGCAAGTAAAACAGTAAATCTCCATAGGTGAACTCTGGTGCAGATTTCACCATGAACAGGGAGCCGAAATTATAAGCTGTAAACGGTGCTTGAACTTGCTGTAAATAGCCCATAAGTTCCGCTACAAACTTATCAGTTCTTGCATTGAGATTTTGCTGCAAGCTGGGGCCACTCTGTTTTAAATGCTGAAGTACTGCTTTCGCCGCTGCTAGTGCTAAAGGATGGCGAACAAAAGTGCCGGCAAAGTAAGTCACGCCTACTTCTGGAACAGAGTCATCGCCAAACTGCCAAAACCCGCCATCTAAAGCATCCATATATTGTGATTTGCCAGCAATGACTCCAATTGGTAGCCCACCGCCCACAATCTTACCGTAGGTTGCTATATCAGCTTTGATACCGAAATGTGCTTGAGCGCCACCTGGATGAATTCTGAATCCGGTAACGATTTCATCAAAAATTAGGGCAATACCAGCTTCCTGAGTGAAATCACGCAATTGTTGGAGGAATTCCTTAGGCTGGTATTCAGGGCGACGGCTTTGTACAGATTCCACCATCACTGCTGCTAACTCATCAGCCCGACTTTTGAGGATTTCTAGAGACTCAGGCGAATCGTAGTCCACCACCAAAATATTCTCCACCATTTCAGGTGGGATACCAGGAGCAGCTGGAATTGACCGGAGTTTTTTTGTACCTCGAACAATTACTTCATCCAAAATACCATGATAAGCTCCAGAAAAGATGGCGATTAAGTTACGCCCTGTGATGGTGCGTGCCATCCGCATCGCTCCCAATACTGCTTCTGAACCTGTGTTGCAAAAGGCTGCTCGGTCAAAGTTGGTCAACTCACACATTAGCTTTGCCACTTCTCCAACTAAGGGAGTTTGCGGCCCAATTTCCATGCCGAGTTTAAGTTGTGCTTCAATTGCTTCGGTAATGAAAGGTGGCGACCAACCAAACAAATTCAAGCCAAAGCCATTGCTTAAATCGACATATTCATTGCCATCAACATCCCAAAGTTTAGAACCTGATGAACGAAACACCACGATGGGGTAAACCATCTCTTTCATCGTCGGGTTAAATCCGGAAACAGTTCTTGGGTCTGCCAGATAAGGGCGATGAGATTGAGTATATTCTTTGGATTTTTGAGTCCGTTTTGTATATCTTTGAATAATTTTGTCTAAATGAGTGCGTTGTTGCGCTGTCAGAGTTTTAGTTTGGGTCTTTTCAATTCGAGCAGCCGCACCAAATGTCTTTTTAGCACCATTTGACTCATTATCTACCGATGTTTGTGATTCTTTGCTCGTTTGGGTTGTGGGGACAGATACAGCGTTTGGTGGCTTGACATGATTATTTTGAGATGTCGCCGCAGGTACAACTGGAATTGTTAGAGATTGACTGTTATTACCCAATAGTGCCAATTGCTGGCTCATGATTTGTAGCTGCTGATTAATCACATTTTCTAGGATGCTATTAGATACAGCAGGTTGCAGGGAAATCTGAGGTGCAGATCCATTTGATCCATTTGTATGAACTTCATGCACTAGCAAAGTGGGTGATGTGGTTGCAGGTGCTGATAATGCTGCTTCTGGAGTTGGTTCTGCAACGGTTTCTGTTAATCCTAATGCGGATAAAGTTTCGGGAGACAAGGCTGAATTGATAAAGTCAGCCAGTGTTCCTAAATTCGGGTAAATTTCTAGTAACTGTCTAAGCGTTACCTTGACTTGAAACTTTTTCTTTAAAGCTAACCCGACTTGTGTCAGAGATAAGGAATCTAATCCCATTTCTAAAAACGTCGTCAAGTCGTCAACACTAGCGATTTCCAATCCTGATGTTTCTTCGATAATTTCTTTGAGCAGGGGAATGAGCTTTTGCTGAGGAGATGTTGTCATAGTTTGGGTCTTTTCTAATAACTGGGGATTTGCAAGTTTGGGAATTACTGCACGATTGGGATGAGGTGGAGGATCAATCCAGAAGCGTTGGCGTTCAAAGGGATAGGTGGGTAGGGGAATTCGTTGTCGCGTTTCCCTTTGATAGAAGTTGCTCCAATCAATAGATACTCCTGCTAGCCACAGTTGTCCTACTGCTTTGAGTAATGCCGTCCATTCGGCTTCATTCTCAGCGTTATCACCCAGAGAAGGAATCGCTATCTGTTGTTTAATATCTTTTGCTTGTTGGCGGGCTAAGGTTGTAGTTGTGATTCGCGGCCCCACCTCTAACAGTACGCGTTCTGGTTGCTGCCATAGGGTTTGTACGCCCTCTGCAAATCTTACAGTCTGACGTAGATGTGTAGCCCAATACATCGGATCGGTTGCTTGCTGGACTGTAATCCAGTCGGCGGTAACTGTAGATACAAAGGGAATTTGGGGTGGTGATAATTTAACCTTTGCAACTACCTCAGCAAAGGGGTGAATAATGCTATCCATCATTGGAGAGTGGAAAGCGTGGGAAGTGTGTAAATGGCGACAGATAACTTCTTCGCTTTCAAGTTGTTTTTGCAGAACTGCGATCGCCTCTGTGGGGCCAGAAACTACACACAGGGAAGGGCCGTTAATTGCGGCGATCGCAAGTTCTGTACTCAATCGTGGCTCTACCTCTTTGGCTGGTAGGCGCACTGAGAGCATAGCCCCTGCGGGTAACTCCCACATGAAGCGACCACGAGTTGCAACCAACATCAACGCATCTTCTAAGGTGAATACACCCGCAATACAGGCGGCGACAAATTCGCCAATACTGTGACCAATCATGCCTTGCGGCTTGACTCCCCAACTTCGCCACAGTTGCGCTAAGGCATATTCAATGACGAATAATGCTGGTTGGGTAAAGCAGGTTTGCCGCAGGGAGATAGCCGCAGTTTCGCGTAGGCGTAGCCCGCCGTAGGCATCGCTCGGTGCAGGATAGATGATTTCTCGTAAATCCTTGCCCAGCAAAGGCTTAAGGATTTCAGCACATTCATCTACTGCTTCCTGAAACACAGGTTCGTAGTTGTAGAGATTCAATCCCATGTTCACATATTGCGATCCTTGTCCGGGGAACATGAAGACAACGGCTGGATTGCGGATTTCTGTATGACGGGTATTTACTTGATTTGGATCTAAAGATTGCAGGGCTGCGATCGCATCTGTGATATCGTGACAAACTATACTGCATCGGTAGTTAAAAGCTTTGCGCCCTCGCTGTAAAGTATAAGCTACATCAGCTAAATTAATTTCGGCATTGTACTGCAAATGTTGCTGCAAATTTGCTGTTGCAGCCTCTAAAGCTTGACTAGTTTTTGCCGAGAGTAAAAATAGCTGCTGTGGGCGAGAAGATCCTGAACTTTGGATTTGTGGCGCTTCTTCTAGCACAATATGAGCATTAGTCCCGCCGACACCAAAAGAACTCACACCAGCTCGTCGCGGAGTTTCACCTTCCGACCATTCAGCTAGTTTGGTATTTACATAGAAGGGGCTGTTGGCAAAGTCAATTTTGGGATTGGGAGCCTCAAAATTTAAACTAGGTGGAATTTTTTTATGATGCAGAGCGAGAGCGGTTTTAATTAACCCTGCTACTCCAGCCGCTGCAACTAAATGTCCGACATTGCTTTTAAGAGAGCCGATCGCACAAAATTGTTTAGCATTTGTATGTACGCGAAATGCTTGTGTCAGCGCTTCAATTTCAATTGGGTCGCCTAAAGGTGTTGCTGTGCCGTGAGCTTCAATATAAGAGATGGTTTCCGGGTGAAAGTTGGCATAAGCTTGCGCCATCGCAATCGCCTCTGCTTGTCCGTCTACGCTGGGAGCCGTAAAGCTCACTTTATCAGCGCCGTCATTATTGATACCAGAACCTCGAATTACAGCATAGATGCGATCGCCATCATTAAGTGCATCTTCTAAACGCTTGAGGACAACTACTCCTGCGCCATTGTTGAACATTGTGCCCTGAGCGCTGGCATCAAAGGGACGACAATGCCCATCTCCAGACAACATACCGCCTTCTTGAGCCACATAACCGCTGTTTTGAGGTGTAGTCATAGATACACCACCAGACAAAGCCAAATCGCACTGATAGCTGGTTAAGGCTTGGCAAGCCTGAATGACTGCTACCAAAGAAGTGGAACAGGCTGTATTGACGCTGACAGCTGGGCCTTTGAGGTTGAGTTTGTAAGCAGCACGGGTTGTCAAAAAGTCTTTTTCATTGGCTAACATCGTTTGGAACTCACCGATGCGATCGACAATTTCCATACGTCCAGAAATGTGGTTAGCAAAATAAGTATTTTGACCACAACCAGCGTATAAACCAATTAAACCTTCAAAAGACTCTGATTCATAACCAGCATTTTCCAAAGCTTCATAAACCAACTCTAGGAAAACTCTAGCCTGTGGGTCCATAACCACAGCTTCTAGCGGATTAATGCCAAAAAACGCAGCATCAAAGGTTTCTCCCCCAGGAATTACTCCTCTAGCTTTCACGTAGCTAGGATCTTTACAAAGGTTCGGATCAATACTAGGATCTAACTCCTCATCTTCAAAAAAAGTCGTTGATTCTAATCCCTCGCACAGATTGCGCCAAAACTCATCGACATTTCCAGCGCCAGGAAATCTTCCTACCATACCAATAATGGCAATACCATCAATAGGATCTTGGTTATCTGAGGTTTGCATATTCACCATTGCTTAAACACCTTGTTGATGATTACGGCGACGAGTCCGAGCTGCTTGTTGGCGTTGGGCACGATTTTGCAGCTTGTCAGAAGACGGTTGGCTATTCTGGTTTGAATCCAAATACTTTGCTAAAGAGCCAATTGTTGAATACTGAAATAGCTTTACAGCAGGTAGCTCAATACCAAGTTCCTGTTTGACTCGCGCCGCAACTTGTAAAATTGAGATTGAAGTTGCTCCTAAATCAAAGAAATTATCATCAATCCCGACGCGATCAATTTTCAGCAGTTCGGACAAAATACCTGCAAGCAGACGTTCTAAATCGGTTTGGGGAGCAATATACGCTTGTTCCAGTTGCGGACGTTCTCTACTTGGTGCTGGCAATTTATGTCTATCTACTTTGCCATTTGCAGTTAAAGGCAGTGATTCTAACATCACAAATGCCGATGGCACCATATAATTAGGTAGTCGCTGTTGTAAGAAACCACGTAATTTATTGTGCGTATATCCACTGTTATAGTGAGGAACAATATAAGCTGTTAACTGTTTTTCACCTGCTTCATCCTGACAAGCTAAAACGACAATTTCCCGAACGTCAGGATGTTGTGCAATTTCCCGCTCAATTTCCCCTAGTTCAATTCGGAAACCGCGAATTTTTACCTGATTGTCAATCCGACCTAAGAACTCGATATTGCCATCTGGAAGATAACGAGCTAAATCTCCAGTCTTGTAAAGGCGCGTTGCTAAACTACTATCAAAGGAGTGATAAATAAACTTTTCGGCAGTCAAATCAGGACGGTTCAAATAGCCTCTAGCTAATCCATCACCACCAATGTACAATTCACCAGTTTCTCCAATTGATACTGATTGGAGATTGTTATCTAATATATAAACTTGGGTATTAGCAATTGGACGACCAATAGGAATCGAAACATCTAGTTGTAGTGGTGCTGTTATAGGATGGCAGCAGGTAAAAGTTGTATTCTCAGTTGGTCCATAACCATTAATTAGTTGACAGTTCTTTACTGTTTGGATAAATTTCTGTACATGGGGAACAGATAAGACATCACCACCTGCTAAAAGTTGACGTAAAGATTTTAAAACATCAATTTTTTCATCTACTATGAGGTGGAATAAACCGGCTGTCAGCCAAAGAGTAGTAACTTGGTATTGCTGAATAATCTGCCCTAATTCTTCTAAAGATGGTGTATTTGGAGGATAGATTACTAATCGACCACCATTAAGTAAACAACCCCAAATTTCAAAAGTGGAAGCATCGAAGGAAATAGGAGCAAGTTGCAGAATTACTTCTTCAGGCGTGAGGTGAGCATAATTAGTTTCTTTGACTAACCTAACTACACCACGATGGATAACGCTAACACCTTTGGGTGTACCTGTAGAACCTGATGTATACATGACATAAGCCAAGTTATCAGCAGTGACATTAGCGCTGAGGTTATCTTTTTTATTTTGGGTGATTGTATTCCAATCTGCGTCTAGGCAAATTACAAATGCTGTGTGAGTAGGTAATTTGGCAACTAGTTCTTTTTGAGTTAATAATACAGATACCTGGGTATCTGACAGCATGAAAGCTAAACGTTCTTGTGGATACCCTGGATCTAATGGTACATAAGCTCCACCTGCTTTAAGAATAGCTAAAAGTGCTATAACCATTTCTAAGGAGCGCTCTATGCAGATTCCTACAATAGTTTCTGTGCCTACCCCTAGTGATTGTAGATGTTCTGCTAATTGATTAGCACGACTATTCAAATCTCTATAGGTGAGATGCTGATTATTAAAAATTAGTGCTACAGCATTAGGTGTTTTCTCTACTTGTGCTTCAAACAACTGATGAATACACGCTTGCTGAGGATAATTAGTTTGAGTATAATTCCACTCGATTATTAGGTGTTTTTCGGATTCTTTCAAAATAGGTAATGTTAAATTATCTCGTTCTAGTTTGTTTTCTGATAATGAAGTTTGATCCTTGATTGCTAGAAATTCATTTTTATTTTGAGCCAATGAATTAGTTATTAGTTTCATATTTAACTGGAAGTAAAAATAAACTTCTTACAAAAAGCTTGTTTTTGGTTTTTAAGTAGCGCTGATTTTAACTTAACAATTTTATGGGTTAGCGATGCAGTTAATATTACTACTAAAATATACAATACCAGAATATCACTGACTGAAAAATATTAAAGATTGTTCCAGAATTACATGGAATATACAAAAGTATATTAACGATCTAGATTTTTAGCTAAACCAGTGAACCATGTAATTCGAGCACGATATTGTTATGAAATCAATGATTAATAAGGAATTGAGTGTATTTAAAGTTAAGATGAATTTATTATTTTCCGTATTTAGATAAACAGATAAAATAAAAAGCGAAAAAGCATTTTTATATGTTTAGATCCTAGTATTTTTACTTAGAGGCAATAGTTACATTGTTAGCTTTGAAATTATATTAAAACACTAATTTGACAACAAATTATGCCGCAATCCGACAATATTTGTGTGAAAGGGCACTGACTCTAAGATCTAGTTCTCTTATTCTGACCTATTTCCTCAAAATCGTAGGTAGTTTCACTACATCTTCATTGAAAATTAAAATTTTAGAGATGTTTGCAATGGGAATATTAACTATACGTAGATTTATTTTTAGATAATAAGAACAATTAATACATTGAGAAAGAAAAAATACAGTGATTTTAGCGACTAATAAGTAATGTAAACCCTTCAAGGTAGGTTGACTCCAGCGAAACGACAATAGGGTGGGCATTACAATGCCCACCCCACAATAACGAACTATTTGCTGTAGTCTACGTAATTGAAAACCGCTGTTTCAACTGATAGTTATTTCTGCCACGCTGCGCTAGCCGAACAGACTAAGCCACAACACTAGCAGAGAAAACGAAGTCATTTGCGCTCAGGCTAGTTGAGGTAATTTGTAATAATGAAGCCAACTCTGTATTTCCGGTTTTTATGATCGTGTCAGCACCCTGTTGCAATAGGGTTAGGGCACTAAACTGAGTGACGCCAATCCCGCCCAGCCCGATTTTATCAATACCGATCGCAAAATCAGTCACAATATTTTTGCTAGTTGGCAGACTGGCGTTAGCAATCCAGAACTGGTCAGCACCAGCACCACCATTCAGCCTATTACTACCCTGTTGACCAGCAAATAGCACATCATCACCATCGCCACCAAAGAGCGAATCATTCACACTAGAGAAGAGTTTGTCATCTCCAGAGCCACCGTAGAGACGGTTATTGCTACCGTTACTGGTAAGGGTATCGTTACCTGAACCACCGAATGATAATTGACGCGAACCTTCAATTACTGTCAAATTATCAGCACCTGCGCCTCCAAATAAATTATTACTACCATTGGCTTCAACTACAGTAACTTCGTCATCACCATTACCACCATCGGCACTAGTGTTGCTAGCAGGGCTGTTTGCACCAATCAAGATTTGATCGTTACCCTCTCCTGTGGACACCGAGGAGTCACTACCGACTACCACCGTGTCATCACCGCTTCCAGTCTGGATTGTGTTACCTTTAGTACCGTTTACAAAGTCTGCTCCGTCACCTGTAAATAAGGTTTGATTTGGCTTAAGGGTGACATCATCACTATTGGTACCAAATTGAAGGTCTAGTGTTGTTAATCCAACAGTGCGACCATCAAACCCTGCGGCTGTAAAGTAATGAGTATTACCTACAGTCTGAGAATCGAGAATTGTTGCTTGACCATTAGTAGTTTCATCCGAAGTCAAGACTTCTTTCGTCGAGGGAACTACATCCGGGCCTCCCACCAGTGCTTCTGTAATGGAACGACCTTTCAAATCACCATTACTGGGAATTTCTAACCCTAAAATACGAGCAAGTGTAGGTGTTACATCAGCATTACTGACGGGTGCATAATCCACATAACCTTGTTTAAAATCAGGGCCAATAGCCTCCATATTATTGAAGGTATCACCTCGGCCAAAGCTGCCATGCATCCCCTGCCCTTGCTGCAAAGTTGTATCAGCAATTTCTACTTGAGCTTGAGGGTTGTTTGGGTTATTTGGGTCGGTACTAAAGGTTTTGAAGTTGATCACTATAGATGGAACTGGTGTTTGAGCATCACCTTTTAGCCCGATCGCACTCAATGGTAAAGCACCTGGGATATTTCCATAAGCATCGTCTACGAAAATACCACTAATGTAGTCTTTTTGCGAAAGCAAATTCACTACCTGTTTAGCTAAATCAGCATTGCCATTAGGCAGATAAATCAGGTCAGAACCACCATTGGCAGCTACAACTATCTTTGTAGCTGGGTCAAGTTGGCCATTAATTACCTGACCTGTACCTCCAATTACACCATTTCCAGAAATAGGACGTTGACCTTGTGTAGCATCAACAGTGGCATACTGGATGTGGTTCAGGTCTGGGGGAAGAGTCGTAGGGTTAGGATCGTATAAGGGTAGACCTAGATCGTGAGCTAAATCAATCGCAACAAAGCCTGCTGGTAGAAATCCCGGATTTACACCTGCATAAGTTTGGGTGGTAGCATAACTTGTAGTTTTTGTGCCTTGGCTATCAATAACTTGTTTGCTGATGGTAGAAAAACCGTGGTCGGAAGTAACAAAGACATCAGTAGTCTTGTCTAAACCTGTACTCTTGAGATAGTCAAGAAGTTGCTTTAAATTATCATCAGCATTTTTCACCCCAGCTTTGGAAGTAGGGCCATTAATACCTGGTGTCAAGGTGTTTAAGCTATCACCCTGATTGTGTTGACTACCATCAGGATCTCTTGACCAGTACACCAATGCAAATGGTTTACCGTCTTCCTGAAACTTGGGTAAAATTACCTTGGTTGTGGCATCTGCAAAGTATTGTTGTTGAGCCACGTTGGCATTCAGGGTTCCTGGAGTTGTGTTGTTACCAGCTGGCTGGACTCGCGGTGTCGGTTTTACATCTAGTCCAGCCGTTTGTAAGCGAGCAACAATATCTGGATCGAGTGGAACAGCAGAAGGTGAACCAGCGGCTGTAGTCGGCGGTGTTGCACCATTTGTAGTGTCATCAATAATAATTGTATCGGGAGTAGGAATAGTACCTGTAGTACCACCTTCTCGGTTAACTTGTGTGACATCTTGGATGGCAACTGGCCCTAATTTACCAACGGCTGCGGTGTTGAAACCCTGCGATCGCGCGTAAGCTAATAGTGACTCTTCATCTAAAAAGTTGTTACCGGGAAACTTTTCATCGATATCCCCCAGAACCGCATCATTTTCGATGAATGGCGTTACACTACCATTGGCATTAGGGCTAGGAAAACCAGTATAGATAGTGTTGCTAAAATCACCTGTATCACCAAGGTAATGCCCTGTGGCGATCGCAGCAGCATTCGGAGTGGTAAATGTCGGAAACAGCGAATGACTATTGGCGAAACTAACTCCTTGCTGACGGATGCTATATAAAGTTGGGGTATCAATGGGGTTTACAGAACCGTTACGCAAGCCATCTGCAACAAAAATAATCACATTTCTACCGTTGCCATTTGTATCAGCCATACCGATTACTCCTTAAGTATTGTGAGCTACGAGCAATGCCTACGCAGCAATTGTGTGTCTATAGACTGAGCGATTAATTACACTCAACCCAAGCAAAAAATTCTTGGTTACAGAAACCTAAGTAGTATTTGGTGACAAAATGCTTAGTGTCCACACAAATTAGTAGAGACAATTAAATGAACTTAAATCTGGTTACTGTTTCAAAAGATAGTTGTTCAATGTTTAAGGAAAGTTATAAATAAGTTAAGATTTGGGACAAAAACCAGAAAGATTTTTAAAGACAAAATTACTATATAAGATATAAAAAGCGAGGGAATATAATTCCCCCGCATTAGCAAAATCGCTACGGCTTAACTAATGAATGAATGTTGAATCTAAGCTGTAATTATCTTTCGGCTAAACGACACTAGCAGAAAAAACGAAATCATTTGCTGTGAGGTTAGTTGATGTAATTCCCATCAATGAAGCCAACTCTGTATTTCCAGTTTTCACGATAGTATCACTACCTTGTTGCAATAGTTTCAAGGCACTAAACTGAATAACACCAATACCGCCCAGCCCGATTTTATCAATGCCGATCGCAAAATCAGTCACAATATTCTTGCTAGTTGGCAGACTGGCGTTAGCAATCCAGAATTGATCGACACCAGTACCACCACTGAGGCGATCGCCACCCCCTTGTCCAGCAAATAGCACATCATCACCATCGCCACCAAACAGGGAATCATTGACACTGGAGAAGAGTTTGTCATCGCCAGAACCACCGTAGAGACGGTTATTGCTACCTTGACTCTTGAGAGTATCGTTACCT
The DNA here is from genome assembly GCF_036917555.1 of Nostoc sp. Lineage (GTDB taxonomy): Bacteria > Cyanobacteriota > Cyanobacteriia > Cyanobacteriales > Nostocaceae > Nostoc. The sequence goes on along the minus strand of NZ_JBALDD010000074.1, from coordinate 52,720 downwards.
GAGCCACCGAAGGATAATTGACGCGAACCTTCAACTACTGTCAAAGTATCATTACCTGCTGCCCCAAGCAAATTATTAGTACCATTGGCTTCTACTACGGTAACTTCATCATCACCAGCACCACCATCAGCATTAGTGTTGTTAGCAGGGCTATTTGCGCCAATCAAAACTCGATCGTTATCGTCTCCTGTGGACACCGAGGAGTCACTACCGACTACCACAGTGTCTTCACCATTCACAGTCACAATTGTGTTACCTTTAGTACTCTCTACAAAATCTGCTCCGTCACCTGTGAATAAGGTTTGATTGGGCTGAACGGTAATATCATTGCTAGTAGTGGAGCCAAAATTAATTTCTTCAGCTTTTAGCTGACCTAAGCCAGGAGCAAGATTAAGGGGCTTCTCCAGTTTCAGCAGTAGAACTTCATTGTTGTCTATGACTGGATTTTCAGGATCGTTCCCAGGACGACCTGTAGAGAAGGGATAGTTGTTGTCATTAGCTACCAAAATGGTATTTTTGTCAACAACCAGAACATTCTCAATAGTTTGGAATGGGAAATCGAAGGTGGTCTTACTATCCCCATTCAGGTCGTTGGGGTCTTTGATATTTAACAAGTCTGCAACTTCTTCTTTAGCGACATAGCCATTAGAATCTGTTTTAGACAAATCTATTTTGTAGATCCTCTTAAATTTAGCCGCAGCCCCTTGATTGTTATCCCGTTCAATGACTAGGTACTCATTATCATTAATGACTGCTAAATCCCCAATGGAATTTGACGGATTATCCAATCTGTAGTAGAGCTTTTTATCAGCGTACTCGTGGCTGGCTAAATCAAATTCGTTAATCCGCAAAGCACCAGGAGTATCACCTTGAACAGTACCTTCTAGGAGGAAATAAAGCTTGGTTTTGCTGGCGTTAATTGCTCCACCTTCAAAACCTTTGGAACCAGCCAAGTTAGCAAAAGCATCTCCTGAAAGTACATCTGGGTTTTGTGGCGATCGCACTACATTATACTGAGGATCATCTCTGAGTTGATCTCGTACTTTATCCCCAATATCTGGGAAATCTGTAAATAGTGCATCTACGCCTAATTGATAGAACTGTTGGATCTCTAGCTCTAGCTTGCCTTTATAATCTGCCGCTAAGTATTGATCTTCCACCCGGAAGGTGTAAGGATGAACCTGCAACCCTGCGTTATGAGCATCTTGAATTAAGGTAGAGGGAGGTAATGTTGTCTTATCAGCATCATTGACTGCTCCATCCCCATTCACATCATCGGCTTTGCCATCACCATTAGCATCAGTACCTTTGACGCTAACAATCATCCGCTTCCAAGGGCCAATGCCATCAGCATAAGTCGCAACTTCAGTCAAGCCTTCTGGAGTTCGTAAGTCGCCATAAGTGCGAGTGTCACCACTTACCTTTAGATCATAGGGCTGACTTTCCACGATCTTGCCGTTGATATCAATGTCACTGGCATCTAGAAGTTGGACAAGTGGAATATCCACTCCTGCCGCAGGCATAATGACATCGTGTAGTTCTTTGAGGTTACTCACTTCAAAGGATTGGATGAAGATCCGGCTGGGGTCAGTGAAGTTATTTGCCTTCAGCGCATCAATGAGTAACTGACTGATGTTTCTGTTTATTTTTTCCGTCGTGCCTACATAAGTAGCTTCATCGGCCAAATAGGTTGGATGCTTAGTTTCAGGGTAGATACCAATCTTTTTACCTGTGTCGGCTTCTACTTGCTTAACTAAATTGATAATTTCCGTAAAGGTAGGAATCTCAAATTTATCGTCAAAGGAATGATCGCGGAAAGGTAGACGTTCTTCTGCTCGTAAAGTCTTGATTTCAGCTAAAGTGAAGTCTTCAGCAAACCAACCTGTAATTGTGTTTCCATCTAAACTTACCGTTTTTTTGCGATCGGCAAACTCTGGATGTTTGTAAACATCTGTGGTTGTGTTGTTAAAATTGACAGTGCCATCAGCATTTAAAACTGCTAACGCTGGCTCATGGCGGGCAATTAGCACACCATCTTTTGTCACAACCAAATCAGGTTCAATGAAGTCAGCACCGCGCTCAATTGCTTGTTTATAAGACTCTAAGGTGTGTTCTGGACGATAGCCACTTGCACCTCTGTGACCAATGACTTTAGGTGCTTCTCCATCTAACGTTTTGAATTGGTCGGGTGTAGTAATGGGAGCCTCTAATAACTTACCAGTAGCATCAAAATGCAGCAAGTAGGGGCCAAACTCGTCTCCAATCCAGATTGTCCCGTCTTTATCAAAGACGAATGACTCTACATCAAAGTCTGCACCAGTTAGTAATCTGTTATTAGTTCCTTCGTTAACAATTTCAAAAGGAACTTTGTTGTTAGGGTCAGACAGTTGGATGTAGTCTAAAACTTTAACGCTGCCGTCTCCATTTTCTGTTCCCTTAAAATTAGGGTCTAGACGATTGATTCGTAGCAAAAAGTCTGCACTATTATCTTTGCTACCGTAACCGTTATCTGACAGGAAGTACAAAGAGTTGCTGTTAGCAAATTGAACACCGCTAAAGCCTTGTATTGGTTGTCCTAGGAAAGGTCCCGTTCTGCCATTAGCTGAAACATCTTTACCAGAAGCTGGCCCATCACTAAAGGTATCAGCAGGCAAAGAGGCAAAACCGACTAACTCAACTTTTGGCACTATTGAAGCAATGACGTTCTTAGCCATGAAAGAGAATCTCCCTGTGTTTAATTGTTGAGATGGTCTTCGCTCTAGTGGAATCAAAAAAGTAATACAGCAGAATTCAGAATACAGAATTCAGGAGTAAAACACGCTTTATACCTGGGTAACAGACTTAGCCTGTGTACCTCACCAACTTGAAATCTGCTGTATCGTTAAAGCAAAATTTGTAGTTATAGACATCTAGAGATGTAGTTGACTTGTAAACTTGTTGAGTCTGAACTATTAAATATCAACCACTATAATTGACATCTCACTAGAGGATTAAGGTATCAAAATTAACAAATTTAATTGCATATTAATTAACATACATAGCAAAAGTTGTGAAAAAATTGTGGACTGGTTAAGAAATGTTGTATGTATTGCAATCTTTTGCTTAATATGTTGTCAAAAATTTTGTGTATATTTCTGGTAATATAATTTTTTTTTGCACTTCCGTGTTAGTGATTAAATTGCCCAAGTATTTAGTTTTTAATAAAAAGCCGACTTTGCTATGTTTTTGTGAAAAGCTGTAGTCAGTGCAAAATAATAAAGAGACTATCTCCATGACATCAAAGAGCAGGAAAAAGACCTCACGGCGTAGTTTCCTCCAAGGAGTAGCCATTAGCACAGCTGCGGTTACTGGAGTTGAATTACTAAAAAAAGATGTGGCAGATGCAGCAGATGCAGCAAGTGAAGTGCATTACGGGGAGATTCCTTCTCAAAGCACTGAATTTGACTTTACCGAGAAATCAGCAGCCTTACAGCCAGACAAGATTGTTAATAGTGCTTGCCAATTTTGTAATTCTCTGTGTCGTCTGAAAGTTCATGTCAAAGACGGACGGATCGTAGATGTCTTAGGTGAACCGGACGATCCAGTACAGGCTGGTGGTTTTTGCATCAAGGGGCCAATGATGACTGAGCTAGTCTACAATCGCTTTCGGCTAAAATACCCGATGAAGCGGGTTGCAGGAGAGAAAGGTTCACCAGATTCACAATTTGAGCAGATTTCTTGGGATGAAGCTCTTTCAATCATCGCCAGCAAGTTCTTGGCACTTAGAGATGCTGGAGAAGCTAGAGCGATCGCAAATAAAACTTCTGGTAGATTACCACGGGGAACAGGTTCTTTGGTCGGACGCTATTTCAATTTGTTGGGCAGTCCCAACGATACTGATGTCGGGCCTGTATGTAATGATGCTGGTGGCAATGCCTTGGCTTGGACATTTGGATTAGGCAATTTTACCAATGGTTATGGGATTGATGGCGCGACTAAAAAAGAAGACTTAGGCTCGGCTAAATTCTTCCTGTTTTTGGGTACGAATCAAGCAGAAACTCATCCTGTTACCTTTACTTACCTTTTGAGAAGCCGAGCGAAAACCAAAGCCAAATTAGTAGTCATCGACCCACGCTTAACTCCCACAGGAGCGCAAGCTGATGAGTGGATTGCACCCAAACCACACACAGACTTGGCTTTAGTCTTAGCAATGCTTTACCACATAGTTACTCATAACTTATATGATGCTGCTTTTGTACAAAAGTGGGTGCTGGGTTTTGAAGAACTCAAAAAACACCTCAAGAGCAATAATTACACACCAGAATGGGCGGCAGAAATTACGGATGTTCCAGTATCAAAAATCAAATTTATAGCTGAAACTTATGCTAAAACCAAGCCTGCTGCCATTTTCTGCAATGCAGGCATTTCCCATCAACTGAATGCTTTTGATACTTACCGCTGTCTGGCATTCTTGGCGGCGATTACGGGCAATATTGGTATTCCTGGTGGTGGCTGCAATTTCATGCACAACACTTGGCCAGGGGGATTAAATCTACCACCGATTCAAGGCAAGATACCTAAAAAAGATATAGCTTTACCAGTTGGGCCGGATTATCTTAGCGAAGCTATCATCTCCGGTCAACCTTATCAACTCAAAGCACTCATAACTCAAGGCAATCCTTTGCTAGCTTGTTCCAACACAACTAAAGTACAACAGGCTTACCGCCAATTAGAATTTTATGTTTACACGGGATTATTTATGGAGGAATCGGCTTATTATGCCGACATCATCTTGCCCGTCACCAGTGGTTTTGAGATGGAAACTGTTTATATGCGACGAGACGATCGGGCAATTCGTTGGCAACAACAAGTAGTTGCGCCTGTAGGTGAATCAAAACCAGATTGGTACATTTGGATTGAATTAGCACACGCCACAGCTAAATTAGACAAACGTAATCCACCGCAATACTGGCAGGACAACTTTCCTTTAGCGTGGAAAGACTACCGCCATCTGTGGGCAACTTTTGTGGCGAACACTCCAGGCATGGCTGGTATGACTCAACAAAGGCTGAGTGAACGCACCGAACCCTTACGTTGGCCTTGCCCAACAGTAGATCATCCTGGTGTCAGCACTCTTTATCTGGATCATTCGTCTTGGTATCAGGCCGCAGAAAGCCTCAATGTTGATAATATTGGTAAGCGATTTCTAACTCCTAGTGGAAAAGTGGAAATCTACACTTCACAGTTACAAAAGCAGTTGACAAAAGCAGGACACTCTGCATTACCTATTTTCTATACCCACCCAGAAGTTACAGGTAGAAATCCTACAATCGAGTATCTAGCAGAACTAGTAAAAAATCCGGTAAATCCCCACGCACTGACTCACAATGTGAAGTTGGGAAAACTTTCGACTAGTGAAATACATAAAAAGTACCCACTAATGGGGACTACTGGCAGGTCTAGTATAGTTCATTTTCATTCTGTTACTCACTGGACTTACACAGGCAAGCAAAAAAATGGTGTTCGCTTAGTACAAATTCACCCAAAAACCGCACAAACTGCTGGTATTGAAAATGGTGATGAGATTATTGTCGAAAGTCCCAGAGGATCGATCAAAGGCACAGCATTGCTTTGGCAGGGAATTCGAGAAGATACTATTTTTGTGCCTAATTGGTTTGGTTCCCAACAACAAATGGCTCAAGATTTAGGCACACCATACTATGAAGCAGCTAATGTCTTGATTGACCAAAAGTACTATGACAATCTTTCAGGACAGCAAGCTTTTAAATGTTTTGCGTGCCGAATAACAAAAGCATAATGGAAACTTATATCATGTCCGACTAATTAGTTATTTAACCTACAACACTGACAGAGAAAACAAAGTCATTTGCTGTGAGTCTAGTTGATGTAATTCCTAGCAATGAAACTAACTCGCTATTTCCGATTTTCACGATAGTATCATTACCCTGTTGCAATAGTGTCAGGGCACTAAACTGAGTAACACCAATACCGCCCAGTCCGATTTTATCAATGCCAACTGTAAAATCAGTCACAATGTTCTTGCTAGTTGGCAGATTGGCGTTAGCAATCCAGAATTGGTCAGCGCCAGTACCACCAGTGATCCTATTACTACCTCCTTGACCAGCAAATAGCACATCATCACCATCGCCACCAAACAGGGAGTCATTGACATTAGACAAGAGTCTGTCATCTCCAGAACCACCGTAGAGACGGTTATTGCTACCGTTACTCGTGAGGGTGTCGTTACCTGAGCCACCGAATAATGATTGACAAGAACCTTCAATTACTGTGAGATTATCATCACCTGTCGCCCCAAACAAATTATTACTACCACTGGGTTCTACCACAGTAATAACATCATCACCACTGCCACCATCGGCACTGGTATTTTGAACCGAGCCATTTTGACCAATAAATATGCGATCGCTACCATCTTCCCCGGAAACTGAAGAATCACTCCCTGCAAGCACAGTGTCATCACCGTTTCCAGCTAGGATTGTGTTACCTTGAGTACCCTCTACAAAGTCTGCTCCGTCACCTGCACTAAAGAATTGTCTTGGCTCAAGATTGACAGTATCGCTATTGCTAGAACCAAAACCGTTCGGAAAAGTAGGTTGTATAGTTGTCAGGTTATTGGGTAATTCGAGAATGCCAAGTTTTTCAGCAGCCGTATTACCTGTAATGTTGAAATCGTTGTCGTTAATCAAGGCTAGAGTATTGGGTGCCACCAATGCTAGACCTTCTAATTTTTCCACCCCGGTGTAACCCAACTGAGCAGCATTAGCAATTAAACTCTTGCTGACAGGGTTAATATTGGCAGTAGCTAACTCCGCAGGGGTCAGTTGTTCAATTGTCTTACCAACTGGCAAGGTGAAGTTAGCAGGGTTGTTAATGTTAGTCGCCCCAGCTAAATCAATTTGGTAAATTAGTTTATTGCCAGCAGATGTACCATTGTCATCTCGCTCAACTACTGCAAATTTGCCGTTACCCAAAGAAACTGCATCGCCAATCTTATCGGTTCCTGGTAGACCTTCTAGACGATATAAATACTCTCCTGTTACCTGCTTGCTGACAATATCAAACTCCAGAATTCGTAAGTTGAGAGAAGCTTTAGAAGTCGCATCATTGGCGACATCTGGATTATCGATCGCACTCTGAATAAAGGCATATAATTTATTACCTTGCAGTGCTATAGCTTCAAATCCTCGGTTATTGCGACGTTGGGCATAAACTGCTGGCAATACCTCAGTACCAAAAGTTGCTGCTGGTTGATCTGGGTTGGGTGCAGTGGCAGTTCCTTGAGGGATAAAGCGGTCAATTAGCTTACCATTAACATCAAAGTGGTAAATGGACGGACGATACTCATCTACCAGCCAGTAATCACCATTTTCTGCAACTACAATTCCCTCTAAGTCAGCGCCCAAAGGATCGTTAGCTAGAACCTTGTTGTCTAAGTCAACGGCAATTTCATCTGTGTAGGCTAAACTGTTTCCTACACCTTGCAGGTTAGGTAGTCCCGTTAATGGGGTCGTTCCATCTTGGCGAAATAGTTCTGTTCTGTTGGTAATGCTGATTTCACCTGTGGTGCGGTTGAGTTCAAAGCTAACTATTTCTGGCTGGAAATTGGGTAATAAAAATGGTCTGTTTACACCATTAGAATCTCCATTGGGGCCACGGTCTGTGTTGGTGACAAATTTCAGGTTGCCATTTGCTGCAAACCCTTGGAAATACAACCCAGAAAAACCACCCAAGAAAATATCTTGATTTTCAGAGGTTGTGCCTAGTTTGGGTAAGTTTTCAAATTCATAGATAGTCAGTTTGGGTTGGGCGGTAGGATTGCGAGGATTGTAACTAGTAGTGTCGATATTTAAAGAATTGGGGAAAGAATTGGCAATATTTTCCCAAGGCACCAGCTTAAAGTTAGAACTGACGTTTTCGCCATCAATGGTCTTGGCAGGTTCATTGGAGCCGTCTTGGGTGACAAATAAACCAAATGGGAAGTTAGACCCCAGTGGCACGTTAATGACATCAGCACCATCTGACTCTTGCACGCTATCAATTGACCCATTGTTACCAATGGCAAAGTTACCCACGTATTCGTTGTTACCTTCACGAGTGTAGGCTACAAAGGTGCTATCGCCTTGGCTGGATGCTAGCAAGTAGCCTGTGCCGTTTTTGCCGTAGTAGATGGTTAACCCTTCAGCATCATCGGTGAGGTGAGAACCACCCTCAAAACGAACGTGATCAATCAGCTTACCTGTTGTGCTACCGTCCGGTTCTGCCTGGAATTTCCAAATGCCCACATCTTCTTGGGCTATGTAGAGAAAACCGGTTTCTTGGTCAACCACCATACCCTCTGTTTGGGAAGAACGCCCTGCTGCCGTGGGCGAGGGAATGGTGAACTCCCGCACCAGTTCAGATCCAATTTTGCCATTACCTTTGTCAATCAATTTGAACTGAGCTATATCTCCAGTTTGTCGGCGACTGGTAAAGACATAGTAATCATTAGTTATGGGGCTACGGTATAATGTAAGTCCGTAAGAACTGCGAGTTGATGCGGAATAGGGAGGTTCAAAAGGTGATGCTTGGAAGATAGTACCAATGTTGCTATCAGTGATATCTTCCAAGTATTGTCCGGGGGTGTTGGGGTTAATTTTGAAGATTGCTAGTTTATCATTGCCGCGATCGCTAGCTACGGCAATATCAACAGATTGCTCGCCTAATTTAAAACCGTATTGCAGGTCAATGTTATTGTAGCGAATACCACCAGGATTAACTGTTTGCAACAAATTACCAGACAAGTCATAAACCCGCAGTCCAGCATTTTTCACTGAAGTTAGTACTAAACTATCAGCAGAATTTGTGGCGTTCACATAAATAGCAGGATCATCAGCATCAGCACGTTGATCCACTGGTAGGGTTTCATCGTCCAATAAATCGGGACGAGTTTCAACTGTGGGTGCAGCAGTTGGAACTAAGTCTGCATTCAAAGCGAGGATTTGGGTAAATTGGCTTTGGTTGAAGTTGTTATCACTTACCAGCACAATCGACTGGCTACCATCTGCTAGTTTGGGGCCAAAGGTAATACCCTCAATGTTATCTGTACCGTTAGGCAGGTTTAAGTTATTTAAATTCAACAGCAGACGTTTTTGAGCGGGTTTGATAGTAGCTAGTTGTTCAGTACTCAGATTGTTGAGAGAATCATAGAAACTAATATCAGTTGCACCTTGCAAAGAAACTTCGTAGATTTTGATCGTGTTGCCTACACCTTGAGCAAAGGAGCGTTCCAACGCTAGGACAGTGCCACGATTATCGATCGCTAATAAATCTGCCAAACCATTGTCAGCTAAACCTGTGCTAGGGTTGGGCGATTCGGGTATTGCATCAGTAATATAGAGGTATTCTTTTTCTGGCTGTCCACTAACCAGATTGTATTGCAGAATCCGGGAACGGCTGCCACTGGTGAGCGAAGCCTTTAATCCATCTTGGGACAGCGCGTTTTCAGTGGCGGTGAATAAGGTTTTCTCATCGGGTGTAATGGTGAGGCTTTCAAAGGCTAAGTTATTATAAACGCCTGATATCTGCGTATCACTTGCATCGATAATACCGTTGCTATTGGTATCTTCTACTACTGGCAAAAACTTTCTGGGAACAAATAGTGAGCGTACTTCTTGCCCTGTGGTCAGCGAAAACTCTTTAATAAAGGGATTGCTAACGCGACCAGCACCAGGGTTTACTTCGCCCTCGGAAGAGATGAAGACTGTACCTTTGTTGCTAAAAGCAATACCTTCTGGGTCAAGGCTGTTGGTTGCAAAAAAATTGCCATTGGTATCTTTCAGGGTGGTAACATTAGTAAAATTCACCCCAGAATCGGTGGCAGTAAAGGTATAAAAGCGGGCAGGGGCAACTTGGGAGCGATCGTCTGAGATTGCATAGTAGCGGTTGTTAACTGCATCGTAGGTGACACCAGATAGTCCCCCTAGTAGAGTCGGTGTTCCATTCACAGTTCCCGCCGCGCCAGCAGGAATAAAGCCAGTAACAAAGGTAGTTTGTCCCACAAATCTTATATTGGGAATGGTTTTACCTGGTTCCGTTGCTCCGGTTTGCACATCTGCGAACACCAAGCGATGGTCAGAACTGGGGAAAGGAAAAGTACCTACCAAGGGAAACGTTGAATCAGTATTCAGCGGCCAAAATACTCCTGAGTTGGCAATTGTCAGGTCAGCGGAGGGTAGCACGTAGTCAGTCCGCAGGTTTCCGGGAGTATTATCAGCAAAGTCTGCGGTGTCAAAGCTAGGATTACCATTTTGGCTAGCGTTTGCACCACCCTGCAAATCTGCTTGTTGGCGCGCACCCGGACTGGTAGGGATGACATTAGTATTGATATTGGGATTTTGCAATAGTTGGCGAATAGCGCTGTCAAAACTATCACCATCCAAAGGATCTGCATTTTGGTCGCCGACAATCACAAAGCTTGATCCAGCATCAATCCCGCCTATTTTACCCTCGTCATCATAAATGTAATTAGCATTACCAGGGGTTATGTAGTCTGCCCAAAAACGGATCTCGTCGTGGTTACGCTTACCGTTGCGGTCTTCCGCCCCATCAAAGGTTGGGGGCGTGGGGTGGCTGGCGAGGATGTGAATTGTCTTGCCGTTTACCTGGATGGGTACATCCCAGTGACTTTTAGAAGAAAGGCGTAAAACTGCCAATTCCTCCTCAGAATACCAATCATTTGGCTGTGGTGTTGTTGGCTCGTCAGGAAGCAAAGCATTGGGCATATCCTTCCAAAGGAAATTTTGGAAGGTGCGGATGTTGGCAGTGTCGATGGGATATTTGGACAGCAGCAACATCCCGTATTGACCAGGGAAATTTCCGAATCCGAAAGTGTCATCGCCATATCCAGCTGCACCTGGGGTTGTAACTGCTGTGCCATTGTTGTTTAAGTCAAACCCAGAGGCAATACCTGTATTAGAAGGAGCAATGTAGAAATAAGGGTAGTCAACGGGAGTTGTACCATTTTGGCTGACGGCTAGGTAATTTTGCCGGAATAGTTGAACTGCCTCCGGCGAATAGTCAAACTCGTTAATTAGCAACACATCCGGGTTATTACGCTGGATGATTTCTGCAACTGCCTTTGCTTGAGCATTGTCAGGAGTAGACAAATCACTAACTAACTGACCTTCAGCGTTCCGATTTAGGGAAGCATTGAACTGGGAAAAGCGAATTGTATTAGTAGTTACCATGTTTAATTGTGAGATAGATTCTAGAAATTGGGAATGGTCGTTTCTGCGTGAGATCAAGTCCGGTCGAATACTTATCATTAGGGCTAACGCGGGGACGCAGAGGTTTTTTTGATAAACAATCGCTTAAAAAGCTGATGTTAAGTAATAATTTGCAAACATAATAAAGTCACATTGACAATTTGCAATATCACTATCAAAACAAGTATTTTTTGGTTAATAAAGCTACGGATTTTACTAGTATTAATCTATATTCCAATACAGTTCAGTTAAGAAAAATTGTAGGTTGGGTTAAGCAAAGCGCAACCCAACAAAGCTCAGGAAATGTTGGATTTCGTTCCTCAAACGCCACTTGCTTCTCCCAAGGGGAGACGCTGCGCGAACAAGTCGGGAAACCGCAAGGGCGCAGTGGCTCCCCAACCTACACAGTTTAAAATTTTTGGCGCTAACCCAAGCGTATTAATCTATATTTGACAACCTCAAGTTATCTCAACAACGTTAAGAAACTGCTAGCAAAAGGTTAAAAGAACAAATATTTGGTATTGAGTTGCCTTCAGAATATACAGCTGGATTTAGATCCCCGACTTCTCGAAGAAGTCCGGGGGGCAAGAATTTTACGCCCATAAAAAAAGGCGGACAAGATGCCCGCCCCACAATAAGTAGTTGGATATTTTTTCTTTGAAAGTCATTTTGTATTAAAAACCACTCTTACTTACCGGAATTTACCAGGGTTTAGACGAACACTGTTAGGTTGAGACTGACGACGAATTGCTGCTGCACTGCGCAAATTGTTTCCAGTACCGCCATCTTGACGATCGAGGAAAGGTTTCAGATTAATCCCACTTCTAGATGAACTAACCCGATTATTGCCACCGCCTAGAAGTGTGCGTCCTAAATTATATAATTCGTTGCCTCCACTACTGCGATCGCCATAAGTGTTAACGGCTATTGTTTGTTGTCCGCTGTCAGCAGTAGTCAAGTTCTGAAAAATGCTATTGCGGATAACAACAGGATCTTTTCCAGGGGGGACTGTCAGCACAATTCTACAGGTTGAATTAGCATCAGTTGTGACGCAGACAGTATTTTCGTTATTTTCTACGGCTGTCTGAAGTTCTTGTAAGCCATCTGGGCGATAAAGTTCTAAACGACTAGCAATTGCTGTACAACGTCTTTGTGCGTCCCAACCCCCACCTAAAGCCGCAGGCGCTGCCCAAGCAAAGAATTGTCCTGGTTGACTTTGTGGCTGATACATGACAGTGTACTGTCCATTATAAGTTTGACAGGTAAACCGAGTTGTACCATCAGCTGAGGGTGAAGGTGGTACACCTGTCGATGTGTCTATTGGGACTGGTGCTGATGTGCCGTCTGATGGTACTGTTGGTACTACTACACCATCGCCAGTAGAATCATATTGCGCCATTGCTGCCGAATTCCCCAGACACAAAGATAAGCCAAGACTGCCCAAAGATATCAACCGCAGCATTTGTGATGACATAAATCATCCTCCAGGATAAATTAAGTAGGGAATTGATAGTTTAAGTAGACGAATAATTCTGGCTTTTGATTCAGCAAAAACTTATTTTTTTCTCTCGTGCTTTTTTCTCTGCAAGTAGCTTTTTCACCCGTGCTTGAATTTCTGTATGACGCTCCACTCTTTGTAGATGTAACGGTTGTAGCACTTATTTGCTTAAACTGAATCACTCAAATACTTGAAAATTTTATTTGTATATGCTAAGGCAAATTATTTGGATCAATACCTTGAGATTGTAAATAGGCAATTAGCCGTTCTTTTTGCTGACGTTCCTGTTCAATTTGTTCCACAGCCCAAAGTAACAAATTACCTCCCTCATCCCACCAGCGCAACCAATAACCAGTTCTGGCTTCTTTTGTTCCTTGCCAAGTTCCTAAAAATAAACCTATTGAATCAATCCAATGGCGACCATTTTCATCAGGTTGCTTTAACTCATAGCGCCTGTTTTCGAGTTGGTAAAATTCCAACAAACCACCATTTGGGTCAAAAATTACGTAAATTGGGACTTGAAGAATCTGCTCGTAAAAAAACCATTTTCCTGGTGGATAGGTTCGTTTAAAAGAGTATTCTCCACCCTCAGTGTCAGAGAGAAATTCCATCACAATTGCTGGAATATCTCCATCTAAATTGGGTGTATAGCTTTTGCGTTCTCCTAAAACCTGATTTACTGATGGCACATAAATCCAGTCGGGTGCTTTAGCAACAAATTGTCCGTTTACCGTCGCACAAAGTCCAAAATTTGAGGCTATTAATATCTGCGGTTGGATGAAACCACTTATCTCAAGGCTTTCGCGCAAAGCACCAGCCAATAGTGGCTGACCTGTATTTTCCACTGGTTCATCCTCTAAGTGAAAATCTGCGGGCAATGTTTCCCAAGATATTACCAGTTCTGTTGAAGATTTAGCTTCACCGAGTTGGGTTGTCATAAACACCCCCTTTTATTGATTTGTCTTTATTTTATGGCTGACCAGTGGTTTGTTGCTGACGGGGCGACAAAAAAAGCTAGGCATACAGATAAAATAACGCCCTTGGTGTCTCACCTTCTCCCAAAGGGAGAGGCTAACGCCTTTCCTTCTCTACGAGACGCTGCGCGAACGGAACGCTACGCGAATGTGGAGCGTCTCGTAGAGAAGGGAGAAGACTCGCTAACGCACTTGTTTGACAATATAATACACTCACCGTTTGGGATGGATAAAACACAAAAAACCCCGGCTAATTTAGCCGAGGTAAAGTCGAGAAGTGAGAATGACGATGAGATACAGCGATAGCGAAATCAAAAAATCTTAACTAACGCTAAAACCAACCAAAACTAAAGCGGTGACGATTAAAGTTGCAAAAAGACTCTGTAAAACATATTTACGTTGTTCCCAAATTGCTGGGTACTCAGCGTAATACATCTTGGGTTCTGCTGCGTAGTTGTTGAGAATGCCTTCTTCATTAGTGGTGATGTACATAGTTTTTTCTTTTCTTTGTTTTGTTATCTTATGTAACTAAATATAACATTTTTGTTACATATTGTTAATAAGACTTGACAAAAAAAGACTTATGGTAAATATAAATCTGACTTATCAGCATACCACTGCCGTTTAAGATACGTAAAACACAAAAAACCTCGGCGAAACTAACCGAGGTAACAGAGAGAAGTATGAATGACGATGAGATACAGCGATACTGAAATCAAAAAATCTTAGCTAACACTAAAACCAACCAATACTAAAGCGGTAACGATTAAAGTTGCAAAAAGACTCTGTAAAACGTATTTACGTTGTTCCCAAATTGCTGGGTACTCAGCGTAGTAGATTTGGGGTTCTGCTGCGTAGTTGTTGAGAATGCCGTCTTCATTAGTGGTGGTATGCATAGTTTTTTCTTCATTTGTTTAATTATGTAAATAAATTTAATACTTTTGTTACAACTTGTCAACATGACTTGACAAAAAAGACTGATGGTAGATATAAAGCTAACTTATCTGCGATCGCAGATGCTGAGGAAGCGGTTCTAGGCAATAAAAGCAGCTTGTATATAGCCCTCTTTTACCACTCTAGACAGAGGAAAAATAGCGATCGCATCATAATGACAGGTAATACAACATAATGAAAATCACGAATTTTCAGACTATTTATATCGCACAAACCTCTGAACCATCGCCATCCCCAATTCTAAAACGGGAACCGGGAGGAGTAAACCTGCTAGGTGCGAGTTGGGTTCCTTTCTGACAAACCATAGTCTGGTTAGTATTTTGGGTTTTTATAATCAGATATATTAATAAAAATTTTAGCGAACAAATTAGTAGCTTATTCAATGTTTTTATCACAAGAATCCAAGATGGTTCTCCAGTTAAATTCGGAAACTTTATGGAGCTAGATGCTCCACTAGCTATCAAAAATGCACAGGTAAGGACTGCAACTTCAGAAGGTGTGAGTGGTATAACTGTTCCTGAAGATATTAATGAAAAAGTTTTGAATTATCAGAAACTCTTGTAGAGTGTTTCTGAGAGTGTTTATCTAATTCATATATCTGAAGTGATTGTACCCAAAACTTTAAAAAACGTGGACTTTATCGGGTTAAGGTTTGGTTAGAGGCTGATTCAGAAGTTGATTTTAATAATTGTGTTCGCGTTACCTATCGCTTACATGACTCTTTTAAAAAGCAAATTATTGCTACTGAGTCACATAATAATCAGTTTGAACTGTGGCTAAATATTTGGGGAGAGTTCACGGTAATTGCCTATGTTGAACGAAAAAACCAAGAAGCGTTATGGCTGACTCGCTATCTCGATCTACCAGGACGTCCACCAGAGTAGTTTTTTGAAATAGAACGAAGTAACATATTCTACTAATATTGGAGAATTTATTTTTTATGATTCTCTAAATATCTAACCCAACTACCATTAAATCAGGCGGATGTTCAACATTAAACTGATAATATATCTCTCGCCGCTCTTGGGGTGGAAGAGTTAACAGCCATTCTAAAATTCCCATTTCACCAAGTTGAATTTGTGGGTTGCTGCGACTGAGGCGTACTTTAATTTGCTCGTTGCGGCTAACTGGCAATTGTTCAGTTAGTTTCAGATTTACTTCTTTGTCGAGTAAGTTAGTAATTATCAACCGATAACTATAAGTAATCCGGCGCTGGTTGCTAATTAATCTTTTATCTACCAGGCGTTCAACTAAGTCGCGCTCAATTTTTAAACCTTCGTCAATTCCTAAGTTCAGTTTGAATTCTTGCCCTGGTGCAATATTTTCTAACCCAGTAGTGCCGACAAAAACGTTGTCCCGGAAAATATTCGCTTTACCTGGTAACAAAGTTGCACCGTTGGGATTATTTTTTACATTAGCTTGTAGATAAGCAAAGCTTACCAAGCGCGGCATTGCTACATAATCGAAGCTACAAGGATAATCATCGTTGAAAATCGTAGTTTTATGGGGTGCGCCATCACTGGGAATATTACCACCACCATTCAATTTAAAGGTAACTACACTCCCTTCTTTAGATACTTCTGCTGTAACAGTTTCTGCCGGGATGAGACTATCCTCTGCAACTTCATCTTCTTCTTGCCAATCTGCTCTGGCAGCAGAAGCAGGTGGCTCTGCTATGCTAGGCAGTAGTGGTGGCTGGGCAGCTAGCCGAGATCGTCGTTCTCGCACTCTATGGGGACGTGGGGTATCAATATACCAGGGTTCAAGTTTGGGTGGAAGTGTACCTAATCCCGGTTTAGCAGTAGAAAGGGTAAGATTTGCACCAATCCAATCTTCGCCAGTGCTTTGGGTGATTTCTGCAAGGTAACTCAGATGTACAATATCGCTGGTAGTGCTAAAGCGTAAGTCATAAAGCGGATTCCAGCTAGCGCGATTTACTATGTAAGACACCTCTAATTCAAATTCACCTTCACCCGCGACTTCAACGGCTACAACTAAGCTAAAACTTTCTTTAGAATGGGGTGTTTGGATTATTTGCAATGAGGTGTAGAGTGCTTGCAGTTGTTTATCTAATTCCTGCTGTTGGGTTTTACACTCTCCAGATGCGATCGCATATTCACTATACTGGCTTCCGAGAAAGTTGAGGAAATCCAATGTTTCGCTGAGGCTGAGATTTTTTCGAGACAAACTCTGTGAAAAGGGTTCTTCTGTTTTTTCACGTAAGCCAGCGATAAAACTAGATTGCAATGCTAAAGCATCCACCTGGGCTTGCAGGTGGCGTTTTTCTACCTCTAATTGCTGAATTTGCCTTGTCAAATGTGCTACTCGTTCCGCTACAGGTTCAGTAGTGTAGATGCGATCGCTACTAACTCCCACCAAGCGCACCCCTACCGTACCTGTACCGCTAACCCGAACAGACTCAGTTTCTAGAGTCATTGGCACTGGGGTAATTACTAATTCCTGTTCAATTCCTGTTAAATCAACTACACCCCGCCGTGTAACCAATGCTCTGTCAGAATACACGGTAACAGCTACAATCTCGCTTTGTACTGTTTTGTGCCAAGACGGTATTTCCGGGTTAACCACTGCCAGTTTTCCCCCATTTTTAATAATTCTGCTGGTTAATTGTCAATGTTTCCCGGTCTAACAGTCAACCCCTTTAGCTAATTCGTAATTCGTAATGACGCTCTCTACAAGACGCTAAAAGCGAACGCGGACTCGCTAACGTAATTCGTAATTACAAATTACGAATTATCTTACCCGTGAATTGGTTCAAGCGTGCTAGAAGCAGGATCAGCATTTTGCTCGACGAAATTCTTCGCCGCACCTAGTAGATACTCATAATAGGCACGAGCGACGATAGACAGCTGTTTGCCAGATGGGTAAACCATGTACCAATGTCGCTGAATTGGGAAGTGTTGTACATCTAAAATGCTAAACTCTGAAGTGTCTGACAGTAAGGTATGACGAGATAAAACAGAAATACCTAAACCACCTGCAATCGCTTGTTTAATTGCTTCGTTACTTCCCAATTCTAGCTTGACTTTTACCGTCACCCCTTCTTCTTCAAATAGCTTTTGGACGGCGCGACGAGTTCCTGAACCTGGTTCCCGCATAATAAAAGGTTCGTTAGACAGGTGTTGTATAGGAATATTTTTTTCTTTGGATAAAGGATGATTAGCTGGTGCAAAGACTATCAAAGGATTTTCTAGAAATGGTTCACAAGTCACATCTATATTGTCTGGAATTTGACTCATAATGTATAAGTCATCTAGATTCTGACTCATCCGTTCCAAAATTTGTTCGTGATTTGTTACTTGCAGCGAGATATCAATTCCTGGATAAAGTTCGCAAAATGGCCCTAACAAACGTGGGATAAAATATTTTGCTGTTGTAATCACTGCCAAACGTAATTGTCCCTGTTTTAGCCCTTTTAAATCTGCTACCTTCATTTCATACTGGGCTATATTGTGAAAAATCTGCCGACAAGTAGTAAATAATTCCCGTCCTGCCTCTGTCAGATACAATCGCTTCCCCACTTGCTCAAATAATGGCAAACCTACCGATTTTGTTAGTTGCTTGATCTGCATAGAAACAGTAGGTTGGGTGAGAAACAATTCCTCAGCAGCACGAGTAAAGCTACTGTGCCGTGCCGCCGCCTCGAATACCTTTAACTGGTGCAGCGTCGCTTGGTTCAAAGGTGATTCTCCTGTATATAGCGATTATATAGATATAAAACTAGTATTGCTGAACACTGGCAAATGATATAGTGATGCTCACAGAAAGTTACGAGTTTCATTCATAGATAAAACTCTATTATTCATATTGAAATAAAGGTATTTTATTTATGGATTGAAGAAGCTATTATTCAGAATAGCTAAAGCGTAAGATGCCTTCCATCTAAACGATGAATGATGATAGATGATTTTTCAAAATTCATCTATCATCATTCATCATTCCATAATTCTTCTTGAACTTTTGTAGGTAGCTTGGTTAAGTCTGGTAATCTTAGTACCTCGATTTCCGCAACTTGTTCTTTAATATTCACTGGCAAGTTTAACGGCTCGCGTTCTTCTATCCAGCAGCTTGCTAATGGCAAGGTTAACTCCATTTCATCCAGCGGTCGGGGAATTACCATCACTGCATTCAATTCCCCAATGCGTTCTGCTTCAAACATTCCTGCTTCCACTGCTACTGCCACATTTGCTACAGAACCACGAATAATTGCTGTACACAAACCCCCACCAATTTTCTCATAAGCTGCTAAATGAACATCAGCAGCTTTGAGCATGGCATCACACGCTCCGACCATCGCGGGAAATCCTCGCGTTTCTACCAAACCAATTGCTTGGTTACTCAGACGGCTGGAATTGCCCTCTTGCATTAATTTAGTGAAACGAGTTGTGATGGGAAGCACTATATCTAGGTTGGGATAAGGTCGGGGAATTACCAAACTAGAAACCAACTGACCAAACTGTTCAGCCGTTTGCACACCTGATTCTACCGCCAGACGCACATCAGCAATTCCACCCCGGATGATTGCAGTACAATGACCCCCACCAATTTTTTCATAGCCAACGAGGTGAACTCCTGCTGATTTCAACATCATATCCGCCGTCCCCACGATCGCCGGAAAGCTGCGGGTAGAAACTAAACCCAAAGCAGTATCCTGATAGGTTTCTTGATTACTCGCTCCCTGGATAGTGCGAATAGGACGTTGATTATATGTTTCCATGATGAATTCTCCAAAATACGGAAAAAGCCGACAACTTACAATTAACACTTACTCAGACTAATCGTCAGAGTTTGGGTCGCTCAAGGATTGTCTATGAGGAAACAATGTAGTCAACAGTCTGCTTATGCTCCCTTGTCCATAAATTTGAGTCCCAAAACCGTTAGGCGATTCTGCAGCGGGCTGACTGGGGTCTAAGTTATGTTCTGTAGACGGTTGGGCGGCTGACTCCAAGCTGGAGTCAACATCATTGGTCGGTTCCTCCACGGGAGGAGACTGACTTTCGGGAGTGGCGGGAGATTTAAAGTAAGAAATCGACTTGTTTTGTTTGAAATCTACAAAAGCCGAAGCTGAGAAGTTAGTTGAGGAAATTTCCTTTTCCTTAACTCCACCTGAGCCATTTTCCCCTTCCTTCGGTGGTGGTGTATTTGTAGATGGTTCTAGCTGCTTTGTTTGAGCAATCTGCCGACTGGTGTCTCCTAAAATTGAACCAGGTGGTACTACTTGTCCAGGTTCAACCGAATAGTTAAAAACTGTAGTCGCAGAACCAATACAAGCATTTGCGCCAATTTTGCCCTTGCCAATCATCAAAAAACCTGCTCCCAGGTTTGCACCTGCTTCTACCTCTAGGGTGCCTTCATGGACTTGGAGAATTGCTCCCATGCCAATACAGACCCCTGGCCCAATGACGATCTTGCTGTTTATAGCCGCTTGGAGGATCACCCCAGGTGCAAGTACCGCGCTTGGATGAATAGTTACCTCACCACTAATGTAAGTATCAAAGTTATTGCTGAGGCGCAGTAGCGGCACAGACATGGAAATTTTAACCTCGGAAGCCGGATGTAATTCTGAGTGCTGTTAGCTTTCTTCGGGGCGTTTAGCCCGTACTGAGTGCTGAGTGCTGAGTAATTAGTATTTTCCAAAATCTGAGTTTACAGTTGGTGTGACTGGTGTCTTTAAAGTGTTAACTTCAGCACTCAGCACTTTTAACTCAGCACTGCTATGGTCGTTGAATGATCGTTTCTAATACGCGACGCTTGGCTTTGGGGTCAACACCAATTAAGCGCACATATTCCCCTTGGTATTCGCCGAGTTGTGCTTCTACGGCTGCGATCGCTTCTCTTTCTGAGGAGGCTTGAATTTGACCTGTACTAGTCCAGGAACCTGTACGGAAGCGGCGCTGATCTACGTGTTCAATGCTAATTTTTGAGCCACTAGCCAATAATTGCCGGAGTTGGTCTACTACTTCAGAACTCAAGTGGGTACTGGTAGCTGTTGCTGTAGTAGTAGTAGTAGAGTATGCACTGCTAGTAAATGATTTCTGACTGCCAGATGAGGCTACTTGATCGTTTGGACGCTGGATAATGGTTTCTAATACCCGCCGTTTGGCTTTGGGGTCAATACCAATTAAGCGTACATATTCCCCTTGGTATTCGCCGAGTTGTGCTTCTACGGCTGCGATCGCTTCTCTTTCTGAGGAGGCTTGAATTTGACCTGTACTAGTCCAGGAACCTGTACGGAAGCGGCGCTCATCCACGTGTTCAAGGCTAATTTTAGACCCGCCAGCCAATAAGTGCCGGAGTTGGTCTACTACTTCAGAACTCAAGCGGTTACTGCTAGCTGTTCCCGTACCAGAGGGTGCTGCACTAGTAGTAAATGATTTCTGACCACCAGAGGAACCTACTTGACCATTTGGACGTTGGATAATGGTCTCTAATACCCGCCGTTTAGCTTTGGTATCAATGCCGATTAAACGCACATACTCGCCTTGATGGCTTGCTATACATTCTTCCAAGGCGGAGATTACTTGATTTGTGGAAGTTGCTTCAATTGGCTTGCAACTAGTCCAGGAACCAGTGCGGAAACGACGCTCATCTACGTGTTCCATGCCAATTTTATAACCACCTGCCAATAGTTGGCGGATTTGCTCTAAAGTTTCGCCACTGACTTTGCCACTGCTAGAACCGTTACCATTACCATTACTGCTGCTGTAGCTGCTGTAACTGCTATTGCCACGACTAGCCGGCGCTTTAAAGCTGGTAGCTGGTTTTACATCATCATCCGGACGTTGGATGATGTTTTCTAGCACACGCCGTCTACCTTTGTCAATGCCAAACAGTCGGACATACTCGCCGCTATGCTCTTGTAGACAGCTTTCTAATGCTGCGATCGCTTCACCGAGCGATCTTGTTTCGATTGGTTGGCAACTAGTCCAAGAACCCGTGCGGAAACGTCTTTGGTCTACATGTTCCGTACCAATTTTATACCCTTGCCCCAATAGATACCGCAACTGATCTATTGTTTCTCCACCCAAGCTATTGCTCGACACTTCACTACTCCTTTCCAACTCTAAAACAGTAATACCATTACCTGTATAAGATTTAGCATTCTCATCCCGGATGGGTGCTATACATTTAGTATCCGCAGCACAGAGATAACCAGCTCGTAATGCCTGATTAATCCCAACCACATGATGAGCAAATTCTTTATCCTGATCTTGCACATCTGGCAAACGGTCAGCTTGCTGCTGGCTGGTAATTATTGCTCCCGAAGGTACATACTTACCAGAGGGAATCTCTACGTCTTGAATCAAAGCGTGCATCATTACGATGCAACCTGCACCCACCCTGGCATTAAACACCGTAGAGCGAAAGCCAATGAAGGAATTATCACCTACATAAGCTGGCCCGTGAATTAGAGCCATGTGGGTAATGCAAGCGTTTTTACCAATCCATACTGAGTATTTATTTTGGTCATCGCCAATTACTCGGCCTTGCTCCAACCCATGAATGACAACACCATCTTGAATATTGGTGTTTTCACCCAGATAAAAAGGTGTGCCTTCATCCGCTCTAATCGTAGTCCCCGGAGCAACGATTACATTTGCACCTATTCGTACATCTCCAATTACATTGGAGAATGAATGTACAAAGGCAGTTTCATGGACTTTGGGTTCAGCTAAATTCCTTGACCACGGGGTTGGGGGTGCCGCCGTGCTGCGGACTGCCATCGCGAGATTCCTCCTGTATTGTCATTTGTCAGTTGTCATTTATCAGTTGTCATTTGTCATTTGTCGAGAGCTAATGACTAATGACTAATGACCAATGACTAAATGACCAATGACTACCGATATTGATCTTTTTTGCTGTAAATGAGGCGATCTTCAACGTGAATGGTATCTATGATCGCCACCACTACTGCATCTAATGGACGTTGTTCATTTCCAAGGACTTGACGAGCAGCACTGCCACGACTGACAAGTACCCACTCATCTACTCCTGCTCCCACGCTATCTGCTGCTACCTCATATTGTGGCAGGATGTTTCCGTCTTCATCCACTAATTGTAACAACAGTAGTTTTACACCTCTAAGACTTGGATCTTTTTGGGTGCTAACTACTGTGCCGCGAACTTTGGCAACTTGCATTACAAATTACGGTCTTCTACCAAAAGGACGAATTGCATTCACATTTTCCCGGAATTGCTCTACGTCTTCGGTATAACGAATTGGAAGGACGTATTCCAAATTTTCGTGAGGACGAGCAATGATATGAGTAGACAGCACTTGCCCACCATTGACTCGCTTTACAGATTCAACTCCTGCAGCCACAGAAGCTTGCACTTCCGAAACGTCACCCCGAACAATTACCGTCACCCGACCACTACCGATTTTTTCATAACCTACCAGAGTGACGCGGGCAGCTTTCACCATTGCATCAGCAGCTTCCACCACTGCTGGAAAGCCTAGCGTTTCAACCATTCCCACTGCAATTGACATTAGTTTTAATCCCTATTTCAAAGTTTTTAGTCTTGGACAAAAGTCATGCTCTTTTCAGGCAAAGAGCGTTAATTACTTTGTTTAAACAGCTTTTAAGTACGGAATTGTTCGACCGCTTCTGTGTAACGTATCGGCAAGACGTATTCCAGGTTTTCGTGAGGACGAGCAATGATGTGAGTGGATAACACTTCACCACCAAAGACTCTTTTTGCCGCTTCAACTCCAGCTGCTACAGAAGCTTGCACTTCCGATACATCTCCCCTAACTATCACGGTGACGCGAGCGCTACCAATTTTTTCGTACCCTACTAAGGTGACACGGGCGGCTTTCACCATCGCATCAGCAGCTTCCACCACTGCTGGAAAGCCCTTCGTTTCAATCATTCCAACTGCAATTGGCATCGCAGAACTCCTACAAAATTAATGCAATCTGTACTGTCGTTTGAATTTTTTGACGGGGAGAGCCTGATCTTATAGCTAAGAAAACACTTCCAATTTAAGCATAGGAAAGCTTGGCGTTCCTGGCAATATAAATTACTATAATAGTTTATGATAAGAAAGTTTTAAAAAACTTAACATAAATTTATATAGGCTTTTGATCAATTAAAGTTTACTAATTCCTTGAGCAGGCACTTATGCTTTATAATTTCTTTATCACATTTACAAAACGACATTCATAACCAAGGCTAATCCTATCTGATGAGCGGTAAGCAGCGGCTGTATGTTTTGCTGTATCTATCTTTCCTCAAATATTCCTAAGTGTACAAGGACTAGGTGAAACATATATAATTTTTTCAAATATATCGTATAAATTACTCTGGTCAAAGTAGAAATACAAATGTAAAAAGGTCGGTGATGTTAAGGCAAGTAAATGCTTTTGCTTATGTAAAGTTATATTTTACTTATAATTAATAGGGTAACTTTAAGTAAAAGTACTTCTGGAAGTTTAGTTAAAATAATAGTAAAAAAACATCGATATTTTGATAAATTAATTTTATTAAATAAAAATTGGTTTGAATTTTTTTAAAATCAAGGCTGAGTCATCAAGGGAAATTTAAATGGATCAATTTCTATTTTCAACAAGTTGGTTTGTGCCTTTGTATAGCTTATTGGGCGCAATTTTGACATTGCCGTGGGGAATAGGAATAATTCGGCGAACAGGGCCAAGACCTGCGGCATACTTGAACTTGTTGACGACCGTTTTAGCTTTTGTCCATAGCCTGTTTGTATTTAAAAATATCTGGGATAGAGAACCAGAAAACTTACTAATCAATTGGTTCAAAGCAGCAGATTTAGACTTATCTTTTTCCTTAGAACTGTCCCCAGTCAGCATTGGGGCAACAGTTTTAATTACAGGGTTAAGCTTACTGGCACAAGTTTACGCTCTGGGTTACATGGAAAAGGACTGGTCGTTGGCGCGTTTTTTTGGGCTACTGGGATTTTTTGAAGCAGCGCTATGTGGTCTAGCAATCAGTGATTCTTTGTTTCTCAGCTATGCGCTTTTGGAAGTATTGACGCTTTCGACTTACTTGCTGGTGGGGTTCTGGTATGCTCAACCACTAGTAGTAACGGCGGCGCGGGATGCTTTTTGGACTAAACGGGTAGGAGACTTGTTGCTGCTGATGGCTGTAGTGACACTTTCTACCTTAGCCGGGAGTTTGAACTTTTCGGATTTATATGAGTGGGCGCAAACAGCTAATTTAAGTCCAATAACATCGACATTACTAGGGTTGGCATTAATTGCTGGGCCTGCTGGGAAATGTGCCCAATTTCCACTGCACCTGTGGTTAGATGAGGCAATGGAAGGGCCCAATCCCGCCTCGGTAATGCGGAACTCTCTGGTAGTAGCTGGTGGTGCTTATTTACTGTATAGATTTCAACCATTATTAGCGCTATCGCCAGTTGCCTTGAATGCCTTGGTAGTCATGGGTACGGTGACAGCGATTGGGGCGACATTAGTCTCCATCGCTCAAATTGACATTAAGCGATCGCTATCTCATTCTACCAGTGCATACATGGGGTTAGTGTTTTTGGCGGTGGGGTTACAGCAAGGGGGCGTAGCCTTGATATTGCTGTTAGCTCATGCGATCGCCAAAGCATTATTATTTATGAGTTCAGGTTCAGTCATCTTGACTACCCAAAGCCAGGACTTAACAGAAATGGGCGGTTTGTGGTCACGAATGCCAGCTACCACCACGGCCTTTGTGGTCGGTTCAGCCGGGATGGTAACACTGCTACCACTAGGAAGTTTCTGGGCAATGTTAGCATGGGCTGACGGTTTCGTGAATATTAGCCCTTGGGTAATTGGGGTTTTAATATTAGTCAATGGTTTGACAGCATTGAATTTGACGAGAGTATTTAGATTAGTCTTCTGGGGGAAACCGCAACAAAAGACCCGTCGCACCCCAGAAGTTGGTTGGCAGATGGCCTTACCAATGGTGTTTCTCACAGTGCTGACTCTGCTTCTACCTCTAATGCTACAGCAATGGTACTTACTACCAGATTGGGAAAGTATTAATTGGTATGTGGCCTTAGCCTTGTTTAGTTCTACCGTAGTGGGGGTAGGTATAGGGTGTACAGTTTATCTGCACAAAGCTTGGTCCAGATCCAGAATCTTGGCGTGGAGATTTCTGCAAGACCTGTTAGGTTATGATTTTTATATTGACCGAGTTTATTATGTAACCGTGGTAAGTGTAGTAGGACTGCTATCTAAAATTTCTGCTTGGAGCGATCGCTACTTGGTTGACGGTTTAGTAAACTTGGTTGGGTTTGCGACCATTCTCGGCGGACAAACTTTAAAGTACAGCATTTCTGGGCAATCTCAGGGCTATATGTTGACCATCCTAGCAGTTGTCAGCGTCCTGGGTTTTTTCATCAGTTGGTCATTGGGTTTACTAGATAAATTGCCTTTTTAAAGGAGTTAGAAGTACAGACAAGGGTTAACCCTTGTCTGTACAGGAGTTATTATTTCTCCCCTGCTTCCCCTGCTTACCCTGCTCCCCTTACCTAAAGTCTATGCTTAGTGTTTTAATTCTAGTGCCGTTAATCGGCGCAGCTTTAATTGGTTTCTCACCCTCTGGCATCAGTGGGAAATTTGCCCGTAGGGTGGCTTTGCTCTTTGCCAGTATCGCTTTGTTGTGGACAATCGTACTAGCGATTCAGTTTCATCCAGGGGAAATTACTCAACAGTTTGCCGAGTCTCTCCCTTGGGTAGATGCTTTAGGCTTGAACTATAACCTTGGGATAGATGGTTTATCTTTGCCGTTGCTGGTTTTAAATGGATTGTTAACTTCCATTGCCATCTACAGCAGCGATGAATCGCTACAGCGTCCTAAATTTTATTACTCTTTGATACTATTATTAAGCGCTGGGGTGACAGGAGCCTTTCTAGCACAGGATTTACTGCTATTTTTCCTGTTTTACGAATTGGAACTGATTCCGCTGTATTTGCTGATAGCTATTTGGGGTGGCGCCAAACGGGGTTATGCTGCGACTAAATTTCTCATTTATACAGCCGTTTCGGGAATTCTGATTTTAGCAAGTTTTCTCGGCATGGTTTGGCTGAGTGGTTCCTCTAACTTTGCACTAGCAACCTTGAACACGACAACTTTACCTCTAGCAACACAGCTTTTATTGCTAGCGGGAATTTTGGTCGGTTTTGGGATTAAAATTCCCTTGGTTCCCTTCCATACTTGGTTGCCAGATGCTCACGTTGAAGCTTCCACACCGATTTCCGTGCTATTGGCTGGGGTGCTGTTGAAGTTGGGAACTTACGGCTTACTGCGGTTTGGCATGAACTTGTTACCAGAAGCTTGGAATTATCTGGCTCCTTGGTTGGCGACTTGGGCAGTAGTGAGTGTACTGTATGGTTCATCTTGTGCGATCGCTCAAACCGATATGAAAAAAATGGTAGCATACAGCTCCATTGGACACATGGGTTACGTGCTTTTAGCGGCAGCAGCGGCCACACCTTTAAGTGTATTGGGTGCTGTGATGCAAATGATTAGCCACGGCTTGATTTCGGCAATGCTGTTTTTGCTAGTAGGAGTTGTGTATAAAAAAGCCGGTAGCCGTGATTTAGCAATTATTCAAGGATTACTGAACCCAGAACGGGGGATGCCAGTAATCGGTAGCTTGATGATTGTCGGAGTCATGGCCAGCGCTGGTATACCGGGAATGCTAGGGTTTATTTCCGAATTCGTAGTTTATCGGGGAAGTTTTCCAGTTTTTCCAGTACAAACCCTGTTATGTATGCTTGGTACAGGTTTAACAGCAGTTTACTTCTTAATTCTTGTCAACCGCGCCTTTTTTGGACGCCTGTCTGCATCAGTTACCAACTTACCGCGTGTGTATTGGAGCGATCGTATCCCAGCTGCAATTTTAGCTGTGTTGATTGTGATTTTCGGTATTCAACCTGGTTGGTTAGTGCGTTGGACTGAACCAACAATTACAGCAATGGTAAATACCCAAAACGTAGTAGTAGTGTCCTTAGATAAAGCAATGGGGACTAGTACCACAAGGCGGAATTAAAAATTAAAAATGAATACAGCATAAGCGTTTCATAGATTTGAAATGGTGAGGCAGTCCGGTCTTCTCCCAAAGGGAGACGCCAAGGGCGATGGGGGTTCCCCCCATGAGGAACTGCCGAACCCGAAGGGGTGGTTTACTTCCGCCGTGCTGTACTAGGGATTAGGGACAAGGGGACAAGGAGAATAACCATGCCCAATGACAAATGATAAATGACAAATGACTAATGACTAAACTTTTTGGAGAGATGGCAATGGTAACTATTAAAAAAAGAGCTATTCACAATCCCTTAGCTGAGTATATTGAACGTCTACAAAAAGGAGATGCATTGCTCCCCGATAGTCCAGAGAATGTGCTGGAAGTTGTTGGTATTCTTAAAAGCTATGGGGTAGTTTTAGATGCTTACTCAAAAAATCTTAACTATATTGCTGAACATCAGTTTTTAGTATTTTTCCCATTTTTTAAATACTTTAATGGAAAGGTTTCTTTTCAGAAATTACTCCGTCACTGGTGGCATGACCGAATTAATTTTGAATATGCTGAGTATTGCATGAAAGGCATGATGTGGCACGGTGGTGGTGGACTAGATACGTATTTAGATACACAAGAATTTCAAGAAAGAGTGCAAGCCGTTATCGCTGCAAAATTTCAAAATAATCCCTTGATTCTGGCTATTAACCAACTGTTTCCAGATTTCTTAACAGAACAGTTGCGCGTCTCTGCTTACTACACTGGTTTAGGTCAATTCTGGCGAGTCATGGCTGATATGTTCCTCAACTTATCAGACCGCTATGACCGAGGCGAAATCAAATCGATTCCCCAAGTTGTAGACCACATTAAAGCCGGGTTAGTGGCAAATGCATCAAACCCAATTACCTACGCTGTTAAAATTCGAGGTAAGGTCTATGAAATCATTCCCAAAAGCGTTGGCTTGACCTTCTTAGCTGATACAGCAATACCTTATGTAGAAGCAGTATTCTTCCGGGGAACTCCTTTCCACGGCACAGTTTCATATAATGCCCAAGGATATCAAATTCCCCCAGATCAAAGTCGATTTCAATATGGTGCATTGTATGCCGATCCTTTACCCATCGGTGGTGCGGGTATTCCTCCTACCTTGTTGATGCAAGATATGCGTCATTATCTTCCAGAATATTTGCACGAAATTTATCGTCGCAGTCTTCGGGGTGAAGATGATTTGCGAGTCCAAATTTGCATGAGTTTCCAAAAATCGATGTTTTGCGTGACGACAGCAACGATTTTGGGACTGATGCCTTATCCTTTAGATACTAAAGATCCAAATGAGCAAAAAGATAATCGAGTTTATTTAGAGAAGTGGAT
This sequence comes from Nostoc sp., assembly GCF_036917555.1. GTDB lineage: Bacteria > Cyanobacteriota > Cyanobacteriia > Cyanobacteriales > Nostocaceae > Nostoc. Next base: position 23,654 of record NZ_JBALDD010000074.1, on the reverse strand, counting down.
GAGTCGGTTACAAACTTCGCGGTTGCTGGATGTGAATAAATGACAGATGATTCCACCATTACTCACGAGGCATTCAAGCAATTCGAGCGCAACAAATTTTCTCTTGTAGCTCAAGAATATGATCGCGCGTTAGCGAAGCTCACCGGAGGTATCGCTGTTGTGACTTCTCAGGTAGATGAAGCCATATTGGATGTGGTCGGAGCTAAGTCTGGTACTCGATTGTTAGACGTAGCTTGCGGCACTGGCTGGCTTAGTACCGCAGCACAAAAGCGGCAGGCTATAGTCACAGGATTAGACTTTGCAGAGAATATGGTGGCCATTGCCAGAGTGCGATGTCCTCAAGGGTCATTCCATCATGGGGATGCTGAGAACCTAACTTTCGAGTCTGGCCAGTTTGAGGCAGTGGTTTGTAGCTTGGGTATTCTCCATTTCCCAAACCCAGAAAAAGCGATCGCTGAATCCTTTCGTGTACTCAAACCGGGAGGGCGCTACGCTTTCACCTGCTGGACACCGCCAACGCATAATCCATTTATGGCTCTGATACTGGGTTCGGTGCAGACTTATGGCAGCATGGATGTGGATCTACCTTCTGGGCCACCCCTGTTTCGCTTTGGCAACCCCACTGAATGCAAAATGGTTTTAAGCGCCGAGGGATTCACTCAGGTATCTGTCACCGAACTGCCCATCAAGTGGACTTTCTCTACACCTGAAGATGTGATGCCAAAGATTGTTGTAAGTTCGGTGCGTCTGGGGTCGATATTGGCAATGCAAAGCGATGAGCAACGGCGCAATATTGAAAATGCAATTATCGAGGGAGCCTCAAAGTATGTCACAGAAAAGGGTGTGGAAATTCCCGCTTCTGTGATGCTGACTCTAGCTTACAAACCATATAGCTAGAACAACTTTTGAATTTAATAATTTTTGAAGTATTTTTCCATGACAAAATTTATCAGCTTTTGCCCTCTACGCTCTACTTCTTGCTTTTTGATAACAAGAAATCCCTGACTTTCAAAAAAAGGTTTAGCTGTAATACTGGCTTCTGTAAATAACTTTTCCACCCCTAAAGAGTTTGCTTTTAATTCAATCTGTTCTAAGATGTTCTTACCAACACCTTTCCTTTGAAAATCTTTATGACAATAGAAACGATCGATATGACCATTAGCCTCTAATTCTCCAAAACCAATAATTTTGTCTTGTTCTTCTGCTACATAAGTAAACTTACTTCCTAAACTTTTAATCCAAACTTCAATATCCATATTTGCTGGTGCCCAAGCATCTACTTGTTCTTGTATGTAATCATGAATATTCACTTCATGAATAGTGTCGTAGAACAATTTCATAACTTCTTCGCTATCAGCTATTTCGTATATTCTTAATCTCATAAAGAAGGTAATTAATCACAAATAACTTTACTATAAATATTAGCCAATAAAGAAAAAGATACATATAAAATTATGTTGCCGATCAATGAAGAATTTCTTAATGGTGAAGGCTTTCCCAAAAGTGCTTGAGGAATCGAACAATAACAATTTATCTGTCTATATGATTGTCTTTACTTTCTCCGGCAGTTTCTACTTCATGAAAATGATTTATTGACCAGTGGCATAGTAGCCGAAGTGGCTCAACTAACGTTTCTTCCAATGCTGTCAAGGAATACTCTACAGTGGGAGGATTAGTAGGATAAACTTTACGCTTCACAAGACCATCTCTCTAAATCACGCAGAGTACGAGTTAGCATTCGTTGTAAGACGTTTTCAATTTCTCTATGCAATTCACCAAGCAAAAAGGTAATCGAGTTTATTTAGAGAAGTGGATGAGTAGGTTACAAACTTCGCGGTTGATGGATGTGAATAAGTAGTTGATTTTTGATCAATATTATGCTTCTGGCTCAATGCCGAGCGATCGCCTCTGGTAAAATCCGAGCAATATCTGACAACAAGACGCTGCACCTCTAACAGTTTTAACCTCATTCCACGCTATACTTAGTCAAGAAGTAAATTGACTAAGTACACATCACTGTAAAAAGAATCGGAATTTCATTTTTTGTAGGTTAGAGAGAGCCATCATTATGGATGAGAGAAAAGCGATCGCAGTCTTTCTACAAAGCTAGGCTCAAGTTATTAAGGCTCTCTTGTGTGAGAATTAATCTAAGCATTTTAGGAGTTGCAAAGATGGCTTGGGTAGCTGGCGATCGCTTGCAAGGTGGAAAATACACCATTGAAAAAGAGTTGTGAAGAGGACGCTTTGGCATTACTTATTTGGTGAAAAATCAGAATGGCGATCGCTGCGCTCGATTTATTGCTGGTGCGATCGCCCAACTAACGGGTAATGATACTTATCGCCAGAAGCTAATTCATGTAGAGAAAGTTACTCCTATGATGAGCGAGGGCGATGAGCGCAAGCGGCGGACGAGTTCGGTGACGCAGGTGTTGTGGGCGAAGGCTGCGGTGGCGATGGCTTCCGTGGCGGCGAAGTCTGCGGATCGTTCATGGCGGACGGTGATGGTGAATTTTGGTATCATACAAATGAGCGAAACGGCATTGCTAACGTGTTCATACAATCAGGCGCGAACATCTTGCGTCACGCGAAGCGGTCTAACGCCTGCATCAGCCGCGCCCGCTGACAGGCGTCGGCTGCACGCAATGGTTGGGCTATCCATCAGACTGAAAATGCCTTACCGTCAGTTTGACCTTTTGGTGTCGTCCCATGCGCGGCCCGATCAATCCGGGGCCAGACTTCGTTCGCCATGAGCTCCATGGAGCGCCGGGCGAGCGCTGGATCGATCCAGTCGTGGCCCGTGTAGAGCAGTGTGCCGAACGCACCGACCTCGTTGCGGAATGCAAGAATCTGGTCCGCGACGCTCTCAGGGGTTCCCGCGATTACGAGACGCTCGATGCACCGCTTCGTAGAGAGTTCGGAATCCGGCTGGTCGGGAAAGTCGCGCATGACGTCTAGCGCGCCGGCCTTCGCAAGCTTGGTTCTCATAACGTGGAAGTAGAAGTCGTGCGCGCCGTCCTTGCGATGCACGTAGCGATGTGCCGTGGCCTCGTCATCGGCCACGAAAACGCTGCGCGCCACGCGCCACCCGGAAGCATCGGCACAGAGGCCCGCCGATCGCCGACCTTCCAGGTAGTTCTTAATGTGGGCCTGGACGACGTACGCACCCACGTAGGTCGACGAGATTCCGGACCAGCCGCGCGCTCCCGCGGCGTGTGGTCCCTGGGCATCCGCTCGGATCGAGGTGATGGCGATGGGCGGATGGGGCTCTTGCAGCGGTCGGACAGCGACACCCACTCCGATTTGCCGATCAAGCGAGTGCTCCGTGGTGGTCCGGTAGAACTCGCCTTCGATCCGGTACGGCGGCTCTTCGCTCCAGATCCGGCACATGTGTTCGAGCGCCTCCTGGGTCTTGCGGTTGCGGTTCGAGCCCAAATCTCCGATGGCTTCTGCGTCGCCGCGAACGCCGGGTCCGACTCCCAGGATCAATCGACCCTGCACCAGATGGTCGACCATCGCGACCTGCGCCGCCGCCATCGCCGGGTGGTAGTTGGCGAGCGGAAGCACGCCGGTACCGAAGGTGATCGACGGGCACGCATCGGCGAGATTCGCAATGAAAGCGAGGCTCGAGGTGATCGTCTCGGCCGAGTCGACGAGATGCTCGCCGATGAAGGCCTCGCGGTAGCCGAGCCGGTCGGCGAGCATAACCGCTTCGCGATCCTCGCCCAGAACGTCCCCATAGGAACGGGACGGCGGGTGGACGGGCTGGATGAAGAATCCGAGCTTCAGGGAGTTCTGCATTGAGTCTTTATAGTCGTTCATTCGTTCCGTGCCGCCCAACTATTTATTATACGGAAAGTTTCCGTGAACCTATCCCACTATTCTAATAATCCCTACTTCTTTTCGTAAAATGCGCTTGAAAACCTTGGTTTTTCGTTTTCAGTTCTTAATAAGCTTAAGCTTTGTAGCACATATATTATTAGTGGGATAGGTTCATAGCTTACTCAAGCTCTAGAAGCTAAATGACAAAAGATTTTGTAGCTGTTGTATCGAGTAGAAAAGCGATGTCTAACAACAAGCTGCTACGCATCTATGCACCTTTAACCTCATAGCAAAATATTAAATTTCCGGCTCAATACCAAGCGCTGGTTTTAAGAGCGTTGTTATGGAAGATAAGCTAGGTAAATAAACTGATATCTACATTAAAATAGTCTGCCAACGCTTCTGCTTGAGTTTTACTAATGGTGCGTTCACGAAGCGTCTCCGTTCGTGCAGCGTCTCGAAGGGAAGGAGAATCGCCATTAACAATTTGCAAGGCAATTTCCAATGAACCAATTACCTCAGCTAATGCTTCGGTTGTAGTATCGCGTGCGTCCATTAGATGTACTAACATCGAATTGGGTGTACCTTGGAGAATTGGGTAATGGGTTTCTTCAAACTGCTCAATTAAAGTCACCAACAGTTGCAACAGCATTTCTGCTTCTGGTGTACGATGGGGACGATGTTCTAAGGTTAATGCGAGTGCGTAGACGCAAAGCGGCTTGTCTTTGACATCACTTGTTCGTTTTCTGCATCCGTAGTAATAATTTTTGGCTGATACTCGGCTAGGAATTTACCATAAGATTCTGGATTAAAAGTACGGGTCATTTTTCCATTTATAGCTTCCGGTTTAACGCCGAGCGATGTCTGACGACAACCTGCTATGCGTCTGTCTACACCATATTTCTCTAAAACTCAAGCGATCGCTATTTAAATGTTATCTTTTTTCTATTGGTTCACCATCTAACCAAGAATCTCCCGAATTGAATTCGGGAGAGTGTCAAAAAACCCAAATGTATTGTCTTTATAAAGTAACAACCTCTTGCTTAGGCTTCCGCACTGGACGCTTGCGTTCGCTGCGACGAACGCCGCCTGCCATTTTGTACTCATCGCTATTCTTGCCATACTTTGCAGCTACGCTGACTAACATATGTTCTGTTAGTTCCATCAGCGACTTTTCGGTTAATTCTAAAGCTCCCTGAGTTAGATCCACGGTGGAGAGGCTGGAGTTATAAGCTTCCAACTTGTCTTGTGTTTTTTTGATGGCGGCGGCAAAGGTGTCAATAGTGACTCCATTACCTAAATCTAAGGTAGGACTAATTGATTTCAAACCCGCAATCCGACGGTGTGCTCTATCAAGTACTTTAGATCCACGTTTTGGGCGTGACATAAATAACTTTCTTTTTTTTAATCATGCACTAGGATAAAAACTGACTTGTATCCTTGTCTTTACACCATTAGGATAAACAAAATCGGGGTGATTAACACCCGCAATATTCAGCATTTTTTAAAGTATTTAATACAAAAACTATTATATTTTTTACGTGAATTTATTGATAGTTATCCAAATTTAAGAAACAACCGCCCGAATTCAAGAAATGATCGCCCGAATTCAAGGAACGATTGCCTGAATCCAATAAACGACCGCCCGAATTCAAGAAACGATTGCCCGAATTCAATATCGCGCTTCTCGCCTGATTGCAATATAGAACTGCTATTTAATTTTTGCAAATCGTACTAATTTAATTATGGCTGGCATAACTACGGACGTTTGCTTAGTTTATCCGGCTATCAGTGCAGTGCACGAAAGCTACAGCGTTCAAGCAGTTATGGATGCTTCTGGTTCACCATTCCATCTTTCGGAAGATTTAGCACGGCAACGGATGCGTGATTCTGAGGTTGTGCTAACTGCTACGATCACTTTGATTGCTGAGTTGCTTAAGGATTGGAGCCGTCCCGAAGGCGTCGAGTTACAGCAATTATTGTTTAGTGATGTGTTGCCTTTAGAGTTCATTGAAGGCACTAGCACTCCATATTAAGGGACTTTTTTGGTTACATTTATTCTCTTAGGCATCATCATTGTATAGTACAAATATACTAACTAGCTGCTAAAATGCTTTAAAAGTCAGCTAGCCTTGCTTGAGGTATTATGAAAAAAATCCCAGACACGGACAAAAAGCCCATTTTGCTGTTCCAGCCTACATTAGTAACTACTGCTATAGTGCCACTACGACCCCAAGAGAAAAAAATCATCAGCGAAGGAGAGCGTTTTATAACACAAGTTGAACGCATCAATCAGATGGCGGAAGAGTTAGAAGCAGCGATATTAGAGTTGAAAGTGATCGCTAACAAAATGAATACTCAAAAACGTTACCCACTCTTGATAAAGGAGCTATGCAAAAATATTTGTCAGTATTTTGCAGTTAGCATCCCTTGGGTAAAACGAAAGTCTGACGAATCATTTATTTTGACAAGGCGAAAAGTTGATTTATTGCGAGCCGAAAGGGAAGCTGCACTGCTAGCACAGCAACTTCGTCAGCAAACCAAAAAAAGATTAGCATCGCAGCGACACAGAAAAAACAAGAATGGGGCTGAAGCTGACACAAAACGCTTCTTCAAAAAGGTATTAGTCAACAAATCTTAAAATTATCAACATTCAACGGCATCTCACCCTTGAGGTTGTAACAGTTATGCTGATTGAAGTGGCAGAAGGAACTTATTCCTCAAAATTGCTAGATACCACACTGCCATTATTTCTTTGCAACCATAGTTGGTGACAAAGAAACAAAGCCGCCCTAATATTTGCACTTCCGTAAAACCAGAGTGTAACATCAGGGACAATCAATCAGCGCCCAGAAGAGGTAAAAAGAAGGTGTTAAAGACACTTTTAGTGATTGCCGTTGGTTTTTTACCGTCCCTGTTTTCCCTGTGGATGATCCGTAGAACCCAGCGATCGCGCTTGCGGATGAGGCAAGCAGCCATGAATTTTTCAGTGGTACAGGGACGGCAAAACGTCAGACCTGTGGAAGGCGATCGCTATTATTTAGAAGGGGTGGGTTATTTAATTGGCGATATCAGCTGCAAGTTTAATGCTCGATCTGGCTATATCCGCTGTGCTATCAATCCCGAAGGCCCATGTAACGGTTGCCGTCACTACGAACCTAGAGAATTAACTGGTAATGAAAAAAGCACTTAAGATTCCTGACTCAATACTTAACCCACCTAAAATTACCTGGTTAACACAGACGCTCTGATGCAGATAATTTTCCAGCAACTTCATAGCACTAAAACCAGGGAATGATAAAATCATTACTAATTATAATAATTTGTATTTACAAGCACTTTGAATATTTCTCTTTGCATGGTGAAATAAGAATGATTTAATAGAATTCGTGCAAAAGTGTAAATCTGCATCATTTTGTTTGCAGATTATGAACTTTACTATTAACTCTTGCCGAATATCTCATAACTAGATGATTATCCAACGATGAACAACGCGATCACTCAGACAACAGCATTATTATCAACTTGTGCTTTGCTACTAACAGGCTGTGGTGGCGGCGGTGGATCTGTAACTGTGACAAATTCTCCAAATACTACTACAACTAACACTACCCAGACAACGACTACATCAAGTGCTATTCCCATTGGTATTGCCTTAGCACAAACCAGCAACGTCGCATTACTTGGTCAAGAGGGATTTGTTGGAGCCAGAATTGCCGAGAAGTATTTCAATAGTAAAGGTGGTATTAATGGTACTCCGATTAAATTGGTAAACCAAGATACTAGCGGTGATGAAGCTGGAGCAATTAACGCTTTTCAAACTTTAATTAATAAAGATAAAGTTGTCGGTATTGTTGGCCCTACTTTGTCACAGCAAGCTTTTAGTGCTGACCCTATCGCCGAACGTGCTAAAGTGCCAGTTATTGGAGCATCAAATACTGCAAAAGGAATTCCAGAAATTGGTGATTATGTAGCTCGTGTATCTGCCCCCGTCTCTATTGTTGCCCCTAATTCGGTGAAAGCTGCACTTAAGCAGAATCCTAAAATTAAAAAAGTGGCAGTTTTTTACGCCCAAAATGATGCATTTAACAAATCAGAAACGGAGATTTTTCAACAAACAGTTAAAGATCAAGGGCTAGAATTATTAACAGTTCAAAAGTTCCAAACTACTGATACAGACTTTCAAGCCCAAGCTACCAATGCAATTAACTTAAAACCAGATTTGGTAATTATTTCGGGACTAGCTGCTGATGGTGGTAACTTAGTGCGACAAATGCGAGAACTAGGTTATAAAGGTATAATTATTGGTGGCAATGGTCTAAATACACCAAATGTTTTATCAGTGTGTAAAGCACTTTGCGATGGTGTGCTGATTGCTCAAGCTTACAGTCCTGAATATCCTGGTGAGATTAATAAGGTATTTCGCCAAACCTATATTGAGCAATATAAGAAAGAACCAGCCCAATTCACTGGTCAATCTTTTGCTGCGGTGCAGGTGTATGTTGAAGCTCTTAAAGAGTTGGATAAAAAGTCTAAAATCAGCACATTATCTCTTGATAAACTGCGTACAGAATTGAACAAGCAATTACTCGCGGGAAAGTATAATACTCCTTTAGGCGAGATTGCTTTTACACCAGCAGGTGATGTGGTTCAAAAAGAATTTTACGTCGCCCAAATTAAGATGGATAAAGATGGAAACACTGGAAAGTTCGTATTTATAAAATAGTTGCAACATGGATATAACTCTATTTCTGCAACAATTTTTGAACGGATTATCTATAGGTAGTATTTATGCAATTTTTGCATTGGGATACACCTTAGTTTATTCTATTTTGGGCATCATTAATTTAGCTCATGGTGCGATTTTTGCCTTGGGTGCATATTTCACTTATGCACTCATGGGTGGAAACTTTGGATTTAACGGCTTGCTAGCTAATGCAGCTTTGCCGATAAAATTACCATTTGCTATATCCTTGATTTTAGGAAGCACCTTGGCGGGATTAGTCGGGGTAGTGATGGAACGCGTTGCTTTTCAACCTTTGCGCCGTCAAGGATCTGACCCTTTACTAACTGTTGTTTCCAGCTTGGGAGTAGCAGTGGTAATTGTGAACTTAATCCAGTATTTAGTAGGTGCAGAAAGTTACACATATCCCGCAGATACTTACGGTAATTTGCCACCTGCGATTAACTTTGGTAGTCCAGAAAACCCAATTCCGATTCGCACTGTTCAGGTGGTAATTTTTACTGTATCAGTGGTGATTGTGGCAATTCTTACCTATTTTATCAATAGAACTAAATATGGTAAGGCAATGCAGGCGATCGCAGAAGATCCAACTACAGCTAGTTTGTTAGGAATTAATAGCGATCGCTTTATCATCCTAACATTCTTCATCAGCAGTTTTTTAGCAGGATTAGCAGGAACTTTAGTCGCCTCTAGTGTTAGTATTGCTGGGCCATATTTCGGCATTGCTTTTGGTTTGCGGGGTTTAGCAGTAATTGTCTTAGGTGGTTTAGGTAGTATTCCTGGTGCAGTGCTGGGAGGCTTAGTAATTGGATTAGTAGAGGCGTTTGTCCCTGCTGATTATTCTGGATATAAAGACGCAGTAGCCTTTGCAATTTTGTTTATCATGCTATTAGTTAGACCCCAAGGTTTGCTAGGGCGGCGGTTTATTCAGAAAGTTTAAAGAGACGTAGCGCTATGAAAATATACACTAAACAAAAGTTAACTTTTGACCAATTTTTAGAACAGTGTCCAGAGTCAGGTTTATATGAACTTGTGGATGGAGAAATTGTAGAAGTGCGTGCAACCAGAAATCATGATGATGTCGCTGACTTTACGGCTGACTCTTTCAAAGATGAAATTAAACGTCTAAATCTTAATTACGTAGTAAAAAATACAGCAGTCTTTAAAACTATAACTGCTAATAGCATAGAGCAAGGGCGTAAGCCTGATGTAAGTGTCATAGATAAAGATAAGTGGCGCTCAAATCGTTCTGCTTATGCTGCACTTGAAGAACCTATCCAGTTAGCTGTAGAGGTAACATCAACTAATTGGGAAGATGACTACATTGATAAATTAGATGAATATCAACGTTTAGGTATTACAGAATATTGGATTGTAGATTATTTAGCAATTGGACTAAGAGAGTATTTAGGAAATCCAAAAGTTCCGGCTGTATTTGTTTTTTTATTAGATGCTGAGGGAAAATACCAATGGACACTGTTTAGAGGTTCAGAACGAATTGTGTCACAAACTTTTCCTGAACTGGCGCTGACGGCAGAGCAAATATTAACAGCTTAATAGGTGATAAAAGCGATAGTTTGATTAAGTTTAATCAAAATTTTTAAAATGACTGATTTTTTCGCTACTTACGCTTCTTTAATTGTCTCTATGGTATTAGGGGCGCTAATAGGATTATCGCTTTACTTACCGCTAATGACAGGGCAATTGTCTTTAGCTAGTCCAGGATTTTATGCTTTAGGTGGATATATTGCAGCAATTTTATCTACGAAAGTTTTTACATCTAGTAGTGGTTTGTTTCCTATTCCCTTATTGTTATTAGAGATGTTAATTGCTGGTGTAATTTCTGGTTTATTGGGTGTAATAGTGGGAATTCCAGCGTTGAGATTGCGAGGAATTTATTTAGCGATCGCAACTATTGCTTTTGTGGAAGTTCTGCGCGTCATCTCCCTGAATCTAGATATTACAGGCGGTGCTGTCGGAATTTTTGGTATTCCTCAACCTTTTCAAACACAACTTGAATATTTATGGATTGCTCTACCTTTACTATTAATTAGTATGGTGCTACTTTATCGTTTAGAACGCATCCGCGTCGGAAGGGCTTTCATTGCTATCCGCGAAGATGAATTAGCTGCGAGTGCAATGGGAATCGCTCCCACTTATTACAAAGTTTTAGCATTTACACTAGGGGCTATACTTGCAGGGGTTGTAGGTGCAATTAGCGCTCACTTCCTCAATACCTGGAATGCTCGTCAAGGTACTTTTGATGCCAGTATTATATACTTAACTTTTGTTTTAATTGGTGGTTCGAGAACTTTTTTAGGCCCGGTAGTCGGAGGTATGGTATTTACAGCCTTACCAGAGATTCTGCGAAGCCTCGCTGATACTGGTGGTTTACCTAATTGGTTAGCACAATTTTTGCAAGATGGTAGATTAATTATTTTTGGCTTCCTCATAGTAATAGGTACAATCTTTTTCCCCCAAGGACTAATTACTCCAGATATTTTTCAAAGGAAAAAACGAACCGCCAAGTACGCCAAGGGCGCAAAGGAATAAAAGTTTCAGAGAGTTATTGCATAAGTGTTATTATTCATAATATGCAGAAATGGCACATAGTATTCCAGCAGCTAACAGCAATATTGTTTTAGAAGCAAGAGCATTAACTCGCCGCTTTGGTGGTCTGGTGGCGGTAAATAATGTATCTTTTAGTGTAAATAAACATGAGATTTTTGGACTGATTGGCCCTAATGGTGCTGGCAAAACAACACTGTTTAATTTGATTACTGCCTTCATTCCACCTTCTAGCGGTCAATTAATTTATCAAGGTGCAAAAGTTTCTCAACTGCGTCCTCATCAAATTGCGGCTTTAGGTATCGCTCGTACCTTCCAAAATATCCGGTTGTTCGGGGAATTATCGGCGTTAGAAAATGTGATAATTGCCCGACATTTACACACTAAAAGTAATATGATTACAGGAGTTTTAGGATTACCACCAGCCCCTAGTGAAGAATTGAAGACTAAGCAAAAAGCTTTAGATTTATTGGATTTGGTGGGATTAAGCGATCGCGCTGACGAAAAAGCCAAAAACTTTGCTTACGGCGATCAGCGTCGTTTAGAAATTGCCCGCGCTTTAGCATTAGAACCGCAAATTTTACTTCTCGATGAACCGGCGGCGGGAATGAACCCCAACGAAAAGCAGCAACTCAGTGCATTTATTCGCAGCCTTCGCAATGATTTCAATTTGACGATCGTTCTTATAGAACACCATGTACCATTGGTTATGGGTTTGTGCGATCGCATTGCTGTGTTAGATTTTGGTCAATTGATTGCTTTGGGCAAACCATCTGTAGTTAGAAATGATCCGGCTGTCATTGAAGCTTATTTGGGAAATGAATAAGTGATTGAGAATGAGTTACAAAAAAATTAATTTCGGGATTCTAATGGCATTATAGATTTTCGTATACCTCATCATCATTGCGCTTGCCAACTCGAAAAACTTCGATTACATCTTATGAAATTGTATAAAGAATACGATACTCACCTTGATCAACTCGATAAACACCTGAATATCCCTTAAGGTGCTTACAATCTTGAGGTCTAGAATTTTCCGGTAGCAGCAAAATTTTAGTCATCACCTGCTTAAAAAACTTTGGCTGCAAATCGACTAAATCTTTCCGGGCTGATTTTGTAATACGTAGAGCAAGCAGTCCAGATTCAGCCATTCAAAATATTTTCAACTGTGAAATTAGTCCCATGAAGTTCGTTGTAGTCAGTAATCACTTCTTCTAGTGAATAAGATTCACCGTCACTCTCAGTTATTGCACGTTTAAAATCTGCGACATCTCTTGAATCTTCCAATGCTTCCAATCGTTTTAAGTCGGCATAGCTGATGACTGCTGCAATAACTTGTCCTTGTGATTCAATCACAATACGTTCCTGTTTTTCTTCCACAAGGGCAAGAAGTTCAGAAAACTTTTCTTGTGCTTGATCTGCTTCCACTTTTGTCATATTTATTTGAGGCAGTGCCATCAGCAGGATAATCCTGCTTTTAAGATAGCACAATGGCTTTAGGCGATCGCACCTGTAAAATTTAAGCAGACAAAATCACCACAAATTCCTCTAAAGAATTCACTGCGATCGCACTATCCATTAAGCTTTCTAATTTTTCCACACTCTCGCCCTCAAACCTGACTTCCACTTCATGGGGAATTTCGCCAAAACGTTGTTCTAGTACCCGGATTAGCTGCCGTCGCGCACCCTGCTGAATACCTCTTTGCTCAATTTCTTGATACCAAGGCGATTCTCGTAATACTGCCATATCCCACCTCATGATTTGTTGTACTAAAGGCGTATCTAACACAAAGCTAGCAAAAAATGCCAGCAATGATTCTAATTGGTTCAACTGTACATCTTCTCGTAGGGCCTGTAATGCGCGTTGCACAACTGATACCTCTCCCCCTCCTCGGAGGATTGGCACAAAGGGTAACAACGATGGTAATGGTTGCTGAAATACTATCTCAGCATCGATTTCCCACAAATTAATCACACGATAATCTTGGATGGCACGTAATCCCAAAAATTCCTGCTCGTAACTACTGACAATAGTTAAGGTGGATGGAGGCGGTAAAATGTTGATCAGTACTGGGTAAGTTGGCAATCGGTAGCGTTCTTGTGCTAAGGCAGTATATGCTCTCATCCGTAGAGGCATCTGTGCCGTGTAACGCAACTGTAGTTCGTTAAGTACCAGAAAATCTCCGTGAGTAGCACTGTATGCTTTCACCAACACATCTGTTTCGCGGCTAATCCAATGAAACTCAGAGCCGAGAATTTCTTTCGCCACGACTTCAGGACGCTGTGTCACCCACTTTACCCACGCATCGGGAGCTAAATTAATTAGTCGCTTGCTACCAATATCTGCTACTTTTCCCACAGGACGCTTGATATCTTTATCAGTAATTAATAGTACATCATAAAGATTGCAGTATTCTGGCGTTAATTTTTAAGTTTAAGCAATGTCTACGCACTGTTTTAAGAAATGTATGATTGATGTATCTTAGGTTTTGAATCAACATTTCTGGATGTAAACCGCCCATGAAAGCCGATAGTAAGCCAAACTATACAATTTTAGAAGTTCAAGAACTTGATATTAATTATGGCGGTATCCAAGCTCTGAAAAAGATTAATTTAATTATTCAAAAAGGCGAGGTAGTTACTCTAATTGGTGCTAATGGTGCTGGTAAAACTACCACACTCCGCGCCATATCTAAAGTAGTTAATCCTAAGAGTGGTGTAATTATCTATAATGGACATAATATTACCCGCCGCCAAACTCACGAAGTTGTACAACTTGGTATTGCCCATTGTCCAGAAGGACGCAGAGTATTAGCGCGGCAAACTGTATTCGATAATTTACTTTTGGGTGCTTATATTCGCTCCAATCAAGCTGAGATAAAGGCAGACATTCAGCGCCAATTTGAGCTATTTCCCCGCTTGTCCCAAAGACGCAATCAACTAGCAGGAACCCTCAGCGGTGGTGAACAACAAATGTTAGCGATCGCTCGTGCTGTCATGAGTAAACCACAACTGTTACTTTTAGACGAGCCTAGCTTAGGTTTAGCACCTGCGATCGTCCGGGAAATCTTCTCTATTATTGAAAATCTCCGTGCTACAGGTGTGACTATTCTGTTAGTTGAACAAAACGCTAATCTGGCACTAAAAATTGCTGATCGCGGTTATGTTTTGGAAGCTGGTTCTATTACCTTAACAGGCACAGCATCAGAATTAATTAGTGATGAGCGAGTTAAAAAAGCTTATTTAGGGTAATTAATTAAATGAAAACTAGGAAGGTACAAGCATATGGTAAAATCACCAACTAAACCCCTAACTTTAGAAGAGTTTTTGAAACTACCAGAAACAAAGCCTAGCTCAGAATACATCAATGGTCAAATTATTCAAAAGCCAATGCCACAGGGAAAACATAGTATTCTTCAGGGTGAACTAGTCACTAATATCAATTCTGTAGCTAAACCTCAAAGAATTGCCCTTGCATTCCCAGAACTGCGGTGTACTTTTGGCGGACGTTCAATTGTGCCAGATGTAGCGGTGTTTGCTTGGGAACGGATTCCCTTAGATGAGCGTGGAGATGTCGCTAATGTCTTCAAGACACATCCAGACTGGACAATTGAGATTCTTTCGCCAGATCAAAGCCAGACTAAAGTAACCGGAAATATTTTGCATTGTCTAAAGCATGGTAGTCGCTTTGGTTGGCTGATTGATCCAGATGAGCGTTCTGTTTTAGTTTATCCACCAAAGCAGCAACCGGAACTTTTACAAGAATCACAAGAAATATTACCAGTTCCAGATTTAGTTAGCGGCTTTCAATTAACTGTAGGGCAACTATTTGAATGGTTGAAGTTGTAAGCAATTGTATAAATTCATATCTAGCTTTGGGAATACTAAAGGTAGTAATTTACTCAAGTTAGAGCCAGATAATGGATTTTGTGAATTTAATAAAAACAGGTAATAGTTGGAGATTTGCGACTGAAGCTGATTTAGAAGATTTTGTCTGGGCGAATTTAAAGGAACTTTTCGGGTTAATTCCACTAAAGCGACAATATTATATTAAAGGTCAAATTTGCGACATTTTAGCCTTGAATGAGAAGAGACAGTTAGTAGTGCTGGAATTGAAAAACGGTGAAGACAGATATATTGTTCAGCAACTAACTCGATATTATGAAGCTTTACTTGAGAATAAACCCTTTCAGGAAGAGGTTGATTATGGACAACCCATTGATTTAATAGCGATTACAGCCAGATTTCATCGAGATAATTTTACAGATAGAAAGTATAACTCTCTTTCTATTGAGTTTTTACGTTTTGAAATTTTGACAGATGATGAAAGATTTTATCTATATTTAAGAAATATTGATAATCAAAAAATTTCAGAGGTAGAAATTCATTATAAAGAAAAGAATATTTCTATTGAGGATCTTCCTCAGCAACCAAAAGTACTTGATAAAATTTTGAGTTTTTGTAATCTTCAGCAACAATAACAGTTAATAAATATCCGGGAGAAAGTTCTTATATTTGATAGACGTATGCAAGAATTTTCTGTGCCTGGAAGCATTAAATATGGAAAAGCAACAAGTTGTTTCTGTGCTGAAATTTGCTCCGATAGTAAGGGACAGCCAGTATTATTTTTACGGTTGCCTTTAAATTATTCTGATAGTAAAAAGATTGGCAGAATGAAAATTTGGACAGATTGGGAAAATCATACTTTAATTGAAGGCCATGTACCAAAAGGAATTCGTACAAAAGCAATTAGTAAAACTGAAAAACAGCGTCAAAGGGGAGTTGAAATGAAAATATTATGGAGTCATTCAGGAGGTATAAGGTACAAAATAGGTAGTAAAGAAGTCAGTGAAGCGGAATATATCAACGAAGATAAAAGACGACATCAAGAGTATCAAAATGCCATTAAATCTCAAAAAACTTTGAATGAACTAGTCGATATTGCTTTAGAAACTTGGCTAAAAAGGCTTTAAGAAAAGCTACATTGACAGCATTTATAACTTTGCCTAATTATTAGTATTATTAAATATTATTACGATTTTTGTCATATATTAATATTTGTAGCCCTCCTTGCAGATATCTATATATTTGTTTAGCGGCGAATTCTATTCACCGGAATAATTAAACCCATGAGTCAAATAGTCTGGATCGCAAGACACGCCAACCGCCTCGACTTCGTAAACCCTGATTGGTTTCTCACCGCCGAACGACGCTACGATCCACCTTTGTCTGATGATGGTATGGTGCAGGCACAACAGTTAGCTAAACGATTTGAAGGAGAAAATATTGCCCATATTTTCGCTTCTCCTTTCCTGCGAACCGTACAAACGGCAAACGCAGTTGCAGAAGTGCTCAACTTGCCAATTAAACTTGAAACAGGCTTGAGTGAATGGCTAAATCCAGTTTGGATGACAGAAGAACCCGAAAGACTCTCAACTCCAGCATTAGCAGAGTTATTTCCCAGGATTGACACCAGCTATACTTCGCGCATCGCCGCCAATTATCCTGAAACTCGCGAAAAAGTGCGAGAACGTTCTGGACAAACTGCTAGATGTTTAGCTACTGAGTTCCTTCCAGAGGATATCCTGCTAGTAGCACATGGTGCATCTGTGTTGGGGGGAGCAATGGGGCTAGTGGGGGAAATTGCCAAAACAGAAGTTAAAGCTTCTTTATGTTCTCTAGTAAAAGTGGTACGCGAAGACCCAGAATGGTTATTAGAACTAACGGGAGATACTTCCCATCTAACCCATATAGAAGAAGTTATTCGATTTGCTTAAACCTCTGATAGAGATTTACGTTCATGGCTTCTGGTACGTTGGGTATATCCTACAAAAAAAGTAATTAATTCGCGAATAAATTCTATGACTTTATTACTAGCAGGAGACATTGGTGGGACGAAAACTATTCTGCAATTGGTTGAAACATCAGATTTATCAGCAATACATACTATTTATCAGGAAAGTTACCACAGTGCTGATTTTCCCGATTTAGTACCCATAGTGCAGCAGTTTCTGCTCAAAGCTAATACACCAATACCAGAAAAAGCTTGTTTTGCGATCGCAGGTCCCATTGTCAAAAATACTGCCAAACTAACCAATTTAGTCTGGTTTCTGGATACCGAACGTCTACAAGAAGAATTGGGTATCCCGCACATTTCTTTGATTAACGACTTTGCCGCCATTGGTTACGGCATTTTAGGTTTACAAAAACAAGACTTGCTAACGTTGCAAGTTGGCAAATCTCAACCCGAAGCCCCGATTGCAATTATTGGTGCTGGTACTGGTTTAGGCCAAGGATTTTTAATTAGACAAGGAAACGATTATCAAGTCTTTTCTTCAGAAGGAGGACACGCTGACTTTGCTCCTCGGAACGAGATCGAGTTTCAACTGTTAAAATACCTGCTGGGTAAACATGATATCCAGCGCCTTTCTGTGGAACGTGTGGTTTCTGGAATGGGAATTGTGGCAATTTACCAATTTCTGCGCGATCGCAAATTTGCCGCCGAATCACCAGATATTGCCCAAGTCGTCAGAACTTGGGAACAAGAAGCCGGACAAGAAGAGAAAAGTGTTGATCCTGGTGCTGTTATTGGTACAGCTGCACTAGAAAAACGCGATCGCCTCTGTGAACAAACTTTGCAATTATTTATAGAGGCTTACGGTGCAGAAGCTGGCAATCTTGCCCTTAAACTCCTACCTTATGGTGGTTTATACATTGCTGGTGGAATTGCGCCCAAAATCCTGCCCTTAATTCAAAACAACGGTTTCTTATTAAACTTCACCCAAAAAGGCAGGATGCGCCGCCTGCTTGAAGAGATCCCCGTGTATGTTATCCTCAACCCACAAGTGGGGCTAATAGGTGCTGCTTTATGTGCTGCTAGGTTATAACAGCTAGCATCATCAGTGAGATCAGCATCTCAAAAGGCAAAAAATATGACAATTAAAAGTCTGTTGCCATTAATTGCCGCCATATTTGTCTGTGGTGGTTCTGTTTTTGTGGAAGCGCGTCAACCCAAACCTCCAGCGGCTGTTGTCAAACCAAAGGTTTCTCAACCCGTGCAGCCACAATGGAAGTTATTCACCGCTCCAGATGGACGCTTTAGTATTTTAATGCCGGGAAACCCCAACAGAAATACTCAATATCAAAAAACTTACATGGGAGAAATCACCTTAGAAATATTTGTTGCTCAACCACCAAAACAGCAAGTAGCTTATCTAGTTGCTTACAATGATTTTCCTTATAGTTATGGTCAAATAACTGACCCCCAAGCTGTACTTAATAATGCACGGGATATGGCTTTAAAAACTACGAAAAGCAATTTAATCAGTCAAAGGAATATTCGTAGTTCCAATAATCATCCTGGCAAAGAAATTGAGTATATCAATTCTGGAGGGAAAATCACTAGAAGTAGAATGTATGTTGCCGAAGGAAGATTATATCAAGTAATGGCAGTAACTACAAAAAAACAGCAGAAGATATTAGCTAAAACCATCACTGGGTATTTAAATTCCTTCCATGTGGTTTTGAAAAAATGAAATAACTAAAACCTCTACTAAATTAGCCTTGCAATCAATTGCAGGGCTAATATCATGTCTGCATAATTAGTTATGATTCCCACAGTCATTGCACCCCATACGCCAGTCGCTCATGGGGGAAACCCCCTTGGCACTAGCCTCTCCCTTTGGGAGAAGACCGCGCTGGCTCCCCTTAATCCCCTCCCCACTCTTCAGGAGGGGAGACAAAGCGTAGCTTTGGCGGGGTGGGCTGATTCGGGTTTGATAAGTAATCAAGCGGACATGATATGAGAAGTAGTTAGGCGAAAATAATTGCAGAGAATGTATAATCTGTTCCGGTTTATGCAATGCACTGCAAACCGGGTAAACAATTTTGGATTGTCGCTAACAAGATTTTTCAATTGACCAAAACAGACTCATAATACAGAGCAACTAAATTAATTTATGGACAATAAAAAAGATTTATTTCGAGATGCGAAGCACGAGAAATAATGTGTCCTTATTTCAAGCCCCTAACTAAATTTATTTATGGGGATAATAATGCAAGAATTTTGAATGCGTGAATTTTGAATTCCCCGTTCGCGTAGCGTCCCGTAGGGAAAGGGTTGACTCCTAACTCCTAAATTCTGCTGTATTTTACTTAATATTTAAGTTTTTTAGCTTATATCATACAACTTATACGTTACTCAACCATGATTTCTAACACTAGGATGTCATTCTAACAATAATTGCCAAATTAAGTAAAATCAAGTAAAATAAATGGCTGATACTCTTGATCCTGCCGTTACCGCTGGTTCTTTTAGCACCCTGGTTGATGCTATCAAGGCTGCCAATTTGATAGATACTCTCAAAGGTGTTGACTCGTTTATCGCCTCTGCATCTACAGATCAAGCTTTTGCCAAGCTTCCACCAGGTACTGTAGAGACGTTGCTTCAGAATATTAATAAGATCCAAGAACTCCTGACCTATCATGTCGTTTCCGGCAAGGTGATGCCCATAAAGCCGACTCAAGGTTCAATTTTGAAAATTGACCCTTTCCATAATGTTAAGGTAGATTATGCCCCACAGACTCAAAACCCGATGCTGCTGATGATAACAGTGTCATCCACATCATTGTTGATTCCTCGGTAAATAAAATATATAAAACGGCTTATGTGAGTTGGGGTAGAAACTATTTATAGTCACTACCTCATTATTCGTCTAAATATATTTGAAGTAACTTAACTCTAATTCTCTGTTGTTATAACAATTTTTTAAGATAAAGCAGAAGTGCAAACATTTAGTTTTTGAAGTCCGTCTCGCAAGTATTTTGCTAAAAGGGGTCTTTCAATAATATAACTGGTGGCATAATTTTTAGGTATAAACTCTACTACTTGTTTAAGCAGTTTTTGGAAGCTTTCCAACCGTCCATCTGATATACCTCGACCAAGCCACATCAGAGCTATTAACTCTGCTTTTTCTTCCTGGGAAAATTTGTCTATATATTTGTGTAATATATTTACTGAATATCTTTTTGCTATATTAAAATCCTCTAAATCATTAGATAATTGATCTACAACAAATATTTCTAGTTGGTTTTTTCTCCAATATCCTATTGATCCATAAACTAATTGAGCAATTTTAATAACGTTATTTATTTTGTTGATTGATAAGTAATTCATATTTTTATATTAAGGTTGGAGGCAATAAGCACAAATCAAATAATCAAGATAACTTAGCTATTTTATACTAAAGCTTTCTCAGTACTAAGAGATACTGAGAGAATATCTATATTATTAAATTCTAAATTTAGAATTTAGCAAGTAATTACTAAGTAAATCTTGCGATCTTACTTAAGTATTACAAACACGTGTTTAAATTCAAGTCTTGTCAAAAGCTTGAAATGTATAAGATGAACGTATAACGTTTGAGTTTGTGATAAAAATTTAAAAACTTGAGAGTAGTTCTTGGGTTTTGTATAACTTTAAATGAGTAGAATGTTACTATCACAGAAAAAGCTATAAGATTGCAGATATTTATAAAAGTTAAAGTTCATGATTTGAGGAGCAGGGTTTTTGTCCTATGGCCAAGCGATCGCTCCAAGCATCACTCACTGGAATTCAAGAGGCTAAAAGAGTATTTGCTTATAAGGGATGGACACAAGACAATCTAGCAGCAGAAGTCAACCTCAAGACTAGACAACCAATTTGGCGGTTTTTCAGTGGTCGTCCGGTTGAACGTCATACCTTTATTGAAATTTGCTTGGTTTTGGAACTGAATTGGCGGGAGATTGCTACCAATCCTCCGGCAGAATTCTTGGAACGAGAAGAATACACCCAGTCTTCTGTGGTGGATATTCATACATTAGTGCAACAAGTGCGATCGCAACGCTTCGACAAAATTCAAGACCAGTGTGGTATTTTGCAGTTATTGGATATCAGCCGTCCCGTTGCGATCGATGACATATATATAGATGTAAATATTTTGGAGAAAATTGCCAGTCAACAGTGGCTAGAAATCACTGAACTGCAAAACCTTGAGCGAGAAGAATTTGACCGTTTTGGCTTAGGTGAGATTGACCAGAGACAGATACCTGGTATACAGGCAGTTGAAACATACTCCAAGCTCAGGGTGCTAGGCAAACCAGGAGTAGGTAAAACCACCTTTTTGCAGCATCTCGCCATTCAGTGTAACCAAGACACATTTGCGCCGAAGCAGGTGCCAATCTTCATCACACTGAGAAATTTTGCCCAAGAATCTAAAGTCAGCAACGAGTTCAGCTTATTAAAGTACATCCGTCAGGAGTTTATTACATCTGGAATTTCAGATCCCTCAGTCATCGAAACCTTGCTGAATGCAGGCAGAGTATTATTGTTGCTTGATGGGATGGATGAAGTTCTTAACGAACAAAGCAATACTGTCTTAAGCGAAATTCGCAGATTTTTAGACAAGTATCACAAAAATCAATTAGTGGCCACTTGTCGAACAGCAGCTCAAAGACTTAGACTCCGAGGTTTTACCGATGTTGAAATTGCCCCATTTACCTCAGAACAAATCCGAGCCTTCGCTCAAAAATGGTTTGTGGCCTTTACCAAGACCAACATTCTAGATGGTCAAGCGCAGTCCGTTGAGTTTATTCAAAAGCTAGACTTACCTGAAAACTGGCAATTTCGCCAACTTGTCGTCACACCCTTATTTCTGCACCTTGCCTGCTGGCTGTTTCACGGTCAAGAAAAATTTCCAACTAAGCGGACTGACTTTTATAAGCAAGGTTTAGACCTTCTGTTGGGCAAATGGGATGAAGCCAGAGGCATAGAACGGGATAACGTTTATCGAGGGTTTTTACTACCACAAAAGCTCAAGTTATTGAGTCAAATTGCAGCAGCGGCATTTGAGCAGGGTCAGTACTTTTTTGAACAACGCATCATTGAGCAATACATTGGTAACTATATTCAGAATCTAAGCAACGTGCCAATAGATGCAGAGGAACTGGAAATAGAAAGCGAAGCAGCGCTGAAGTCAATCGAGGCTCAACATGGGCTACTGGCAGAACGGGCACGGGGAATTTTTTCCTTTTCCTATCTGGTCTTTCAAGAATATTTCACAGCGAGAAAAATCGTTGCTAGCCATAGCCTACAGGCATTTGAGCAAGCTCTGGAAGGACTGGTCAGTCATATCACCGACCCGAGCTGGCGCGAAATCTTCTTGTTAACCGCTACCATGCTTCGGAGTGCAGACTCTCTAGTACAGTTGATGAAGCAACAGATTGATGCACTGGTTGCCGAAGACCCTTATTTACAAGAGTTTTTGACGTGGGCTAGCCAAAAATCTCGCACTATTCCCACCCAACCAAAAGATGCGACAGTTAGAGCATTTTACCTTGCCTTGAGTCGGACTCCTTATGTAGCTCCTCACTTTGCCCTAGCCGCCAGCCTCGACCAGGGGATGTTTCTGGATGCGGCATTAGATGACCTGCTGCTGGAGTGTGCAATTGATGGGAGCCAGGACTTCGCCCATATCCACGCCTGTGGAGATTCTCTCTCGAACATTCTGGGCATTGTTGTAGATGTTGGACTCTATAAATCCCTGCAACTACTCTCTGACCAATTTCCAAATTCTCGTCAAAGTCAAGAACGATTTGAGCTATGGTGGCAGACGAACTATTCAGCCTGGGCTGAACAGTTAAAGATAACGGTGACTAATTATCGCAACATTAACCATCAGTGGCAGTTTAGCTCTGAACAACAGCAAGTGCTGCAACGCTACTATGATGCCAATCAGTTATTACTCGATTGCCTGCATAGCAATTTGGAAGTAACGCCAGCTATCAGACAGGAAATTGAAGCCACCTTATTGTTGCCGATAAAAGAACTTGAGGACAGGGAATGGCAATAAGCTGTTACGCATTTAAATTGCACTCTCAATTGTAAGCGCATTAGCTTAATTTTTTTGGTTAATTCCTCAAAGAGGTTTGAATTGCAAAAATGATTTTGACTACATTTTGTGTTGAAGTTAATCAACTCATTCACAAAATCAAACAATACCAAGTTTATATGTCAAAAAGCTGGATTTTCGCTATCAGGATTTTTATATGGGTGACTACAAGCAGGTAGACAAAAACAAATTCCTTTACCACCGCCATCGATACCTGGGTGAATTGACACCCCAGAACCTTGTATTCAATGCTAATCTTCAGGAATTTTCTCAAAGCGTTTGTTACATCTTCAATCTACAGAGTAGAGAAAAACTTTCTTTACAGGAGTGCTACGAGGAGATTGAGTTGCTCTGGCAGCAGTTAGCACAGAGCTATAAGGCACTAGGAATTGAGAAAAATGCAACTAGATGATTCGCTGTTAATCATGGTATGTATTCACGAAAATAGGTCTTTTAGGCCTTTATTAATTGTTACCCGCGCTGTAGGGGCACAGCAATGCTCATTGGTGTCAACTTAAGAAGGTAAAGCCCAAATTTGTTGAGTGTAAGCGTCAATCTCTCGATAGCGCTTACGCCTGGCTTTGACTAATCCAAAG
>NZ_JBALDD010000073.1:0-60766 GCF_036917555.1 Nostoc sp. | reverse complement strand
ATTGATTTTTTTGTACAAGCACTACTGGCTGACTCTAATAATAATTATCTGTCTCGCCCATCACTGCTTCCTAAATATTAGACCTGAATCCTTACGATTATTACTACACTCGTGAAGGAGTCCAAGCTCTATTTATGTTTTTTGACCCAAATCGAGGCTGGCGACGTGTGAGTAATCGAGATCACCGCACTCGCGTTGACTGGGCCGAAGAGGTACGTCAGTTATTAGATGTGGATTATCCCCAGGCTCGTAAAATCAAATTACTCAGTGATAACCTTAACACCCATAATATTGCTTCTCTGTATGAAGCTTTTCCTGCACATGAGGCTCATCGTTTAACACGACGACTAGAGATTCATCATACTCCTGGTAATGGTAGTTGGCTCAATGTTGCCGAGATTGAATTAAGTGTCTTGAGCCAACAGTGTCTAGACCAACGTATTTCTTCTGTAGAAAAACTTTCTACTGAGTTGGCTGCTTGGCAACAACAACGCAACTGTACCGCTAGTAAAGTAATTTGGCGTTTTACTACTGAAGACGCTCGTGTCAAACTTAAACATCTTTATCCAATTTTTGAACCCGATGAAACAGGTGATTCTAATGCAATATTTTAGTCTTGCCACGCCAGTACTCTGTTCAGCTTCAGAAAGTTACATTAAAGTGTAGTGTTAGACAAATAGAATTTTATTGCTGTATATGTAATCCATGAACTATACCGCCTTCAGAATCAAATCTAGACTGAATGATAGAGAAAAATCTGCTATTTCCCTTTTCAAAATGTCTGAAAATTGTGTAAGCGAGTATATCAGCAAGTTGAATTAGTCTCGAAGCTTTTGAGTCTAAAAATAAAGGTACTTTAGAAAAGTTTCTGATAACACCCCAACTGTATCCAATAGTTCTAAAGTCAGTTGCTAAAGATTGAATTGTTGTCTCGTAAGTGGATTTGTCAAAAATTATGATGCCTCTCTGTGTATTATCATTTTTGTGCAGCCTGATCAAATACCTATCAAACCTACTAGCCAGTTGTTCAAATGCAACTTCAACGGGGTCTTTTGGTGATACTATAGTCTTCTTAATCACACTTGCGAATAGTCGATTAGTTGGGTTTGACTGTAGGAAAACCTGCAAAATATCTTCAATATCTTTCTCTCTATCGCTCTTAGGATAGCTCCTCCACTTTCCTCTACCACTCAGCATTGGACTACCATGTAATTCAACTGGTACCGGATCAGCGGGATCAAATCTAGCAGCAATTTGGTCAAGCTGATCAGAAATCCAATATCCTTGGCGCTCAAATACACAAAATCCAGCCAGTACAAAATATTGTTGGTTTGAGTCATGCGTTGTGCCAGACTCATATGCATACAGCAAATACATGGCTGTTCTATATTTTTAGACAATAAAAATCAGTCAAGGGAAGACCTAGCTCCCGCGATCTGAAAAGGTCAGACCTCTTGACTGCTATTGATATTATATCAGCTACTTTATAGGCTAGCTTATCTCTGGTTGCCTAGTTATTAAAGTAAAATAGCTTACTCTGCGATCGCACCACAAACAATCCCAAAACTACACCAAGCATAAGCGATCGCATCTTGTTCAGCTTCAGAAAGTTGCATCTTACAGCGCGTAACTCCTACTACTCACTCCACATATCAAGAGTTTTAGGATATGAGTGAAATTTTCTCATATCGTAATCGATATTGTCCAAAAAGATCGCGAAGCTGTGTCGGCTATATTCTCCCTCTAGAACTGAGGTCAAGACAATAATAGGAGAATTATCTTCAAAGACACGAATCTATGCTTTAACAAAGATAAAGATACTGTTTAATTCATTAACATACATATATAGTGGAATCAAGTCATTGTAAAATTTTGCTGGCAACGAATAAATAATTTGGGCCATCACACCTACATTTTGCTTTAGCAGAATTCATTTGAGCAAATCCTTTCTTGGGTGATGGCAGACAATACAAAATTCACCTTCTTCCTCTATCGAATACCCCAAAAATTCACAATGATTCTTGTAGTATTCGAGAGCATGGGTAATTGGCATATCTTCTAGCTTTCTTTTTGGTTCCACTATTTTGTGCCTCATTATGAAGTAAGGAATACGACTGTTACCCTCAAAAGTTCATCAGTTTACTAGGTAACTTGCTACTCAATTTCTAGTGTTCCCCAACTATGGCAAGGTCTAATACCAATTCTCTAAAATCCGGCTACAGATAAAGCCATTAAAATATATCGCCTTCTAGCAATAGATGCAATAATTGGTTTGGTTAATTTGTCAATTTCAAGGTAGAGAGCAGCACGTAAATCATCAAGGTTTTTGGGTAGTAACCAACGAAGTCGGCGTTTAAGATATTGCCAAACTTGCTCAATTGGATTTAACTCTCTTTGAATGTGCCGGCTGAAATAATAAAATGATATTATCTGGCAAGGAAAGACGTTTGGCTTTATGAAATGCACCATTATCGAGTTGAATAATTAGTACTGAATCAGCTTTTAGGTTGAGAAACTAGATTAAGGAATATCTGAAAACACTCAGTATTAAGATGTGAGAATTCCCAAAAAAAGCTCTCTCCAGTAAGTGGTTCGATGATTCCATATAAATACGTTGCCTTGAACTGCCATTGATGTACACCAACTGGTTTGACACCCTTGCGTGTGATTTTGCGCCCTGTAATTGTTTTCAATCCAATTCGAGTTTCATCCTCACAGCAAAAACGAATAGTTTTAGTTGTACATAAAACTGTCAAACAAAACCAATGGAGCATTGCTAAGTTGTCTGCAAAGTTTTTTTAAATGCCTCTACAAGTGGCTGTTGTTGTTCAACACTTTTAAGGCGAGGAATTTTCGGGGATGATTCCAAATGATAATACACAAGCTTGTGTACTGTCTTGTAGCAACTATTTACTCCCAAGTTATGTTCTAGCCACTCGACGATTTCTTGATAACCATTAAACCCAAGTGGTTCTTGCAATCTTTTATCTAATGCTTTTTGTGCCCAGTTTGGGATGGTTCTTGGTCTTCCAGGCATTGATTTTTGTTTTAATAATCCTTCAATACCGCCTGCTTTATACTGTCGAATCCACTTGTGTAGGGTGACTCGATTTCGACCGATTATTTCTGCGGTTTGAGAAATTGTTTGACCATGCCCTGTTTTGAGTAAATACAGTAGCTGCACTCTTTCTTTAGCCGCCGCAGTTTTTTGTCTTGCCAGTAAATCTTTGAGTTCTGCGACAGTCTCTTTAATTTCTAGCTGATATACCCCTGACATTGTTCATCTTTCATCTGGTTTAATCTTATTATCTCATCTGTAGCCTGATTTTAGAGAATTGGTATAACTACTAATCAGATGCAAAATCCCTAATATTCTCTGCAATTAATATTGAATGTAGAGCGATCGCTTACAATACACTCAGATAAGTTTGCTCAGAATTCATCGGCAAAACCCGCAACTTCCGATTTTTAAGGTCTGGTTCTAACCCTAAAACTTCCATTGGTGTTACACCCAAAAGGGCATAAAATACTTCTGTGAGTTCCAGACAATCAAAGGTTCCTTGACGCTCTGCAATACTAAGTTCAACATCTCGGAAAATTCGCCCCTGCTTAACTCCAGCAGCAGTTTCTACCTGGGCTTCTCCACCTTGGACTAAACCTAATTGACTAATAATGCTATTAGGTAAACACAGCAAAGTTGCGCCCGTATCAACTAAAACATCATCCAGAGTATAAGAGCGAACTTCCCCCGAAGAAATGAAGCCTCGCTGTGTCAAAACTCGATCAATTCGATTCGTGACAGTGAGGGTAACTATTACTTGCCCCATTTGCTTACCCTGAAGACTTGGTAGTATCAGCTTACCCATTTCAGCAAAATCCTGAAAACAAAATATTTTTGAGCAATGCATAAATATGCAAAAACGCTAAGAAAATTTTCGCCCCGCTCTCTCAAATAAACTACTCAACTAATTCTCTTGTCTGCTGTAAGACTTGTTTATAGAGTGTGGCATTGACCCAATATTGGGCAATATCAATCATGGCATCAAGTAATGGTTGTACTTGAGAAATAATTTTTCTATTTTTTGCTAACAAGAGAATGCCGAGAGTACCAATTACCTGTAATCCCAAATTTTTAGCTACTTGGCGAGCCTCCCGTTCATCTAACAAAATGTTTAGCTCACCAGTTTCGAGAGCTAAGGCAATGGCTTCTCGCTCCCCATGATCTAGCTCTGGGGGGATGCTGAGTGCTATGTTTGAGACAGGATGGACTTGTAGCCATCCAGAAGCAATTGCTTGCAATATAAATTGTGAACTTAGGAAGTTTGAACCTGTAGTTTCATTATAGACAGCTTGGGGTATAACAATTGTGCCAAACACTGCCTGTAAGATATCAAGACGATTGATAGCAGCAAAGTTAATTCAAAGGCATAGCGTTGCAAATAACTGTCACAACTACCAAAAACCTGTTTTAATTGACTCAATATCATCTGCTAAATCTATTTCAGTATAATGACGTGGAATTTTTTGTTGCGCTAAAAGTTGCTGAAATTCCCATACAGATAGATTAGCCAAGCGGCGTGCTTGACCAAAAGTAAAAATATTTTGGTCGTATAACTGCAAGGCAATTTCCTGACGAATAGCCTGCTCACCTTGATTTATGGAATCTGGAGATAATTGCAGGTTAATTGAACTCACAAATTGACTCATACCAAAAACAACGTTTTACTTTCAGCATAAAACAAAGACGCTAAGATTTCTTAGCGTCTTTGTGTCTCTGCGTGAAATATTCTCTACTTACACCATCTCCGACGAAGCCTGCATCATCTGCTGCGGCTGCGGCTGGAACATAAACAACGAATACACCACATCTCGGCGGATGTTAACCATCATATCCAAGAACAATTCATACCCCTCGCTCTTATACTCAATTAGCGGGTCTTTTTGCCCATAACCGCGTAATCCCACCGATTCGCGCAAGGCATCCATTTGTTGCAGGTGTTCCCGCCACAGGGTATCAATGCGTTGCAAAATGAAGAAACGTTCGGCTTGGCGCATCAGTCCGGGTTGAACTTGGTCAATCTGCGCTTCTTTGAGGTCGTAAGCAATTCGTACCTGTTCGTGGAGAAAGGCTTTAATCTCAGTAACAGAGATATCCTCTAATTGACTAGCTTGCAAATCTGCCAGCAGATAGACGAATTCTTTGACTTTCTCAACCAACTTTTCTAACTCCCACTCTTCTGAGGGCAAGTCTATGTTGATGTAGAAGTCAACGATGTCATCCATCGTTTTTTCAGCATATTTAATCACCTGTTCTTTCAAATCTTGACCTTCTAGGACTCGGCGGCGTTCAGCATAAATAGCACGACGTTGATTATTCATCACCTCGTCATACTCAAACACCTGCTTCCGAATGTCGTAGTAGTAAGTTTCAACTTTTTTCTGTGCGCCTTCTAAACTGCGGGTAAGCATCCCAGATTCGATAGGCATATCTTCTTCCACTTGGAAGGCATTCATTAACCCAGCAACGCGATCGCCACCAAAAATCCGCAGTAGGTTATCCTCTAAACTAAGGAAGAATCTCGTGGTTCCGGGGTCGCCTTGTCTTCCTGCACGTCCGCGCAACTGGTTGTCAATCCGCCGTGATTCGTGGCGTTCTGTACCAATTACGTGCAAACCACCAATTCCCACTACCTCATCATGTTCGCGGGTAGTAAATTGTTCATATTCCTGCTTAACACGGTTGTAAGCTGACCGTAATTTCTGAATCACAGGGTCATCGATCGGAGCTTTTTCTGCAGCTATAGCTACCTTGTCTTCAGCTTCCAATTCCGATAAACTGCGATCACCATACTCACGCACTGCAATTTCTACTGCATCTTTGAGTAGTTTCTCTGTTTCTTTCGTCAACTGAGTCGGGAAAATTTCTGGCGAAGCCCGCCAAGTTTTGACTTTTTTACCAGGGACAAAGCCTTGACCACCACCGTGTCCTGTAGGTAATCCGGCTGGTCTTTGCACGCCAAATGCATCTTCATCTTCTGGCATGACAATCCGGGGCATAAAGTATTCCCGCAGCTTTAGACGTGCCATGTATTCAGAGTTACCACCCAGGATGATGTCTGTACCTCTACCAGCCATGTTAGTAGCAATAGTAACAGCACCTTTGCGTCCGGCTTGGGCGACAATTTCCGCCTCACGCTCGACGTTTTCCGGTCGGGCGTTGAGTAATTCGTGGGGAATTTCCAGTTGCTTCAGCAGCCGACTGAGAAGTTCGGATTTTTCTACACTAGTGGTTCCCACTAATACAGGTCTGCCGAGTTCGTGCATTTCGGCACATTCTCTAGCGATCGCCCCCCATTTACCTGATTCTGTCTTAAAGACCATATCAGACAAATCTTCGCGTCTGCGATCGCGGTTGGTGGGAATTACCGCAACTTCCAATTTGTAAATTTTTTCAAATTCTGGTTCTTCTGTTTTTGCTGTTCCTGTCATTCCGCCCAGTTTGGGATACAGCAAAAACAGATTTTGATAAGTAATTGTCGCTAGAGTTTGAGTTTCTGGCTGAATTTCTACGTGTTCTTTGGCTTCAATTGCCTGGTGAAGTCCATCGCTCCAACGCCGTCCAGGTAGTACTCGACCGGTAAATTCATCTACAATTACCACTTCCCCATTGCGGACGATGTAATTTACATCCTTGAGGAAAAGTTCTTTGGCTTTAATTGCATTGAAAATGAAGTGGGCCCAAGGATCTTCTGGGTCAAATAAATCTGTGACTCCCAAAAGATTTTCTGATTCCGCAAACCCTTCATCTGTCAATAGCACGTTACGAGCTTTTTCATCCACATCATAATGCTCGTCTTTTTTGAGTGTGAATGCTATTTCAGCGGCTTGCAGATATTTTTCTGTCGGTCTTTCCACCTGCCCGGAAATAATTAGCGGTGTCCGTGCCTCATCAATTAAAATCGAGTCTACTTCGTCAATCACGCAATAATTGAACGGGCGTTGCACCACATCTACCATTGATGTCGCCATGTTATCCCGCAGGTAGTCAAATCCTACTTCGCTGTTAGTGACATAAGTAATATCGCACTCGTAATTTTTCTGACGTTCGCTAGGAGTCATGCTTGACTGAATTAGCCCCACACTCAACCCTAAGAACCGATGCACCTGTCCCATCCATTCTGCGTCCCGACGAGCCAGGTAATCGTTGACGGTAACGACGTGTACACCTTTACCAGTAAGGGCATTTAAGTAACTCGGCAAGGTAGCGACTAGTGTTTTACCCTCGCCGGTTTTCATTTCAGCAATTTGCCCCACGTGCAAAATGATACCGCCAAGGAGTTGGACATCAAAGTGCCGTAAGCCTAAGACTCGCCGTCCTGCTTCCCGAACAACGGCGTAAGCTTCTGGCAATATGTCATTTAGGGTTTCGCCTTTAGCGAGCCGTTGTTTAAATTCGACGGTTTTACCTTTTAACTGATCATCGGAAAGAACCTTAATTTCTTCTTCTAAAAGGTTAATTTCAGTAACAGAAGGTTGGTATTTTTTAAGCTTACGAGCGTTGGGGTCGCCCAACAAAAGTTTTAGCATGGCAGGTTATAGAACTGAATCAAGGGGAATGGGAATTAAAGGGTCGGCATTGATTATAAACATTTAACCCAGCCCAAACGTCTTGGTTGTGGATGGGTGTGAAATGAGAATTTACCTCAAAAGCAGGATAAAAACTAGCCAATCATTTAATAAACTAATTGGTTTTAACCTTATCTTATATTTATTCTTTCTTCATAGTATCATTTTGCCCCCAGATGAGAGAGCAGGGGGGCAGAGGAGCAGAGTTAGGAGTTATCAGTTATGAATTTTTCAACTCCTCACTCCTTACTCCTCACTTCCACTCTGCTGTCAGGCGGCGGAAATTGTAATCATTAGCACTGGGATGACAGCTGACACAACTGCCAACCTGGACGGGACGTGGTAACTCAACTCCTGGATGCAAAGCTTTGAAATAACGCGAGTTGTTGACGCGATATGGTGTTTCTTCGTCATCTAGTTGCACACGGGAGAA
Source organism: Nostoc sp. (assembly GCF_036917555.1). GTDB lineage: Bacteria > Cyanobacteriota > Cyanobacteriia > Cyanobacteriales > Nostocaceae > Nostoc. Next base: position 52,707 of record NZ_JBALDD010000073.1, on the reverse strand, counting down.
AGTCGAAAGATATTTCCATACCAAGATGCGTGGCGGATCGACTAAAGTCCGGAGTTGTGCGCCGTAGTGCTGCGAGTCTTGCAGGATATTTTTCCAAGTTTGGGTAGGTAAAACGGCTGGTGGTATGGCAATGTGACATCTGGAGCAGTTTTCTAAATACAGTTCTTGCCCCAGTTGGTATTGTGCAGGTACTACGTCAACAGTGCCAATTTCAGCGGGAGGAGTCGCACTTTGGGCGTTAGTTGCCAAGGCTAGAAACCAGCCCATAGCTAAACTCCACGTTACAATTACCAAAAGTAAACCGAAAAATTGGCGTTTGAATTCACGTTCGGCGCTTGGCTGTAGTGCTTGGCGTTGGCGTAGCCCGCCGTAGGCATCGCGGATTTTGCGCTTAACAAAAATTGACATTCCTCACATTCCCAAATATTTAAAAGTGGCGCTTGTGCTAATCATAAGATTTACGCAGGATTGGCAGTGTTTCAAATTGTGCGTAAGTAGTTTTGGCAAGCAACCTATGTTTTATATCCACAACAGTAATATAAATGTCTATTCAGCGCACTACTGACTATCCAAGGAAAAATGTCCTAGCAATTTTCACCTGACTCAATAGAAAAATCAGCCATAATATCTCGGATTTCATTTGCACCAATATATTCTTATTTAGAAACTTTGAATAAATCGTTAGTAGCAATCCTTTTAAAAATACAAATGGAGAATCTATGGAAAAGGATTATGCTCTCATTCTTGAACTTCTTGATCTCAAAGGTGATGAAGGAGCTCACTGGTATAAGCTCGACCGCTTAATGATGTTAACAGGTGAACCTTTAGCTGGCCATGAATATGTTTTGAAAGTAGTGAGAGAATTATCAGATTTGGGATTACTGAAAGTTATCAATTACAAGAGTCCATTAAGTGGCAACTGCGTAATTTCAGATCAAGGTAAAAAATGGTTGGCTGATAGGAACTATAGTGGCTCACTAGCCCATGAGCTATTATCTACACTGGTAGATAAATATCAAATCAACCTGTATTAACTCAATGTTAACACGGATGTTGTTGGTCATTTATGACATTTCCAAATAATGTACTTAATAAAGTAGAACAGAACTAAGAGAACAATTACAAAATTGGAAAGACATCGAACTCACATTAACATACACAAATTTAAGCAAGATAAGGAATCTAAAGTTTAAATTCACTCTTGCATTAAGGAATAGAAACCGATCGCAATAATCGTTCAACAACAGTCCTTGAATTGCGTCCTCCTCTAGGAATAAGGCGATGGCAAAGAACGTGAGGGACGAGAAATTTCACATCATCGGGAATAGCATAATCACGCCCTAATAGAAAAGCTAGCGCTTGAGCAGCCCGTTGTAATGCTAATGTGCCGCGCGGACTGACACCAAGAGCGATTTCCTCATCTTGACGTGTTGCCCGCACCAATTCGAGGATGTACTGTTGCAAGGAAGTTGCCACTTTTACTTGAGAGCAGAGGTAACGCAATTCCTGTACTTCTGCCAAGGTAATACAAGGCTGCAAATTAGCAACTTTTACACCATTTTGGAGATTTTGCAGCATTAGGAGTTCTTCTGTCTCAGAAGGATAGCCCAAACTCAGCGACAACATAAACCGATCCATTTGCGCTTCCGGCAGGGGAAAAGTACCTTGATACTCGATAGGGTTTTGAGTGGCAATGACAAAGAAAGGCTGGGGAACTGCACGAGAGACACCATCGACTGTTACCTGATGTTCTTCCATAACCTCTAGTAAAGCTGACTGAGTGCGGGGTGTGGCGCGGTTAATTTCGTCAGCTAATAGCACATTGGTAAAGACTGGTCCAGAAAGAAATGTAAATTCGCCGCTTTTTGGGTTCCAGATGTTGGTGCCAGTAATATCAGTTGGCAGTAAATCGGGAGTGCATTGTAGCCGTTGAAACTTGCCATCCAGTGAACGAGCTAAAGATTTAGCAAGCAGGGTTTTACCAACACCAGGGACATCTTCTAGGAGAGCATGACCACCACCTAACAAGGCAACTAGCACTAAGCGTATTGCCTCAGCTTTGCCAACGATGGTAAGAGCCAGATTTTGTGTTAATGTGTCGATTTTTTCTCTCATGCGTTGTAGGGAGTGGGGACTGGGGAGTGGGGAATGGGGAATGAGGAATAGGGAGATGAGGGGACAAGGAGAATAACCATGCCCAATGCCCAATGCCCCATGCCCAATGCCCAATGCCCTATCTATTGTTCCCACTAAATACTCAAAACTTCTCTAGCAACAACGCAGTCAAGTTGAATTTGTGTTTTCAGGGCTTCGAGAGAAGGAAATTTTTGTTCAGGGCGCAAAAATTTAACTAGCTGCACAAACAGTTTTTTGCCATACAAATCACCTGACCAATCGAATAAATGTACTTCCGCAGATGAATAAGTACCGTTTACAGTTGGACGATTACCGATATTCATAACGCCCAAGTTCTCACTAGGAGCGGTATCTGATGTTTCATCGAGAGTGAAAACGCGGACAGCGTAGACTCCTTGGCGGGGCAAAAACTTTTCTTTTGGTAGTTGGAGGTTAGCGGTGGGAAAGCCAATTGTTCTGCCTAATTGTTGACCTTGAACGACATCACCAAGGAGGGTGTAGGGGCGTCCTAGTAATAGATTTGCGTTTTCAATGTCTCCCTGCTCAAGGGTTTGGCGGATCAATGAAGTGCTAATGCGGGCATCTTGAGTCGGAGTATTACTGACGCAATTGGTTTGGGTGGACGAATCACCTGTATAAGTTTGTAAGGGAACGATGGTAACGGGAATATTGTGCTTGGCGGCGAGTAATTGCAAATCTTGAGCAGTACCACTGCGCTTTTCGCCAAAACAAAAATCCTGCCCGATGCTAATTCGCTGGCATCGCAGTTGTTGCACGAGAATTTTTTCGACAAATTCTTCAGGGGTTAACGCAGATAATTCTTTGTCAAAGGGTAGTAGTACCAGTTGTTCTACCCCAAGCGATCGCAATTGTTGGACTTTTTCATCCAGTGGCGTTAACAAAGTCCGGGGTTGCCCTGTAAAAAACTCCTGTGGATGGGGGTCAAAGGTGACAACTGTTGAATAGGTATATTCTTGATTTGTCAGTTGATTTTCCTTTGAGTGCAGACTACTAGCTACTGACAAGTGACCACCAGCGTGCAAGACTGGTTGAATTACCCTTTGATGACCAAGATGAACACCATCAAACTTGCCAAGGGCAACAGCAGTCGGCGTTAGTAGCCCTTCGCTCGAAAAAGCAACCCGCACAGAACACCCATTTTTAGACAAATTTAGCACGTAGATTCTGAGATTTTAGGTTTATTTTAGCTCTCAGCAGGAAGCTACCCTATGGTAAACCGCCTTAAGGAGGACATTCACCAACTGCCCATGAGGTCTTGTGCTATCAGCCAGGGTGTTGATGCCACCCCTTTTAGCTATCAGCCAAAAGCCTAACCCAAGGGAAGTCGCCCAAGATGGTTTCTTGTGCTATCAGCTTGACTGCTAATTGCTAAGTCCAGATAACCCCAAATACCAGAGCTAAAAAAGCTTTAGTTCCGTGTTGAGACTTCAACGAGGTTTTACCGTGACCATCAGCCGCAATCTTAGGGCGTCTGTAGATGTCTGGGCTGTGTTGGTGAATCTATAAAGTTTGTCCTCCTGTTGTCACCCCAATCCTGTGGTCGGCGCTCTGACAACTCTGGGCAGCGCTGTCTCACCGTACAGCCAACAGGTATGCTCTCGCGCTGAAAGCCTCTGATCACCAATCTAATCTAAAATCTCCAATTCCTCCGATCGCAATCTTTAGGTAGAAAACTTGCTAACAGGAAAAGATTCTGATAAGACAACTGAGGTCGGAACCTGAAGTACCAATCCTTCCCGTGCCATAATAGCACCAGGAAATTTTTCAGCGGCTTCTTTGCTTACACGATCCAAAAAGTCGTCATCGTGCGCCGGGTCGTGGTGGTAAATCACCAGAGTTTTGACGTTAGCAGCTTGTGCCACTTTTACCGCTTCTTGCCAGGTAGAATGTCCCCAGCCAATTTTCGGGGATTTTGGCGAGTGGTATTCCTCATCTGTGTAGGTAGAATCGTAAACCAGAATGTCAGCATTACGAGCTAGCCACAACACATTGTCATCGAGTCGATCGGGAAAATGTTCCGTATCAGTGATGTAAGTAGCAGCACCACCACGCCAGTTGACGCGGTATCCTACAGCTTCACCTGGATGGTTTAAAGGTGCTGTTTCTACGGTAAGGTCATCGATGTGGATTGGTTGCCCTGGTCGAATGTCGTAGAAATTTAAATTGGCTTGCATAATTTGCAAGGGTACGGGAAAGTTCGGGTGCAACATTTGATCGTTGAGGCGCTGTTCTATGGTAGAACCATCAGGTGCGATCGCGCCGTAAATATGAAAGTCATTCCCCTTTACAAACCCTGGAGTAAAAAAGGGAAAACCTTGCATGTGATCCCAGTGAGAGTGGGTAAAAAATATATGAGCTTCTAACGGCATTTGGCGCAACAAAGATTGCCCCAAAACATGTAGTCCCGTGCCAGCATCGAAAACTAAGCGTTTATCGCCCGCTTGCATTGATATGCAAGGGGTATTACCGCCGTAACGAACAGTCTGTGGCCCTGGGCTGGGGATGCTGCCGCGAACGCCCCAAAATTGTACGGTAAATTGATTCTCTATCCTAGACATGGGTGTTGCTTGCTGGACTGAGCGGGCGATAAATGAAAGAATTGTTACTTCTTTTGTCTAAGTTTATGCTGTCTCACTGATTTTGCTAGAGGAAGGAATTCTTGGTAAAACAGCATATCCTGTTTCTGGCTGATTGTGTAAATGCGAATGAGATACGTCAGTTAGAATTTCCCAGGTGTTGGGGTGGATGTGTATCGGTTATTTCAAGAGTGCCCCTACGTTATAGCCTACATTTTTTCGTGATGCATTTGAATAACTACATTTTTACCCTGATAAATCAAATGATTCCAGGAAAATTGAATTCCCACTCCGATAATTTCTCTAATCCAGTTGCGTAAGTAAGATTGTATTGTAACGGAGTAATACTGATGTAGTTCTTACGTACAACTTCCACATCTGTAGGTACATTTTGAGGCAGATTTAATCCGCTTGGGGGTTCCACATCCTCAATTACCTCTCCGGTTAACCAGTAGTACGTTTTTCCACGAGGGTCGACTCGTTTATTAAACACATCAATGTAATGCCGTAGGCCTTGACGGGTGAGAGTAACTCCGGCAATTTCTTCCCATTTGACCGCAGGAATATTGACGTTGAGCAACATTAAATCTGGCAGCGGTTTTTGGGCTAACTGGTCTACGAGAACTGTGGCAAACTTAGCAGCAGCTTGAAAGTCTTTAGATGTGTGACTCATAAGACTCAACGCTACACTGGGAATGCCTTCAATTAAACCTTCCATTGCCGCAGAAACAGTGCCAGAATACAGAATTTCAGTTCCCAAATTCGCACCTTGATTAATACCAGAGAGAACCAAATCTGGGGGAGTTTCCAGCAAAGCCCACAGCGCCAATTTGACACAATCTGAAGGCGTACCATCACAAGCCCAAGCTTTGACAGCAGGATGAAAAATCTCTTCGACAATTTCGGCGCGAATTGGTTGGTGTAAAGTTAACCCGTGTCCAGTTGCTGATCGCTCTCGATCTGGACAAACTACACTCACATCATGACCAGCCTCTGCCAAATAGTTGGCTAGGGTACGAATCCCCAAAGCAGAAATGCCATCATCGTTGCTAATTAGTAATTTCATAGTCATTAGTCATTGGTCATTAGTTATTAGTTATTTGTTATTAACCATTTGTCAATGTCTGAGGTCACAAGCAGCAAAAAAACATTTATACTCACTAGACAGTGTGGCGGAATTTTGCTTACCTTTAAGACAAGTTGCTCAATCCCCAAGTCTGGTGAAGTGAGATGTTAGCTGGATTTACACGCCCGCTGTACTAGCCCAATCATTTCTAACTGATAAACAGAGGTTTGGTTTCAACCCTCACCTTTAGCTGATGTTAATGGTATGACTGTAAGTTTATTTATCGACCAGTTCACAGCTTTTGACTATAGACTAATGACTAATGACCAATGACTAATAACTAATGACTAGCAATTTAGAAGCTCAACTTTTAGCACTGCGGCAAGAAGGAGAAAAAGCGATCGCAGCCGCCGACACCTTAGAACGTCTGGAGGAACTCAGAGTTAACTATCTGGGTAAGAAAGGGGAACTGGGGGCACTGTTGCGAAGTATGGGGCAGATGAGCGCAGAGGAACGTCCAAAAATTGGAGCGATCGCCAATACAGTCAAAGAATCCCTGCAAACTAGTCTAGACCAGCAACGTGCTGCCTTAGAATCCGCGCAAATTCAAGCTTTGCTAGAGGCTGAAACTCTGGATGTAACTATGCCGGGAATTTACAGCCCTCAAGGTCGCATTCATCCCCTCAATGGTATTATCGATCGGGCGTTGGATATCTTTGTCGGTATGGGCTATACCGTGGCTGAAGGGCCAGAGATGGAAACAGATTATTATAATTTTGAGGCTCTCAATACCCCGCCTGACCACCCCGCCCGTGATATGCAGGATACCTTCTATCTGCCAGATGGGAATCTTTTACGGACTCATACCTCATCGGTTCAAATTCGTTACATGGAAAGAGAAGAACCACCGATTCGGGTCGTGGCTCCAGGGCGAGTTTATCGGCGAGATAATGTAGACGCAACTCACTCAGCAGTTTTCCATCAAATAGAACTTTTAGCTATTGATGAGGGACTAACTTTTACAGACCTCAAAGGCACAATTAAGGTATTTTTACAAGCAATATTTGGCGAGTTACCAATTCGCTTCCGCGCCAGTTATTTTCCGTTTACTGAACCTTCAGCAGAAGTAGATTTGCAGTGGAATGGGCGCTGGTTAGAGGTGATGGGCTGCGGTATGGTCGATCCAAATGTACTTAAGTCTGTGGGTTATGACCCAGAAGTTTATACAGGGTTTGCTGCCGGTTTTGGTGTAGAACGCTTTGCAATGGTGTTACATCAAATCGATGATATTCGTCGCTTGTATGCTAGCGATTTGCGGTTTTTGCAGCAATTTTAGGGAAGCGATCGCTTTAAATAATCAGGCGTTTCCTAAATCTCTTGCAAACGTCAATTGGATGAAAATATAACCACAGATAAATACTCATGAATTATCTGTGGTTTTAAATAATAAATCAGGATTGATGAATTTGGTAAACTATCAATACGTAACTTTTATTGACGTGATATGACTGCAATCACTAGCAAACGTCTAACCCTTGAAGAATATTTAAAGTATGACGATCGCACGGATAGCCAGTATGAACTGGTAGCAGGTGAGTTAGTTTCCATACCACCTGAAAGCCCAAAAAATGTCCAGATATCTCTATTTTTGCTAGTAAATTTCCTCAAGTTTGTTCCAGTTAATCGGTTGAGTGCAGTTACCGTACTGATATTAGTTGACGGGTTTTATAAAGAAACCAGATTTACAGGAAATACTGCGATCGCATCTACTATTTTCCCAGAGTTACAGGTAACAGCAGAGCAAGTGCTAAATGCTGGAGAAAGCAATGTAGGTGATGCAATTTCTTAGTTTAAATTTAAAAGGCAGACAGACGAAGGGATTTGAGAAGTACGATCGCTATCAAAACTTTCATCATCTCAAACAGTAAAATATAGTCAATAATTCCTACTCAAAATTCATGCCATGAGTCAATGGCCTTTTTACCGCAAGATACAATAATCGCAGAAGAAAAGCTAACTAAGTATCTGCTTGTGCCGTTGCCCAAAGACGATAAATCTAAATTTCTAGCTATGGCTGGGTACACACTAGACAATTGGCAGCAACTAGAACGGGATCTACGCGCTCAAGTTTTAACGCAACCTGCCGAGGCGATCGAAACAACTCGCTATGGTCAGAAGTATATCATTCGTGCGTGTCTGCGAGGGATTAATGGCGTTGAACTCAATATCTTAACTATTTGGATGGTTGCAAACGATACAACCAAATTTGTTACCTTAGTGCCAGATCAAGGAGCCAACTCATGAAGGTACAGCACCCCCTATTCTCCCAAGTTGCCTTAGCGCAGGACTTACCAGAATACAACCTGAAGCGAGGGAATGTTGCAACAATTGTGGAACATTATCCCATGCCTGAAGGGGAAGAGGACGGGTATAGTCTAGAAGGATTTGATCTGCCCAATGTAACGATCGAAGTACCAGCATCTCAAATTATCCCCATTGCCCAGTGGCAGCAAGAAGAAATGATTTTAGCCAAGTTACGCCAGCTATCTGGAGCGAGGCTATTGCAATTACAAGACTATCTCGATTTTCTCTTGCAAAAAGAAGAGTCTGAGCATCAGAGTGGGTTCAAATCTATCATCTAAGTATTTGGCAAGAAAATAATTAGCGATCGCATCCACAATTTTCTGGCAATTACAGCTGAAGCAGAGCAAATCGTCACAGCAGGAACTTAAAGAAATAACTAATTTTGAGTTGGTTTTGAGAATCATATTCTTAGAGCATTGACTGCGGAAGAATAAAAGTAATTTTATGTTAAATTTTATAACAATTAATTTAGAGTCTACGATTAGCCATATAATTGCTATCCTAATTTCTCAATATCAAAAATATCTTTCACCCTTGAAGGGGTATTCTTGTCCGCATCGTCTATTATATGGAAATGAATCTTGCTCTCAATATGTAAAACGGACAATTTTAGAACAAGATTGACGAACTGCTTTGTCTATGTCAATAGAAAGATTTAGCCAATGTTCTTTAGCTGGTCAAGAACTTATGAGATTGGCTTCTGAAAGCAATGAATGTTCATGCAATGATTGTTGTTCTAATCCTGAAACTAATGAATGTCTATGCTTGCAATGTTGTTGCATAGATAGTCAGAGCAGAAATTACTGTAAAAACTGCGGGGAAGCTTTAAATAATCCTGAAATTATTGAAGAATGTGCAAAAGACTGTGAGATTTGTTCTTCTCCTAAAAAACTACTTACAAACTGCTGTACGTGTGGTCTGTGTGGAGATGTAGAAAGTATGGTAAGAATTATTAATCTATATAAATTCAAAATTTTTATCTATACAATACTTATGTATTTACCAATGTAATATAAAAGTTAAGGATAGAATCTATATAATTTAAAAGCGATAAAGCTTTAATTTAATCTTCAAATAAAACTTTATTTGAAAAGATGCTCACTAACTCTGATTTTAAATCAAAAGTAGACCAATTTTGCGATAAACTCGGGACTGGTAGCTTATCTATCCCAATGGATGCCATCGAATAATTTTCCTTGTTGCTATTCCTTAAATGGTTAGGCAGCATTGGTTTAATCTCACCCAATTGTGATCGCAGCGTTAACTACACAACAATGGTGAGCGATCGCATCTCTAAAATTGCTTTATTAGTAAGCCTTTCAAAAAGGTGGTTGATGAATGACACTAACCACCTTTTGGAAACATTATTTAACTATTCCTGAATGACCGGGGATATCTGCCAAAGGTTCAAATCTACCGCTTAAGTATTTGGCGAGAAACTCTTCTGCGATCGCAAAAAAGTGCAAGCGATTTTCTGGTCTGGCAAAACCATGTCCTTCATCACTGTAAAGTACATATTGCACTGGTAAACCAGCTTGTTGCATTGCGTTGACAATTTGATCGCTTTCTGATTGTTTCACCCGTGGATCGTTTGCACCTTGACCGATGAGTAAAGGTTTTTGAATTCGATCAGCGAAAAATAAAGGCGATCGCGATTTGAGAAACTCCTCTTCTGTCTCCAAGTTGCCAATGCGATGATAAATCATTGCTTTGATCGGTTCCCAATAGGGCGGTATAGTTTCTATCAGGGTAATCAGGTTACTCGGCCCGACAATATCCACGCCAGCAGCAAAGATTTCGGGTGTAAAAGTCAACCCCGCTAGGGTGGCGTAACCTCCATAAGAACCACCCATAATCGCAATCTTTTGCGGATCAGAAATGCCTTTTTCTACCAGCCAGTTCACGCTGTCAATCAAGTCATCGTGCATTGTGCCACCCCATTCCCGATTTCCAGCATTCAAAAATGCTTTACCATAGCCAGTGGAACCGCGAAAGTTGACTTGCAACACGGCATAACCTCGGTTAGCTAGCCATTGCGTTGTGGGAGAGAAACCCCAAGTATCCCGCGCCCAAGGGCCGCCATGAACCAGCAGTACTGTTGGGAGATTCTGCGTAGGTATTCCTACAGGCGTTGTCAGGTAACTATGGATAGTTAAGCCATCCCGCGCTTCGTAGGAAATCGGTTGCATTGAAGCTAACTGCAACGTTTCGAGTTTGGATTGGTTGCTAAAAAGGAAAGTGCTAGTTTTGGACTCTCGGTTGTAGGCATAGTAATAAACTGGCCCATTGTCAGTTCTATAAGCTACCAACCAGGTTTTATCTTCCAAGTCGCGGCTAATTATAGAGAATTCTCCAGGACGCACCTTGGCGATTTCCTCAAAATCTGCGGCGATACTGCGATCGATTACCTGCCATTCTTGTTTATCTTTGTAGAAAGAAACTGCTTGAATAACTCGCGTCAGTGGATGAATAATGATCCCTACGACATCATACTGCTCATCTTCAGCAATCACAGTTTCTTTACGGGTTTCTAGGTCAACAGCTAAGAGACGTTTGGCGTTAGCATCATGATTCCCTTGAATATAAAGGGTTTTGGCATCATCTGAGAAACTTACAGAATTTCCTTCCTCTTCTGGCCCCCAGTGGCGGAGAATTTCCCACTGTTTATCTGGTTTCTGCAATAACAAATCGTACCCACCATCGGGTGTACTAGCTGTCGCTGCACGTACTTGGAATTCAGCGTCAGATGTCCAACTGATAATGTTACCGGGGTTATCAGTGTCGAACTCAACCGCACCATTTTTTAGGTTAATGCGGTAAACGTCAAACTTTTGAGGATTGTTCAAGTTCAACGCTACCAGCACTTCATCTGGAAATTTAGGTTCTAGTTCCACAAGTTCGGCCTTCACACCCTGGAATGGCGTTAAGTCACGCACGATCTTGGAGTGAATATTAACTAAGTGCAGGTGAAAGTTCTCGTCGCCATCCGAATCTTGCATATAAATCAACTGGTCTGCGTTATAAGTCCAGAAGAAAATGCGGATACCACGCTTTTTGTCAGCAGTTAGTATCTTCTCGTCTTCTTGTCCTATAGTTCGCAACCATACCTGCAAGACATTTTTCTCATCAGGGGCGATATATGCTAAGTACTTGCCATCAGGGGAGAGTTGTGGGCTAGTTTTTTCGGGATTCCCAAACAGGATTTCGCGCGGAATCAACGGTGGTAGGGAGGGCGCTTGAGCAGATGACATATTTTTATCCTCTACTTGACCTTTTTATTGTTACTTAGTGGTGAAAATGACAATTCATCCTATTGGATGAACCTAGCTGGAGAATATTCAGCACAGCAGGGGAAAGAAAAAAGTTTTAACTTACTTTCTGTCGGTTATAAGATTATTTATCTTTTCTTTTGCGTCTTTCTCTAAGGAGACACTGCGCGATCGCAGTTATTAAAAGAATTTAGGTATTGTAGCAAGAACATCTAACGGCGAACAAGCAGCAAAAGAGTAATCTTCATAAATGAGTCTTTTATACTCGGCGACGAGTCTTTGATAGCGGTTCCCATTCAGACGTGGTACAACATTATATCGCGGGGTGTAGGGGCACGGCAGTGCCGTGCCCTACGGCTGTACCTAAGACAAACGAGAAGCGCTATATACTCGTGAATGAGTCTTTTATACTCGACGACGAGTCTTTGATACTCGACGACGAGTCTTTGATACTCGCTGATGAGTCTTTGATACTCGCTGACGAGTCTTTGATACTCGTGAATGAGTCTTTGATACTCGTGAATGAGTCTTTGATACTCGTGAATGAGTCTTTTATACTCGGCGACGAGTCTTTGATACTCGTGAATGAGTCTTTTATACTCATTTACGGCAATTGTCACAATGTCCGCAACGCAAGTTAGCTGCTTCTTTGTCAAAACCAAAGGCATTTAACAAAAACTGCCAACGACACTGCTTAGTTGTTAGGTATTGCTGCATCTGTTTAGCGGCGTGTAATTGCGTCGCTGGCTGATTTACCGCTTTTTGCCCAATGGTGTAATGAAAAGGGTCAAGCCAGTTTAGCTGACCGTTGCTATGGAGTAAAGCTAGCGCCGTTGCACCTTCAGGAAATTGTCGCGTCACTACATTCACTTCTCCCTGTTTTGGTAATTTTTTCACAAGTTGCTGCGCTATTTGTTGTTGCGATCGCATTTGCTCTTGAAAAAATTCCTGTCTTTGCTTATCCCCTGAATCTAACCACCCCGTAGGTTCACTCACCAATGTTAACGCCTCTGCCGGTTTCCCATCCCTTCCAGCCCGGCCAATTTCTTGCACATATTCAGATAACAAATGTGGCGCGTGAAAGTGGGCAACCCAGCGAACATCTGATTTATTTATCCCCATGCCAAACGCACAGGTACAAACCACAAATGGTATTTTACCACTTAACCAGCTTGCTTCTACTTCACGGCGTTCGGTTGCACCCAATCCTGCGTGATAACTAGCTGTGGCATAACCCATGTCTGCTAACCATTCAGCTAAATCTTCGCTATCTCTCCGAGTGCGAACATAAACCAATCCCGATTGTTGCGGTCTATTTTGAATAAACTTTAATAATTGTTGTTTCCTACCTCGTGGTGTCCAAGCGATGCGGACGCTGGGATGCAAATTCGGACGGTAGGGATTCAAGCGAAAAATCTCTGGTTGCTGTAATTGTAAAACTGTTTGAATAATTTTTTGGGCTGAGGGGTCAGCAGTAGCGGTAAAAGCGGCGATACTGATTTTTGTTCCTGGTGGTTTTGATTTGAGCAATGCCGGACGCACCGCCCCTAATCTGCGATAAGCTGGGCGAAAAGTATCACCCCACTGCACTAAACAATGAGCTTCATCTAAAATCAAACCATTAATTTGCAATTGCGGGTGAGATAATCTTTCCCACACTGGTACACTTAACAAAGTTTCTGGTGACAAATACAGTAATCTTAGCTGTTGACGTTCTAAAGCTTGCAGAGTTGCACGGCGTTGAGATGAAGATAATTCACTATGTAAAAGTGCTGCTTTTTGGTGGCTTTCTCGTAGTTCCTGTACTTGATTTTCCATCAACGCCACTAAGGGCGAAACTACCAAAGTTAATCCTGTTTGTAGCAGTGCAGGAAGTTGAAAACAAATCGACTTCCCGCCACCTGTGGGCATAATAATCAGCGCATCTTTTTGTGATAGTAAACTGCTGACAATTTCTCCCTGTGGTGGACGAAAATCTTCATAACCCCAGATTTGTTGAAAAGCAGTGCGGACTTCTTGCCAAGATTTTGTTGTAGGCTGATTCATAATCAATAACTAGATGCACCCATATCCTTGAATGCTGAATATAGCCTCTGTTATCCAGCTAATGGTTCAGTAATTTCATCATCTGACACTATAAACCACTGACCCCAAGAATGAATTATAAGTTTTCAACCTCTTAAATAAAAAATGTAGCAAGATGAATGAAGAATTAAAACATCGATTTTTCATCAACACTGATAAATCTAAGTTAGATATTCAAATGATTCATGATTTTTTACAAACTTCCTATTGGGCTGAAAACATCCCATTAGCCACTGTAGAAAAGTCAATAAATAATTCTTTATGTTTTGGACTTTATGAAGATAATCAACAAGTTGGCTTTGCGAGAGTCATCACTGATTATGCAACTTCTGCGTTGTTAAAAGATGTTTTTATTTTGGAACCTTATCGAGGACAGGGTTTAGGAAAATGGTTTGTAGAATATATTTTGGAATATCCAGAATTACAAGATATTCAAAGGTGGTTGTTAGGCACAAAAGATGCTCATGAACTGTATCGCCGTTATGGGTTTAAAAATTTGACAGAACCAGAGAAAATCATGATGCGTTTAAATCCCAATGCTAATCAAGCTTGAGCAAAGCTGGGGTAAACCAGTGCGTAGGCGTAGCCTGTCGTAGACATCGCTAACCCACATTGACGGTTAGATTACAATCTAGGTATAGTTTCTCTGACTGGAGTTGTTCATCGGGTGATTCAATCCGATTCAATGACAAAGCATACCAGACAAGTATTACTTAGTGCGCTCAAGGTGGTTGTCTTATGCCTGACACTGTTCCTACTATGCACAAGCAATAGTTGGGCGCAAATCACTACTGACAGCAAAATTGCTCCCCTGATTCAGAAGCTAATAGATAACGATGCCCACATCAGTAGCATTGCGGCAGATGCATTAGTTAATATCGGTTCGCCAGCAGTGCCGTCTCTGATTGAAGCTTTGAAAAATCAGGATATTAATCTTCGCTGGCACGCAGCTTCGGTTTTAGGAGATTTGGGTGCAGAAGCAGCATCAGCAGTTCCAGCTTTAAGTACGGCATTGCAAGATGAGGATGGACAAGTCCGCCTGTACGCCACCTTAGCTTTAGGAAATATTGGTACAGCAGCCAAAGCAGCAGTTCCATCGTTAATGGCGGCATTACAAGACAAGGAGCAATTCGTTCGCATTTATGTTCCTTCTGCACTCAGAAAAATTGGTGTAGAAGCGAAAGTAGCTGTCCCAGTATTAACTGCTGCCTTAAAAGATCATAACCCCACTGTACGTTACAATTCAGCCTACGCTCTGGGTGCAATGGGTACAGAAGCAGTATCGGCTATCCCTAATTTAATTGCCCTGTTGAATGATAACCAGTTTTACGTGCGTTTAGGTGCTATCAAAGGTTTAGGAGGAATAGCGGCAGGTTTTGAGGACAAAGCAAATGCTTTACCTACCTCCAAGTTGCAGAAAGTCATCTCAGACTTTGAGCAGGTGTTGACAACTATACAAAAATACAAAGACAAATTCACAGAGACGGACATTAAGCTGATACGTCGCCCTCTCAATGCCCTGAAAGCAGAAAAAGAAACTCGCCTTTTTGATAGAGTTCTGGAATCGCTATTTAAGCATAAATTACTTTTGGGAATTGCCGCCTACGTTATCTTATTGCCTTCTATTTGGTTAATTCTCTTGCAGGTAGCCCCTTTATGGTTGTTGAAAATTAACAACGCCCTCAAACCCTACACAGATTTTTCTCTCCCATTTATCAGCGTTAATGTACCTCTGCGATATGTGCTATTTGTTGGCTGGTTTCATTACCATCCCAGAGTATTAGATGCGTGGGTAGCTAAATATATCAAAGCAGCCCGCGAACAATTTCCCAGAAAGGATACAGTTAACAGTCGCGCCTGTTACATTCCCATTCCCGTTGTTCTGGATGGTACAACAGTTCCCCAACTGATGAATGAGAATTTGCGCTCAACTTTCGAGAAACAACGTAGCTGTCTAGTAATTGGTGGGGAAGGGGGTGTAGGTAAAACCAGTTTAGCGTGTCGAATAGCTGGGTGGGCAATGGCTGAGGATGAAGACCAACAACTCTGCAAACATTTGATGTTACCAGTGCTTTTAGAAGAAGAATTTCGGGTAACGGAAGGTAAGTCGCCGCTTTTAGAAGCCATCAGAGGACAGTTGCAAGCTTTAATTGATGAGCCAGAGTCGATTTGTCAAGAATTACTGTTACGTTTGTTAAGAAAGAAACGCATTCTAGTAATTGTAGATCGGTTCTCAGAAATGAATGCCACTACACGAGAAGCAATTGAGCCGGAGTCGCCAGAGTTTCCGGTGAATGCATTGGTAATTACTTCCCGAATTGAGGAAAAGCTGGGGCGGGTTAATAAGACGATAATTAAACCCTTGCGGATTGAAGCTAATAAACTATCGTCCTTTATGGAAGCTTATCTCATGCAGCAAGGTAAACGCGATCGCTTTACTGACCAGGAATTTTTTAACGCTTGTAACCGTCTTTCTCTGATGGTCGGTCAAAATAATATCACTGTCTTGCTGGTTAAACTCTATGCTGAACAGTTAATCGCCAGTAAAGACGTTACATCTAATATTTCTGTGCTACCAGAGAATATTCCTACTTTGATGCTGGGTTATATCAATGAACTCAATCGTGATGTTACAGACGATCAATTTGATGACCGCACTGTTCATCAAATTGCCAAAACCATCGCCTGGGAATGCTTGCAGCAAAGTTATCAACCAGGAACCGCCAAGCGTGTAGATGCAGTTGCGGCATTAGCAAATTTGGGTATTGATGACCCCGAAGCACACCTCAATTATTTGGAAAAGCGCTTACACCTGATTCAAACTATCGGTTCTGCCAAAGATAGAATCCGTTTCTGTCTTGACCCTTTGGCTGAGTATCTTGCAGGTTGGTATTTAATAGAATTGTATGGCAATAACGATGGTAAATGGCGATCGGCTTTTTTCAAAAAGGCAGACGATTTAGTTAAAACAGGCGCACCAGATGCCATCAAAGGCTTGTTGTTGGCAGTGCGAGATTGCTACTTATCTGAGGTTCAAGGTAGCAAAGAAAGGGACTTTGTACCCCAAAAGTCGGGTAAACTGGCTGGGTTTACACCTTCAGTCAATACACCAGCTACTACTGTGCAAACACGAATACCATAAACGGCATTTTTCAATTTATTAAAATTTATTTGCATCCCCTTATCAGCCCTAATAATAAGTCTTCAATTACAGATTTTCGATGATTATAATTACTTAATCGGCGCTCACTGCTGTTTACTAAGAGCGCCGATTGAGTGTGCTATTCGATAGACTATAACTAAATCAACATTAGTGATTGTTCTGATTTTGGGAATGGAAAGGACAACCACCTGCCGTTAATTTCTCAAGAAAGACATTATTATCAAAATAATGCTCTAAAGACTCAATCTTCAAATCATCAGTGACGCGAGCAATACTAACTCCGACGATTTCTATTGTTTCACCTGTGGGTGTATAGTCCTTATAGGAACCATTAAATGTTCCCCAATGTCGCCATTTAAAGGTAACATTAGGTGGCCCCGAAAGGACTTCTGTTAATTCCCAAAGGAAACCATTGGGGAAGGCTGTATGAAAAACTTGAAATGAAGATTCAAAGGTTTCTGTTTCAGAGTTATATTGCTCAGTTTTACCCAAAAACAGGTTATAAGTACCTTCGGTTGCAACATCCTGAGCAGTGAATTGTTGTCCGCCATTGGTACTCATCTTAAACTTATCAGTAACAATCGAAAGCCACTGTTGAGGATTAGATTTATTAGAAGCTTCCATCTCAAAAGTGCGGACTAAGTTTTGAGCGATCGCTTCTAAAGAACCTTCTGGATGCTGAAATTTACTCTCTTGATGAAGAAATTCATTGGTGTATGAATAATCCGGGCGTTTTCCTTCTCGCCACTGTACTTCTTCATCATGAGTAATGACTATATCTCTATCTTGTACCCAGAGTGGCAATTCTGTAGTTTTTTCGCTACTCATACAAGCTGACTGATTATAAACATCGTTCTTCAGAATAAAGTTTTATGCATACAAGTAAATAGAAAAATCTAAAAAAGTAAAAAATATTCATAATCAAATCAATATTGCACAAATGCGAACACAAGCAACTACAGATGCTTCTTGAGCTAGAAACTTATCCTACTGTGTTATCAACCTCTGCAATAAAAGCCTTATAAAACAAATCTCGACGCGCCTCTTCTATAAATTGGAGGGTAATATTCTGCCACTCAAGGTGGATATTACTCTTATCAACACCAATATCTAGCCACATTTGGTAAGAGTATTTTGCAATCAGTGAATCTTCTTTGCTGGAGGCTTCTCTGATAGTGATATGTTTTTCTGTCAGCATAATTTCCAATGATTTTTTGGAACTCACAAATAACTCCTCCCCAAAGTTGGAGAGGAGTTTGTTAGCATCAGCTAAAAACTGGCAGTTTAACAGATCCGATTTCAGACTTTCTGTGCAGTTACTTCCTCTGGCTTTTCTTGAGTTTGCAAAGATGCATACAACCTATTCAACGCATTTACATAAGCTTGCGCAGATGCCACGATGATATCTGTGTTCGCTGCATGACCAGAAAACACTTTAGATTCATAACGTAAACGAATCGTCACTTCGCCAATGGCATCAATACCGGCTGTTACTGACTGCACAGAAAACTCAATCAACTGGTTGGGCACATTCACCACACGGTTGATGGCTTTGTAAACTGCATCCACTGGGCCAGTACCGATTGCAGCATCGGTTAATTCTTCACCTTCTGGGGTACGCAGGGTAACTGTAGCGGTGGGACGGGCGTTGCTACCACAGGAAACTTGTACCAACTCTACCCGGAACAAATCGGGTGCTTGTTGGATTTCATCGTTAACGATCGCTTCCAAATCCCAATCGGAAATTTCTTTCTTTTTATCTGCTACTTCTTTGAATCTGACGAAGGCTTTATTTAATTCAGTGTCTGACAGTTCAAAGCCCAATTCTTTCAACCGAGTACGGAAAGCATTTCTACCTGAATGTTTGCCCAGAACGATTTGATTGTCTGTTAAGCCAATCAATTGGGCATCCATAATTTCATAAGTGAGTTTGTTTTTTAACACACCATCTTGGTGAATTCCAGACTCATGGGCAAAGGCATTCGCCCCAACGATCGCTTTATTTGGTTGTACCAACATTCCCGTCAAATTAGAAACTAAGCGTGAGGTTTTATAAATTTGTCGGGTATCGATATTTGTCAGGGATTCTTGAGAATTTTCTGGTCTGCCGAGATAAGGGTTAAAATATTGCCGCCGCACGTGCAACGCCATTACCAATTCTTCTAGTGATGCATTTCCGGCGCGTTCGCCAATACCATTGATGGTACATTCTAGTTGCCTGGCGCCATTTTTCACGGCTTCTAAGAAGTTAGCAACTGCCAAGCCTAAATCATTATGACCGTGAACGGAAATAATCGCTTGGTCGATGTTGGGGACATTTTCGATAATGCCCTTAATCATTGCTCCAAATTCGCTAGGAGTTGTGTAACCTACAGTATCGGGAATATTAACTGTTGTTGCACCAGCTGCGATCGCACCTTCTAATACTTGGTATAGAAATTCTGGATCGGTACGAGCCGCATCCATCGGTGAGAATTCGATATCTGTCATGAAGGACTTGGCATAAGCTACCATTTCTTCGGCGATCGCTAGTACTTCTGCCCGTGACTTTCGCAATTGATACTCTAAATGTATATCAGAAGTCGAAATGAATGTGTGAATTCTGGCATTAACTGCTGGTTTTAATGCTTCAGCAGCCGCTTCAATATCTGCTTTAATCGCTCTTGCCAAACTACAAACTACCGGGCCATTTTCTGTCCCGACAATTTGAGCAATCTTCTTGACTGCTTCAAAATCTCCAGGACTGGCAAAGGCAAAGCCTGCTTCAATTACATCTACACCTAGACGCGCTAATTGCTTGGCAATAACTAGCTTTTCGTCTATATTCAAAGTCGCTCCCGGACACTGCTCTCCATCTCGCAATGTTGTATCAAAAATGATTATTCGATCTGTTTTGTTTGTCATTTGCCGTTTGGTGTTTAGTATTTAGTGTTTACTTGTGGCTTAATATATCTTCAACCTTAGTTTTTCTTTTACTCTTACTTTTGTAAATAATTGTTAAAGCTACTAACCTTCAGTTTTTTCTATTTGTTCTCTGATATCATTTAAATCTATATATCTATCAGTAGCATTGCGTAGCTCTCTCGCAATCATTCCTTCAGTTGATACTACCGTAATATGTGTATTTTTTGAGCGTAATAGTTCGATTGCTCTTTCAAAATCTCCATCACCACTGAATAATACTACTCGGTCATACTGGTCTACTGTATTAAACATATCTACAACAATTTCAATATCTAAATTCGCTTTTTGCGAGTAACGACCTGACGTATCATCATAATATTCTTTGAGAATTTTAGTTCGTACTGTATATCCTAGACTAATGAGAGCGTCTCTGAAACCTCGCTGATCTTGTGGATCTTTTAAGCCAGTGTACCAGAAGGCATTAATTAATGTTGTTTCTGATTGCTCATGTTTGAAGTATTCTAAGACTCGCCGCGGGTCAAAAAACCAGCCATTTTTTTGTTGAGCATAGAACATATTGTTTCCATCTACAAAAATAGACAGACGATTCATTGGAGAACCCATACAAATTTACACCTAATAATATATATGAATTTAGATGGAACAATAGATTATAGCAATTTTCAAATGCCTTGTTTGCTAATATCTATAACGTAGTTCTTTATCTATAGCTTTTATCCTACCTCTTTCAAGACATAAAAACGCCTGCAATATTGAAGTTGAGATCCTGGGTGTTAACCTGATTCACCTCCAGCACTGCAAGAGCCACCCGGCAATCAAAATCTATTCATAAAATTGACCCAGTAACAGCATTCATCGCTGCATAACACTAAAGTTTACTCCTAAAGAGGTATAACATAGGCTTAAGGTAAGATATAAATTAATGCCCATCTTTCAGTAAAGCTGTCAGTATCAGGACACCGTTTGTGGAGATTACCAACATTGCACCAAAAACAGAAGACAGCCTTGGGAGTGCTTCTGGTATAGCACCCAGTTAGTAACGTACTTGTTGGTTAGGTGAGGTAAAATCTTGCCACAACCAAATGCGCAGGTAGAGTATATCCGGCTCCGATCTATGAGACAATCACTACTTGTAACTCATTCAACAGAAAAAGAATAAATTAAGTAGTGCTTGAGTAAGAATTTCTTGGGGGCTGGCTCTGCCAATAAAAGTTTGTCGATAAATAAAAGATACTTTACAAATGTATAAGATTATCATTTAAGTCTTATTTCAATGTGCTTACACTAAAACGTGGTCTGAATAAATAAAAGTATTGGACTTAAATCAATCAGTAACACGATATGGCAGAAGAACCTACATCTACCTTAACTAAAAACTATGTCTCTACTGCCAAAGGACTATCAAGTAAACCAACAAAAGTGACTTCGACAGCATCTGCTCGCCACTCGCGGTGGATGGTTCGCTTAGGTCATCTACTGGCAGGCACTTGGGCAATTGGAGGCGCACTATTGAGCGCTTCTGGTGGGGAATGGGTTCAATTGATGGAAAATCAGGTGCTTTCTGGCTTTTTTCAACTGCGGGGGCCGATTGTGCCTCCAGAAGACATTGTAATTTTAGCAATAGACGATCAGTCAATATCGGTTCCCGAACAGTACTATAAAACAGATCCGAAACAGTATGCCTACTTAGAAACACTAAAATCTTATCCTTATAAACGGGCTGCATACTCCCAGGTAATCACAAAATTAATCGAAGCAGGTGCCCGCTCTGTAGCATTAGATGTAGTTTTTGACACAGCAAGCAGTTATGGAGTTACAGACGATCACCAATTCCAGGCAGTATTGCAAAAATATGGTAATAAAGTTGCCTTAGCAGCCGTCTATGAAAATTCCCAAACGCACCAAGGGTCTTTTACACAACTGACAGACCCACAACAAATGTTTCGTACAGGGTCAGTATCCATTGGCTCAGTTAATTTTCCTTTAGAAGTAGATGGAAAAGTTCATCGATTAGCGAGTGAGTTTCCCAAGTTCTTAGGTGAAGATAATTTATTTACCAAAAAGCAACTTTCTTTTGATGAAGCAGCGCTGAGGGCAGCACAAGTAAATTATCCTCGACCAAAAGGCGATCGCATTTATTTTTGGGGGTCTGCGGGTACATTTGAGCAAAAACCTTTTTGGCACGTACTCGACCCGGAAAACTGGAACAGCTATTTGCAGCAAGGAAAGGTGTTCAAAGACAAGATCGTGCTGATTGGTGCAACAGATCAGTTACATAATGATTATTATCCAGTCGCTGGTAGTAATAGCACTGAACCGATGTCGGGCGTGGAAATTCACGCCAATGCGATTGCAACTTTGATGTCAGGGAAAGCGATCGCCCCAGGAATTAATAGTCTACCATTGCAGGGTTTGTTTGTGCTAATGCTAGTGAGCAGTTCAGCCTTGATGATTAGCAGACGCAAGCGTAGTATCCATAGATTTTTCTATAGCCTCGCCCTGTCTGGCGCTTGGGGAGGAATTAGTTATGGGTTATTTGTCTATGGTCAGTTAATTCTTCCCACTAGTGTACCAATGATCGCGATCGCAATGACCGGAGTTTGCTATTTGGCAACCTCAGTCATCAGGGAAAGCATCAGAAAACGCCAATTAGTAGACATTTTTCAGAAGTATAAAACTTCACCCGTTGTCCAAGAGATTATCAGCCAACAAGATGACTTCCAACACCTAATCCAGCAACGAGATTTAGCCTTATCAGGGAAAATTTTGGCTAGACGATACAAAATTGTCAAAGTTCTCGGTTGCGGTGGATTTAGTGAAACTTACATTGCCGAAGATACCCAACGTCCTGGAAATCCGCGATGTGTTGTCAAACAACTAAAACCAGCCAACACCAAACCAGAAGGATTGCAACTTGCCAGACGTTTATTTAACTCAGAGGCACAAACACTAGAAAAATTGGGAATGCACGCTCAAATTCCTCAACTTTTGGCCTATTTTGAAGAAGATGAAGAATTTTATTTAGTACAAGAACAGATAATTGGTCATCCTTTAAATCAGGAACTTTTAGCAGGTAGAGCAATTGAAGAAATTGCAGCGATCAAAATTATCAGGGACTTATTGCAAACATTAACATTTGTCCATGAAAACCACGTGATTCATCGGGATATTAAACCCAGTAATATCATCCGGCGACACTCAGACGGAAAACTAGTTTTGATTGACTTTGGAGCTGTCAAGGAAGTCGGCATCAAACAGCTTGATCGTCAAGAGTCAACCCCTTTCACCATTGGTATTGGTACTCAGGGTTACGCACCAAGCGAACAATGTTTTGGTCGTCCACACTACAGTAGTGATATCTATGCAGTTGGCATGGTTGGGATTAGAGCCTTGACTGGTGTAGCACCCCGTGAGCTAAATAGAGATGGTGATGGGGAAATCAAATGGAGCGATGCCTACGGCGGTAAACTACGCACTCAGGTGAGTCACTCCCTAGCTAAGATTCTCAGTAAAATGGTGCTGGATGACTTCAAACAACGATATCAGTCTGCATCAGAGGCTCTTAAGGATCTTGAAGCTCTCGAAGCTCTTGACGATTTGGTAAATTTCCCACACAGGCACCATCTTCCACAAGATGACTTCTTAATGAATACTTTAGACGATTTAGGCATTCCCACAAAATCTTGCTCAGAAGGACAAGAGACTTCCAAATAAAAAATATCCAATCGCTGTGGAAGCTGTTGTTGAGTAGGGGAAGCAAAATCTGATAGTTGTATTGGATACAATAATTTGGATAATTTAATTTTTAGAGTTGCCAAAGTATAATTGGGCACGAAAATAGGGAGATGAGAAGAAGGATTTCCCCCTTCTCTGTTTGTGGCTTTTTCACTCAGCCCTGCACATGATTTTAATTTATAGCCGTAGTCACACAGATTAGGACAGTATTGATTGCTCAAAGTTTTGAAACAACTGGGTTTTGACTCAGCACTCAGCACGGGCTAAACTTTAGCTATCCGTTAACAGCACTCAGCTATAACGACAGAAATTCTTCTCCTGTCGTGGGATGAATGCCTATTGTTTCATCCAAATCTTCCTTGGTAATGCCCTTGCGAATTGCCACACCTAGACTTTGAATGATATCTGCTGCATGTTCACCCACCATGTGAGCGCCCAAAACTTGCCCAGAATCACTATTTAGCACTAACTTTATAGTGGTTGGCTCATCCTGTTTGATTAGCTGATACAACAGTGGTTGGAACTCGGTGCAGTAGGATTGTACAGATTCACCAAATTTTTCCCGTGCTTTCGCCTCCGTCATCCCCACACTAGCCGCTTCTGGACGGCAAAAAACAGCAGTGGGCACATAATCATAATTTAGTTTTTGCACCTTGTTGCCAAAAACTGTATCGGCAAAGGCAATACCTTCTGCCTTAGCCACTGGAGTCAATTGCACGCGGCTGGTGCAGTCACCCACAGCAAAAATATTGTTTTGGCTGGTGCGGCTGTATTCATCTACTTTGATTGCACCATCTTCGCCTAGTTCAACATGGGCATTTTCCAAACCAATATTCTTGGTATTTGGAGCATAACCTGTAGCAACTAAGATAGTATCTGCTGTAATTATTTCTTGGCTCTCACCAGTAATAGTCAACAAGAAACCTTCTTCTGAGAATTTAATTTCAGCAACGGTGCTGTTGGTGAATAACTTAATTCCGCGTTTAATCAAACCCTGTTGTACAGCAGAGCGAATGTCATCATCAAACCCCGATAAAATCATCTCGTCTTTTTCAATCACCGTCACCTCACAACCGAAAGCGTGCATCATGCTAGAAAATTCTACGCCAATGTAGCCGCCGCCAATAATTGCTAAACGTTTCGGCAGATAGGGTAGCTGAAACATCTCGCGGGATGTGATGGCATATTCTATACCTGGGATATTGGGCTTAAGGGGTTGCCCTCCCACAGCAATTAAAATTTTGTCTGCTGTAACTTTGCGTCCATCAATATTGATAGTATGGGCATCAATGAAAGTGACATGTTGAGAAATTAATTCAATTCCAGCTTTTTGCAATTGCTGAAAATAGGATTGGTTAACCCTGTCAATATGCTGATGTACTGACTTAATAAATAATGTCCAGTCAAAGTATGTTTGACAGTCACTCCACCCGTAACTGTGTGCGATTTGATTTTGCAGGGCGAAGTCAGCAGCGTAGACAATCAGCTTTTTTGGAACGCAGCCACGATTTACACAGGTTCCACCAATGGCTTCTTGTTCGGCAACAGCGACACGTACACCATAACTAGCTGCTTTTTTAGCTGCTGCCAATCCCCCAGGCCCAGCACCAATGACAAACAAATCATAATCAAATGTCATAAAAATCTGTTCCTTTTTCACTTTTTGGAAAGCAGAGCTATTTCATCCCTTATAGTTAGTCAGACAAAACTTCATCTACTGTCTTTGGGTGGACAATTTGGGATGAAACCAGGCTGATATGTAGCAGATTGCCGCATTAATAGTATTAGATCGAAAAGGAACAGCGATCGCCCAATCATTACTAAGTTATATTACATTTTTTTGACAAACAACGCATCTTATTTTTGGAATACTTAGAAGTGCGATCGCTGACCGTGAGGTGTAACCCATTGCCTAATTTGGGCAGCAGCCATACCAGAAAACAACTGGAAATCCGTTGTTTGCAGATAATTATGGGCAATCAAGTAAAGTTTGCATCTCCTGTGCATCCCTTGTCATTCCCAATTGCTCAAAACCATTAATAGCCTGAGTTGATAATTGGCAGGCTTTCTGGACACTTCCCCACTTTTTCTCCCAACGGGCTAGAGAACGTTGATAACGAGCTAGACGCCGTTTATTATTGCTGCTTTCGGCAACAGTTAAGCCTTTAATTAATAATTTTTGAGCTTCATCGCGATCGCCTTGTTCGATGGCAATATCAGCAAGCCAATTTTGAGCAGAATTAATCACGCGATGCCAATTAATTTTTTCTGCACTTTTCATCACATCTTGAAATAGCTTCTTTGTTAAAAAATATTCACCTTCTGAATAAAAGATTTCAGCCCGATGATAAAGCACGGGAATAAAATAGCGGATGTGCTGTCGCTCGTCTAGATTCGCCTCAATCACCAATTTTTCTTCTACCATTAGCCAGTGGCGTGCATCTGTATAATTATTCTGTCTGATTCGCAGTCTAGCCATATTTTCGGCTAAGTCAGCTTGAACGTATGAATCTGCATGGTCACGTAAAACCCAAGCCCGCTGCAATATTTCGTCTGCTTGTGTGAGACTTTGGGGTGAACACTCCCGAATTAGCAGCCAGGTTTTGCGGATCATGAATTTCACCAAAGATGACCATTCACCACGTCGTTCTGATTGTTCTATCAGCCATTGCAACCAATCGAGGCGATCGTCCCAATAAGCATAGAGATTGGCGTAGTGGTTCAAGAGCAACCACAAACCCCTAACTTCTGCATAATGGTCTTGGTTTTTACACCAATAAAGTACTGCCCGTAGATTTCCTTCCTCTTCCTTTAACCTGTTGTAATGTATCCATTTTTCCCAATCTTCTCCGCCGTAACTGTAAGCAAAATCTAGATACCATATCACCCAACGCCTCCGTGCTTCCCTCTCAAAATCTGGGTAAGCAGCTAATTGTGCTAAGGCATATTCACGAGTCAGAGAGAGCATCTCGTATCGCTTAGTCTCTGGGTTCAGATTCACTAACGAGAGTTGCTGCAAACGTACCAAGCCATTACTGACAGAATCAGGATCGGATGTCAGTCCAGCAACTTCAGCCACAGCAGCTTGGATAGGAGCGTCAGGAAAAATCGCCAATGACATGAGTAACTTGTGTGGTGGCTGTCCCTTCGTACCTTGCACTGATTGCTCAAAGCAAAAACGAGCCACATCGCCTGTAGCGGAGGCTAACTGCTCCAATACGAAGTTCAAAGAGTAGCCACTAGAAACTTGACCGAGTGCGTAGACAATAGCCAGAGGGATTCCCCCAGTGCGATCGTAGAGCAAGCTAGAGTCTTCATCTTTGATAGTTAGACCTTTCTCTTCAGCTTGTTGTTGAATCAACTGCAAACCATCATTCAGGGGCAAGTTTCGCAAACTGATTGGCAGCAGGGCAATTCGTTCGCGGGTAGTAATTACTACTTTGACGCAAATGGGTAAATTGTATAGGAATTCTATAACCTCATCCCTATCCTCTATAGTCTCCATATTGTCCACAATCAGAAGCGTTCGCTGTTTAGAAAGACATTGGCGTACACGCTCAAATTGGTCATTGGGAGGAGATTGAATAATTGTAGAGTCGTTTAAGGCATTGGCAATCACCCGAAAAATTTCGCGCAGGTTACGCTGTCCTTGCTGCCGTTGCAAAATCATATCGGGAATTAGTTCCTGTTGTTTGGCTGAAGTGAAAATAATCGCATCAAATTTAGGTGCATCAGAACTGTTTTTGTTACTAGCTTCTAAGCACACGTAAGCAGCTGCTAACACCAGCGCCGTTTTCCCTACGCCACCAATGCCATGCACTGTAATCATGTGAGCGCCATGCATCGGCAAAAGTCTTTCCAGTAGCTTTTTCATATCTGCCTCGCGCCCAATAAATTCTGTGTAGGTTGGTGATGGCAGATTGTGGGGAATAGAGGTGCTTTCGGTACTAGATGCAGCAACACCTCTGCGATATCCATGTCTCTCTAGAATGTAAATAAGGTTGCTTGACCTAACGCTGTTATCGGGTTCTCCTGTCAAAGTTTCAATGTCTCGATAGATATTGCTCAATCCCACTCTCACACCAGCGTTATCTCTGTACAAGTCCTGACTTATCTTTGTCAAGCTATACCCACATAGCAACCCAAGTAACAGGTCTTTCTTAGAATTTTGCCTGTATCGCTGTTGAATTTTAGACTCCAAATCAGTCAGTAAACGATCTATATCCCAATCCTGTAAAACCTTTTGATACCAAGCTTTAGACAGATTCCCACGCTCTGACTGATCTGACATAAATATCACCCTATTAGTTTTGTTGTTGAATGTTGTGTTAGCAACATTTTAACTAACAAAGCTTTGAGTATGTTGTATTAGTAATTTTTAAATAACAAATTTTTAACATTGTTAATTACGCTATTTAGGGTCAATTTAGTAGGCTAATTACTAAGTTCATAATTGTTGGTAACAGGCTGCGTGCAAATGCAACATCTATCCTGAAAACCAACCAAAAACTATGGCTGAATTATCGTTTTCACTTCTGACAACAAAGGAGTACTGAATGAATAAACTAATTCAAACTGTAAGTATCTTGGTTGGTTTAAAACAAGCTCGACTTTATTTTCCTGAAGAAAAACAAGTCTGTGTCTTTAATAAACTTCCGACACTTTACCGTGAGTTTACACCAAAGTCTGTACAAGAATCAATCAACGAATTGCAAGAGCGATTAAAAACTCAAGGTTTACTTGCAGAGATTACTGGTAAATTTGACTTAGAGACAGATGAGGCAGTAAAAGAATTTCAAAAAAGAAATAATCTTTTAGCAGATGGAGTGGTTGGCCCGTTGACATGGGCTTGCCTTTTGTACCCAAAACTTTCTCGGAGTCAAAAAATTAAGTCTCCAGAATTAAGGAATGCAGTTAAGGAACTGCAAATTATCCTTTATGATGAAGGCTTTTTGAAAAAAGAACCTACTAGCTATTTTGACAGTGCCACAGAAAGAGCGGTGAAACACTTCCAAAGAATTTATGGATTGAAGAATGATGGCATTGTTGGGGCAGCAACTTGGGCAGTACTACTGGGAATGCGACAAAAAATTGATAAAAGCTTTCCGAGGTTAATTTATTTTCTGTCGCCACAATCATGGTTTTTATGGGAGCAATTTTTGATGATTTGTTGCATCATATTGGGTATTTATTATAGTCCTATACCAGGTCAGACTCCTAAATTCACTACTGCTTTAGCAACTGCGTATGGACTAACCTGTGTAGTGCCTTTTTTGTTAGAAAATTTACCAATGAAGCCTTCACTTAAGCCTAGCTTATCTATCTTGCAATATGCTCCTTATGTATTAACTGGTATCTTTTGGAAACCAATTATCAATTTCTTGGGGCAATTGTTTAATTAATCATTTGGTAGTTGAATAATTGATAAGCGATCAAATTTTTGCGTTGTGCTTGTAAAAAATTGCGATCGCTTCTGTCCGAGCGTAGGCGATCGCACTTTTATGCAGCAACTGCACTGAAGAAAAATTTCAGCCGATTAAGCCATCGATGCCAGACATGAATTAGCCTTGCACGATCAAATTCAAAAATTTCTGCTTCTTCACCTGGCAAGGCTACAACGATAAGAGCATGGTTAATTTTGCTATTAAAAAGGCGATCGCTATAATACCGATTTATCGCACCACCATAAGCAGCTAGTTGTAAAGCCTTGTCATAAAGCTTATCAATTCTCAGTTTTGGTTCCTCGGCTGTAGTCCATTCAATTAAATGGGGAACACCTTGATAACGAGCAACTAAATCAACTTTCCCGGCGTAAAGTTCCTGATAGTTAGGCACAACTTGCTCAACCAGTTGAACATCGCTAAGTTTGTTTAACACAGATTGAACGCTATCCCAATAAGGCTGAATCAGGCTGCTGTCAGGTTTGGGCGAGTAACCTTGCAGGTGTTCTTTAATCAATTGATGTAAGGCATTTCCTCTGTGACGGCTGTTAGCAGCGATTCGATTTGCTTCTGCATCGCCAACTTTATTACGCCAATAGGAAAGGGCGGCTAGAGACTTTGGTGGCTGTGTCGCTTTTAAAACTGTGGTGACAGCAGGAAGAAGAACGCCACCATTGCCTTGATAGTAGCATCGTCCGTTGATGTAGGTAAATTTCATAAACTGTTCATGATTAATTACTACATCAACTTTTGCGTTAGCCTAGTACACAAGTAATACACATGCTGTGAGTCTTTGTGACTATATCGAGTACACAGATGTGTACTGTGATTGTGATGCGTTAATAGTTATGAATCAACAACATTTCAATGCAGTATTTAATCGCTTAACTGAAAGGCGGCGAGAGGTGCTGCTGAAACTACTGGCTAACGAAAAAGATGAAGCGATCGGCAAATTCTTGCACATTCAGAAATCAACTGTCAGAAAACATCGTGAGGAAATTTGTAAGTTATTTGGCTTAAATAATGAATTTTCAGACGAACGCCGTTCAAAGCTTCCAGAATTAATCGCTCTATTTGCTAAGTACAAGCCTGAGTTATTAAATCAAAATACTTCAGAATTTCCACAAACGGAAAATTTAATTGAAGATAAAACGATATCTGAAGATCATAATTTTGTGGGGCGTGAAGATGCGATCGCAAATTCTATTCCAGAAAATCATCTTGCTGAACTTCTAAAAATTCTCCAGGGAATGCAACAGCAGGAGCAGAAGCTGATTTCTTCGGCTAACCTAATTTCAATACCACCAATACTAGATAATTGGCAAGGACGCAACGCAGAAATTAAAGAACTGCAAACATGCTTAGTAGATACCAAAATTAAAACTCTTGGAATTCAGGGACTCAGTGGAGTTGGCAAATCTTGGCTGGCTTCATATATATTTGAATCTACTGATTTCGAGGCAAAGTTTTGGGCTGATGTCAGACAAGGTACTGATTTCACAGTATTTGCCCAAAATGCTCTGATGAAACTGGCTGGGACATCTCCAGAACAGTTAGCAGCATTGCGGGAACCAGAACAACTAATTTTTGCTTTGCTAGACACTTTAAAAAAGCGCCCATGTTTGCTAGTAATCGATAACTTAGAAACCCTACTAGATCAAGATCGGCATTTTATAGGAATTTATAAAGACTTTTTTATTCGCTGGATTGAAAATGGAGTAGGTAGTAAACTGCTACTGACAACCCAAACTCAACCTGAAGTCATGGAAGGGCATGGCTATTGGCTACCGTTGCAAGGATTAGAAGCAATTAATGGAGCACGGCTACTTCAAGGATTTGGAATTGTTGGATCTGATGAGGAACTTCAAGATTTCTCCAAATATCTCAACGGACACCCCAAGATGTTGCGGCTAGTGGCATCAAAGTTAAAATCAGGTAATCACATTAAAGAAGCAGAAAAAATAGGATTTAGACAACTTGATTTACTTTTAAATAAAGTACCTATGCCTTATCGGGATAGAGAACGGATATTTTTTGTTTGGATTTTAGAGCAACATTTTGAGAATTTAGCTTCTGATTTAAAACTTTTTTTTCTCAGTCTTAGTCTCTACCGTAGTTCATTTAATCAAGATGCTGCAACAGTAGTTTTGAATAATAATCAACTAACTTCAAAGTTAATCTTGAACGATAGGCTTAGTCAAGGTTCCCTAAGTGATGATGAAATAAGCTCACTAAAAGACTTTGATGTAGTTAAAATTAGCACTTGGGGCATGGTATTGACAAATTTAAATTCCCAAGATTTAGAAGACCCGAATAACTATTGGCAAACACAACAAGCAATAAATGAATTAACTAGCCGTTCTCTACTGGATGTAATCAATGAAGAACAACAGTTTCAGTTTCATCCTTTTGTTTTACATTATGCTAGACAAAAAATAGGCAATCAGCGAGATTCACTGAGAGATAGAATCATTACTTATTATGCTTCAATAGCAAAAATTGGAGAGGAATGGCAAAAACTTGAAGATGTAATGCCTCACTTAGAAGTTATATATCATCTATGCCAACAGAAAAAGTATGTAATAGCCTTTGATACACTCTGTCTATGCAAAGGTTTTTTAGATTCACAAGGTTATTATTCTATTCAAATGGAACTTTATGAAAATTTAGTATTTGCTTGGGAATCTAATGAAGAAAATCAATTAAGTTTGGCTGCAATAATGATTGATTTAGGCAGTATATATACACGGATGGGGCAGTACCAAAAAGCAATTAATATTCTTAAAAAAGCTTTACTGATACAAAGGGAAATCAGCAATAAACAAGGTGAAGCTGCTGCATTGAATAACTTAGGTCTTGTTTACCAGGATATAGGGAATTATCAACAATCTATATATTGTCATCAGCAGCAACTAGAAATTGCAAATATAATAGGGGATTCTGAAGAACAAGCTAATGCATTAAATAATCTAGGTATTGTATGTTATGCATTAGGAAAATACTCTGAAGCAATTGATTACCAAGAACAAAAAGTAAAAATATTACAAAACAATGGTGATCTTGAAAGAGAGGCTAGTACACTTGGTAATTTAGGTGGTGCATACTGTGCATTAGGAGAATATCAAAAAGCTCTTGATTGCCATAGTCGCCAATTAGAAATTGCTCAATCTATGAGAGATAAGCCTATGGAGGCTAGAGCTTTAGGAAGTCTAGGTGTTGTTTACAATCAACTAAATCAGCCTGAAAAAGCTATTGAGTTGATTCAGCAATCTTTGGATATAGCAAAGGAAATTGGTGAACCAGAACTACAAGCAGATTGTTTATTAAACTTGAGTAATTCTTATTTGTTTTTAGGAAAACTCTTGCATATGCAGGCATTGAAATACTGTAAAGAATCTTTGAAAGTGTCAGAGCAAACAGGTCGTGATATTGGTGCTGCCCGAGCTTTATATAACTTAGGAAATTTATTTGTTGAACTCGGTGACAAATCAGAAGCAGTCAATGCTTACCAAAAAGCAAGTACTTTGTTTAAATCAATGGGTATAGATGAGTATGTCAATCAAGCTAATGATGCCATTCAGCGTCTCTCTTGAATGTCTAGCTAGTTATAAAAAATATGCGTTCACCTTTTAACCTGCGAATTCCATTCCCTTGGGCTGTATTTGAATCAAAAACAAAGGCGGGTGCGGGGATTGAACCCGCTAATCCCCACATGGTGGAGACGTAACCGATAACCCTAAATTCTTCGGCCCCGAAAGGCAAGTTGCGAACAGGGATAACCCGCCATGAAGTCTGAAAGATAAAGTGTTTCATCCTTTACCCTTCAGCAATATCTACAACTCATCTGTAGCCAGCATCTGGATGATCCGAGGCGTACCCGGATCGAATCCTGCCAAATCCCAAGACAGCGAATCTTCAGGATCTACCAAGGTAATTTGGTAAGGTGTCAAGGTGACATACACCGCCTTGACGTTTGGATTCACCTTTTTCCGGTACTGCTTCAACGCTTGACTTGGATGCTTATTTCCAGCCCAGCTTTCCGAGTCAGTCCAAAAGCAGACTACATCAGCTTTGAACTTATTCTTAATCATCCAGTCATAAGCTACAGACGCATCCGTTCCACCGAAGTTTTGATTGCTAGCTTTGCGAACCGCAGAACTAAAACTATCTTTGGCAGTGATACCTAATTCACGGAATTCGGTAGCAAAACCACGAATCATATAGTTTTTCTCTGCTTTTGCTGTCACCAGTGCCATTGTCGTGGCAATTTCACAGCAATTCAATCCCATATCTGCAACCATACTACCCATAGAACCAGAAACGTCTACGGCGTGCATGAACACTTTACCTGTGGGTTGCACAACATCAAAAGACAGTTCAACCGCCTTTTCTAAAATGTCCACAATCCGAGGAACTGGGTTCCAAGTCTTTTTACTGCGTCCTAATGTTCCACCAGATTGATAAGTTTTGAGTGCTTTCAAAACATCAATCGGATGGATGCGACCTTTACGCAGATGTTCTCTGCGATTAAGAACTGCTTCCACTTGTAGCAAGTTGGCGTTTTCATCGGCTCGCAATACGCCCAATTCAGTTAAAGAACCCAAGTTACGCAACATTGCACCTATTGGCATTTCCTGAAATAGCAGCTGCCAAGCAAGCTTATCCATTTTGCCCACAGGTGCAGCCATTTCGTGAGTTAAACGTCCTTGAGAAATAGCTTCATGGGTTTGAGTTGGATTCCGCTTGAGCCACTCATACCACCAAATCTGCGCCAATGCCTCTGAGGGGATATCTGCTGGCAATTCTTCCCAGCCTCTAACTACCCACTCAAATAGTTGACGGTGATTTTCTGTAGGCGGTTTGACATGGAACAACCGCAACGCATCTCGGTGGGAGAAGCCTTGACGCTGTTGATATTTCAACAGTTGATAAGCTAAACCCTTGACATCTTCCCTTGAGAGCCAAGTTTTACCAGCTTCCCGCACTACTTTGCCAAATCCCCGTAGAGATTTGGTGTAGTTCAGCCATTCGTAGAAGTGGCTACCAGTGCGGACAACTTGCGGGAAAATTTCACCAAACGCCTGTTTTGCTTCTGGTGCTTCACCCATTGATAGCAACACTAAAGCCAAGATAGGCGCACTATTATTGATGGCGCGTCCATCGCTCGCATACAAAATTTCTTCTGCTACACGGCCAGGATTTTCGGCAACAGCTTGTCTGACAACTGTCACAAAATCTTCAGTTAATTCCTGTTTACCAGCGTAGTAAGTGCTTTTTGCTGTGCCAACCAACAAACAACGGCGCAGCATCTTCCAAATACCAGCATCAAACATCCAACCGCCGGAACGCCCCTGAACCATTTCTGCTTCTCGTCCGGGGATAGGTTGATTTTGGGGTGTAGTTGTCTTCTTTTTAGTGAAAAAATTGTAATTCATCGCTTCATCTCCCGGCCCTTGCGGGCAAAAATGAAAGGTGGCAGAGCAGGATTTGAACCTACGACATCCGGCTTAACAGGCGATAACCCTAATTCTTCGGCCTTTTCAGGCAAGGTGTGAACAAGGATGTTTTTCGGCGCTCTACCAACTGAGCTATCTGCCACATGAAAATTTTGGATTTTGGATTTTAAATTTAATTCAAAATTATTTGGTGTAGCGGAGCAGGACTTGAACCTGCGACCTCTCGAACCCTAATCGATAACCCTAATTCGTCGGCCTTTGCAGGCAAGGGGTGAACAAGGATGTTTAGCGCTCTACCTCTGAGCTACCCGCCACATATAGAGTTAGGAGTTAAATATTTCAAACTCCTCACTCTTGAGTTTCTACTCAGCACTCAATTTGGTGTAGTGGAGCGGGAATTGAACCCGCGACCTCCCGCTTGGCAGGCGATAACCCTCAATTCGTCGGCCTTTTCAGGCAAGGTGTGAATAAGGATATTTAGGCGCTCTATCCACTGAGCTACCCACCACATATAAATTCAAAACTCAGCATTAAATTTGCTGTAACGAAGTAGGATTTTTACCTACACCTCCAGAAGTTTGATCAAGGGTGTTTTAGTTATATGCGATAACCCTCGATACGTCGGCCCTTCCGGGCAAAGTGGGCGCTCTGCCATTTGAGCTATTCGCTACTGGTGAAAGCTAACTTTCTAGTGAAAGTTGACTTGTATTATTAATGTAGTATATGTATTATCTTTTGTCAAGGCTCTGGCAAGCTAATTTAGAATTATTGCTTTGGAAAGAAAAGTCTGAGCGGTATAAGCAAGCCGCCGCTTAGAATTTCGAGGGATATTATCTGAGATGTATTCCGATCGCTCTCATCACAACCCCCTTATTTTCTCTAGCAAAAAACTTTTGTGCGATCGCAGACCAATGTTAGATAAGTAGAAAGGTAATAAGCCTATAACACCTACTGCATAAAGATTTTGCCGACAAATTTGCTGTAAATTTGCCAAAAGATACAAAAAAGTGTCCCAATTTTTGCCAAGATAGATAATATTATTTATTAAAATTCACTTGGCAACAATCGGCATGAGTGAGAAATCCATAGAAGGTAACGGTAAGGCTTTTCTCGTTCTACTTTTGCCCATCTCGTTTTTGATTATTTTCCTAATTGCCACTTGGAGAATTTTACTGGCAGTAATTGTGCTGGTAATTGGCTTCAAGCTTTGGCAGGAATATCAATGGCAACAGTGGACTGTACGAGTTAACCCAATTTTTCATCAGTTGGTTCGTGAAAATCAGGGCAGACTGACACCAATGGACTTGGCAATCAGGGGCAATTTTCCTGGAACAACGGCAAAACGCTACTTGGATGGTAAAGCCTCAGAATTTGGTGCCAGTATAGTCAACTCTGAAGAGGCAGGGCAGTCTTATTACTTTATAACTGCCAGCATTCTCGGCAATATTCTTGACAGTAGTGAGCCTGTTAAAGAACTTCCGGCTCAACCAGTTACAAAAACTGCGCGATCGCTATTAGCACCACCAACCCCACAGGAGGAAGAACCAGAAACCGAATCACTCCCACAAGAAACACATGAGGAAGTTAAACGAGCGCTGGAAAAACAGTTAGTTTTTGGCTCTCTGATTCAATCTGAACTGGCGAAACGGCTCAATGTCTATTCCAGCACAGTTTATAAACGGCGAAATGACCCAGAGTTTCCTGAGTGGAGTCGCAGCAAAGACCCTGATGGTATTCCCTGGTCATACTCAGAAAAAACTAAAGAGTTTTTCCCAGTGGAAGAAGAAGGATAACAATTCAAAAATATTAATTAGTTTTGATTTTTGAATTCTAAACCCACAGCATCATTGATGGAATTTAATCCGCTTTGTTCTAGCTTGGAAAGTAAACCAGCTAGAATTCGGCGTACCATCATTGGCCCTTCGTAAATCCAGCCTGTATAAACCTGAATCAAGCTAGCACCAGCAGTAATTTTTTCCCAAGCATCTTCAGCAGAAAAGATGCCACCAACGCCAATAATCGGGATTTGTCCTTGAGTTTGCTGCCAAATAAACCGAATTACCTCAATGGAGCGATCGCGTAATGGTTCACCACTAATTCCGCCAGCTTCATCTTGGGGTGATTTGCCCGTTTGCTCAATCACCTGGGTTTTTAGTCCATCACGGCGGATGGTGGTGTTAGTGGCGATAATGCCTGTCAGGTGGTAGGTTTTGGCAAGAGTTATAATGTCAGCAATCGCTTCCCATGATAAATCTGGCGCAATCTTGACAAAAATAGGTTTTTGTGTATTATTTTCTTGCTGTAATAAATCTAAGATGGCACTGAGCATAGAAGCATCTTGGAGCGATCGCAACCCTGGTGTATTAGGAGAAGATACATTAACAACAAAATAGTCTCCCAAATTCTTAAGTAAACGAAAACTATCGAGATAATCCTTTGCAGCTGCTTCTAGGGGAGTTACCTTAGATTTTCCCAAATTTATCCCTATGGGTATTGATGTTAACTTATGCTTTTCTTGTTCCAAACGTACCGCCATTACTGCTGCACCGCTGTTATTAAAGCCCATCCGATTGAGAGCAGCTTTATCCAACGGTAGGCGAAATAAACGAGGAAGCGGATTTCCAGGCTGTGCGTGAAAAGTTACAGTTCCTAGTTCTGCAAAGCCAAAACCTAGGTTAGACCAAATGCCTGCAGCTACTCCATCCTTGTCGAAGCCAGCCGCTAACCCTACGGGATTTGGGAAGTTTAGCCCAAACAAATTTTGTTCTAGGCGGGAATCATACAGACACAGGGATTTTTGTAGGCGATGATTTACCCAACTAGCAGGAGGGCTTATATTTCTTTGCGATAGCCAACTAAAACTACGAATCGTCTGTTGGTGTAACCACTCCGGGTCTGTTTTTACCACATTGAACAAAAGCGGACTAATTGCAAATTTATAAATATCCATTAACTTTTATTTTCGGGGCTATTGCAGATCATTCCGCTTGGGATTGTCTAATTTTCTCGCGGACTAGCTGCTCAAATTGATCCATTGAAGCGATCTCAATTCCAGGTTTATCTTGTAGTCTGTCCATGTATGCTTGGAATGCAATCTGGTCTTGTGGATGTTTTTTCACGTAGTCTCTCAATTGCTCTCTGCTCATTGCGGCAAGATTTATATCGGTCATAAAAACCTCACTTTTGCGTTTGGGTAAATCAGCACTTCTATGTCATCGCCAGCCAAGATATAAATTTGGTTGGTTCTCTCATATAGTCTGACTATATTAATTGGCTGAAGTACATTACTTAATCTGACGCAAACTAATAAAAATTCAACGGTTTGTTTTGCTGTAGGTACTTGTGGGTACATAACCGCTTATTAAGCTGTTTAGATTCAACATTAAACACTTGTGGCAATATTACTCAGGGTGCTTTTCTGGGCATCTTATATATTACAAGTTATGTTAACCAATAAATCAGATGGGGCAGCCACAAAAACCTATAGCCGCCGAACAGCAGATCCTCTCTTTGGGGCGCCTCCTCCAGAGCCTCAGAGAAGAAGATGATGTTGACGTTCTGATTGAAACTACTATTTCTTATCTCAAAGAAGAGTTTGACTACAAACTGATTTGGATTGCTCTTTACGATCGCCTGAATCACATATTATTCGGCAAAGGGGGCATCACATCCGATCGTGACACGAGCTTTTTACGCCAAAGGGTTGTTCTAAGTCCTGGGGATTTATTAGAGCAAGTAGTTATTGAACAGCATCCTTTAGGCATTGCTGATTTGCAAACTGAAATCCGTGCCGCCGAATGGCGAAAAATTGCCGAAAAATCCCACATCCAAGGAACGATTATTTTACCAATTCGCTCCAAAGACCGTTGCTTGGGCTTGCTGTTATTGGGTTCAGAACGCTGGGGCTACCTACTGACAGGAGAAACAAAAGCGCGTTTGATGATGGTTTTAGGTGAACTAGGAGCAGTGCTTTATCAAAATGAGATGCATGAGCAGCAAAAGCAAACCAGGCGAACCGACGAGCCATTATTAGAATTGCTAGAAAATTTACGCACCCTCAGTAATCTGAATCAAAGGCTTGAAGTAGCGGTGCAAGCAACTCATAAATTTGTCTCCCCCAACCGGACAAATGTTTACTGGTTTGAGCGGGAAGGGCGCTACTTTTGGTGTCGAATGAGCAATCAGCTGGTGAAAATGGATCGCAATTCTAGCAGTCAGCAAGCAGCAGGAATGACTGTACAAGAGTTGAGCGATTTTTATTATGCTTTGGCAGTTAACCAAATAGTCTCGATTGGTGATGCTCGCAGTTCTTTAAATAGTCATTTTACAGCAAAATTGCTGCAACGGTTGAAGGTGCGATCGCTCCTAGCAGCTCCGATTATCTGGCAAAAGAACTTAGTCGGTTTTCTGGCAGTGGAAAGCAATGAACCTCGCATCTGGACGGACACAGACAAAAATTTCGTCCAAGGTGTTGCTGGTTTAATCTCTCTAGTTACACCTACCGAAAGCATGGAAAGCACTATTAAACAGATTCAAGAGGATGCCCAACTGACTAGCCAAGTTGCCCAAGGTATCTATAGCGAACATGACCTTCAGACAACTTTACATAGTTGTGCTAAAAGAGTTTTAGCTCGATTAGGTGCTACCCGCTTTTTACTGTTGCAGTATGACCCTGAGCAGAAGAATTATCAATTTACTTACCAAAGTCAGCCCCATAATCGCCGACCGTTGACATTTACCCTTCATAGTCTCAAAGAATTAGATGGGCAGCTTTTGGAAAGTTCAACTCAAGCGGTAGAAATTGAGAACTTAGATGAAGATTTACGCTTTTTTAACTGGCGACCCTCGTTGTTAGAGAATAATGTGCGATCGCTACTTGTTTGTAAATGCACTCACGAACATATACCAGCAGCACTTTTGGTCATCACTCACGAAACCCATCGTTCTTGGACAACCCTAGAAAAAGAATTGCTGTGGGCTGTCAGTCAACAGATTGGTGTAATTGTTCGTCAGTGGCAATTACATAATCGCACCACCCAGCAGCAAAAAACTTCCCAGGCATTTGAGCAATGCTTACGCATCCTGACACAATCCCAGAACAGGATTCAGGTCGAAAAAAAGCATTTAGAAGGTGCATCTCTCGAACAAATAGCATCAATTTTGGGTTGTCCCTTAGCGCTAATGCTATCCTGGGCACCTGGCGAAAATTGGGCAGAAATTATTCCTGGAGTGATTGACAATAGCCAATTTGGGATTTTTTCTGATGTATCTATTTCTATCCAGGCTGAAGCCTTAATTCAGTGGGCACTTGCTACAGAGAGTTACCTGACTTTGAAGGTGGATAATTTACCTCCAGAAACCCGGAAATGGTTGAATGTTCCAGAAAAAAGTCAAATTTTGGTAATGGCATTACGTACAACTGCTGATTATGAAACTACAGGTGTCGTATTGCTTGTAGACTATCAAGAGCGTCGCTGGTCAGAACAAAACCTCAGTGCAACAACAACTCTGATTTCTCAATTAGCCTGGTGGCGTCGTGAAAAGCAAATTACCCGACTTTTAGAATCCACAACAGAAGAATTACGACAACTCAATTGGTACAAACATCGTCGTCTAGAGGAAATTCAAAGAATAACGGCCCATTCCCTTAAACAAATACATGATTTAGGCATTCCTGCTAACGAACTGACTCAGATGCGCTACCAGCTATTGTTACGGCAGTTAGACCATACAGCCACCTCCATGAGTGGAATGCTAAAACTTGAGAACTGGCAGCTACATATCAGTTGGGAAACGATGCCCATAGCCAGTTTACTGAAGCGATCGCTCGAACGGATCGAAAATTTACTTAAACAACAAAAGCTGTGGATTGGGGTGCATGGTTTGGGACAACCGATTGACGAGCAAGAATCGCCCAAAAATTCTTCATTAGTTAGAGGCGTTCCTACCTCCAGCACTCAATCCGCAATGGTGATCGTTGGTGATATTGTCAAAATTGAATTAGTTATCCATGAATTATTGGTTACTGCCTGTAACCGTTCTCAAACCGGTAGCAGAATTGATATTTGGTGTCGTCGCTTAGATGCGTCAAAACCCTCAGATACAAAATATTCTTCTACAAGTGGCGGGGCTGAACATCAGACATCACTAGAATTATCGATCACATATAACGGTGCGATCGAACCACAGCTACTCACAGAACTATATCAAAATATATCTAAAGATGTGCTTACTCCTTCCAACCTCGACCAACCACCAGCTTTACATCTGGTGATCTGCCAAAACCTCATGCAAGAACTAGGAGGAGAGTTGAATTTCTATCAGTTACCAGATAATCGGGTAGTCAGTCGCTTGTTGTTGCCGTTAGCTGCTCATGATTCTTAGTGCTGCTTTGCGTAAAATCGTGGCGAATTAAGGGTTGAAATTTAAACGTAGATGCGCTTCCCATTCCCACAGAGAAGATTAGTACAGATGTGCTGTGGTTAATTACCTTACTTGTACGAGAACAGCTATAACTATAAGCTTTAACAATTTATCTTTGTTACTGTCAAGGCTAATTAAACGTAAATATAAAATTATATTGGCAAATATCTCAACTATTTTGTATATATTTACTGAGTTTATAAATAGTTAAACAGGTAACTTTTGGTAACTTAAATATCTACGAAAAAACGTGACATTTTTTAAAATAGTGGTTAACATATAACTTGATAAAGTGCTGATTAACACTATTATTAATTTTAACTCAGAGAAAAAACAATTAGCTGGATAACTTTTGCCAAACAAAGTTTTCTATTAATTTTCTCTGTAAATCTTATTAAATCGGAAATCTATAGCAACAATTAATTGTTCAGTATTTAATTATTGTCTAAACTTCAGAATAATCTTTAGTACTTTGCATAAATAATTAAATCAAAATCAATTTTTGAAATTACATATCGCATTTACATATTTAATCTAATTTTATATTTATATTGTAATAACAATAGCAAATTGAGTCTACATTTTTTAGGTAATAATATGGAATCAGTGCATCAAATTCTAACTGTCAGTTTATGGATTCTCAATTTACAGCAAAGAGAAGTCTATAGATGCTATAAAATATTTATAAGCATCAATAGGATTAAATCTAAACTCTTAAGCTACTGCTTTGAGGAAGAAAAATATAAAATTTATATGCCTGGAGGAATCTATCAATGAGCTTTAGATACTTCAAGCATTGGTTGAAATTTTGTTCAGTCCGAAGCATTATTTTTTTGGCTATAATATCAATTTCTAACCTGTGTAGTGCATCGTATCCGATAACTATGAAAGGGGAAATTGACTGGATTTTAGTAGTAGATACTTCTGCTTCTATGCGTGGTGTGGGTGGAACAAAAAATATTTTTGAGCTAGTAAAAAATTCTATTACCGAATTTGTTAACACGGCTAGATTAGGCGACACAGTTACTATTTATAGCTTCGATAAAGATGTCACACTAAACGCAAATGATATCACTATTAACAGTAATCCAGATAGAGGTAAACTCAAGCAAATAATTAGCTCACTTCAAGCTGAGGGTTTGCGTACTCATACAGGTAAGGCTGTACAAAAGGCTTTGCAACATTCTGCCCTGTTAAATAAACGTGCTGACGCTCTTGGTCGTACTGTCAGTATCGTATTTCTGACGGACGGATTAGAAGATGTGCGTGGTATTCCTAATCCCGTTTCTATTCCTGGGAATACCCAGTTTCTACGTGAGCAACAATGCAAGCCCTACATATTTTTTGTGTCTTTAGGATTAAAAGAACACGAAAAGCAACTGAATGACTTTGCTAGCAATCCAGCACTTTGTGGTAAGGGGCAAGTATTGCGAGATCCTGGAGGAGTTCAGCTCAACCAACTGGCTCAAAATATCCGACCAGCGCTAATTAAGCCCAAGCTTGATGTTAATCTACCCACTGCCAATTTACCGCCAGTATTGCCAGGAGCAACTACTGAACCGCTCAAAATTAATAGCATCAGTAATGTCAATACTAAGGTAAATTTGCAACTGGAAGACCCAAACCAAAGCGGTATTCGCTTAATTTCACCCGATCGCACCATCGATTTAGTTGCTAATCAAGCAACAGCCATTCCCGTGCGTTTACAGATACCAGCAGACGCAAAGGGGGGCGCTAATAACTTGCGCTTGGTGTTAACGAGTACAGACCAAGCGGTCGCACCAATTAAAATTGACCTACCCGTAACCATTCAGTCACAACTGCAAATAGAACCTAAAAAGATAGATTTTGGCTCAATAGAAGCAGGCAAAACCACTGAAACCCAAATTTTTACAGTTCCCACCAATATATCTGGAACAGCTAGCTTACAACTGCAAGGCAATTCCAAAGACGTTTCCATAGTAGAACCTTCAGCAGCCATATTATTACAACCAGGAGAAACAAAAATTCCTGTGCAGTTGCAGATTACTGATAGCAGTTTTGCAGGCGATGTCTACGACGGGCTACACCAACGCACTTTCACCTTAGTCCTGACTCCAGACAACTCAATTGCTAGTCCTGTAAGTGCGGAAGCTCATCTGTATATTTTAATGCCTTTATGGCGGAAAATAGTTATTTGGTTGCTCTTAGTGCTGTTAGTGTTGTTAATTTCACTGATAGTAGTTTGTTTAATTCAACGCAAAACCCCCTTAGAATTAGCCGAAGATTTCCGCAACCGCGATCGCTTAGAAGGAGCGTTGGTAGTACTAGAACCATTGCCACAATCATCCCAAGACGAAGAGATTAGTCTCACTCACCTACAGAAGGGTAGAGTATGCCTGAGTGATTTGATACCAGCTATTGCCACGACCAATTCTGATGCTGAGTTAGTCACAGTTTGGCGGTTAGGGAAAAAAAATATAGATATACGCTGTTTGAAAGGTGTAATTTTTGTCAATACTAAAAAAATAAATACAGATGAACTCTACGACGAGGACATCATCGAGATTGGCAACGTTAAATTGCTATTTAACTGGATTGAACACCAAAGACCCTCTGAGCCAAGCAGTGGGCAGACAAATTTTTGAATAATATCACAGGAAAGTGAATGTTAAGTCCCACGGTTGTGCGTCCCACGGTTGTTTTTCGTCCTACTGTTGTTATCGGGCTAGGAGGAACGGGTTATGAAGTCATACTCAAACTTAAAAAGCGATTCATAGATGTTTACGGCTCAGTACCAGAAGTTATTCGTTTTATTTCCATTGATACTACTGAAAATATCCAAGAACGAGAAAAATCACCTGATGGTACTAAAGTTTTCTTAGAACCAAATGAACTCTATGCAATTTCTGTCGCCAATCCCCTACCCCTAACACGTAACGACCACATCGCTGAATGGTGGCCTAGAGACATTTCCGCAGCCAGCCTGATCAGTGGCGCTGGACAGATTCGGGCCCGGGGACGGCTCGCTTTG
The DNA here is from genome assembly GCF_036917555.1 of Nostoc sp. Taxonomy (GTDB): domain Bacteria; phylum Cyanobacteriota; class Cyanobacteriia; order Cyanobacteriales; family Nostocaceae; genus Nostoc. The sequence continues at coordinate 9,034 of NZ_JBALDD010000073.1, read as the reverse complement.
TTTGCAAAAGTAGGCGATATTGACGCTTTAATTGCTCAAGCAATCAATACTGTTCGTGAAATTCGCACCAGTAAACAAGCATTTTCAGATAACTTTCAAGTTTCCAATCGGGATGGTGTCGAAGTTTTTATTGTTGGTAGTTTGGCGGGTGGGACGGGCAGTGGCACATTCTTAGATACGGCTTTTTTAACACGAGGACATCTGAATAATTTTTCTAATATTACGGGAGTATTTGTTTTACCAAGAGTGTTTGCCAATATTCCCCAAACTCACTTGGTAAAGTCTAATGCCTATGGCGCTCTCAAAGAAATCGAACACTTTTGGGGATTGTCACCATCTAATAGCATTGAGATTGATTATGGAATCACAAAAGTTAAAGCCGATCGCCCTCCCTTTGATGCTGTATTTTTAATTGATGGGGTTAACAAAAATGGAACTGTAGTCGGTCGTCCAGACGATTTACAAAATTTAGTTGCAGATGGCTTGTACATCCAAATTGGTTCTCAAATTGGTTTAGACGCTGCTAACGTTGCTGATAACATTCGCGCTTATCTGGCAACTGGTGAAAAAGTTCGAGGGCGCAATATAAATTATTGTAGTTTTGGCTTTGCTACCCTGACTCTGCCAGTACAGGAATATGAGCGGATGAAATTAGAAGATGCTCAAAGCTTGCTGAAGAATGAGTTGATGGCATCTACCCCAGCAATCGATTTAGAAAGCGACATCACCCGGTTTTTAGAAGATTGCAAGTTAGCAGAAGCGACTACTGTCCTGAATGCGTTGACTGAAAGCGATCGCGGCGGACAGATGAAACCTGAATTCCGAATAGGCGAAATCCGTCACGATCGCACAGCTTTGGCGACAATCAAAGAACTTTACAAACGGCAGTTAGATCAATTTGAACAACGGACGGCTCAAGAATTGGGATTGAATTTTCATCGCTTAGAGCAGACTGCAACTGCTGCGATCGCAACTTTCTGGGAACGCGGTCTTAACCGTCCCAATGGATTAGCTTATGTTTTGGACTTCTTGAGCAAACTTTCTCAACAATTAGACGAATTACAGCAAAACGTGCAGCGCAAGTCACAAGAGGCGCAATCCAGTTTCAATGCTTTGAAATTAGAACCACAAGAAGAAAAAATTAAAGAAGCCGCAGAAACTTGGTTCCCAAATAAAAATACTATTCAAGCTGCTTGCCAGAGATACAAAGAACGGGCTGACCAAAAGTGGAAGACTTATTTACATTGGAAACGGTGTGATAAAGCGGCTGAACTCTATGGTGTATTGCGGACTAAGGTAGAAGAAATCCAGGAAAAATGCCAACGTTTACATAGCAATTTAGATAAAGTTTATCGAGATTTAGAACAGAGTTATCACGAGGTCAACCGTCAAGGAAGTAACGATAATCCTTTTATTCACACCATTCAGCGCATCAATCTGCAATCAAAACGCCCCAAAGTTACTGGCGAAGATTTTATCCGTTGGCATCGAGAACAGTCTCAAACTTTAACAAATTGGTCTGATAAAAAAGCTGAAGATGTCGAGATCGAAATTCTGAGATTTGTCGATGAAGCTTACTATCCTCTCACCAGTATGACTGTTGAGGAGGTTTTAACAGATAGCAATCCCGAAGATGCAGGGCAAGATTTGCAACAACTTGGCAAACTTGCAGTTCCTCTCTGGCAGTATGAAGTATCGGAAATTCCCATTCAACAGCAGCACCTAATCACAGAATTTTATTACTACGGAGTAGAGAGTAACAACACAGTTTTTAGCAATCCGCCTCTTTCTAGTCGCTTGCCTAGAGGAAATAATAATCCTTCTTTCGTACCGACAGGCGAACCACATAAGGTGATGCTGTTTCGAGTAGAAGTCGGCGTCCCCTTATTTGCCTTCAGCGGAATGAGGGATATGGAGTTAGCTTACCTAGATCCGAATAAAGTTTTCAAGCACTTACATCGCAATTGGACAAACTTAGCCAATTTAATTCCTCCAGAAGACGACGGTGGGGCGTTGCGTTGGTTTGCTTTAGCCCTGGCACCCGATCCATATAAATTGATTGTCAATCAGAGTAAGAAATATTTTGTTTCTACAGAACAAGCGAAAAGATTAGAGGGCGGAGTTTTGCCTTTGGGAGGCGATCGCAAGTCAGCATTTAAAGCTTTCAAAAGTAATTTACCTTTAGTCAAGGAAATTGCTGACAAAGTTGAGCGTATTACCCACGAAGACCAAGAAAAAGCCAAATTTACTTTGCAAAACTACATCAATCACCTCAATCAAGTTTTAAAAGGAGGCAGGGTTGATTCCCAGATTAAAGAACAGGTAGAAATGGAAATCCAGGAAATTGAAGCTTACCTGGAAGATTTAGATGTGATTATTTAGCCCCATAGTTTGCACTCTGAGAGTGTCCCCATGCCAAAACCAACTATTTTACTTGCACTCGATCCTCACAGTGCCGCTTTTTGTGCAGCCATTAAACGGCAACTGCAAGAATTACCAGCCGATCAAACCTGTTTAATTCAAACTTATACCTTAACTTGGGATGGTCAAACTTTTGGCTTTAGTGGCGAGTTAGATCGGTTTGCTGACACGAGTTTTGATCTGGCTCAAACTCATAGTAAACAAGCTTATGTCTCCAAAATTCGTACCCAGTTCAGCGAAGGAACTGGCGAACTGCAAACTGCACTGATCGAATTGTTGAAAACGGCTAGTCAATCGAAGGAAGCGATCGCAGCGAAACGCCAAGGAGTAGAAATCAGCAGCAGCCATCGAGTATATCTCATGCTATCAGCTAGCAATCAATTTGCTAGGGGAGTAGTTTTTGACATAGTACGCTTGATTCGTTGGCTATTTTCTAAGTACTTTACAGATATTCCTTACAGCTTAGAAGCTTTATTGCTACTGCCAGGGTTATTTACCCAAGCCACAACTGCTGATTACGGTGCTGCTTACGCCTTCCTGAAAGAGTTAGATTACAAAATGATCAGTGGGGTTGTGATTACAGGTACTCAAAAAGTACCACCTTTTGATAATTGCTGGTTAATGGACGAGCGAATTGGCGGACTGAGGGATAATTTACCTAGCTATGCTGATGCTTTGGCAGGTTTTCTGACTGTGGAACCGGAAACCAGTGGCTTATTGATTGGCGCACAAAAAGTACGGGGAAAAATACCCGCTTATAGTTCATTTGGTTATGGAGAATTGTTTTTTGCAGGAGAAACAACTATTAATCGTTTGAGTGCTGCCTTAGCTGCCGATATTATTATGGAGCAGTTTTTACCGAAGGCAGAATTTACTTCAGAGGCAATTCGCAAATGCCTGTTAGATGCCAAAGGATTTATACTCAGCGAAGATTTCAGTAATGCTTTTCTCGGATTAGAACGAGACAACGGCAAACCAGTTTGGCAAGATTTTAATCCGCGCCTTGAGATGCGTGCTGGCCAGGCTCAGGAATATGGGATGGAATTGCAGCGTGCTTATCGGCAATTTGAAAATAAAGAGCTACTTTCCTATAAGCGGACGCTGGAAAATTGTTGCAAACAATTACAGGCAACACTAACCGCCTTCTTAGACCGCACCATTAATCGCTATGCTGATGCTACACCTAGAGGCTTGCATGAAGCAGCTAGGCTATTAAATATATTGACCTTTTCGTATTTAGAACTGCAAACGGATGCCATTGGTGATCAATCCCAGAATCTTGTTACAGAACTACGTGCGGCTGAAGCATTTCTCGACTCAAGATTGCAGATAACAATTGATAAAGAAGCCACTCAAAAGCTACTCAACCAAGTTGTGTCCTTAAAATTGCGGCAGCAACAATTAGAAGATATTTTAGCTGAAAGGAAGTCTGAAGAACAACTGCAAGAGCTACAAACAACTCAGAAACAGTTAGAAACGGCAATTGCTGAGTATCGCCAAGCGTTAAATGCAGAAATCGAACAAGCTCGAAAAATTCGTTTTATGGCGATCGCTGGCGCTCGTGAACAAGCCGCAGCTGCGATCGTTTCATCTCAAAATCACCTAACTCTCACTGAAAATCAACTTGAAACAGCCACAGATCAACTAAGTGAACTGCTAGCAGAAGAAAACAAATTTCGCTCTCAGTATCTAGTCATTTATCCTATTTTTCTTGCTACTGCTTTATTAGGCTTGCTGATTCTGACGGGAATTTTCAGTCAATCAGCACTATGGCTGTTATTGCAAAATTTTTGGGCTAACTTAGTTAGTTATCTGCTTTGGACTGCGGTAACAATTCTGACTTACTTAGGGATAGTTTGGCTCAAGTACAGCACTAATATTCGCGATCGCATTCAGAAAGTTCAGAAACAAATTAAACGCCTAGAAAGCACTGTTAAAGCAACCGCCGTAGAATTACGCCGCAATTACAATGAACAATTAAAGTTAGAGTACGATTTATACGCCCAAAATCTCCGTGTCGAGGCGTTAAATTATTTGATTAAAACAGCTAAACAAAGAACTGAAACCTTACGTCAAACTTTGGTTGATTTCTCTGAGATATACAATAATTTGGTTGCTCAACGCGATCGAGCTACCACGAAGTTCTCCGAAATTCGGCTTACAGTTCTGACTGATGCAGATATTGATGCTTATTACCAAAGTTTTCTTTCCACATTACCAACAGAGAAGTTTACTCAGGAACAGGTTAGCCGTTCTCAGTCGTGGAAAATTTCTGCTGAAGAATTTCAGAATCAACTTATGCCCTTTGCTCGCCAGCAGTTCGAGCAATTGAGTAATTTGTCTATTGGTGAAGTTTTAAAGCAATCAGATTTAATTGCCACCAATACAGCTAGTCTGCGTTTGAATCAGCTTTATGATAGCGCTAATTTGTTGCTGCGAATTCAAGATATCGACACTAACTTAAACCCAACTTCTCAACGGGAGATTACCCTCTGGGTGGGAGCAAAAGATAAAGAACAAGTTTTTGGATTTTACAGTCGCTTTAGTCGTAGTTTAACCGCCTTAGTAGCTGAAGATGAGCAGAGGTTGTGTATTTTGACTCGTTCGTTGGGCTTTCCGGCTTATTTTCTCAGTCAAATTGAGTATTATCGAGACTGCTATGAACGGACTCAGAGCGAACAAATCGATGAAGACGAAAACATTCCCGATTTAATCCCAGAGGAAATTGGTTCTGGTAGGGAATTAAAACTAGCTTATCAAACCCTGCTGTTAGCGATCGCTCTTGGGCTACTATCCCAGCATTCTCAAGGCGATTATCAATTCAAAGGTCGGTCACTTGGTAAAGACCGAGAACAAATTGCCTTAGCTTTAGCAACTGAGTTTACCCTTCAGGAACTCTATGGAGACTTAGAAGAACGTATCGAAACATTTGAACGTGATTTTATCTACCATAAATTACAGGAATTCGGAACATCTGCCTCAGATTTAAATCCTTACGAACGTAAGCTTTTGGATCATCTACTCTCAGACTATAACCCTCTGAATTAGGCATTCAATCACCTTTTTTACTTCTCTAGAAATTTAATATAGACCTAACCCAACCCCTAAAGGGCTTCCAGTAAAAAAATATCCCATCTCTGCGGGACGCTCCGCGAACGTAGGGGCACAAAACCTTGCATTGGTGTCAACTTAAGCTGAAAGCTATATTGGGTAGGTGTTTTACACATCACCTTACGCCCTCATCCCCTAACCCCTTCTCCCTTGGGAAAAAGGGAATTGAATCTCTTGCTCCCCTCTCACGGATGGCAGAGGGGCTGAGGGTGAGGGCAAAACGTTTTTTAAGTTGACACCAATGAATACCTTGTGCCTTCAGTCAGATATAGAGTCGTAGACTCAATGAATGCATTCCCAGTTTCAGACTGGGAACGAGAAAAGTCTTATCAAGCTAAGTTTTTAGGACTTGTGTGTACACCGTAGCTTTTTAAGAGGCACTAAGGGTGATCTTTAGACTATGCACCTTAACCGAACCGTATTGCTACCAATTCTGACTTCGACAATTGGTACAGGCGATCGTTGCTTGATTTTACAGTGATTTCCTTGCTTATCAAAGGATGCTCTGGTAACAACATCACTTATGTCAACTCCTCCCTACCTGAATCCTTACGTAAATACCAAGAAAAAAACTCTCTGTTTCACTCAAACTTTACAAGAAACAAATCGATCACGGCTAGTATAAGTATGTAACTAATTATCGACTGTTCCGGATTCATAACTAAATCACTGATGCGGTTATTACTGAATAAATGGTGCAAAATCGGTAATAAAAATTTGTTCTTAAAAGAGAAGATTTCTTCTGCATAAGATAAAAACGGCTTGAGAATTTCCCAAGTTGTCCATCATGCTTGCCTATATTTTACTCCTGTTCATTAGCAAGGAGTCAGTAAGCATGACAAATTTACAATCCTAGCATTATAAAAGTAAAAATGAGTAATTGTATGAAACAATACATCAAAGTTGTAAAGCGTTTTTTGACATTAGCTACTCCAGCGATCGCTACTTCGATATTGGCAACCTTACCGAGCCAAGCTGCTACCCTTGCATATTCTGAGTCAAAATTCAACATCAACAACTTTAGTAGCAACCCTTCAGATGTTGGGACTTTGATTGATACTGTGACTAAAGCAATTAGCACACGTGGACGTGGTCAAGTAACTGCTGATGCTAAAGCTGAGGCTAAGTTTAATATCGATGCAAACAACCCTGCCTCCAATTCGTCCTTCAGCCAAGCTGAAGGTCATGGTGATGTCTATACAGGGTCGGCGGAAAGCTTGGCTGCGATTATTGGTTATAATTTTATAGTAGACAAAGAGTTTTCTTTTGATTTCAGTGGCTTATTTAACCTTGAAACATCTATTGATGATGCATTGACTGAACGTGCAAATGCTAGTGGAGAGTTCTTATATGAGTTATACGACAGCGATAGTGGTAGTCTTTTAGACTCTTTCAAGATTTCTGGAAATTTATCAACTATAGGTAATAATGATGCTTTTGTATTTGAACCGAGTAGTAACATAACTCTTGATTCATCTTCATCTATTAATAAATCTTTTGGCGGAACACAGGAATATGCTTTGACTAGCTTTAAAGGTAAATATTCCCGTACTTTCGATAAGTCAACTCGTTTATTATTAATAGAATCTAAAAGTAATCAGGTGAGCGTATATACAGTCCCAGAACCCTCAACAATTCTAGGTTCGCTGTTTAGTTGCACTATGTTTGGTGCTGTCTCGATACGCAAGCGTAAAAGAGCTTCTTCGGCTGCGTTGTTGGTTAATAAGGATTTAAGGTCTGTTTAGTATGTTTGCACTAAGAGAAGTTCAGGTCATGGATAGCAAAAGCAAAGTCACATTAATCCATCGTAAAAGCGAACTGGCTAAAAGAGACTGATAAGCCAGACCAAAACGGTAATAGTTATTCGGGGTTGCTATTATGCCCTGCTCTATACCAAAAGGTAGCAAACTTCTGTAAGGTCAGCAAAACCGTTAGGAAACTGAGACAGAGGATATATCGAACTGCGCTCCGTCCCTACTCTATTCTTTTTACTTTTGGCTAATGTCGCTCTGCATGGTTTATAAACCATAATATAGCGGTTCCCATTCAAATGCGGTACACAACTCTATATCACAAAGTGTAGGGGCATGGCAAGCCATGCCTACTACGGGTGTAACTCACATAAACGAGAACCGCTATAAAAAGCGTCTTCCCTGAAAAAATAAAAAATTAAGGGGAAATGGCATTTATGGTAACTTTAAGTCATTAGGTATGCAAATGATTTTGTGATTTTGCACCATGACATACAAGCATAAAAGAAATGCAGATAAATAGCTATAAAAATGAATAGTTTTAAACCCGGAGTACCCCTTTTACAGTTGTCATAAAACCAAGAGATAAAAGACCATGCTTGTTCTCCACTGGTAAGTCTTGCCATTGAGTTAAGTTCATTAGCAAAAGGAAAGTTAGCCGCAAATACAGCATAATCAATTCAATATTCATGCAAATTGTTTGTAGCTGTATTTTTAACATCCATCCCTAGTTAAATACAGCTATTCCAAATCAATTTTGCAGTCAGAATTGCATTATTTACTGCTGTTATCTGGGCTAACTTTTCATAAGCTTTGAACTCAAAAACAAGCATAGTCATTGAGCAACGCCGAAGTGTCGCTTTTACCTACTATCTTATACTGCTATATGTGGTATGAGTATAGAGGTATAGAAATATTCCTAACAAGCTTTTATGGGCGATGTCCATAAAAGCTTCCTACAATCTGGTTATGCCGACTTTAGGAAACTGTTGCTGATGTATTGGCAGATACAATAGCCTTATCACCATCAGTAATAGCGCCAGCAAGAGCGCCAGCAAGAGCGCCTTCAAGAGTAGCTTCAATAGTGTATTTGCCTACTTTATAACTGCTCTTGTTAGCAGTAGAATAACTACGTGCGTAAGCAGATGCAACTCCCCCTTGTACCTGACTAAGATCGGAAACTTCATCTTCACAAAAACTGAGATCGGAAATTCTTAATCGTTCCATAAAAAAGCTCTCTTTGAAAAACGAATGTATTGCTGAAAGTTTTTGAGAACTTTCAGCAATTTTTCTATTTAAAATGCACTGTATTACACTGTAGGACTAAGGCATATTTAGCCGGCAGCAGAACTAGATGCACCGTAACTAGCAGATAGGCTGTATTTCTTGGAGACAGCAACGGTGCTAGTGGAAATGCTGGTGATAGCGATGTTTTTACCCTTAGCGAATGCTGTTGAAACAGCATCTGCAAAAGCTATTCCACCTTGAACATTCTCATTTTCAAGAACGGTTTCTACATGAGAAAGATCGTTGATAATCATGATTTTACTTTCCTAAGAATTAGTAAGGTCAACTTGCAATTTTTCTATCTAAAATGCACAGTAGTACACTGTAGTACTAAGGCATATTTAGCCAGCAGCAGAACTAGATGCACCATAACTAGCAGATAGGCTGTATTTCTTGGAGACAGCAACGGTGCTAGTGGAAATGCTGGTGATAGCGATGTTTTTACCCTTAGCGAATGCTGTTGA
>NZ_JBALDD010000072.1:0-46793 GCF_036917555.1 Nostoc sp. | reverse complement strand
GTTCTTCTCTCAGCTTCTGCTAATAGGGGGACTGTGTTCAATCACACCCCCTATTTTTTCCTTTGAAGAAGGCTATTTAGTCTAAACTCCAGTAGATCACTAAAGACACGATAAATTGCCGTCTCTACGAAAGACTGATTATTGTCCGTTCGCTGATTTTTTGACATTTGCTCGAATTTAATCAAACCTATATCTGATAAGAGTTTCAACTTTTGTAGACAATTTTTGATCTCCCTTTTTATTTGAAATTTATAGTTCTAATGAACTACTAAGTGGTGATATCTACGATGTGCTGCGCCTACGCTATTCTGGGAAAGGCTGAAATACCAATTCTGTCGTCAGTAATTTAAAAAGTCAGATCGAAATAAGCGAACGGACAGTGATTATTGTAGAGATGGCGATTCTTCGCGTCTCTTGCCTTAGCTCCTGACACCTAACATTTGTCTTTTAACAAGAGCATGGCCAGATTGCACATCAAACCAGTGAATATCTTCAGGGGGCAATGCTAATGTAATATCCTCGTCACTCCAATTTTGATCTGTTGGCAACAAAGCACGTACCGTAATTGCTCCGGTTGGTGAACCCTCAACCCTGACACTGACCAAATAGTGCATACCCAAATTTTCTACTAAAAATACTCGCCCTTGAATAGTCTGGGTATCACCTGGTTGAGCAATGTGGACATTTTCTGGACGAATTCCCAGAACAATCTGCGGTGGTACAGTTGGTATATCTGGGAGAAGCACTTGAAAGTTACCCAGCAGCGCGTATTGTCCCCTACAAGGTAAAGTCAGCAAATTCATTTGCGGACTACCAACAAATCCAGCCACAAATAGATTAGCTGGATGGTTATAGATGCGGTCAGGTGGGTCAAGTTGCTGGACATAGCCATCGTTGAGCAATGCAACTTTCGTGGAGAGCGTCATCGCTTCGGTTTGGTCGTGGGTAACGTAGACAACTGGCACTTTTTGGGCTGCAAAAATTTGTTTGATATCGGCTCGGACTCGTTCCCGCAATAGTGCATCTAAGTTACTTAAAGGTTCATCTAGCAGGTAGACATCGGCATGACGCACCAAAGCACGACCGACAGCAACCCGCTGCCTTTGACCTCCCGACATTTGACCAGGCTTGCGGTTCATTAACTCTGCTAATCTTAAAACTTCTGCCACTTCTGCCACTCGCTGTTTAATTTCTGTAGGTGGTACTTTTTTCAGCTTGAGTCCAGAAGCGAGGTTTTCGTATACTGTCATATGGGGATAGAGTGCATAGCTTTGAAATACCATTGCAATATTGCGATCGGCTGCTCGCTTATAGGTGACATCCACCTCTCCAATCTTGATCTGACCGCGAGTCGGTTCTTCAAGACCCGCAATCATCCGTAGGACTGTTGATTTACCACAGCCAGAAGGGCCAAGTAAAGTCAGAAACTCGTGGTTATCTACAGTTAAGCTAACGTCTTTGACAGGGATGACTTTAGGATTGTAGGTTTTATTCAAGTTTTTGAGTTCGAGTTTAGCCATTTTGATTTTTATCCTTTGACGGCACCAGCGGTAAGACCTTGGACAATCCGGCGCTGGAAAAACAAAACTAGTAAAATTAGGGGTAACGTTCCCACAACAGTAGCAGCGGCGATCGGGCCATAGGGAATTTCATATATTGTCGCACCACCTAACTGAGCCGCAGCAACGGGAATTGTCTTCAACTCTTCACGGGTCATAAACGTCAGAGCGAAAATAAACTCGTTCCAAGCAAAAATAAAGGTGAGGATTCCAGTAGTCACTAAGGCGGGAAGGGTCATGGGTAGTACGATTTGCCATAGTAGTTGAAAGGTGTTATAGCCATCGACCCTAGCAGAATCTTCCAAATCTTTTGGCAATTGTTGAAAAAAGCTTCTAAGTACTAAAATTGTTAGCGGCAAATTGATCGCAGTATAAGGTATAATTAGCGCCAGATAATTATTGCCCAATTTAAGCGCTTGGATAATTTCTAACAATCCTAAGAACAACAGAATTCCAGGAAATAAGGTAACAATTAGAATGCTGGCGAGGATAACTCGTTCGCCCCAAGTGCGTAACCGTGCCAGAGCATAAGCCGCAGGTGCGCCGATCGCTAAAGCTACAGCTGTGGAAGTAATCGATACAAAGGCACTGTTGAAGATGTAGCGCCAAAATGGACGACGGGTGAATAACTCAATGTAGTGATTGAAAGTGAATCGCGTAGGGAAATAGACAGTCGGAACGGCGGCAATATCCTCATTCACTTTAAACGAGGTCAGCAATTGCCATAAGGCTGGCGCTAGGCTAAATAGCACTATTAATACAACTACGATCGCCAGCAAGATTTTTTTCAGAGAAAACTTGGTTCCCCCTGTTCGTTTTGGAGTCGTTGAAACTGCTTGGGGAGTTACACTCATGGCTTAAATGGCTCCTGATGTTTTGGCACGATATTTGTTAAGCAAGAAACTAGCGATCGCCACCGCCGCAATTAATATTAAAAATGTCACTACTACAAGGGCTGCTCCATAACCAAAATCTAAGTAGCGCATCACTGTGGAGTAAATGTACAATGACACCACTTCCGTAGCGCCACCAGGACCACCCCCGGTCATCACAGCAACCAAATCAAAAATCCCGAAAGCTTGAGCAAACCGAAATAGCACTGCAATTAAGATTTGCGGTAGCAGCAATGGCAGGGTAATATTGCGGAAGCTTTGCCAAGCATTTGCCCCATCGACGGAGTAAGCTTCATAGAGGTCTTGTGATATCGACTGCAATCCAGCTAGCAACAGGATACTGATAAACGGCGTAGTTTTCCAAACATCAGCAAAAACCAGTGCGATCATCGCCAGCGTTGGATCTCCTAACCAATTAATCCCAGTCTTAATCAGCCCCAACCGTAGCAGAATATCGTTCACAACCCCAAACTGGTCGTTAAAAATCCAAGACCACGCCAGACCAATCAAAGCGGTAGGCAAAGCCCAAGGGATAATAGCAGTTGTACGCACTATGCCTCGCCCAAAAAACGCCTGATTGAGAATTAAGGCAATCCCCAATCCTAGCAGTAGTTCTGAGATTACTGATGCTGTTGTGAACACGGTTGTCGCCCACAAACTCTGCCAGAAACGACCATCACCCGCCATCCGCACATAATTCTCCAAACCAGAGAATACAGGTTGTAGCTCTGTTGCCAAATTTTTAGTAAATACGCTTAACCAAAATGCTCGTAAAATCGGGTAGGCAAATACAAACAACAGCAGCAGTAATGCGGGTGTTAGTAAGATCCATGCTGTCTGTTGTTCTCGATTTCTGAGTGTATGTAAATTTGTCATTTGTTATAAGGGATTGGGGACTGGGGATTGGGGATTTTGAACTCCGTTAATGAGTCTTTGAACTCCATTAATGAGCCTTTGAACTCCGTTAATGAGTCTTTGAACTCCGTTAATGAGTCTTTGAGGCGGATGAACGAGTCTTTAAGTTAATGCTTTAACTTTTAACTCCCTTGCCCCCTCCCCCTGCCGCCAACAATCGGCGTGTTTCGGCAGCAGCAGCTTGCATTGCTCGTTCAGGATTCATCCGACCAGATAACGCGGCGCTGAGATAACGCTGCAAAATATCTGATGTCTGAGGATATTGCGCGATTGGCGGACGCAAAACTGCATTGTCCACGACCTTCAATAACTGCGGATAGTGGGGGTATTTAGCAACAATTTCTGGGTCTGTAAATAAATCCCGGCGACTTGGCACATAGCCTGCACTGAAAATGAATCGGCGCTGTGCTTCCCGACTGGTAAAATACTGAATTGCTTTCCAAGCTTCTTCGGGATGTTGAGAAGATTTCGCAATCCCTAAACCCCAGCCCCCTAGACAAGCCGCTCCTGTCTTACCAGAAGCATGAACCATCGGTTTAATCGCAATTTTGCCCCGGATTGGCGAATTTTCTGCCTGGGCTAAAGGCCACGCATAGGGCCAACTGCGTAAAAACGCTACTTGACCACTTTGAAACAAGCGTCGGGTATCTTCTTCCTGGTAGGTGGTGACTCCAGGAGGAGAAACGCCTTCTTTAACGGTACTACGCAGAAATTCAATGGCTCGTAATGTTTCTGGTCGATCTAGTCCAACTTCGAGCGTCTTGGGATTAACCCAGAAGCCACCAAAGCCATCGAGGACTTCCGCAAACATCGCCACAAGTCCTTCATATTGGCGACCCTGCCAAAGATAGCCCCAATTTACCTGCTTTTTCTTCTGCAAAACTTGGGAAATTCGGATCAAATCATCAAAGGTTTCTGGAGGCTTCAATCCTGCTTGTTTGATTAAATCTTCTCGGTAGTAGAGCATTCCTACGTCAGAACGCACTGGAATGCGGTAAAGCTTGTTTTGGTAACGTCCTCCTTCTACATCCTGGGGTGAAAATGCTGCCAACTCTTTTTTAGAAATGCGATCGTCTAAGGGTAGCAACCATCCAGCAGCAGCAAACTTGGATGTCCAGATCACATCCATATTGATCAGGTCATAAGGGGATTCACCTAAGATAAAAGATGAGGTATACAGGTCTTCGAGCAAATTTGTGGCATTGGGCCCTTCAACTAGGTTAATGCGAATACCAGGGTTCTCAGCCTCGAAGTCTTTAATTAAACCCTGCCTCCAAGGTTCGGCATCAGGAGCAGTCATTAATATATTCAGGGTAACTGGTTGCTGCGAGAGTCCTACCCAACTGAAAAATATAATGCTCAAGAGGGTTGCCAAGAAAATCCCTATATGTAGATAACTTTGTTTTTGGATGAATTTTTGTAACTTGTTTATTGGCTTTCGGTACAACATTATCAATGTAGCGATCGCTAGTGGTAATTATTAAGAAATAAAAACATAAAATATCTGAAAAAAGATTATTTTGTATTATTTTTTATCCTTTGCAAGTACCTAAACATACAGCTTGATAGTTGATAAATTTCTGCCTGTTAACTCTGTCATTTGTTAGAGTAAACGATTGTTCTTGTTGACTAGGATGTGAGTGCTGTCCTTAGTTCCTATACATGGAAGAGAGCGCTCATGGCTACACTTGAACAATTGCAAGCATGGCATGAATTGGCACAACAACTGCGGATTAATAGTATTCGTGCCACCACCGCAGCCGGATCTGGTCATCCCACCTCCTCAATGTCAGCTGCTGACCTGATGGCAGTGCTACTTGCCAAGCATCTGCGTTACGACTTCAGCAATTCGCACTCCCCTAATAATGATCACCTGATCTTCTCAAAAGGACACGCATCACCGCTGTTGTACTCAATTTATCGAGCGGCGGGAGTAATTGATGATGACGAATTGATGTCCCTCCGCAAGTTTGGTAGTCGCCTAGAAGGGCATCCAACCCCAGCATTACCTTGGGTAGATGTGGCAACGGGTTCATTGGGACAAGGACTGCCGATCGCTGTTGGTATTGCTTTAGCTGGAGAGTATTTAGACAAGCTGCCTTACCACACCTGGGTTTTGTTAGGGGATAGTGAAATGGCGGAAGGTTCTATTTGGGAAGCCTTTGAACACGCCAGTCACTACAAACTGGCAAATCTGATTGCCATCCTCGATGTCAACCGTTTGGGACAGCGAGGTGAAACGATGCTAGGCTGGAACACTCAAACATACTGCGATCGCGCTCTTGCTTTCGGCTGGAAGGCAATTGAAATCGACGGTCACAACCTAGAAGAAATTGACGAAGCTTATGCAGCAGCGATGGAGAACCCCAACTGTCCGACACTAATTGTAGCTCGAACAAAGAAGGGCAAGGGTGTTGCAGATTTAGAAGATGTTGGCGGTTGGCATGGAAAAGCCTTGAAACCTGACCAAGCAAAGGCAGCGATCGAAGAATTAGGTGGTGAACGTCAAATCACTATTGCCGTTTCAAAACCTAATTTACAAATCCAAAGAAGTTCAATTGGGCAAATTCAAACTCTCCAACTTCCTAGCTATCAAAAGGGAGAAAAAGTGGCGACCCGTAAAGCTTATGGGGATACCTTAAAAGCTCTCGGAGCGTCTCGACCAGATGTAGTTGCCTTAGATGGTGAGGTGAGCAACTCCACCTACGCCGAGGAATTTGCCAAAGCTTATCCTGAGCGCTATTTTGAGATGTACATTGCCGAGCAGCAAATGGTTGCCGCAGCAGTGGGGTTACAAGTGCGCCAGTATAAACCCTTTGCTTCCAGTTTTGCGGCATTCTTAAGTCGCGCTTATGATTTCGTGCGGATGGCTGCCGTTTCTCGCGCCAATATTAAACTTGTTGGTTCTCATGCAGGAATTTCAATTGGTGAGGATGGCCCTTCACAAATGGCTCTGGAAGACTTAGCTTCTTTGAGAGCGGTGTACGGTAGCACTGTGCTTTACCCTAGTGATGCCAATCAAACTGCTCAACTTGTCGCCCAAATGGTCGATTGTGATGGGATTGTCTACCTACGCACAACCCGTGAAAGCACACCTGTTCTCTATGAAGCTGAGGAAGATTTTTCAATTGGTGGCAGCAAGGTCATCTATAGTTCTGAGCAGGATCAAGCAGCAGTGATTGCAGCAGGTATTACGCTACATGAAGCACTTAAAGCATATCAGCACCTCAAGCAGGAAGGGATTACGGTACGCGTTATCGATGCTTACTCAGTCAAACCAATTGATGCTACAACCCTGCATCAGGCTGCCCGTGATACCCAGGGCAAACTCGTTGTAGTCGAAGACCATTGGGGCGAGGGTGGACTGGGAGCTGCTGTCCTTGATGCTTTTGTGGATACAGATGCTGCTTCTACCTCTGGTGGATTGCCACTAAACCTAATCAAACTGGCAGTACAAAATCTGCCTGGATCTGGGACTCCAGAAGAGTTACTTCATGCAGCAAAAATTGACGCTTCTTCTATTATCGAGGCTGTGCGATCGCTTGTTAAACAACCTGCTTGGGTATCAACGAAGTAACACCCGCGAGCTTTTTTGTAATCAAAGTTCAGATGAATTACTCGTAGAGACTGGGGATAAGGGGTAATGGGGACTGGGAAGAAGGAATAAAGGTGTACTGAGTTTTTTTCAAAAATCAAATATCAGTCTTATAGCAATTGAGGTAAATAAGATAATGCAAGCAATTTGCGTTCATAACTATGGTGAGTCAGACGCGCTGACACTAGAAACTATAGCGCAACCCGAACCACAACCGAATGAATTGCTAATTCGGGTTCAGGCGGCTGGAGTCAATCCGCTCGATTGGAAAATCCGGGCAGGCTACATGAAAGAGTTTTTTCCAATGCCTTTGCCGTTCACGCCTGGAATGGATGTTGCAGGCATTGTGGAAGCGATCGGTACTGATGTCAAAGCATTCCAAGTTGGTCAAGCAGTTTATGGTGAACTGCGAATGGGAGCTTATGCCCAGTTCGCTACGGCTCCACAAGATGCGATCGTCCTCAAGCCAAAGACGCTGGATTTTGTGCAAGCGGCATCGGTGCCAATGGTAGCAATGACCGCCTATCAAGGGTTGTTTGATCATGCTGATCTCAAGCCTGGTCAAACCGTCCTGATTCATGCGGCATCGGGTGGAGTTGGCATATTCGCGGTACAGTTTGCTAAATGGAAAGGAGCGCACGTCATTGGAACTGCCTCAGCTGCGAATGCAGAATTTGTCCGATCTCTGGGTGCAGATCAAGTGATTGACTACAAAGTAACACCCTTTGAAGAAGTTGTTCAGAATGTCGATGTAGTTCTAGATACGTTAGGTGGCGACACGCAAGCACGGTCTTATTCAGTGCTGAAGCCGGGTGGCATTCTGGTTGCAACCGCTGCTCCCCCTAATGCTCAAAAAGCTCAAGAACGAGGTATCCGTGCAGAGATGATGAATATGAAACCCTCGGTCTCGCTGCTAGAGGAAATTGCTAGTTTACTCGATTCTGGGCAGCTTAAGACCGTTGTTGCTCAGACCCTTTCTTTATCTGAAGCCCGTCAAGCCCAGGAATTGAGTCAGGGCGGTCATGTCCAGGGCAAAATCGTGCTTCAAATCAATGCTTAACCCGATGCGTGCTCAACTTATTGATCCACCTGGAAAGGCTAAAAATACCAAAAATCGGGGAAATTTATAAGTTGGAGAAATTTGCAAGCAATGGCTCTAGAGTCAGTATCAACTCTAGAGCCATTGCACTATCGGCTTAATCAAGGGTGAAATTCATTCTTGTATTGTTTAACCAGTCTTGCCAAACTATCCTCTCTGGTAACTGTTTATCCCTCAAAATGTTAAGTACCGTTAACCAAAGCGACCGCATCTAAATTTTCCACGGGCAGTATTATTTTTTGGTTCTAATAAAAGCGATAGGAGGTTGATCCCGTAGAGAAGCGATCGCAGCTTGTAAATTCTGGTTTATCATTGTTCGCTCTTAGACAGATATACCCCTCCGTATTATCTTATGATTCCTATATAGACACCGCTGCTGCACCCAAAATTCAATCATCATTACTTAATTTACTACAAAAGGGAGAGGAGAATGATAATTTTTATCAAAAAGGGGGATGTTTTATTTTTTGGAAGTCCTTAACAGCCGCATTGCAGATATCCACCTTTAGGAATAAGATTTCTTGTAAACATCAAGTTTGACGCTTTGTCTTTTGACAGCGATCGCAACTTCACTTACAGTTCCGCACTAGAGGAGTGTTGAGTACTGAGTAAAGAAGAAAAGAAAAAATTTCTTATTACTTCTTCAACATCTTTATTCGGACACTCAGGACTCATAACTCAGAATCTCGGACTTTTTTATGGTAGATTTGTTGCTGATCGCAATCCTGGGGTTCCTGGGCAGTTTTGGACATTGCTTTGGGATGTGTGGCCCGTTAACAGTGGCATTTTCTCTGTCTCATCAGCCAAAAAGTCCACAAACAGTCTCCTTGGGACGGACATCAACCTTAGAAAAACCCGACACTTGGCAACAGCAATTAAAATTTCATATCCTGCTAAATCTGGGGCGGATGTTGAGCTATGCTCTAGTCGGTGCTGGCATAGGGGCGCTAGGTTCGGTATTGCTGCAAGGTGGACAGCTAGCGGGTGTTGGCAGCGACTTCCGGCGCTGGATGGCAATTCTGACTGGTGTGATGTTGATTTGGTTTGGCTTAGGACAACTAAAACCCGATTTACTACCGCGCATTCCCGTGTTACATCCCCTATTGCAAGGTAGTTTACATGATCGCCTCAGCAGAGGAATGGTTAAGCTTTCCTTAAAAACCAAATGGTGGACACCAATGCTTTTGGGGATGACTTGGGGTTTAATGCCCTGTGGTTTCCTGTATGCTGCCCAAATTAAAGCCGCTGAAACTGGCAATTTATGGATGAGTACAGCTACTATGCTGGCTTTTGGCTTGGGAACCTTGCCCACGATGCTAGGTGTAGGCGTTTCCACATCTTTGGTAAGTAAAGATAGGCGCAGTCAGTTGTTTCGATTAGGCGGTTGGGTAACACTCACCATTGGGATCATCACCTTGCTGCGGACTGGTGACACAATGGTAGATTACACCGGACACGCCGCCTTAATCTGCTTAATTTTGGCGTTAATTGCGCGTCCGATTAGTGGCTTGTGGGCTTCACCACTGCGTTACCGTCGCGGCTTGGGTGTGGGATCTTTTGTGCTTTCTGTGGTTCACACCTTCCACATGATAGAACACTCATTGCAATGGAATTTTGCCGCCTTTTCGTTTCTGCCGCCAGAATTTCAGTGGGGGATGGCTGCGGGTGCTGTAGCATTGGTATTAATGTCCCCCGCCGCTTTTACAAGTTGGGAATCGTTGCAAAAATCTTTGGGCAAGCGTTGGCGACAGATTCATCTATTGGGTGTGCCAGCCTTGCTCTTGAGTGCCATTCATACTGTGTTGATTGGTTCCCATTACCTGGGTTCCTTGCAATCAACTTGGGGAAATAAATTAGCGGCAGTACTGATGGTAATTGTTACTCTCAGTGTCTTGCTAGTGCGATCGCGCTTTTTTTGGTCAAAGTTAGCCGTAGAAAAGTTTTATGTTCCCCCAACCAAATCGCGGTAAATCATCCTTATTTTCTGGCTCTATCTTAGCGAGTCAAAAACAGAGGCGTTACCCCCTCAAAGGCATTTTCTGGAAGAATCAAGGAACAATAAAGTATTTATTATTCCTGAGTTGCTTAGTTATATCAATAACTAATCTTTACCCTGCTTTTGCTCATAAGGTGGAAGTAGCTGGAGATGTCGGTGGCACTCTCCACATTGAACCAAATGATAATCCCCGTGCTGGAGAACCAAGCCAAGCCTGGTTTGCACTTACCCGCAGAGGTGGAAGGGTAATTCCCCTGTCACAGTGTAATTGTCAGTTGGCTGTTTATGCCGAACCTTATGCAGCCGGAGAGCCACCGCTGTTAGAACCACAGTTAGAACCTGTAGCAGCCGAACGTTATCAAGGCATCCCAGGTGCAGAAGTTGTCTTTCCCAAACCAGGCCTTTATGAGTTGCAACTAAATGGAAAACCTGTCTCTGGGGCAAGATTCAAACCCTTTGAATTCAAATTTGAAGTGACTGTGGCAGGAGGCGGGTCTACACAAAGTACACGAAACCTGCGAGATGTCAATGGTGATTTAGTAGAGGGTCAATCTCAACAATTACCAACTTGGGCGATCGCACTGCCAATTCTCGGATTTATTGGCATCTTAGTTGTCGTCATGCAAAGTATGAGGAGGGGTGGGGAGTAGGGAAGAAGCAGAGGGGCAGGGGGAGAGCAATTCAAAATTCAAAATTCAAAATTAAATAACTTGTGCTTTCTCCCAAGGGGAGACGTCAAGGGCGATCTGCCTCCAGCAAGAACTGCCTCTGCCAATGCCCAATGCCCTTATTTATGTCGCTTCTGATGCCACTGCCACGCATCAGCGACAATATCTTTGATGGATGGATACTGAGGTTGCCAGCCTAAGATTGTTCTGGCTTTATCGCTGGTGCCAATGAGAATTGGGGGATCGCCAGGACGGCGATCGCGTTCTTCTACTGGGATCGAAATCCCTGTCACCTCTTCGACTGCCGCAATGACTTCTCTGACGGAGAAACCGCTGGCATTGCTCAAATTAAAAACTTCGCTATCGCCACCTTTTAATAAATATTCCAATCCCAAAATATGGGCATCTGCTAAGTCATTAACGTGAATATAATCGCGAATACACGTACCATCGGGGGTGGGGTAATCAGTGCCGAAAATTGAGATAGATTCTCGTTTGCCTAAAGCTGTCATTAGCACCAAGGGAATTAAATGGGTTTCTGGGTTGTGATCCTCGCCCAGTAAGCCATTGGGATTAGCACCAGCAGCATTGAAATAGCGAAAACGCACTGATTGCAAACCGTAAGCGACATCAAAATCAGAGAGAATCCTTTCTACCATCAGCTTTGTAGCGCCATAAGGATTAATCGGATTTTGGGGATGGGTTTCTGGAATCGGCACGAATTGCGGTACCCCGTAAGTGGCACAGGTAGAAGAAAAGACAAATTTCTTTACAGATGCTGTCAGCATCGCTTCTAACAGGGTCAAAGTACCAAGGACGTTATTGCGGTAATATTTGGCCGGATCAGTAACAGATTCTCCTACGTAGGCATAAGCAGAAAAATGCATCACCGCAGCAATATCGTGGGTTTTAAATAGATGATCGAGCAAGGCGCGATCGCTTGTGTCCCCAATTATCAGTTCTACCTGTAAAACCTTTTCTACTAGATCGCGATGTCCATAAACCAGATTATCAAGTATGACAACGCCATAACCTGCTTTCTTCAAAGCAAGCACTGTATGGGAACCAATATATCCAGCTCCCCCCGTTACCAGAATAGTAGGCTTTCCAGGCGACATAGTTTTTCCTTTTGAGTCGATTACTTAATTAATTTAGTTTATCGGTACCATATTACTCTTCTGGAAAATTATAAATAATAGACGCAGTGTCAAAAAATTGCACTAAAATCACTACGACGGTAGTCTTTGGGTGTGAGGTTTGAGAAATTTTGAGTCAAACAGTGCGATTACAATTTGACAATAAAATAAATCCATTTCTCGAAACCTCTAGGTTGAGCCTTACGGGTGACGCTTCTAACGTCACTACCAGTAAGAAGTCGCCGTTTTATGCATGGTTTCCCTGCATAGCAGTCCTTTCTGGGGGCAACCCCGATCGAAACGGACTGCCTCTCCTGACGGAGACGCTACGCGAACACCACCACACTGGCTCACTGCACCAGAAAATTTGAGAGTTAGTCTATGTTTCTATTGTTAAGCCGGGTACTGCTGTGGCTGCTGATTGGCACTATCGTCTATTCTCTATTCCAGCGATTTTATCCCTCTGGAAGTTTTGTCGGGCGATTAATCTTAGTGGTTATCTTGGTAATCGTAGCCCTATCATTTCTTAACCCCAATGAACCTGCTGTGGCGTCGTTGTGGAGGATGCTATCTTTTCCACTCAAGCCTCTAGGAGCCTCTGTTTTACTGATGATTATTGCCGCTCAGAAAATCAAAGGAGGTGGAATAGAGAAACCAGGAGGATACTTGATCGGTTGGGCACTGACTATTTTGCTGTTAGCAAGTACACCAGCAGTTGCTTATTTCCTTTATAGAGCACCTCTAGCAATGACGGGTGAAACATCTGTTGCAACTGCTACACCAATATCTGAGACACTGGTGGCATTAGGGCAACCCACCACAGCGAACATCTCAGATGTGACGGGCGATCGCATTCTTTCTTATAATTTGAGAGTGCCTCCCTATTTATTACAAGGAAGTCCTCAAGATATTCGCACACGCGGTTTACGACTTGAAGACTTTGTACCAAATTCGGAAACGTTGCAATTGACAACAAGAACTTGGGAAAGTTATCTCATTGAAGTTTACAGGTTCTTGCGTGTTCAGCGGTAATCAGGCAAGAGAACAATACTTGGTTCGTAGTAAGCGCTCAAGCGCTCAATCCAAGAACTAAAGTCCTTACTACGAACTTATTTCTTCATTAAAGTTGCTGTAGTGGACTACTAGTACCGAACGGCAATAACTATCCAGTTAAAAGAGGTAATAAAAGCTGAATTTCTAACAAGCGATATTTCCTCTTCATAGCTGCCTTCTGGGACTAGCAGTTAATCTAGATGATAAAGTTGCACAATTGCTTTAATGGCAAAATCTCGACGAATCGCTAAACTCAGTGCTTACCTACAACCCCATTGGCGGGAAGCCTCCTTGGGTATTCTCGCTTTGTTGTCTGTCAATGCACTGGGTGTTTATATCCCTTGGTTGATTCGTGCTGGTGTTGACAAACTCTCGACAACCTTCAGCTGGAACCAAATACTACATTACGTAGTAGTCATTGTTTTACTCAGTTCGGCGATGTGGCTAATGCGCATGGCATCACGCATTTGGCTTTTTGGAGTGGGACGTCAGGTGGAATTTGACCTGAAACAACGGATTTTTGAACACTTACTGAAGCTGGAGCCTGCTTATTTTGCCAGTAATACTGCTGGCGATTTGATTAGTCGGGCTACTAGTGATGTGGACAATATCAAGCGGTTATTGGGTTTTGCGGTCTTGAGTTTGGCAAATACGGTGTTTGCCTACGCCCTGACACTGCCAGTAATGCTGGCAATTAGCGTGGATCTCACCCTAGCCGCCCTAGCAGTTTACCCTTTTATGCTCTTGTTGGTGAGTCTGTTTAGTGATCGCTTACGCAAACAACAAGCAAAAGTCCAAGAGCAACTCTCTGATATCAGCGAACTCATCCAGGAAGATATTAGTGGTATTGCCTTAATTAAAATCTATGCTCAAGAAGCAAACGAGCGCCGAGCTTTTGCCAAGAAAAATCAGCAGCTATTGACTGCTAACCTGGAATTGGCAAAACTCCGCAATACACTGTTTCCGCTAATTGGCGGGCTAGCTAATATCAGTTCACTGGTAATCATCTGGCTAGGGTCAGCACGGATGTCTGCTGGGACGCTTCAGGTTGGCGATTTTTTAGCACTGTTAATTTATGTAGAGCGCCTGGTTTTTCCCACTGCCCTTTTAGGATTCACAATTACTGCCTACCAACGTGGTGAAGTTAGTATCGATAGGCTTGAATCTATTCTCTCTGTCACACCGAAAATTCAAGACACAGCCGATGCCATACATCTACCAGTGGCTGAACTTAAAGGTGAACTGACAGCTAAAAATCTCACCTACAATTACCCTGGTTCCACTACTCCAGCTTTAGCAAATGTTAACTTTACCATTGCTCCTGGAGAAACTGTAGCGATTGTTGGGGCAATTGGTTCGGGGAAATCTACTTTGGCCAATGCTTTACCGCGCTTGTTGGATATTGAATCAGGACAATTGTTTTTAGATGGGCTAGATATTACTAAGATCGCTCTAACAGATTTACGAGGTGCGATCGCCTACGTTCCTCAAGATAGCTTTCTATTTAGCACTACAATCAAAAATAATATTCGCTACGGCGATCCACTTAGCGAACAACAGCAGGTAGAATCTGTCGCTAAACTTGCCCAAATTGAATCAGAAATTCATAATTTTCCCCAGCAATATGAAACTATTGTTGGTGAACGCGGTATTAATATTTCTGGCGGTCAACGGCAACGTACTGCTTTGGCTCGAGCAATGTTGGTCAATGCTCCAGTGTTAATTTTGGATGACGCTCTCTCTAGTGTGGATAATCAAACAGCCACGCAAATCCTCAAAAATCTCTCCAGTGGTACTGAACGTAAAACAGTAATTTTTATTACGCACCAATTATCAGCGGCGGCGGCTGCTGACCGAATTTTTGTGATGGACAAGGGAAAAATTATGCAGATCGGAAATCACTTAGAACTTTTAAAACAACAGGGTTTATACAGAACTTTATGGAGCCAACATCAAGTTGAGGAATTACTGCGGTGAAGAAGACAGTATAAAACAAGTTTCAAAAGCCTTGGATGAAAGAATGATTGGGAACTGGTATTTGGACTCAGCACTGGCTCAACGCCCTGTTATCCATACTTTTAAGTCAGAGGGCAAGAATTTAGCTAGGATAAATGGTTAGGAGTACCTCACGCCCTAGCTAAATGTCCAACGGTGCGATCGCGATGATTAAAAGCTGATAGGCTATTCCCCCAAACTGCGGAAAAATTCACACCCTCTTTAAACACCCGCCCTTCTGGAATCACGCGCTTACGTCTTTCTTTGCCTTCTGTTTGCTCCAGTGGCTTGTTGAAAGCGTGCTTTTGCATCAACTTGCTCAAATGTGCAAATCTCATCCTGTAAATTCTACATAAATTGCTGCGATCGCTCCACTCGTCCCATATTCAGGGTAGCAAAACTTCGGCGTGAGCGCTCAGTCAAATGCCCAATCCACAAGATGGATAATTTATTTATTGGAAATCCCTTCCTGCCGACTTTACTGAAGGATTGTAAAGAGGTCTAGCAAAATAATTGCATTTGTCATAACTTGATAGTTATAGAACTATTGATTCGCTCGCCTCATTACTCATGGTTAACACCCTACCCAAGCCAGAAATTAAAACCCCCAGCAAAGAAACTGTACTCACCCCGCGGTTTTACACTACAGATTTTGAAACCGCAGCCAAGCTGGATTTGTCTGCCCAGGAAACAGAGTTGCAGGCGATGTTGACAGAAATGCGGACAGACTACAACCGCCACCATTTTGTTCGTGATGAAGCGTTTGAGCAGTCTTGGGAACACATTAATGGTGAAGCAAGGCAGGCATTTATAGAGTATTTGGAACGCTCTTGCATTTCTGAGTTTTCCGGCTTTTTGCTATTCAAGGAATTATCCCGCAAGCTAAAAAATCGCAGTCCAGTGCTAGCGGAAATATTTCAAATGATGGCACGTGATGAAGCCCGCCATGCTGGATTTCTCAACAAAGCAATGGCCGATTTTAAACTCTCCCTTGATTTAGGCACTGTTACTAAAACCCGCACTTATACATTTTTCCCGATTGAATGGGTACTTTACACCGTTTACCTCTCAGAAAAAATTGGCTACTGGCGTTACATTATTATTTTCAGGCATCTAGAAAAGCACCCAGAAAACCAGTTTTACCCCATATTCCGCTACTTTGAAAGCTGGTGTCAGGACGAAAACCGCCACGGGGACATATTCAAAGCATTATTGCGTTCTCAACCGCAACTCTGGAACACCTGGAAATCTAGGCTGTGGAGTCGCTTTTTTTTGCTATCAGTATTTGCTACTCACACCCTGACAGTTCATGAACGTTCCGGGTTCTACAAATCATTGGGACTTGATGCCACAGAATTTGATATCCAAGTTGTCCGCAACACCAATCAAACCGCAGGACGCGCTTTTCCTGTAATATTGAATACTGAACATCCCAAGTTTTTCTCACGTCTACAACGCTGTGTTGGTTATAACTTGAAAATTGCAGAGATTGAAGGCAGTTTTAGTCCTAAATTGGTGAAGCTAATTCGCAAACTACCTTTGATTGCAGCAATTGTTTGGAATCTGCTGTTAATTTACCTCATCAAACCAATTGATACTGAAGCCCTGCGG
The DNA here is from genome assembly GCF_036917555.1 of Nostoc sp. Lineage (GTDB taxonomy): Bacteria > Cyanobacteriota > Cyanobacteriia > Cyanobacteriales > Nostocaceae > Nostoc. The sequence continues at coordinate 30,273 of NZ_JBALDD010000072.1, read as the reverse complement.
GGAACAGTTCGTTAGCTATTTATCAGACATCTGCTCGTGAAATTAATTATGTGTCCTGAATAATGCATAATTAATTTCACTAGATGTGAATTCTTGAATATTTGGGTAGCTCAATGATGACAAAATTAGACTAAAGTCTATACATATTGTCAAGAGTTCAGAGGGTGTAGGGAAACCACGTTTCAAAATGTGAGATTGAAGCAATGACGCGCTCATTTCTCTTTGCGAGACGCCAAGGGCGAACGCGCTGCGCCACTCGTTATACATCTTTTTTTTTACTGGGCTTTAGACCCAGAACTAAAATTTTTTATTTCTACAATCCACACCCAAACCTGCAACTCCACACCCTTTTCTTTGTGAAAAATTAAAACGACTTTTAACTGGAGGCGAAGCTTTCCAAGGCTACACTTTAACTCTCAACTTTTAATCGGGTCGTGTCCCCAATTTTTTAGTGAGTAGCGCCAACGTGTATGTTCAACATCGCCTTCAGGCTGCTGCGCTAAGTGGCGATGAATGTAACTAACGACTTTTTTCATCTGTGATAAATCATCATCTGTATAAGTATCTTTTTTCTTTTTCAGCAAACCGATGATCTGCTTACCTGATTTGTGTCCAATTGATTCATCGTCATTTTTCTTTTGTCCAACAGATTGAGATTCTTCTGTTTCCAGCCAGGATGCTAGTTCTTTTGGTGTCATGTTGACTGAAGAATAAAACTCATCTATTACTGATTTGATATCTTTACTCATAACGCTATATTAGTCTTCAATTTTTTCAAGAGCATCGAATTTATGAGCAGCTTCTTTGCCAGTTTTGTCGCTTTTCACTAGATATTGTGGATTATCCTTTGAGGCCGCAACATGATGTCCACTTATATCTATGGGTGAAGTTAATTTTTTTTCTACTTTGCCAGTAGTTTCACCCTGTGATGTATTCCACTTTACCCGATCGCCTTTCTGTAATTCTTCAGTCACGAGTTTTTCTTTTGGCTATTTTATATCTGCTTATTATGGTGGGGTCGCCAGAAAAATTAATCGGCCGAACGAGAGAAAAAGGGTTATGGAGAGCTAACTTTTTCCGTTATCGTTTGGGCAAAGCGATGTCTACGATGGTCACTGAGCTTGCCGTTCGCGCAGCGTCTCGTAGAGAAGTGCGAGCTAGGCCTACGCTCACTGACTAAGTTTCTGTCGGTTCAGCCGATTTCATTCTTGCTTCACCAACTTCTGCTTTTGCTTCTGTGATCATATCTTTTGCCAACATGCGATCAATGTCGGTGCGATCGCAAATACCTGCCGTGACAATTAATGGAATCATCACACCCACCTGTTGTTGCAAATAATCCTGCAGTTGAGAAATTACAGACTCAATCGAGTATCCTGGAATTTTTACTACCAAAGTGCTAATTTTAGATATTTTCAATAGGATATTTGCTCATAGATATTGCTGAATTTTTACTAGCATATTAATAAATAATAATGCAGTAATTGTTAAAATACTTATCCGGCAATAAAGCTTGATTTTTATCAGATAAAAAAGATAAAAGTTATTAATTTAAAATTTTACCATACTGCATAGCAAAATCCATAGATGCCCGACAGAAGGCGGGTCATAGAGTAAGCTAGAAGGTTGATACGACTAGCTGACAATGCAGCAATAGATGAAACAAATATTTTCACAGGTGCTTGATTCTTCTGGCTGTTTGTGATAACTTTCTTTATTACGAACCCAAAATACTGTAATTCTATCAAGATGCCGTTGTTTATTAAATTTTGTTAACCTAGCTGCAAGGATTTGCAGTTAAGAATAAAAAGCTAATCTATCGAGATTATTTATTGCAGGTATAACATTCATTGCAAACCAACAAACTAGAAATTAATCTCTAAGCCAGGGCAACCTTATGAGCAAAATACGTGCTGTGATTGTTGATCCCAATGTGCCAGGGCGTTTGGCACTGAGTGAAGTGACTGCACCAAAGCCTGCCCCAGATGAAGCTCTAGTGCGGGTAGCAGCAATTTCCCTCAATCGGGGAGAGATAAAACGTTCAACCACTGCTGAGGCTGGTTGGCAGCCTGGTTGGGACCTAGCAGGTGTAGTGGAAATCCCCGCCGCCGATGGTTCGGGGCCTCCCCAAGGGGCGCGTGTAGTTGGCTTGCGCCGTGCCGGTGCTTGGGCAGAACTCGTGTCTGTTCCTACTGACGCCTTAGCAGTAGTGCCGCCATCAGTATCTTTTGCTCAAGCGGCCACGCTGCCTGTAGCGGGTTTAACTGCATACCATGCAGTGTTAAAAGGTGGTTCACTTTTGGGTCGGACGGTTCTGGTTACAGGTGCATCAGGAGGCGTAGGTTACTTCGCTATCCAATTGGCGCAACTGTCAGGAGCGCAAGTTGTAGCACATATTCGTCAAGCTGGCTATGAAACTCTAGTTAGAGAAGCAGGGGCGCAATCGGTAGTGATTGGCGAAGACCTTTCACCCGCCAGCGAGTATGGCCCCTATGATCTAATTGTAGAGTCAGTAGGTGGTAAGACTTTGGGGGTAGCCCTTGGCTTACTGGCACAGGATGGGAAAACTGTGCTGTATGGAGTATCTGGGGGAGCTGAAGTGACATTCAACGCGGCTCAATTTTTTGGGACTGGTAGCGTCAGCCTGTATGGTTTACGTCTATTTGATGAATTGAGATTTGAATCAGCAGCAGTCGGTCTAAAACGGCTTTTGAGTCTAGTAGAAGCAGGTGAGTTACATCCTCACATTGACTTAGAAGCTTCTTGGACACAAATAGCTGACGTGGCCCAACAACTACTCGATAGGCGTTTTCCTGGCAAAGCTGTGTTGCACATTTCAAATTGAGCAATGGCAGATGGTATGAGGGATAGTACTGACTTCTGGTTAAAACTAGATCAGCTTGTAGCCATTAGTAATCTCAAGATAGATCGCCCAAAAGGGACATCACATCCACTTTATCCATCCTTTGTTTATCCGTTGGACTATGGATACTTGGAAAATACTCGCTCTGGAGATGGAGCCGATATTGATGTCTGGATAGGTAGTTTGTTTAGCAAAAAAGTCACCGCCGTCATTTGTAGTGTTGACTTGGAAAAACGGGATACAGAAATCAAAATACTTCTGGGCTGCACTTCTGGGGAAAATCAAGCCATCTTGGATATTCATAATATAGGCTCTCAATCAGCAATATTATTGGTTCGCAAGTAAATTACATTTTTGAGGGTAAGTTTGTATGAGCTTAGAACTAAAACTATCAGGTAAAACAGCGATCGTCACTGGAGGAAGTGCGGGCATTGGTTTAGCTACTGCCAAAGCACTTTATAGTGAAGGTGTGAATGTTGCGATCGCAGCCCGCAATCAAGAACGCTTAGATCAGGCTGTAGCTGACATCCAGTCTTTACCAACTCCTGGGGCTAAAGTTATTGCTATCAGCGCTGATTTAACTAAAGCAGAGGATGTTGAGAAAGTTGTCTCCACAACATTAGCCCAGTTTGGTCAGATTGATATCTTGATTAATAATGCAGGTTCAGCCCGTGCTGGATCTTTCCTAGAATCCACTGATGATTTATTTTTGGATGCTTGGAACTTAAAATTATTGGGCTATATCCGCTTAGTTAGAGCCGTCGTTCCCCATCAAAAAAGTCGCGGTGATGGGCGGATTGTCAATATAGTCGGTGGTGCAGGACGGACACCTCGTCCGAACTTCCTAGCTGGTGGTACAAGCAATGCTGCTTTGCTGAACTTCACAAAGGGCATTTCTAAAGAGCTAGCCGAGTACAAGATTCGCATTAACGCTATCTCCCCTGGTGCTACAGCTACTGAGCGTGCCGAGACTTTAGCTCGGCAAAATGCCCAAGCACAAGGCATTACCGTCGAGCAAGTGAAGGCACAAAACATCCAGAGTATTCCTTTAAAAAGAATCGCCCAGCCAGAAGAAATTGCTGCGCTGGCGCTATTTTTGGTGTCTGATCTTGCTGCATCGATTACAGGAACAGAGATTATCGTTGATGGCGGATCTACCCCTGGTGTTTAACAGTAGAGACGCGATGAATCGCGTCTGATGAATCGCGTCTCTACTCTTGTAAAAACTTAAACTTCTTGGAGATAAAAACATGGGTTCTCAATACTTTGATATCAAACCAGTTGCAGGACGTATCGGTGCTGAAATTATTGGTGTTAATCTGAGTTCTAAACTCAGCGATGAGATCATCAGCGATATTCGCAAGACTCTAGTCAAATACAAAGTCATCTTTTTCCGTGGTCAGCAACAACTCGATGCTGATGGACAAGTCGCCTTCGCTCGTCGCTTCGGTGAACTCACTACAGCCCACCCAACTGTACCATCGCTGCCAGAAAATCCAGAAGTCTTAGACCTGAATTATGGGCGTACCACTTCCCGCGCTAATAGCTGGCATACTGATGTAACATTTGTAGACCGTCCTCCTCTCGGCTCTATCTTACGAGCGCTTGACATTCCGCCAACTGGTGGCGATACAATCTGGGCAAACTCAGTAACTGCATACCAAGATTTACCTACCCATTTGCGTAATCTTGCGGACCAACTTTGGGCAGTACACAGCAACAAATTCGACTATGCTACTGCATTTGACTTACCTGAAGATGCTAAGGCTTACCGGGCTGTTTTCACCTCGACTGTATACGAGACTCTGCACCCAGTTGTACGCGTCCATCCCGAATCTGGGGAGCGCGGGCTATTCATCGGCGGATTTGTGCGCCAGTTCCGTGGCTTATCAACAACTGAATCAGATGACATTCTGCGGCTGTTGCAAGCATACATCACACGTCCTGAAAACACAGTCCGGTGGCGTTGGCAAGTTGGTGACGTAGCCTTCTGGGATAATCGGGCTACTCAACATTATGCGATCGCAGATTACGGCGACCAGCCCCGCCACGTTCAACGCGTCACAATTGTCGGCGATCTCCCAGTTGGCATTGATGGTAAACAAAGTGAGGCTATCAAAGGAGATGCTTCTGAGTACAACCGACGTCAGGCGGTAACTGCGTAATACTTGGGCTTGGGGAATAGGGGATGAGTCTTTGATACTGGTGAACGAGTCTTTAATACTCGCTGACGAGTCTTTGATACTCGTGAATGAGTCTTTGATACTCGTGAATGAGTCTTTAATACTCACCGACGAGTCTTTAATACTCGCGGATGAGTCTTTGATACTCGCCGACGAGTCTTTAATACTCGCGGATGAGTCTTTAATACTCGCGGATGAGTCTTTGATACTCGTGAATGAGTTTTTAATACTCGCTGACGAGTCTTTGATACTCGCGGATGAGTCTTTGATACTCGTTGACGAGTCTTTGATACTCGTGAATGAGTCTTTGAACTCCACTCCCCTGCTTTCTCTGCTCCCTCTCATCTCCCCACTCCCCTTTGCTGGCTTAACCTTCCACTGATTAATGACTCCTGAATTCTGAACTCAGTATCTAATGACGATCGCGCTTTTTATGAAACTCTTCTATACACTTAACTCACCCTATGCACGTATTGCACGGGTAGCAATAATAGAATTGAATCTGTGCGTAGGCGTAGCCCGTCGTAGACATCGCATCGAAACGCAAAAAGTCATTGCACGAGATCCAAACAGCGACCTATTGAATTACAACCCGACAGGTAAAGTACCAACTCTAGCTACTGACGAAGGATTTATCTTGAGTGAAACACGTATAATATGCGCTTATCTGAATCACTTAAATCCTGAAATTAAACTAGTTGCTGACATATCTAATGGCTTTTTACAGCAACTCGAAGGTATGACTGGTGGGTTTATAGATGGTATTGCTGTGTGGGTACGGGAGTTAAGGCGTTCTCTGGGCGAGCAGTCTCCTGGGGTGATCGAGTTTGAGCATGAGCGGGCGTTGAGAATTTTGGACTACTTCGAGAAGATAGCAGATAAACTCGACCAAACTCCTAAACTTGCTCATATAACCCTCGCCTCTGCACTTGGACTAGAAATCCGTCTTCCTGATTTGCAATGGCGGCAGAAATATCCAAAACTTGCCCATTGGTACGATGAATTCTCTAAACTACCTTCTATCCAAGCAACAAGACCAGAGTCTTAATAACTAACATTTTATTGTTCCAAACAAGAGAACGAAAAAAGCATAAGTACGCTCTCGCAAATAGAAATATGAGTACGAAAAAACAACTTAAACTCGGAGCATTTTTACCCGGTAGTGGTCATCACGTCGCAGCATGGCGACATCCCAACACCCCGGCTGATGGAGGTCTAAACTTCCAACATTACAAGCAGCTGGCACAAACAGCTGAACGGGGTAAATTTGATATGCTTTTCCTCGCAGATGGTTTAGCTGTCTGGGATCGAGGGCAAGGGACTGAGGCTTTTAGCCGTTCGGGACAATTTAGTGTCCACTTTGAACCTTTAACCTTATTGTCGGCTCTGTCTACGGTGACAGAAAATATCGGGTTGGTGGCAACATCATCAACGACTTATGATGAACCTTTTCATCTCGCCCGCAAGTTTGCATCACTAGATTATCTCAGTGGTGGTCGTGCCGGCTGGAATCTTGTAACCTCTGCTGCTGAAGCCGCAGCGCAGAATTTCAGCCAAGAAAACCACCTAGAACACTCGCTACGCTATGAACGGGCGAGGGAATTTGTAGATGTTGTCACCAAACTTTGGGACAGTTGGGAAGACGATGCTTTTCTCCACAATAAGGAGTCAGGTATTTACTTCGATGCAGAAAAGTTGCATGTTCCCCACCACAAGGGCAAATATTTCTCGGTGCGCGGTCCGCTCAATGTGGCGCGTCCACCGCAGGGATATCCAGTAATTGTACAAGCTGGATCTTCTGAGGCTGGACAGGATTTAGCTGCCCAAACAGCAGAGGCGATTTTCACTGCACAACAAACATTGGCAGAAGCTCAAGCTTTCTATGCCAGCGTCAAGGGGAGATTGGCTAAATACGGACGTTCCCCTGACCATCTTAAAATTATGCCAGGGGTATTCCCAGTGATTGGTAAGACTGAGCAGGAAGCTAAGGATAAATATGAGCAACTTCAGGAGTTGATCCATCCCTTAGTAGGATTAGGGCTGCTTTCTGGGCTAGTGGGTGGCCATGATTTGTCTAAATATCCCCTAGATGGCCCGCTGCCGGATCTGCCTGATACCAACGCTGGCAAAAGCCGCTTGCAGTTGATTACCGATCTTGCCCGCAGAGAGAATTTAACAATTCGGCAACTGTATTTGTGGATTGCAGGAGCGCGAGGACATCGAACGATTCTCGGAACACCAGAACACATTGCCGATCAGTTAGAAGATTGGTTCGTTAATGGTGGGGCTGATGGATTTAACATCATGCCGCCCTGGCTACCTGGAGGTTTAGATGAATTCGTAGACTTGGTAATTCCCGAACTGCAACGTCGAGGAATATTTCGTACTGAGTATGAAGGTAGTACTTTGCGTGAAAATCTTGGTTTACCCCGTCCGGTGAACCAGTTCAGCACAAAGACTGCTTCTGAACCTGTGGGCGTCGGTTCCTTGGCATAGTTTTGATTGAACAACTGGCAGTGTTTTTGAAGCGACGGCTTTGATTTCCTCAAACTTCATCTGGTTTGTTAGGTTTTAACAATACAATCAGGTCGTCTCTAAGGAAACTTTTTATCGTGTTGGGCATCCTAACGGTTCTTCTATCCTCCTTTGTTTTGACGTTTCACAACGTTACTGTCCGAGTTTTGTTTTCAGAACATCTCGTACTAGGTTTATTTTTACTCGGTGGATACGTTAAACCGGATTTGCAAAATTCTTTCTTGCTGATGTTCATGCGAATGCTGCTGGTGGTTCCACTCATGGCATCTCTATCATTCAAGCTATATCCATCTGCTTGGACAGAACTTCAAGACTTGTTCACCCGCAAGCGTAGGGATGTTCTAATCCAAGCTCTTGGCTGTGGGGTACTGATGTTTGTGTATATTGCCTCACTCTACATTGCTATTGGCTTGATTCCCACAGGCATTGCCTTGACCCTTTTCTTCACCTATCCCGTATTTACAGCGCTGCTGTCTTGGAGGTTTTTTGGCGATCGCCCCACATTGTTCCGTTGGCTGGTAATGGCTATTATTCTAGTGGGAAGTGCTCTCACCATTCCCCAATCTTCTGCTACTTATAGCAGTCATACCATTGCGATCGGCATTTTCGCTAGTTTTGGCGCTGGGATCGTTTACGCTTTTTATTGCATCATTGCTCAAAAATGTTTAGAAAAATTCCATCCAATTCCCTTTACCTGGATCAGTTTTGCCTGCACTCTACTGCTCTCTGGTATTAGCTTACTGTTCTGGCCAGGTAAAAACGCCCAACTTGACTGGACACCCCTATGGATTGGCAGCATATTTTCCGGTCTGGTCAGCTTTCTTGGACACACATTAAACAATGTGGGAATTCGGATAGTTGGCGCATCTACCGCTTCCATAATCGGCTCTAGCAGTCCAGCATTGACGGCACTAATGGCATGGATAACCATTAACGAAACTTTAAATGTGATTCAGAGTGTAGGAATTGGTGTTGTCACATTGGGGATCGCCTTACTTAGTGCAGAAGGCTTTGTGAAATCGCTCAAAATTAGGGCTTGAATTGGGAATTAAGATATGCCTTTCTCCGCTATCCTTTTTGATCTTGACGGGACTTTGACAGATCCTAAACCTGGCATCACTGGTTGCATTCAATATGCACTCTCTGAACTCGGTTACAAACCACCGAATGCTGATGAATTAAATTGGTGTATTGGCCCACCACTGAAAGATAGCTTTTCGCAATTACTTAATACCTTAGATAGCACAGTAATTGAACAGGCTCTTTTACTATATCGTCGTCGCTTTGCCACAATTGGATTATTTGAAAACTCACTTTATCCCCAAATTTCAGAAGTCCTAAGAGCCATTTGTTTTGCTGGTTATAAAACTTTTGTTGCGACTTCTAAACCATCTATTTATGCGACGCAAATTATTGAATATTTTGGATTAGCATTGCTTTTTGATGGTGTTTATGGTAGTGAACTTGACGGAACGCGAAGCATAAAAGGTGACTTAATTCACCATATTTTATTAACAGAAAAACTTTTACCCTCTACTGTGGTGATGGTAGGCGATCGCTCACATGACATCATTGGAGCCAAGCGCCATCACATCGCCTCAATTGGTGTTACCTATGGCTATGGAACTGAGGAGGAATTGAAAGCTCATGGTGCTGATTTGATTGCCCATTCTCCAAGTGATATTCCCAAATTAATAATTCGTAAATAATGCCACCATCTTTAACACTTTTCCATAGCTTACTTCTCTTCAGTACCGCTTTTATTGCAGGCGGCTTAAATGCTGTAGCGGGTGGTGGAAGCTTTATCACGTTTCCAACTCTTATCTTTACGGGTGTACCCCCGATCGCAGCTAACGCCACGAATAATACTGCGATTTGGGTGGCTGCTCTAGCAAGTGCTGGAGCATATCGTCAAGATTTAAACATCGAGCGGCGAGATTTTTTACTTCTATGTGGTGTCAGTTTATTTGGTGGCATGATTGGCTCCATCGCCTTATTGTATACATCGCCAGATGTGTTTAAAAAGCTGATTCCCTATCTGTTGCTGCTGGCAACCCTAGTGTTTACCTTTGGCGAACCTTTCAAAAAGTGGTTGCAGCGTCAAAGTCAAAAGTCATCACCTGAGTCTGTACCTTTGTTTAATTTGGTACTGGCTCAACTAGCGATCGCAATCTATGGCGGTTTCTTCGGCGCAGGTTTAGGGATTTTAATGCTGGCAACTTTGACATTTTTAGGCATCAAAAGTATTCATACAATCAATGCTTTTAAGACATTTTTAGGGAGTTGTATCAATGGTATTGCAATTATTCCATTTATTTTTGCAGGTGTGATTGCCTGGCATCAAGCTATTTTGATGGCAGTAGGTGGCTCTCTTGGTGGTTACTTAAGCGCCCATTATGCTCGTAAACTTGAACCGCACTTAATTCGGAAATTTGTCATGATTGTTGCCTTCAGCATGACTGCCTACTTTTTTATTCACGGTTAAGGACTGGGAACTACTCAGGGGTGATGTATGGAAGCATCAAAAAAATCGCAGATCATGCTTCGTGCTTTTGGTTCCAGAAATTTTCGCCTGTACTACATCGGTCAAGCAATTTCTCTGATTGGTACATCCATGACTCAAGTGGCTACTAGTTGGCTAATATATCGCCTCACCGATTCCGCTTGGTTACTAGGTTTAGTGGGCTTTGCCAGCCAAATTCCCACACTTCTATTGATTCCTGTGGGTGGAATTATTGCCGATCGCTGGAATCGTCATCAAATATTGCTTGTTGCCCAAATTCTAGGAATGCTTCAGTCTTTAGCTCTAACGTGGCTAGCCCTAAGCGGTACGATTAATATCAAGTACATTGCAATTCTTGGTGTATTGCAAGGGATGATCAACGCCTTCGATATTCCCACCCGACAGGCATTTCTTCCAGAAACGGTTGGTAAGGAAAATCTCGGTAATGCCTTTGCCTTGTACTCTTCCCTGGTGAGTGTGACGAGTATGTTGGGCCCTGCGATCGCAGGTTTGTTGATTGTGGCGCTGGGATCGGGGCTATGTTTCTTAATTGATAGCATCAGTTACATTGCTGTAATTATTGCCCTCTTAGCAATACGGCTGACATCTAGAAAAGCCATCATTTCCAAACGCAAACCTTTAGAAGAATTAAAAACTAGTTTTAAATATGCCTTTGGATTTTTGCCAATTCGCTCAGTGTTGATTGGTTCGGCTTTAGTCTGCTGCGTCTGGGGATTTTATTTAGCTTTGGGGCCGATTTTTGCCAAAGAGATTTTGCAGGGTGGGCCTAATACCTTTGGTTTCTTGATGACAGCTTCCAGTTTGGGAACCTTAGCAGGTGGTATCTATTTAACTAAGCATGGCAATGTACTGGAATCAGGTAAAGTTCTAGCATTGGGTATATGTTTTATGGGAATAAGCTTGATTGTCTTTGCCCTATCCCGTGTGTTCTGGCTTTCACTGCTCTCATTATTTGCAGCTGGTTTCGGCTTTATTTTACAGATAATTGCTGGACGCACTTTGCTTCAGTTGTTGGTGAGCGATGAAAATCGCGGACAAATTACCGATCTTTACGTTATGGCATCTACAGGCGCAGTACCTATAGGTAACTTAATAGCTGGCACACTAGCAAGCAAAATTGGCAGTAGCAATACTGTCATCCTTGGTGCAAGTATTTGTATTGCAGGCTCAATTTTCTTTATGCAGCAAATCTCCACCTTCCGCGATCTGGTTCGTCTGAATCTACGTACTGAAGGAGCTTAAAAGAAAAATAGCTCTGGCTATTTGAAAGAGTGCATAATCAGCCATAACACTAAAAATTGATAATAACAATGACTACTATAAATGACCCTGCTGTTGTAGCTGAAGTAACTGATTTGTACCTCAAGTATGAAAAAGCCCTTTCTAATAACAATTTGGAGGTAATGGATAGCTTGTTTTGGGATGCACCCGAAGTAGTGCGGTTTGGCATCACAGAAAACCTCTATGGTGGCGATGAAGTTCGTAACTTTCGTCAGAATCGGCCAAACCCGAAAATAGAGCGAGAAATCTCGAATCTCAAGGTTGTAACCTTTGGGAAAGATGCAGCAACAGTAACTTTAGAATTTCGCCGGATTATCAATGGTGTAGAGCGTTTCGGGCGACAAAGCCAGACTTGGTACAAGTTTACCGAAGGATGGAAAGTGGTTTCAGCCCATGTTTCATTATTGCCAGTGTGAGTTTCAAAACTATGGCTAGTATTTTAGTTAGATATTAGCTGCCAGAAAAGATAGTGAGTGGCGATAATACTAGCTTTACCTGATTTCCAATCATTAAAAATAATTCCTACAACAAACGTTAAATAGAGGTTTAAATATGGTAAGCCCATTTGATTGGATTGTATTAAAATCTAGATATCTAGTAAAAGATAGATGGATTTCAGTACGGTCTGATACTTGCCAAATGCCTAATGGAACAATAGTTGACCCCTATTATGTTCTTGAATATCCAACATGGGTAAATGTTGTAGCTTTAACTAAAAATCAGGAAGTTATTTTAGTAAAGCAATATCGCCATGGTCTAAAAAAAACAATTCTAGAATTGCCCAGTGGTGCTGTAGAGACTGAAGATATTTTACCAGTGGAAGCTGCAAAACGTGAATTATTGGAAGAGACTGGTTACATTAGCAATCATTTTATTGAAACTGGTATATTATCACCAAACCCAGCTAATCATAACAATTTAACCCATTGTTTTTTAGCAACAGATGTGGAATGTGTAGCTGATTTAAAGTTAGACCTTACCGAACAAATTGATGTAGTTTTATTGCCTTTAAAAAAGGTCGTTGAAGGTATTGATAAAGGTATACTGCTTCAAACATTACATATTAGCTCATTATTTTTTGCTCTAAAAAAACTTGATAAAGTGCAATTTTCTTAGTCATCTGGCTAGAGTTGTCTTTGTCAATAACTTCACTAAAGGATAAAAGATAAATGACTGCAACCATTTCATTTGATCGCGTTTCTGATATCTACGATGCAACACGAGGACTACCGCCTGAGATTTCCGAGCAAATCACAGATTTTATCCTCAATCTAGTTTCAGTAACAGCAGAAACCAAATTTTATGAAACAGGTATCGGCACTGGTAGAATTGCTGTCCCGATCGCAAAAAGAGGTTACTCTTATACAGGTATAGATATCTCAGAAAAAATGTTAGCTGAACTGCACCAGAAACTAGAGGGTGTATCTCATAAATTAACAGCAATTAAGGGAGATGCAATTTCTCTACCATTTACTGACAATTCTTTTGATGTTGCGTTAACAGTTCATGTGTTTCACCTGGTTTCTGCTTGGAAGCAAGCACTAGCAGAAATTCGTCGAGTCCTTAAACCGGGAGGAATTTACCTCTACACTCACGGTAATATGAATTTCAGCAAAGTTAATGAAGATGTCAATCAGGGTAGATTTGAATTTCAGCAACGTTGGCAAGATATCATTGCTAGCTATGATTATCCCTTACCTGGCTATGGTGCAACAGCAGAAGAGGTTTTAACAGAGTTGCGCGAACAAGGAGCAAATTTAGAAACAGTTGTTGCAGCCAAATGGCAGTCTAAACTAACTGTGGGCAAATTGCTTGAATCTTATCAAAACAAGATTTATCGCAATACTTGGCACATCCCAGATGATATCTTTGCCCGTGCAATTCAAGATTTGCAAGACTGGGCTTTGCAACACTACGGCTCTTTAGACTACGATTTGTCTGGTGAAAGTAGGTTCAAGATTGTAGTAGTACGCAACTGGGCTTAATTGCGATAAACAAGTTTGTAGTAAGGACTTTAGTCTTTGTCTTACAGCAATTTTCAAGTAGTTAGACCGCGACTGAAACAAGGAGTAGAGAGTGTGGAGTAGTGTAGTTCAATTACTTGAAAAGCACTATAAGCACTTCAGTGCTTACTACGTAATAGACAAAGATAAGCTGGACAATGATTAAATGAGGATTCACTAATGATATTGGAAACTCAACGCCTATTACTGCGGGAAATGACGCTTTCTGACCTCGACGCGTTACTGCTTGTCCTCGGCGATGCAGAGTCGATGCGCTACTACCCAAAGCCCTTCGACCGCGAGATGGTGGAAAAATGGATCGATCGGCAACGCCGCAACTACGCACAGCACGGCCACGGCTTGTGGGCGATGGTTCTCAAGACGATGGGTGAGGTAATCGGTGACTGCGGACTGGTTTGGCAGGAAGTCGAGGGACACCAAGAACTCGAAATTGGTTATCATGTCCGCAGCGACCAACAAATGCAGGGTTACGCAACTGAAGCTGCATCTGCTTGCCAAGACTACGCCTTTAACGTGCTGGGTAGCGCGCGCGTCATCTCCCTGATTCGTCCAGAGAACATCCCCTCTCGGTGCGTAGCTGAAAAGAACAGACTCAAGGTTGTTCAGGAGATACTCTGGCGCGACATACCGCACTATATATATGCTGTGCAACGCTCAGAAAGTAAATTTCTTACAACAAGCAATTTCTCAGAAGCAGAAAAGTTTAATAATCTGTATACTGACGTTGAGGCTGCTCATCAGGAACATAGCTAGCCATTAGACTTATTGGCATTGTGGGGAAAAGGGTAAGGGGTAAAGGGCAATACGCTTGGGTTAAGGGTTATTGGTGTAAATAATTGGTCTTTCAAGACGCGATAAATCGCATCTCTACATCAGGGTTTTGTTGCTCATTCTGAACTGTATTGCCTGATAATTGCGTTGTAGAGCAAACTTTTGGTTGGCTATGCTTCAAAATATCAGGTGCATTTAATTTTTTGAGTATAAAATCTGGCTGCTAAAAGAACCGCACCTGCTACTAAAGTTGCTAGCACACTATCAGGTTCAGGGACAGCAGCAACTTGAGCATCAATTCGTGCAGTTCCAGCAAACAAACCGGACAATTCAGGGTTGTCTAATATATCAGCAAACTCTGGAGAAATCAACAATTGAACATCAGGGATGGTTAAATTTTGGCCATCAAATGCCACAAGTCCCGGACTGCTCAAATCAAACAAAATTGTATTTAAAGAAAATGTGTCTCTTAAAACAAGTCCGCTGGCACCTGTGACAGTACGTCCTGGAGCAAAACCAATTGAAAAATCACCAACAGTAATTTGATTGTTGAATGTAACAGTACCAGTATGCTCGATTGTACCTGAGAGCGGAGTAAAACCGTCCTCGTCACTGAACGTGAAGTTAGTAAGTGAGTCGATGTTCCAGCCAACTAAATAATTCCTGGGAATTGGTGCAACTGCCTGATTAGTGCCTGTCAAGGTTAACCCAATACTACTAAGAATCTTATCATGATCGCGATCGATGCTGGTGACTCCAGATATCACTTTAAAAGTTGCAGCTTCTACCTGTATGGGTGCTATTGAAATAAAAGCTGCTGTTGTACAAC
The DNA here is from genome assembly GCF_036917555.1 of Nostoc sp. Lineage (GTDB taxonomy): Bacteria > Cyanobacteriota > Cyanobacteriia > Cyanobacteriales > Nostocaceae > Nostoc. Next base: position 15,263 of record NZ_JBALDD010000072.1, on the reverse strand, counting down.
CAAGAATCCCTGCAAACTGAAAAAAACGCATATACATATATATTTCTGATGATCTTCGTAGTTTATTTTATCTAATAAAACGTCCTTTATTAATCTATAAACTCAAAACTTACCGCTAAAAAACTATTCTTAAAAATTAAGATTATGTAAACATACAGTTAATAACAAAATGTAAACCATACAGTTACAAATACAAACTTAAGTAAGTAGGTACAAATAAAAGTTACTAGTTAGAATGAAGCGTAAAGTATAAGGTATAAAGCATAAGGGTATAAGATGAAAAAAATATAGTTACGTTTAATTATGTCCAATGCCAATTATTTAGGAGCCAATTTAAAAGTCCCTCTCCCAATCTTGGGAGAGGGATTTAGGGTGAAAACTCATTGATTCATGTAAAAAGTCTAATTAGGTATTCGCATACTCTAGCTGAGAACCAAAGAAAGCTGATTTATTCTCGCCGATTTACTTATTAATTCACAGACTTGTTCTAATCCACCAGCTTATTTTATCCAAATTAGGATCTATTTCCTGCCAGAAACTTGCTGATGAGTCTGTTTCTCTTGTTTCTGCGAGTATTTTATTTATACTGTCGAAGTTTTTTTGAATCAACTGCTTATCTAGTTTAGGAATATCTAATTTCAGATACTTCAGACGGTTGGGTAACTCTACTTTCTCTTTTGTCGGCAAGTGGTGAATCCGATCAACTTGTTCTATAATTTTGTCTATTGATGCAATAACTTCTTGCAGACTGGGCTTTTTAGTTTTTAATTGTAAATCTTTTTCTTCAAAGGCTTCTTCTTGATTACCTAACTTTACTAAGACTATTTTAACAAAGAAAATATTGTAATCTACCTCACTAACTTCACCCACTTGCTGATGATATTTTCCACTTTTATTTATAAGTACTATGTCACCTTTCTCAATTCTATTGTTCATAATTTATACAACCTTGTAATTAAATTACTAAATAATCTCCTCTACAGAAAATACTACTCTAAAGCCACAAACCCTCAGTCCACCGTCTGACTCATTCCAGCTACGACTGGCGCTGCGACAAAGTTCTGCACTGAAACTCCAAGAACCACCGCGTAGCACCCGGCGATTTATATCGCCGCCAACTTCCCAAGCTGTTCCATCTAAGGGTGCGTCGTTGTAATTGTTATGCCACGAATCAGCACACCATTCCCAAACTAACCCGTGCATATCGTACAATCCAAAAACATTGGCAACTTCAAAACTACCGACGTTTGTTGTTTCTTTACGGAATTTGCTTTTTGGTTCGATAGTGCAGCTGACTAACTCAGGAGTAATAGTTTCGCCAAAATGGAATGAGGTTGTAGTTCCAGCCCGACAAGCATATTCCCATTCCGCTTCACTCGGTAAACGATAGTCGCGTCCAGTTTTTTCTGATAGCCTGAGACAGAATTCTACAGCCTCATACCAAGATACATTTTCTACTGGTCTGTCTAAACCTTTGAATTTTGATGGATGGGGATTTAAAGCTTGTTTGACTTTGGGTAAAGCTGCTACTACTCTCCACTGTGCTTGAGTTACAGGAAATTTCCCCATAAAAAATGGTTCAACGGTAACTTGATGTCGTGGACGTTCGTCAGCATCTCCTTCAAACTCTGGTGAACCCATCATGTAACTACCACTAGGAATTGATACCATTTCTAATGTGATAGACTTACCTAATTCTTCAGCAAAGAAGTTTGCATTACAGTTTATGCGGTTTACTTCTCTACCACCTGTGTCTACTGTCACTACGTCAAATTCAAAGGTTTCTAATGGGGGTAATGGTACAATTACTTTTTGTGGTAGCGGCGGTAATATAGGTTGAGGCATCGAAACAATTTTTAAGGCAACAGGTTCAATGTTCGATGTGGCAAACTTTACATCGTTGATGACTTCTACTGCTGTTTGATACCTTTCACTCGGTAGATGCTTGAGTAATTTATCTAAGATTTTCCCTAAGTCGTCGCTGATAGTAATGCCTTTTTTCTGTAAACGTTCGTGCCACAACCATTTAGCATTCATGGCATCATAAATAGGGTCATTAATCTGTCCAGAAGCATCCTGCAAAGGCAAACATTGAGTTAAAAGACGCACACAAGTTACGCCCAAAGCATACAAATCACTGCCGTGACAAGCAAACCCAGCCATTTGTTCTGTTGGGGCATAGCCAAGGGTATAAATTACCGTAGCTTGTCTTCCTATACTGGTTTGTGTCACCTGTTTAGCACCGCCAAAGTCAATTAAGACGGGTTTTTCATCACTTGCACGGCGGATAATATTTTCTGGTTTGATATCCCGATGAATGACGTTATGGGTATGAATGAATTCCAGAACTGGCAATAAATCAGCTAAAAGTTCCCAAATTTGTTGTTCGCCATAAATTTGTTGCTGAACTTCTTGTAAGAGAGTTTTTCCTTGAATAAATTCTTGTACGAGATACAAGCTAGTACCTTGTTCAAAATAAGCTAGTAATCTGGGAATTTGGGTATGATTTTCTCCCAGTTCATACAACCGAAAAGCCTCTTCTTTGAAAAATTCTGCGGCTTTAGTACGTTGTCCTGTTCCCTGAAACTGCGGGAAAAATTGCTTGATGACGCAAGGGGCATTTAGTCTGTCTACATCTTCTGTAGCATAAGTTCTACTAAATCCACCTTCACCTAAGAGTCTTAATACGCGGTAACGGTTTCTGAGAAGTTTGCCAAAGTTACTTTGTCCGCAACTCACGCAAAATCTATTGCTATCAGAGTTGAATGGATTTGAGCAATTGGGATTTTGGCAGATTTGCATAATGAGGGGGAAATAGCATCTTCTCCAAAGTTAGCCCCAATGTTATCTAATTGAAAACAGTTATGTAGAGAAGCGAACACGGAAGTTTATTCATGTGCTTAAAACTATCTTTCACACGAGGGCATAAGGATGAATAAATTATATTTATTTACTTATCTATACTATGACGTTGTGTTAGCAGAAAGTACGGTACATTGCCATAATATTCAGGCGTTAGGCTTGCCGTAATGCACCCTAAATTTTAATATAGCTGTTGTTCACTATCTAAAAAAGTTCACGAAGAACGAAATCACCTACCTATAACTTTTATTGGCAATTGTGACTCTTATTTAAAAGTTTTATTTTCTCCAGAAACGCGAATTAATTCAGCTACAAGGGCAACGATCGCAGATACTGAAATTAACATGACACTCAGCGCATTAATATCAGGTTTAACTCCGGTTCTAATCCGGCTAAAAATTTCCATTGGCAGGGTGTTAGAACCGCTACCAGCAGTAAAACTGGCAATGAGAAAGTCATCTAAGCTGAGGACAAAAGCCAAGAGACAACCAGCGACAATCCCAGGCATTAATTGAGGTAACAATACTTTAATGAAAGCTTGGGTTGGTGTAGCACCTAAATCTAGTGCTGCTTCTTCTAAGTGGGGATCTAAATTAGTCAGGCGGGAAGCAACCACAAGTCCGACGTATGCCAGACAAAACACGACATGGGCTGCAACTATCGTCCACAAACTCAAAGGTATTGCAAAGGCTGCTAGACATACTAGGGTAGCCACTGCGATCGCAATATCGGGAATAATCAATGGTAGGTAAGCAATACCACGATACAATTTCTTACCAGGAAATTCGTAACGCGCCAACCCAACCGCCATCAAGGTTCCCAGCACTGCTGAAATTGCCACGGCACAACCTGCAACTATCATACTGTTTTGCAAAGCCGATAAGATGCGATCGTCACTGAACAACTTGCAATACCAATCGAAAGTGAATCCTTGCCAAGTTGCACTGTAGGGCGACTGATTGAAGCTATAAAAGCCAAGTACCAGTATGGGCAGGTACATGAACACAAACATCAGCACTGAGAAAACCGCCTGCCATGAGACACGCGGTTTTTTGAGAGATGGAGAGATATTCACGTTTATATATGATTTTTATTGATAGGAATATAAAATATCACATTTAATGTAATAAGTCAATGATTTAACTATCTTCTCTCTCTTTTGACTAGTGGAGAATCCAATAGTATCTCAATTAATCAGACAAGCAGCTTGAACAACTGGTTATAAGGTAGATAAACTTTCACCTATACTAGACATCTGGTGTAGCAGTGCTACGTCTCTACAAGGGTTCTGGATAACGCATATTTAATTTCTAAAAATGTCTAATAGTTAATTGTTACCTTTAAGAACTTGGATAGAACTTATCAGAAAAATTGCTGCTTCTGATTTCCAACTACCTACTTTACCAAAATCTGTCCTTTGGGCTACTCTAAATTATTCTTGAGAGTACGGAAAGCCGCCCAAAAAGTGACTACACGATTTATTATTTAATTAACTTTTGTAAATTAGATAATTGACAGGCAATAGTAGAGTTTTTGTGCCTATTATCAGCATTTAATTTAAAATTTGACGATTTTAGTGAATTACTCTTTGTCAAAAACATCTATATTTAACATTCAATAAGCTACCAAAAATTAATCAAATAGAATATATTTACCTCTTTAGGAGTGGGTAATTTCCGTACTAGGATAGACAAAGAATATAGAAGTAACAGCATAAGATTTGAAAGAGATTGTTAATAAGTTTAGTATCTGAAGTTACTTTCTGATGTAAAGTGAATCAATTACCAGCACTAAAACAACAGAAATAAAAAACTTCTAATTCAAGTTTTATTTTTTAGGAGGTTTATGATGCGAATTGCTCAAATAGCTCCACTCTGGGAAAGAGTTCCACCCCCAGCTTATGGTGGTGTAGAATTAGTAGTGGGGTTACTGACCGATGAATTAGTCCGACGCGGACACGAAGTAACTTTATTTGCATCGGGAGATTCTATTAGTCTGGGAACATTAACGTCAGTTCATCCCCATGCCCTCAGACTCGATTCTACTATCAAAGATTACGGCATTTACGAGATGCTGAATCTAGCTTCGGTTTATGAACGCGCAGAAGAGTTTGATATTATTCACTCCCATATCGGGCATGGGGCACTGGCTTACGCGAATCTCGTCAAAACCCCTACAGTTCACACGTTGCATGGTACTTTTAACCCTGACAACGAAAAGATGTTTAGTTTTGGTAAAAAGCAACCCTACGTCAATATTTCCAATGCACAACGAGAACCAAGGTTAGGGTTGAACTCTATAGCAACAGTTTACAACGGAATTGATGTTAGCAGTTATGAGTTTCATTCCCAACCAGAAGATCCTCCTTACTTAGCGTTTTTGGGTAGGATATCTCCAGAGAAGGGAGCGCACTTAGCCATAGAAATCGCCAAAGAAACTGGTTGGCATTTAAAAATGGCAGGTAAAATAGATGTCGTTGATGTGGAATACTTTGAGAAGGAAATTAAACCACATATTGACGGAGAGCAAATTGAGTATCTGGGTGAAGCCAACCATGCTCAAAAAAATGCTCTGATGGGTGGTGCAGTAGCAACTCTGTTTCCAATCACTTGGCGGGAACCATTTGGATTGGTAATGGTAGAGTCAATGGCTTCGGGTACACCAGTAATTGCGATAAAATTGGGGTCTACTGAAGAGGTAATTTCCCACGGCAAGACGGGTTTCCTCTGCAATAATATTCAAGAGTGCATCAGTGCAATTGATCGCGCCATCGAGTTAGACCGTTATGCTTGTCGTCAGTATGTCGAAAATCTTTTCAGTGTTAAGCACATGACTGATGGCTATGAGGCAGTTTATCAACAAATAATAGCAGAACGATTTTCTCAGAATGGGCATTTCCGCAGTTTGGTTGATTTAGCTAGCGATCGCGTTTAAATACCGCATTTGTGTAATCTTACATCTTTTTAACTAAGTAGAATACAAACTATCATAATCATAGGGTAACACAGCTGTGCTACCCTACCAAATTACGCGATTATCCCATTTTTCTACAGTTCTAGCACTCACTCCTGAAACTCGTTCTAAGTCTTGTAAAGATGTAAATTTTTGCTGTTGACGACTAAGAATTATTCGCTGTGCTAACTTATTACCTACGCCAGGAAGAGTTACTAATTCTTCTAAACTGGCGGTGTTAATATTTACTTTTTGAATTGCTTGTAACTCAGTTGATGAAGAAGTTTTTATTTGAGGACACCGTGTTTGTTCTAATTTAATTTTTTCTTGAATTGCTGGTGGTAAGCCTGGTTTAACTTTGGTATAAAGACGAGCAAATTCTCGCACATAATGGGCAGCAACTATCGGATTTTCAATCACCACAAGTGTCTCGTCGTTACCATTATTGGCAGCATCTGACCAATTATGAGAACCTGTAATTACTGTTTGGCTATCAATAACACCAAATTTGTGATGCAATAAATCGCCTTTGGGTAACACAGGTACACCTACGGTAGTAATTGGATTTGACCAAGGATGGTTGTCAACTTCATATTTACATTTGTTACTCAGAGAAACCCCCATCATATCTAAGGCTTCGCTATAAGGACGATAAATAAATTGTGGTTCAATTAAAGCGCGAATTTGTACACTTTGTTGATGGCGTTTTTCTAAAATATTGGCAAGAGGCTGTTCAGAAAAGACAAATAATGCCATATCAATAGACTTGCTTGCTGAATCCAAAGTTTTACCAATTAAACCATTACTACTGTTATTCCAAGGTTGAGTTGGAGAAGTAGGCGAAAATTGCACTGTAATTTGGGTGTTACCTAAAGTTATTTGTTTAGGTAAACGTATCGGCTTTTGCAAACCAAATCGACTATCTGCTTGACCTCCCGGGCCATCTCCCCATAAGATATTAAACTCTTCTGTAAATAAAGCAGCTAATTCTGGGCTGTCAATCTGCAATAAATTATTGGCATTGCCTAAACTGCTGGAATTTGTAAAATCACCAGAAGTATCACTTAATGTAAAATTAGCTGAAGTGATAATTACGAGGCGATTGTCCACAATTACAAATTTATGATGCATCAAGCTGCTACCCGCTGAACCATCTGCTCGATCGTCTAGCCAGGGAATTTTGGCATTCTGCAAAATCATCAAAGCATCTCTTTGATTGATTTCCGTTGGACTAAGTTGATTATCGTGGTTAATATCGATAAATTGGCGAAATTCGTTGTAGCGTTCTTGTTCTCTTTTATCTAACTTACCTACTTCAGCAGATGTTAAGCTACTCCAAGGTCGGCTATAGATATTTTCTAAAATTATCCTGACTTTTACCCCAGCTTTTTGTCTATCAACCAATGCTTGGGCAACTTTGGGTAAACGTAATTCTTGCACCGCTACATCTACTGTAGATTTAGCATTCGTAATAGCATCCACAATCTGTTTTTCTAAATCATCCCCCAGGCGAGTTTGCTGACGGTAAGCTTCTTGGTATTCTGAAGACTCAGAATGGTTAAAGTAAACTTGAATTAACGGGTCTTGTGGTAAGGGTGCTGGACGCTGATTGTAGGATTGGACTCGTTGACAACCAGCGAGAGAGAATGTCAGTAAAAAGATATATAAAAAATATCTTTGTCTAGAGATAAGTTGCACTGTAATCTGTTAAAAGTGGATTGAGAGTGGATATATTTATCATTCCCAAAATTTTGTGTTCTGAATTAAGTAGAGAAATAAGTTTTCAAGTAAAGGGAAAAATCCACTATTAGATGTAGAATTACAGATATTTTTTTCAGGATTTGTCCACTAAAACTGTATATGCTGACAAATCCGCAGTCTATCACTAACGTGTGTTCTCACCATTATCGGTTATATGCAAATTTATCTAGATTACAGCGCCACTACTCCGACTCGAAAAGAAGCGATCGCAGTTATGCAAACAATCCTCACTCAACAGTGGGGCAATCCTTCCAGCTTACATGAGTGGGGACAACGGGCGGCAACGGTTGTAGAACAAGCCAGAGTCCAAGTTGCTGGTTTAATTAACGCCGCTACCCCTGAATCGATCGTTTTTACCTCTGGTGGCACTGAGGCAGATAATTTAGCGATTATGGGTGTGGCTCGGTTGTATGCTGTACCTCAACATCTAATTATTTCCAGCGTAGAACATTCCGCAATTTCTGAGACAGTAGGGTTGTTAGAAATGTGGGGTTGGGAAGTTACACGCTTGTCTGTAGATATTAAAGGCAGAGTCAACCCCTTAGATTTAAAGGCGGCGTTGCGACATAACACAACCTTAGTTTCTATAATTTACGGTCAAAGTGAAGTAGGAACTGTGCAACCAATAGAGGAACTGTGTAAAATTGTGCGATCGCATGGGGCTTTGTTCCACACAGATGCAGTGCAAGTTGCAGGACGCTTACCCATAGATGTGCAACAACTACCTGTAGACTTACTTAGCCTTTCCAGTCATAAAATATATGGCCCACAAGGTGCAGGGGCGTTGTACGTGCGTCCTGGTGTGGATTTGATGCCTTTACTAGGTGGTGGTGGACAAGAAATGGGACTGCGTTCTGGTACGCAAGCAGTACCGATAATTGCCGGATTTGGTGTCGCAGCAGAATTAGCAGCCGAAGAATTAGCTACAGAAACACCACGGTTAATTCAGTTACGCGATCGCGCCTTTGCCCAATTAGCTGAAATTCCTGGTTTAATTGTTACAGGGGATGGCTGCGATCGCTTGCCTCACCATGTGAGTATGTGCTTAGAAAACGCTGATGGCAAAAAACTCAGTGGTAAAGCCTTAGTACGGCAGCTAAATCTTGCAGGTATCGGCATCAGTGCTGGTGCTGCCTGTCATAGTGGTAAACTTAGCCCTAGCCCGATATTGTTAGCGATGGGTTATTCCGAAAAAGCTGCTTTGGGGGGAATTCGCATCACATTGGGACGTGATACGATTGAAGCTGATATAGATTGGACAGTGATGGTATTGAAGCAAGTTTTGCATAGGCTAACACCGGATTTATCTTTAGTTAAGCGTTAAATTCAATGTGACAAATCGCATACCTGTGGGAATACTAGCCGTATAAACTAGCTAAACACAGGTGCGCGATGAGAGAAATTGGGGTGGTGAAGTCATTTAAAGAAGTTGGCAAAATTAAATGGTTTGGTGGTTTCAACAATCAAACAGGTCAAATAAATGATTATGGATTTGTAGAATGTCAGGGAAAAGGTGATATATGGGTGCATAGAGTAGAAATTTATTGTTCAGAGTCTGATTTAAAAGAAGGAACACTAGTAAAGTTTGAGTTAAGAAGATATGGGAACGGATATAGAGCAAGCAATTTGCACTTACTTAATTTAAGTGAAGAAAAGGATTCCGATATCATTGAATGCTGCATTAATCATAGCGATCCTAAATTTTGTGCGTTGGCATTTTGGGCATATCTCAATAATAACTCCATCGAAGAAGCTGTTTCTTTAGCCGATAAAAAGTTAAATATTTTTCTCGCTTGGCAAAAGAATCGTTTTTTAGATTACGTGCCAGAGACTATTCTGATGCACTATAAAGCTCGAAATATTCGACAATTATTGCCATATAATAAGCAGTTAAAATTATGCTTACAGCTTTTACCTGATGATTTAAGTACAGAAATAGATGCTGCTTTGCGAGAGGAAGTATTTAATATTATCTCAAATATTCAAAATGAAAATTTGGAAAAATGTGATAAAATAATCGGCAAATTATATAAATTGTATGTTGATTATCCAGAAGATCGTAAGCGCCTCAAGATAAAATTACACGTAAAATGCTTGGTTGAACTGATTAGCAATATAGAAAGTATTTCTATTAGAGACATATTATTATCTGAATTGCGAGAGCTTTTAGTGCATTCAAAATTAGGTATTTCCTGGATAAGTATACCTGATTATATTATTCTGGAACAACAAATTTGGCCTATAGCGCCAGGAGATAGACGTATTGATATTCTTGTAAGTCAAATCAGTAATCAACAAGCTTTAAATTATCAAGATCATATTTTTAAAATTGCAGAGATACTTGAAGGTTCAGCAGAAAAAGATATCACAAAACTAATTTCTATATTTCGACACAAGAATTTGGTTAAATCTAACGACGCAATTTTAAAATTTTTACCTGCTGTTGAACAAATTACTATTCTGAGAGCAAGGCTTAATAATAGTGTTATTGAAAACACTAATACTATATACCATATTGCAAAAACTCTTGCTAAAACTCCAAACAATGAACGTCAAAATTTGCTGTCTCAACTGCCAGATAGCGTTAAAAGATGGGATGAAATATTAGAGTTTTTATCGCCAGAAGAAAAAATATTAATACTATTATCAAAGCTGAAAGTAGAATGTCAATTAGAAAATCAAGATATCATCCAAAAAATTGGTAATGTGATTAATTCTGTTTCCAATGAAGAACGTATAATATTAATTGACAAACTTCCAGAAGGAGTAAGATACAAAGAACCAATCCTTAAAATATTCCATTTTTTGCTCCCAGAAGATCAAATACGATTAGTGTGGAGTTTTATAACAGATGGCTCCTTATTTATTTGGCATTATTTGTCAAGAGAAGCAAAAATACTATGTGTTTATCGCCTAGCAAAAGAAAATACCAATATTTCTCTATTTCTTACTGAGTTTAAACGTATTCATAACACTAGTCCAGAAAATGATGATTTGATAAGATGTGTCCTGAAAATACTATGGGCTAAGGAACATCCAAATCGAAGCAATGAAGTTTTCCAGGAAGTACACGAATTATTAACAAGTTATGTAATTCAATATGCTAAAAATTCTCCTGAGCCTATAAATCTTGATCCGTTATTGCCTTACTGCAAACCTACAGAGGTGAAAGTTAAATACTGTGAAGGGAAACTATGGGAGAGAGAAGAAATTCAAACAACAGGTGAGGCTAAAAGAGTAACTAGTGCTTATTGCCCGCGTGCAAGAAATAGCTGTAACTTATTTCAACCAAACAGAAGCTCAAATTCAAATTTTGGTTTGTATGGAGCGCGTTTATCTGCTGAATGTTCACAAGATTGGAAAAACTGGTCTTTACTAGAACTTTTTAAAGCAGTAGATATTGTGCCATCTCTACCTGATTTGAGAAGACGGGAGGATTACTTACCAAAACTATCAGGGTGGATTAATCGCATTAACGAAATTCGCTCAAGGCTCAAGTGTTCTGTATGTGAAGATATAATGCCGCATAATATAGAATATTCTCAATTTAGTACTAGATTCAGGGTTACAGTTTTTTCTTGCAAACATGGAGAAGGTCATGACCATAATATTTATTTGAACGAATGCTGGGGATGCAGTGAAATAATTGATAGTAGAGAGAGCAGATACCAGTCACCAAAAAATAACTATTACATCTGTATTCACTGTGGAAGTGGAACACAAGACAGCAATACTTATACTCAAGGCGATATTTGCCCAAAATGCGGCACGATAGGAATGGAAGTTAGTCCGAATAACAAGCGTTACCGTAAGTGTCATTCCTGTAATCACTCAATAAAACTACCTGAAGAGAGAAAAATAACTGGTTCCGAATGTCCTCAGTGTGGAACACAAGGGATGATGCTGATAGTTAATCAAAAGAATGAGCAAATTCGCCTGTGCCGTTCTGATTCCTGTAGATATTCAATATCAGCAACATAACCCATGTTTTGGTTTCTGTATTAATAATCCTTAAACACCACCATGAACACTGCTAAACTCACCACTGATGGCACTCACCAAATCGTCATTTTGCCCGAAGACTTTCAACTTACTGGTACTGAAGTTTATATCAAAAAAATTGGTAACGCCATTGTCCTGATTGCCAAAGACAACCCTTGGGAATCCCTCATTGAGAGTCTAGACAATTTTTCTGATGACTTCATGACTACCAGAGATCAGCCACTCCTCGACACCAGAGAAACCTTTTAAATGCGATACCTGCTTGATACCAACATCTGTATTTACCTCATCAAGCAAAAACCCCAAAAAGTACTGGATAAATTCCAAACCCTTAGCATTTCTGATGTTGGTATCTCCTCCATCACCGTTGCCGAACTCGAATATGGAGTTGCTAAAAGCCAACAGCAAGAGAAAAACCGCATCGCCCTAATGCAATTTCTGCTACCTCTAGAAATTGTCGAATTCAATCAATCATCTGCAACGATTTACGGCAGCATCAGAAGTGATCTCGAAAGTAGAGGACTTATTATTGGTGCAATGGATATGCTCATTGCTTCTCATGCACTGAGTTTAGGAGTTACCCTAGTCAGCAATAATGTGCGAGAGTTTTCTCGTATTCCTACGCTCCTATTAGAAAACTGGGTTGAGTAGTTGTCAATATGCGAGATGTGATGATATTGCGTTACTGGCATCCTGTAATATCAATCAAAATAAGTTTAAGCTCAATAAAAATCAGCATCATGAGTATTATCGTCTTCGGCAGCATCAATATAGACTTAGTAGCAACAACACCCCGGTTGCCAGTTGCAGGAGAAACGTTGCTAGGAGAAGAATTTTTTAAAGTTTCGGGAGGGAAAGGAGCCAATCAAGCCGTAGCATTAGCAAAATTAGGCATTCCTACCCAGATTGTGGGGCGTGTAGGTGCAGACGATTTTGGTAAGGAACTTGTTAACAATTTGCAAGCATCTGGTGTACAGACTGATAACATTTTTGTGGATGAAACTGTTAGTTCTGGAGTCGCTATTATCACCGTGAGTCATACTGGTGAAAATCAAATCGTCGTTATTCCTGGTGCAAATGAGCGCGTCAATCAAGAAGATGTAGAGCGATTATCCCACTTTTTACCAGAAGCTACAGCACTACTTTTACAACTAGAAATTCCTATTACTGCCGTGGTTACTGCTGCTAAAGCCGCAAAAGGTGCAAATATAAAAGTAATTTTTGACCCCGCACCCGCACAATCTAATTTACCAGATGAACTGTATCCATTGGTAGACATTATCACACCGAATGAAGTTGAAGCAGCGCAGTTGGTTGGTTTTCCTGTAAATGGAGAAGAACAAGCAGCTAAAGCCGCTGCGATTTTATTGCAACGAGGTGTGAAATGTGCGATCGTCAAACTAGGTGCTAAGGGTGTTTTTTGTGCCACTGCTGAAGATAAGTTTTTTGTACCTGCGTTTTCAGTTCATGCAGTTGACACAGTAGCCGCAGGCGATGCTTTCAATGGTGGTTTAGCGGCGGCGCTTTTTGAAGGACTTTCCTTACATCAAGCAGTTGTTTGGGGTGCAGCAGCAGGTGCTTTGACAGCGACAAAACCAGGCGCACAAACTTCGCTACCGGATAGGTTTACATTTGATGCATTTCTTCAGGAAAGGGGAATGAATAGTGGTTTTCAAGGGTAGGTATTTAAAAAAGTATAGATAAACAGGTAAAATACTTATCTGATCGGGATCAGCAGAAATATCAGTGCAAAGCTTCTAGACGATGTATGGTGTGTAGCAGGAGAAATGCAGGTAGGAAAAAGTGAGGAATTAAGTATGGCACTATATCTAGACTCAGCGATCGCATCGGAAGCTGAAGTTGTTAAGCTTTGGGGATGGGTAAAAGGTATTACAACGAATCCCACACTGTTATCTCAAAGCAATACTCCACCAGAAACCACGCTCAAAAAATTGGTTGCCTTGACAAATGGCCCGTTATACTATCAACTTATAGCATCTGATAAAGCTGGGATGCTAGCTGAAGGTAGGAAAGCTTTCGAGATTATTGGTTCACAAACGATTTTGAAGATTCCCGCAACACCGTTGGGGTTTGAAGTGGTGGCGAGTCTATCGCCAGAGATTACCTGTTCGGTGACAGCGATTTATAGTGCAGCCCAGGCAGCAGTAGCACGAGAAGCAGGAGCTAAAATTGCCATAGCTTATGTAAATCGCGCTACCCGATTGTTAGCTGATGGTATTGCTTTAGTGCGGGATATGGCTAGCGTACTTAAAGGTAGTGATACGGAAATCTTGGCAGCTAGTATCAAATCTCCTGAAGAAGCAGCCGCATCGTTGCAAGCCGGGGCGGATCATTTAACTTTACCACTGGCAATGTTGCAAGCGATCGCAACTCATGAATTCTCACAAAAAACTGTTGAAGAATTCGCTAAAGGAGGCATCGGTTTAACTAATTCGTAATTCGTAATTCGTAATTCGTAATTCGTATGTATTCAATAAGTGAATTTAGCTAAACTGTAAAAATCAAATTTACTCAACATCTCCAAAAAGGTGAATACCGCAGGTACTTGCAGAGTATTAGATAAAATTGCCGTTGCAATTACTCTTTCGAGTGGTGCAGGTAAACTGTATACCTGCACCTTTGGGGGAATGGGTACAGCTGCTAAACGAGACATAATAGCTGCTCTCAGTCCTTGATTCACCATGCTAACGACTGTAGAATCTTCTTGAATGTCGGTAGCAATATTGATTGGAATTGCGAAAGTCTTCAGGTGGTTGTGAAGAATGCGTCCACAGGGTGTACAAGGAAGCAAAACCGGCGGATAGGCTGCGATGTCTTCCCAAGTAATTTTTGCACTACTAATTTTGGTATCTGGTGGTAGTAAAGCTACATACTCATCCCGAAAAATTTCCCAGGTTTCAAATTTTTCACCAGTTGGCAGACAGGTAATACCAATATCGGCACGTCCATCATGCAAACACTGCTCTACATCCGTGAAAGCAGCACACTCTATGATTGTGACAGCAATTTCTGGGAATTGATTGTGAAATTGGGCGTAGGCGTAGCCCGCCGTAGGCATCGCTTTTGGTAATAGATGAGTAGCGACGCTCCGAAAAGCCGCAATTCGCACATGACCACCGTGTAAACCTTTATGCAAGTTTGCTTCGTGTTGCATCATCTCTAGATGCCGCATTGCTTGACGCGCATGATACAAAATGCGCTCTCCAGCAGGTGTCAGGACAGCACCGTGACGACCTCTAGCAAATAATGGCACACCTAATTCTTCTTCTAGGGTGGCAATGGCATGACTAATCGCAGGTTGGGAAAGCTGCAATTCTAAGGCTGCCTCACTAAAGTTACCACGATCTGCGACTGCAACTATGGCTCGGAGTTGGGAGAGTTTCATAGGCAATTGATGAGAACAAGGGTATACACATCCTGACTTTATTGTGGCAAAAAGGTTGTATTATAGCGCTTCTCGTTTGCGTGAGGTACACCCGTAGGGGCACGGCACTACCCATTGGTGTCAACTTAAGCAAAAAGGATGCAGAAGATGTAATCTAAGAACATCTTGATTGATGTTCTTAGTGATACATCATGAGTAAAAAACGTCCAGCCAGAATTGGAAACCCAGACCTGCGGCAGCAAAAACATTTACCAGCACCACCGATTGAGGAAATCGAGAA
>NZ_JBALDD010000071.1:0-10231 GCF_036917555.1 Nostoc sp. | reverse complement strand
TAATCAAAGCCAGGCGTAAGCGCTATCGAGAGATTGACGCTTACACTCAACAAATTTGGGCTTTACCTTCTTAAGTTGACACCAATGGGCACTGCTGTGCCCCTACACCCCGCGATATAATGTTGTACCGCATCTGAATGGGAACCGCTATATTGTATTTGTTATTAGGAAAAATCTTGCGATGCCTGCGGTGGTCACTGACTTGTACTGAGCGCAGCCGAAGTAGCTTTGTCGAAGTGCGGGCAAAGCCATCGCTTCGTATACAAAAGCTCTAAAATTCAGAAATGGCAAAAGTTTTCCGAGAGTGACAGAAGAGGGATATTACTGGTAAGGACCTGAGCAAGAATATGTAACTAAGAACAAAGATAAACATATTTTTTCATAATTTTGATGAATAAAGGTAGTACCTGAAAATGATGAAATCCCCAAGGAGTTACTACGATGCTGAGTTTGGACAGATAAGAATCGAAGATAACCACTGGACTTTAGCAGAATGTGCTGTTTTGGGCGATCGCTGTGTACCGATTTTCGTGGATTTTGAACAGGGGCAGATTGGGGAACTTTCATCGCTCCAGCGTGAAGCTATTCGGCAAGCTCTAGCCTTACCACCAGATGTGTTACGCATCACTGCTCCTCTGGTGCTGCAAAATTATGATGTATATCGTGACATGATTGGAGATGAGTCAATGCCGCCGCTGGCTAATCCCATTCAGGTCTGGGATGAGGTCACTTTCTCATATATCTATGTGCCGCCCCACGTTGAGTATGACCTGCATATTGCTACCTTTGAGTTGATAGCTGAGTGTGACTGGGAGCCAGAACACGGCTTAGAAGTGCGCTTTCGCAATGGAGTAGCAGACGATGCAGATCAGATAGGTGAAACAGGACGGTAAAAACTATCTTGTTTGCGAGCGGATGCATTTATGAGGGCAGCACATTGAAGAAATAACAAGGGCGGCAAGATTTTCAAAAAAGCGTCGTAACTGACCTCTAAAAATTACCTTGAGCCGAAACATGGCAGTTTCAGACAAAGAACGTCGATGATAGCCGCTCTCTTGTTTCCATTGCTTGCGATCAACTTGACGCAATCGACGCAGATTTTCATCTCTTGGATGAGACAGTGCTTTACAGGACGTATGTTGTTGAATTTTATGCAAATAATAGCCGAAAAGAATGATTTTCACGTAAGGGCAATTCATCAATTATCCCTACTTGCCGCAAAATTGAAAATCTAAAATTCCGTGATCACAAAATCAAATAATTGATGTGCCATTTCTAATTTAGAACAAGGTGCAATTTCTACCTGATTTCCTTGACTATCTAAAAATATGGCTTGATTATTATCACTCCCAAAACCACTATCAGGTTGATCGATAGGATTGGCAACGATCGCATCTAATTTTTTCTTCTGTAATTTTTCTAATGCGGGATTGACAATATCTCCAGTGTGTGCAGCGAAACCAATTAATATTTGATGTGACTGTTTGAGTTCTGCTAATTGGGCGACTATATCCGGTACGGGTTCCAAGGGTAAAGCTTGGGGGAGCGATCGCTTGGGCAATTTCTCTGTACTATAATCTCGTGGCTTCACATCGGCCACGGCTGCTGACATCACAATTAGATCAGCGTTGGGTAAACATTCCACCATGACGTGCTGCATTTCGTCTGCACTAACAACGGGAATCGCTTGCACTCCCAATGGTACATCCCAATTAGCTGGGGCATGTACCAGAGTAACGTTTGCCCCTCGGTGAAGTGCTGCTTGAGATAGCGCCAATCCCATTTTACCTGTGGAAGGATTACCAATAAACCTCACTGGGTCAAGAAACTCTCGCGTTCCCCCAGCGCTAATTAACACTCGTTTACCTGCTAAATCTCGTTTGCCTTGAGTGTGTAACAACGATTGGATGTGAGCCAAAATTTCTGGAGGTTCTGCTAATCTACCAGCACCGATGCGATCGCACGCTAATAACCCTGATGCTGTACTCATTCCATGATATCGGCTATCTGTCAATAACTGTTGCCAATTCCGTTGCACCGATCGCTGTTCCCACATATCAGTATTCATTGCCGGTGCTAACAGGACGGGACAAGTAGAAGCCAGCACGGTATTTGTGAGTAAATTATCCGCCATTCCGTAGGCTAACTTTGCTAATGTATTAGCTGTCAAAGGGGCAATTACCATCACATCTGCCCATTCACCCAACTGAATATGCAACGGACGAGAGTGAGTTGGTTGCCAAAAATCATCATCTGTGTAGGCGGGATGACGAGATAGAGTGGCTATTGTCAGAGGCGTGATAAATTTTTGCGCCGAACGAGTGAGGATGACTCGGATTTCTACCCCGGTTTTAAACAGCGTCGAAACCAGTTCACAGATTTTGTAGGCGGCGATACCGCCACCTACACCAATGAGAACCCTGTTCAATTTTGGATTAGTCATGGTAAAAAGTTAGGAGTGAGTCGTTACAAAATTAGTACTAAATAGTTATAAATCCTAATTCTTAACTCCCAACTCCTAACTCTCAACTAAGCTTCATCGTAGGGTTCCAAGTCTAAAAGGTAGATATAGGGTTCAACTAACTCTGGACGCTGAAATGCGATCGCTCGCAATAGATGCCAATCATTTAAACCCTCAAAAGCATTACTATAATTATCCAGTTCCAGACGTGTAGCTAGTTCTTCTACTTCTACTGCACTCATGGCAGCAATTTCTTTTTGGGAAATGCTTAGAGTTGTCATAATACTTGCCCCTCCCTTATCCAGCACTCGCCTTCAGCATGGGTTAAGTTGCGCCAAACGCAGCCACCCAATATATATTACTCATTAGAAGTCATTAAGTTCGTGAAAATTGTCAGAATTTGTACCAGAATTTATAAAAAATTCGTAATCCTGACTAAGCAATTGTATTTACAACGAAATTTCGTAGCACCTCTAACGTTTTTGGATCTATTTCATGCCCCATATCAAATTCGTGATATTCTACTGCCACTCCTAGAGACTTTAGAGTTTCTCGTGCCTTCAAAGCAGCTTGCAGGGGCACAACTTCATCATATCTACCGTGAGTGATTAAAGTCGGCCCAATCCCACTTTTAACTGCCGTTAGTGCGTCAGGATGTAAATACCCGCTCATGACAACTAAACCTGCTAAGGGCAATTTTGAGCCGACATCTAAAGTCATTGCTCCGCCTTGAGAAAATCCACTTAAAATGGTGCGTGACAAAGGTATGCCCGTGGTACTTTCTAAAGATTCCAAGAAATCTGTTAGCAGTTGCCGACTTTCTGCCAAACCTTGATACATATTTTCTACCCGCAGGTCATACCATGCCCTCCCTATAGGGGAATAGGGATAAGGATAAGGTGCGTTGGGTAATACAAACTGGTAATCTGGTAAGTTGAGCAAAGGTAACAAAGATGCTACATCCTCAGCATTAGCACCCCAACCATGCAAAGTGACAATTAAGCCTGCTGGGGGTTGAGAAGTTGCTGTGGGAACGGTGATAGCTTGTAAAGACAGAGGTTTACTCCTAAAATTCTACTTTTGTACATAGATCCTATCTCTTATAGCAGACTTAGTATTTAACAGTATTTGCTGCTGGCCTAAAGAATACCGACATTGTATGGTGCTAGCAAGTTAACAGCGTATATTAACTATTTGTTCTCTGCTTCATCTTCAAGCAAGATTGTATTAAGAAGATTCAATTCACTGGATGCCATAAAGTAGTGATCGCTAAAAACTGTTTCTAATTCTGTAAAAATCTGTCTACCTGCCATAGCTATCCAAGGAACTGTTTGATAGTGAGGTACTACAGGTATGATTAAGCCTTGAGGAGTTAGAGAACGTCTTAGTACCGCAAGGCAAAAATCAAATTCTTCATTCCGTTGCATTTGCTGACCTGGCAGTGTCAACTTACTAGGGCTAATCTTTGGTACTTGGTCTTTACTAAGGTTTATCCTCATAATAAAATGTCCCGACATTCTTCGTTGCGCCCTAGCGTGAAAATGACCAACAGTCTTTGGGTTTACCCAAAATATAAATGCAAGTGAGCTTCATCTGATGCTGTAATCTGTATTTAGAAGCAAAGCAATCAATGTAGACAATAACCCTATCTTGCTCAAAGGCGATTACTTAAATTTGAACAACAGCAACCACAAGGGATAATATCGGACAACTAAGATGACCTCAGATAAAACGTTCCAACAAAAGGTATTAAATAAGGTAAGTCGGCGGCTGATTCCCTTATTGTTTGTGCTTTATGTCATTGCTTATTTAGATCGGGTTAATGTCGGGTTTGCAGCCTTGCAAATGAATCAGGATTTGGGCTTTAGTTCCACAGTTTACGGTTTAGGATCAGGGATCTTTTTTCTGGGCTACTTTTTGTTTGAAATTCCTAGTAACCTAATCTTAGAAAGAATTGGTGCTAGGGTTTGGATTGCCCGGATTGTCATCACTTGGGGAGTAATTGCCGTCGGGATGATGTTTGTCAAAAGCCTTTTGAGCTTTTACTTGTTGCGTTTTTTCTTGGGAATTGCAGAAGCTGGTTTTTTTCCTGGGATTATTCTTTACCTCACATATTGGTTTCCCACAATTCAACGCGCTAAAACCATAGCTTCATTTATGGCAGCAACTGCTATAGCTGGGGTTGTAGGAGCGCCCCTTTCTGGTCTGCTACTGACTCTACATGGAATTGCAGGATTAACAGGTTGGCAGTGGTTATTTCTAGTAGAGGGTTTACCCGCCATCGTTATGGGTTTTGTAGTGCTGAGTTATCTATGCGAACGTCCAGAGCAAGCTCAATGGTTGGAACCAGAGGAGCGTTTCTGGCTTCAAGAGAGATTGCGCTTAGAATACGAGCGCAAAACTAGCCACAACAATTACACTTTACTCCAAGCTCTTGTCAATCCTAAAGTTTGGCTACTAAGTATAATTTATTTCACTCTAGTAATTGGTCTTTATGGTATTAGTTTCTGGCTACCACAAATTATTAAAAGTTTTTCTGGATTAAGCGACCTGTGGGTAGGATTTACCTCAGCTATTCCCTATTTAGTAGGTGCGCTAGGAATGGTCTTTATTAGTAGCCACTCAGACCAAACTAGAGAACGCCGCGCTCATGTTGCTATCTGTGCTTTCATTGGGGCATTTGGATTAGTTCTTAGTGCTTACTTTCATCAGCCTGTGACTGCTCTAGCATCCCTTTCGTTGGCAGCATTAGGAATTTGGGGAGCTTTAGGGCCATTTTGGGCTTTACCCACCGCCTTTTTAAGCGGTACTGCTGCTGCTGGCTCCTTAGCTTTGATTAACTCTGTGGGCAATTTGGGAGGATTTGTTGCTCCCTATGTTATCGGCTTAGTTAAGGATGCCACTAATAGTTTTACTGGAGGGTTGCTTGTAATGGCAGCAACATTACTAGTTGGTGGAATTCTCACTCTGTTAGTGCCTCATGACTCTTCTCTAGAGCGATTGGATACTCTGTGAAGCTGAACAATCCAATAGACTGTCTATCACACCAGGTAACTTTGTCGCATTACCATCACTCAAACAGCCGCCAACGCGCGACCTGTTACTGTATGATGGTATTGACAAATTTTCAATAAATCCACTGCCTGGAGCAGGGTTAAAAGCCTCTCTAAATTTAGGTTGTTTCTTGGAAATTAAGAGTTTATGCTTTTTTAGTGCTATTCGATTCAGATTATAAATTGCCTTTTCATTGGCAAGACTTTAGCTGATTATGATTACTAATAAAATTTTAGGTATTTAATCCAGCTTGTTGAAAGATTGCGTGAGGGGTAATCTCCAATTCTGGTAGCAAATCATCACTAATTACTTGATGAGATCGATAAGTAATCGGCAAGGAAGATGGCGCAAATACAGTTACAGTTCTCGCTTTTGTATCAACTACCCAAACCCGATAAACACCAGCTTTCAGATAATCAGTCGCTTTTTCGGCAATTTCACCATAAGTTTGACCAGGTGAAATGATTTCGATGACTAATTCAGGTGCGACAGGACAAGCTTCATCTAATAGCCAATCAGCAGGAAGACGCTTATGAGAAATATAGGTCAGATCGGCCACAGGCATCCAATATTGTTGATTTCGTGTTAGTTTAATTGCCCATTCAATCACAACCCGACCCTTTGCTTGTGCCCATGCAGACAATAATATAAATAAAGCACCAGTAGTCGAGCTATGAAAAAATTTTGGTGATATTTCATTATCTTTGTATTTGGGTACAGCTTCACCGTTAACAAACTCGTATGTAATGTCTCCTTCGGGAAGTGCGAGAAATTCTTCTAGGGTTAGGCGTTGATTAAAAGACTGAACCATAGGGGTTATGTGCGTAAAAGATGCTTACTTTTAGTTTAGGCGATCGCCCATACTAAAGGCTAAGACCACCTAGTCCTTATTTCCAGCATTTTCGACAGTGATTGATAGTTGTATCCAAGCAGACTCTAAGGGATCGAGCCACAGCTTTATCTTTGATATTAGTGACAGATCGCTCACTATAATTGCATTGATGAATCGAATGCGAGTTACTATCTCAGACACCTCGCAATCCGACTATTTTCGATTTTATCTACTTAGAGTGATAAAGCATTCATCACAATTAAACAACCACAAAATTGTTTTTAGTTAGTGACAACCCACTCGAAAGTTGTCCAAATTGCACCTGAGTAAAGGCACTCGCACTGCCATCTCGATCAAAGAACAATGCACCTGTAACATCGTTGTAAATAAATCGCTGAGTGCTAGTGGTTGCAGATGATCCGATCGTAAACTGATTTTTCTGAAGTGAACCTGCTGATAATCCGCTACCAAAACCAGCAACCGATACCCGAATCAGTTCATTAGTAGTGTTGAAATCATCAAGTCTATCAATGCCTTCATTGAAACTATTGAAAGCAAAGGTATCAGTACCCGATCCTCCATAGAGGCTATCATTACCCTTGCCACCGATGAGGATATCATTCCCATCATCACCGTTGAGAGTATCATCCCCATTGCCCCCGACAATCAAATCATCGTAGTTTGTACCTATGATATCTAATCGTTCGATATTCTTGTAGATAACCCCATTTGTCCCCGCCGTAATTGAGCCAGTGTTAGTGGTGGCATTGAAAGTCGAAGTGATTCCCTCGCTACCACCGCCGTCATGGACGATCAACAAATCGTTACCTTTGCCTCCATCTATTGTGTCATTGCCACTAATAACCTCAATCGTATAAGCTTCACGGTTCCCGACAATGAAACTATAGTTTCCTGTTATCGTATCATTGCCATTACTCCCCACAATATTGTCATCGTACTCTGTACCTGAAATATTTAATCGTTCAATATTCTTGTAGCTAAGCTGACTCGCGCCCACCGTAATTGAGCCAGTATTGTTGATAGCATTGAAAGTTGAAGTGATCCCCCCGCCAGCATTGACGATCAACAAATCATCACCTTTGCCCCCATCTATCGTATCATTGCCATTACCGGACGTAGAGAGTGTATCATTACCATTGCTGCCCACAATATTGTCATCGTAGGCTGTACCTGAGATATTTAATCGTTCAATATTCTTGTAGCTAACCCGATTCGTGCCTGCCGTAATTGTTCCAGTGTTAGTAGTAGTATCGAAAGTAGAAGTGATTCCCTGGTCAGCATTGGTAGAAAATCTCAGCAAATCGTCACCTATGCCCCCATCTACAGTATCATTGCCACTCCTGCCCGGATCGAGCGTATCGTTGCCATTGTTCCCCACAATCAAGTCATCATAGAATGTACCTGAGATATCTAATCGCTCGATATTCTTGTAGTTAACCAGTCTCGTACTTGCCGTAATTGAGCCAATGTTAGTAGTAGGATTGAAAGTCGAAGTAATTCCCTCGGTAGCATTTGTGTCATCGACGTTCAATACATCGTCACCTATTCCCCCATCTGTCGAAATAATTCCCCCGGTATCATCGCGGTAAGTGACGAGCAACAAATCGTCACCTATTCCCCCATTTACAGTATCATTGCCATTTCTACCTGCATCAAGCGTATCATTGCCGTTGCTCCCTACAATCAAGTCATTGTAGGATGTACCTGTGATCTCTAATCGTTCGATATTTTTGTAGCTAACCCGGTTCGTGCCTAGCTTAATTGAGCCAATGTTAGTAGTAGGATTAAAAGTCGAAGTGATTCCCTGGGTAACATTATAGGAACCGTCCCTAGTGTCATAGGACAACAAATCGTCACCTTTACCTCCATCTATCGTATCATTGCCACTGTAGTTCTTGGAGAACGTATCGTTGCCGTCACCACCATTCAGCAGGTTATTGCCTTTTGAAAAGTTAACAATCAAATAATCGTCACCAGCGCCACCGTTGAGGGTATTGTTACCAGAGGAGTAATAGTCGTTCCCGTCGCCGCGATTTTGATAGCCTGAGGCAGAAAGAGTATCGTTGCCATTATCCCCAGAGAGTAGGTGATTGCCTCCTAAAAAATCAAGATTTGAAGAACCAGTAATCAAGCGATCGTCACCAGTGCCACCAAGAAGGGTGTCATTGTCCGTACCACCAAAGAGGTTATCATTGCCTGCATCACCCCACAACAGGTCATCCCCTTCACCACCCTGAAGTGAGTCATCCCCTTCACCACCCTGAAGTAAGTCATCCCCTTCACCACCGTTGAGAGTATCATTGCCTTTACCACCAATGAGAGTATCATTGCCTGTACTACCGCGTAGCAGGTCGTTACCACTCAAGCCGTCAATTTTGTCATTACCCCCCTGACCATTTACCACATCATTTGAGTTGTCTAAACCTGTAATGTTGTTGGATAGGTCATTGAGGAATGTCACTGTGTTTTTGCTGAACAGGTTAGTTTTAGTGGAGTTGGCATTAAACACATCAAAACTGTCGGTAATGCTGGTTTGTCCATCAAACAGGATATTGCCAATGGCAGGTCGTGAAGAAGTTGCTGGCAGATTATTCAGGTTTTCTAATTTGAAGTTTTGAAGGATGACTTTTGCATCAGCCACCTCTTCAAAGGTGATTTCCAGATTGCTGCCGTTCTGAGTAAGCAGCAGATTTTGGGCAGTAAGATTATAGCCTTGGAATTGGATGGTATCTACTTCGGCAATGACTGCTGCTGAGGGAGTTCCACTCTTACCTACCCCACCGAAATCAGTAATAGTATCGGTGTTGGGACTAGAGGAATAATAGTTTAAGTTGTAGACAAATTTATCCTTGCCACCGCCACCAGTCAAAATATCGTTGTCCTGATCACTTGAGGTAGTAGTATCGCTACCATTACCGTTAATTGTATCGTCGCTGTTAGTCCCTAGTAGGGTATCATTCCCGTTGGTTCCAATGATATTTGCCATAACTTTTTCCTACCTGAATTGATTTTTTGAGTAATATTAAGTTCTCAAGTTGTAGTTAGTGCTGTGTGAGCGCACAATAATCCGCCAAATGTTGACGTTTCGACATTCTTTCATGTCACCCTTGAGGATTACGAATTTTTCTCCGAGGATTCTCTTTTAAGTGGCTTTTACGTAGCGCTTATCTAACCATCTCGGACTATCTCAGTCTTAGGCATTGTACAAATTCATGAGCGTGTGGATTCAGAATAAAACTAGTTTCAGGAGTATTTCAATGATCTTCTATCAGTAGTGTAGGTCGGTAAAAACCGTAAGTACCTCTGAAAATTAGTATAAAAATCAAGATTGAATGCCTGAAAACCACAGATCATAATTTAGTTGGTTTGTCAATGCGTAAGTCTTAAATAGCTTGAAAAATAGCGAACACTTGACAGAGCAGAGCATAGAGAATCTTTATATCCTCTTCTGGGTTATTGCTCGTGGATGTTTAGCTTGAAAATGGGAAATATTTAGTATAAAATCATAATAAATGTATACCAAGTATTTACTTAGATGTCTATATTTAAATAGAAATCTTTGCATACTCTTCATATTATTTGCTAATAAATGTACTGAGAGCCTATCTGAAAACCAAAATGGGTTTAAAAGTAATCCAAGCACAAGTGAAATGTCATATCACTAAGTAGTTATCTACCTTTTTCTCCTTGCTAGCTCAGACTATTCAATGTTAACGGAGGTACGGAGAACCTGTCCAACTCCTTTTGTTGTTACGCCACTACCCGATCTCACTGGAGTTTAGACTAAGCAGCAAGAAATGGCTCAGCAGTGCTGAGTTTAGAAAAGACAAACTTCAAATGATGAAAATATTTGAGATTAAGCA
>NZ_JBALDD010000070.1:0-30003 GCF_036917555.1 Nostoc sp. | reverse complement strand
GTTGGCTCAACTTTGGGTGTTGTTGGTATAGTTGCTTTTGCGATCACAGTTGGCTCAACTTTGGGTGCTGATGGTATAGTTGGTCTTGCGATCGCTGTTGGCTCAACTTTGGGTTGTTGAAGAGATAGATTTGGTGATTCCGCTTTCTGCTGCTTTGGTTCTGGTCGGAATACCTCTGCTGAAGATAAGGTTGTTGAGTCAAAAGGACTCTTGCTAGAAGCTTTATGTATATCTGAATTAACTGACTTCACAGCAGAAACAGGTCTTTTCGGTAAAGCTTTACCACCTGCAATTGAATTTTTAGTAGCCCGGAATAAGGTTTTTTGGGGTATGTGTGTTTCATTGGGATAAACTTCAACTACCTCAATTGGAATCTCTTGCTTAAGCTCAGGCATAAAAGCTGTGAACCAATATTTGCTCCCGATCAGTAAAATAGAGTGTAGAAGGATGGAACTAACTAGACCTAGGAGGATATCGAGGGGACGCACGCTCCGATAGCGCTGAAATTCATGAGAAAAAGCCATGTTATTGTGCTTTTGCGTGATAGATAACAGCCTCAACAGTCTATTTACTGTCTTCTAACTTAGAGGATATCGCATCTGATTCAAGCAAAACAAACGAGATATTGGATAATATCTTCTTTCAACTCGATCAACCTGAAATGGTCAACTGTACCGACTTCAGGACATTCAGCAACATACAATTCTTTTTTGTGAAGAATGGCAGTTAATATTTTGGTCTTTATAGGGTTTTATTTTGATCCGGACAGTCGAGCGATGCCTACGGCAGCAAGCTACGCACTGCTTTTTATAGTTTAGCTTTGAGGTGCGATCGCATTACTTGCCAGCGACGGCATTTTTCTCAGCGTAGTTCATATTTTTCTGATATTCTATAATTTTTTGCTGGGCTACTACATAATTTGGGCTAGAAGATGGTACGTTTTTCATAAATGCGATCGCAGCTTCCCACTGACTCACAACTGTTTTCCACTCATCTGAAGATTTTGCTGATTGAGTAAGGTTCGCTGCATTAATTGCTTTACTTACTGCGTCTCGAAATGTATCAGTTTTAAGTAAAGCAGTTGGTGATTCTGAAGTCACTGGTGAGGGCGTAATTAATACAGATTTTGATGGGATTTGTGTTGAAATTTTAGAAGTTAGGGGGAATATTTCTAAAAATCTTGAAGAAAAGTATATTCCTAGAGAAATTGACAATATTAGAAAAACGAGCAGCCACTTTTTATTTAAATTACGATACTTCCGTCTAGTCTCGACAATCGTAGTTTGTTCATTATTCGATAAAACATTTGATTTCATTTTGTGTAAACCCATTTCTCCACGCAATATATTGAGTTCTTTCTCTATATTTGAACCAATATTTGATTTCTCGGTATCTTTTTCTTTATTGCCAGAATAAGCAGATATTATTCGGTGTCTTACCAAATATTCAATTTGATAAATTAGTGCCCCAGCAGAAATATAAAATAGCTCAAATGTTAATATTATCTTATTAATATTTTCTATTTGCGTATAGTATTCAATTTGTCTGACGTAGTTAGGATTAAGTAATGGTAGAAGTATTGTAGAAAACAAAGTTGCTATCAGTGTAGAAATTGCAATTACAAGCCAAGCGTACAATCCTTCCCACCAACTCATTATTCCTGGTAATAATCCTTGTGTTCTACCTATTTCGGGTGCTTGAATTTCTGATAAAAACCGACTTAAAAGCAAGTGTAAGCAGTGATGAGTCAAAGAAATTATCGGAATTGGAGATAAGATTAACAATATTGTAAATATAAAAAATAATTCTGGGCTATGTACAAAATATACGATGTCATAGCCTAGCTTTCCAGTATTTTTGACTACAAATATAATAACTCTCAAAAGTAGAGTTAAAATCAATGCTTTTAACCAAGAACTAGGATAAGGAAACCATAATGGCCAGTAGTAAAACTTTTGTAGTTTTTGCTTAATAACTTCCTGATTATTCGGCTGTGTCATCATCAATAAATGCAAAAAAATGATAAATTATCGTCTATCTTATAATTCCCTATTTACATCTATAAGCAACATTTTTAAAAATTTTATAGCCATATATTTTAAATTTAGCTGAATTTGTTGTATCTCTTATAAAAATACCGATTGAGATTTTATCTAGACGATTACATAAGGTAAACTAAATCCTAACGTTCCTTTGTAATCATAGAACTACCATTACTAATATTTACTTTTTGGATAAAAACACCAGTACAAGATGATAAAATATCAGTACTGATTTGATTGGCAATAAATTCAAAATCATGGTTTGTTAATCCCTGTACAGTATCACCACTTAAGTTAATACAAATAGTTAGAATTTGAGGATTATTGGCAGACTGTTCATTATCTACTGCTTCTATTTCAGCTTCTGCTATGCTTAAATCAAACTCTTGACTCCAAACTGGAAAATCTTTACCTGCTTGTTGTCCATAAACTTTCACTCTTTCAATAGATGCAGCCCCTAAAGCCGTTAACCCTTTGCGGATAAATGCAACTAAAATTTGCTGATTTGGTACTTCGGCAGATTCTAGCATTACCTCCAAGCGAGCATCGTGGAAAGTGACTTTTGCAGCGATCGCTTTGGGGTGTAGGTGGCGATTTATCAGAGATGCGATCGCTTCTGCATCCCCCTGCTTTGCAAGTTTTAGAATATTTGGCTGTGTCATAACCAGTAAAAGAGAAAATCTAGAAAAATCAACTTATATTCTCAGGATTCCCTCTTGACAGCCTTAAGTAACATTATAATGCAAGATATCAGCTAACTGGGGCTAAAATATTTAGTATAAAGATAGTCTTTCACAGACTTTCGCAAAAATATATTTTCCCTGTCTCAACATTAAAAACTCTTGTTTTTGTGGTTGCCAAATTAACAGGATTAATATTAATCAGTTTAATTTTAATTTTCAGTATGAAGTTTTCTCGAAATCATGCCTGGCCTTCGACGCTAGAAGAAGCCATAGTTATCCAAGAAACGCTGCAAAATCAAGTAATTACTGAAGATCAACTGCAAGAACCTATCCAGTATGTTGCTGGAGTGGATATGGGTTTTGAAGCTGATGGAACCATTAGCCGTGCCGCTGTTGCAGTACTGAGTTTTCCTGATTTGCAAGTAATCGAGACAAGCCTAGCATATCGTCCTACAACCTTTCCTTATGTTCCTGGGTTCCTCTCATTTCGGGAAATTCCAGCTGTCCTCGATGCCCTGGAAAAGATTAAAACAACACCAAATATTATCTTGTGTGATGGTCAGGGAATTGCTCATCCCCGCAGATTAGGTATAGCTAGCCATTTAGGGTTACTTATAGATATGCCGACAATTGGTGTAGCTAAGTCCAGGTTGGTAGGTAAGTATGAGGAATTGGCAGAAACTAAGGGTAGCAGACAACCACTAATATATAACGGTAAAACCATTGGGGCAGTTTTGCGATCGCGCACAGGAGTAAAACCTCTATATATCTCCAGTGGTCATCGAATTAGTTTACCGACAGCGATTGACTATGTATTACGCTGTACGCCCAAATATCGGCTACCAGAAACTACACGCATTGCTGATAAATTAGCATCGGCAAAATAAAGCTTGTTGAAGTTTTTTCTAAATACTTGCTTGCACCGACTCAATCGTGTTAGGAATCGCACAGAAAGAAGTTGAAGTAGCTAAATACGATTTACGAAGTTAGAACCATGAACGCACTAACTTTACAGTGGCACGATGCAGGTCAAGATAAAACTCAGAACATTTACGAACAACAGCTAAGTCAAAATCATGGCACTGTCCGCATCGGTCGCGACCCCCTCCGGTGCGATATTGTTCTGAGTCATCTTACTGTGTCTGGTCTGCATGTTGAAATATTTTTTCATCACCAGCAACAACGCTTTTATATCAGGAATTTGCGATCGCAAAATCCCCCCGTTGTCGATGGACGGCAATTAGTCCAAGGTGAAATGCCTTTAACTGAGGGCACTAGTATCTCTTTGGGACAAATAAAACTCAATGTTACTAGCATTTCCACAGGTAGTATTCCAGCAACAATTTTGTTACCACCCAATCCAGTAGTAAATCTCGGACATCACCACCATCCACCAACACCCTCCGCACCACCGCCAGGAGTTTATGGCTTAGAATGCCCCAAATGTCATAAAGTTTCCCCAGGAGAGAATCTACAAATTGGCTGTCATTGGTGTGGGACATCTTTAGCTGCGGCTGTGAGTGTGTTGGTAGTTAGGAGTTAGGGGGATGAGGGGGATGTGGTTCGAGCTTCGCTCACCAACCGGGAAATGAGGGGGATGAGGGGGATGTGGTTCGACTTCGCTCACCAACCGGGAAATGAGGGGGATGAGGGAGCAGGGGAGGCAGGGGGAGAAGAATTAATAACCAATGCCCACTTGCCCTGAGCGAAGTCGTTCGCGTAGCGTCTCGCAGAGAAGGGATGCCCTATGCCCAATGCCCTATGCCCCATTACAAATGACAAATGACCAATGACAAATGACTTACAAATCCAATTGAGTTGGGAAGAACCAGCGACGGGAGAACGGCGAGAACCACTGTTAAATATGCCGATCGCTTTTGGTCGAGAATTCGCTCGCTTACCTGCTGAACTCAGGGGAGTGCGCGTTTCTCGGATGCTGCTTAACAGTAATGAAGTTTCTCGCTACCATGCCCTAATTGACTGGGAACAAGACCATTTAGTAGTGATTGACCAAAACAGCGTTAACGGTGTCTATGTCAATGGTCAACCACAAACACGCAGTGTTTTGGTTAATGGCGATACGTTGCAAATTGGCCCGTATCTGATTGCAGTGACATTTGGCGCTAACGCCTCTGCACCAGATACTAGCCCCCCTTCAACGATTCACTTCAACGCAAATACCAATCACCCAGACCCCAGCTTGCCTGTAGTTCAGCCGCTAACGCCCTTGGCAAGTAATTTCCCGCCATTAGCATTTCAGGCGGAGACAGTTGCTCTACAAGCACTTCATGCTACGGGATTACCAGTAGATGAATCTGATTATCTAGCGATCGGGGCGGGATTGGGTAGCTTTTTATGGGCTGATTTGCTGCGAATTAGTGGTGTACGTGCTGACAAAATTGTGGCTTTGGGATTAGAGGCAAAACCTTATGCCCGTTACAAGCGCCTCTGTTTGAATTCGCAAATTCCCTTATATGAAAGATTGCGTTCTAATTCTGACTCTTGTCCCGATAATATTTGGGGTTGGCCTAGTTATGCCTTGCGTGAAGCTTGGGGAGACTTAGCCAAGGGAGAGATCAAGTCAGCATTCAAGTATTTATGGCAAGTGTTTGCTGAACCAACATTTGCAGAAACTTATACTCCCCGTGCGGGTAATGTCTTTGATTCCATAGACCGGGAGACGAAGCGCATAGACTGGAATCAAATTTATCGCTATGGGCGAGTTAGGGTAATTCGCAAAACTGATGACGGTAGATATTGCGTAGCCTATTCTCGCGGCCCAGGAAATTATGCTTTTTTAGTTAGTCGTTATTTACATTTAGCTACTGGATATCCAGCAATTCAGTTTCTCCCAGATTTGCAAGCTTATAGAGAAAAATATCAAGACTTTAAATCTGTAGTCAATGCTTATGAAGCCCACGATCATGTTTATGAGCAACTAGAGCAACATGGTGGTACGGTATTGATTCGGGGGCGGGGAATCGTGGCTTCGCGGATTGTGCAGCGCATTTACGAAGCTAGAAAACGAAATCGGAATATTGCAGTTTTGCATTTAATGCGATCGCCTAAACCCCAAGGTAACAAATTTCAAAGAGCCACGCGCTTAGTCAAAAATCATTACGAATTTCAACCCTTTAACTGGCCGAAAGCCTGTTGGGGCGGCGAACTCCGGGCAATGTTAGAAAAAGCTACTCCCGATGAACGCAAGCGTTTACTAGCAGACTGGGGTGGAACTACCACTGCCGACCGCCGAGATTGGCAGCAAATTACTGCCCAAGGGATTAGCGAAGGCTGGTATCAAATTACCTTCGGTGAGGTGCTGGATGTGGAACGAAATGCCCAAAACCGCACTATTACCCGTATCCGAGAGCAAAGCTTTGGGGAAATGAAATTGCTAGCTGATTTTATTGTTGATGCTACCGGACTGGATGCCAAGGTAGATGCCAATCCCCTGTTAGCAGATTTGGTGAAACATTACAACCTCCCAGTGAATCACTTGGGGCGATTGACTGTAGCGAACAATTTTGAATTAGTAGAAATGCGTAGTGATAGAGGTCAAATGTATGCTGCTGGAGCGATTACTTTAGGTGGCCCTTACGCCGCAGTTGATAGTTTCTTGGGCTTGCAGTACGCCGCATTAGTCGCTGTTGATGGACTGGCCGCCGCTCGTGCGCCTGGAATCCAAAGGTTGAATGTTGTAAGTTCCTTTGGGCAGTGGTTGAAGTGGGTGTTAAATCAGTCACCTTAGTATAAGGGGGCAGAAGGCAGGAGGGATAGAGTATTTATCTGGCTGTTTTGAGTAGCAAATCCCAACTTCGAGGTTAAAAGGTGCAACTTCGAGGATAAAAGGCTCAACGTCGAGGTTAAAAAGTGCAACTTTGAAGATAAAAGGTACAACGTTGAGGTTAAAAGGCTCAACGTTGAGGTTAAAAGGCTCAACGTTCAGGCTCAAAGGCTCAACATTCGGGTTCAGAGGCTCAACGTCGAGGTTCAAAGACTCAACATTCAGGTTCAAAGGCTCAACATTCGGGTTCAGAAGCTCAACGTTGGAGTTCAAAAGCTCAAAGTTTCAAGTGACAGGCGATACTTTCAGCCTGCATGCGATTCAAATCGCAGGCTAACACCATAAGTCAGTTAAAACTGACTCAAATTAACTAAAATTTAGTCCGTTTGAATGGACTTAGGCTATTAGCCTCGGAATTGATTCCGAGGCGGGATAGCAACGAAGCGAAGAATTTGCCTTTGCAAGTACCCCTACTTTGTTTTTTCGCTTGTCAGGCGTACTAAAGTTTTAACTAAACCCGTAATCGCCACAATCACAGAGGCAATTCCCCCAATAGACAATGAAGTTAAAATTGCCGCCGCAAGAATAATTTCAGTAGGACTGTATCCATCTCGCATCCAGGTAGATGGATTCTCTACCGATGTTGGTGAGGCAGGAATTAATTGCGAAGTTTGGGTGGTTTGATTAGCGTTGACTGGAGTTGTTAAGGCAGTTTTCATGGCTAAACCTCTTCTAAATGTTTCTATGCAAATGGTATTTTTGCCAGAAGAAGAGGAGATTCCCTAGAAATGGAGACAAAGTAGAGAGAAAGTAGAAATTAAGTAGAATCGAGAAGAAATCTCACAAGCTGTCTATGCAATGGGCTGATTTTCTAGCCAATGAAGCTGCTACTCATAGCTTATCCCCAGAGCAAACGGCAGCTTTTGTAGAGCGTTTGAAGACTGAAAACTCAGGCAAGAGTGAGGCAAAACTTGCCAGCGAGTTGAACATCGGTGCGGCTGCTTTCAAAAAGCGGATGACTGAGGTTTATGACAAATTTGCCCAGAGTTATCCTGAATTAGCCAATTCTGAAAGCCGGGGTAAGCTAGAAAAGTTACGGGCTTGTCTGACAGCGAAATATAATGGCGGGCAATATACCCAACCCACAATTAAAGAAATTCATCAAAATATTCCCCCTGCTGTGCCATTTGAAAAATTTGTGGGACGTGAGACGGAACTACAAAACCTGCACTCCTCATTACAAACATCTCAGCAAGTTGCAATTGTAGCTGTGGCGGGTATGGGTGGAGTCGGCAAAACTGAACTCGCTACCCAATACACTAAACAGCATTTGCAGAAATATCAAGGTGGGGTTTGCTGGTTGTCTGCACAGGGAATTGATGTCGGAATTCAGATTCTCAGATTTGCCCAATTGAAATTTAAACTCATTGCACCAGACGATTGGGAATTAGCAGATAGGCTGAGATACTGCTGGCAAAATTGGCAACAAGGTGAAGTACTGCTGGTGTTTGATGATGTCACCGACTACAAAACACAGGTTCAGCCTTATCTACCCCCAGAATCACCCCGGTTTAAAGTATTGCTGACAACGCGCCTGGGGTTTGATAGAACTTTGCCGCAATTATCTTTGGGTGTTCTCAAACCATTGGCGGCGATGAAATTATTAAAATCGCTGGTTGATAGAGAACGGCTGAAAAGCGAACCTTGGGTTGCGAGAGAAATTTGTAAATTCTTGGGATATTTGCCTTTGGCGTTAGAGTTAGTGGGGCGATATCTGGATACAATGCCAGATTTGTCTCTGGAAACACTGCGGAAGCGGCTAGAGAAAAAGCGACTAGAACACGAAGCAATCGCCAAGGCTAAACCATTGATGCGTTATGAATACGGTGTCGCTGAAGCTTTTGCATTAAGTTGGGAACAGTTGGATGAGAAAGCACAAGGCTTAGGCTGTTGGCTGAGTTTGTATGCTTTGGCTGATATTCCTTTTCCTGTTAAGGCGATAGAAGATGACGATGAACAAGAATTCTGGGAGAAAGCTATAGCTGATTTGCGAAAACTGCATTTAATACAATGGCAAAGTAAAGGAATTTATCGTCTACATCCACTGATTCGGCAATTTTTCCAAATGAAGTTGGATAAGTCAAGTAATGCAGATGAGGTTAAAACTGCTTTTGTAGCGCAGATGGTAGAGTTGGCACGGACAATTTCTCAACAGCCTAATCGTGAAGATATTCTCAACCTCACTCTTGCTATCCCCCATATTGCAGAAGTTGCAACCCACTTATCCGAATATCTCAGCGACGAGGATTTAATTAGACCGTTCACAGGCTTAGGCTGGTTTTATCAAGATCAAGGGCTTTATCAGCAAGCAGAACCTTGGTTGCGGCAGGGTGTCAAAATTACTGAAAATCGCCTGGGTTTGGAACATCCCGATGTTGCGACTAGCCTGAACAATCTAGCAGCACTTCATAAATCTACAGGACGCTACAGCGAAGCCGAACCCTTGTATAAGCAGGCTTTAGAACTGACAAAACGCCTGCTGGGAGACGACCATCCTATTGTCGCCACTAGCTTGAACAATCTGGCAGAACTCTACCGTTATACCGCACGCTACAGCGAAGCCGAACCTCTGTATCTGCAAGCTTTAGAACTAAGACAACGTCTGCTGGGAGACAACCATCTCGATCTCACCAATAGCTTGAACAATTTAGCATTACTTTACGGTTCTACAAAACGCTACAGCGAAGCCGAACTGTTGTTTCAGCAAGCTTTAAAACTAAAAAAACACCTACTGGGAGATAATCACCCCGATGTCGCTATTAACCTGAACAATCTAGCAGCACTGTATAAATCTACAGGACGCTACACCGAAGCCGAACCTTTGTTTCAGCAAGCTTTGGCACTGAAAAAACGCTTACTGGGAGATAATCATCCCGATGTCGCCGCTAACCTGGATAATCTAGCAACACTTTATCAGTCTACAGGACGCTACAGTGAAGCCGAACCCCTGCATCTGCAAGCTTTGGTACTGAGAAAACGCTTACTGGGAGACAACCATCCTGATGTTGCCACTAGCTTGAACAATCTAGCAGGACTCTACTGTTATACAGGACGCTTCAGTGAAGGCAAACCTTTATTTGAGCAAGCTTTAGCAATTTGTGAAGGTACTTTAGGGGTAGGTCATCCCGATACAATAATGGTTCGGGGAAATTATGCAAGGTTTTTAAAAGAACCATATCCCTAACGATCGCACCCTTTCACAAAATCACACCAAATTGATGCCACACAATAGTTGTAGTTCAAATTTTAGCAGCGATCTTCCCCTCATAACCAAAGTACAGTAAAGAATAGAGCGTAGACGTAGCCCGTCGTAGACATCGCTTTGCGGTTTCAAATTCCAAACGTCAAATTTGAGGATAAATTTATGCGAACAGTACTAATCCAATTACCAGAAACAGTATTTTCAGCACTTCGTAAAAATCCTGAAGAATTTATCCAAGAAATGCGAATTGCCGCAGCAGTTAAATGGTATGAATTAGGCGACATTTCACAAGCCAAAGCAGCAGAGATTGCTGGGCTAACTCGTGCTGAATTTATTAATGCCTTATCACGCTACCAAGTAGATTTTATGCAATATAATGCCCAAGAGTTAGCCCAGGAAGTGGCAAATGTCGATTAATCGTGTAATTATTAACTCTTCACCTTTGATTGTTCTTTTGAAAAGTCAGCAAGCAAAATTAATTCCCCAATTATTCACAGAAGTTTTAGTTCCATTCGGTGTTTTTGAATAAGTCACAACAAAAGATGATGTCGCATCAACACAATTACCCAGTATTTCTTGGATACAAATAGTAGAAGTTAATACTATTGCTCCTGAAGTAGCAGCTTGGGATTTGGGAAAGGGAGAATCACAAGTATTGAGTTTGGCACTAAAAAATTCAGACTGTGCCGCTATTGTTGACGATAGGGCAGCACGGCGTTGTGGTCAAGCTTTAGGCATTATTACTATCGGAACCGGAGGCTTGCTGATATTAGCAAAAAGACGTGGAATAATCCCAAGCATATCTCCTGGAATTCAAGCTTTGCGTGACGCTGGTTTGTGGTTATCCGATAGTTTGATCAATTTACTCAAACAACAAGCAGGGGAATAGCGATCGCTCATCAATGCTAACTTCAAACAGCGATACCTTCTCTGCGCAAGATCCCCGAAGGGTACGGTAAGCTTCTCTTCGAGACGCTGCGCGAACGCTAACGCTCCCTCTTAATCTCTTTCTCCGTGTCCTCTGCGCTTGGAGCAGTTTGATTCTCATGCCCCCTCATATCCAAAGTACAGCGAAAAATAGAGCATAGGCGTAGCCGGTCGTAGACATCGCATAGTTTATTTTGAGTACAAACCTCGAAACTTGAGGTTCAAAGGCTCAAGTGTCAGTCTCAAAAGCTCAACGTTGAGGTTCAAACGCTCAAGTGTCAGCCTCAAAGGCTCAATCATCAGCTTCAAAGGCTCAATCATCAGCTTCAAAGGCTCAATCGTCAGCCTCAAAGCCTCAAATGGCGATGCCTAATACCGTTTCACTTTAATAATGATACGAATACGTTGGTAGGGGCATAGTATTGCTGTGCCCCTACCAGAAATCTATATGTATCAGGGTTTGTGTGAAATGGTATAACGGCAAGCCACTGCTTTTAAATGTTTGTATACAAATTGTATTTTCACCCCGAAGAGAGTAGATTTCCAAATGCAGACAAAGTAGAATCAAAAATAAATTTTACAAGCTGTTTATGCAATGGGCTAATTTTCTAGCCAAAGAAGCTGCTACGAATGGCTTATCTCTAGAGCAAACGGCAGCTTTTGCAAAATATTTTAAGACAGAAAACTTAGGTAAAACTAAAGTTAAACTTGCCAGCGAATTAAACGTTGATATTCCTGCTTTCACAAAGTGGATGGGTGAGGTGTATGCCAAGTTTGCCCAGAATAATCCTGAGTTAGCGACTTTCAACAATCGAGACAAACTAGAAAAGTTACAAGCTTACCTAAGCACAAAATATAATAGCGAATTGGATGTCCTCAAACCATTGGCGGCGATGAAATTATTAAAATCGCTAGTGGTTCGAGAACGACTGCAACAAGAAGCTTGGGTTGCTAGAAGAATTTGTAAATTTTTGGGATATTTACCTTTAGCGTTAGAGTTAGTGGGACGATATTTAGATAAAATGCCAGATTTGTCTCTGGAAACACTGCTGAAGCGGCTAGAGAAAAAACGAGTGGAATATGAACCAGTAGTCAATGCTAACTCATTGATGCCTGATGAATACGGTATAGTTGAAGCTTTTGAATTGAGTTGGGAACAGTTGGATGAAAATGCACAAAGCTTTGGCTGTTTGCTAAGTTTGTGTGCTTTAGCTGACATTCCCCTATCTGTTGAGACAATAGAAGATAACAAGAAACAACAACTCAACGAGAAAGCCATAGCCGATTTACTGGAATTGCATTTGCTACAACAGAAAAGTAAAGGAATTTATCGTCTAAATCCACAGATTCGACAACTTTTACAAGTGAAGTTGGATAAATCAAGTGAGGCGGATGAAGCAAAAACTAAATTTGCAGCCATGATGTTAGAGGTAGCAAAGCTAATTCCGCAACAGCTTAACCCTGAAGATATTCTCAACCTGACTCCACATATCCCGCATATTACAAAAGTTGCAACTCACCTATCCGAATATCTAGGCGATGAAAATCTAATCACTTTGTTTACCAAATTAGCCTGGTTTTATCAAAATCAAGGACTTTATCAGCAAGCAGAACCTTGGTTGCAACGGTGTATAGAAGTAACTCAAAATCGTCTTGGTTTAGAACATATCGATGTCGCCACTAGTCTGAACAATTTAGCAGTACTCTACGAAACTACAGGACGCTACAGGGAAGCCGAACCCTTGCTTGAGCAAGCTTTAGCACTAAGAAAACGCCTGCTAGGAGAAGAACATACTGATGTCGCTACTAGCCTGAGCTATTTAGCATTAATCTACGAATATACAGGACGCTATAGCGAAGCCGAACCTTTGTATCAACAAGCTTTAGAACTGTGGAAACGTTTAGTGGGAGAAGAACATCCCCATGTTGCCACGAGTATGAACAATTTAGCGGCATTGTACTGTTATACAAGACGCTACAGTGAAGCCGAACCCTTGCTCAAGCAAGCATTAAAACTGAGAAAACGCCTGCTGGGAGATAACCATCCCGATGTTGCCACCAGCCTGAATAATTTAGCACAACTTTACGAATCTACAGGAAGTTACAAGCAAGCCGAACCTTTGTATGAGCAAGCTTTAGAATTGAGTAAACGCCTGCTGGGAAATAACCATCCCGATGTCGCTATTAGCCTAAACAATCTAGCAGCACTCTACCGTTATACAAGACGCTACAGGAAAGCCAAACCCTTATTTGAGAAAGCTTTAAAAATTTGTGAACGGACTTTAGGTATAAGTCATCCGACAACTATGACGGTTCGGGCAAATTATGCCAGCTTTTTAAGAGAAGCATATCACTAGCGATCGCTGCGCGTAATTCGTAATTCGTTAAAAAAATATCCCCCTCTGCACTAGCGAAGAAGCAGGCTGGTTTCATACAAGCAGAGAAAAACTAAAACTGGGTTTCAAAGCCTCTACCGCACGGGGGGAGAGGAATGGAAGTGAGGGAAAAAGCCTGGACACAAAACGAGAAATCAAGACTTATGTATTTTTCTTTTTTCGGATGAAACCACCCTGCTCTCCACTAGCGAAGAAGGGGGTTAGGATTTACTTACATCCTAAAGATTTGCGAGTATCCACCCCAGTTTTAGAATTCACACCACTTGCCTTAACACAAAGCTTTTTCACTTGTATCCCATCTAAAATTGCATTCGTAAAATCAGTACCTGTGACATCCACGCCATCAAAAGTAGAACGCAACATCATTGCATCAGTCAACACAGCATCACTAAAATCAGCATCCTTAAACTTTGTTAGATAGGCTATGCCTTCACTAAAATCAGCACCATGCAGATTTACTCCCTGCAATACGCTACTGTTAAATACGCCACCACGTAAGTCAGCATTGCTAAAATTAGCATTCTCTAGTTTTAGATTGGTAAACTCAGTACCAATTAAACTTTGGCCAGAGTAATCCTTGCCCTTAAGTTCATCATTACCTACAGAACGGGTAATACTGGAAGAACTTGCAGCTTGTGCCGATAGGGGAAACAAAAAAAGAACCATAGCTAAGACAAAGCTAGCTAACAGTTGCCAATATTTCATAATCTCTTCTTAATAAATCTCAACATTTCCACCATTAACTATTAAACCTTACAGAAGGGGACAAAGGGGATGGGAGATGAGGGGAATAACCAATGACGCCAGTTGCTTCAAGTCGGGCATTGCCCGCCCAACGCA
Organism: Nostoc sp.; assembly: GCF_036917555.1. Lineage (GTDB taxonomy): Bacteria > Cyanobacteriota > Cyanobacteriia > Cyanobacteriales > Nostocaceae > Nostoc. The sequence continues at coordinate 16,069 of NZ_JBALDD010000070.1, read as the reverse complement.
CTGGCTCCCCAATGCCCAATACCCAATTCGATACACAAGACTGTAAAACCAGAAAGCATCTCGTAGGATGATAGATGTTGAGGTGCGATCGCAATAATTACCTGTGGCTAATCAAGAAGACAACGCCCAATTTCTGGCGCGAACCCATTTATATCAACTGGGTGTAGAACTCAAAGCACGCCTTACCAGCTTTGGCGGCTGGGAAATGCCTGTGCAATTTAGTGGAATTAGCCGCGAACACGAGGCTGTAAGAAATACAGCTGGAATGTTCGATATTTCCCACATGGGCAAATTTACTCTCCAAGGTAAAAACCTGATTTCCCAACTCCAGCTACTAGTGCCTTCCGACTTAAGTCGTTTGCAAGTTGGTCAAGCACAATACACCGTATTGTTAAATCCCGAAGCGGGAATTATTGACGACATCATTGTTTATTATCAAGGTGAAGACACCACTGGTATACAAAAGGCATTTATCATAGTCAATGCAGCAACTTCTGGTAAAGATAAAGCATGGCTATTGCAACACCTTGACCTAGATAAGTTGCAATTCCAAGACCTTTCACCAGATAAAGTCTTAATTGCCGTGCAAGGGCCAAAAACGATTAAATATCTCCAGCCATTAGTGCAAGAAGACTTACAACTAATTAAAGCCTTCGGACATTTAGAAGCAACCCTACTAGGTAAACCTGCCTTTTTGGCCCGCACAGGTTACACCGGAGAAGATGGCTTTGAGGTGATGGTAGACCCGAATGTGGGAGTAGAATTGTGGCAAACTCTCCATAAAAGTGGTGTTATCCCCTGTGGACTAGGTGCGAGAGACACTCTGCGGCTAGAAGCAGCGATGGCACTTTACGGACAAGATATCGATGACATCACCACACCCTTAGAAGCAGGTTTGGGGTGGCTAGTTCATTTAGATACTAAAGGCGATTTTATTGGTCGGGAAGTTTTAGCACAACAAAAAGCCACTGGAGTGCAGCGCCGATTAGTAGGTTTGCAAACCCAAGGACGCAACATAGCCCGTCATGGTTATCAAGTGTTATCCGCAGGTAAAGTTGTGGGAGAAGTTACTAGTGGCACCCTGTCACCGACACTTGGTTATCCCATTGCCTTAGCTTACATTTCCACCCAGCTAGCAACTGTCGGTCAGCAGCTAGAAGTTGAAATTCGTGGCAAAGCTTATCCAGCAGTTGTAGTTAAACGTCCCTTTTATCGGTCAAAAAATCGTGTTGCCAACTGATAAGCGCCGAGGTTTTTGAGGAATAATGTGTTGTGAGTTATTCAATTTACACTAAGGTTCATTACCAGATATGGCTTGGATGACTGTTAGGGAAATAATCTTTTTGATAAGGGAGAGGAAGTGATATGTCTTTTGAATATCCTCAAGATTTCAGATACCTGGATTCTCATGAATACGTGCGAATCGATGGTGAAATTGCCACCATTGGCATTACTGAGTTTGCCGTACATGAATTGGGTGATATCGTCTTTTTGGAACTGCCAGAAATTGGCGATGCTCTTACCAGGGGAGAAAACTTTGGCACAATTGAATCAGTGAAAGCCGTTGAAGAACTGAATTCACCAGTAACAGGCACAGTTATAGAACGCAATGAAGCCTTAATTAATTCTCCCGAAGAAGTGTCAGAAGACCCCTACGGGGAAGGGTGGTTTTTGAAAGTGCGCGTCAATGACCCTGGCGAAGTTGAAGATGCCTTGACAGCGGATGAGTATCGCGCCCAAGTAGAAGGGGAGTAGGAGTGCTGTTAGCGGATAGCTAAGGTTCAGCCCGTGCTGAGTGCTGTTAGCGGATAGCTAAGGTTTAGCCCGTGCTGAGTGGAAGAGTAAGGGAGTAGGTGAGTGGGGGAGGTAATTAACAATTACTCTTATTCACCTATCCAATATCTTCTGAATCTCCAGTCCCCAGCCCCCAGTTTAAGAGTATTTATTGCAAAATATGAAATAGTACCATCTGGAGAGTAATTTGTGGTATTGAACGCCCCTATTCTCAAGTCTAATGAGCAGCAAGTGCTGGACGAAAAAAGTCAAAAGTTAAGTAGTTTTGTGCCAAGACACATTGGTCCTAACTCCGATGACATCCAACAAATGCTTAAGGTTTTGGGATTTCCCAGCCTGGATGCCTTAATCAACCAAACAGTTCCACAGGCAATTCGGCTGAATCAACCGCTAAAGTTACCAGAAGCAGAAAGTGAGTATGCAGCACTGGCATGGTTAAAAAAAGTTGCTGCCAAAAATCAGGTTTTCCGTTCATATATTGGTATGGGCTATTACGACAGTATTACCCCACCTGTGATTGGGCGTAATATCCTAGAAAACCCCGGTTGGTATACTGCCTACACTCCTTATCAGCCAGAAATTGCCCAAGGGCGATTAGAAGCGCTGCTAAATTTTCAAACCCTGATTATTGACCTCACAGGTTTAGAAATTGCCAATGCTTCATTACTTGATGAAGCCACAGCAGCCGCTGAAGCGATGAGCCTAAGCTATGGTGTCTCCAAAAATCAGGCAGATGCCTATTTTGTCTCTCGTGACTGCCATCCCCAAACTATTGATGTGTTGCAAACACGCGCTAAACCATTAGGGATTAAGATTATTGTTGGCGATCATCAAACATTTGATTTTGATCGACCAATTTTTGGGGCTGTTCTGCAATACCCTGCAAGTGATGGCATTATCTACGACTACCGCGCTTTTATCGAAAAAGCCCATGCTAAGGGTGCATTGGTGACGGTAGCAGCAGATCCTCTAAGTTTAACTTTGCTGACCCCTCCTGGAGAATTTGGCGCTGATATTGCTGTCGGTAGCACTCAGCGGTTTGGTATTCCTTTGGGGTTTGGGGGGCCTCATGCAGCATACTTTGCTACGAAGGAAGAGTATAAACGGCTGGTTCCAGGGCGAATTGTGGGTGTATCAAAAGATGCCCAAGCGAAGCCTGCATTACGTCTTGCCTTGCAAACCCGTGAGCAGCACATCCGCCGCGAAAAAGCTACTAGTAATATCTGTACAGCACAGGTGCTGCTGGCGGTGATGGCGAGTATGTACGCCGTATATCATGGGCCTACTGGACTGAAGCAAATTGCCGAAAATATCCATTCTTTGACGGTGTTATTGGCTGAAGGATTGAAGCGTTTGGGTTACAGCATCAGTTCCAAAGATTTTTTTGATACGCTGCGAGTAGAACTGGGAAGACGCAATTTAAAAGATATTCTGGCAGTTAGCGAACAGCTTCAAATTAACCTACGGGTTTTTGATACCACTGCTGTTGGTATTTCGCTGGATGAAACAACTACACCAGAAGACTTAATCGACCTCTGGCAGATTTTCGCTGGCACAGATGATTTACCCTTCACTTTAGAAGAATTAACTTCTGACTCATCCTCACATCTTCCTCTCTCCCGTACAAGTACATATCTCACCCACCCAGTTTTTAACCGCTATCACTCAGAAACTGAGTTGTTGCGCTATCTGCACAGGCTTGAAAGCAAGGACTTGTCGCTAACAACATCGATGATTCCTTTGGGTTCTTGCACAATGAAGTTGAATGCGACAGCTGAGATGATTCCGGTAAGTTGGGAGGAATTTGGCAAAATTCACCCATTTGCCCCTGCATCGCAAACGCAAGGTTATCAAATCCTATTCCAGCAACTTGAGGCATGGTTAGCTGAAATTACTGGTTTTGCAGGAATTTCTCTACAACCAAACGCTGGTTCTCAGGGTGAATATGCTGGACTTTTAGTAATTCGTCAATATCACGAAAATCGGGGCGAAGCACACCGTAACGTCTGTTTGATTCCCACTTCCGCACATGGGACAAATCCTGCAAGTGCGGTGATGTGCGGGATGAAGGTGGTGGCTGTTGCCTGTGACTCACAAGGTAATATTGACGTTGATGACTTGAAGGCTAAGGCAGAAAAACACAGCAATAAACTCGCCGCCTTAATGGTGACATATCCCTCAACTCACGGTGTCTTTGAGGAGCCAATTCAGGAAATCTGCGCTGTTGTCCATAGTCACGGTGGACAAGTTTACATGGATGGGGCAAATATGAACGCCCAAGTGGGAATTTGCCGTCCTGGAGATATTGGTGCGGATGTCTGTCATTTAAATTTGCACAAAACCTTCTGTATTCCTCATGGTGGTGGTGGTCCTGGTATGGGGCCTATTGGCGTTGCATCTCATCTTGTGCCATTTTTGCCTGGACATCCTGTTGTTACTATCGACAACTCAACTCAGCACTCTAATATTGGTGCTGTGGCGGCTGCACCTTGGGGTAGTGCTAGTATCTTGGTGATTTCTTGGATGTACATCGCCATGATGGGTACAGCAGGTTTAACCCAAGCAACTAAGGTGGCGATTCTCAACGCTAACTACATTGCCAAAAAACTGGAATCATACTATCCGGTTTTATATCAGGGGAAAAATGGTCTAGTTGCTCATGAGTGTATTTTAGATTTGCGATCGCTCAAAAAATCGGCTGCGATCGAAATCGATGATGTTGCCAAGCGTCTGATCGATTATGGCTTCCATGCGCCGACTGTCTCCTGGCCTGTTGGGGGTACAATCATGGTGGAGCCTACAGAAAGTGAATCTAAACAAGAGTTGGATCGTTTCTGTGATGCGTTGATTTCTATTCGCCAAGAAATTGCCGAAATAGAATTAGGCAAGGTGGATGCCCAAGATAATCTTTTGAAGAACGCACCCCACACCGCCGAAAGTCTAATCACCGGAGAATGGCAGCATCCTTATTCTCGCGAACAAGCTGCCTACCCTGCACCTTGGACTCGTGAGTATAAATTCTGGCCTGCTGTTGGTCGCATTGACTCAGCTTTTGGGGATAGGAATTTTGTTTGTTCTTGTCTGCCAATTGATGCTTATTAAACTGAAGTGAAGAGTTAGGAGTTAGAAATTAAAACTCCTAACTCCTGCCTTCGATAAACACTGATGATTTACCTGTTTCTATCTGTAATTGTCTGGTTGTGATACCTGGGAATTAAACGATTAGGCTTGTTGTATTTCTGGACGACCATCTTCAACCACAAATGAAGCCCGCTTACTAAGCGTGCCATTCGGGGTTGTGACGTTTGATAAAACTAGATAATCTGTCTTGCAGGTTGTGGGAGTCAGCGCACAACGAACATACCCCCGTTGACCGTTGAAGAATTTAATGTGTGGATTATCGGGTAAGTAAGCTTCAACATTTGGGCTGGTATCTGCCCCATCTCCACCGGAGGTTATTGAGGTACAGACGAATTCACTCCCGACCGAAGCAGATTTTGGGTTATTAAAGTCAGCCTTTAAATTCATTGCCCAGTTGGAATGGATATCGCCTGATAAGACTACTGGATTAGATGGCTTGCGCTGTTCTAAAAAACGCATAAGGCGATCGCGGGAAGCCACATAACCATCCCACTTATCCATACTGTAAGTTTCGCCTTCTCCTGGTTTTGTATCTATCTGAGCAACTACAACTTGCTGGGCTAAAACGTTCCACTTAGCCTGTGAGCTATCTAAACCATCATATAGCCAATCTTCCTGACGCTTACCAGTAATCGTTGCATTCGGATCTTCTCCACAAGGACGTTCGTTAGTGCCATCACCACAGGGCTGATCGGTGCGATATTGGCGGGTATCTAGGACATGGAAGGTGGCTAAGTTACCAAAGGAGAGCCGACGGAAAAGTTGCATATCGGGGCCAACGGGACGCGAGAAGGGGCGCAGTGGCATGTGTTCGTAGTAAGCCTGATAGGCAGCAGCCCGTCGTTGCAGGAAGATTGCCCGATTTTGATCTGGTTCAGTATCAACTTCCGAGATGTCGTTGGCGTAGTTGTTTTCTACCTCGTGGTCATCCCAGGTGACAATCCAAGGAAAGGCTGCATGAGCTGCTTGCAGATTGGTATCGGTTTTATAGAGGGCGTGACGGTTGCGGTAATCTTCCAAGGTGAGAATTTCGGCACTGTTGTGCTTTCTGGGGCGATTGTTTGATATTCCTCCTTCATAGATGTAGTCTCCAACATGCACTACTAAGCTGAGATCATCTTGGGCAATATATTTATAAGCAGTATAGTATCCCTGCTCATAGTGCTGACAGGAGACAAGGGCAAAGTTTAATTTATTTAAGTAGCCACCTGCTAGAGGAGCTGTACGAGTGCGACCAATAGGACTAGCGTCTTGGCCGACAAGAAACCGATACCAGTACCAAGTATCAGATTGCAGGCCTTCTACCACAACTCGAACTGAATGAGCTAGTTGTGGAGTTGCCAGTACCGTACCTCTGGAGACAATACGGCTCATATCAGGATCGGTTGCTACTTCCCAGCGAATTGGCACATTAGCGGGTGGCATTCCACCTCCATTTAAGGGTTCAGGAGCGAGACGAGTCCAAATCACTACGCTGGTAGGATAGGGATCGCCCGATGCTACACCCAAAGAGAAAGGATAATTGGAAAATCTGCTTGTGGCGATTACTCTTTGAGGAGAAAATTGGTTAGCGATCGCCAAACCAGACAATGCTCCTGCTCCGATAATTAAGTTGCGTCGTTTCATTCGACTGTGCAGGAACTGCTCAAAATTCCGGTAATTTCCCATTCTCTACTCCTGGCTAACAGGTAAGTTAAAGTACAGCAACACCTAAGACCAAGAAGGCAAGTTAATCGTAGACAGACTTCATAACTAATTCCCTTACCAAAATCAGGTTTTAATTCCCAATTTCTCTCTTAGTATCATTGTGTTAGATGTTGCTTTGCCATATAAAAGCCTACTAATAAGAGATTAATCCTTGGCAAAGAAAGCGTTAATATCAACTTAACCAAGGTTAGACTTTAACCTTTTTGATTGATGCGATATTTTTCTTGATCATCCAGCCAAGGCTACAAGCAAAAAGAGCGCCAACTAAAGGTGTAGGTTCAGGGACTTGTCTATAAGAAACTGTGCCTGATATAAGTTCCGCATCTGGAGAAGTTTTAGAGAAAATTGTAAAATCCTCACCAATAATTTCATAACTGATAGAACTAGAAGGATTAGCTTTATCATTGAACTGATAATCTAATCCAAAATATGTTTGTCCTGTTAAGGATGTGCTTGTAAAAACAAGAGGAAAATCTGGGTAGTTGGCATCATCTTGTTTCGTGTAAACGTTAGAGTCGCCATCAAATTTGAAAGAAAGTGACTTAATGCTAGCTTCAGAATTATAGTCATTGGTGAAGGTTGAGTCATCAAAGTTAAAAAAGCCATTTCCTTTAGTTACTGGACTATCAACTGTGAAAGCGTAATTAAGAATTGCAGCAAATGCAGATTTTGCATCTACGATAGCAAAACTTAAAGTAAGAGTAGCAGCAGCAACCAATAATTTTGGAACCAATTTCATCTCAGTTTTCCTCACCATAAATTTCTGTAAGCAATGTAACTACAAGCTAAAAAAATAGCTTTCATCTTACTTATTTGCCAAATGGACATTTATAACTGTTATCACCAGTTATAGAATCAATGATTGTTTCTTTTTAAATAAAAAGAAACAACTGTCCAATTGTTTTGAAACACCCCATTTTAGAATTATGAGTTTAAGCAAACTTTAATCAAAGGTAAAAATAAAGTTTAATTTAACTTTGATAATGAAAAATTTAGCCGATAAGTACAGGGCAAAGGTATCTAAATAAATATTGACGAGCCTGAATAATAGTGGAATACAGCAAGAATCTAATCAAATATGACTTTCAGGAAATTAAATTTTCACTTTTATAGGAATAATTATCATTATGAGGAGAGAAAGTTAAAATAAACCGTTGCTTGCCTGTCAAAGAAGGGAGCAACGTGATTTTGTAAAATCGGGGTTAAATTATCAATTACATCACTAAATTCTCAATAAAACCAGGCTTTTCCATTGCGACGGCGTAGCGTACCGGAGGTAATCGCATCCCAAATAGCCTATTTCCGTTTTTAGTTTTCACACTTAGCCTTAACTTAATTGTATTGCCTCTAATTCTTCCCTTACAGATAAAGGCCGATACCCCAATGCAAAAGCTTGGGAACTATCCAAAGAAACATCTGTTGGTCTAGGTGCTGCCATTTTCACATCTTGTTGTCGGCAGGATTTAAGTCCGCTGGCGGGAAGTTGAAATACTTCCACTAATATCTGTCCAAAATCATAACGTGAAATCCGCTCTTTGCCACCTAAGTGAATGATGCCATTAACTTTTTCTAATGCTAATAAAAGTCCTTTGGCGGCAGTTGTTCCACTTACTGGTGTGCGAAATTCATCTATAAATAAACTTAATTCTTTTTCGGCTTGTAAAGTTTGAATAAATGGCTGAATAAAGCTTTTAGCTGTGGGTGTTGCTGCACCAAACATCAACGGCATTCGACACACTGCGGTCAGAGGATACCTTTCTAGCATATCTGTTTCTGCGATCGCTTTTTGCTCACCGTAAAGATTGACAGGACACACGGCATCTGTTTCTCGATAGGGAGCATTTAAACCATCAAAAACTAAATCAGTTGAAGTAAAAGCACAAGGAATAAAATTATCCGCGCAAAGTCCGGCAATATTGCAGGATGCTATAACATTAATTGCGTGTGATTCTTTGGGGTTGGTTTGACAAAAATTTGGTTGTGAATGTGCAGCAGTATGAATAACTGCTTCTGGTTTGACATCATTAAAGATACGTTTCAATTCCTGAAAATTTGTTAAGTTCGCTTTTAAAATTTTTATGCCATGAATCTCTAAAGGATGGGATAAATAAGTACCATAAATCTCCCATTCTTGTTTGGCAAGCTGGCAAAGATGCCATCCTAAAAAACCACTTGCTCCGGTGATTAACAATTTTTTCATGTTTAATCTTAAACCGCTCAAGAAAAAGTCCTTTCTACAGCAGGCTTATATTTTACACTGAGTGGTGGTGATAAAATCCTATTGCAGTAATTTTTGAAACTGCTTTTCACTACGTACTTTGCTAAAGTCAGGGTCAGTTTTTGCTAATTTCTTGTATTTATCAGGAACAAGCTTGATTGCTTTGTCTAGGTTCTCAATTGCTAATTCTAGATTGCTTTGTAAAGCATAAGAGCAAGCTTTGTTGTAATATGCTTGGTGCAAATCTTGCTTGATGGCGATCGCTCTATTATAAGATGCGATCGCATCTTGGTAGCGGTGCAGCTTTGTCAGAGCTATGCCTCGGTTAATTAAGGCTTCATATTTGTCGGGTTTGATGGTGATCGCTCTATTATAAGATGCAAGAGCATCTTGGTAGCGTTGCAACGATGTTAAGGCTATGCCACGATTATACCAAGCTTCATATTTGTCGGGTTTGATCGCGATCGCTCTATCATAAGATGCAAGAGCGTCTTGGTAGCGTTGCAACGATGTTAAGGCTATGCCACGGTTAATCCAAGCTTCAGGACTCTCAATTTTGATGGCGATCGCTTTATCATAAGCTTTTATGGCATCTTCATAATTTTGCCTATCTAATAAATTATTACCTTGATGAAAGAAATCTTCTGCTTTTTGCGTAGCCTTCGCTTCTATGAAAAGTTGGGTTACATTGCTTTCTTGGACAACCTGTGTAGTATTTTCTGCCGATGAGTTTGCCCCACCACTACAGCCAAATGCCAAGAAAGCTATCAAGCCAGATGCAACGAAGCAGTGCCGAAAAATCATGCTGTACCTACAAAAATTATTAGATGATGTTAAAATCTGTTAGTTTTTTGAGTATTATCAAAATACACTAGTTTTTACCCATTAATTTACTTATATTTCTTTTCAGAAAGAGTTTTGTTGACGATGCGTAAAACTTTATTAAAATCAAGCGTGTATTATATTATCATATTAAATACACATAAAGCAATCGCTTAGAACCTGCTTTACTTAAAAAACAATTATTTGTGTTGCTATATAATATATTGCGTAGCTGTTACCCGTCGTAAACATCACACTTATGTAGTAATTCACCCTGATGAAAAGCTTCTTCAATCCGCCAATGCCGACGGTATAAATCAGCCAGGATCACAGGGGCGAGGACAGAAGTAATATCATAATAGCTAGTTTTTCCAACCTTTATCTCTATTAATTAGTTTGATTTTTTCTTCAAAATCAAACTTAAATTCAATTATATATTATTGATAAATCGTAGAAATAATTTATATTAAATATATAGCAATTTATAACTTTAATATTATTTAAAAGCTTATTAATAGGAAGCATTATTCATAGAAATTGCTAGCGAATTGCTAATGCCATGAGATAAATTTTGGCATTAAATTTGTATATTTTGTATTTATCATTTTCTATTAAGGATTTAAAACTATGTCTGTTTTCTCCCCTGATGGTCGGACAAAAGTTAGCAATACGACAACTTTTCCGTTTAGTGCTATAGGAAAGATGAGAATACATTGGAAAGGCCCAGATGGGGTTATTGATACTGCTGATGATATTATCATCAACGGTTCTGGTGCCATGATTGATTCCTACCATTTTTTAACAGCAGGACACTGTGTGTATGACACGAGATATGGGGGTTGGGCAGATAAAATTGAGGTGATGCTTGGTTCTAAAGGAAATATCATTGCTGGTACAAACCGGGCTGACTATGAATACTATAGTGAAGCCAAATCTGTTCATACACGTTCTTTTGAAGGATGGACTCAAGGAGATCAGACTAAAAGCGAAACTTTTCAATACGATATAGGATTGGTTACTCTTGACCGCAATATTGGAAACTTCACTGGCTGGTTTAACTATGGATATGACGATAATCTCAGCAGTGAAACTTTAATGAATGTCACTGGATACCCTTCTGATAAGTTTGATTCCAACAGTGATGGAAAATGGGACAACTATGATTTGTGGACTCAGAGTGGAAAAATCACAAGTACAACCGACTCTATCTTGCGTAGTAATGAGCTAGATATTCTACCTGGAAATAGTGGAGGCCCTCTCTGGCTTAATAATTCCAACACAAATGAACCGACTATTTATGCAGTAGCTTCAAATGAGACAACCACCAATAAAACTCCGCTTTACAACGAGTTCGCCCGAATTACAAGCACTCGATATAACGAGATTCAAAACTGGATCGACGAAGACACTACTACACGCAAACCCATTGACAAAGTTGATTTAGTAGATTCTGATGTGTGGTTTAACACAACTCTTGGAAGTTTTAGTAATAACATTATTAAAGATGGGGAAAATTTTAGCATCACAGTCTATCCTCGCAACAATGGTACAGCTGCAACAGGCAATTTCTCAGTTTCTTTTTACGCTTCCACTGATGCCAATGTCACTGATAATATTGGTTCTCATTACTTAATTGGTAATACAACTATTTCTTCGATTAACCCATTCAATTCGGGAACAGCGACTTGGAACGGTGCATTTCCCAATATCCCAATTGGAAATTACTACGTTATTTCATTTTTAGATCCAACTAATTCAATCCCAGAGTTTGATGAGAGTCTAAGCAGCAACCAAAAGGTATTTAGAACTTTACTCACTATTGCCAATAGTACGCCCACTTCGACATCTCTGACCGTTTCATCAACCGTTAGCTCCCCTTTATCAGCCAATGAACAAAATCTAACTTTAACAGGTACAGGCAATATTAATGGGACTGGTAATACTAGTAATAACAATCTAAATGGTGGAAATGGCAATGACATCCTTATAGGAGGAAGTGGTAACGATACTTTTGTTGGAGGTTTAGGTAACAATACCCTAACGGGAGGAGATGGATCTGATATTTTTACTATTAATACCCTTTCTGAAGGTATTGATAACATTACAGATTTTTCCTGCTTAGATGACACAATTTATGTTTCTAAAATAGGGTTTGGAGGTGGACTTAGTGAAGGTATACTTCAAGCCACGCAATTTTTTATCGGTTCAGTAGCACAAGATAGCAGCGATCGCTTTATCTACAACAATAATACAGGGGGTTTCTTTTTTGATGCTGATGGTACAGGCTTATCTGGTCAAATCCAAATTGCTCAACTAGCAATAGGTCTAGCCATGACTAATACTGATATTTTCGTGATTGCCTAAATAATCCAGGGCTTATACCAATTCTCTGTAAAGCTGCACATTATTTTGACCCCTGGCCACCTCCTTGGGAGTTCGGGGAGGTGGCCAGGAGTTCTTTCAAAGACGCGATGAATCGCGTCTCTACAAATGGTCTATTTCGCATTATTTTTTCAAATTGGTATAACCCCTTAAAAACATAGCTTTTAAGGGGTTTAGATGATACTTATGCGTCAGTCCTAACTCTATCTGTGCAAGGCTTAATTAATACCAAACACTGACTCGACAGTTGACTTAATCGAATCCCGCGCATCTTTCAAAGTTTGGCTAATGGGATGTTTTGCCTGCAAAAATGCCCGCGCACAATTGCGTCCCGGCATCCCTGAAATCGAACCACCTGGATGAGTCCCAGCACCAGTCAAAAATAGATTATCAATTGGCGTTTTATAGTTTGCTATTTCTGGCAAGGGACGGAAAAATATCATCTGATCTAAGGTCATGTCAACATGATAATAATTACCTTTGTATGCACCTAATCTTTCTCCTAGTTCTGCTGGACTTTCTACCCGACGAGCGATAGTTGCATTTTTGACATTAGGTGCATAGTCTGCTAATTTATCAATCACCTTATCTGCAACTTTGTTTTTCACTTCATCTGTCCAACCAGTACCTTTTAAACCAGTACCTTCTGCACCAGCAATTTGATAAGGGGCAAAAAACTCAATCCATAGAGTGTGCTTACCTGCTGGTGCTAATGTAGGATCTAAATAACTAGGCATCACTAAATACATTGATGGGTCAGCATCAGGAATCTCTCCCAAGGTACATTTACTATGAGCCTGTTCTACATGAGTCACAGAATCAGCAATCAAGATAGAACCAACGAGATATTCATCTTTGTGGGCGTGGTGTGGAAAGTGCAGTGGTTCGTCTAAAGCCAAATCTATTTTGAGGATAGTTTCGTTGTTGTTAACGATGCGGCGTTCTAATCTTTCCCATAAATTTGGGTCGGCTCCATCAACATCGCTTTTATCAGTCATTTGTAAGAATAACCGCTTGGCATCAATATTAGAAATAACCCCATGTTTAGCACGATATTCTTTACCACCAGCAACCCGCACGCCTACAGCTTTGCCATCATCAACTAAAACTTTTTCAACATGCTGATCTGTGAGAATAACGCCACCTTTACTTGTGACTAAATTCACCAAAGCTTGCACAAGTGCGCCTGTTCCGCCGCGAGGTCTGGCCATCCCTGGATTATGACGCATTGCCATCATAATTGCACCAATGGCAAGGGTTTTTTGTGATGGCGGCGCACCAAGTTCTGCTGATAGTCTGGCTAGTGGTGCTTTTAGAAATTCTTCATCAAACCACTCGTTAAGTAAATCTTCAGCGCTGGTTAACATCGTGCGAATGAAATCCAGCGTTTTGTTAGGGGAACCAATAACTGAAACTAAATCTTTTATTTTAGTGATGTCGTAGTTACCAAGGATATCTATAACTGATTTTGGCGGTGCGTTAAACATGGGAATCATTGCACCTAGCGCTCGCTGCCAAAAATTTACAAATTCTGCGTATTTTTTGGCATCACGTTCATTGTAACGAGCGATTTCTGCACAAGTCTTATCCACTGACTTATGTCCTAAGAAATACTTACCATCAGGATGAGGACAGAAAACAACTGGATCGCACTCCAAATAATGCAAGCCATATTTTTCTAGTTCTAATTCTTCAACAACTGGCCCTAAGTGAATAAATTCGTGGTCAATAGCACACAAGTTAAATTTAAATCCTGGAGCTTCTTGGGGTAGACATTCTTCAGTTGTTGCTGCACCACCTGGTACAGAACGCTTTTCTAGTAACAGGACACTATAACCAGCTTTCAGCAAATAAGCTGCACAAACTAATCCATTGTGTCCAGCACCGATAATCACAATATCATACTCTTGCATAGTCGAAGTGTTTCGATTAAATAGCTTCTTAGATTTTAGAAAGTATTTTTAAAATTTACACCTATCGGCAGTTATAAAAAGTAACTGCTTAATATCTGTATTGAAGTATGTCCCAGCGGCGAAAATTAAGTAATTAGGAAAAAATCACCTATTTTATTTTTATGGCTAGGACTCAGATTTATCTAATTTAATGCTTATTTGACAAATTAATAACCACATATTACAGTTTACAAGGAAGGTATTTGCTTCAACTTCGTTTGTACCAAAAGTATCATTCTGTCCTTTTCTACCTCTAATTTTTTAACGCTAAATACCGTATCTTCATACTGCAAATAGGGTAAATTTACTAGTTCTTTAACCTTCTGCATTAATGCCACAACTATTTCTAATGAAATGCCTTCACCCTCGTTACAGCTGAAACTTTCTAGTATTATAGGTTGCGAATGAGTACGTGGGCGAATTATTGCAGTAAAACTCAATTGCCGAGTATTGCCAACCTCATGTAGCAGCACTGTTCCTTGAAATGCCATCTTACCTTCACCAGGTAAAAATACCTGGATTTGTTTCGCCTCAAAACTCACTATCTCCTCATCTACTTTCAAATCAAACTTTTGCGGCTTGCTACGAACCAAATCTGAGGCTAAAGCACGGTTAATATCTGACTCTGTGAGTACAACCCGAACAGTAGCGTTTACTGGCTGGTTTAGTTCTATCTGACCAAAAAGAGCAGTTAACGGATTGATGTCAATGTTATCTGTTTGTAGTTTGATTTCCTGTACGCGGATGTCTTCTTGTATAACTAATCCTTCACCTGCAAAGGAAACTCCATCCGCCTGTCCCTGAAGTATTTTGAATAAATCAGTTTGTACATTTATGTCTATTTTTTCTACTTCATCTAACCCTTGGGATAGCATCATTTCAGCGCCTTGAGATAGAACTTTTTCTTCCAGATTATGTTCGTCTTGCATGGATTAGTATCTCCTAAATATCCTCTTACTATTTACTGTAAAGGCTAGATACTAAAGAGCGAATCTACATTCCGGTATATAGTCACAGAATCGAGTAATCAAATAAAGGATATTGTTTCTCTTTTAACTTTTGCCTTTTTGGTAACAACCATTTTTACACCACCGCTAGGGACAATGGTAATACCACGACGGACTGGATGTACTGGACGTTTATCAGTAAGGTTTAGTTGAAAATGCGATAAGATTATGGCTGTTACTAATTTTAATTCATACATAGAAAATGCTCCACCAATACAACCGCGATAACCTCCACCGAAGGGTAAATATTCGTAAGGTGAAAATTTTTGGTTGAGGAATCTTTCTGGACGAAACTTTTCTGGTTCTGGGTAAGTGTCCGTTCGGCGATGTGCTAAATAAATACAGGGAACTAAAACTGTTTCTGATGTAAATTTTTGTCCCATAATTTCCACTCTATCTTTTACCATTCGCGGTGTGCAAATTAAAGCAATAGGATGAATTCGCAGTGTTTATTGACAGACAGCAGTGAGATAAAATAACTGTGCAATTACTTCTGGATTTGGAAGATCATCTAAAGTGTTAAGTTCTTGCATTAGCCGATGTTTCACTTCTGGGTGAGAGTGAATTAAATAAAATATCCAGGCTAATACACCAGATGTAGTTTCATAACCCAACAACAATAATGAAACTAATTGATCGCGTAATTCCTCATCTGTCATCTGTTGTCCATTTATGTCATGCGCTGACATCAGCAGACTGAGAATATCTGTACGCGCAGCATCTTTTTGGCAACGTCTTTCAGAAATTTCTGCATAGATGAGTTTCTCAATTTGCTCTCGTCTTTTTAAGAAAATTTCCCAAGGACTCCATGCGCCTAAATCTTTTTGCAGCAAAGGAAAGAAAAACAAGCTGGAATACCAAGGTTTAGTTACGTCTTCTAATAACTGGAGTTTAGACTAAATAGCCTTCTTCAAAGGAAAAAATAGGGGGTGTGATTGAACACAGTCCCCTTATTAGCAGAAGCTGAGAGAAGAACCACCTACTCTCACCTGCCAATATGAAACGTGCCAGACTTAAAGAATTTCGTCAAGTCGCCCATACACATT
>NZ_JBALDD010000069.1:0-22773 GCF_036917555.1 Nostoc sp. | reverse complement strand
TTTTTTGATTGGTTGACTCTCAATCGTGACCTGTTTGCTGCTTATAAAGCCAGTTTGGGCTACATTTGGGCTTAATTTTTGTTTAAGTCCCGTTAATACCACGGACGCTGCGCCTTTTCATCGGGCGCAGGACGGCATTGGCTTTTTTTGCTCTAAAGTCTGATGCATGGCTGCAACTGAGCTAAACGCGATCGCGCTACCCTTACTTTTGCTCTAGCATTTTCTACAAGGGCTTAATACTGATTAAAATTGTCCATAATCGCAATTTGACCGGCTCTAACTTGGTCACCTTGCTGCACATGCAGTTCAGCCAAACGCTGGTTAGAGGTTGGAGCAGACAGATGAATAATATCAATATCTCCTTGAGGTTCTAAGCGCCCGAAAGCTGTTACATGACTTATAGTCTGCTGATTACTTGAGGTTTCCTGTATGTTCTTTTGCTTGCTACTGAAATATTTACGTGAACTAATACCAAAAATAGTATAAACAGTAACAGCAGCAATAGATAAAAGCAAAGCGATCGCTTTCATATTCACTCTAGACAATTAGGGAATAGGGAGTAGTGGCGATGGACTGAATAATCAGGTCATAGTGACCTTGCACAGCTTCATCCCAAGTTGAGTAGAAGCGTTTTTCACGATCGCAACTACCTCCAGTCACTAATGACTCAAAAATCTTAAGCTGTTCAACAGTCCCAATATTTATTCCAGTAAATACAGTTGAAACGCTGATAGAACTGTGAATGACAGAAAGGATAACTTGTGTGTTAGCGGTTGTGCGCCAGGCGGCCCATTCTTCAAAATCAACAGCAATAGGTGTGTGTTCTTCTAATTTGTAGTAGCGGTTAAGCATTATCTCCATTTTGTCACTTGGTTTAGTAACCTAACTCAGTCAAACGTTGGTATTCCTCAGTAGTGAGTATCCCCAAATCTTGACTCATCCAAAGACATCTAAGTTCTTCGGTAGCTTCTTCGAGTTCAATTTGTCCATCTCCATTGTATAAGCTACACTTTTTGTTTTTGTGCAGACCTGTACCGTTGCATTTAGAGCAATTATTGGTTTGAGGTGTCATTTGTGAGCTTCCAAGTATAACCTAAGCTATTTCTTATCCAATCCCAGATTATATCTGTAGCAATACCTTCTTCCTCTTTGTTACTTTCTTCAATAGCTTTCTCTAATTCTTCAAAATCAACATCCTCAAGAGGAATTTGAACAATGCATTTTTCTTGTTCTGGATTGTTGCTATCTCCAAATTTCACCTCTAAAATTCTCTTCATTATTCAAAATTCTGTTTTTGCCACTTGATAGTCAAAGTTGAGAGGGTTTGTCCAGAAATGCAATAAATTAAAATCATGAAGTAGAGGCAACTAATAAGTTTAGTTTCTACTTCAAAAATGATTAATATCATGGTCATTATTTCATTTTTTTGTCACTTGGTGCTTTATTGTAAGAATTTGCCACTAGCAAAAATTCCATAATCAGAACTACTGAGTGGTGAGTAAAGCTTGATAGCTAACTCAGCAGCTTGCTCAGGTAACATCCCAAGGAAATGATGGTGATTATATATATCTACTAAAAGCCCATTAGCATCACATTTTACTAATTCCATTTGAATTTTAGCGATCCAATTCTCTCTGATTTTATATTTTAATAACTCAAATTTTTCTGTGTCCAATTGTGTCATAAATCAAAATTTGTAATTCCGTTTTTGTCACTCATATTCAGCCCATTTAGTTGGTGTTAAATGAAACTGTGGTTTACCAATAGATTCATAAATCCCAACAACAAATCCTTCAAAATCCTTAAGCCAATTTTCAATAGAAGCATTAACATCACCTTTTATGGTGACTAAGACTTTATCTATTTCTGTTACGTTTCCATCGTATTCTTCTGGGTCTTGCAAAGTGTGTTTAATTACATATACGTTAGCCATAATTCTCTTTTCGTCACATTTCCATTAGTGAGCGTGTCCACGCTCATGCTTAACTAGTTTTGATTATGGGAGAGCGATCGCTCTTGATAACTCCCGAAACAAAAGATTTGCAACTTTAGACATCAGTTTATTTTGCAAGTGCTTACCGTTAAGCAGCTGCTTACCTGAACCATCGACATTCTTTTTGAGCGTTTCCTTGTATTTCTGAATTTCTGCACCTATGGGATTATCAGCCTCAATACACCACGTTAGCAAGAGTTTCAACGTAAGATTAATGCCTATTGTATGGTCATCACTTGGCGAATTGGAAATAACAGATACTTGGCAGATATTTTCAGTAGATGTTACTTCTGATATTCTTCGCATTACAACAACGATAACTGATGTAGTTAGTTGGGAATCATTGAGGATACGCAGTGGTGCTTTTATTCGATTTATTTATCCTGATTCCTTATCTACTAAATCATCAAAGTTTTATATACAAGTATCAGAAGATGTAACTGTATATGAGCTGCCAATACCTAAAGAATTTAGAGAAAAAGATCATGTCCTGCGGTCGGTTAGCTGTCGGCTTGCTTCCCGGTGGGTAAAATAGATTTTCTGACTGGGTTTGCAAAATGGAATTTGAAATTAGAAGAATTTATTTAAAATTCTAATGAAATTTGATCTGGGCTTGGCTGGTTTTGTGCTTTCTTCGCTTGTCGCTGGCTCAGGTTGGTTTTTCAGGTGGAATGATAAGCAAAAATTTGAAAGACATCAAGCTAATCTTGAAAGATAGCAGGCTATTACTCAAGCGGAAGCTGCTGCTGAAAAAAAGGTGAATGAGGTACGCGATTTTAACCACCTTTTAGGTAATCAAAAACAAATTTCACAAGGCATCGCTACCGGATTTGATGAAGTTGAGGAAAAAATAGATCGTCTTCGGGAACTAATGCTTAAAATCGAAGCTTATTTAATTCGCAACCAAGGCACTAATCGTGATGAGTAATTTACTGGGGATTCAGTATAGATTTAGCTTGCCACAAATATTTGGTAATCCTGCTTGCATAGAGAATTTACCAATTTAGCTACAAGAAACTAGACTAGCAGCAGTTGCAGTGGCGATCGCATCTGTGTTGGAAACCTCTCAGCGTTTCAGAATTGTTAGTGATTTAAATTGCGGAAAATTTAGGCTGAGAGAGAATAATTATCAGGTTTTTGGCAATTTTTTAGCTTTGGGTACTAAATTAAACACGATAGGGACGCATAGCTATGCGTCCCTATCGTGTAATCAAGTTTGCTGAAACTTTAGTTTTTATTACCACCAATGTTGGGGTATTTTCAGATTTTCCGGTAGGATGGTTGTGCGATCGCCAATTGCCTGTTCAATCTGCTGTGATTCTACATTTTCCGAGCCGCTCAAGTTTGCTCCACAGAGGTTAGCTTCTTGAAAATTAGCTTCTTGGAGGTTAGCTGTACTCAGTAATGCACTTTCTAGATTAGCGCCAGCAAGTTTTGCCCTTTGCAAGTTACTGCCAATCAGGTTTGTATCTTGGAGATTGCTACCCTCAAAGTTGACTTCTTCCAAGTTGGCATCACAAAGGATTGCTCCTTCCAAGTTGGCATCACAAAGGATTGCTCCTTCCAAGTTGGCATCACAAAGAATTGTCGCTTCCAAGTTGGCATCATAAAGGATTGCTTGGGAAAGGTTCACTTTTCTAAGAACTGCGCCTTGGAGATTGGCTTCTGGGAGGATTGCTTTTTGCAGGTTGGCTTCATAGAGGATTGAGCCACAAAGACAGGTCACTGATAAGTCTGCTTCAGAAAGGTTTACTCTGGTAAAATTGACCCATTGCAAATTAGCCCCGACAAAAATTGCTCTAGAGAGGTTAGCTTCAGTTAAGTCTGCATTGCAGAGGTCTGTATTGCGCAAATCGAGTTTTTGATTGACTGGATCTTTATATGAATCGCGTCTTCCAATGACAGTTAAGGCTGTTTGAATATCTGTAGGAAGTTTTGATGATTGCAGTGACTCATCTTCATATTCCCTATTCACTGGGGCATTCTCGCGGATAAAAGCAGCGAGGATTTCCATGATTGTCCAATGATCTTTTGGAGAATCTTTGGCAATTCGTTCTAAAGCATAAATTGCAGCAAATCGCGTTTCAATCTTTTCATTTCCTAGTTGTTCAATCGCTTTAGAAAAGCGTTCAGAAACAATATCTTGTGGAGTTAGTTGTGTCTGATTGATACAATTTACGATATTGTTATCCCAATTCAGTGTTCCAGCTAGGAGTTGCGTTAACAAGCTGTGATTCTCATCCAGAGAGAGTCTAGAGGTATAGTAAGCATTGAGAATTAATGCCAATCCCCCAATAATTATGGCAATCGTTGTTAATACTTGAGTAATGTATTCAATTTTTTCTTGATTTGAAAATCCTTGAATATTTTCAAAAAATAATATAATTAGAGTGAATGATAAAATAAATATAACTGAGACAAATACCAACAAAGTCGTGAGTCCATTGGTCTTTATGAAAGACATGTCACAAGTCTTCATATCCGACTCCTTACGGAAATAAATTTAGGTTGATTCTAAGAGTATCTGTAAAGTTATGATAGAGTACAAACACGGATAAAATTGGCGAAAGATTAAATCTATTATATAAAAATTATCTATATAACAATCCTAAATCATTCACGATCGCCAAAATTATCTACTTTCTAGAGAAGTCAGGGATCTCATTATTCATGAATGATTAAACATCTGGTGAAGTTAAATATGCGTTAAGGACTTGCAAAAAATAAATTATCTCAAATTATTTGTAGATTTGTAGGGGCGCAATACTGTTCGGTTCAGGCAAGAGATGCGATGAATCACCGTCTCTACAATAATCAGTCTTTCGTCTTGACACAACATTTTCTGCATCACCTGGAATATTCCAGGCAATTAAAAAGATCATGTTATATCATGTCTGCTTGATTACTTATTAAACCCGAATCACCCCACCCCGCCAAAGCTATGCTTTGTCTCCCCTCCCCGCTCTTCAGGAGGCAGGGTGGTTTCATACAACCAGAGAAAAATGACAATACTTATGGGAGGCGATCGCTTTCTTGACAAGAGGGAAACATGAATAATCTGATCGAACAGTTGCAGCAAGTGCCGGACTATCGGCATATTAGAGGACGATTAATAAATTGTGATTGGTACTGTTTGTGATTTTGCTAGGGGCAATTGCCTTGATATTGGGGCTACCGACCAGTTGAAGACTTTATACGTTGGTACACAGACAAAGCTTGATATCCGGGTTAAACCTAGAACAAACAATCAAGTTGCCATCAGATTTTTCGTTTCGACGAGTACTAAAAACGGTAGATTTTCAGCCATTAACAGATTTATTTAATAATTGGGCCTCAGCTTTTGTTCCAGCAATGCCTTATGAGAGATTGGCAATTGATGGAAAAGGCATTCGTTGCACAGTCAGGGATTATAGTCAGTCCTACCAAAATTTGATTAATGAGCGTATCAGTTTATAGTCACGGGCACGGCATTGTACTGAGGATGCAACCAATGTCAAACAAAAAAATTAGTCAAGTGGCTTTTGCACAGCAATTAATATCCGAACTTTGTGGTCAACAAGTGATGTTCAATATACCCAGATTTATTGATGACTGATATTGATTCTGACACAGTTTTTGTTGGTTCTAGTGGTTGGCGTTGGTGAATTAGGAGATGGATAGCTCATGCAGAGGCGCAGAGACGAAGATTGAGGTTTTCTAGCTATTGCTAAAATAACTTTTGTAGTTGCAAAAGCAACAAATGCGACTTTAAAACTAACTTTTGGAGTTGCAAAAGCAACAAATGTGACTTCAAAACTAACTTTTGGAGTCGCAAAAGCAACAAATGTGACTTCAAAACTAACTTTTGGAGTCGCAAAAGCAACAAATGCGACTTCAAAACTAACTATTGGAGTTGCAAAAGCAACAAATGCGACTTCAAAACTAACTATTGGAGTCGCAAAAGCAACAAATGTGACTTCAAAACTAACTTTTGCGTAGACGTGACCTACTACCTATTTTGTGGTTAAGTGGAAGACGATGGGGTTTGTTGTGTCGGGGGTGCTGGTTTGTGAAACCAATCTTTGAATAAGTCTATGCCATCTTTGATTCCTGATATCAAGGCTGCAAATAATGCTACTACAGTTATAATTTCTAATATCCGTGCCCACAAAGGTTGTGTCCAAAGAAGTTTGGGAAGAGAAAGACTTGCTGTGTTTAAACCCAATTCTTTTAACCAGTCTTCTACTGTTTGGGGACGATTGTCGGGTTGTAGTTCCATTGCGTGGAGAATGGCTTGATTGACGCGATCACTAATCTTATCATTAAATTCCTTGGGTGGAATTAAACGCTTATTGTTATCTTGGCGCTCAATAGCACTTTCTGGCAGTTTTCCTGTTAATAAAAAATATAAAGTTGCCGCAAGAGAATAAATATCAGTCCAAGGTTTACGTCGCAGCTGTTGTCTAGGAGAGTTGGAATACAGTTCAATTGGTGTAAATTTATCAACCAAGTTACCGCGACTTGACACTAGGTTATCAACGAATCTTCGTGCTAAGTCGAAGTTTATCAAAACAACCAGATGCGTACCCGCCCGCAAAATGATATTTTCTGGTTTCACATTTCGATGTAAAAATCCTTGTTTATGAACTGCAATGAGTGCTTTTTTAATTTGTTGGATGTAATCTAAAGCCTCTTTTTCAGGGAGAAATCCTCGCGGTTGGACAATCTTAGCTAAATTATATCCTTGAATATACTCCATGACCATGCATTTTAAATCACCTGACTCGAAGGTATCAATGACTTGGACAATATTCGGATGTTTGCATATTGCTAGTTTGCAGAATTCATCTGCAAAACCTGATTTTAAGCAATCGCGGTCTACGTTACTTAATTGATTAAGGAAATTGGAATCCAATGTTTTAATTACAACATTCTTGCTACTCTGATCCTCAACAAGATAAGTAATAGCAAAGTTCTCCTGTCTTAAATTTTGTTTAATTTCATACTGATTGCGGTGTAACTTTTGTCCAGATACCCAAGTTATTGGTTGATTATCTTAGAGACTTTTATTAATTTTTGCATATAGCAATTATTCTGTGGATTGAATATACTTCCTTCCACAAATCTTTTGCAGCTTGTCCCCTGCCATCCAATAGTGAAGCTTTATCCTTGCTTCAAAAAATATAATATGACGCGATCGCAGAAGTTGTGTTATAAAAACGGGCAAAGTCTTACAAAATACGAAAATCTTTACTATGAAGCTTTTTCGTTAAATGCGTAATTTCTACAGCAATAGAATCAAATGCTACTGTAAGCAATCAACATTTAGCGTTTAATCATCAGTAATCTTTAAAAAGTTGAAAAAATTATGTTAAGTATCCCTATTAACCTAAATTTACCTCTTACACCCCGTATAGTAACTTCCTTACCTGGACCTCGCGCTCAAGGAATTGTACAACGCGATCGCGCTGTAACTTCCCCTTCTTACACCCGCGATTACCCATTAGTTGTTTCTCGCGGTCAAGGCTGCATGGTAGAAGATGTAGATGGCAATGTATTTCTGGATATGACCGCAGGTATTGCTGTTACCGCCACCGGACACGCTCACCCGGAAGTGGTGAAGGCAATTCAAGAACAGTCGGCGCGTCTGTTGCACATGTCAGGGACAGATTTTTATTATGAGCCGATGGTAGAACTAGCGGAACAATTAGCAATTCGCGCCCCTTTTCCCCACCCACAGAGTGATACTGCGTTTCCCGCAAAAATATTTTTCACCAATTCTGGGGCAGAATCCAACGAAGGAGCAATCAAACTAGCTCGATATTACACCAAGCGATCACTAATCGTAGCCTTTTTAGGTGCATTTCACGGACGCACTTATGGAGCGATGTCTCTCACTGGTTCCAAAGCAGTGCAGCGAGCTAATTTTGGGCCTTTAATTCCTGGGGTAACTCATATCCCTTATGGCACTCACGCTAGCTTAGATTACTTGGAACAACAGCTATTTCCGACGATTTTACCACCGCAAGAAGTGGCAGTGATCGTAGTCGAACCAATTCAAGGAGAAGGTGGATATATCGTACCCGAAGATGGTTTTTTGCAGCGGATTCGGGAGATATGCGATCGCCACGGTATTCTGATGGTAGTGGATGAAGTACAAGCAGGGATGGGGCGCACTGGTCGCTTATTTGCGATCGAGCATTGGGGTGTGATGCCTGATATCATTACTACTGCTAAAGGTATCGCCAGTGGTATGCCATTAGGAGCCATACTTGCCAGACCAAAGTTAATGACTTGGCCTCCCGGTTCTCACGCTACTACATTTGGCGGTAATCCCGTAGCTTGTGCTGCTGGTATTGCCACACTGCGACTGCTAGAAAGTGGTTTAATGACCAACGCTACCCAAATGGGAGAATTATTACAAGCTAGTCTTACCCAGTTGCATCAAAGATTTCCGAGAGTATCACCGCCACGAGGTAAGGGTTTGATGGTAGCGGTAGATTTATTGGATGAACCGGGTAATCTCGATCATAAATTGCGCGATCGCATTATTCAAGAAGCTTTTTTACACGGTTTATTATTACTAGGTTGCGGTAAAGCAGCAATTCGTTTCTGTCCCCCTCTAGTTATCGACAGCGACCAAATTCAGATAGCCCTTGAGATTATCACCAAGGTGTTAAGCTGCTAAAGAAAGTGGATTTAATGAGGATCTAGAATATGTCTAGTCTCAATTTAATAGAATTAGCAGGTGTACCTGTTCTAGTACGTCCACCTATCAATACAGATAAGCCTGCTCCACTCATCATCCTCTGGCACGGCTTCGGACCGCCTGACAGTGAAAAAGTACTTGCTGAGACATTGCCTTTAGAAAGCGTCGAAGCTTGGAAAGCCTACCTGGGACTGCCGCTTTTTGGTCAACGGCTTCCTGAAGGCGGCACTGACGAACTTATGCGTCGCCAGATAGATGACTATGTACTCAAACTACTGTTACCGATAATTGAACAAGCTACACATGAGCTACCAGACGTGGTTAAGGCGCTACAGGAGCGTTTCAGCATTGACCCGAACAAAGGCATTGGTTTGTTCGGCTTTTCAGCAGGTGGCTTTACAGCTCTACTGGCGCTATTAGAAAGTAAGATTCCAATTACTGCTGCTGTACTAGCTGGAATAACTAAAGACCTACATACTGCTGTAAATAGTTATGAGCGTATTGTACAAGAAACCTATTCTTTTCTTAAGGAGCAGTACCCTTGGGTAGAGGATAAGTATAAAAAATATTCTTGGTCTGAGAAGTCAGAAGCAGCGAAACAACGCCTAGATTTTATAGTCCGTGCGGAAGAAATAACCAAAAGAAATCCTCTTCCCGCTACCTTATTCGTGCATGGTATGCAAGACGAGATATATGAGGTCAGCAATACGGAAAAACTTTATGCTGCACTATTAAGCAAATATGAACAATTGAACCAGTCAGAACGGCTGTCAATGCAAATCTTCAGGCATCTGGCGCATCACATTAAACCAGCAGCAACAGATATTTCGCCAGAACAGCGCCAAGACATTGCGACACTTCAAGAGACAGTCGCTAACTGGTTCAGTAAGTATCTGATTGTCTAATTAATAAAGATGCAGTATGGAAGTACATAGCCAGGGTATAACAAGAGCCACAATTGCAGGTTATAAAATCCACACTCGTAAACATTCACTTGTGGAGAGATGGCGAATTATCTTTACTAATGAATAATACTTTATGAAACCCGAAATTGCCCTTCATTTATGGAAATTACTTTGGCAAGAATACAGTACCAGGGTAAATCATGCCCGTACTTACCAGCAAATGATTACTGTTGCTGGTGGGACTGTCGCCAACGACCACATCGCCTTTCGATCTTTGCGTTTATTAGTAGATACTCCACAAGGTCAAGTTAACTTAGGAATTGACTACCTTGGACAACTTGCAGAAGCTTTAGGTTATGTGGCGGCTGGAGAGTATACTTTTGCTCAAACTCATTTGTACGCCCGTCATTATTGTCATCCACAGCAAGAGCAATTTAACTTACCCAAGCTGTTTATCAGCGAGTTGATTGTAGATGAATTGCCTGCAAATGTTGCCCAACTCATCTTTAAAACAGTATCTTCAATCCCAGACAAACTGACCTCACCCCTTACTCTTCTACAAAAAGACGGGAACATTGAAACTATCGCCAAACAACTCCAGCAAGTCTTCACCCGCCCTTGGCTACCTCCTGGGCGTTCGGTTGTCGAAGAGGTGAATCAGGTTACTCAGTATGGGGCTTGGGTGTTGCTGCACGGATATGCTGTCAATCACTTTACAGGCTATGTTAACGGACAGAATACCCCAGAATATCCAGATATTGATACTACCGCCAATGCTTTGGCTAACCTGGGTGTACCAATGAAAGCAGAGATAGAGGGTAATGTTGCTTGTGGTTTGCGGCAAACTGCAACTCAAACAGTAACGGAAATGGTGACAGTGTTAGATGATAATAGTGGTGCAGAAATTCCGATTCCTTGGACTTACGCCTATTATGAAATTGCCCAGCGCTATCTAGTAGAAGTGGAATCTGGAAAGCAGATACTTTTTGATGCTTTTTTAGGAAGTAATGCCCAGCAATTGTTTGAAATGACTCGTCTATCTAAATAGCCTTGAGGTGTTAATAAAGATTCAATTTTAAGGTTCTGAGCTAGTAGTTTTGTGTTTTGAACAAACTATGCTTGCAAGACAAAATCTGATGCTGTAAGAGTTGGTGCACCAATTAAAGTTGCAAATAGACCACCACTGCCAAAACCAGCTGCACTACCATTTTGGTTGTAGAATAACTGCCCACTCACAGGATCGTACACAATTTTCGCTGTGCTAGTCTCGGCTGAAGACGTGATTTTAAAATCACTGGCGTTACTAAAACCTGTTCCAGGAGTAGAAGCGATCGCACTAAAGGTAGTCTTATCCAGTAAAATCTTGTCACCTTCAAGACTCTTAAAGTCACTAAGGATATCTACACCAATTGCAGAGCCGTTAAAAGCAGCATTGATGTTGTAAAGGAATATATCAGCACCAGCACCACCTGTAAGTATGTCATTGCCTGCACCGCCAACGAGAGTATCATTACCTGCACTACCAATAAGGGTATCATTTCCAGTGCCACCACGTAGATAATCGTTGCCACTGTTGCCATCGATGATGTCATCACCTCCCTGACCATTAATCACATCATTGGAGTTGTCAAAACCAGAGATATTATTATTCAGGTCATTGAAGAATGTAACCGTGTTTTTATTGAAGATGCTGCGAAGATTTGAGTTGGCATCTAAGACATCAAAACTGTCAACGACGCTGGTCTGATTATCAAACAGGATATTGGCGATCGCTAGTTTACTATCCGATGCGGGTAAATTATCCAGGTTTTCTAATTTAAAGTTTTGCAGAGTGACTTTGGTATTGCTTGTATCTTCAAAAGTGACTTCTAGATTATTGCCGTTTTGAGTTAATTGCAGATTTTTCGCAGTCAATCCACTACCTGTAAATTGCAGTGTATCAACATTGGCGATCGCTGCTGCTGATGGGTTTGTGCCTTTACCTACACCACCAAAATCAGTGATGATGTCATTGCCATCGCCAGAGCAAATCACAAACTTATCTTGACCACCGTTGCCTGTAAGGGTATCGTTACCAGCTTTGCCGTCGATGATATTGTTGTTAATTGTGCCTTTGAGAGTATCTGTGCCAGCAGTTCCCGTCAGGTTAATGGTGTTGCCACTGCCTATATTTTTCCCGCCAAACACCACGTAGCTCTGCCCTGAGTAGGAGGCGTTGGGGTTAGCATTTAGTGCCCCAATAATCAGGTCGTCGATGCCGTCGCCATTGATGTCTCCCGCACTGCTGACAAAATTGCCTGATAGGTCATTTTCATTGATGCCATTGATGATGAATCCATTAGTGCCGTTAAGGGTGGAGAGGTTGAGTTGGGCAGCAAAACCGCCTTTGCTGCCAAACACCACGTAGCTCTGCCCTGAAGAATTGCCATTGGGGTCGGCACGTAATGCCCCGATAATCAGGTCATCAAGACCGTCGCCATTGATATCTCCCGCACTGCTGACAGAAATGCCTGAAGAGTCAAATTCATTGATACCGTTGATGGCAAAGCCGTTAATGCCGTTGAGGGTGGAGAGGTCAAAGCTGACAAACCTCCCTTGCTGCCAAACACCACGTAGCTCTGCCCTGAGTAGGAGGCGTTGGGGTCGGCAT
Source organism: Nostoc sp. (assembly GCF_036917555.1). Classification (GTDB taxonomy): domain Bacteria; phylum Cyanobacteriota; class Cyanobacteriia; order Cyanobacteriales; family Nostocaceae; genus Nostoc. The sequence goes on along the minus strand of NZ_JBALDD010000069.1, from coordinate 10,537 downwards.
TTGGTGCCCCGATAATCAGGTCATCAAGACCGTCGCCGTTGATGTCTCTCGCACTGCTGACAGAAATGCCTAATTGATCACCTGGATTGATGCCGTTGATGGTGAATCCATTAGTGCCATTAAGGGTGGAGAGGTTGAGTTGGGCATCAAAACCCCCCTTCTTGCCAAATACCACGTAGCTTTGCCCTGAAGAATTGCCGTTGGGGTCAGCACCGTATGCCCCGATAATTAGGTCGTCGATGCCATCGCCGTTGATGTCTCCCGCACTGCTGACAGACCTGCCTGATAGGTCATTTTCATTGATGCCGTTAATGGCAAAGCCGTTAGTGCCGTTGAGGGTGGAGAGGTTGAGTTTGGCAGCAAAACCCCCTTTGCTGCCAAACACCACGTAGCTCTGCCCTGAAGAATTGCCGTTGGGGTCGGCATTTTGTGCGCTAATAATCAGGTCGGTGATGTCGTCGCTGTTGATGTCTCCCGCACTGCTGACAAAGTAGCCTGAGTAGTCATTTTCATTGATGCCGTTGATGGCAAAGCCGTTAGTGCCGTTGAGGGTAGAGAGGTTGAGTTTGGCAGCAAAACCGCCCTTGCTGCCAAACACTACGTAGCTCTGCCCTGATTCTATGGCGTTGGGCGAGGCATTTTGTGCCCCAATAATCAGGTCGTCGATGCCGTCGCCATTGATGTCTCCTGCACTGCTAACAGAATTGCCTGAGAGGTCATTTTCATTGATGCCGTTGATAGCAAAGCCGTTAGTGCCGTTGAGGGTGGAGAGGTTGAGTTGGGCAGCAAAGGGGGTTTTGCTGCCAAACACCACGTAGCTCTGTCCTGAGTAGGAGCCATTGGGGTCGGCAAAAGATGCCCCGATAATCAGGTCATCAAGACCGTCGCCATTGATGTCTCCCGCACTGCTGACAGAATTGCCTGAAGAGTCAAATGCATTGATGCCGTTGATAGCAAAGCCGTTAGTGCCGTCAAGATCCGAAAGGTTAAAAATTGAATTTGCCATCATTTCTTCAGTGTTAGTTTTTATGAGTATTTGTCGTTAGTCATTAGCAAAGATACTTATACTACAAGGCGTAATTCATAATTTGTAGTTTGTAATTACGAGCGCGTAAAGATTTTAGACATTTCAAAGGGATCGCTTATTTTTACTAATCTGTACTAAGAGGCTGAGTACCTGGCTGCTCAGTCAGAATTTTTCACAAAAATCTTAATACAATTCGCTCCCCTAGCCTCTCTCCCACTGCCCTTAGATTGGTAATCTCTTGTTGAGTTGTAGATTGGGCGATGTCTACGACGGGCTACGTCTACGCACCTGCTCTCTTCTAAAATTGATTTCTTCTAAAATTGATTTGCATATCTATTAATATTTCCCCGCTTACTCTCTCTGATACCTTTTTACTGCCACATCTGAGCGATAGCGGTAATTGAAGAATTTGTCAGCTTGTAATTTGTAATTAGGAAATTTAATTGCGAATTACAAGCAGTCTTTTGGTGTCAGCTAGTAACCTATTTTATTTTGTAACCAAAAATTACTTTAATAACCGTTAAATTACTTAAATAGTCTTATAAATATCTAAGCATTGTCAAGAGGCTGGGTATGATTCTAATAAAGTTAGAGTGAATTTTAGGAAGTGCTATATTAAGTTTTTGTGTCAGTGATAGCGTACTCCTACGTCCAAGCAAGCTAGGCGCAGCCTCTTGTCGAGAAGCGTTAGTGAATCTTGTCTGCAACCCACTTTTGCGTTCGAGCGTTACAATCTGTCGTAGACATTGCACTCTTTTTTAAAGATTGGGTTAAGGAATCAAACCCCACATTTGCGCGTTTGTTGACTAACACTGTGGTTCAATACAACTTAAACCACAGCGTTAGTAACTAAAATGGTGATTTTGTAACTAAAATTTCCATGTTTGTAACGAAAATAACAATTTTACTAACTAAAATGGTTTTTTTATCACAAAATTTATAATGTTTGTAACAAAAATAATGAATTTAGTAACCAAAATGGTTTTTTGTAACGAAAATTCTGATGTTTGTAACAAAAAAAATGGGTTTTTATAACGAAAATTGCGACTTGAGTTAGTTAAGTCGCAATTTTTATAACTAAAATTAGGGTTAATATTCAGAGAATATCGCGCTTTGCCAAATATTGGTATGTTTGCCAACGTGCATCTACCTCAGCTTGAGCTTGTTCTAACAATTGCTTGGCAACGTCAGGCTTACTCTTAGTGAGCATTTTGAAGCGATTTTCTTGATACATGGAATCTTCTACAGATTGCGTAGGCGATCGCATATCCAATTGCAAAGGATTTTTACCCTGGTTAAGCAACTCTGGATTATGCCGATACAGCAACCAACGACCTGATTCTACCAAAGTTTTCTGATGATTCATCCCTGTAGTCATGTTGATGCCGTGGGCGATGCAATGGCTGTAAGCAATAATTAGTGATGGGCCATCATAAGCTTCTGCTTCCAAAAATGCTTTCAGGGTATGTTCATCTCTAGCACCAAGAGCTACACTCGCTACGTAGACATTTCCGTAGGTCATGGCAATCATCCCTAAGTCTTTCTTTGGTGCTGGCTTACCACTGGCGGCATATTTAGCAACTGCTGCTCGTGGCGTGGCTTTGGAAGATTGACCGCCTGTATTAGAATACACTTCTGTATCCATCACCAAGATGTTGACATTTCGACCACTAGCAATTACATGATCGATACCGCCAAAGTCAATATCATAAGCCCAACCGTCACCGCCAACAATCCAGACGCTTTTTCTCACCAAGTAATTTGCAAGGGATTTGAGATTTTGGATTTTGGATTTGAGACTTCGGCTCCTTTCGGCTTCGGTTCCATCGAGCGGAGCCGAGATGCTCAAGGCAAGTCGCTCAGTCGAACGATTAGGGTCGAAAGTGACGATTTCATCTAACCTTTGCTGCAACAGTTCTATCCTTTCGCGCTGTTCCCAAATGTCAGCCTCAGATTTTTGTTCAGCTTTCAGGATGGAGTAGACAAGGTTTTCATCTATTTCACTCCCCAATTCTTGCAACAATTCTGCTGCAAACTCAGCTTGTTTATCGAGAGAGAGGCGGAAGCCATAACCAAATTCGGCGTTATCTTCAAATAAATTATTAGACCACGCGGGGCCGCGTCCTTCGGCGTTGGTTGTCCAAGGAGTGGTGGGGAGATTCCCACCATATATTGAAGAACAACCTGTAGCATTGGCGATGACGGCGCGATCGCCAAACAATTGTGTTAATAATTTTAAGTAAGGTGTTTCACCACAACCTGCACAAGCACCAGAGAATTCAAATAAAGGTTCTTGCAGTTGTTGTTGGCGAATCTGATTTAATTTTAGCGATCGCCTGTCAGGATTAGGTAAACTCAAAAAGAAATCCCAGTTTTTTCGCTCTTGCTCTTGTAAAGGCAACTGCTGTGCCATGTTAATCGCTTTCAGCGATGGCTCAGACTTATTTTTAGCAGGGCAAATATTTACACAAATCGTGCATCCTGTGCAATCTTCAGGGGCAACTTGAATGGTAAATTGTTGATTGGCAAAGTCTTTATCTTTTGCACCAGTTGACTTGAAGGTTGCTGGTGCATTTACTAACTCATCTGCTTGATAAGCCTTTGCACGGATGGCACTGTGGGGACAAACCATCACACACTTACCACATTGTATGCAGACATCTGGCTCCCACACAGGTATCTCTTCGGCAACGTTACGTTTTTCCCACTTGGCAGTGCCTACGGGAAAAGTGCCATCAACTGGTAGTGTGCTAACAGGTAAGTCGTCACCTTCCCAAATCATGATTTTGCCTAGAACTTCTCGCACAAATTCAGGCGCACTATCAAGCAATCTTGGATTGTTGATTGTTGATTGTTGATTGTTAATTGTTTGTGGTACATCTACCTTATGCAAGTTGTCTAAGGTGTTGTCTACAGCTTGCAAATTCATGCGGACAACTTCTGCACCTTTTTTACCATAAGTCTTGTTAATCGCTTGTTTGATTTTAGCGATCGCTTCTTCCTGCGGCAAGACACCCGCTAAGGCAAAGAAGCATACCTGCATAATCGTGTTAATTCTGCCACCCATGCCACTTTCGCGGGCAACCTGGCTAGCATTGATTACATATAACTTCAAATGCTTGGCGATAATTTGCTGCTGCACCTCCAACGGCAGATATTCCCAAACGGTATCTGCATTGTATGGACTGTTAAGCAGTAAAGTCGCCCCAGGAATAGCAGCCTTCAAAATATCTATGCGTTCCAGAAATCCCCAGTGATGACAACCAATAAAGTTAGCTTGGTCAATTAGATAAGTGGAGCGAATTGGCTCTTTACCAAAGCGTAGATGAGAGACAGTCATCGAGCCAGATTTCTTGGAGTCAAAAACAAAGTAGCCTTGGGCGTAATTGTCAGTTTCTTCACCAATAATCTTGATGGAGTTTTTGTTAGCGCCAACAGTGCCATCAGCACCCAACCCATAAAACATTGCCCTGACAACATTATCCGATTCTGTAGAGAAATTAGAGTCAAAGCTGAGAGAAGTATAACTAACGTCGTCATTAATCCCAATCGTAAAGTGATTTTTTGGTTTAGCTTGGGCAAGGTTGTCAAAAATGCCCTTCACCATCGCCGGAGTAAATTCTTTAGAAGAAAGACCGTAGCGACCACCAATAACTTTAGGTGATGAGATAAAATTTTCTCCCTTGTCCCCCTTGTCTCCCCACGCTTCATGAATAGCAGCCACCACATCCAAATACAAAGGCTCACCGGCGCTACCTGCTTCTTTAGTGCGGTCAAGAACTGCGATCGCTTTTACACTAGTTGGTAATACTGCAACAAACCTTTGAACATCAAAGGGGCGGTAAAGTCGCACTTTGACTACACCAAGTTTTTCACCACGGGCGTTCAGGTAATCTACTGTTTCATGGACGGTTTCACAACCTGAACCCATAAGAACGATAACGCGATCGGCATCGTTAGCACCATAATATTCATAGATTTTATAATGCCTTCCCGTGCGTTCTCCAAATTCATCCATGATCCGCTGAACCATTTCTGGACAGGCGTTGTAGTAAAGGTTAGCGCCTTCACGTCCTTGGAAGTAGACATCGGGGTTTTGGGCAGTACCGCGCAATACTGGATGATCTGGGGTGAGGGCACGGCTGCGGTGGGCGAGTATTAAGTTATCGTGGATGAGCGATCGTAAATCATCATCTGAGAGCAATTTGACTTTCTGCACTTCATGGGAGGTGCGGAAGCCGTCAAAGAAATGCATAAAGGAGACTCGCGCCTCTAGGGTAGCAGCATGGGCGATGAGAGCAAAATCTTGACTTTCCTGCACCGAAGCGGAACACAGCAGGGCGAAACCAGTCGCCCGAGCTGCCATCACGTCGCTATGGTCGCCAAAAATTGATAAAGCATGAGTAGCCAAGGAACGGGCTGCAACGTGAACCACAGCGCTAGTCAACTCACCAGCAATTTTGTAGAAATTGGGTATCATCAACAATAATCCCTGAGATGCCGTAAAGGTGGTACTCAGGGAACCTGTTTGCAAAGCCCCATGCACAGCACCAGCCGCTCCCCCTTCGCTCTGCATCTGCACGACGCTGGGAATAGTACCCCAGAGGTTAGGACGACCTTCTGCTGACCAAGCATCTGCCCATTCACCCATCGCTGAAGAGGGGGTGATGGGATAAATGGCAATCACTTCATTTAGTTTGTAAGCAACACGGGCGACAGCCTCATTCCCATCGATGGTTGCAAAGGTTTTGTTCATAATATGATTTTTGTCCCCGCCTCTAAGCTGCATTATCAGAACACGTGAATATAAGAATCAGAAATAGCCAGTACTAGAAAGTAAGTGTATTATCTGCATTAAAGATTTCTTGCTAGGATTTACTCCGTGTTTAAAGGATAGCTTTAGGATCTTAAATTAACTTTCCATCAATACTGCATCTATTAATATCTCATCTGCAATACTGCATCTATTAATATGTATTAATAATGTACTCAATGACCAAAGTCTTTATTTGATAACACTTTAAAACAATTTATTCTTTTTTGTGGGGTATAGGGTCGGGAACAATACTGCTTGGTTAAGAAAATTTGTAGGTTGCTTGAAGGTCATGAAACCCAACAAAGCCCTAAAAATGTTGCGTCTAAGTTACTCAATCAACCTACACTGAAGTTGTTTTTTAAGCAAAACCTACGCAGTATTGGGACTATTTTGTACGATGGTCAAATATCACTAATCGCATAGCAACAGAAGTCAGATGGCAATAAAAATTACATCGCTAATCGCCGATTTCCATACCATTGACTTAAATCATCTTCAATCGCCTCAATAATTGCGATCGCCTCAGTTATTGATTTTGCATCGGCAGCTAAAAGTGTAAACGCTCGCTCAACCCGTTGTTGATAGTCTTGCGGGCAAATAGCAAACCTATTAGCAAGTGCCATCGCCCCTTTTTCATTCAACAGGTAATCTTCATTGAGCGCAAATAAGACCTGATTCATACACGCCACACTGCGGAAACAACAACCTGCTGCGTAAACAATATCATCGCGTACTTTCGCCTTTTTTGCGACCAACAGCGAGAAACTTATTTCCCAGGCGAAAGTATCAATAGTTGCCTGTTTTAGCTGCTCTGGATAAAGCTCTGTTTTTACCTTCAAAGCTTCTAAAACACCATCAGGGTCGTAAAGTGCCTGACAAATAGCAATTTCCGCCACATAAATAGAGGACACAAACCCATGAGGATGTCCTGGTTGATAATCAATAGTAATGCATCCGTTATGGCAATCATCAATGACACGATTGACCTTCGCCAAATCACGATAGAGAAAATCTACACCTACACCTTGAACCTGTAGCCAACCGCCGCCGTTAATCCACTTTCCCCATTCACCAATCGCAGTAATCAAATTTACGCGATGGTTATCATCAAGCTCACAGGCGAGGCGATTTAGAGCAATTAAATCGGGCGGGTTTTCTGGATTGTAATAAATTCCTAAATCCACATCTGACTTTAGGGTATGGTTGCCCCGTGCCCGTGAACCACCCAGTGCGATCGCTGTAATTCCCTCAATTGACCGCAAACTTAAAATAATATGGTTGATGAATTGGGGCGATTGTTGGATTTCCATCGTTGGTCATTATTGCGTTCATATCTTTATTTAATACTGTTAAGTCCTAAAATAATATTATTTCTCTGTTGTAGTGGTATCTGTGTCATCGGTTTTCAACTGACCATCTTCCATGTAAATGATGCGATCGGCAATATCGAGGATGCGGTTATCGTGGGTAACTAGTAAAATTGTACAACCTTGTTCTTTGGCTAGCTTCTGCATTATTTCTACGACATCGCGCCCAGATTTTTTGTCGAGTGCAGCAGTGGGTTCATCTGCTAAAACAATCTTAGGATGGCTGACTAAAGCACGAGCGATGCCTACGGCGGGCTACACCAACGCTACCCGTTGTTTTTGCCCTCCAGATAGTTTTTCTGGGTAATAATTTACACGATCCGCTAAACCGACAGTTGACAAAATGGCGATCGCTTTGGCGTCGATATCCTGATTCAAAAAATCGTCATGCAACTCTAGGGACATTCGCACATTTTCTCTTGCTGTCAAAAAAGTCATCAAGTTATGCGCCTGGAAAATATAGCCAATCTGGCGGCGAAGCTTTGTTAATTGCAGCTTTTTAGCACCACGAATTTCCTCTCCTAAGATTTTGAGACTATCGAGCAGAACGCAATCCACCCATTAGAGTCAACAGAGTGGTTTTCCCCGATCCAGAGGGGCCAGTCATGATGACAATTTCCCCAGCGCTAATCTCTAAATTAATGTCAAATAATACTTGTTTGCGAAGCGCACCTTCACCAAAGTAATGGTTGAGGTTACTAACAGAAATTACAGGTTCTGAAGCAGAAAGTGTTGAGTTAGGATTTACTGGTAAAGATTTTTGCAACATAGGATTTGATAGGGCATTGGGTATGGGGGAGATAATTCCTAATTTTTGCAGAGACGCAATTAATCGCGTCTCCACTAAAAAACATCAGCAGGGTCAGCAGATCGTAGTTTTTGCATTGCGATCGCCCCAGAAACACTACACATGATCATGGTCAAAATCCAAACCTGGATCGCCCGTTCCATTTTCATGAAAATGGGAAGCATCGTAGCAGCATAGGTGACTTGATACAATCCAAAAGAAAGGATGAATCCAGGCAGAAAACCTAAGATAGCCAATAACAATGCTTCTTGAATTAAAACTCCCAAGAGATAGTTATCGGTGTATCCCATTGCTTTGAGGGTGGCGTATTCTGGCAAGTGGTCAGAAACATCAGAGTAAAGGATCTGGTAGACAATCACAATGCCAACGATAAACCCAACTCCAGTACCTAAACCGAAAATGAAACCAATACCAGTACCCGCTTCCCAGTAAGTTATCTCCACTTTGGCAAACTCTTCTGGAGTCAAAACTCTGACATCTTTAGGTAGTCCATTGACAAGTTGCGATCATACTGTTTCAGAATCGGCATCTGGTTTCAGCGTGATTAACCCAACTTCGATGCGATCGGGTTTACGCTCTGGGAATAGCTGGAGAAAGGTAGAATCGCTGGCGATCACATTACCATCGGCAGCAAAGGAAGCACCATCAGTAAACAAGCCTTTAACAAAGACGGCTTTACTATTGAGTTCCGTGTCAAATTTACCTGTTTTCTTAAAGATATCACCAACTGCCCCGTATTCTGGACGACCTGCCTGGTCAAACAGAACTTGATACAACTGTTTAAGGTGATCCTGATTTTGTTTAATTTCGGGCGATTTGAAAGCGGGTTGTGTCGGATCAACACCCCGAACTAAAATGGCACGCTCAAGACGTGTTTCAGGATTTCGCCACTGTCTGGTGCTGATGTATACAGCATTAACTGACTGAACACCTTCATAACCTAATGTTTGATATAGTCGCTCTCTGGAAAAGTTTTTTACAGAAAACAAAGTTTGAAATTGGGAACTAAAAACCAAATCTGCCTGTAAATTGCGATGAGGTTTCACAGCTGCATCAAAAAGCGCACTTTCAAATCCCAACTGGATAAACATCAGCATATCGGCAAAGGTAATACCTGCGACTGCAACAGCAAGACGGGTTTTTCTTTCATTAACTGCCGCCATGCTAGCGGCGTTTTGCGAAATAGTTTAGAAAGCATATTGGAAAAAAACCTTAATAAACCAGTGTTTCAGCTTGCTGTTCAAGCTGGCGCTGTCGCATTAACAAAAATAAGGGAGAGAACTGCTTTGGCTTCGTCTACTTGCTGTTTGGCAGTTTCTACAGTTAAGCCTTTGCTGTCATACAAAGAATTAGAAACTGCTCCTTGGGAATATAGCTGCTGATAACGTTGATATTTGGCTTCAGCATTTTTGAGTTCTGCCTCTAGCTTCTTAATTGTTGCCTCTTGCGCTATTCTGTCTCCTTCCTACTGTGCTTCTATGCGGAATATCGCTTTCTGTTGTGCTGTTTTGTCTCCTTGGGACTAGGCTTCAAAGCGTTCTACACTGGCTTGCTGGGCCTGAATTTCTCCTGCTTTTGCTCCTGCTTCAATTTGAGCGAGTTTAGCTTGGGCAACTCTGACTTGTTGTTGGGCTTGTAGTACAGCAGTTTGCAAGCGATCGCGCGCATCTAATATTGCTACCATCTGTCCGGCTTTAACGCGATCGCCCTCTTGGACTAGAATTTTCGCAATGCGATCGCCATCCAATGCCAAGGGCGCAAACAAGCTAATTACCTCAGCCTCCAGTTCTAGTCGTCCTAACGCAGCCACTTTTTGACTTTTGAGCGTGGTTTCTACTGGCTCAGATTTCTCAGCTTGACCAACTAACCCAAACTGAGAAATGCCATAAACAACAATTCCACCCGTAATAGCAGTAGCTGCAATTACTAATGCAACTAACCCTTTATTGAAAGCTTTCTTTAACAGCTTTTGAACCATCTTTTTTACTCTCCTCAAAAATTATTTTGTCTACTGAGTTAATTGATGGTAGAACTAATTCTTAGCCATCAATAAATATCAGATAATTGATAATTGTTAGATATGAATATTTTGCAACTTATTTAGGTATCCAATCTAACCCTTAACTATTGCCCTATATTGCAGCAAATATGCTGTGAGCATTTTGCCTAATAACGCACATTGTTCCATAAAATCAATTGTTTCATCACCCCATAACTTTTCCAGAATTAACCCATTGAAAAAGCTCAAGAAAAAGGAAGCCAATATCGGATCTTGAATACCCACAAAAGTGCAGGCAGCTTGCTGATAAGGCTGATTAGTTCGCTTAAAAACACTATTACTTAACATTTCCTTAGAGTCTTGATGTTGACAAAAATCAATCCAAATATAAGTCTATTTAATGAAGTAATCCTCATTTTTCACTAGATCAGGACTTACGCAACTGTCACAAGCGAGGGCGCGGCGCAGCCGTGCCAAGCGCCAAACAACTAGACAATAAACATAGGAATATCCGGACGTT
>NZ_JBALDD010000068.1:0-154487 GCF_036917555.1 Nostoc sp. | reverse complement strand
ATCTATGGAGTATGCTTTCATTAGTGACAAATTTTACTTCTTTGATCTCTATAGTACATTTGATTGTCTCTCACTCAAGTGAAAACCGCTATATCAAAAAATGATTTCCAACTGGATTTATAAAATTCCTAATTTACCATACAGATTTACCTATATTTTCTACTTTGTATTCAAAAGCCCATTGGTTCATTATTTTAAGTAGTTTGTTTTTAGATAAAAATTGTATTTTTATATTGCCATAAATCTGATGATTAAATTGCTAATAACAAAGCTAAATAATGTTGTTCTCTTTTAACTCTTAACTTTTTTGATACCGCATTCCTGGTAGTTGCGAAACTAAACCCATAAGTTCCAACTGTAACAAAGCACCGGAAACTGACCCAGCAGCCATGCCAGTTTGTTGGACAATAAAATCGAAGGGTAAAGCTTCACTTGCGAGTGCCTCCGGCACGCCTGCGGCGATCGCATTCATTACCGTTTGCAATTCTGGTGATAAAGTTGGCAAACTTAACTGTTCTGGTGCTGTAGAAGCCTCAATCACATCAATTTGTGGTATTGCTCCTAGCATTGTTAACAGTTCGTCTAGTTCTTTAAGAATGAAAGTTGCCCCCTGACTCAGTAACTTTAAGCATCCTTGGGATGGATAATCGTCTAGTCTCCCAGGTAATGCATAGACATCTCTACCAAATTCATTTGCGTAGGTAGCTGTTATTAAAGCACCAGATTTTAAAGGCGCTTCCATTACCAGGATGGCACGGCTTAAACCAGCAATAATTCGGTTGCGACGGGGAAAGTGAGTGCGATCGGGTGGGGTTTTTGTGGGGTACTCACTTACGACTAAACCAGCCGTCAAAATTTGCTTGTACAAATCCCGATTTTTATGGGGATAGATGACATCGACACCAGTCCCCAAAACTGCGATCGTCCGTCCACCTGCTTTCATGGCGGCAATGTGGCTTTCGGTGTCAATTCCCTCTGCCATACCAGAAACGACTGTAAAGCCATTTTTAGCCAAAGCTGTACTAATTTGGCGAGTCCAACGGATACCGTATTCTGAGGGTTGGCGGGTTCCGACAATCCCAACCATTGGTTTTTGTCCGAGATTTTCTTGGAGTTCGACTTCACCACGATAGTACAAAATCGGCGGTGGACTAGGAGTTTCTAGCAGTAAGCGGGGATAATCTGCATCTGCTGGTGTCCAGAAATGAGAATTTTCCTGCTGGTGCTTGGTGAATAGTTGTTCTGGGTGCAAACGCGATCGCTGTTGTACTACTTTTTCTAGTGTTTGGAAACCCAAGCCTTCTACCTCTCCCAACTGTACCTTAGTAGCGTTCCAAGCAGTTGCCAGTGTGCCAAAATGCTGTTGCAGCCGTCGCAGTAATACCGGCCCAATTCCTGAAATTTGTGCCCAAGCTAGCCAATATGCACCTTCTTCTACCACAGTTCTATCCTCACACCACTGGATTGAGTATTCCCAAATTAGGGTTGGCTGTTGATGGCGAGGAGGAGTGGGGGGCAATATTGTTCGGTTAAGGCAAGAGACGCGATGAATCGCTGTCAAGACAAAGCACTTCTGCCTCCTCTTTCGCAATTCCCCTTGACTTTTGACTCTTGACTCTTGACTATTAACTATTGACTATCTATCTTCTTATCTTCTGTGATGAAATATTTCTATCGTCTTCTAATAAGCCTGTCTGGGTGCTTAATATTTTTACTGGTGCATAGTGGACTTGGTTTATTACCTAGTTTGGCAGCCGAAAAAGTTACCGTCAGGTACGGATTGTTTGAGCAATCAATCCCAGTGGCAGATATACGCAACTATGACAAGACGCAAAAGGTTTCTGGCGATCTGAAGTCTTTTCTAGATTACCTCAGCGCTAAGGAGAAACAGAAGTTCCAAGAAGCCCTTCAGGTGAAAATGTCGCTTGATATTGTGGCTTTAGATAAGCTGGCAAACACCGGAATGGGCAAGCAAATTTTATCTTTTGCATCCGTTGCGATCGCCCGTCGCGATCAAGCCAGTATACAAGCACTACGATCTGCTCTCATCATCGGAGCAAAATCACCAGATGGTCTAGGAATAACCAGCTTTCTACAAGCCTATCCCAGTAATCAACTAGTTATTGACGTGTCAAAAATTAAAAAGCTAGTCGGTATGGCAAATTCCTCTACTAGTTCTGCTGATGCGCCGCCGAAAGATAACGTAAGTTCTTCACCTTTAGGGAAAGTTGCACTACAATATCAAACACTCGCCGCCCAGGATAAACAGTTCTCAGGTTGCTTATTTGGTGATTCTATTTCGGCTGGACTTGGCAATACCCTTGGGAGTGGTACTTTTAATTTTGGGTTAAATGGTCTGAGTACAATCTCATTACTAGAACAACTGAAAAGTTTAATTCCTACCAAAGTGAAATGCGAAAAAGCCATTATTGCCATAGGTGGAAATGATGCTTTGTATAAAATTAGTGATGAATTATTTAGCAAAAATCTCCAAGAGGCGATCGCACTTCTGCGCACAATGGGAACTAAAGAGATTTTTCTGATTCCGGCTTTTTATTCAACAGTGGCAGCAAGTTCAGATCCAACTGTAGCAGCCCCACTTGCTAAAGTTGAACAAATTAATGTTCTGATTAATCAAGTGGCTGAAACAGAAAAAGTGCCAGTTGCCGCAGCCGGACTAGCACCATTATATGAAAATAATGTTCTTAAAGGAAATTTGACCAGTGATGGCGACCATCTGAATGCAGAGGGTCTGAAAATTTATCGGCAAGCATTATTACAAATCCTAGGTAAGTAAGCAGATTAACCCAATTAAACATAAAACGCTCATTAGGTAGATCCCCGACCTATTTAAAAGGTCGGGGATTTACTAATTATTATCGTAAGTTCAAGGGTTTAAGACCCCTACATCTATATGTAGCACCAGTTTCAGTCAGGGTTTAAATCCCCCGAAGTTGCTACAACGCAGGGAACCCGCGTTGTGGCACTTCTCTTTGTCTGAAATGTCTTTAATTTTGAATTTTGAATTTTGAATTTTGAATTTTTAATGTTAGGCTTTCCAATTCAAAAAACGTGCATAAAGATAAGCTATACCTTCATCAAGAACTGTCCGCACACCTTCGCTAGAACCCCACCATTTGTTTGGATTATAATCTTGCGTTGTGGCAGCAATCACACCAACGTTAATGTGAGGGGTAAGTATTTTTTTAAAAAGAAACCAACTCCTACGGGCATGAACGTCCAAGGAAAAAAGATTAATCGATTCTATTTTTAAATTTGAATTGGATAGCCAACGCTCAAATTCAGCAGCAGATGCATAACTACGATCCTTAACCACAAAAGGTGTCGGAACAGCTACTACTTTTTCTGCTTCTAAACCGAGTTTTATGAAGGTGGCGGCTGACACGTCTGCAAAGTTCTTGTATCCGGTAAGATAACTTCCTTTTCCTAATGTGCCTCCGGTAGTAATTATTTGATGATAAGAACCATTTTGAAATTCAGTCAAAGCTTTTTCTATAGCGTAATCTGGTAGCCATCCTTCAACAACTAATACTTCTGCTGATTTGATCGGGGAAGTTACGGCAAGAAATGAGTGTACATGAGTAAAAATGAAAAATATTAAATAAGCAATCAAAGCGATCGCAATCGCCCACCCTTGAGCCGTAAGTGTCCACATTTCTTGGCGTTTGATTAGTTTGATTTTGGGAAATTTTTGACACCGACGATTTTTTATCTGCATTAACCCTTAGCTAAACGTTGTTCTTTCAAGTAGGTAAACACAGACTTATCTCCAATATCAGCAGGAATTGCTTGCACTGTCTTTCGCAGGGCAAACACTAAAAATAATATCGCCCAAGTTCCTAATAAAATGCTTTCTCCCTGAGTTGGTAAAATTCCCACCAAATGTCCTAACAACAGTAGCGGTACAATTGGGGTTAATACTTTGGTTTCTAGGCGATTGAAGCAAAAAGCCTCTTTAAAATAAATACCTGTCAAAGCTACGAAGATAAAACCAACCCCAAATAAGGTAATTGGCTGATTGTAAACAGTAAGAGCTAAAGGTTCACTACTAGTGATTGCCAGAATGACTGATGCGATACTACCAATCGCCCAAAAAACTTGCAACGTTCGGTGCAGTGATGCCATATAGATATGGATGGTAAATAAACTTACACCAAGAGCGAGACTAAAACAAGCATATAAAGGTGTAAGTGCAGTTACAACATTTGGGTTATTGTTGAGTAAAATCAAAGCGCTGCCGATCGCAAAGCTCAGTGCTGCTACCATTAACCCAGCACGATAGATAATTACGCCAGTGCGATCGCTCTGAGTAATTGTAAATTCCCCAAACTGACCTTGATAAACTTCTGGTGCAGAGAGTGTTTGTGTAGTCATAGCTAAGAATATAATTATGATTTTCTAGTAGAGTACAACGGGAAATTGCTCAAGGGTTACTTTTATTATTATGAGCAATAAGGCGAACTTGATGTCACCATTCCTAAAGTTACATCTTTTAGCAGTTACTTTCTGGAAATTTTGTCGAATTGGCACTGCCTACGGTGAATTAAAATGCTTATTTTTAAGTGGTGTGCAGTTGCCCAACCTCCGTTTTATATCTAGAATTTTCCCCTTTCTTTGCCTTTGGCACAAATCAGCAACAGGCACTTTGCAGCCTGGTATTTTTTCACTGTCTTAACTTTAGCAATATTTACTGGTCTGATTTTCTTAAATAAACAAGACTTCTAACGCATCTTGTAAATTAATCTGTAATTGTGAGTGAGCATGTCCGCAATTAATGGCAATTTCTACCCAGCCATGACTGCCAACTAAAGCTATTATCTCTCCCACTTTGACATCACTGTAAGTTTCACAGCCTGGTACACTCAATCCAGCAACTTGCACATACCAACTTTTGTTCTGCACGTAACTCGCTGGAATGTTACTCACTAGGTTGCCAAAGTGGTCAATATATTGAATGCAACCCATTACACCAGTTTTTGTCTGCTTGCAGTTGCCTATATCCAGCTTTACCAAACTTACTGGATCAATTTCTTGTCCTAGCTGTTTGAGTGGGACACCACTAGCAAGATTAGCCGCCACTGGTGCAAAGATATCCCTACCGTGAAAAGTCTTGCTTAGTTGAGGAGTGCGCCAATAATTAAAATTTGTAAGTTCGACGGCTGCGATCGCCGGACTTTGACTGAGTACCCCGCTGAATATACCATTATCTGGCCCGACCAAAAACCCTTGAGCAAATTCTACTGCGATCGCTCGTCGCTTGCTTCCCACACCCGGATCTACTACTGCTAGATGTACTGTCCCAACTGGGAAATGGACATAAGCATTCATCAGGCTGAACCTGGCTGCGGCGATGTCTTGCGGCGGAATTTGGTGCGTTAAGTCTACCACCGTCAATCTGGGGTTGATTTGGGCTATGACTCCCTTGATTATGCCTACATAAACATCGCGATCGCCGAAATCGCTCAGTAAGGTCACGAGTGGTTGTCCATCCATCTGGTTATTAGACATATTTTGATAAAATATATAAAAAAAATATTTTCTGTAGCAACAGCTACAAAATATGTGCTATGTTAAGAATACAAGACATAAATTGAAAGATTAAACCAGGTAATCACTATGAATCAAAATAGACTACAAAGCATAAGCAAATCAAGAGAAGCTCACAGAGCCAATATTCAAAGAAGCCTAGAGCATCGCTTGGAAATAGCCAGAGCAAAAGGCGACGAACAGCTAATTCGTCAACTGGAAGCTGAAATGAGGTATTCCAGCTAAATCAAGTTTTCATTGTTCATAGTTTTGTTGTGCAACCCGCTACGGCGGGTTTTTTCTTTTTAGGGGGTTCCTGGCAATTCTGGTAAAAGCTCATAATCCTTACTCAAGCAACGATATTGATTCTACTAAGCGAAAGTTCGTTCAATAATTTCTCAAAGGTATTGGTGAAGCGATGTCTACGATGGTCACTGAGCTTGTCGAAGTGTGGGCTGCACCTACGCTCCTGTATTATGACCGAATAATTAGCAGAACTTGAAACACTGCAATTAGTGAGTAATGTTGCAAAGTAGACTGCTCCCATAAGTTCGGGAACTGCTACAGTTACAATATTGATAACTACAGCTTAAGTATGGTGACACAAATTTCAATATTGCTGATGATAACTTAAGCATTCAAAGATAAGGGTACGCAATCATGCGTTTATACCACGTATTGTATCCAAAATTGTTGTATTTTCTTTATTTTGCCAAAATCTGAAATATTGCACAGTAAACTTATATAAAATCTCAGTAATACCAATTCTCTTAAATGCGCCACCAAATTTAAACCTCCAAACCCAGATTTAATGTGACTTTTTTAATTACAAATTACAAATTTAATACCTTTGCCAATTTACGTTTATCTTTTTTTGCACTCTTAACGCCTGATCGGGTTATTGATGAAGTCGATTTAGTAGAAGAGATAATGACTAAAGAATTTCAGAGTCTCGATCAAGTTAATTTTGAGTCTGAGTCAGAATTGGTAAGGTAATGACAAATTCAGTTCCCTCACCAAGTGTAGAATTCACAACCAGTGAACCGTTATGTTTTTCTACCACAATAGAGTGAGCGATCGCCAGTCCTAAACCCGTACCTTTACCAACTCCTTTTGTAGTAAAGAAATTGTCAAATATTTTTTCTTTAACTCCTTCACTTATTCCGTTACCATTATCAGCAATTGATATTTTTACGTTGTCATCTGCCACTGAGGTTGTAATTATAATCTGGTTGGGATTATCCTTAATTTCTCTAAAACTCCGCCCAGAATTTGCTTCTTCTAATGCGTCAATAGCATTCGCCAGAATATTCATAAATACCTGATTTAATTGCCCAGAGAAACACTCTAATTCAGGTAAGTTTCCATATTCAACTATCACTTTAATGGCTGGACGTTGTTCATTTGCTTTCAGGCGATGTTTGAGAATTAAAATTGTGCTATCAATGCCTTTATGGATATTAAAAGGTACTTTATAATCTTTATCTGCACGGGAGAAAGTGCGGAGACTGGTGCTGACATTTTTCAGGCGTTCGCAGGCCATGACCATTCCATCAATCATTTTGGGCAAGTCTTCTAAGCTATAATCCAAGTCAATTTCTTCGGCGTGGTCTTTAATGTCATCACCCGGTTTGATTAAACTTTCTTGATAGAGTTTCAAGTGTTCAATAATATCAGCAATTGTGGGTTTAGCTTGTTGGAGAGTAGCAGAAATAAAGCCCAAAGGATTATTCATCTCGTGAGCAACCCCAGCAACTAAATTACCCAATGCTGACATTTTTTCTGCCTGCACGAGTTGCGTTTGGGCTTGTTGCAAATCCAGCAGTGTACGTTCGACCTGTTCTCGGGCTTCAGTAATGGCGGCAATTTGGGGCAGACTAGTCCAACAGGCGATCGCTACTCCCACGAAGGCAACCGTCACTAACAAAATGCTAAACAACGCAACATGTTGCCCCACACCCACCTGATCTAAACCCGCCCTCACCCACCAGCCAATACTCACCGCACTGCATACTAAGCCAATTAAGATCATCACCTGAAATGCCAACCAATCTGTTTTGCTGGTATGGGGTTGCTGGTGATACCGTTGCATCCACCCATCGGGATGGAACAGGGAGACGTTCAAGCGTGGTAATTGAGTGCCTGCTATGCTCACCAGCCCAGGCAGGAGCAATCCAATGGCTAAGTCCTGCCAGCCCCATGCCAATCCACCCACTACCAAAACAATCGCTTCAATGCCAAAGAAACCCAGCGACCACCAGGGCCATCGAGCTGCTGGTCGCCGCCGACTGACCCACTCACCTAAGTGAATTGCCATCATCGAAGTCAGATAGCCGGTGCCCGTCACCATCACAACCCGTTGTACATCGCCCCACCCCAAGCAAATTAGACTCAGCCCCAGGGTAAAAATTAAGCTGGGTTCAAACACTCCCCGGCGAGACAACACGGCAAATACGGGCGGTAAGTAGCCATCTTTGGCTAACTGATACAAAATCCGGGGACAGTTAGAAACAGCGGTTGCAGAGCTAAGGAGACACCCTGACGTAATTAGAAAGGTGACAAGAGCGGGGGCGAATGCGCCCCAGAAGGGTTGGGCTGCTGCCACTAGATTGAGATAGGCGCTATCACCTAATCCGGGGGCTGTGGCTAACCGCATTAAAACCCATGATCCACCGAGATAGACGATCGGAATCAATCCAGCAGTCACCTGCAAACACCGTAGGGTAACGCTGGGTTGGAGGCTATCTCCCACAAATGAAGATGTCGTCTCGCAACCATAAACCGCATAGACGGCGATAAAGAACCATTTCATCCAATCGATCAGGGAAATGCCTGCTCCCAGATCGGACAGCACCCCAGGGCTAGTGGGGGCAAAACTCAACCAACCAATGCCTTGGAGACAAAAGGTGAGAAGAAACCCAATCGCCGGAAATACAAAGAAAGAGTGCAAAATGCCTAGCGTGCGAGTTCCACTAAAGGCAACGATAAAGGGCAGAACTGTAAACCCGATTCTGAGTAGAGTCTCTGGACAGGTAATGCCCAGTGGAGTCAGATTCGCCTTGATTAAATCGGTCAGAATAATCGCATCCATGGCCGGAACAGAGACCCAGCCGAGCAGGTAGCCAATCGCGCCATAGCGAGCCAAGTTTGGCAATCGCTGGAGCAAACGGGTCATATAGTTTGGGGTGCCTCCAGCGACCTCTGGGAAATATGTCCCTAACCGCTTAACTTGCAGGTTGAGCAGTATGCCAATGATGGTTCCAGGCAACCACACCCAGAGCGCCTGCGGGCCTAGTGCAGCATGCATAGCAGGAGCCGTCCCTAACCATAAAAGCAAACCGCTAAAACCAAACCCCCAGGTTTCTTGTGAAGTGAGACTTCGGCGCAGGGGAGGCATTGAATTCGGTTGCTCACTCATAATTAGCACAGAAAAATAGGGAAAATAAGGACGTAAGCTCAGTCTTCCCTAAAATTCACGGATTACTTCATCTGCAATCGCAATAATTATTGAACTTGCGCCAGATTCTGTCGGTTCGCTCATTTTTAACCTGTAAGACTAAATTTACGCCTTACAAAGCTTGTAATCCAGGCGATTAAATTGATTCCATTGTTGTGCTGGATGATTCTTCTGGGCGCTAAATAAGTCCGACACCCAAATATCAAGACGACCGCAAGAAGATGAAGCTGAGGCATTAGAACAAGTGAAAGCTTTAGCAGAAGCTGGGAAAAGTCCTCAAGAGGGGGCAATGCAAAAGGCGGCGAAAACGGCTATTAAGATTTTAAAAAGGACAATTTATAGTTTACCCAGTGCCACAAAGTTGGTTGAACAATGCAGCAATCTATTGCCGTTGATTTCAAACTTTTTGGGTTTAGGTTGATCCGCCCTTGATTCACTTTGACCTCTCTCTTAAGAGGAGAGAAGAAAAGAGAGGCTTTGAATCTTACTCCCCTTATAAGGGAAGGGGTTGGGGGTTAGGTTTCTTTGCAGTACGTTGGGCACAGATGCCGCTTCTCAAAGGTATTGGTAAAGGGATGTTTACGACAGGCTGCGCCTACGCTCCTGTATTATGACCGAATAATTAGCAGAACTTGAAACACCGCAATTAGTGAGTAATGTTGCAAAGTAGACCGCTCCCATAAGTTCGGGAGTTACTCCCATAAGTTCGGGAGCCACTCCCATAAGTTCGGGAGCCACTCCCATAAGTTCGGGAACTGCTCCCGTAAGTTTGGGAGTTACTCCCATAAGTTCAAGAGCCACTCCTATAAGTTCGGAAGCCACTCCCATAAGTTCGGGAACTGCTCCCATAAGTTCAGGAGCGGCTCCCGTAAGTTGTGAGACTGCTACAGTTGCAATATTGATAACTACAGCTTAAGTATGGTGACACCAACTTCAATATTGCTGATGATAACTTAAGCATTCAAAGATGAGGGCGCACAGTTATGCTCTTAGACCGCGTATTACATCCAAAATTTTTGTATTTTCTTTATTTTCCCAAAATCCGAAATATTGCAGAGTAAAGTTGTATAAAATCTCTGTAAAAATCTCTTGCTGACGCGATTATGCCGCCAGACTACTCCGGTCAAAATCTCCGAGGCCGCTCTTTTAGAGGTCAAAACCTGACTGGGGTTAACTTTAGTAAGGCAGATATTAGAGGGGCAAATTTTGCCAATGCAATTCTTAAAAATGCTGATTTTACACGGGCTAAAGCTGGACTACAGCTTCATTGGCTAATTGTGTTGCTCATAGTCGCATTAGTACTGTTAGCACAAGGAGTGATTTATTCAATCAGTCTTGGTTTATCAGTAGCATCTCTTTTTGACACTAGATACACTGGAAGCGTATTCATTGGTTTAGTCTGCATTATTATTGTTGTAGCAGTTTTTTGTATTGTCACTCTTCGCAATAATTTAACAGCAGGTTTAGGAGTTGTAGCTGTCATTCTTGTCTTTGTCTCACCCGTAGTCGTTATTTTAGTTGTTGCCTTTCCCAAAGACTTTTCTGTAATTAGAACATTACCCAAAGGTTCAACCTTTGTCTCTGCTTTAGCCTTCAGCGTTGCGTTTATATTATTTAGTATTTTTATTGGGTGGAGGATTCAAAGTAGAGATGACCAAGACGCTTGGTTTGATTCAGTTGTTAATACCTTTGCTGCTACAGGTGGCACAAGTTTTTATGGTGCTAACTTGATTAATGCTGATTTTACTGGTGCAATTCTCCAAAACACAGATTTTAGAAAAGCAAACCTAATACTTACTCGTTTTTATGAAGCCAAAAAACTAAACTTTGCCAGAGTAGACGACACTATACTGGCTAACCGCACTGTTCTCAACTTGCTTGTCACCTGCAATGGTAGGGGAAAATCTTATGCTGGTGCTAACCTAAAAGGTGCAAATCTGAAAGATGCAGACCTGAATAAGGCTAATCTTAAAGGTGCTGATATTATTGCAGCCACCTTTGAGGGAGCTTGTTTAGAATGGGCAAACCTAACTATTACTCAAGCTATATATACTAATTTTACCAGTGCTCACATGACTGGTGCTTGTATAGAAGCATGGAATATTAACAGTACAACCAAGTTACATAACGTAAATTGTCGCTTTATCTATCTTCTCGAATATCCCAGGCTAGGAACCGATGACCGAGAACGTCGTCCCAGTAATGGCGAATTTCAACCAGGAGAATTTACTAAGCTGTTTGAAGAGGTTTTAAATACTGTTGATTTAATTTTCCGTAATGGCATTGACTGGAAAGCTTTTGTTAACGCCTTTCAAACAGTGCAAGACCAAAATGAAGACACAGAATTAGCTCTACAGAGTATTGAAAATAAAGGTGATGGCGTAGTAGTCGTTAAGGTCGGTGTACCTGTTGATACTGATAAAAAAAAGATTCATAGCGACTTTACCCAAAATTATCAACTGGCATTGCAAGCTGTAGAAGAAAAATATAAAGCACAATTACAAGCTAAAGATAATGAAATAGTTATCTATCGCCAACAA
The DNA here is from genome assembly GCF_036917555.1 of Nostoc sp. GTDB lineage: Bacteria > Cyanobacteriota > Cyanobacteriia > Cyanobacteriales > Nostocaceae > Nostoc. The sequence continues at coordinate 142,943 of NZ_JBALDD010000068.1, read as the reverse complement.
AGTGGAGAGATGGCAGAGATTGTAAAATTACTAGCCAATAAGCCGATTAATGTTCAAGTTGACAATAAAGTTGAGAATAAAAATATGACTAACAGTAATGATGCCAGCCGCAAAATTGAAATTGGTAGTATTGGCAGAGATTTTAATGCCAGTGGACAAGCTTTAAATTTAGGTGATCTTAGTGGTACGGTAACAAATACCATCAACCAGTTACCAGCGTCTCCCGAACCAGAAAAACCGGGAATTAAGGAATTGTTGACGCAATTGCAAGCAGCAATTGAGGCTGATACAAATTTACCTCAAGAAGATAAAGCTGAGGCATTAGAACAAGTGAAAGCTTTAGCAGAAGCCGGGAAAAGCCCTCAAGAGGGGGCGATGCAAAAGGCGGCGAAAACGGCTATAAAGATTTTAAAAGGGACAATTTCTAGTTTACCCAGTGCTACTAAGTTGGTTGAACAATGCAGCAATCTATTGCCGTTGATTTCAAATTTTTTGGGTTTAGGTTGATCCGCCGATGATTCAAATCGCGGGATAATATAGCGCTTCTTTGACCTCTCTCCAAACCTCTCTCCTAAGAGGAGAGAGGCTTTGAATCTTACTCCCCTTCCCTTATAGGGAAGGGGTTGGGGGTTAGGTCTCTATTGGACTCAACTGATAAATTGCACCCTTCGACCCTATTGAAGTCAGAGATTAAGGTAAAATTATAAGTAAAAGTATTAAGAATTTTAAATAAACTAATCAATGTCCAGCATTTATCTTGACAAAAGTAACTCTCATGTCGTTGTTATCGGTGCGGGCATAGGCGGACTGACTGCTGGAGCATTATTAGCTCATAGAGGTTACAGAGTCTTAATTTTGGATCAAGCCCTCGTACCAGGAGGCTGTGCTTCAACCTTTAAACGCCAGGGATTTACCTTTGATGTGGGTGCAACTCAGGTAGCGGGGTTGGAACCAGGGGGAATTCACCACCGAATTTTCTCAGAATTGTCAATAGATTTGCCACAAGCAACGCCTTGCGATCCTGCTTGTGCGGTGTATTTACCTGGGGAAACCACACCCATCAACGTTTGGCGCGACCAAGAGAAATGGCAAGAGGAACGACAAAAACAGTTTCCTGGTAGCGAAGCATTTTGGCAGTTGATTGCAACTTTATTTGCTGCTAGTTGGGAATTTCAAGGACGCAACCCGGTACTACCACCGCGTAATTTATGGGATTTGTGGCAGCTAACTCAGGCGGTGCGTCCGAGTACATTAATTACTGTACCCTTTACCTTGTTTACGGTAGGAGATGCTTTACGGTTATATGGATTGGGAAATGACCGACGATTGAGAACTTTTTTGGATTTGCAGCTGAAGCTATACTCCCAGGTGGATGCAGAAGAAACAGCATTACTTTATGCAGCAACGGCGTTGAGTGTATCCCAACTGCCCCAAGGATTGTTTCACCTCCAGGGAAGTATGCAAGTATTAAGCGATCGCTTGGTACAATCCTTAGAAAAAGATGGCGGCAAATTGTTGATGCGCCACACAGTAGAACAAATCAAAGTAGAAGACGGCAAAGCTACTGCTGTAGTCATTAAAAATCAGAAAACTGGCGCAGTCTGGACAGAAGCAGCCAACCACATAGTTAGCAATGTCACCGTGCAAAACTTGGTGCAGTTGTTGGGAGAACAAGCGCCATCGGGATATAAAAACCGGGTGGAAAAACTCCCTCAAGCATCGAGTGCGTTTGTGATTTATTTGGGTGTAGATGCCAGCGCGATTCCGCCTGGATGCCCTCCCCATCTCCAATTTCTGTACGATGTCAATGGCCCGATTGGGGAGAATAATTCCTTATTTGTTTCCGTCAGTCATCCTCTTGACGGCCGCGCACCGGAGGGGAAAGCGACAATTATTGCTTCTTCATTTGTCGATCCTGCACAGTGGTGGCAGACTGAAGATTATGAAGGACTAAAAGAAAAGTTTACCCAAGAAGCGATCGCTTGTCTTGCCCAATACTTTTATCTCAAACCAGAAACGATTATTTATCAAGAAGCCGCAACACCCCGCACTTTTGCCCATTTCACAGCCCGTGATCGCGGTATAGTTGGTGGCATTGGTCAAAGAATTCCTACCTTTGGCCCCTTTGGGTTCGCTAATCGTACACCAATCCAGCATCTGTGGTTAGTTGGTGACTCCACCCATCCCGGCGAAGGTACTGCTGGAGTGAGTTATTCGGCGCTAACGGTAGTCAGGCAAATTGAGGCGCAAAAACTGCTCAACTAGCAGTAATTGAAAAGCCCTCCTTCGTTGGCAGGCAAGTTATACTTATAACTGATGACAAACGGGACAGAAAACTGATGAAATAAGATTAGTGTTGCTAATCTGGAGTAATGACAGACAGCGTTTTAATTCTTGGTGGACGAGGGCGAATTGGTAGCAGTGTTGCCGAGGATCTAGCTACCCATACGCAAGCACAAATTACGATTACTGGACGTTCTGCGGAGTTTGGGGAGGCTGTGAGCTTGTCTTCGGGGGGGCAAGTGCAGTTTTTGATATTAGACTTGGCAGAAGTTGACAAATTGCGAGATGCGATCGCAAACTCTAACTTAGTCATCCACTGTGCTGGCCCATTTCACTATCGAGATACTAATGTTCTCGAAACCTGTATTGCTCAAGGCGTTAACTATGTAGATGTCAGCGACCATCGTTCCTATACCAGCAAAGCTCTCAAGTATAATGAACAAGCTGCTGCGGCTGGTGTAACAGCAATTATTAATACTGGTATTTTTCCTGGTATTTCTAACAGCATGGTACGTCAGGCAGTTGAACAATTTGATCAACCAGAAAAGATCCATTTAAGTTATTTGGTTTCTGGTTCTGGCGGTGCTGGCATTACAGTGATGCGGACAACTTTTCTTGGGTTGCAGTATCCTTTTGAGACTTGGATAGATGGAAAATGGCAGGTAGTCAAGCCTTATAGTGAAAGAGAACTAGTTGAGTTTCCACCTCCCTATGGAAGCACTGGAGTTTACTGGTTTGATATGCCAGAAACCTTTACACTGCCCAAAGCCTTCCCATCAGTAAAAACTGTAATTACTAAGTTTGGCTCTGTTCCCGATTTTTACAATCACCTAACTTGGATTGCGGCACACGTTTTTCCCAAGTGGTTAATGCAGCGTCGTTACATGATTGAATTTCTGTCTCATGTCAGCCATTCGATGACAGATGTTACAAATAATTTTAGTGGAATTGGTGTAGCAGTTCGTTCAGAAGTTACAGGGCAAAAAAATGGTGAAACAGCCGTTTATTGTTCAACTGTAGTGCATGAGAATACAGCTGTGGCTTCTGGTTGCGGCACAGGTAGTATTGCCCAATTATTGCTAGAAGGTAAACTCAAGAAACCAGGTGTTTTTGCTGTGGAAGAAGCACTACCAACAAATTTATTTGAAGAGGTAATGCAAAGCCGAGGAATTAAAATTAATCACAGTTGGTTATAGTTTAATATGCTTGGGTTAAGCATACTGGGTAAAAATTTCATCTGATTTCACGAAATATTCAAATACATAGATGGGGGCGTACAAATGTACGCCTTTACTATAGGTAAAAATTAATATACCTTACGATAGAAGGAAGAACTGTACGTAAACACTTAGGATGCCTGTGAGCCTTAAATATAGAATATATTTATACATGACCAAGGCTCATAAAATAAAAAGAGGAGATTTTTTCGTGCAAAAAATTTTATTAACTTTAAAGCAATCGTTACATTCAAGCTTTTTGGTTGTTGGCTTAATAATTTTCATCAGCTTGTCAGCTTCTTTCATTTTCGTTCAAGAAGCGAGTTATGCAACTACTCTTGAAGAATTAAAGCTAGTACCCCCAGATTATAAACCAAATTCTCAAGAAAAAATTAATCGTGCTAACGAATATGACCCAGGTGTTGGCGTTCAAGAAGAAGAACGAGAAGATGCTTATGAGGAAGCAGTAAAAGATGCAGGAAGCCTTAATACTATGGAGAAGGCTTATGAAAGGAATTTAAAGGCTGAACAAGAAGGAAAGCCCCAAGAAAGTTTTGGTGAAAAAGCGAAAGAAGTTATTGAAAAGGTGACAGGTAAATAGTAAATATAAACCTAACCCCTAACTCCTTCTCGACAAAAGACATAAAGTAAGATTCAAAGCCTCTCATCGGTTTGAAGTCAGGTTTAGAAAATTAAATTGTCAGGTGTGTTATGCCCAAGGCTAACGCACCCGACAAAAATTGCTTTTACTCAAATTCATCTATTGTGGTAGGAGGAGTAGTATTTTTCTTGTTAGCAAAATTGCGCTCATACCACTTCATTAATGGAGTTGTACTAATTCCATGCACAATTACCGAGGCTACAATGGTAGTGTAAATTATCCAAGCAATTTGTTCGGCTGCTTCACCTTTCAAGCCATGACCAAAGGCATAGGCTAGATAATATAAAGAACCAACTCCGCGAATACCGAACCATCCAAATAACAACCGAGTTCCTGGGTGTAAGGTTCGGCGGTGTGAATCTAGAGGGCGTTTACCTATTGTGCTAATCCAAACTCCCACAGGTCTGATTATCAAGAATAACAAAATTATCACTAACAAAGATTGCCCAGCATACTTGAGCATTGGCTGCAATAATAATATTGAACCTAATAGTAAAATTGTCCCAACTTCTAGCAGCTTCTCAATTTGCTCAACAAATTCCAATTGTGCTAGCGGCTTTTCAGGATTTCTGTAACTGCGTTGGACAACTAACCCAGCAACAAATACTGCCAGAAACCCATAACCATTCACCATTTCTGTTAAAGAATAAGTTAGTAGAATTGTGCTGATAGCAACAAAATCTTCCATTAACTCATCAGTAGCACGGCGTTTTTGGATTCTTTGTTCAATCCAAACTATAGATTTGGCAACAACAATTCCCATAACAATACCAGCTGCGATCGCCCAAACTAAATCAACCGCAATCCACTGTTTAAACCAGTTGCTCCAGTTGTCATTTTCTAAGGCATGAATCCCAAAATAAACGAAGGGAAAAGCTAAAGCATCATTTAACCCACCTTCAGAAGTTAAACCAAATCTCAACTCATCTTGGTCATTTGTACTGGTTAGTTGTACTTCTGATGCTAATACTGGATCGGTAGGTGCGAGAATTGCTCCTAATAAAATTGCTTCTCCCCAATTCATCCCTAAAAACAATTTACCCACAGTAGCCAGAGCAAAAATTGAAATTGGCATCAGAAATACAATCAATCGCACTGTAATATCCCAAACATCCAACTTTAAAGGACGAACAATTCTTAAGCCGCAGCTAAACACAGAAATAATTACTACAAGTTCTGTTATTTTCTCCAGTAGTTCGGTGTTAAAAACGTCATCTCGACGTAATTGAATCAGCCCTAAGCCAGAAGGGCCTAGAACAATACCAACCACTAGGTAGATAATGGCAAAAGAAAGGGGTAAGCGAGTAATCCAACCTGACCCTAAAGTTACCATCAGCAAAAGTAGACCAATCACAAAGAGGTCAATAATATAGATATCTACCATATAGCGATTTACATAAATATAAGGTGTTGCTTTGTAAGCTTAGTTGCAATACCTTTGTATTATAATTTACCTATGGGCAGATTTTCTGGGATTAGGAATCAGAGACACCACCAAAGACACCACCAAATTGAAGAAGAAAGGAATAGATAAATTTGGCGTTGGCTTTGCCCATCATAGAAATCGCCCTTTGATTATTTGTTAGAAGTCCTTTAATTAATCGGATGTAGCACAGGAATATTACTCAGACACACCTATACGCTTTTAGGAATGGTTTATAAGCTAAACGACATCTAATCCAAATTTTATATAACTCTTGTGGCATAGTCTGAAAAGCTTACGCTAATTATGCAAATAAAATGTGAAACAGCTTAATTGTGTCCGGTTAAAGACTTATGATTAAGACCGCAGAGGGGAGGGATTTTTGGCTTTCTGCATAGATTCGGGAACATAGCTAATTAGCCGGACATGATATATTTCCTACTTTCTGACTCAGATATCGCCCAATTTAGTACAAATATACTATAATAGGTATAGCGTCCACAAAGCCTAGCCAAATGCATAATGGCTCTGTGAAAACCTTCTGGAAGATGGATTCAAGGGTTAGTTCGATGATCAAGCATTATATTCTCAACCTCAATCCGACTGCCAAGCATGAATGGGATCGGTGTATTTTACGTGACCCGCTGACTGCCAAACGCCCAGACATTGCTAAACTAATTGCCGAAGCAGTTGGTGCTGATACAGGTAGTTATTTGGTCAGCGTAAATATTGAAGTTCAAGTTTTGCAGCAAGCGGCAGTACCTCAAGCCGAACAACTCTCGCTTTCATTTCCAGAGGTGAGTGTGCCCTCACAACCACAACTGCGGGAAGCAGCTTGAGCTACAGTGCAGAATTTAGCAGAAAATAATTAGCCTGCATAAGCAGGCTTACTTTGTTAGCCGCAGACTTTAGTCTGACGGCTAAATAAGTCATCGGTATATGAACGGACTTACAGCTATTTTCAGGTAAATAGACCACGCGGTAGGGGCACAGCATTGCTGTGCCCTTACGACAGATATGGTTCAAATACATGAAAACTGCTGTAATCTTAAAAGAGAAAATTAATGGTGTTCTTCAAAAGACATCTCCAGAAATTAATAATGATCTACATTCATTTTCACTCATATCTCTAAAGCTAATTTGAAAAACTTAAAAAATTGGCTGATACAGAGTATATATAAAGATGAATGAGGTTTAAATTTAAAACTTTTGAGAGTTTATTGGAACTTGATTTCAGCTAAAATTTAGGAAACTGACTGTAAATAATTAGTGGAAAATAATTACCATACCTGCACTTCAGACATCGCTTTTCCTCCCCTAATTCAGTACATTTGGACTATAATATATATATATCCACCAAGCTGATTTAAGTGTAAAACTGCTCTGTGACAGCCTTTCGGTAAATGGATTCAAGGGTTGGTCTTATACTTAAATACTACATTATTGACCTTAGAGGAAAATTATTAAATGATGCAACTGAGTCATTATCCAGCTGCGATCGCACAAGCTGCCCAACGGGCTAATGAAATAGACTCTCAGTTGATGGCAGTGCAGCACCAAGTTAACCGATTTGAAGGCAATGCAGACCGCACCGCCGCCTTTGAGATCGATTTGAAAAATGATGCTCAACGCAAGGCTCGCCGCTTTGAGGTACTGCTTGTGAATCAGGAATATCAAAAAGCAATAGACACTCAAATTCGACTAACTGTCGATAAAGCAAATGCCATCGCTCATTTGGAATATTTGCGTAATCAGTTTAGTGTAGCTAAGTTGGAAGCAAGATTAGCGATCGCACAACAACTTTCTGATTTTGAATCTCGTGAATTAGTTGGTTTGTAATCACAATCATAAACCCCAGATTCACGTCTGGGGTTATCCAAACAAAATCGGTGATTGTAAAATTAGGGAAGTAATTATAATCTGTGGGACAGCAGTTGGGAAATTTGCTGATTAATAGTTGTAACATCAAAACGCCCACTAGCAGTAGCCCTGGCATTATTGGCTATAGTCGCAGTTATTTCCGTCTCTTGTAAACAAGTAATAATTACTTGTGCAAGTTCCTGGGGTTTTCCTGGTGTCACTAAAAAACCATTAAGTCCATGTTCTACTAACTCCATTGCACCCCCAGCTTTGGCTGCAACTACAGGTTTTCCACATAACATCGCCTCTACAATAACTCTACCAAAAGGTTCTGGCGAAGTAGAGGTATGTGCCACCAAGTCACAAGCTGCCATTAGCTGGGGAATATCAGAACGAAATCCTAAAAATTTGACGCGGTTTTCTAATCCCAGTTCCCTAACTTGTTGGTGTAACTTTTGGACGTAATCTTGTTCGTCAAACAGTGCATCACCCACTAAAATTGCTATCACATCATGCGGACATTTAGCAAGGGCATCAATTAAAATATGCTGGCCTTTCCAAGGTGCAAGACGGCTAAAGTGTCCAACGACAAATTTTCCTTCTAATCCTAACTGCTGCTGTAATTTATGAATGTCAGACTCATCAGTTTGATAAATTTTTGGATTAAAGCCGTTATAAACAACTTCGATGATATCTGGGCGTCCTCCTGCTTGTACAAAGGCTGTTTGACTAGCTTGAGAATTAGCAATTACTAATGATGTAAAACGATTAGCTAAGTTAACAGCAATGCGAAGATTAGTTTGGCTAAAATGTTCTTTGGAAAGAATATCATGTAAATGATAAACCAGAGGGCGATGACTGAAAAAACTTGCCAACGCTCCGACAACTAATGCTTTTTGGGTGTTGGCATAGATTAAATCATATTCACGCGCTTTTTTAACTACCTTAGTAATCAAAGGTGTAAGTTGTCCCAAACTCTTGAATCCTTGTAGCAAACTGCTTTCTTTGCGAACTTGGATTGCTTGAGTTGCGAGAACTTCTACAGGTATATGATTTTGTTGTAGTAAATCTTTAAACGACCCATCTGCAAATAAACCTACTAAAGCGCGATCGCCATAAGGTTTAGCAATATCTATTAAACATAATTCCGCACCGCCTGGTTTACCGCTTTGGTCTAAAAAAAGAATTTTCATTAAATTTCCTTATCATACAATACAGTTAAGTAGAGATGCAATCTTTCGCCTCTTTACTTCTTTAATTTAATAAAACATTCCGTACTTTTTGGGCAATTTGATTCCAGTCGTAGTTTGTGGTTGCGTACTGGCGACAGGCTGATCGTGAAGGTATGGGGATATTTCCTAAAAGTGCTTGTTCTAATTTTTCAGCAATGGCTGAGGCTTCTGTTGAAGTCGTAATTAAATCGGGTGAAAATTCTGATAAAATTTCTGGCATTCCCCCAACTGGAGTACATAAAATAGGAGTACCACAGGCTAGAGACTCAACTATTACTAATCCAAATCCTTCAAAAGATTGACTAGGCATAATAGTCAATTCAGCAGCTTGATAAGCCATAGGTAATTGCTCATCAGGGAGAAAACCTAAAAATTTAACGTTATCATCTAGTCCTAATTCTGTAGCCTGTTGTTGTAGTGCAGCTTGGATGTGACCACGACCTGCGATCGCTAGCCAAATATCTGGTATTCTGGGCTTAATTATAGCCAGAGCTTGCAATAATTTGTCAACTCCCGTTCGATGTACTAAGCGGCGTGATGTAAATATAATCCGGCGATTATTAGGCCAGCCTAGCTTTGCACAAGCCTCCTGGGGTGATAAATTTGGTTGAAACCAATCAATATCAACTCCACCGGGAATAACATTAATTTTGCTCCACGGTACTTGATATTTATCATGTAAAATTTTCCCAAAAGCTTTGCTCAAAACAATGAAGCGATCGCAGCGATTATAAGTGTTTTGTTCTATTAGCCAATGCTTGATTAAAAGACTGAGGTTTTTATTAACTACCTCTTGCTGACTTTCAGAAGCCCAAGGACCATGAAAGTTAAAAGTAACTGGTACTCCCTTTGGCAAAATATCTAAAAGAGGAAAGCTGTATAATGCAAAGTGTAAATTAATAGCATCTGGTTTGTTAGTTCTTGTTTTCTGAAAATTATTACGAATCGACCATAATCTTTGCCAAATAGCACTATCAGGAGAAGCCAAGTTAGTCAGCTTAATCAGCGAATTTAATTCAGCCTCTGGTAAACCGACTCCGCATAATTCAATCCGATCTTGATTTGCAGCTAATTTATGAGTTAGTTCATAAATATACCTTTCTAGTCCTCCGGGACTTTTGGGAAACCAGCCTAATCCAAGGGTGAGAATAGATGCAGATACTGAATTAAAATTTCTTTCTTTATTAGTTTTCATCGATATGTCTCCTATAAATGTATTAAAACAGTAGGGCGCACAGCTGTGCGCCCTACAGCGTGTTGTATCCAAACCCAAATTACTATAATTTCGGAATACACATTATTAATAAGAGTTTTTTTACGGAACACCAATTTATAAACTATTTATATACCAACGTCAATAATGAATTCAAACCTGTGTTTTTTTTAACTAAATAACATGGACTACAATATATACTCTACTTACAATTCAACAAGCTGTATGGTAGATAAATCAAGGAAAAAACCACTGATAAACAACCAATGTTGTATTAATAACTCCGGTATAAAAAGTAAATAATGATGCTTTTAAAATATTACTTAATATTTTAAATAATAATGTAGTTTTTATAAAGCTTATGTGAATAGTAAGTTTTTAATCCTGATAGCTTTTTATTGATATTTCATCCGATGTTTTGCTCCGAAAAAATTATATATTATTGAATTTTAAAACAGTTATATTTTGTGCGGATTTCATAAAAGGTAATTGTATATAAATAATTAAAAGCTGAAAAATATATGATAAATAAATTACTGTTGAAGTTAGTAAAACTTCGTCATGAACTCAATCAGCAGGTAAAAAAATTATCTAAGACTAGATATTTACAAAGAAGTAAAACCTTCAATTTTTTACTTAGTATGACTGTTGCTGTCATTGTTACTAGCATCGGAATCACAACAGACTGGGCAACAACAGAAACACCCACGCTTAAATACAAAGCATCATCAACAAGTAATACTATTGACAGTCCGACTTTGCGTGTACAAAACAATACTGCAACACCTACGTTTAACTACAAAGCATCGTCGATAAGTAATACTATTAACAGTAAAAATCTGCTAGTAGAAAACAATACTGAAACACCCACGCCTGACTACAAAACATCGTGGATAGGTAATACTATTGGCAGTGGAAATCTGCGGGTACAAAATAATATTGAGGCCATGTATGTTGCCCCTGATGGCACAGTTTATACCAACAGCCATTGGGATGAAGCAGCAATGGAGGCAGGAATATATAAAGATGGTAAGGTTATTGCTGCCCTTGGGGATACTCACGGCTGGAGTCGTGGCGGTGGCAAAGCTGTAACAGCAAATAGTAAATATGTTTATATTGCCATGACTCAAGGTTCGAGGGGCAATATAAAAGAAGATTACCCACCAGAAGGAACAACTTGGTATAGCGTTAGACGCTATGATTTGTCAGGAAAACCTGCACCATTTCCGAATGGGCGTGGCTGGGATAAAAGTATGTTGATTACCAGCACTAAAAGTGAAGTCACTGGATTAGCAACTGTAGGAAGCGAGTTGTATGTGAGTGATTTTGCTGCTAACCAGATTCGTGTTTATGATACTGATACGATGAAGGAACTCCACAGCTTTACCTTTGCTAATCCGGGAGCAATAACTATTGATCCACAAAAAAATCTGTGGATTATTCAAAGTAAAAATGGTAGTAAGCCTGCAAAAATTTTACATTATTCCCAAAGTGGAAAACAATTGCCTCAACAGATTGCAGATATCGTCGAACCAACAGCGATCGCTATTAATGATCAAGGTAAGCTGTTAGTAGCAGAAAATGGCCCGCGTCAGCAAATGTTGACTTATGAGATCAAAGATCAGCCAGTGCAGGTGAGTAGTTTTGGTTCTCAAGGCGGTATCTATGCAGGAGTTGCTGGTGAAATTCGAGATTTGAAACTTTACGGACTTACGGGAGTTGGTACAGATGCTTCAGGCAATATCTATATAAATAGTAATGGTTTCAACAAATCAGGAACAGATTTGCGGAAATTTTCGCCATCGGGAAAACTAATGTGGCAATCGCTGGGATTGATATTCGTCGATAATGCAGATGCCGATCCGAAAACCGATGGTGTCGATTTATTCACCAAACAAGAACACTATCTGATGGATTACAGTCAGGCTGCTGGTAAGCAATGGACTTACAAAGCCTACACCTTAAATGCTTTCAAATATCCTCAAGATCCACGTCTGCATACATCCCCAGATGGAACCTTTGTTCGCCGCATCCAAGGGAAGCCGTTTTTGTTCCTCACAGATATGTATAACAGCTTTCTGCAAATATATCGTTTTAATTCCGCCACAGATGGTAAAGTCGCCATACCCGCCGGAATGTTTGTCGGTACTAATAGTGCAGATAAACCATTTATCACCGGAAATTGGCCACCGCATCAACCAGAAAAAGGGGAATGGATCTGGCGCGATCGCAACGGTAATGGCAAATTTGAAAAGAACGAATATGATCGCAGCAAAGATTATCCTTATCTCGGCGGTTGGTGGGTAGACAGCAAAGGAGATGTTTGGAAAGCTTTGCGAACAGAAGATGGCATTCGACATTATCCTTTACAGGGAATAGATCCTAAAGGCAACCCCATCTACAGCTATAGTTTGATGGAAAAGCAAACTGCTCCCAAAATATTTAACGACTTGCGGCGGATTGAATATTTCCCTGAAACAGATAGTATGTATTTGTCAGGTTTTACGGTAGATCGCCCTGCATTTAGTGACGATGCTGGAGTTGCTGGATCTGAGATTGCCCGTTTTGACAATTGGAGTAAAGGAAATCGTACTCCCAAATGGCGGATTGTAATTCCCTACGACAGCACTGGTAAGCGTGAATTGTCTACAGCAGCAATCAGTGTGGCGGGAGACTATGTATTTGCCGTGACAGTCAAAACCGCAGAGGTACATGTCTACAATGCCAAGACGGGAGCACAAGTACAACAGTTAAAACCAGGCCCAGAAGTTGGCAGCGAAAGTGGCTGGATTGATATACCCTACGGTATTCGCGCTTTTCGTCGTTCCAATGGTGAGCATCTGGTATTTGTGGAAGAAAATTGGAAAGGAAAAGTGATTATGTATCGGCTGGTGGGGTGAGTATTTACAGCAATTACGACATCACACACCTTTGACTCTAAGCTTAACCAAGCCGCAGATCCCCGACAACTTGTACAAAGTCGGGGATCTTGTTTTTCACAAATGATTTAGTATTGCTATATGTACAAAAATATGTGATTAAATGTATCACAGATTTAGTGTCAATTACTTTGTCATTTCCTATTTAGCCTTCATCCGCGCCTGCTTCACCATTGCAATCAAAGTTTGATGGGCATCTTCCGCATCTACTAAAACACGATCAAATTGAATGCAAACTGGTACAGCTTCCCCATTTACTTGCACTGTTAAATCCATACCCTGTGCATCAATTGACAGCATTTCGGCTGCGAGCGCATCTGTGACACCACCAAAAGCTGTAGCATAAACAACTACAGCACCAGCATGATCGTCATTCATGTGCTTGCAGATGCGCGAACTAATTTCAGCAGAGAAACCATTAGACATTGTGAACTTAAAAGTGATGAATATGGCAAGAGCCTAAATTATTGGCTAAGTGTTCAAATTAGCAGAAAAAGCTAGTCTTACGCATCGTTATTACAAGTTATATCTGAAAAACAATTGTCATTGTATATATTTGATAAGTTAAGTTTATTACTCGTACAAGAATTAAATTAAAATAAACATTATCCAGTATTTTTACCTTTCATTACGGAAAGCAGACAGCGTAAACTGTAGCAGAAGTATTAGCCAAAACTATTGTAGCTAAGAGACAATGAGCGAAACTAGCCCCAGACGAATTGTAATTGGGGATGTGCATGGACACTATGAAGGTTTAATGACATTATTGGAGGCGATCGCCCCCACGTCAGAAGATCGAGTCTATTTTCTGGGAGACTTAATTGATCGCGGACCTCATAGCGCACAAGTAGTTAATTTTGTCAAGCAAAATAACTACTCATGTTTGTTGGGAAATCATGAGCAGATGTTACTAAACATTCTGACGAATGAAAGGACTTCCTCCTCGACCATGCAAGCATGGCTGTTTGGTGGAGGGCAAGCTACCGTGGCCAGTTACCAAGAGGCTCCAATTCCTGATGACCATCTGGATTGGTTAAAAGCTTTGCCTACATACCTTGACTTAGGGGATATTTGGTTAACTCATGCTGGTGTTGACCCTTGCAAGTCGGTGACAGAACAAACTGCCGATGAACTGTGCTGGATACGAGAGGAATTTCACAGCATTGAAAAACCCTACTTTCCAGATAAACAAATTATCATCGGTCACACCATTACCTTTACCCTGCCGGGTGTTTCTCCTGGTAAACTGGCACAAGGAAAGGGATGGCTAGACATAGATACTGGCGCTTATCATCCCCGAAGTGGCTGGTTGACTGGACTAGATGTCACAAATCAGTTGGTTTATCAAGTTAATATCTTTAAAAACCATATCCGTACCCTGCCTTTAGAAGAGGTTGTAATTACCGTTGATCCAGCCAAAATTAAAGTTGATCGCCGTAATAAGAATTGAGCAATATTTGAAATGAGGGGGATAAATCAATTCAAAATTCACGCATTCAAAATTAAAGAACTTCTGCCTCCTGCCTCCTCTTTCCCAATTCCCTCAAGACTTCGCTAAGGGTCGAATATTAGCTTTATAACTAGCTTTATCCAAGCCAGATTTTCCATTACTAGGTTGAGAGTTAATTGCACGTCTAAGGGCATCAATGCGATCGCTGGTTCCGGGGTGTGTACTCAAAAATGTTGGAGTAGAACCACCCTTTTTCAGCAACTTTTGCATAAAAGAAACCATTGCTGACTGGGCATAACCAGTACGTGTCAAAGTTCGTAGTCCTCTTTGATCGGCTTCAAATTCGTTTTTACGACTGCGTGGTAAGTCTCGCGCTAACTGTACACCAATTTGCACTGCGGTACTTCGATCTAAGCCAGCCGCTGTTAATAGACCACTTTCAAGGGCTTTTTGCTGCATCTGCTTGACTACGTGTTTCCCGGCAATGTGACCAATTTCATGGGCGAGTACACTTGCCAGTTCTGCTTCATTGTCTGCAGTTTTCAGCAAACCCGTGTGGACATATACATAGCCACCCAAGGTCGCAAAGGCGTTAATAGCGTTATCCTCAACTATCTGGAAAGTATAGGGAAGATCGGGGCGATCGCTATTCGTTGCTAAACGCCGACCAACTTGTTCTACATAACGATTCACTTCGGGATTGCGGTAAAGTCGGACTTGACTGCCGACCAATTCCTGATTAATCTGCTTACCAAGATCAACTTCTTGATTAGGAGATATATTAGAAAGCTGAAATGCCTGAACTCCTTGGAGTAGAAGAGGTAAGAAATCTAAAGTTCTTCCAGGCAAGGGTGTACTCAGGCACAGACTCAGGGCGACTACCACTGAAATTAGGGGATAAAACCAGCGACGCCGCCATACACGGTAATTTGCAGCAAAACCTTTCCAATTGAACATAATACGCTGTGAAGATTATTTTGGAAGAACATAAAATGAGGGGACAAATTATGAGACGGATTTAGAGTATTCTAAGTTGCATTCTTAACTCAAGACCAAAGGAGTTGTCATACAGATAATCTTGATGCAAATCTACCGAATTACGGAAGGCTAGGGATTCTCTCTAGAGATAGGCTTAAACACTAGATTTTACTTTCTAGGTGCGTCAGTATTAACTGGTAAAAGTTTAAGGGTTAGCTGCCGTGCCTCGTAAATTACGAACTCGTGATCAACTGTTGCATAACCGCAACCCCGAATACTTTGAGTTATTACCAAATCGGGAAAATTACCGTTTCCATCGAAAACTTCTTGCTACAATCCATTACTTCGCTATTACCTGGAAAACTTTTTATGGCTATTTTAGATTCAAAAGGTCGCTTGTTTGGCAAAATCAATCTCCTAGATTTAGGTGCGGCGCTGGTAATTCTGCTAGTTATCTTTGGCATCTTTGTTTTTCCTGGCACTTCTGGTTCTGTTGCCCAAGTTGGTGCGAAAACAGTACCCATAGAAGTAGACTTAGTAGTTCGTGGCTTGAATGTACGTGACCCGGAAAAATTAATCGACAATGGTTTAAAAAAGGGTGAAAAAACTAATGTAATTATCCGAAATCAACCATACGGACAGATTGAAATTAAATCTATTCAACAGCTACCTAGAACAATCAATGTTTTCCAACCGGATGGTACTGTTAAAGAACTGCCAGATCCAAAAAGAAACAATTATAGTGCAGATTTTCTTTTAACTTTAGATGGTAAAGCCCAAGTTACAGAAAGTGGGCCAGTTTTGGGTAACAGTAAAGTGAAAATTGGGATGCCATTTGAGTTAGAAGGCTTTAACTACAACTTCAATGCAACTGTCATTGATATCAGATTGAAAGACAAATAGTATTATCACTTTTGTTGATAATATTTTCTCTAACAATCTTATTAAACATCTGGTGAAAAAGAATGTAGAGACGCGTTAGCGCAGCGGGGCAAAGCCCAGTCCAATTTTGCGTCTCTACTACTCATGTTAATTAAGCAAAGGCAAAAATTTGCGAATTAACCCGATTGTTACTGCTGGCAATTCCAACTGTGGTGTTAATCCGACATCTTCCAACTGTTGAAAAAATCGGATTGCTTGAGGATTGATTTCAGCAAGGCGGCGACCAATTGAGGGGCCTGTAAATTCTGACTTTTGTCCCCAAATAATGGCGGTGGGAGTGGTTAATTGTTGAATGTAAAGGGATAAATCAAAGCACAAATCGCCACGAACAAAAGACAGTGCTGCATACTCAGCATTAGGCTGTTGGGCGGATTCTAGATAAGCATCTACAATTTCCTGGTAGACTCGATTGGATTGAGCAAATTGCCGTTGTTCTAAGAAGCCGCGAATGCCGCCACTAGTAGCAACTCCAGTGCTGTAAAGTAAACGATCGACAATGGGAACACTAACTAACTGAGCAAAAAAACTACGGGAGTAGTCTTCGCCAAAGTCAGAAAGTCCGGCGGGGGTGGTAAGAATTAAAGACTTGAATAAATCAGGACGATCTGCTGCTACCCGAATTGTAAATGCTGCGGTCAAAGAAGAAGCGATCGCTGTTACTGGCCCATTACAAATCTGCTCAAAAAACTCCCGAATTGTGGTCAAATAATCCTCAATTTTATAACTCTGTGCTGGATGTTCAGACCTACCCCAACCGAGCAAATCTGGCGCAATAACCTGATATTCAGCTGCAAAAGCCGGATAAACTTTCGACCACTCATAAGCAGAAGACCCACCACCAAAGCCGTGCAGGAATACCAAAGTTTCCTGATCGTCTTTGGCAGTCACATCGTCCGGCCAAGGCGCTCCAGCAGCAGTATAATATACCATTCTACCTAGTGAGGTATCTATAGAGCGTTGTTCAAATCCTAATGGTTGAAACATAAGTCTTTTGTTGTTAACTGTAGTGATTCGTTGGTACAAGTAAGACAAGATACCTGGGAGTCAGGCACACAAAGAGAAGATTTGATAATTTCTCCGCCTCCCCTTTAGTCACCCTAGATGTTTACCACATTCAGTGCTGAGTAAATTAAAAAGCACTTAATACTTGTGTACTTAGTAAAAGCAACGTCTCTTGTAGGTAGTCTTTTAACTCAGCACTCTTCATGTGTTTAGTTCAAACTCCCCACTCATTGTTATTATCAGCGAACCAATCACTCTCAGACTTCTCGCCATCGTCAGATTAAGTAGATATAAAATTACTGGATTACTTGTAAAGATTTGGTGCTTTTTTTCATAAGAATAAAGTGACTTAACGTTGAAATTACTGTTTTATAAGGGTTTTTCATAGTAGCGACGATCACTCCAGCGTGAATCCAGCATAAGTTTTTATGGTAGTCTATCAAAAAACCCATAAATAATTTTGAGTGTCAACATGTTAACAATAGTTAAAACGCTTATTAAAATAAGCTGTTAATTCTACTTATATTGTAGAAACAACAACCTTTAATGTATAACTAATCTGATTATTATCTAAGTAATGGTAAGGTGGAATGTCATGGTAAAACAGGCTACTCTTCAATCAAATAAACTACCAACGATTGAAGACGCTAAATTTGCGCTTGACAACTTTAATATACAAAACGAAATTAAAGCTTCAGCTAGGCGGGGTCAGGTCGAGCCAGTTCTTGATGCTGCCAGATTTACTGTACCTACTTGTATTTGTTTAGATTTAGAAGATTTGAAGTGTTTTGAAGCAGTAGAGCGCCAATATGAACGTTGGGGAGTCATTTTTCACAATTCTCTAGCAATACAGCCATCAAATCCAGCATTTCCAACCTATTCAGGGCTAATAGTCTTAATGGGAGCGCCCAAAAGCGGATTTTTAGAAGCTAGTTTCTTGCGTCCAGTTAATTCGGTTAGCGCCTTTGTTACTAGTTCGCAACGGCTAGTGCTTTCCGCCTATGATCGCGATCAGCAACTACTCGCTCAAACTGCACTACCAGGCTCTAATCTTGCCAATTCAGACTCGCCAATTTCCCCCAATACCTTATTATCTATAAATGTGAATAACATTTACAGCGTTACCTTCTGTACTTTTGATGGGCAATTCACCCTTGATAACTTTCGTTTTTGTCTTTAACTAAGACTTACCGGAGAAAGGCAGAGGGCAGGAGGCAGGAGGCAGAAGGTTTTAGAAAATAATTCTTCCCTCTTCCAAAAGGGTCTGAGAGCAACTAAATTTATTTATGAAAAACAAAAAAATATGTATTTCGAGACGCATAGCGGATATTTACAGCGTCCTTGCTAAATCCCCTGAATTTATTTATGGGGATTCCTTCTGCCGACGCTCGCAGACTCGCTAACGCTGCGCTATCCTGCCTTCTCCCTCCTGCCTCCTTAAAATACAAGATACCCTTGCTCTGAGCGATTGAAAATGGTATCTTATTTGCGCTGTGCTGTATTAGTCTACTATCCGTCTATAAAATCGGGCATTTTGTGATTTGAGCCTTCATCCTTCCTTGATCCATAGTAAAACTTATACAATAGGTAATTTCGTAATCAAGTAGGTAAACACTGTGGCACAGGCTTCGTCTTCTTGGCAGCAATTGATCAACCAAATCCTCAACTGGAACTGGTCGCTTCCAAAATTCAAGACAAAGGGAGCCATAAAGCAGCAAACATTTAAACGTTTCTCTGGCCCTGGGGGCTTTCTTGGGTTCCTGACAATTATCATTGCCATGTTGTTGTGGAACTGGAAACTGCTACTGGCTCTTTTAATTGGCATTGGAGTAATGGTATTGGTTTACTCAATGCAGGAGTGGGACTGGCAATTGCGCTGGTCAAAAATACGTAATTTCTTAAACAGTTCAAATCGTCGGTTAGCTTTAGCAGTCATCAGTGGTGGTATTGCTACTGTCAGCACTTACATGGCAGCGGCAATATGGGTTGACTCTCACAGTCACTGGATTGCTGCTGGTGCGATTGTGCAAGGTGTGGGAACCCTATTAACTTTAATTTTATTGGGATGGCAAATTGTCAACTTCTATGAAAATCCAGAAGAAGACCACCTCGATTGCTTGTTGGTGAATTTAACAGAGAAAGATCCATTGAAGCGGTTGATTGCCCTACATCAACTAACTAAATTGATCAGTCGTAAGCGAGTTGATTCTTCAGTGCAGCAAGATGTTGTCCAATGCTTGCAACTCCTACTCAGTCGAGAGGAAGAAGTTGTAGTGCGAGAGGCAGCTTTTAAGAGTTTACAAGCCTGCGATCGCCTACAAGTCCTACCCCCCAAAATAGCAGTACCTTTCGTACCCGTATCAGCAAAAGTCAAACACCACGTTTATTAGTTATTTGTCATTAGTCATTTGCAAATGACCAATGACTAGTGACTAATGACAAATAACTATTTTCGAGACAGCTTTCCATTGCGAACTTGCACTACCGGATGATTGCACCGTCGTACCAATTGTTCATCGTGGGTGGTAACAATTACTGTAGCCCCAAAGGAATTTAACTTCTGGAGAATCTGGATCACTTGCCAGGAATTATCTAGATCGAGATTTCCAGTCGGCTCATCTGCCAACAGTAGGGGTGGTGTACCAACGATCGCACGGGCAATACTCACCCGTTGCTGCTCTCCTCCAGACAGTTGATCTGGAAAGCAGTCAGCTTTACTCAGCAAACCTACCAGCTTTAAGGTTGGTTCTAAACGTCGTTGAATTTCTTTACGGGTATACCCTTGAGCTTGCAGCACAAAAGTGACATTTTCTGCTACTGTTCGTTGGGTAATGAGTTTATAGTCTTGAAACACAATACCAATCCGTCGCCGCAATAATGACAAGCGATCGCCCCGCAAATCCGCTACATTACATTCATCAACAATTACTTCTCCCTGTGTAGGCAACTCCTGGCCATACAGCAGTTTCAAGAGCGTTGATTTACCAGAACCACTTGGCCCTGTGATAAACAGAAATTCTCCCTTTTTTACCTCAAGGTTTGCATTCAATAAGGCGTGAGTGCCGTTAACATAAGTCTTGCTTACAGATTGCAATTGTACTTTTGTAGTAGTATTGCTACCGTGCTGTTGAGTTTTACTGTCCTCTCTATGAACTGATTTGTCTGTCTTAACTTGAGTTGTTAATACTGGCATTGTTAAATTTTCCTCATACCCACAACCAAACAGTTTGTCTGCTTAGATGTGACATTCTCCCCAAAATAAGGATTCCCAGGTTTCGCCTAGGAATTTAAAATTCAACAAAGAAAATTTAAAATTTTTTGAAGACTTTAATACTAACTAAGTAAGAACACCCAGAATTGGGCATTGGGCATTGGACACGGGGACAGTCTTACACAGAGATAGTATTTGATCTTTTTTTGCGTCGTCACGTCTCCTCATCCCCATGCCCTATGCCCCACTCTTAACTAATTGCACCCCTTGCTGTCAAACGATAAACAAACGCTTTCACAGCAAACGCTGGCAAAGCCAACATCCGCCGCCAGCGCCAAGGTTCTTGATAAAGGCGATACAACCATTCCAAATTATTATTTCCTAACCAGGCGGGAGCGCGAGTTTTAGTTCCCGACCAAATATCAAAACTGCCACCAACGCCAATCCAAATTGCTTGAGGACACAAATGGCGGTTTTCGGCAATCCATAACTCTTGACGCGGTACCCCCAAACCGACAAAAATCACTTGTGGCTGCAATTGAGCCAGAGTTTGTCGCAATTGTGCTTCTTCTTCTGGGGAATGGTAGCCTGAGTGAGTGCCGACTATACTCAAATCTGGAATTCGCTGCTGCCAAAAATCTGCTGCATTTGCCGCTACTCCAGGCGCTCCTCCATAGAAAAATATCTTAGCCCCTGTCTTCTGTTGCCCAAGTGCTTGCAAAAGTTTTTCTGCTAATTCAATCCCTGGAAAACGCTGCACTTTTTGCCATAATAGCCACCGTAAATACAGAACAACCCCGGCTCCATCTGGAATCACGAGTTCAGCATTTTTAATCACTTGAGCTAATAATTGATTTCGCTCTGCCTGCATAGTCATTTCTGCATTGAGCGTTACGACATGGGTTCCTCTGCCTGTGTGCAGGCATTCTAACAACCAGTCTGGATAGTCAGCCATCACATGAACTGGTATTCCCAACACTGAAAATGCTTGATTGCCGTTAGACATAGCCTATTCTTAAGTAATACTCACACCAGATTTTGCATGAATGCTAAGTTTATCAAATTTTTTTATATTAGAACTTAGGCAAAAGAGATTCCCCTTTGCCCTGCAACGAGAGAAAGCATAATTAAACTAAATAGAGATAAGAGTGAACAAGAATGTATATACGTAGCATTGCTACGTATATATAAGGGTTTTAGGTAACACATAAGTAGGGCAGTGTGAATATTTATCGTTAGGATGAGGCAGGAGGCAGGAGGCAGGAGGCAGGAGGTAAGAGGGTTTCAGTTTATTTAATTTTTCTTAACATAGTTTTGTTTTTCCACACCGTTCTACTTAATTAATTTCACTCCTCTGTCTATTAATCTTGGGCGCTTGTGCTTGGGCTGAACCAGTCCAACTTTGATTGTTAAAGTGTAATATTCACTCACTATAAAACGCTCAAATCGCAACTCTGGTTCCGGGAATAGAAGCCTCCACTATACTGCTTGCAGCTAGTGTGGGAGTATGTCACGAAACTCGACTTTATGGTTATAGTGTAACGGGCTGAAGTTGGCTATGAGTAAAATTCGTATCGCTCTGATTGAAGATCATGACCTAACTCGTGTGGGTATTCGCACAGCACTACAGCAAAAGAATGAAATTGAAGTTGTAGGTGAAGCTGCCAATGCTGTTGATGGTCTAAAAATGTTAAAAATGCTACAACCAGATATTGCGATTGTGGATATTGGTTTACCAGATAAAGATGGCATTGAGTTAACACGGGAGGTAAAATCTACTACTAATGGACAGCAGCTACTTACAAAAGTGTTAATTTTGACGCTGCGGGATAACAAAGAAGCGGTGTTGGCAGCTTTTGCCGCTGGTGCAGACTCTTACTGTATGAAAGATATCAAATTTGATAATTTGCTGGAAGCAGTGCGAGTAACTTACAATGGCAACGCCTGGATCGATCCAGCGATCGCTCGGATTGTATTACAACAAGCGCAACAAAATCCTCAAAAGTTGGAATCGGCTTTGGTCGATTCTAAGACTATTGCTCCTAACTCAGATTCTTTTGAAAATTTGGAAGAAATTCCACCTTACACCCTGACAGAAAGGGAATTGGAAGTGTTACAGTTGATTGTCGAAGGTTGTAGTAATGCAGTAATTGCAGAAAGACTTTACATCACAGTTGGCACTGTTAAAACTCACGTTCGCAATATTTTGAATAAGCTATGTGCCGATGACCGTACCCAAGCAGCAGTCCGCGCCTTGCGTTCTGGGTTAGTTGGTTAAATTTAATTTTGGTGTGGATCAATTGAGGAGAATCAAGGGAAACTCACGACTTTGAAAATATAACTTTTCAAAGTGAATAGCTTTTCTAATTTTCTCTTATTTATTAGGTGGGATAAACATCATACTATCTCGCCATTCAAATATATAAAAACAAAAGTCAAATATGGCTGAGATTGGTACGGACAAACTTAAGCTCATGGTGGTAGATGATGAGCCAGATAACCTAGATTTACTCTACCGCACTTTCAGGCGAGATTTTCAAGTATATAAAGCTAATCATGCCTTTGGTGCTCTGGAAATCTTGGATCAATTTGGTGAAATGGCGGTAATTATTTCTGACCAAAGAATGCCAGAAATGAATGGGACTGAATTTTTTAGTCGCACCGTAGAGCGCTTTCCAGACACGATTCGGATTTTGTTAACTGGTTTTACTGATGTCGAAGATTTGGTAGATGCGATTAACTCTGGTCAGGTATTCAAGTACATTACCAAACCCTGGAATCCAGAACGGCTCAGAGGCTTAGTTGAGCAAGCCACTGATACATATCGTCTAGTAAAGAAGCGCACCCAAGAGTTGCGTCGGGCCCTACGGCGAGAATCTTTGTTTAATGCGGTAACAACAGCAATTCGGGAATCTTTAGACTACGATAGTATGCTGCAAAAGATTGTAGCAACTCTTGGACAAACATTTGAAGCTACCAGTTGCTTGCTCAAACCAGTAGAGGGTGATCGCCTTACACAAGACGAGTTTTTCTACCGCGATCCGAAATCTGATGTATCAGATTGCTTCTTCGACTCCAGTGTTTTAATAGAAAAAGTGCTGGAAACCCGGCATTATCAACTTGCTCAAGATATATATAACGGTAATCCTAGTCACCACCTAGTTGTGCCACTTAGCTACCATCAGCATCTGTTGGCTGTGCTGACCCTCCACCAATGGGGACGCGATCGCTCTTGGGAAGACGAAGACATCCAACTAATTGCAGGTGTTGCCGAACAAGCAGCCTTAGCCCTCTCTCAAGCAAAACTCTACCAACGCCTCCAAGAAAAGCAACAGCAAATTCACACTGAGTTAGAGGTGGCTCGCCAAATTCAATACAACCTGCTACGCCAAAGTTTACCTGATATTAAAGGTGTGAAGGTACAAGCTTGCTGCTATCCCGCGCGCGAAGTAGGAGGCGATTTTTTTGAAGTTTTTGTCCATCCTAAAGGCGACTTGTGGTTGGCAGTGGGTGACGTTTCTGGCAAGGGCGTCCCAGCAGCTTTATTTATGGCTAGTATTATTTCAGTTTTGCGCCGAGAATTATCTCAAGAGACACCAGCAGAGCCGAATGTGGTCATGCAGAACCTCAACCATGCTCTCAGTGAAGATTTAATTAGCAACAATTATTTTGTCACTCTTGTGTTAGCTTGTTATACCCCTAGCACTAAGGAACTGGTCTACACTAATGCCGGTCATATCTATCCGCTTTTATGGTCAGGTTGCTCGGCTTTAGCCGAAAATCCCAATTACCTGAAAGTTCGCAGCGTTCCTTTGGGGATTTTGCCTAAATGGCAGGCACAGTCTGGTCGCTTGGTTCTCGCTGCTGGAGACACATTGTTACTAGCCAGCGATGGCATTACAGAAGCAATGGTATCAAATAATCCTGATTCAACAGTAAAAACTGAGGCTGGGGTTGAGTCAGTGAACCGTTCGATGCTGAATCAAGATGGTCTTTGGCAACTCTTACAACAAGAGCAACAACCACTTTCTCTTAACCATTTACTAGCTCGCATCCAGGCAGATAATCACGTTCAAGAAGACGATCAAACTATACTTTCACTGGAGATTTTGTAAATCATGAAAAGTGAGCTTCATGTACCAAGCGACTTGAATTTTCTGAATATTGTTGAAAACTGGTTGTTGGGATGTTTGAAAATTCAGCTAGGGGAATCTGTGGATTGGTCGCGGCAATCAAGTCGTTTGAGACTGGCTTTAGTGGAAGCCTACTCTAATGCAGTCCGTCATGCCCACAAGGATCAACCAAATTTACCCATCTTACTACGTTTAGAAGTGAAAGACCGGGATTTTGCCCTAGAAATTTGGGATTACGGTGAAGGCTTTGATATGTCTAACTACTACGCTCCAAACCCGATGGAAAAGCAAGAAGGTGGTTATGGTTGGCTGATTATGAATCGTCTCATGGATAAAGTAGATTACAAGTTGCAGGTTGATGGTGCCAACTGCCTGAAGTTAGAAGCTACTTTACCCGAATTAGTCCAATAGACAAAAGTTACTATTTTTCAAGTCATGCTATTTATGAGGAAGAATTCCGAATTCCGAATTCAGGAGCCAGAATAAAGCCATGAATCCTGTGTGACTGGGTGATAAATATTGGTTTAAAAATTTGCCCTTTGTAGTTATTTACTACTTACTTTTCACGACGTAAAGAAAGTAACTCTTTGGGGGAAGCTAAAAGTTTGATTCTAGTATATAGAATTTGCCGTTGTTGGTTGAGGATAAATAGCCACAAGACATTGACACTACACCACGAAGTTTGTGCTTTGCCTGTTACCTGGACTTGGATATCTCCATTTTCTAAAGTCTCGGCTATTCCTGTGTTCGGGTAAGCTTTAATGTTTTGACCTTCTTGGTTTAAGTAGGCTGCGATCCCATCTGTCCCTACAATATCAGATTCAAATGGCGGACGCATCACACCATCTACCGAAAACAAGGCAGCAGTTGCCTCAAATTCTCCTGCATTTAAGGTTTCAAAATAACGCAGTACGCTTGGTTCTGTAATTCCCTCAATCTGGAATTCTTCTTTAAACTGCGCTGGCGATATAAATTCAGCAGAGGTCATAAAATTACCTGTATTATGCTATCTGAATATTAATTTCAATACAAAAATAAGTAAAAAAAAAGCTGCTGTTGAGATAGATTGCTACATATTAATAAATCTTCCTAACGATAGAAGTCTTGAACTGCTATGCAGTTTAAGACAGGCTATATATCAGATAAGTAACAAATCTTAATTCAAGCTATTGGCTACATAATGTATAATCAAAACGCCTTTATTTGGGCAAAATCCAGATAAAAAATGAATCAGTATTCTGTAACGAGCAGCAGTCTGGTGAAAGAAAAAGCCAGCGAGTTGGGCTTTCACAAAGTTGGAATTACTGCTGTAGATCGGGTAAATGCCACAGAAGCGCAGAGGTTGCAAGCATGGATTGAACTAGGTTATCACGCTGATATGAAATGGATGGCTAATCCAAAGCGTCAGGATATCCGCTTAGTGATGCCAGAGGTGCGATCGCTAGTGTGTGTAGCGCTGAATTACTACACACCACATCAACGTCCTGAAAGTGAGGAATACGCCAAAATTTCCCGTTATGGTTGGGGAAAGGATTATCACAAAGTGATGCATAGAAAACTCAAGCAGCTATCTATATGGCTAAAATCACTTGATGCAGGCGTATTAGCTCTTTATTATGCAGATACTGGCCCAGTGCAAGATAAAGTATTGGCTCAACAAGCTGGAATTGGTTGGATTGCCAAGAATGGTAATGTGATTACACGGGAATATGGCTCTTGGGTATTTTTGGGAGAAGTGTTGACCAATTTAGAATTAGAGAGCGATCACCCACACACAGAACACTGCGGTAGCTGTACTCGTTGTCTTCAAGCTTGTCCCACAGGTGCAATTACTCAGCCTTTTGTTGTCGATGCTAATCGTTGCATTGCTTATCATACAATTGAAAATCGTGACAAGGAATTGCCAAAGACAATCGCACCTCATTTGCAAGGCTGGGTTGCTGGTTGCGATATTTGCCAAGATGTTTGTCCTTGGAATCAACGTTTTGCCCAAACAACTGATATTGCAGAGTTTCAGCCTTATCCTGGGAATATTGCTCCCCACCTGCTAGAATTAGCCCAAATCTCAGATCAGGAGTGGGATAAACGTTTTCCAGCATCTGCCTTGCGGCGGATTAAGCCAGAAATGTTACGACGCAACGCCCTAGCTAATCTTGACGCATCCAGGCACAAGAATGACCCAGAAAGTAATTATTTTTGATTTTGATGGCACTATTGCTGATACAGTAGATGCCCTTGTAAGTATTGCTAATCGTTTAGCTGGAGACTTTGGTTATAGACAAATAAGCCCAGAACAATTAGCCTTCCTCAAGAACTTAACATCTAGGGAAATCATTAAATACTCAGGAGTTTCTTTATTTAAGATACCTTTTCTGGTTAAAAAAGTTAAAGGGGAATTAAAAAACAAAATACCAGAATTAAAGCCAATTCCGGGAATTAAGGAAGCATTAACAGAACTCCAAAATCAAGGATATAAACTGGGTATTATCACTTCTAATTCTAAAGAAAATGTTACACGATTCCTTACAATCAATGATTTAAATCACCTATTTGATTTTATCTACTCAGGAATTACAATTTTTGGCAAAACAACTATCATCAATAATGTCTTGAGGCAAAAGCAACTCAAACCTCAAGAGGTTATTTATGTTGGAGATGAAACTAGAGATATAGAAGCATCAAAAAAAGCAAATATCCAAGTGATTGCAGTCACTTGGGGCTTTAACTCAGCGGAAGTACTAGCCAAACAAAATCCAGATTATTTAATTCAGCAACCTAGCGAACTACTAGAAGTGATGAATAGTCGTTAATTAATAGTCAAAAGTCGATAGTTATTATTTCAAAAATTGACAATTTATGAAAATAGTAGAATGGGCAATGTCTACCAATGCGGATAATTTAAATCATTTTATTTTGTGACATTGCCCATCTTCCAAAATAGTTAAGATATCAGGGAAAATTAATTTTTCCGTTCGCCCTTTTCCAAAGCTTCTTTTACTAAATCATCACTGACATTAGTTGCACCCCCAGTCTGAGAATTTCCAACTTCTTTTGCTGACTCTAGAAAATCATCAGGATTACCAGTTGACTGAGTTTGAGTTTTCGTCTCTTGTGGCTGAGAGGTTTTCTGATTAGGTGCAGTAGCTGCTTCAGCTGCTGTTGCACCTTTACCTGTGCGATCAACTTCACTAACGCTGAATTTTTGTGCAGCTGCATAATCAGCATCAAAATCCACCGTTGGCGCTTCTTCTTCACCACTAGCTATGTTATCGGCAGCTAATTGTGCATCCTGGGTGGAAGCTTCATTTAAATTGGGCTTCACTTCTTCATCAGGCATAATTAAAACCTTAGGTAAATTTTTTATTGCTAGGGCAATCATAGCGAAGTAGTGTACTGCTTTATTGCTTCCTGGGGGAGACTTTTACCTCTATTAAAAGGTAGATTAAATCTGCAACTTTTAATTAATTTAAATCTTTCTATGGGTACTAGAATCTGATGCTCAAATTTTGGTAAGCCTTAGTTTGGCATATTAAATTATTTTGGAGACAAATTATAATGACTGCAAGTTACGATAAAAGTATTTCTCAAGCTCAGAGCAATGAAACTCAAAAATTGGTGGATGCGTTTAACGCCTTAGATACCGATGCCAAATTAGCCTGGTTCTATTTTGTTTATAAAAAAATGGGTGATTCGATCACACCAGCTGTTCCCGCTGCGGCCGAACCAGAGTTGGCACCACTTCTGCTAGGAGATTATTTTAAATTATCCGATGAGCAGCAATTAGAGATTATGCGGGATATTGTTAACCGCAAAGACACAGAATATTCTCGTGCTTATGGGGCGATCAAAGAAAACAACCAACTGTTAGTTTGGTATGCTTGGGCGGTAGCTATGGGAGATACGGTGGTTGGAATACCAGCTAGCTATCAGCCAAGTAAGGCAGTTAACGATCTGCTTTCCGAAATTGAAGGACTAGATTTTGAAGAGCAAATGTCAGTGTTTCGGACAATAGCTGGTGAAGTGGGTTACACCGATGTTAAACCGATCGCAACGCAAGCAGAAACTGGGAAAACATCAAGTTTGTAATCAGCCTTGGCGATTATAAGTCGCTACTACACAAACTAAAGTCCGCCTCCTGCGGACTTTAAGAACCTACGAGACAGCCAACTGACTCAAGTCGGCTGGGGTGAGGTTGGAGTGTACTACTTGACCATCACGGAACCAAACGATGCGCTGGGTTTGACGGGCGACTTCTGGTTCATGTGTCACCATGACAACTGTGATTCCACTGGCATTGAGTTCGCCAAAGATATCTAAGACTTCTTGGGTTGTGCGCGAATCAAGTGCGCCTGTGGGTTCATCAGCGAGGAGTACCACGGGACGATTGACGATCGCACGAGCGATCGCTACTCTTTGTTGTTGTCCACCAGATAGTTGAGTTGGTTTGTTGTTGAGGCGATTTGCTAAACCTACTCGCGTCAGTGCAACTGTGGCGCGATCACTTCTTTCTTTCGGACTCACACTAGCATAAACCATTGGTAGCATCACATTTTCTAATGCTGTGAGTTGGGGTAATAAATGGAATTGCTGGAAGACAAAGCCCAGCTTTTTATTACGGATGTGTGCCAAGGATTTATCATCCATCTGCGCCACATCAATATTATCTAAGTAATAATGTCCGCCTGTGGGTCGGTCTAGACAGCCGATAATATTCATAGCTGTGGATTTACCTGAACCAGATGGCCCCATAATTGAACAATATTCGCCCTCGTGGATAGTCAAATTCACATCGTTAAGTGCTTTGACTTCAGTTTCGCCACTGCCATATATTTTAAAGATATTCTCCAAACGAATAATTGTTGATTTAGGGACGGGATTAGGGACTAGAGAATCAGTAATTGAAATAGTGTTTGCCATAAGGATTTAGTTTTTAGTTGGTAGAGACGCAATTATTTTTTTACATTGTTTGGCTAGATTTCAATCATCTGCTGTACCCTGAAAAAAATTAAGGAATCATAGCTACCTTTATTACTTTACGCGCCTTCATCTCAGAAAACACCTGTTCTAAATCTTTTAATGGTCGCTGTTCACTAATAAGTAACTCAAAGGGAATTTTGCGACTAGCTATGAGTGCAAGGGCCGATCGCACATACTCTGGTGTATTATGAAACACGCCTTTGATGGTAAGTTCGCTATAGTGTAGCTGTTCAGTATTCACGGTAATGCTGGTATCCCGTGGACATCCACCGAATAAGTTGACTGTTGCACCAGGACGAGCGCAAGCGATCGCACTTTCCCAAACACTTGGGACACCAGTGGCTTCAATTACTACATCTGCACCCCATCCTTGGGTAAGTTCTTTCACTACACTGGAAATCTCTGGAATTTGATGATAATTAAAGGTCTGGGTTGCACCCAATTTCTGACCAATTTCTAGTCTGTGGTTATTACCTCCCCACAGCAAAACTTCAGCTTTCTCACTCAAGGCTGCCACAAACATCAACCCGATCGCTCCATCTCCTAAAACGATTACTTTATCTTTGGGCTTAATATTTGAACGCGCTACGCCATGCAACACACAAGCTAAAGGTTCTGTCATCGCTGCCAATTCCCACGGCAACTCATCGGTAATCTGCAACAAATTATGCTCTACGATCGGTGCGGGAATTTTTAGGTATTGGGCAAAAGTCCCATTATTCCAGGTCAAATTTGGGCATAGGGAATATTCTTGATGTTGACAAAAAAAGCATTTCATGCAAGGCGCAGAATTATTAGCGACGACGCGATCGCCTACTTGCCAATTTGTCACCCCTGTACCCAAGGCAACAATTCGCCCAGCAGCTTCGTGACCAAACAGCGTTGGCGGTATCAGCATCCTGGCATGACCACCACGCCGCCAGACTTTCAAATCTGTACCACAAGTTGTTGCTGCCCCTACTTGGATTACAACCTCACCAGCCGCCGGGGTAGGATCGGTAACTTGCTCTAGGCGTAAATCTTCTTGACCATAAAGTAACGCTGCTAACAAAACTTTAAACCTATCAATTAGCTCTATCCGATTTTACCAGTTGGGCTAATTGATAGGTTTAAACTAAATCACTATTGATTTTAGTAGATTTTATATGTCGAAAAACTAGGTATTCACCGCTGGCTGGGGAACCACCCCGGTGTTCCGGGTTTCCACATTAGGCAGGCGAGTCGCAGTTAATAGCGGTACTTCTTGTCGGCACGACAGGCAAAACCAATATAGTTCACCATGACGGGCATGACGCAGGAGGGAACCACCGCAGCATGGGCAAGTGTTGGCTCTCGTACTCATACCAATGTCCTCCTTAAAAAATTGTTGTTTTAAACTAAGTAAAAAAGCAGTTGATTAAAATTGGATGTTAGCTGCATGAATGCGGCCATTCGATTCTATGCGGTCTTTAATAATTTGTCTGTAAATAGCTTCATATCCGTTAACCATCTGGCTAACACTAAAGTTATTTTCTACATGTTTTTGACAGGTTTGACGATTGAGTTCCAAAGCTGGTGGAATCATTGCCGCCATTTCTGCGTAGCTATTGCAGATAAAACCTGTTTCACCGTGGGCAATAACTTCAGGTACGGAACCGAAATTCATGGCAATCACTGGCGTACCAGTTGCCATTGATTCAATCATCACTAAGCCAAAAGGTTCTTGCCAGTTAATGGGGAAAAGAGTTATGGCAGCATTACCCAGAAGTTCAGTTTTTTGGGCGTGGTTAATTTCACCGAGATATTCGATTTGCTGACCATCTATGTGAGGAGCAATCTCTTGTTCAAAAAACTCAGAGTTTACTGCATCAACCTTTCCTGCCATCTTCAAGCGCCAACCACTCTGTTTAGCAATGGCGATCGCATGGTGCGGGCCTTTATCTGGCGAAAAACGACCTAAAAATGCTAAATATGGATGTTCTGAGGGTTGGGCTACGAATGGGTAATCTACTAGCTCAATTCCGTTATAAACCGTGCCAACATAATTAAGATCAATTTGACGCTGCGAGTTACTAATGCTGATGTATGGTTGCTTTTGGTAGTAGCTAAATGCGTGACGGTTGTCAGTTGTAAAATTATTGTGCAGAGTGTGGACTGTAGAAGTTGCTGTTATCAAACTCGCTAAAGGTAATGCCGAAATCCCTATATGAGAATGGATAATATCGAATTGGGTAGCACGTTGGTAAACTTGGCTTAGTTCTAGCATTTCGTACACTGCATACTCTTTCACATTTGGGTCTAAGCGTAATGCACGTGGATAAACTGCTTCTAAATGAGCCAAAGTTTGAGAATCGCCAGAGGCAAATAAAGTTACCTCATGACCACGACGAACAAGTTCATCAGTCAAGCGACTCACTACCAGTTCGATTCCTCCATAATTAGGAGGTGGAACCCTTTCCCATAAGGGGGCAACTTGAGCGATTTTCATAAGTTTTTCTGGTTCAGTCTATGAAATTGTCCTCAATCAATAATGAGCGACATCATTATTTTATGAGTAAAGAGCATTTGTACTTACTCTTTTGACATTTAAATTAACCTAACAGGCTATCAAAAGCGCAATAACGGTTAACCGTACCACAAATTTTCTACCAACAAATCTAACTGACTATCAGTGAAAGTTAACTGTGAGCCACACTTATAACCCTATAGCTAATCTATTATTTGTTGCATCTGTCTTGGGGATCATAAAGAGGTAGAATGTTTTGTAGCAGAACTTACAAAATTGAATATTTTGTAGCTGACAATACTAAAATATTCAATGGGATCAAGTCATTAAAGCTTCATTTAAAGGTAATTGGCAAAAAGAACAGAAATTATAGATATTAAGTAATTGTACAATAATTACATAATTTGTAATTAGTAATTTACAAAAACTCTGATATCAACTAATGAAAATCGCTACTTGGAACGTCAACTCAATTCGTACTCGCCTTGAACAGGTTATCGATTGGTTAACCCTGAATCCGGTTGATGTTCTCTGCTTGCAAGAAACCAAAGTTGTGGATGCTGAATTTCCGCGATCGCCTTTTGAGCAGTTAGGCTATAACCTTTATATGTCAGGACAAAAATCTTATAACGGTGTAGCCCTGATTAGCCGCCAGCCACTTCTAAATGTCAGTAGCGGGTTTAGAGCGATTTTGCCAGATTTACATCACGAATGGGACGAGCAAAAACGCGTGATTACAGGCGTAATTGATGGTGTTCGGATTGTAAACTTATATGTTCCTAATGGCGCTGCGGTAGGAACTGAGAAATACGAATACAAACTGCGCTGGTTGACAGCGCTACACGAGTATTTGCGATTGCTTGTACTGTCACAACCCGCAATTTGTGTGTGCGGCGATTTCAATATCGCCTTGGAAGATAAGGATATTCACGAGCAAGTGAGTACAGAAAATCACATTATGGCAACAGAAACAGAACGCCAAGCCTTACGGGATATTCTGAAACTGGGATTTGCTGATGCTTTTCGTAAATTCACCACAGAAGGTGGAAATTATAGCTGGTGGGATTATCGCTCCGCCGCTTTTCGTCGTAACTTAGGTTGGCGAATTGACCATCACTATCTGACACCCGTGCTATATGAACGTGCTACGAGTTGTATTATTGATGTCGCGCCGAGAAAGTTAACTCAACCTAGCGACCATGTGCCAGTTATTGTAGAATTTTGAATTCCCCATCAATTTAACGGCTTATATATATCTTCAGAACTAGGATTCAGATAAGGACGCTGTAAATCTATTAAGTGTCGCGCAAAGTGTTGGTCAATCGTCCTCATCCGTTCCTCCATCGCATTTTTACCTTTTTGCCAAGCTTCCAATAAAGCATTTGCAACGATTTGGCAACGGTTCATCCCAAAACTTTCTTGTGCCGCAAATTTTTGGGTTGGTTCCTCAGCTAAACCTAACCCTAGAGCTAAAAATTTGGTAAACAAAGGAATTTCGGGCTGGAAATGAGATTGATTTTCGATATAAACAGTCTGAAGGATTGTGCGGATTGCTGGATAGTCGGGGAGTTCAAAGTAAAGTAGTCCCGAATCATAGCGTCCGTATGCAGAAGGGTTGTGGAGAACCTGAAAGCTAAAGGGAATTGAGGCTGCATTTAGTTGCAGTGTTAAGCTTTCCATGAGAGCGATCGCACCAGATGCGGTAAAGTTAAAGTAGATTCGCCCTGCTCCTAAATCGGCGTCTGGGTTGCTTTGCCGTTCCTGTCCAACATTGCTAACTGCTAAGTAACAGCCATTTTGCAGTCGATTTTTGGGCATCCAGATTGCTACCATGTCACCCACTTTGGTAGATTTCTTACTGGATTCTAGATGGCAATCTGGCTCAATATAAAGTGTTAAACCGCCTTTAGTCACAGCCATAGTCCCATCAGGTTCTTTCCGCAACACCTGCCATCGAGGGTCAAAGTAACCTATGCCGTGATTACTGGCGTGCAGTTGCTCGTAAAAGTCCCAGTCAATCTCTAAAATAGAATTATCTGCTAAATTGTGCTTTTGCGGGCGATTAGTATTATCAGTATTGACTGCCAAAGTACTTTGCAGAGAGCCATTGTAATAGATCCCATAGAGAAAATTTCGCAGCAGGAGAGTGAGATACTTCTGTTGTAAATCTACGGAATTTTGCTGAAATCTATCGGCTATTTTAGTCGGCAGAGCGAAGGGTTGATAATTGGGATGGTAAATACAAAAATTGGACTCAATCTGGATATTCTGAGCAATATCAAATAAAGAATTTAGCGATTGATTGATAGAGGAATTTAGCATTAATCCATTCAGAAATAAAACTAAAAAAAAGAGGATTCAGGAGTCAGAATTTAAAATTGAGAATTGAAGTATGTGTGACTGGTGCGGTAGCGCAATTTTATCCTTTGGGATTAACAACCACGCAGCCGAGTTTTTTCGTAATAAATCCGAAGTAACTGCTGTTCCTTTACAAGCTGAGGAAATTTATGGATTTTTGCCACAGGATTCAGGATTTCTGACTCTGATATCCCGAAGATGGTTAGTACAGCTTGTTCTGGCATTACAAGTAAACTTTTAGCTACTTGCAGCATACAGAGTTCAGCATTATTAAAGTGTTTCCGGCACGTAATCATCTCCTGAATTTGATGAATTAGTCCCAACCCCGCAAACTGTATAACCCGTAAAATAAAGTCACGGCGGTATTCTAAAATCATCGGGAAAGCATTTATATAAGCCCTAATTAAGGCAATAAGTGAAGGTTGTAGAATCTCTAACGGTGTTAACGCCAAATGTAGAGATTCTTCTAACTCAATGGTGGGGTCTACAACCAGACTCTTAAGCCAAATTCCTAAATAGCTTGCCAGTAAAGTTCCTAAATCAAAGGCTGGGTCTCCCCAAGAACAAGCTTCCCAGTCAATTAGTCGTACTAAACAATTGTCTAGTTGCTCCCACCTGGAATGAACTAAAATGTTGTTCAATTTCAGGTCGTTGTGAGTTAAGCAGCAAGGATTCCAGCTATATGCCAAATCTGCGATCGCAGATGACAAACTCTCGTATTGTTGATAGAGAACATAGAATTTCAGTGCATCCGTGGTCACAGTCCCAAAAATCTCCGGTCCAATTGACCCTACCCCTTGGGCTGGATTGTAAAACCCATAGCGAAACTCTCCTTGGGGAGCAGTTGCCATAAAATCCCGATATTCTCGACGGTTATAGGTGGCGCGATGCAGTCCCGCCAAAGTTGTGCCGATGGCAGAAGCAATTTCTTGTGGAAAAATCTCATTCTTGTGGTAGAATATCGCAAGCTCTAAATATTCACTCAAGTAGTTGCGGACAAGAATCGAATTTTCTTCGTCAAAATGCACTACCAATGGCGCGATTGCTGAAGTATTACCTAGAACTGGAAACTGTTGTAGCAACTGGTGAAACAGCCACTCCTGAAACAATTCATGAGGCGCGCCGTCATTGTTGTTAAAGTTACGTTCTTGTTTAATGAGCAGTTGGCGATTATCTGCTAAAGTCACTAGTAAATTGAAATTGTTCTGACTACTTCCTGGCAACTCAGATGTGTCTGATGGGCAATCTTCTGAGCTACACAGACCCGCGTCTTGCAGATACTGGATAACGTTATGAGAAGACAGTGATAATACCATGTATTATTTCCTACTTCGTTAAATTACTTAAACTTATCGTGTCAAATTTGCTTGGTCTTGAGAGTTTTCAGTAGATAGGAACTAATGCAATAAGAGAGATGTGAATAACAATAAAGATTTCTACAATCTACTAATATCTCATATTTGGGAGAAAAACCTGCCAAAATGGTACCAAGTCCTTTGCAATTCCTTTAAAATTTGCTTCAAAATAGCGTGACATCTTTACAGTTTATCAGCATAGTTACTTAGACCGATCTAAAGTAAGTTTTGTGGTAGAGCCGTTTGATATAGCTCCATCTCCTTTTTTTGTTGCAAAGAAGCATCCCCAGCAAAAAAACTGATTGACGGCAGATGTTGCTTGATATTTAGTAGTCATCCTGAAAGCAGCGAAGAATTTCAGTAATCCTTCGCAGGACAAAGCATGACATTCAACGCTATTACTTTTATTTATCATCACAAAGCCAAAAAAACCGGACTTTTTAGGCGGTTAGTTATTATTTTTTTCTGTAATTTTGAGAATTTATGCCTGTAAGCCTTGTTATAACGTCATTTGTGTCACCTACAAATTGTAAATGACTATAGGCGATCGCAAACAAAGCCTACATGAGCGCATCTTATGTAACTGCACTACTGATTACCAGTTGGCGGATAACTGTCATAAACCAAGAAAACCTTACGGAAGATGACCAAGAGGTGATTATGAACTTATCACAAGCTTATTTAGAATGGTGGGAAGCTACACTACAAGAAGGAGTCCGAGAAGGACAGCACCAAGTAGTAGAAAACTTGTTGCGTGTCCCGTTTGGTTCGCTAGATGACGAATTAGAACAGGTAATTGAGCCTTTGCTACAGTTACCACCGCCAGAGTATAGCCGCTTGTTACCTGCGATGAGTTGTTGAAAAGATTTGGCAGTGGTTGAGTTCAAAATATTGACTATAGTTTTAAGGTTTTATACGTATCCAATTGAAAGATGAACAAGGGACGCATAGCTAGCTATGCGCCCCTACCCGCATACCTCATTTAAACAAAAATCGCCATAACTCATTGATAATGCTGAAAGTTATCAGGCAAGGGTAACAAGTCACAGTAATATAAATGTACTAATATAATTCAAAGCAGGCAGAGTCATGCCATATCAAAAAAAACAGGAGAGTGGTTATTACTTAAAGACTAATGCTACCTTAAAGCCACAAATTGATTCACCATCACCGCCAATGCCAGCATACCCAAAATCGCCATTAATCCCGCAGGCATAAACTTGCGTGTTTTTGCCAGTCTAAATGCAAAGAAAACTACTAAAACAGCAGTAACTAACACTGCTAAAATCGAACCCCAGGTTTGTCCTTGGAGTTGAAAGTAAGCGGCAAGTATTAGTAATAACCCGCTAATGCTACCGCTTAGGAGTGAAACCCTACTTGTAGCCTGAATGTAGCCAATAATGCCACCAACAATCGCTAAGATGCCGTAAGCAAAAGCAGCAACTATACCTAAATTCATTGTTAAAACCTATGTAGACTTTGACTTTATGCCAGGGTCAGCAGACAATTTACCATAGCTATTTAGCTATACCACACAGTTGATTAATGGATAATAAAGCGATGCCAATGGCAAGTACTTCCTCATATACGAAGGTTCAATATCTCCAGCGCCAAGCAGCCTCACTTTTACTGTACCAATCTGTTCTGCAAGGCGAAGTGGGGATGGCATTTTTGGAACTATTGCAAGCTATACGTTACACTGACGCTGATGCACGGGGTTGTCTCCAAGCTTATGGTAGTTACTTCCACGCTTTGGCTGCTAGAAATCAAAACTGGGAAGACTATTTAATTACTCAACTTCTCTTTTCTAAGAATCCTTTTACAAGCCTTGCCCAAGTACGAGAATTTGAGGATTTACCCCCAGCTTTGGTAGCAGCAGTTCAGCATGATTTACAAGTATTGCAAAGTCTCTATGAATGTAGCAGCGCTTCTTTGAGTGAGTGGATACAAGGTGTTGCTCATACGCCGATTTCACCAGTGGTATGGTATAAAGAGCAAGAATTAGGAGTAGAGACAAAGTTCGCCACATATCTACAAGAGTTAGATAATTGGGGTGATGCTGTAGAAGAGTTAGCAGCTTATTATCGGCAATATGGCTCTGGTTTATTTGCAGAATATCGCGCCTTACGCTGGCAAGCGGGGCAGTTTATCGGTATCAGGTATTCTGACCCAGTTAAACTGAGTGCGCTTGTCGGTTACGAATCTCAAAAAGATGCTTTGCTGAAAAATACAGAGTTTTTATTATCAGGAGAGATGGCACTGCATGTATTACTTTACGGTAGTCGCGGTTCTGGCAAATCTTCTTTAGTGAAATCTTTGTTGAATGAATATAGCAATCGCAGCCTCCGCTTATTGGAAGTGGCAAAATCTGATTTAAAAGACTTACCAGAAATTGTCGAACATTTACGGGGTGTGTCACAAAAATTTATTATCTTTGTCGATGACCTTTCATTTGAAGAAGATGATGATGCCTTTAAAGCCCTCAAGGTAGTTTTAGAAGGTAATTTAACAGCGCGCCCTCAAAATGTAGTGGTGTACGCTACCTCTAATCGCCGCCATCTGATTCGAGAGTTTTTTGTGGATAGACCAACTCCCAAGGATAACGAGGAAATCCATGCTTGGGATACGATGCAGGAGAAGCTTTCCTTTAGCGATCGCTTTGGTTTAACCTTGACTTTTGAACCAGCTAATCAGAAAACTTATTTAAAAATTGTACAACATCTAGTGACACAAGCTGAAATTAATATTACTCAAGAAGATTTGGAATTTCAGGCATTACAATGGGCAACTCGTCACAATGGTCGTTCTGGACGTACAGCACGGCAGTTTGTTGATTTTTTAAAATCAGATTTAACACTTTTTCATGCAAATCAAAACATATCCAACACTTAACATTAAAATTGTTTCATTGATGATTGCGCTTTTTTGTAATTTATAAAACAGTGTTATGCACTATTGACTAAAGTTAGAGATTTCATAACAATTCTGATACCAAAATTCAGAAAAATATCTTGATTTACCAGATCAACCACTTAGATAAGTATTATATGTGTATGTGTATTTTAATTACGAATTACGTTAATGTAGCGGTAGCGAGTCCGCGAGCGTCATTACGAATTACGAATTAGTATGAGAGCTACTTATTCAGATAATTTAACTACGCTAAAAACCAGCAATATGCAATCAGTAACGATCAGCAATCGATTTATACTAGTGATAGTTGCCTTTAGTGTGAGTTTTGGTCTTAGCCTTGTCCCAAGCTGGGATTTTAATAAAGCCTTTCTCACAGGTGTAATTACTGCCGTTACTATCCATACAACAGCATTATTCATAGAGAAGCGGCGCAGAAATTATGAAATGTTTGTTTTAGGTTCTCTCCGCAAGCGAATTAAAGATATGGAGGGATTAAAGGCTCGTGTTGTCCGAGAAATCAATCAAATTGAAGAACATCATAATTTATTATATGCTGAATCACAACAGCTACAAAATCAAGTCATAGAAAGCCGTAACCAAAGAGATAGTCTACATCGAGAATTAAGAACATTTGCAGGACAAAAGAAGCAATTAGAAACAGAAGTTAATAGCCTGCAAACTGAAATTAATAATTTGCAGAACAATCAAACTGAATTGAACAATGCTTTTTCTATCCTCACAGCAGAGAAGCGCCGTTTAGAGTCAAATTGTAATGTATCTCGTGCTGAAATCACCCAATTGCAAAGTCAAATTTCTGAGCTACAACACGAGAAACAAGAAGTTGAAAGTAATTTAACTCTTTTAGGCAGACTCAAACCCCAATTAGAAGAAAAATTATACGAACTGCGAATTGCAATTCAAGAATTAGAAATTGAGACAAATCAAAACAATCAATTGCTTGTAGCAACGAAAACCGAAAGAGAAAATATCCAAGCTATCCTGAATTCTTCACAAACCCAACTAGCAGAATACAAAGCCGAATTACAACAATTACAAGAACAAGTTTCATTATTGCAAGAAGAACGAGACTCATTACAAAATCAAGTATGGGAATTACTACAACAAGTAGAAACATTCAATCTAGAGCCTTTGTCTGATAATTCCCAAGAAGATGATATTGAATTGTTTCCATTTTCCGAAATAGTTGAATCTTCAGATATCATTGACAATTCGGAATTTGAGACATCGGAAAATATCTCCGAAGAATGGACTAATTTTCTAGTCAATCTCCCAGGACATGAGTTACAAGTATTAAAAGCTATAGTTGAACAAGACAATCCCAATAGTGCTATTAAAAAAATTGCTGAAGTAAATATTACTATGCCAAATTTATTAATCGATTCTATAAATGAACGGGCAAATGATACTATTGGAGAATTAATAATTAATTCTGATTCGGAAAGTCCAAAACTTTATCAGGAGTATATAACAGATGTCAAAAAAATGATTGCGATGTATGAAGACCTCATGGCTAGACATATTTCGTCAAATTAAATTATTATTGCCGTCATAAGATTTAGTAGTAAGGTGATGTACTTTACCTACTGACTGTGTGCTTCTGCATTTAGAATAAAGTGAAGTGTAATACATGGCAAAGCTCAAAATCTCGAAAAAAATCTCCACTGCTTTAATCAATTCCCTTGGTGCGGGGGTAGTACCAAGAGTGGGAGTTGAATATATTGCAGTAGGTCGAGAAAAAGAACTAAAAAGCCTATTACAAAATCTCGATGATATTGCAGAAGGTGTCGCAGCATTTCGCTTCATAAT
The DNA here is from genome assembly GCF_036917555.1 of Nostoc sp. Lineage (GTDB taxonomy): Bacteria > Cyanobacteriota > Cyanobacteriia > Cyanobacteriales > Nostocaceae > Nostoc. The sequence continues at coordinate 102,484 of NZ_JBALDD010000068.1, read as the reverse complement.
TGGTAACTACGGTTCCGGAAAAAGTTTTTTACTGCAACTAATTCGTAATCGAGCAATGGAGCAAGGTTTTGTAGTAGCTGATGCTGATTTATCCCCAGAACGCCGATTAGCTGGAAGCAACAATGAAGGTGTCGCCACTTATCGAGAATTAATGAGCCACTTAGCTACAAAAACTCGTCCTAATGGTGGTGCTTTAGTCTCAATTTTAGAAGGATGGATTAATAAAATTCAACAAGAAGTGGTTAAAGAAACTGAAATGCGTCCGAATGACGATGGTTTTGATGACCAAGTTGAATCAAAAATTAGGGAAGTAGTTCAGTATATTGAAGACTTAGTTCACGGTTTTGATTTTGGTAGCGTGATTATCGCTTATTGGCGTGGCTACCGATTGGATGATGATAATTTAAAAAATGCAGCAATGCGCTGGTTGCGTGGAGAATTTACTACTAAAGTTGAGGCAAAAGCAGCTTTAGGAGTGCGGGTAATTATTGATGATGATAGTTGGTATGACTATATCAAACTGTTTGCGAAGTTTGTCGCTGAGATTGGCTATAAAGGACTATTAATTTTAGTTGATGAAGCTGTACATTTATATCAAATATCTACTACCGTTACGCGGGAAAAGAATTATAATCGACTTCTGGCAATGTTTAACGACACCATGCAGTGCAAAGCAGAACATCTTGGTATTGTTGTTGGTGGAACAACCAAGTTTTTAGAAGACCCCAAACGCGGACTTTTTGCAGACCAAGCTTGGCAAAGACGCACAAAAGAAAGTCGTTTTGTTGCACAATCTGGCGTTCAGGAGTATTTGGGGCCAGTGATTCGGCTAAATCCGTTGAGTAAAGCAGAAATCTTGACACTTCTACAAGGTTTAGCTGAAATTCATGCACTTAATTTTGGGTATGAACAGACTTTGAAAAATCAGGAGTTGAAGGAGTTTGTGCAAGAAATTATTAATCGTTTGGGTGCAGAAGCATTACTGACACCAGGGGAAATTGTACGGGATTTTATGAGTGTGCTGAATATTCTTCACCAAAATCCAGGAATTGTGTTTGGTGAATTAATTCATGGCTCTAAATTTAAGCCTACTGCTATAGGTAAGGATGCAGATGTGGATGAGGATGGTGCAGTGGAATTTAGTTTGTAGTTTACTCTTTAGTAATTGGTAAGCCTAGCCAATCGCTAAGTTCATAAGCTAGCCAGTCAAGTTCTGGAGGAGTAGCAGGAAAAAAATAAAATTCACCACTTAAAATATCATACTTTTTTATTCCTGCCCAGATTGTCAAGCAAGGTTGATTATATGTATCCTTACTGCGTTCTAGACGTAGAATATCTTGTCTCAAACTTGGAGATGGATAAAACCGTTTAATTCCAAACAATTCATAAATCAAGATAATTTTTTGATGATTAATAAAAAGCTTTTTTTTGCCAAAAATACCTATCAAAATAGAAATAAATAATAAAATTACAAGAAACAAAAATAATATTAAAGATGCTACAGATGCCAAGTTAACAATATTACCCTCAGCAAAAATTGGCAACACAGGGATAAATAAAATAATTGGTATAAATATAATTAAATTTATAATAGTTCTTTGGTTAAGGAAACCTCTAGGTGGGATGCTAATTTCTAAAAGGTTAGCATTCTTAGTCAAAACAATTTTACTGTTAGGAGGTTTTCTTAGGAAGGAATTACTTTGTATCCTGGGAATCTGAGATGTATTTCCTAGTTTATTTAAAACTTGCAAAGCATCTTCAGCAGAAATCAAACGTTTACTTGCAATCGGTTCTGTCATTCTCTTCAACCAACTGCTGAAACTAGGATTAATATTGGCTGCCTGTTCAAATTCAAGCCGCAAGTCGGTTTGTGGTAAATCAGCCGGATGCCGACCTGTAACCAAATAAATTAAAGTGGCTCCCAAACTGTAAAGGTCAGAACCAGGAATAGCTCTACCATTAAATTGTTCTGGTGGTACATACCCGTAGGTTCCCATTACTATAATTGTGCTACTTCTTCTGGCGATGGTTTGCACTGAACCAAAATCTACCAAGTACACTTCACCTACACTATTACCAGAGCGATTTGTTAATAGAATATTGCTTGGCTTGATATCACGATGAATCACGGGTGGTTGACGACCATGCAGATATTTGAGAATTTCTAAGATAGCTTTTGCTAGTTCCTTAACTTCTTCTTCACTGAAACTACGCCCAGCTTTGAGTTGTGCTTCTAGAGATTGGGCTGGGATATAACTTTGTACGAGTGCAAATCCTCTACTGTTGGGTGAATCTAGCTCAAAGTAGTCAAGGTAGCGGGGAATGGCTGGGTGAGAGAGTGCTTTGAGAGTTTCAGCTTCCCGCTCAAACAGTTTGAGGTCGTTCCATTCAAACTCATTACCAAAGGACAGTATTTTGACCACTACTAATTCTTGAGTTTGTAAGTCACGAGCTAGCAGCGTCCGCCGTCCGGCTTTTTTACCTAGTTCCTGTTGGACTTGATATTTTTCCAACAGGATTTCTTGGTTAGAATCTGGCAATTCTCGACTTGTCATTTGCTCGTGACTCCAAAGCTTTGTTGCTTTTATAGCAATCCTATTTGTTACTGCCCCACTGTAAGATTACTTAAGTTAGCAATAAGCATTAGGGAGAGTATTTTTCTAAAATTCGACTTACTATCTACTCAATACTGCGTAGGTTTTGCCTAAAAATAAAAATGTGTAGGAATGAAACTCAACAAAACCTGCAATTCTCATCAAATTCATCTGTTTTTAGGATTGATTAAAATAGCTTTTGGTTGATTAGCATTAAATAGAGAAGCAGACAACAGAATAATCGGTTTGTTTGTTTGGTTTTCTCCATAATGAACCATGCCGGCAGATTCAACTAAAGAATCTCCCACTGTAAGCTGTATAGTTTTCCCTTTTTGAAGAATCAATTCTGTGCCGTTAGCTTTCGTTACTTTAGCTTCTCCTTCCACAACAGTATAAATTAAAGTTCCCGCCTCTACTCGTTCAATCTGCATTCCCGGATGAGTATGAGTAGGGAGTTTTGCTCTTGGTGCGATGGTATAGCGTACAAGTTCAAGAATCTGCTTTTGATCTTGAGTAGGATAACCACTTGCTAAAACTTCACGGGTAACAGATTGAGTGTAAGTATTGGGTGAGGAGATTTCTTGGCTCTTAACAACTACACTGCCAAAAGCTAGGATAGCTAAGGGGAGAATCAGAGACAGTTTTCTCATATTAAAAGTTTTTTGTTTGGGCAATACTTTTAATTAAATCATTTTGTGTTTAGTTTGTCTAATAAGCATAAGTAGATTAATTCGCTTTAGAAGACGAGCGATCGCACCAACAAAATCATTCACTAGCACTTTCTAGAAACAACCTATTCAAGTCTAATAATATATCTTCAAATCCAGGAATAGCCACTGACTGATTCGGTAAATAAATCTGTTTGCTGAGATAGCTAAATTTACTTTGAGCATTTTGATACGGCTGGCTATGACGCTCAAGTTGACGAATCGGCAAATTCACAATCCAGTAATGAGAAATTCCGGCTTCTGCATACAAAGACAACTTGGTTGTTTGGTCATAATCTATGGTTTTATCGGAAATTTCAATTACTAACAAAATATTTTCGGGATACGGATAATGAGCCAGATAATCTTCATCTCTTCCTCGTGCAATGACAACATCCGGCTCAGGCTCACTCTGATTAGGAAGGGTGATCGGATCTTGTCCCCGAATGACTGCCCTATCGCCTAGAAGACGATCCAATTGACGGTACAGGATAGAACTACAAACTGTATGTGGTGTTCCCTTTGCTGTCATTTGAATCAGTTCTCCGCGAATCAATTCAATATGATTGGCCTCTGTCAGAAATCCGAGTTCAATCAATTGATGGTATTCTGCGATGGTAAATCGCTTAGGTGTCACAGCATTCATGAAACATCCTTCTAATGGCACTGATTCCACTTTACTTGTAGATTAAACTGACTGCGTTGTTTACCGCTGCAGGCATCGCAATAACTTAAGCCGTTGTTACTACAACTGAAGTATTCATAAGTAACCTTAAAGCCGTTGTTACTATAACTGAAGCTATTGTTATTAATGCTGAAGCCGTTGTTACTACAACTGAAGCATTCATAAGTAACCTTAAAGCCGTTGTTACTATAACTGAAGCTGTTATTATCAATGCTGAAGCTGTCGTTACCACAGCTTAAGTTGTGGTTATGAATATGAATTTTTGTAAGAAGTCTATTGCAAAGGAGTAGCGATCGCCTCAAATTGTTGCCAACAAAGGTACAATGCACGCGGTACGTGAAAACATCCTTTCCATTTGCCGCCTTTGAGGTTCAACAATACTTCTCCACGCCGATTGAGATAGCCAAACCATTCACCATACTCGGAATCAGCAAAGTGTGACCAGGTGTAATCGTGCATCTTTTGATACCATTCCCAACATACCTCACGCCTGGTCAGGCGGTAACCCATCGCTAATGCAACCAAAGACTCTAGGTGAACCCACCACAACTTTTGATCCCATTCTAATTGTTGTGGGGGATGACCATCTGCATCCATAAAGTAATACAATCCGCCGTACTCGTTATCCCAAGCAAAATTTAGGATATTTAACACCACATCAACGGCTTGGTTAATAGTTTTGGTGTCGTTTTGGCGACGCGCGATGTCCATGATAAACCACATCGCTTCGATACCGTGACCTGGATTAATCAGCCGTCCCTCAAAACAATCTATGTGGGAACCGTCAGGGGCAATATTTTCGTACATTAGTCCCCGTTCTTGGTCGAGAAAATCGGTCATCACTTCCTGGACTGTTTCAGCTAGGACATTCTCTAGTGTTTCCTTTGGCAGCAACCATTCCATTTCTAGAGTCAGGTTGGCTAAAATCATCGGTACAGCCAATGATTTCATCGGGCGTGTGCCGGGATAGGTTTTATTATATTTGCCCTTGGGGTTATCTTTGCGGCGTAATACGTTGTTATAAGCTTGGATTGCTACATCCTTTGCCCATTCTTCACCGCCAGCGAGTCCATATTGACTAAATGCCATCGCTGCAAAGCAATCAGAAAAGATGTTGTAAGGTTGAACCAGTGGTTTCCCTTCACGGGTGAGGGCAAAGTACCAGTTACCATCGCTATCTCTGCCATGTTGGGCGAGAAAATTAGCACCGTTGCTGGCAATTTTTAGCCAATTTTCGCGCTTTTCTAGGTGATTGTAAAGCATCGAAAAAGTCCACACCTGGCGGTTTTGCAGCCAGATAAATTTATCTGTATCATAAATTTTGCCTTCACGATCGAGGCAGGTGAAATAGCCGCCTTGCTGCCAATCAAGAGAATATTTTTCCCAAAAGGGGAGTACGTCGTTGAGGAGGGCGTTTTTGTAAAGTTCAGCGTAGGCGTAGCCCGCACTTCGACAAAGCTCAGTGACCACCGAAGGCATCGCTAGAAAATTATACTCCATAAATTTCCTCCCCTTTTGTACCAAAACCAACAGCTTAACAGTTATCATATTTTGACTCGAACATGGAGCGATCGCGTCAATCTTTTACAAGATTTAGTCAGCAGCAGGTATACTTCTATCTTGTATCTTGCACCATTCTCAATAACCGTAAAGTAGTTTTTTAAATATGAGGTTGTTATGAGTCAGATTGAACGAGTTGCGATTGTTGGAGGAAACCACGGTAATGAGTTAACAGGAGTACATTTAGTCAAAAAGTTTCAGCAATATCCTAATTTAATTAACAGGGCAAGTTTTGAAACTCTGGCATTACTTGGTAATCTCAAAGCTATTGAAGAAGGCAAACGATACATTGACAAGGATTTAAATCGTTGTTTCACTAATCAAGGCTTACAAAATCCCCAACTCTCAAGTTATGAAGATACGCGGGCAAAAGCAATTCAACAGATATTGCAACCGCAAAATCAGCCCTTTGTAGATGTAATTGTTGATTTGCACAGCACAACTGCCAATATGGGTTTAACTCTAATTTTTTGTGATATGCATCCTTTATTGCTTCGCTTAGGTGCTTATTTAAGTTCTATCAATCCTTTAGTGAAAGTCTGTATTAATCAGGAATCCAAAGAAAATGGTTTTCTCCGTTCTCTGTGCGAATTAGGTTTTGTTATAGAAGTTGGGGCTGTGGCTCAAAATGTTTTAAACGCCGAATTATTTCAGGAAACAGAACAGCTTATTTATGCAGTTTTAGATTATTTTGAAGGGTGCAACCAAGGGAATATTCCGCAGACAAGCAACCACCTTACACTTTATAAATACATTAAGACTATCGATTATCCTAGAAGCGATGCCTACGGCGGGCTGCACCTACGCGGGGAAATTCAAGCCATGATTCACCCCCAGCTTCAGTTTAGGGATTATGAACCTTTGCATCCAGGCGATCCAATGTTTCTGACTTTTGAAGGAAAAAATATTTTCTATGAGGGAGCGTCTACTGTTTATCCTATTTTTATTAATGAAGCGGCTTACTACGAAAAAGGAATTGCGATGTATTTAAGTCAAAAGCAGGAAGGAATATTCTGATTACAAGGCTGATTACAGAAAAGCGATCGCAACACCGTCCCAAGCAGCAATTTCAGGTTGATGCTCTGCATTTTCAACATCCTGCTTTAGCGCTGTAATCATTTCTGCTGTTTTGGCAATTAATATCAATTTTCTGCCCGCAATAACCAAAAGCCGCTATAAGTGATACCAGAATCATCGGGTTGAACTAACAAAAAATGCAATCCTCGGCTTTGCTGCTTGCGTTGTTCAAATGCTTGGGCTGCTGTTGTAACTTCTGGATCTTCAAATGTGGCAATAATCCATCTATCCACCAAGCTAGCTTCTAATATTAAGCCATCTGGTGCGCCAGAAATGTAGTTAAAGCTGACAGGACGGGCTTGCTGCAACCACCGTGCTAGGCGCATTGATTGCCGTCCACCATAAATTACGACACCAGGAACAGGAACTGTTGATGCTAAACCCAAATTGATTGGTTTGAGATGTTCTGGGATGTGCAAAATGGGAATGGGGCGATCGCTAAATCTCGTTTCTACATCACTAGCTGCTAAAGTCGCAAAACGCCATTGTTCTCCCCAGAGGTTTTCTGGTAATGGTGCTGGGGGTGGTTTATCCAGCGTTAAGGGATATTGCTTTTCTTGTAACCACTGCTTTAACGCCAAGGTGTGGCGGGTAGGTTCGACATTAATACTTAAATTGCGTCCAGCCGCCTCAATTAAGCTGAGAGACTGAGGACGAAATACCTGAATTACATCTGGCAATTTTTCACCAGCAGCTAGCTCAAGTTGAGTGGCAACCCAATTAGAATTTGCTGCTGACTGGAGACAGGTGGCTTCATACTTAAAGCTGCGAGTTGCGTCACAAATCAACAACTCCCATAAAATTTGTCCAGACGCATCTTGTGAGGGACGACGATAAAAATCAACCTGCCAAATTTTCATAATTATGTGGGCATGGGGAATGGGGGGATGGAAGAGATCGGTGAGAGTTAAAACTGAAAGTTTTAAGTTCAGAGGCTCAACTTCCGAGTTCAAAGGTTTAACTTCCGAGTTCAAAGGCTTAACTTCCGAGTTCAAAGGTTTAACTTCCGAGTTCAGAGGCTCAACTTCCGAGTTCAAAGGTTTAACTTCCGAGTTCAGAGGCTCAACTTCCAAGTTCAAAAGTTTAACTTCCGAGTTCAAAAGTTTAACTTCCAAGTTCAGAGGCTCAACTTCCGAGTTCAGAGGCTCAACTTCCGAGTTCAAAGGTTCAACATTCAAGCTCATCTTCCCATGCCCAATGCCCAATGCCCAACACCCATTTATAAAGCCTGAATCCATTCTTTGACTGAATATTCAGTCCAGATGCCATTTTTCCAGTAAGGATCGTTTTCAATTAACTGGCGTACAGTGGCTTCATCTTCGGCTTCGTAAATCCCAAAAACTTTTGTAACATCCTTGGTGGGGCCGATGGTAATCAGCACACCGGATTCTTTCTGTTTTGCTAATCCGTCTAAATGAGCTTGACGATAGGGGGCGCGTTTTTCGATAACGTCTTCGCAGTAAGTTCCCCAGAGTACATATTTAGGCATAATTGCTTGTTACTCCTACTGGTTAATAAGATATTGCTCTGCCAAGAGCTTGAACCGATCTCCTTCTAAAATTAGATTGTCAATTGCTTGTTTGATTTCAATGTATGGCTGACGAGATAATTTTTTTTCTCGTTCAATTGCACGTCGAGTTTCTGCCCTCAACCTTCCAGCCCACTTGTGTTTACCAAAAATGTCTAAGCCAACCGACACAACACTATCTGTACCAGATTGACTTGCTTCTTGATTAATATTACGTATATTTGCATTAACCTCCTTTTTGAGCGCTCTAAGTTGCTTTTGTAATAGAAAAATTTGCTTAACCTGTAGTTTGACTGATTTAGGACTATCAAACGTCAGAGACATGTGTGATTGCGTCTGCTGAATTTGTTGAATTATTTCCAGCGTGTTCATAATACGCCCCGATCTAGAGTTGAAAATTTTTGGCTAGTCTTTACAGAAGAATATGAGGCAGAGCCTCAAGTAGAGTATTCCCAGGTTCAACCTGGGAACTAGACCAAAAAACTTCTAACTCCTAACTTCTCAAGTTGACGCCGAATTTTTCCACCAAGGCTTCACGGACTTTATTGTGTACTGGTTCCACTTCAGCCTCAGTAAGAGTACGATCGCTAGCCCGATAAATTAAGCGGAATGCTAAACTCCGCTGTCCTTCGGGGACGTTTTCACCACGATATTCATCAAATAATTCCACTGATTCGAGCAAATCTTTACCAGCTTTGGTAATTACTTTTTCAATTTCGACAACTGAGATTTTCACGGGTGCGAAAAAGGCGATGTCGCGATCGCTAGCTGGATAGGTAGAATAGGGCTGGAATGTGGGGACGAGAATTTCATCTTCTTCCAAAGAATCTAAAAGCACATCTAGATCCAACTGAAAAACATAAACGGAATCTGGTAAGCCTTTTTCTCGTCGCAGTTGGGGATGGAGTTGCCCAAAAATCCCCAGTCTGTTACCCCGAATCCACAGGGAAGCGGTGCGTCCTGGATGTAAGCGATCGTCGCGGCGATCGGGTTGAAATTCGATTTGCAAGCTAAGTTGCCGAAATACACTTTCTAAAATGCCTTTGGCTTCAAACCAGGTGATGGGTTCTTCGCGTCCACTTTTTGACCATTTGCCAAGGGTGCGATCGCCTCCCATAATTCCCGCCAAGGCTTCTGTTTCTTGCAAACCGTCTTCTTCTTGCCAGAAAATTTGCCCGATTTCAAAACCGTTAAGGGCACCATTACCCTGCTCTAAATTGTATTGAAAGGCATCAATTAACCCAGAGATCAAATCGGTTCGCAGTGCTGAATATTCGACAAATAAGGGGTTTGACAGTACTATATTTCTGTCTTCTCCTGGTTTGACTAAAGAATAGTGGATTAATTCTGTCAATCCTTCAGCCCGCAGGAAAGCCCGTAATTTGCGAATTAGTTCTTGATCTAAAGGTAGATAACCAGCTTCCGCTTTTTCTGGTAAAGTATCGCAGAATTTGTTGTAGCCATAAAGACGGGCGATTTCTTCAATTAAATCAATTTCTCGCTCTAAGTCGCGGTAACGATAGGGTGGGACAGAGACAGACCACGTAGGTTGATGGCTGCTATCTTCTCCTGAAGGAGTCAACTGACACCCCAATGCAGTCAGGATGCGCTCAACATCTTGTTTTTGCAGTTCGCCTGTGTCTTCTTCTAAATCGATGGGTCCCAATATCTGATTCACTCGGTCTAAACGCAGGGCGATAGAACGACTCCAAGTAGACGGATCAGGGCGGGTGTCGGCAATTTCTTGCTGGACTATAATTCCACTAGCCAATTCGCTAATTAAGGATAAGGCGCGGCGATTAGCTATTTCCAACTCAGCCCGATTAACTCCCCGTTCGTATCTGCCAGAAGCCTCACTTCTTAACCCAACACTCCGGGAAGAACGGCGAATTGCCACGGAATCAAATAAAGCTGCTTCTAAAACTAGGCTTTGAGTCCCTTCATGCACTTCTGTTTCTTCTCCACCCATGACTCCCGCCAGTGCAACAGGTTTGTCGTTAGCGGTGATTAACAAATTTTGGGTTGCTAGGGTGCGAGTTTGTCCATCCAGGGTTTTGAGAGATTCTCCATTATTGGCGAAGCGAACACCGATGCTTAAATTTTCGCTACTTGCAACAGATTTTAGGCGATCGCCATCAAAAGCGTGCAGTGGTTGTCCCCATTCCAACAAAACATAGTTAGTAATGTCCACCACATTACTAATGGGACGTACCCCAGCCGCCCGCAAACGCTGTTGCAGCCATTCGGGAGATGGAGCAATTTTCACCTGTTCAATTACCGTACCAATGTATGCAGGACAAGCTTGGGTATCGGCAATTTTTAAAGCTAAATTTCCGGCATTTTTGGGAATAGAGACTTCAGCAGGTTCAGGAATGCTCAACTTTCCACTGGTTAAAGCTGCTACTTCTCTGGCTACGCCTACCATACTTAGAGCATCAGCGCGATTGGCAGTTGCGGTAAGGTCTAAAATTACATCATCTAAACCCAACAACGGACGGACATCACTACCCAATGGTAAATTTTCCTGGGTAAAAATATGAATTCCGTCTACATCGGTGGGCAAACCGAGTTCCTTTAAAGAACAAATCATGCCCTGAGATGGGACACCACGCAGTTTTGCAGGTTTAATTTTTAAATCAATTTTGGGTAAGTAAGTACCCGTGGTTGCCACTGGGACATAGATATCTGCCTTCACATTGGCAGCACCACAGACAATATTTAAAGTCTCACCTGTACCGATATCCACTTGGCAAACACTCAATTTATCGGCGTTGGGATGGGGTTGACGCTCAAGCACTTTCCCAATCACCACGCCATTTGCCCAAGTGCGGCGATCTTCAATTTCTTCAACCTCAAACCCTGCCATTGTCAGGGTTTCGGCTAATTCTTCTGGACTAAGTTTTATCTCTACTAGTTCGCGCAGCCAATTTAGAGAAATACGCATGGAGTGTGCTTGTTTTAGGAATCGTCTTTTGCTCTTATTTTAGGGTGCAAGGAGCGATCAATGGCTACTCGCCCTGCAAGGCGTACCCTTTCACTTGAACAATCCTACTACGTTAGACTGGCAATGTAAAAATTAAGTAAATACTGAAAATGTATCTACGCAGAGAAGTAAGACATTATTTTTATTTGGTTGATTTTGACGTTAAACTACATACGCCCGGATTTCTCACTTGTGAAAAATCCGGGTGTTTTGTTTCAGAAAAAAAGCGTGTCAAAGGTTAGTCATCTAATTCTTACTAACAACAATTTTAGCAATGTAGTCTTTGAGTGCGATCGCCTTTCCGCTCTTTGGGTACGGGGAAACCCCTACCAATCTCACCGAATATTTATCTAAAAATTGAATTGGTAAAGCATCACGACCTGGTATCAGGGTTAGCATTAATGTTGAAACTTGCTGACCATTTTTTATAATGTCTAATCCAATAATAACTTGTCCTTGCCAAATACAAGTTACATTAGTTGGACACCGAGAATCCTGGATAACTTTTGAAAATTTGATTTCAATATTTTCAGTGGGGAGGTAAGCTGTCTTTCCATATCTTAGATAAAATTGAGTATCTAAAGTAGTTCTAACTCTAGCCATCAATTGTTGATGATTACCTTGAGCAATGGATTGAACTTCTATGCTTGAAGGCTTGATATTTGATAATATTCCATAGCTAGGAAGACAATTTGCTCCACCAATCAATGTTAATATAACTGCTGTACTCACTACACTTTTCATTTTTTATACTCCATAGTCAGGAATTTTATTATTAGTTGAGCCAGAAAGCAGACTTATAAATTGTTCTGTTTTCTGCTAGAGTGAAGCTTTACAAAGACAAAACGCAATTAGCTAACTTTTGTGCGTAGGCGCAGCCCGCACTTCGACAAGCTCAGTGACCATCGTAGACATCGCTTTTTGCATAACCATTACAAGTGAGAGCCGTTTGGTTTCTCACGCTTGAGCTAAAATCCCATAAAACCAGCAATCTAAATACACAAGCTTTTTTCTGATTTCAAAAACTTCAACAGCGCTTTTCCAAAAATTCGTTGCTTAATTTATCTTGAAGATTGGCTCTAGTTTTATTTTCTAGCATTATTACTCCATATTTTAGCAATTATTACATTATGTAACAGGGACATTATTTTTTCTTTATTCTCAACAAGCCCAGCTTTTTGCGATGAGCAATGACCACGATTTCACAAGGCGTAGCCCATCGTACACATGGCTTTGAGATTTGGAAAATAAATCAAATGAGAAATGCTGATTTTTTTGTTGGTTCTTAACATTGGTTGCGATTAAGAGTAATTTAGATGCGTTTGCTTTGGCGATCGCAGAACTTGAATCTTTAAAACTCGATAAAATCTCACAAGTAATATTTTCTCACTCAATAGACTACAAAAATCACACTTCACTCTTTTTTGTAGTGTAATTACATTACATTGTATTGTAGAACTTCAAAGAGATAAATTTGCCCTGTTTGTGCCAAAAAATCACTGTAGAAACTGCATCTAAAGCTTTCACCATAAGGATTGTAGGACATATTTATGAAATCTAACTCAACAAGATCGAAAGAATAGACAATCCAATCTAAAAAATCGGCAATACAATCGAAGTTTTGTTCATTTTAAATATAAATTTGATTTTGTACACTTTTACTAAATGTGGTGATTGCTGTTTTTATTAGTATTTTTTATTGAAAATACAAGTAAAAAAATGCTTTCATTCATGCCGTTGATCTTCCTCTTGATAGAGGGATTTCAGTTTGATTAATAGGAATTTAATTCTAATGGCAACTTCTGGCAATAGCAATCAAACTACTGGGTCACAAAGTTCTAGCAACAATTTAACTGGTAATGGCAATTTTTCTTTCAGTGATGGCAAATGGCAGTCTACCGATGGCAGCAGTCTAGATAGTGGCAGTAGCTTTGGTGGCGCTGCTAGTAATAGTAATACTTTCGCTTCCTTCATCGGTGGTGGTAACTCATCCACAACCAGTGAAGATGGAAAGTACAAATATAATTACGAGCGACCACTTGACGAGCGGGCTTTAACTGATACCAATAATCCGTTCAATCAACTCATCGGAGTCGTTGGCGGTGATATTACTGCGTTAGGTGATGGTAGCAACCCCTTTGCTAGTGGTGGCGCATCTGGTGGTGGTAGCAACCCCTTAACTGGTGGTGGCACATCTGGTGGTGGCGCATCTGGTGGTAACGCATCTGGTGGCGGTAGCAACCTCCCTGGTAACTTACCATTTGGCAGCACTCCGCCTTCCAAGAAAAGTGGTAGCAACCTACCTGAAACTGGCAATGGTCAACCTGTACCTTATAAGAGCGACAACTGGATATCTGATATTCAAAAATTAGATGGTGCAAATGCTATTGGTAACAGTGGCCAAGGTAACGGGAACTGGCTATATGGTAGTAACAACACAACCGACGGTAATGGTGACTGGAATTTTGGTAGCGGTAACACAACCAACGGTAACGGTAACTGGAACTACGGTGATGGCAGCAAAACCGAAGGTAATGGCAACTGGGGCTTTGGTAACGAGAACACAACTAACGGTAACGGTAACTGGAACTTAGGCAATAACAACGACATCCTTGGTAATGCCAATACATTACCTGGTAGTAAAAACGACATTCTTGGTAGTGGCAACACTGCCAATGTAACTAACAGCAATCTCCTTGGAAACCGGATTGAAGCCAGTGGTGATCACAAAACACTCATTGGTAATGAAGGCTGGAATTTCCCTGTTAGTGGCGAACTGATATCACTAGGTAGTACTAAGCCTAGCCAAAATATAGGAACTGATATCAGCAATTTACTCAGCAGTTCTGACCTTGTAACATCCGCCATATCAAATCCAGGCTATAACAACCCAAATTATGATTTCTCTAGCATAGCCTAAAAGTTTGTAGCAGACAGGAGCCAGTTTTTGCATCGGGAAGCCTGTCTATTGTAGCAATGACGTTTTTGCCAACTTGAGTTGATTACATTTTGAATACAATACTTCTGGATTAAGCTTTGCAGTTGACATTGCTCTTATTGAGCGGCACAAGAATCAACCTTCTAGCACTTCAAGAATTTCAATCTGTAATTAACCCAGAAGTATTACTCTTTGAAATGTAGTAGGTAAGGTATAGAAAAAATAATTAGCCGCAACTCATTGGAGTGGTTAATTTAAGTCAAATGCATGAAGACTATTTTCAGTAATTCGGCGCGGGTAAACGGTTTAGTCAGATAGCCAGATGCCCCGACTAATTTCGCTTTTACTTTGTCTACAATTCCTTTACTGCCAGTGACAAAGATAATAGGAGTATTTTGAAACAAGGAATTATTTCGTATAATCCGGCACAACTCATAACCATCAATTCCTAGCATGTTTAAATCCAACAAAATTAAATCCGGTTTGTGCCTTATAATTGACAAAACGGCTTTCACTGGATCGTTAATAGTCACTACAGAAAAATTTTCATTTTCTAAGAAATAACTAATTTCTTTAAGAATGGTGGAACTATCATCTACAGAAACGATTTTGTGAACTTTTTGTCCCGTTACAGTAGCAGCCGTTACTCTTTTGGAAGCAGAATTTATGTTATTTGATATTGTTGGTTCCTGAAAGTTTTCTTTTGAAGGAGTAGAAATCTGTGGTAATCGCTGGACAGGAACTATTTTCTCTTCAGGAATATTTGGGTAAGAATTGACAGTATTACTTGGTTCTTGTTTGGTGTCAACTAACCCTGAAATCAATTTTGAGAAAAGCGATTGCTCCTCAAAAAGTTTTGGTAATTTATCATAAGGTGGATCTGGTTCATGGAGGATAATCGCACCCTTAAGGATGTAAGGGTATAAATTGCGAGCTAGTTGAATTTCATCTTGATTCAAAATTACAGCCAGATGACACAGGCTAAAACCCTTCATCCAGTTAATTAAATCTGGCTGTATATTTGGTAAATCTTGGTCATCAAATTTGCTGTTAATCAACAGATATGGACGTTGATATAGAGAAGAAATTTTCGGTACAAAAGCCTGGCAATTCTGTAATCTTACTTGGCAATACTCTAGAATTTTCTCTACACCTAGCCTGCAAATTTTTGGCATTCTATCAAGTGGTTCTGTTAATTCATAAGTACCTTCTTTGATGAGCAAAAATGATTCAATTACCTCTTTAACTAATTCTTGAACCAGCACTGCTGCTTGTGTAGAATGTAGAT
This sequence comes from Nostoc sp., assembly GCF_036917555.1. Lineage (GTDB taxonomy): Bacteria > Cyanobacteriota > Cyanobacteriia > Cyanobacteriales > Nostocaceae > Nostoc. The sequence continues at coordinate 87,124 of NZ_JBALDD010000068.1, read as the reverse complement.
GTTGTTGACTAACAAGCCAGGATATAGCCTGATACTCACGAGGGTGGCTTCTCGAATTACTGTCATCTTTGATTAACTGACTGTGTGAGTCAGGTTCAAACATCAGCCGTACTTGAACGCGAACCTCATTAGTAAGGAGTGGAATTTGCTGGCTGAGGCGTCGCAAATGGCGTTCTAGTCGATCAAATGGTTCCACAGAATGGGTAGCGTAAGTTATTTTGCCTTGTTCTAAGTAAATCGACCAAGAAACTGAGTTACTCAATACTTGTAAACAAGTACTGTCGGAACAATTAGATAATTGTCTTAACAAACTTAGAGGACGTAGTTTAGTGAATGTACCTGAGTTATTCATATTTTTCAAGTTTTTTGCGGAATCAACAACCGAACATTTGTAGATTGAAAATATGAGCTATAAAGTATTCTCTTGTTTGTAATATTTTCTACCCACAAATTATTTATTTGAAAATATGTACATATATTAAAAATTGTAAGGCTTGTAATTCTTTTGTTACATTTAGCACATTTTACTTAATCTCTCTCAAAAAACAAGTAGGTATGAATAAAGGTAAGCATCTATCATAGCTAGATTATCAGTAGATGTTGGTTAATTCTGGATTTTACTAACTACTGACAACTCTTGAGTGAAGACCTTAATAATGATGTTTATTTATGCCCACTCACTTCAAGAGGCAAATTTGATTCCAAGTTCGCGCAGTTACACTGGTATACTTCTAAAGTTAACGAGCTTAATTATGGTTAATTACTTTTCCTTAAAGAAACAATTCTTCTACATAAAATCTTTAAAAACTTATCTAGGAAAGTTTACGTATTTATTGTACTGTAGGTTTAGTGGATATAACTTTTTGGTAGATACATTACAACAGGTAATGCTGGGTTTTGATAAACTCTTTTTTGCTAAACTAAGCTGTACTCAAGTTCATCTTAAATATATAGAGAACTTCATGAAAATAATTTGTTTAATAAAGATTAGAGAATCTACCAATAGATACTATATTCTATAGTCGCCTCGGCGATTGAAACTATATACTCTGAACAAAGGGAAATAAAGCTTTGGACTTTAACATAACACAAAAAGTTATGCATGATACATTAAGACTTGATGAAGTAGTAGAATTTGCTGAGAACCCAGAACCACGTTGTCCTTGTGTACTTTTATTAGACACATCTGGATCGATGCAAGGAGAGCCGATTGAGGCTTTAAATCAAGGTTTACTAAGCTTAAAGGATGAATTAGTCAAAAATTCCTTAGCCGCCAGACGGGTGGAAGTGGCGATCGTCACTTTTGATAGTAATATCAATGTGGTACAAGATTTTGTGACTGCCGATCAATTCAATCCGCCTATTTTGACAGCCCAAGGCTTGACTACAATGGGCGCGGGAATTCATAAAGCTTTGGACATAATTCAAGAGCGGAAATCTCAGTATCGTGCCAACGGGATTGCTTACTATCGTCCTTGGGTATTTATGATTACCGATGGAGAACCCCAAGGTGAGTTAGAGCAAGTGGTCGAGCAAGCATCCCAGCGCCTACAGGGAGACGAGGCGAACAAGCGGGTAGCATTCTTTACAGTTGGAGTAGAAAATGCGAATATGACGCGTTTAAATCAAATAACTGTACGTACTCCTTTAAAGCTTAAAGGATTAAATTTTATCGAGATGTTTGTCTGGCTGTCAACTAGTATGTCGGCTGTTTCTCATTCACAAGTAGACGAACAGGTAGCACTACCGCCGATTGGTTGGGGGACTGTTTAATTAAAAATTGCAGCTTGATGTTTACACAGCTAGCTGCTAGAAAAAAATTTATGAACATATCAAAACAGATTGCTCAATGGCGGATTGTGGCTGCGTCTGTATGTGGTACAAGTCACTTAAAAAACAATCAATTATGTCAGGATGCTCATCACTGGCAGATATTGTCAGATAATGTTTTAGTGGCGGCCGCAGCAGATGGCGCAGGTTCTGCTAGCCTTGGAAAAGTGGGAGCGATGGTTGCTGTAGAGACAGCAATAGAAAACATTTCTACCAAAGGGCTGACCCGAAAAAGTTTGACTGATGATACATTGGTGCGATCGCTCTTAAATGATGCCATATTAGCTGCCAAAAAAGCTGTGGAGGATGAGGCGGCTACTTGTGACACACAGCCTCAAGATTTAGCAACTACTTTAATTATGCTGGTTGCCACACCAGAAGTTGTAGCTGTAGTTCAGATAGGTGATGGTTTGGCAGTGGCTAAAGATAGTATGGGCAACTTGCTGGCACTGACGATGCCTGATAGTGGTGAATACATCAACGAAACCACTTTTTTAACTTCGCCTAATGCCTTAAATACAGCACAAATGAGATTATGGCGCACAGACATAGTAAACGTTGGTATTATTACCGACGGATTACAAATGCTGGCTTTGAATATGGTTGTTGGCGAACCTCACAAACCGTTCTTTTTTCCGCTGTTTGAATTTGTCGCCAATACCGAGGATAAGACAGAAGCGAAGGAGCAATTAGTAAAATTTTTACGCTCAGAGCGGATTACGCAACGCACTGATGATGATTTAACACTCATTATAGCCGCATTCAACGACTCGTGAGCAATCGATCTACAGGTTTCACATCTTACAATAACTTCCGTTAGCGGTAATTTCATTATGCAGGTACTACGTTGTTCCCCCAGAAAAGAAATCCTCAGTCTCAATGTCAGTTTGGGACGTGGCGGTGAAGCTTGCGTTTATGCAGTGCCATCTGATAACGATTTGGTGGCGAAGATTTACCACAAGCCAACCACTGGCCATGCAGAAAAACTCCAGGCGATGCTTGCCAACCCGCCAGAAAACCCTACGGCGAGTTTAGGCCATATCTCTATCGCTTGGCCAGAGGATTTATTACGGGCGGCAGATGGCAAAAATAGCATCCTGGGCTTTTTGATGCCACGTATTCAGGGGATGCGTCCAATCATCGACTTTTACAACCCCAGAACCCGTCGGCAACACTGTCCCCTATTCAACTATCAGTACCTGCTCCGCACGGCTCGTAACCTGGCGGCGGCTTTTGCCGCTTTGCACGCTAGTGGATATTGTATTGGTGATGTAAACGAGTCTAATATCCTCGTCAGTGACACAGCACTAGTGACTTTGATAGACACAGACTCTTTCCAAGTAACCGACCCAAACAGCAATGTTGTTTATCGCTGCCCAGTAGGTAAACCAGAGTTTACTCCACCAGAACTACAGAATAAAACTTTTGCCCAGCACGATCGCGAAATCTCTCACGATTTATTTGGGTTAGCGGTGCTAGTATTTCAACTCTTAATGGAAGGCACCCACCCATTTTCGGGGATTTTTCAAGGTGCGATTGAGCCACCACCTTACGAAGCCCGCATTGCATCGGGTCATTTCACTTATAGCCAAAAACGGTACGTACCCTACCTGCCGACACCCATTGCCCCCCCTTGGGAAATTCTTCATCCCAGCTTACAGGAACTATTTGTCCGTTGTTTTGAAGAGGGTCACAACAATCCACAGTTGCGCCCCAGTGCCCAGACTTGGCTCTCAGCAATTGCTGAAGCCGAAGATTCCCTGATTACCTGTACGACAAATCCCCAGCATCGCTACAACAACCACATGCGTAGCTGTCCGTGGTGTGAACGTACCGTGCGATTAGGTGGACGCGACCCCTTTCCATCACATCGAGCTATAGAAGCTAGAGAACATCTCCAACCGCGAATCAAAGCGAAAAAGCGCTACACCCAGACACCGCATTTTCCCCAGCGAGCCATGTCACCGCAGCAGCTAGTTAATTACTGGCAGCCAATGACTCCCAGTGGTTCATATAAACCTTCCAAAAAGTCAAAGTTGTACCCGATTATTTGTTGCTTACTGGGTTTTGGTTTATTGGGATATGCAGATGTAATGATTAAATTTACTCAGCCGTTGGTTTCCCAAAATGCTTACACCCAACAAACAATCAAGTCTTCCCAGCCAAATAATAAACTCAGCTTCGCTGATTCTTATCAGCAAGGTTATATTGCTTATAAAGAGCGAGACTATGACAAAGCAATTGTCAATTTTAGCCAAGCAATTGAACAAGAACCTACACATGCTAGAGCAATTGTAAATCGTGGTAATGCCCGCTATAACCTGAAAGACTATGAAGGAGCAGTTACAGATTATAGTCAAGCTCTGAAAATCAATCCCAATCAAATCAAAGCTCTGGTAAATCGGGGCAATGCCCGCTATATGCTCGCAGAATATAGCAACGATCCTGATAGAGAATATAATCTAGCGATCACTGATTATAATCGAGCCATTGGTCTGGATAATAATGAAATTGAAGCTTATGTCAGACGGGGAATTGTCCGCGCCCAAATGGCTAAATACAGCGGTGAATCTCAACAAGTTTACAAAAAAGCGATCGCAGATTTTACTCAGGCAATAAAACTTAATGTCTCCAAAGCCGAAGCTTACTTCCAGCGGGGTGTTGTCTATTATCAAATTGCTCAATATAGCAGCAATTATCAGCAAGAATATAATCAAGCGATCGCTGACTTTAACGAAGCATTAACTCTAAGCCCTAAACTAGCAAAAGCATATCTCAAACGAGGTATGGTTCGCTATGAACTGGCACAATATGGCGGGAGTGAAGCTAACAAAAACCAGACAAAAGCTGTCGAAGATATACAGGTATCTGCCAAAATATTTCTTGAGCAAGATGACATGGATAATTATCAACAAGCACTCAGTAATATGTGTGTAGTTGTAGAAAACAAATGTGACCCTTTATTCCAAGGTTCAAGTAACATGGAAAAAACTAACTAGAAATGAGTAAGCTTTGTTACTAGGATATTATTGGTTTTGATTGAAAAAATCAAGCCTGACTAGGGTTAGCTGGTGCTAACCCTAGTTATTTTATAGGTGATATTTTTATTTCATTGAGTAATTTATTTCTGTATTTATAGATATTCATAGAGCTTTTATATAGAAAAGATTTTAATTTATCTTACCTTTATAATTTCATCGCAAATTACAGTTAGATTATTGACGGAGAAACAGAAATCAGAAATACATTTTTCTCCCTTTAAGTGCATCCTCTTCATCTCGAAAAAGTCAAATAATCATATCCCTAGAAATCTCCGAGGTAATTGCATGAAAGCGGTGATTTTGGCTGGAGGTCTTGGTACACGCCTCAGTGAAGAAACCAGTATTAGACCCAAGCCGATGGTTGAGATTGGTGGTAAGCCAATTCTCTGGCACATAATGAAAACATACTCTGCCCACGGCATTAATGATTTCATCATTTGTTGCGGTTATAAAGGTTACATCATTAAAGAGTATTTTGCTAACTATTTCTTACACATGTCAGATGTTACTTTTGACATGCGCTTTAACCAGATGAACGTGCATTCTGGTTATGCAGAACCCTGGCGTGTCACCTTAGTAAATACGGGTGATAATACAATGACAGGCGGACGCTTAAAGCGAATCAGCGAACATCTTGGTAACGAGACTTTTTGCTTTACTTATGGTGATGGTGTCAGTAATATTAATATCACTGAGCTAATTAAGTTTCACAAAGAACAAAATAGCTTAGGAACACTTACTGCTGTTCAACCAGCCGGACGTTTTGGTGCTATTTCTTTAGGATATGAGCAAACCAAAATCACCAGCTTTCGAGAAAAACCGGAAGGTGATGGAGCTTGGATTAATGGTGGTTATTTTGTGTTAGAACCAGAAGTAATCAACTTAATTGCTGATGACTCTACGGTATGGGAGCAAGAGCCATTAGAAAAGCTAGCTGATATGGAACAGCTATCTGCTTTTAAACATCATGGGTTTTGGCAACCGATGGATACTTTACGTGATAAAAACTATCTCGAAGGACTGTGGAAAAACAATCAGGCTCCTTGGAAGGTATGGCAAGAGAAAAGTTAGGAGTAGAGACGCGATTAATCGCGTCTGTACAGGAGTTAGGAGTCAGGAGTTAAATGACAAATAACAAATGACTTTATAGATTTACTGTAATTTGAAGTGCGATAATACTAATGTATGATTTTGCGATTATAGGTGGGGGAATAGTTGGACTCTCGACAGCGTTGGCTTTAGGAAAACGCTATCCCAATGCGCGTATTTTAGTACTAGAAAAAGAGAGCCAATGGGCATTTCACCAAACTGGCAATAATAGCGGGGTAATTCATTCTGGTATTTACTACAAACCAGGGAGTTTCAAAGCTAAGTTTTGTCGTGATGGTTCTCGTTCAATGGTAGAATTCTGCCAAGAGCATGGAATTGACCATGAAGTTTGTGGTAAGGTAATTGTTGCAACTGAAGAACAAGAGCTACCACGCTTAGAAAATCTCTATCAACGCGGCTTAGACAATGGTATACAAGTCCAGAGAATTAGCCCCGAAGAAGTCAAGGAAATTGAACCTCACGTAAGATGTGTAGGTGGAATTCGGGTATCCTCAACTGGTATTGTTAATTACCAGCAAGTTTGTTTAAAATATGCCCAGCTAATTCAACAGCAGGGTGGAGATTTACACCTGAATACAAAAGTCCTGAAAATCTCTCCAAGTGGTAAAAATCAGGTACTGGAAACAAACAAAGGTAGCTTTGCAACCCGCTTTGTAATTAATTGTACGGGATTGCATAGCGATCGCACCGCCAAACTAGGTCAAGTTGAACCCCAAGCAAAAATTGTCCCATTCCGGGGAGAATATTACGAACTCACCCCAGAAAAACGCTATCTGGTCAAGACTCTAATCTACCCAGTTCCCAATCCAGATTTTCCCTTCCTGGGTGTCCACTTTACCCGGATGATTGATGGTAGCGTCCATGCAGGGCCAAACGCGGTTCTATCGCTCAAACGCGAAGGTTACAAAAAAACCGACTTTGACTTACGAGATTTTCTGGAAGTCATTACCTATCCCGGTTTCTGGAAGTTAGCAGCTAAACACGCTGATGAAGGCATCCAAGAAATCATTCGTTCTTTTAGCAAAGCAGCCTTCACCAGAAGTTTACAAAAACTAATTCCCGAAGTGCAAGCAGAAGATTTAATTCCCACCCATGCAGGAGTCCGTGCTCAAGCCTTAATGAACGATGGCAAGCTTGTAGACGACTTTTTGATTGTTTCTGGTCAAAACTCCATTCATGTTTGCAATGCTCCTTCTCCTGCTGCCACATCTTCTCTAGAAATCGGCAAAGCGCTTGTGGCAGAAATTCCCCAACTTTCGCATCTAGAGAGTGTAGTAACTGCATAGATAGCATAGTTGTTATTTCCGGGACTGCTGAATTAAGGGATGAATCTTGTATAGTGGGGCATCTTTGCCAGCCTGAAAATACAAGGGACAGGTAAGACACCCATCCCACAACAAAAAGAACCGCTATAGAGTGCTGCTACCCAATAAGTGAGCCTGCAAAGGTTTTAGTAACTACATAATGACTGTTAGCCAAGTCATATATAGCGCTTCTCGGTTAAGTCAAATACAGACCTAACCCCTAACCCCTTCCCTAAAAGGGAAAGGGAGTAAGATTCAAAACCTCTGTGCTTTTAAGAGAGAGGTTTGGAGAGAAGTCAAGTTATTGCATACAAACGAAAAATATAGCAGTTCCCTTCAAGATGCAACACACTCTAGGGCGTACATCTATGCGTCCAGCTAAACGAAGAATTTAACTCATCAACACAATACAAAGGAATTAACCACAATGAAAATATTAGTAACTGGAACAGAAGGCTATCTAGGTTCGTTATTACCACCTCTGTTAATCGAACGAGGACATGAAGTTATTGGTCTAGATACCGGCTTCTATAAAGTTGGTTGGCTGTACAACCCTAGTGGAGTCACACCCAAAACCCTTAACAAAGATATCCGCAACATCACCCCTGATGATTTGGAAGGTATTGAAGCCATAGTTCACATGGCGGAACTCTCCAACGACCCAGCCGGACAATTAGCACCCAATATTACCTATGAAATTAATCATGTAGGTTCAGTTCGTCTGGCTAGTTTGGCTAAGGCTATGGGTGTGCGTCGCTTCGTATATATGTCTTCGTGCAGTGTCTACGGTGTTGCTACCACAGGTGATGTCACAGAAGAATCCGCAGTTAATCCCCAAACAGCCTACGCAGAATGTAAAACTCTTGTAGAAACAGATGTCAGACCACTCGCTGACGATGACTTCTCTCCCACCTTTATGCGGAATGCCACAGCCTTTGGTGCTTCTCCCAGAATGCGCTTCGATATTGTTTTAAACAACTTAGCAGGGTTGGCATGGACTAGCAAAGAAATCAAAATGATTAGTGATGGTACACCTTGGCGGCCATTAGTCCATGCATTGGATATTTGCAAAGCAATAGTCTGCACCTTAGAAGCACCACGAGACATTGTACATAACCAAATCTTCAACGTGGGAGATACAGCAAATAACTATCGCGTTAAAGAAATTGCGGAAATTATTGCTGATGTTTTCCCAGATTGCAAATTGTCCTTTGGTGACAACGGTGCAGATAACCGCAGCTATCGCGTATCCTTTGAGAAAATCAACACAATCCTACCCGGATTTAAATGTGATTGGAATGCCCGACTTGGTGCCCAGCAGCTATTTGATTTATTCAGTCAAATACACATGGCTGAAGATACTTTCTTGTTTAGAGGATTTACTCGCTTAAAACAGCTAGAGTATCTAATTCGGACAGAACAGATTGACAAAGATTTCTTCTGGAATAAAAAGTAGCTAAAGTTGTCTAGCAGCAACAGAAAAATAATCTAAGCTTCCGAATCAACACTATTTGATTCGGGCTTATTCCATCCATCAAATTATTTGCAATCAGTGAGTTAAACTTTATGGCGCTCATCTCAGCATTAGTAAACAAGTTAGCCATCTTAAAGCTAAAGATATTGTCGCTGGACTGCATCATATAGAGACTTACATAAAAAGCCCAAAAAACAAAGTATAAGCTATTAAATTTTCTCTTGAAAGCTAAACTAGAAGGTAAATAAATTGCTATATGAATAAATTGCTGACTATCGCAATTCCTACATTCAATCGTGCCCAAATTTTAGATAAACAACTTACTTGGTTAGCCAAATCTATTAAAGGGTTTGAGTCTGACTGTGAAATCTTTATTTCTGATAATTGTTCTACAGACAATACCCAAGAAGTTATTAAAAAGTGGCAGATAATTCTTAGCAATGTCACATTTATATCAAATAGGAATAGTGAAAATATCGGGGTTATGGGTAACATTGCTTATTGCTTAAAAGCCCCAACTAGTAAATATATTTGGACAATTGGTGATGATGATCCAATTCAAGAGAGAACCCTAGATTATGTGTTAACAACACTAAAAAAACATTCAGATTTAGCACTAATGTTTTTAAATTTCTCTGGTCGTCAAAAACAAACAGGTCAACTTGTTGTCGAACGCTGGTTGAATAGTGATAATGATGAACTAAGAGTTGATGGTAAAACTGTATTTCAAAGTTACCTGAATGAAAATTTTGGTGGTGTACTTTTTATATCAGCAGCAATTTATCGCACAAATCTAGTGCAACGTGCTTTAGAAAAATGGCCATCTGCTACTAATAATTGGGCGTCTCAAGCATATTGGACTGCATTTTGTGCTGCTCATGGAAGTATCATCGTCACTAAAGACACTTATTTAGAGTGTACTATGGGCGCTAGTCTTTTGGATCTTGACCCAACATGGAACTTTAAAATGCGATATGCGTACATACCTGAAGTTTATATAAAACTACTAAAGGTAGGATATCCTCATAAATTTTGTCAAGAAATGATTTGGCAGAATTTCCATCAAAAAACTGACTTGAAAATCCTATTAGGTGCTTTAAAACGTTGGCCGTTCTTGACAATCAAGATATTTATTCCTTACTTACGTTTGTTAAGTATATCAGCTTGGGCAATTCTTTTTCCACCCAAACAGCTAGAGACTAGCCTGTAACCATTCATATATCAATTTATTAACTACTATTTCTTACCATGCAGAAATTACTGACTATTGCTATACCGACTTATAATCGTGCTGAATTGCTTGATAAACAGTTAGCATGGCTAGCTCAAGCTATCAAAGGTTTTGAAGATAATTGTGAAATTTTAGTTTCTGATAATTGTTCAACAGACAATACTCAGGATGTGATTAAAAAATGGCAAATAATACTTAGCAATATCCCATTTCAATCAAATAAAAATCCTCAGAATTTAGGCGTTGTCAAAAATATTATGTATTGCCTAAACTCTACTACAACAAAATATGTTTGGACAATTGGTGACGATGACCCAATTCAAGATAGAGCCATTGCTTATGTGATTAGCAAACTTAAGCAATATGAAGATTTATCATTATTGTTTCTTAACTTTTCCGGTCGGAACCAAATTACTGGTGAACCAGTTCATCCACCAACAATTGTTGGTAATCGCTGGTTTGATATAGATAACGAAGATGGTGATGGTGATGGTAAAGCTATATTTGAGCATTGTTTCTCAAAAAGTGTCGGTGCAGTCATTTTTCTGACTGCTACAATCTACCGCACTGATTTAGTGAAATGCGCTCTACAAAATTGGCAAGATGCTGAAAATAACTGGATATCTTTAGCATATTTAGCCGGGTATTGTGCTTCTAATGGTCGTGTAATTGTCACAAAAGAGACTTATTTGGAATGTGTTGTGGGTGTGAGTTATTGGCAGAAAGAACCAAAATCTGCACTGTTAATGCAATACAAACACATACCTGAAGTAATTTTGAAATTAGAGCAGAGTGGATATTCTAAGCAGTTTTGTAGACGGATGCTTTTGCAAAACGGTAAGGAAGTCAACTTGAAAGTTTTCTTAGGTGCTTTAAGAAGATGGCCTATGTCTGCCATTAAGACAGTAGTCCCATTTCTAGCTTTAGTCAGTTTATGCGCTTTTGATGTGATGGTTTCTAAAGAATTTAGTTTAGCAGAATCAAATGAAATACCTACTCAAGAAATGCGGAGTTATAAGCCATAAGCTACTAAATTACTAATAAACTGACATTAAAACTAGAAAGAACTTACCACATGTTTAGTGTAATTAAACGCAAAATATCTACACTGTCTTCTGACTTTCAATATTATGTAGCTCGTTGGAAGCATAGGAGAAATCTGCCAGCATTGGAAGGGCGCGATCGCAACATCCTGAAGGCTCTCAAAAAAGACGGTGTTTGCGTCACAACCTTAGCAGATTTAGGGTTAACTTCTAGCTCAGAACTACTCAAAGCTGCTTACCAGCAATTGTCTCAGATGGAAAATCCCAAAAACGACCATCTAGATGAAAAGTTACCACAAATTTCCACAGTTACAGGTTTACCAGAATTTTATGCTTGGGGAATGGAGAAAAGACTTCTCAATCTCATCGAAAACTATATTGGTCTTCCTATTGCTTTTCATGGTGTACATTTACGTAAAGATTTCCCTAGCAAACATCAGTTTGGCACGCTACTATGGCATGGCGATTCTGAAGACCGTCGCATTATCAAAATCTTTATTTACTTGAATGATGTCGAAGAAAAAACTGGGCCTTTTGAATACATTCCCCGCTCTTTAACTTCCTTATTTAGTTGGAATTATATTCGGCTGTTCTACAAACTTTGGAAGTCAGGCTATAGGGGCATCGATGATGAAGAAGTGAAAACAGTCATCCCCAAATCAGCTTGGAAATCCTGCCCAGGCCCAGCAGGTACTGTCTTGATTGTAGATGCGAAAAATACTTTGCATCACGGCACAGTCCGCATAGAAGAACGCTTAACACTATTCTTTTGTTACACCGCCAACCCTCCTGAAAAACCAGAACTCTGCACCCAATACTGGGATGATACTTATCCCAGAGCAGAGTTAAGGCAGCAAGTCGAAAATAGCCAATAGTGTATTAAAGGTAGTCATGCCATGCTGCTCAAGATTAAACGCAAAATATCTTCACTGGGATCTGAGTTAGTTTACAGATTAGCACTTTTGAAACACGCTGCTAATTTGCCTGTACTAGAAGAAGGCGATCGCAAGATTCTTGACGATCTTAAATGTGATGGTATTCATATTACCACACTTGCTGAATTGGGATTCGATTCAACATCAGAATTGCTTAAAGCATCTTATAGTTATTCGTCCCAAATGGAATCTGTCAATCATGACGATTCAAATGAAAATTTTCCCCAAGTTTACACAGTTACATATTTACCTGAATTTGCTGCTTGGGGAAGCGAAAAAAGGCTCCTAAACATTATTGAAAACTACATTGGTCTGCCAATCATTTTTCATGGTGTACATCTCCGCAAGGATTTCCCTAATAAAAATCAGTTTGGTACACAACTATGGCATAAAGATGCAGAAGACCGCCGCATGATCAAAATCATTATTTACTTAAATGATGTGGAAAAAAAGCACGGTCCTTTTGAATATATTCCAGCTTCTTTAACCTCTTTATTTAGATTAAACTATTACCGTACTTACTACAAGCTTTGGGAATCTGGTCATTTAGGCATCACAGATGAAGAACTAAATGAAATTATCCCGAAACAGGCTTGGAAATCTTGTACAGGATCAGCAGGAACGGTCATTATTGTAGATCCCAAAAAAGCCATACATCATGGTACATTCCGCACAGAAGATAGGTTAACTCTATTCTCGTGCTACACTTCTACTTCTCCCGATCGTCCAGAAGTTTGTACTCAATATCGAGACAATACTTTTCCTCAACTAAAGTTAACTTAACCAGTCATTAATAGCGCAATATAGTTCAGTCAAACCAAGCTAATTGTTATTCTAAAAACCTACTCAAGACTCTTTTTGATGAGGTTTGTAACAAGTTAAGTTTTCAAATTTGCTAAGTTTTGTTGTCGTCAATCTTACTATCGAGGTTATTCATTCATGATCTTCACTCAAACTGCACTCAAAGACGCATTCATCATTGATTTAGAAGAAAAGCCAGATCACCGTGGTTTTTTCGCTCGGTCTTTCTGCGCTCAAGAATTTGAAGCACACGGATTAAAGCCAACAGTTGCCCAATGTAACCTGTCTTTTAATTACAAAAAAGGCACTATCCGCGGAATGCACTATCAAATTCTGCCAGCAGCAGAAACAAAATTAATTCGCTGTACTAAAGGCGCAATCTACGACGTAATTATTGATATGCGTCCTGAATCTCCTAGCTTTTTATCACACATTGGTGTAGAGCTAACCCCAGAAAATCGCCGTGCTTTATATGTTCCAGAAATGTTTGCTCATGGCTATCAAGCACTCACCGATGAGACTGAAGTTGTATATCAAGTGGGTGAATTTTACACTCCAGGATATGAAAGAGGTTTACGCTATGACGACCCATTCTTTAACATTGATTGGCCTCTAGATATGACTGAAATCTCCGAGAAAGATTTAAATTGGCCTTTGTTGAGAATGATGACTGTTGGCGGTACAGCCTCCAGATAACTATAGACTATTTCTCTGTGCCAGGTGTTTTCCGCACAACACACTGGCTCCTCTGCATGAGGTAATACAATAATGCGAAAGTCAGAAGTATTGCCAATTTGCCTGCTAAAGATCGGCATGGGAATATGCAAGAGCAAATCATACCAAAGAAAAGTTTCCCCAAGCCTACAGAAATGCTGTGGAGCAAATTATCAAAAATAATAGCCGGAAAAACAGACTGCTGTTATAGCATCTAGCAAGTAACCAGTTAGTAGCTATTAGTAATGATAATTCCCATGAAAATGTACTTAATGTTTAGCTGTAACAAATTATTAAGTGCAAAATTATCGAGAATTTGTAACACAACAAACAGTTCCAAAAAGGAGTTTAGTTCATGATTATTATCGATCGCGCCTTACGAGCCAGAGCAGCAGCAGGAAATCCTATTAAGGTGGGAATGATTGGTGCTGGTTTTATGGGTCGAGGAATTGCCAACCAAATTGTCAATTCAGTGCCAGGAATGGAGTTAGTTGCTATCTCTAATCGCCAGATTGATGCAGCTAAACAAGCTTATTCGGAAGCAGGAATTGAAGATATTCAAGTTGTTGCAACTGTCAGCGAATTAGAAGATGCGATCGCTAACGGTAAATATGCAGTCACAGAAGATGCTAAGTTACTGTGTCAGGCTGAGGGCATCGATGCATTAATCGAAGTCACAGGTGCAGTGGAATTTGGCGCTGGGATCGTTATGGAAGCGATCGCTCATTGCAAGCATGTGATCATGATGAATGCCGAACTCGACGGCACTATTGGCCCAATCCTGAAAGTGTATGCTGACAAAGCAGGTGTGATTCTCAGCGCTTGTGATGGCGACCAGCCAGGGGTACAAATGAACCTTTATCGCTTTGTAAAAAGCATTGGTTTAACTCCCTTATTGTGCGGTAACATTAAAGGACTCCAAGACCCCTATCGCAATCCCACCACCCAGGAAGGATTTGCTAAACGTTGGGGTCAAAAGCCCCACATGGTGGCTAGCTTCGCCGACGGAAGCAAAATTTCCTTCGAGCAAGCGATCGTTGCCAATGCCACAGGCATGAAAGTCGCCAAACGGGGAATGTTGGGATATGACTTCAGCGGTCATGTCGATGAAATGACCCAGTTATATGATGTTGAACAACTCAAAGAACTGGGCGGTATTGTCGATTATGTAGTTGGAGCAAAACCAGGCCCAGGCGTATATGTATTTGCCACTCACGACGACCCCAAGCAACGCCACTATCTTAACTTATACAAATTAGGCGAAGGCCCACTTTACAGCTTCTATACTCCTTATCACCTCTGTCATTTTGAAGTTCCCTTGTCCGTAGCGCGTGCTGTTTTATTTGGTGATGCTGTTATGTCTCCACTAGCAGGCCCGCTAGTAGATGTTGTCACCACCGCCAAAATCGACCTGAAAGCAGGAGAAACCTTAGATGGCATCGGCTACTACATGACCTACGGACAATGTGAAAATTCCGATATCGTCCAACAGCAAAATCTTCTACCAATGGGTTTAGCTGAAGGGTGCCGCCTCAAACGAGATATTTCTAAAGATCAAGTCCTCACTTATGAGGATGTAGAATTACCTGAAGGCAGACTCTGCGACCAACTACGAACTGAGCAAAACACCTATTTCGCTCCAGAAAAAATCTTAGTAGCAGTTGGATAATATCGGTTCTCAAAACATTTGCCACAAATGAATTAGCTGTAGGGGCATACAGCTGTACGCCCCTATATGTTTGTCACCAGAATTTCATCAAGAGGATAGAAAGCTATACTGCGGGACACTAAAGTTGTTGATAGTAACTTGCTGGGGAGCGTTTCAACAAAACCGATCGAAACTTTAGGTCAAATTTCATGAAAATTGCTCTCGTCCATGATTATTTAACCCAGCGAGGTGGGGCAGAGCGTGTGTTTGAACTGCTTTGTAAGCGCTATCCTGAAGCAGATCTTTTCACATCTTTGTACGATCCCCAAAAAACTATCGATCTAGGCGATCGCATAGTTAATACAACCTTCTTACAAAAGATTCCTGGTGCAGCAAAATATTTCAGGTCGATGGCTCCTCTATATTTCCCTGCCTTTCGTGCCTTGGATCTGCAAGACTACGATTTAATTATTAGTAGTAGCACCAGCTTCGCCAAAGCAGTGCGAAAAAATCCCAATGCCCACCATATTTGTTTTTGCCATAACGTCACCCGTTTCTTATGGGATACAGCAACTTATTTAAGAGAGTACGGGGACTATAGATATTTTGCTCCTTTAATCGAACAAGTATTTCAAGTAATGAGAAAGGTAGACCTGAAATATGCACAGGAGCCTGACCTTTACATTGCTAATTCTAGTGTTGTTGCCCGCCGGATTGAAAAAATTTATGGCAAAAAGGCAATGATGGTGAACTATCCAATTGATACTAGTAAATTTGTTTTTTCAGATATAAAAGATGAATATTATCTGGCCTCTGCCCGGATGATCAGTTATAAGCGACTTGATATAATAGTCGAAGCTTTTAATTGGTTGGGGTGGCGGTTATTAATATCTGGTGACGGACCAGAACTAGCACGGTTAAAATCTAAAGCATTACAAAATATTGTGTTCTTGGGACACGTAAGTGATAGAACCCGCAAAGACTTGTTTTCCAAAGCCAAGTCTATTATTGTCGCAGCCTTAGAAGATTACGGGTTAGTTCCAGTTGAGGCTAATGCAAGCGGTACACCAGTCATCGCTTATGGAGCGGGTGGAGTATTAGATACTCAAATACCAGGTGAAACAGGAGTCTTTTTCAAAAGACAAACACCCGAATCTTTACAAGTTGCATTACTAGAAGCTAACGGCATTTCTTGGGATTACGATCGCATCCGTAATCATGCAGTAGCAAACTTTTCAGAGAATGCATTTTTTGGCAAAGTTGAGCAAATTATCAATCAAGCTTGTGGAGTGCAGCAATTATTCATTTGATTTCTGAATCTCTTTCCATTATCAGATTACCGATTTATTTTATCTCTCCTCATTAGCGTTTCGTAAAAAAATAGGTATTCTTCGGAGAATCTCTTAGCGTAAGTCTTGAAGACAAGGATATAAAAGTGGTTCAAAATAGTTTAAATCCTCATCTAGCTCCAGCTTCTGAAAGTGAACCAAGTTACGGGCAAATGTTTGCCGTATTTGTGCGGAGATTTCCTTGGTTCTTAGCAGTATTAATTAGTTCTATTGCTATTGCCAGCATAGTAACTGTAAAGACAAAGCCTACTTATAAAAGTTCTATGCAACTGCTAGTAGAACCTAACTATCAAGGTAAAACGGAAGGTGGTGCGGGGGTAGACAATCAGTTTACTGACTCTAATGTAGTCATAGATACTGCCACCCAGCTTAACTTGATGCAAAGTTCGGGACTAATCCAAAAAGCAGTTGATAAACTTCAGTCTAATTATCCAGATATAAGTTCAGCTGAAATTAAAGCTTCTTTGGTCTTAACTCAAATCAGGAGCAAAGAAGATAATGTTGCTACTAAAATATTTCAAGTTGAATATACCGCTGGAAATCCTGAAAAAACCCAAAAAGTTCTGGATGCAATTCGACAAGTTTATCTGGAATATAACAAACAACAACAGAGTTCGCGTTTACAAAAAGGTCTGCAAATCATTAGGGAACAGCTAAGTAAAGCTAGTGAAGAAGTAAACGCATCTGAAACAAATTTACAAAGATTTCGCAGAAATCAGAACTTAATCGATCCAGAGTCACAGGCCAAAGCAATTGAAACAGCTTTGAACAATCTTTCCCAAGAAAGACAGACAACTCGCGCTCAGTATGGGGAAGCTTTAGCACGCCAAAAATCTTTAGAAGAACAACTTAACCGTTCTCCCCAAAATGCTCTAGTTGCTTCTCGTTTGAGTCAATCTACTCGCTATCAAGGCTTACTAAACGAAATCCAAAAAAGCGAATTGGCACTAGCACAAGAACGCTTACGGTTTACAGATCAAACTCCGAGTGTGCAAAAGCTGAAAGAGCAACTTCAGGGCCAGAAGGAATTATTGCAACAAGAGGTAGGAAGAACTTTAGGCGGAAAGTCTGCTGGTGCATTCACTTCTGGAGACTCTCTTCTCGAAAAAGGACAGCTGGGCCAAATCGATCTCAGCCTTGCTGGTCAGTTAGTAGAAACGCAGACAACTATAGTTGCTTTAACTGCTCGCGATCAAACTTTGGCTCAGAAAGAAAACGAGCTGCGTTTTGAAATCAAACGCTTCCCGCCTCTGTTGGCTTATTACAATCGGATGCTACCGCAGTTGCAATTTAGTCGTGAAAGATTAGAGCAGCTTTTAAGAGCAGAACAACAATTACGGCAAGAACTTTCCAAGGGTGGATTTAATTGGGAAGTGGTAGAAGATCCCCAAAAAGGCGCACAATTAGGCCCCAATCTCCAACAGAACTTGCTGTTAGGTGCTGTGGTTGGCTTAATGTTAGGAGGCATTACTGCCTTTATTCGCGAATCGGCTGATGATGCAGTTCACACCACTGCTGAGTTAGAGAAGCAAATGGCCATGCCATTGTTGGGAACAACTCCCAAGTTACCGCCAGCCAAACCCAGAGAATCAATGATCAAGTTACCTTTTGGCAAACCAGAAGTTCTCGCTCCCTGGACGATTCAGGTATTGCAATCTCCACCGCGTTGGGAATCGCTGGATCTGATTTACAAAAACATTGAACTTTTAAATACTGTTACTAATTTAAAATCTTTGATGATTACCTCGGCTTTAGCCGATGAAGGTAAATCAGCTTTGGCGTTGGGTTTGGCAATGAGTGCTGCTCGTTTACACAAAAGGGTACTGCTGATTGATGCCAACTTACGCGACCCCAGTTTGCACCATCAACTGAATCTTCCTAATGAGCAGGGACTTTCAACTTTATTGGCGAGTGATACAACTCTACCCAACCAAATTAGTTTTCAATACTCAGGTTCCGCCTACATCGATATTTTGACCGCTGGTCCCAAACCTACCGACCCAGCTAATCTGTTGAGTTCTCCTCGGATGATGCAATTAATGGCAGCATTTGAGGAAAACTATGATTTGGTTCTGATAGATGCTCCCCCAGTTCTCGGCTTAGTTGATGCCATGCTTACCGCATCATCTTGTCGTAGCGTGGTTATGGTGGCAAGCATTGGTATTGTGACACGAAGTCAGCTTAATCAAGCGACAGCT
This sequence comes from Nostoc sp., assembly GCF_036917555.1. Taxonomy (GTDB): domain Bacteria; phylum Cyanobacteriota; class Cyanobacteriia; order Cyanobacteriales; family Nostocaceae; genus Nostoc. Next base: position 68,446 of record NZ_JBALDD010000068.1, on the reverse strand, counting down.
ATGTTGAGTAAGTTAAATCTAATTGGGGTTGTAGCTAATGGGGTATCAAACTCTAGTAGTAATTACGTACCTAATATCAAACAACAGCAATTGGCTCTACGTCAAGCTGTAGAAAAATAGCTAGTACGGCTAGATGATAAATCCCCAACTTCCTAGAGAAGTTGGGGATTTTGCATTTTGCATTTTTTCTCGTTTCTAGCCTCTGGCTAGAAATGCTATTCATTGGGCTGCTGCCGCGAGTAAAAGAGACGGAGCCTCAAGGACGGGCATTCCCAGTCTGAGACTGGGAACGAGACAATCTGCTAAAAGCTGGTTATAGACTGGCTTGTACCTTAAATTGACACCAATGATTCATGAATTGTCCTTGCGTTTTGATGAACCAAATTTAATTTTGTTGCTATCAGGAAAATTTCAGTATATTTATGCTATCTTTATGGTTTTTCAGAGAAATCACTGACTCTTTAAAGAATAAATAAAGAAGTTATTTGAGCGATCGCTATTTCTACATAGTCTTATATTCTAGAGATTAAAGCACTTCCAAAAAGGCTAGAAGACAAGAGCAGACTGGTTTTGTTAAATCTATCGACAGAATCAACACCTCAACGTAATTAAACGTAGATATAGATTCATGGGTAATTTCCCTCTACACTTCTCTACTGTCAGTAGTTTCCGGAAAATCATGATTTGCCCATGAATGTTAATAGTAGCGGTGATTGCTACCTATGTAATTAGTATCTGTCTAATTTGTAAATCTCTACACCAGCGCAATTCTACGCAATACGTGCTTGGCTGAGTGACAAATACTATAGCATATTTTTGCCCTCAATTATCTCCAACTTTTTGGACTTACAACAAGATTCGGATTTGGGTCTTTGGCATTAATAGCCTTTGATAACGCCTCAGTAATTCACTCCTGTATAAACCCAAAGACATTATGACAACTTCAATAATTCCAACTTTAGAAAATTTATATGATGTAACCCAGGAAGACCAAGATAATCGTGGGTACTGCACACTCCTGTGGCGACGGGGTAAGCTGTTGGTGAAGCCCCTTGGACGAGTGAAACAACCATATCTGGCTTCATTAGATAGTAAGCGATCGCTAGTAGAATGCTTACAACATTCTCCAGTAAGTTTGGTCAGCATAGATCCAAAATTGGGTGAGGCTTTGCTCAAATTTTGGGCAGATGCATGTGAAGCAGCTCAAAAACCAATATTCCTAAGCATACCCGCTGGCAAAAAACTTCCTAACCAACCCTTCAGACAATTGCAGCGAGTAATTGATTGGATTGCTGCTTTCGTATTATTGCTATTAGTAAGTCCAGTTATGTTGGGATTGATTGTATTAATGCAGGTTTACTCGCCAGGGTCACTTTTTTATCATGAATGGCGTGTTGGAGAACGGGGTAAACTCTTTCAAGCGATGAGCTTTTGCACCCACAATAACACACCGTTAGCACGTTGGATGGGCAAATACAATCTCGACAATCTGCCACAGTTATTTAACGTGCTACGGGGTGACATGAGTTTAACCGGATCTCGTTGTTGGACTTTGGAAGATGCAGTACAGCTGAATAAATTACCAGAAATTACAGCTTCCTGGGAAGTAGAGGCACAGTCTCACCTGTTACATCTGGATAGCCAAACTCTGTAATTTATCTGTGCGGTAATTGATGATTTCATTTACCGCACTGAGGCTCAAACAAAAATTGTTTATGTAGCATCTATAGAGTAATCCAGTTTTAGATAATTGGTTTGGTTTTTCAAAACGCGAGAAATCGCATCTCTATATCAAGGTTTTGAGCTTATCTGAACTGTATTAATCTATAGAGGTCTATCTACCTTGCCAAACTATTATGATAAAATCCATGAATTTCCAGCTTCCTCAACCACTCAGTAATCTGCTTAAAGCTAGCAGCTTTTGGCAGGACAACTATTTGATATTGCGAGAATTTAAACAATTTCGTAAAATTGCCATTTTAGCTCTGATATTCTCAATTTTGGCGGCAACCTTTGAAGGTGTAAGTATTGGTTTTTTACTTTCCTTTTTGCAAAGCTTAACTAGCCCCAATGCTCAACCTGTCCAAACAGGAATAGAATGGTTTGATCTTTGGATTCTGGGAGCTAAGACATCAGCAATTAATCGTTTGTATCGTGTATCTCTGCTGATTCTATTGAGTACTTGGTTACGTGCCACCTTCAATTATTTTTCTCAAGTTTATACTGAATTATCTCAACTACATCTTGCCGATCGCTTACGCAAGCAAATTTTTGAACAGTTACAATCATTATCTCTAAGTTACTTTAGTAAAACTCGTTCTGGTGAACTAATTAACACAATTACCACAGAGATTGAAAGGATCAGACAAGGTTTTAGTGGCGGAGCTTTTTTAGTAACTAGAGGACTCACAACCTTTGTCTACTTAATATCAATGTTTTTGATATCATGGCAATTGACGGTAATATCAGCATTACTATTTACACTTTTAGGTGTGGGGTTGTCAAATCTGAATGCTAGAGTCAGAGAATCAAGTTTTGGTATGACAACTGCTAATGCTAATTTTACATCAACAGCCATAGAATTTATTAATGGCATTCGCACTGTTCATTCTTGTGGTACTCAAGAATTTGAGCGTCAACGTTACTATAAAGCTAGCGATAAGGTAATAAGTACTACAACAAAGGTTGTATTTACCTGGACACTTGTGAAGCCAATTGCCGAAGGGGTAGCGACTACGGTATTGATCGGAATGATTATTTTGGCATTCACTAGTCTTGTCACGAATGGAACGTTACAAGTTGCTTCTTTGCTAACCTTTTTCTTTGTACTATTTCGCTTTATCCCATTTGTGCAAGATATTAATGGCACGAGAGCATATCTTAGCACTTTACATGGTTCAGCAGACAATATTAAAAATCTGTTGACAAGTGATGAAAAATATTACTTTCAAAATGGGAGAGTTAAGTTTAAGGGATTAAACAGGTCAATAGATTTAGTATCTGTGGATTTTGGTTATGATGATGAAAATCTAGTGCTGCATAATATTACCCTGACGATTGAAAAGGGAAAGATGACAGCGTTAGTCGGAGCATCTGGCGCTGGTAAAACAACTCTTGCTGATTTGATTCCCCGATTTTATAATGCTACAGATGGATATCTTTACATTGATGAAATTGATATCCGGCAGTTTGAAATTAACTCTCTACGTTGCAAAATAGCTGTTGTCAGTCAGGATACTTTTATCTTCAATACTAATGTTTGGCAGAATATTTCTTACGGAACTCCAGAGGCGACTAATGAGGAAATTCAAGAAGCTGCTAAACTAGCAAATGCACTAGAATTTATTTTGGAAATGCCCGAAGGTTTTGATACCCAATTAGGAGATCGGGGTGTCAGGTTATCTGGAGGACAAAGACAGCGAATTGCTATTGCACGAGCTTTATTACGGAACCCAGAAATTTTGATTTTGGATGAAGCAACTAGCGCCTTAGATTCGCTATCTGAGCGCTTAATTCAAGATTCATTAGAAAAGCTATCTGTTGGTAAAACAGTAATTGCGATCGCTCACCGTCTTTCTACTATTTCTAAAGCTGATAAAGTTGTAGTTTTAGAACAGGGACGGATAGTAGAGCAAGGTAAGTATCAAGAACTGTTGGAACTAAAAGGCAAGCTTTGGAAATATCATCAAATGCAGTACGAAGTAAGGCAGCCAGATTAGAAACAACATCCAATTACCAAAGCACTTACAACACATTAATCGGCTGTACATCTCTACAGCCGTAAACCCCTAAATATGTATCAATAATTTTGCCAAATAGTAAAATAATAAGATTTTAAACACTTATTATCCCTATAAATAAGTTATTAAAATTAGTCCTATATACTTGAAAGTCATAGAAAAAATGTCCCAGGAAATCTTTGACAAAAACCTAATCTATCAATGCTCAAATTTTGGTGTCGGTGGGAGCGGAGGTGTTGAAACTTACTTAGCTTCTCTGTTTGAACATCGACCACCTGATGTTAGCGCTCGTGTGATAAAATCACTTAAAAATATCGATCAAAGCCAGTTCAAACTGCTGCATATCCATAGTCCAGATTTGCTATTACAGCTTACAGGCGAATGTCCTGCTATCTTCAGTGTTCATAATCACTCATTCTACTGCCCTAGTGGCACAAAGTATTTAGCGGAGCAACGGACAATCTGCGATCGCAACTTCTCTTACTTAGGATGTACCTGGGGTAAATTAGTAGATAAATGTGGTAGCCGCAGACCTTTAAGAACTCTTAGAGAACTTCAAACCACTCATCAGTTTTTAGATATCTTGAAAAGGCTAAAAATTACTTTCATTGCTAATAGCGAATATGTCCGGCAAGAGTTAATTCAAAACGGTGTATCCCCTGAACAAACTATAACGCTACACTGTGGAATATCTATACCAGAAACAGCAAATTTTCCCCTCAGCTTGGAAGTACATCAAAATCATAGAATTTTGTTTGCTGGACGAATTGTTTCTGATAAAGGTCTAGAATGGTTACTCAAAACCTTAATACATACAGACCCAAAAATTCAACTTGATATTGCAGGTGAAGGTTGGGAACGACCACGGTTAGAAAAGTTAGCAACTACACTCGGATTGAATCAGCGAATCACTTGGCATGGTTGGTGCGATTCGGATAAATTAGATAAACTTTATCAACAGTGTTTTGCAGTCATCTTTCCCAGTGTTTGGCCTGAACCTGCCGGTCTTGTAACTCTGGAAGCATACTCTCGTTGTCGACCTGTAATTGGTAGTGCAGTCGGAGGAATTCCAGAACATTTACGAGATGGAGAAACAGGTATTCTTGTTCCAAGCAATAATATCCAAAAGCTGGCTGATGCTATTAATGAATTGTATAAAGATTATCAAAAAAGTCGATACATGGGTGAGCAAGGTTATACTTTATTGATGAAGGAATTTACAATGGCTGCTCATGTAAATAATCTCCGAACAATTTATGCAAAAACAATAGCTGAATTTTCTTCCCAAGCCAACAAACTATATAGTATTTCTCAAGCTAGATAAGCTGAATTTGGTAAAAACATCAAATAGTGCATCTTTTACTTATAAAATATCAAGGGAGAAAAATATGTCATTACATCAAGAATGTCAACAACCTTTAGTCAGCGTTGTTATCCCCACCTATAATCGACCAGACTATCTCAAGCAAGCGATCGCAAGTGCGATCAAACAAACTTATCAAAATATTGAAATTATTATTTCTGATAATTGTAGTTCAGAAAATCCCCAAGCAATTGTCGCATCTTTTGGTGATTCACGCATCAGATTTTGGCGACATCAGCAAAATGTGGGTATGTTAGCTAATCAGCAGCATGGCTTTAAAATGGCGCGAGGTAAATATGTTGCTAGTCTCCATGATGATGATATTTGGAATGAAGACTTTTTAGCAAAGCTTGTAGCACCACTAGAAGCAAATTCTGATTTAATTCTTGCTTTTTGTGACCAATATATTATAGATGCTAATAGCATAATTAATCATGCTGGTACCGAAGAAAACACACGTGGTTACAAGCGAGACAAACTAGCAAAAGGAATTCATCAACCTTTTTCCAAAATTGGGTTGATAGATAAAAGTATACCTACTGCTGCATCTTGCGTGATTCGGAATAATTTGGTGGATTGGTATAGTATTCCCTCAGAAGTTGGTGGGATGTGGGATTTATATTTAACCTATCTATTTTGTATATCTGGTTATGGCGCTTACTATTGTCCAGAAAGATTGACGCGATATCGTGCCCATGAGCAAACTGATACTATGCTCAGTGGTAGTCGAGATGTGCAAGCAAAAATTCGCAAAGCTAAAAGCGAAATGTTTTGTTATCAAGTATTTATGGAAGACCCTCGTTTACAAAAATTTAGAACTCATTTTCAACAGAAATGGTTAGAAGCTAATACTACTTTGGGAATTGGTTTTCTACGAAGCGAACAGATAGCTGCGGCACGTCCTTATTTTTTGCAAGCGCTGAATCAACAAAAATTTAATGTGCGAACGATGGCAGCACTTAGTCTTAGTTTTACTCCGCGATTTTTAGCAAATAAATTAATCGGAATATCGAAATAATATATCAATATTTCTGAGTTGGGGAATTTATTTGTTAAACGTAGATGCAGAGTGCTTTGCCGTAGGCTAACGCAAAGGGTGCAAAGGGAAGAAAAGAAGATTATTTTTAAATTCTTTCTCTGCGCCTCTGCCTCTGTGTGAAGCTCTTTATTCTTAAAAAAGGTAGTATATGAAACTTTGTATTGTTACTCATAAAATTAAAAAAGGTGATGGTCAAGGACGGGTAAACTATGAGGTTGCTAAGGAAGCAATTCGTCGTGGTCATCACTTGACATTATTAACTAGTGAAGTCGCACCAGAACTAGAAGACAATAGCCAAGTTAATTGGATTAAAATTCTAGTCAAAGGCTATCCTACAGAATTTGTACGTAATTTCATATTTGCCCAAAAAAGTGCAGATTGGTTACGTAAACATCGCCCTGACATTGATTTAGTTAAAGTCAATGGAGCAATTAATATGGCTGCGGCTGATGTGAATGCTGTACATTTTGTCCACAGTTCATGGTTGCGATCGCCTGTTCATATTTCCCGCAACCGCCGTGATTTATATGGTTTTTACCAGTGGCTATTTACGGCGTTTAATGCCCGTTGGGAAAAACAAGCTTTCCAAAAAGCGCAGGTTGTGGTGGCTGTATCTGAAAAAGTAGCTCAAGAATTAGTCAACATTGGTGTACCGCGTTCTCGGATTCGGGTAATTGTTAATGGTGTAGACCTAGAAGAGTTTAACCCTGGTAAAAGCGTAGGCGATAGGCATCGCCAAAAATTAGGTTTACCGGAGAATGTCACTTTAGCCCTGTTTGCTGGAGATATCCGCACACCCAGAAAGAATTTAGATACAGTACTACACGCCTTGGTGAAAGTTCCTGATTTACATTTGGCGGTGGTAGGTCATATCGAAGGTAGTCCCTTCCCACAACTAGCGGCATCCTTGGGGTTAAGTGAACGCGTGCATTTTGTGGGATTTCGCCGTGATATCCCCGAAATTATGCGGTCAGTAGATTTATTTATTTTTCCTTCCCGATATGAAGCTTGTAGCCTCGTATTGTTAGAAGCACTTTCTTCAGGACTACCAGTAATTACTGCCACAGCTACCGGGGGTGCAGAGTTGGTGACACCAGAATGTGGCATCGTCTTACCCGACTCAAATGATATCGATGCTTTGGCTGTGGCAATGATGTCCTTGGTAAGTGTAGATATGCTAATGCAGCAAATGAGTCAAGCTGCTCGTTCTGTGGCAGAACAACACAGCTGGACTGCTATGGCACAAACTTATGTGGATCTATTCGAGGAGTTAAGCAAGAATGCGGAACACCGTTCTGATACCGACTTATCGCCGTCCACAAGACCTCTCACGCTGCCTTTTGGCGCTACAGGAGCAAACTAAACCAGTCGATCAGGTGATAGTGGTTGTCCGCGATACGGATGCAGAAACTTGGCAATTTCTGGCTCAATACACAGCGCACAACTTGCCACTGCATACGGTGAAAGTGACACAACCAGGGGTAGTAGCAGCTCTTAACGCTGGACTAGCAGCAGTGGAGGGCGATATTGTTTCCATTACCGATGATGATGGCGCACCCCACCCGGATTGGTTAGAGCGGATTGCGGCTTACTTTACCTGCGATAGTCGCCTTGGCGGACTGGGAGGGCGTGATTGGATATACCACGGTAGCAAATTAGAAGACGAATCCCGCCCAGTAGTGGGACAGTTGCAGTGGTTTGGGCGAGTCATTGGCAACCATCACCTGGGAGTGGGAGAACCCCGCGAAGTCGATATTCTCAAGGGCGTGAACATGAGTTTTCGTACCCAAGCTATCGGACAACTACGCTTTGACGAGCGGATGCGTGGTACTGGAGCGCAAGTACACTTTGAAATGGCATTCACCCTGGCATTAAAGCGGGCTGGTTGGAAGATAATTTACGATCCTCAGGTTGCTGTAGATCATTATCCAGCACAACGTTTTGACGAAGATCAGCGAAATAACTTTAATGAAATTGCCTTTATTAATTTAGTCCATAACGAAACCTTAGTTTTACTAGAGCATTTACCATTTATCCGCCGGATTGCATTTTTGTTCTGGGCAGTATTCGTGGGTACATGCGATAGTTTGGGCTTAGTACAATGGCTGAGATTTTTACCTAGCCAAGGGCAGTTGGCGGGGAAAAAGTTATTAGCATCTTGGCGTGGACGTTGGCAGGGATATAAACAATTCAAAATTCAGAATTCAGAATTCAGAATGAGGCAGAGCCTCGAATGACTTCATTCCCAGGCGAGAGCCTGGGAACGAGTTGAACTTATTTATATGTACATCTAAAATTGAATGAATTATAAGCAGATACTTTTCAATAGTTTTTTGCAAGAAAACTATTCTCCTGAAGAGCGATCGCTACAGGGTTGGATGGCGATCGCAGGCTTTATATTACTAACTGTAGTTTGCTATTTCGGTGGTGTTACTGCTGCATTGCGCCTAATTTACCCGGCGACAGCTTTAGTAGTAGCCTTATTTTTATACTTGCGGCATCCCATTCTCTACATTGGGTTTACCTGGTGGATTTGGTTTCTCACACCCTTAGCGACTCGTTTAGTTGACTATCGGGTGGGCTGGGATGCTAGCCGTCAAATGCTCATAGCACCTTATTTAGTGGTGTTTATTACGATAGCAACATTCTTGCGACACTTTCCCCGCGCCTCTCGCCAAGGGGGTTTGCCGTTTGTTTTGGCTTTTATCGGAGTGTTCTATGGCTTTCTCATCGGTCTAATTTACAACCCACCTATTCCTGTAGCACGCGGATTGATGGATTGGCTCAGTCCTGTGATTTTCGCTTTTCACTTATTTATCAACTGGCAAGATTATCCCAGCTATCGCCAGAACATTCAGCGAACATTTCTCTGGTGTGTGTTGATTTTAGGAACTTATGGCGTATATCAATTTGTGGTAGCTCCGGAATGGGATAGGTACTGGCTCATACAATCAAAATTATTCATGAGTTCTGGAAACCCTGTACCTTTCGGGATGCGCGTCTGGAGTACATTACACTCAGTCGGCCCCTTTGGTTCTGTTATGCAGGCTGGGTTACTGTTATTATTGACCGGTTCAGGAAGCTTAATTTTTCCTGCTTCAGCTGTTGGTTACTTATCTTTTCTATTAACACAAGCACGTACCAATTGGGGAGGCTGGTTATTTGGAATAATTATGATTATGGGTTCAGTCAGAGCCAGAATTCAAATGCGCTTAATTACCATAATTGTGGTCATGGCTATTTGTGTTGTGCCATTGACAACTATTGAACCAATTGCTGGGGTGGTGGCAGCACGTTTTGAAACTTTTTCTAATATTCAAGAAGATGGCAGCTTTAAAGATAGATCGGGAACTTACGACAGAAATCTTGGTTTAGCCCTTTCTAATGGTCTAGGTAACGGCTTAGGAAATATTTGGAAGGTCAACGAAAAAACTGGTCAAATTGAAGTAGTGGTAATTGATAGTGGCATTTTAGATATGTTTTTCACCCTTGGTTGGTTTGGAGGCATATTTTATATGGGTGGATTAATTTTCTTAATTATTAGTGTTAGCAGTTATGGTGAAGGTCGTTTCGATAGTTTTGTCAGTGCTGCCCGCGCTATTGGAATCAGTTCTGCTTCACAGTTAGTTATCGGTAGCGGAATGTTGAGCGTGTCAGGGATGATTCTTTGGGGATTTTTAGCTATGGCTATGGCAGGACATAAGTACTATAGCAATCCTCAGATGCTCTCCAACATTCCTAACTTCTCTAATAAATCGAGAATCTCATAAATATTACAACTTAAATAGGACTTTTATAGATTATGAAAGTAATTATTGTCATGCCACTGGCCGAGCAACGAGGCGGTGGTGAAATGATGCTTTGGGATTTGGTGCAACAAGGACGTAATGCTGGTGTTGAATGGCTGGTGATATTTTTAGAATCCGGCCCGATGGTCGAACAAGTAAAGTCTCTAGGTATTGATGCGCGAGTTGTAGAAAGTGGACGTTTACGCCAAATCCACCGTTTTATTGGCGCTGTTTTGCGGATAGCTGCGATCGCTCGCCGTGAACGTGCAGATATAATTGTCAATTGGATGTGGATTACGCATATATCTGGAGGTTTGGCGGCGATGCTGACGGGTTTGCCTGCTGTGTGGTATCAACTAGAAGTACCTAGCGATAAAACTTGGTTGGTGCGACTCGCAACTTTCATCCCAGCGCGGGCAATTATCACTCTCTCACAAGATGGCAAGCAAGCACAGGCAGAGATTTGGCCCCACAGACCAACACCTTTAGTTTATCCTGGTGTCGCATTAGACCGATTTGAGCCTAATGCTTTACCTTCTCCTGAAGAAGCACGGCGAAAACTAGACTTGCCTTTACACGGGCCGTTGATTGGAATTGTGGGACGATTGCAACGATGGAAAGGAATGCACGTATTGGTGCAAGCGATGCCCAAAATTTTACAGAAGTATCCCGATGCCCATTGTGTGGTGGTTGGTGGTAAGCACGATTTAGAACCAGATTATCAGGACTTCTTAAAAGCAGAAATTGCAACTTTAGGCTTGAAAGACCAAGTAATTATGGCTGGACTACAGCGTAATATCCCGGAATGGGTGCAGGCAATGGATGTATTCGTTCATGCATCAGATAAAGAACCCTTTGGGATTGTGATTATTGAGGCGATGGCGCTGGGTAAACCTGTAATTGCTGGCAGTGCAGGCGGGCCGACAGAGATTATTACCGATGGCATGAACGGACTATTAACACCTTACGGCGATGCGGATAAATTAGCGATCGCAATTCTCCGCTATCTTGACGAGCAAGAATTTGCCCAAAGTGCCGGAGTAGCTGCCAGACAACGCGCCCTCGATTTCTCAACGCAGAATTATGCCCAAAATTTTATTAATGCAATTCGTTCTGCAATACCGAGTGTTTCATCGGCTGAATGAAACAGTAAACTTTTTACAAAAGTCAATTTTATGAAAATGAAACCACAGATTTACATCATATATGTTCATCTGTGGTTAAGAATAATAAATCAGATTAAAAGGAATTAATTAATGTTGATTGATAGCCGCAAATTATCAATAGATGAAGTTATTAGTACCGAAGTTTGTATAGTTGGTGCTGGCCCAGCAGGAATTACACTCGCACGAGAATTAATTGGGCAAGACTTTCGAGTGTGCTTACTAGAAAGTGGTGATTTAGAATTTAATCAAGAGACTGCATCTCTTGGTCAAGGCGAAACTGTTGGAGATCCTTTTCCACCACTGCAAGATATGCGTCATCGTCAATTTGGTGGATTGGCTAATGTCTGGAATATTGAAATTAATAAAAATCAACTTGGTCTGAGGCACGTGCCGTTAGATGCAATAGATTTTGAAAAACGAGATTGGGTACCCTACAGTGGGTGGCCTTTTAGTAAATCTCACCTCAATCCATTTTATGAGCGCGCTCAAGCAGTCTGTAAACTCGGTTCTTTTGCTTATGAAGCTGAGGCTTGGGAAAATCCTCAATCTCCTCGGACACATTTCACAAGTGACCGAGTTACTACCAGTATGTTTCAGTTTGGCCCGCGCGATATTTTTACCAATGAATATCGGCATCAAATTAATCAATCTCTTAATATCACTACATTCCTCAACGCCAATGTGGTAGAAATTGAGGCAGATGAAGCAGCCCAAACAGTGAAACGTGTGCAAGTTGTTTGTTTATCTGGTCAAAAATTTTGGGTTGCGGCAAAAGTATTTATTTTAGCCGCAGGTGGAATTGAAAACGCGCGTTTATTGTTATTGTCAAACCGAATTCAAAAAAATGGATTAGGCAATCAACATGATTTAGTGGGTAGGTTCTTCATGGATCATCCTTTTATTCGTTGTGGTATGCTTATCCCGCAAAATCGCAAAATATTTAATTCGATGGCTTTGTATGATTTACGTCGCGTGAATAATGTCACAGTCATGGGAAAATTTGCCCTAACAGAACAAGTTATGCGCCGCGATAAATTACTAAATATGACCGCGTTGTTATATCCCAGAGACGAAAGGTTTAGATCGGCAGCAAAGGCTTCGGCAAAAATTTTGTTCTCTTCAGTTCGACAAAAACAGTTACCTAAAAATATTTTTCAGCATTTGCAAAATGTGATTACAAATATTGATGATTTAGTGTCTGATTGGTATAAATATAGTGTCAAAAAAGAATATTTATTCCCTGATTTGAGTCATGGAGGATGGTCTTACCATGAAGATAATGAACAGAAATATACAAAGTTTGAAGTTCTCAGCCAAACTGAACAAACCCCAAATCCAAATAATCGGGTGACACTCAGTAATCAATTAGATAAGCTAGGTTGTCCCCAAGCAAAATTAACTAATTATTGGAGGGAAATAGATATTTGCAGTGTAAAGCGATCGCAGCTAATATTTGCACAAGAGTTTGCTAGTGCCGGACTGGGTGAGTTGCAGATTGAATTGGATGGAGATCGTCCAGTCGCTTCGCTGAGTACTCATCACAATATGGGAACAACACGTATGCATCACGACCCCAAACAAGGAGTAGTCGATGCAAATTGTCAAGTTCATGGCATCTCTAATTTATTTATGGCAGGTAGCTCTGTTTTCCCTACAGGAGGCTATGCTAATCCTACGCTTACTATTGTTGCCTTAGCAATTCGATTGGCAGACCATCTGAAAGCACAATTGTGTCATTAAGTACAACTTTGGATAAAATCGTCACGTTTTTAAACATAACGATCGCCTGAGCGCACATCACCACATTACAGTATCTGCACCGATCCCAAGCCTGTTGCTACTGCCACAAGCCAGCGAAAAATGACTTTTTACTGGTTTATTGCTGGATTAGAAGATAAAAATTGATTTTTCTTTCACCAAAAGTCCTTCAACCCCAGTTGGAGGACTTTTGGTAGGATACTTACTGTAAAAGTTTGTTTCGCTCATTTCGTACATTGCGTTCATTTTGAATAAGAGCTATTATGAGGTGAATGATAATTGCAATCCATATTTTTGTATGGATAAGTGGAGTGCAATTCGATATTAGATAAGGAGAGGCTGATATCTATGACACTCAGTACATACCAATCTAGCAGGGCTGCTGTACCTACGGAAGAAGATGCTACGCTAGCTAAAAAAAGTAGTCAAACTTTGGCATCCTATGTACGGGATAATGATGCATACCGTAATATCAAAGTTGTCCAAGATAACACTATAAGTGAAACAGTTACCATACCAGCAGCGGCTTTTCATCTGCTTGTTGACATCCTGACACAAATGGCTAAAGGTAATGCTGTTACTCTTGTACCCGTACACGCAGAACTGACGACACAAGAAGCAGCTGATATTTTAAATGTTTCTCGTCCTTATTTGGTAGGGTTATTGGAATCTGGAGAGATGCCATACCGTAAAGTAGGAACGCGACGACGGGTGCGTTATCAGGATCTACTCAGTTACAAAAATCAAATTGATACTTTACGAATGCAAGCTCTTGATGAGCTTACTGCTCAAGCTCAAGAACTAGATATGGGGTACGAATAAGAATCCTGATACATAACAGTTTCGCATGATTAGCCAGATGCTCTGCTAAAGGCAACTCTAGGAATAAAAGTACATCTAACAATCAAGTAAACTAAGTCAGGAAGCCCTCTAGTAACCAATTGACTTAGTTTTAACTTTAATGCAATTGAAACTATAAGTTAAGATCAAAATTTACTTAGTATAAAGGTAAGGATTCAGGTCAAGAGGTATTGACAAATGTGACATCTGAGGCGGAATATCACAATTATGGGAAAAGACCTGCTTCCTGAATATTAGACCTGAATCCTTACGTATAAAGGACATTTATAAAGAAAATTTGTTACCACTGTTAAGGGTAATAATTTCAAACTAATAGAGCAATTATAGTGTCTAATTTTACAGCTATTTATGATGCATGTGTCTTATATCCAGCACCATTGAGAGATTTTCTTATGCGGCTTGCAGTCACTGACCTATTTAGGGCACGGTGGACGGATGCAATTCACTCAGAATGGATTAGAAACGTTTTAAAGAATCGTCCTGATTTCACGCTTGAGAAGCTTACCAGAACTAAAAATCTGATGAATAGCAATGTCCGAGATTGTCTCGTTACAGGTTATGAAGCACTGATCGCAGGTTTACAACTTCCAGATCCAAATGATCGCCATGTCGTCGCCGCAGCGATTCGTTGTAATGCAAGTATTATAGTCACTTTTAACCTTAAAGATTTTCCTGCTCAAGCTCTTTCACTATATGGTATTGAGTCCCAGCATCCAGATGATTTCATTCTGCATCTGATTGACCTTAACCCAACAGAAATTTGCAAAGTGGTAAAGAGGCATAGAAGTAGTCTTAAGAATCCCCCTCAAACATATGAAGAATACTTAGAATCGCTTTTAAGGCAGGGACTACCAGAATCAGTTACTGCTCTACAAGATTTTTGCTATGAAATTTAATAGAAATCTACTGAGATTATGAGAAATAAAGTATTTTAAAATACTATTGTTATTTTACTCTTTTAAAAGAGCGTAATTAGCCCCAGACGGCCAAAATTCGTGTGAAGCACTGGCTAGATGAACCTATTGTAAAATATTGCCAAAAAATCTATAAGTATTTCTCTCAAACCCTTGTAAAAACTTGATTGCAAATTTTCGGACAGGTCTATTTATCTTTCCTTTTTGAATGCTTGATCTGCCGCCCTACCGATCGCCTTGGCAGAAGTGAAGCACGAGTTCAAAAACGCCGCCCAAAAGCTTACCCCTTAATGACAAAACCCCAGCATGAATTACGCAAGCAATTGTAAACTGTTTAACTATAAGTGTTTGAGCTTTTCTTCGTGCCATTCAGTGCGAAAACTTACTTGCCTTTTACCGAATGTTGCACCAGCCAGCAATGTAAGCCCACCATTAAGAGCGCCAATGGCAGCATCAACATTGGGATGATTTCTAAATTTGCCCAACTTGCAATCCAGCCTGCTCCAGTGGGTACGATCGCTGCCCCCAAACTGGCGGCACTAGTGGCAATGCTAACAGCCGCAGGAACATGGGGGTCAGGTAATCGTTGAGGAATTAACCAAATGGTTGCAGGAAAGATGGCTGCCAATCCAAAGCCAATCAACGGTAAGCTAATCCATTGATCTGGCAGTTGCCACCAAGCAAGCAATCCAATGATCACAAGACTGAGCGACATACTGATTGTGCGGACTGCCCCAAGCCATTGCAAGAAATAACCTAAGATGAAACGTCCCAATGTTAATCCCAGCCAGTAGGCACTAACGCTGTAACCAGCAATCAACGTGGGAGTGTGACGAGCGACAGACTGCACAGTGTATGCCCAGTTGCCAATGCAGGCTTCAGTGCCAACATAAACCAGCAAAAGTAGCCCAGTTAGCAGTACTATCGGATTTTGGAGCGCTCTGCTCAAATTTTCTAAAGCAGTTGTCTTTGATGGCAATACCCGTAATGTCATTGGTGTGTAGTTGAAGATGATAATGCCCAGCACGCTGACAATTAATAGGCTGACAATCCCGGCTAATACCCCATAAACCTGTCGCCAGTTCATGCCAACTGCTAACAAAGTGGTAGCGATCGCAGGGCCTAAGAGTGCGCCAATACCATAGAAAGCATGGAGCAAACCAATCAAACTAGCACTGCGGGAATCTTGCACAATGTAGGTGTTAATGCCCGCATCAATCAACCCAATGCCCAATCCCAACCCCGATCCAGCAGCAACCATCAGAAACCAGGAGGATGAGGTGGCATAGATCGTCAGTGCCATTGTCAGCGCACCTGCAGCAATCAACAGCATTCGGGCTAATCCCAGCCGACTACTCACAAGACTGCTGGTGAATGCTGCCAGAATGTACCCACTAATTTGACTGACAAACAGCAGAGTAACGGTTGCTGGAGTCAGGTTATAGGTAGACAGAATCGAGGGCAGAAGAACTCCTAATCCTGCTTCAGCGATGCCAATGGCAATAAAGGCATAAAAGGCGATCGCCTCCCCAATCCACACAGGCGGTAGGGTGCGTTGATAGTCTCTCATTGGCTGGAATGCTCCTGGATCAGACAATTTGACTGCTGAGATTTACTCAATTAATCATCCTCAAAAATAACTTCATACTCATCTTTCTGTAGTCATGTACTGATACAACCTAAATTATTTTATTGGAGTTAGGTGGCAATAGAAACTTATGGTTGTGCAAAGTATGAATAGTTAAAAATATTTTTAGAACTATCAAATGGCATTATTAGTAATTATCTCAAAATCTCATTACTATGTTGCTAAAAAGTCTACAAGGATTTGAGAGAAATCCTTGTAAAAACTGGATTGCAACTTTTCCGACAAGTCTATTTATCCTTCTTTTTTGAATACTTGAGCTGCTAGGAACGCTAATGCTACTGTACCAGCGATCGCACCCCACTGGAGAAGCGGATTTTTATCTAGCCAGTCAGAAACACTCGGTATAACTAAGTTACCAAAATCCCCGTTAACTCTGTCGTCTTCAGAAACAGATTGGTAAAAATTATTTGGTGCATCTTCAGATTTCGGCTCAGAAGAACGTAGTAAATCGAAACCGACAAGCAGTAACAGTGAATCTACTAATGATGGTGAGACGCGCTGTACCACATCTAATATTTTAGCTACATCCCCAACCAAGAAGTCACGAGTTGGATGTTCGGCTACATAGAGGATAGCATCAGCTACAAGTTTAGGCTCGTAGTAAGGTGGTATCCCAAAAGGCTTTACGCCTAATTTCGTCAGACCATTATTCCAGAAGGGGGTGTTGATCACCCCTGGTTTCACACTGGTGACGCTGATCGGCCATTTTTCATGTTGCAACTCAAGGCGCATGGCTTCGATAAAGCCCTCGACTCCGTGCTTGGCTGCCGAGTAAGCACTTTGGTAGGGGAGCGATCGCCTACCTTCCATTGAAGAAACGTGAATTAGTGCCCCCCTTCCCTCACGCTTTAGATGCGGTAGCGCCGCCATTGCACCATAGACTTGTCCCATGAGATCGACATCAATGACATGCTTAAACTCTTCTGGTGTTGTATTGTCGAAAGTGGCAAAGATACCGATAGCAGAGACATGTACCCATGTATCGAGTCGCCCGTAGACTTCTACAGTTTTATCTGCGATCGCTTTAACTTGCTCAAATACTTCCACATCAGCTACGTAAAAAGTTGCTTCACCGCCAAAGCCGCGAATCTCCTCGACTAAAGACTTTAGCTTCGACTCACTGCGAGCCGAGACTACCACTTTTGCCCCGCGTCTTGCAAACTCAAGAGCTGCGATCCGTCCAATACCGCTGGAGGCTCCAACGACCGAAACAACTTGCTGATTGATTGGCTTTAATTGCATAAGTGTTACTTTTTAAAATAAATTAGGGATTAGGAATTGGCTTCGACAGCGTTAGAGGCTTTAGCTTCAGTAGATAATTCAGTCGCTTTGTTAGTATCAGTTGCTATTAAAAATTTTCTTAATAGCTCTCCTATACATATATATGTTAATTATTATTACGGTTGCAGTTCTCTGTCTATTGGGGAATCTGAAAACGCCACAGGAAGTATATGTAAGCATTTTCTAGACTTTTCAGACTTTTGACTAATAAACATCAGGAACTTGGTCAACAAATCTCACAAAATCTCATCTGTCGCCGTTTCCCAACTTCAGACTCAACTTTCAAATGACACAATCTTCTGATGCTATTTACTTTTTTACAAATAGTTTCTTAGTCTGATTCACTCCTCAAGACAGATGCGAAAGCAGATTTAATTGAACCTCTCGCTTCCTTGAGTTTCTGGGTGCTGGGTTACACGCAAATTAATGCTACAGTGTGTGGCAATGCTGCAACTTTATCTTATTAAATCTGTTTAAGGGAGCCATTGTAATCCCTTATTCTGTAATTTCTGCTCGATATACTGCATTTCCTGGATAGTTTCTCCAGTAACGATCGCATAAATTTCCGTGTAGATTTTTCCATATTTGACCTTCTCTAAAGCCGACAGAATAATCAAGTCTTTGCACTCTAGTTCTGGTTTTAAGGTCACTAAAATTGAATCCAACGTTCCTTCCATGCGGTAGTCACTGGAATATTTAGCTACTTCCTTTCCCAGTCCCAGTAAGGTATGGCGCTGCAAGCACAACGGAGTTGAACCATTGACTCGGAAATTGGCATCGATCGCATAAAATTGTCCGTCTTGATCTTCTAACACATCGAAGCCAATCACGCCGAAATAACACTGTTTGTGAGCATATTTACCAATGGCAGCAATCATTTCAAAGAACTTGTTCATATCAGTGTTGCAGTAGTCAATCAGTCCCCCTAAATAGTTGCCTTCTGGAGTGACGAGTTGCCTGGTAGTGCCGATGAGGGTTATCTCTCCCGCCTTGTTGACATAGAACTGTACGCAGTAATTCTGCACCTCATTCTTGACGAACTCCGAGACAATAATTTTATCAAGCAACTTAATATTGAGATATTTCCTAATTTCTTCAAGGCAGTAGTTCAAATCGCTAAGGCTTTTGATGATATAAGTGCCTTCTCCTGAGAGTCCGTGGGACGTTTTAATTAAGTAGGGAAATTGTGGTAACTGAATATCTTCAAGATTGACTTCGTGCAAATTGTAACTCTCGTATTTTGGACATTGCACCCCCAGTTCAGCTAGGGTTACTTTGCTGAGTAAGCGGTAATGTGTGTCTGAATCAATAGCGTGTTTTTCAGGTTTTAGACGATCAAAGGGAAATAGGGTGATGAGTTTGTCAAAGCGAACGCTTTGACTGAGATCATCCAGATAAGTCAAGCGCTCCATCATCAACCTATTGGAATAGTTGAAGCCGAAATGCTCTTGCCAGTATGCAAGCAGCGATTTTGGCGGCGGATTAATTGCAATTCCTGGAATGCGATCGCCTAACACAGCTAAAATTTTCCAAGGTTCCTTTTGGCAAATCTTGTCAAAGGAGGTTTTGGTGGCTTCACTACTGCCATCTTGAATAAAATATTTTTCCAGGTTGGGATAAGCAGCCCAACTGGCAGTTGCAGGGTAATTTAGGATAAACCCATAAGATGCATCTGTGATGTCTTGAGCAAATAGATCGGAAAGAGAACTCCCTTGAAAGTATTGAAAGTCATATTTTGAGTTCATTTAGCCCTCCCAGAAACCGCATCCTCAAACAATTGGACAGATACATCTTTTGTCTGTACTCCTACCAGTAGCAACCTGTCTTGTTCAGAGACAATTTTTTTAGTAATTGCAGATAAGGCTTCAATAAATTTCGCCAGAATGAATCTATCTTTTGGTTTATTTTGTTTAAAAACCCGTTGTAATTGTTTTGTTTTACTATCTTTTACACCCTGAAGATTGCCATATTTTGTTTGCATAAAACTAATATTTGATAATTGGCTTTTATTTATATATCTTACTTATCTTTTAATTAACTCTATCAAACGAAAGAAGTAAATTAGTTTATTTATTATCCTAAAATAACATTCGTCCTAAATGATTATTTCTCTGATAAAACAATAAGCAGCATGAAGGTGTAAATATGTAAATATCTCAACACAGAGATATTTAACCTAATTTTTCTGCCTGCTAGTGCGATCGCACTTTGAAAATATTCGAGGGGTGATTAGAAACAGGTATAGTTCTTAAAATTGCCTTTACTCTTTGCTGTGGAGCTACCGCAGGCATAATTCGATTCAGCACAAGGAGTTCTGGTATTATTTCTCTGAGCTAATGCATCAACCAGTTCATACTCTAAATAAATGCGATTGTAATCTACTTCCAAAACTGTCAAATCGAGGCAATGACAATCTAGACTGATAATTGCTTATCTACATGCCATTACCTGATATATTCGTTTTAACTGTACGTGACAAAGAGCGGTATAGAATCTTTCCCCTCTTTTGCCAATTGAGTAACTTGTTTTTCAAATTCCTGAAAACGTTCAGGTGTCAATACAATACATCCCATTGAACCAGGAACATTAGCATCTTTATGAATACCAAAATCGCCTCTAACACCTCCTTTATCAGTTTTGACTTCAAATGGGGCAATTTGGTAAAAGTTGCCTTCTACACCTTTTTTCTCTTTCATTGAGATAGGTTTAGTATCAACAGTCCAAAATTTTAGTCCTGGTACTCTGTACTCAGGTGGTATCATACCTCCTGTCTGATGAAAGCTCTCTGCAAATTGCTTTCCAGCAGTAGCTGATGTAGCTACCCAAACCTGTAACGTACCTTTTTCAATATGACGTAAACACAAGCGACCCTCTTCTAAGCCTGGATTTCTATCGAAGTTCAACGAAAAAGTTAAGAAGTGCATTTTTAGTAGGTTTACTTGAAATATACATAGATTCATCAGGTGTGAGTTTAAAATTTATGCAAGCTCATATAAAGTTTAGATTTATTAACTACATATTATTGAAATACACGGTTTGCTGTTTAAACACTGTTATCACAACTCAACGATGAAACTATCCCGCAAATGAAAGTCAGCCTCTGCACCTCGATGAGTTAACGCCCAGTAAGTCACCTCACCATCTCTATGTTTAATAACTGTAGTAATGGCAACTTCAATTTCTTGGACTGGCGAGACGATTTTATTTAAATCGACATCAAACGCAAGTGCTAAACCATCGGCTTGATTCTGAACATTAAACGGAAGTATTGTAAAAGCTGTTTCCTCTTGCATTCCTTGACGGTAGCTATCAAAGCGATAGACATTCCAGTGTCCGGCAGGGGAAAGATTGAATTCCCAATACTGTGCAGAATCTTTGATGCCAACAAATAACTCAAAACATGTATCTTCCCACAATTCATGCTTGCGTGAGCGTGTATTTGATGGTGGAGCGATACCTACGGTAGGCTTCTCTACGAGACGCTGCGCGTAGCTTGCTTCCCCGTAGGGGTATGCCAACGCAATTTCTTTTAAATCGCCCTTTAGCATATAGCAGATGTCAAGTTGATTATAAATTCGGATGATATTGCCTGCAATTTTCAAATTAGGCAGGGATTTTGTAGAAGGAAAGGGTTGCAGGGAAAATGTCTGATCGTTCATTTTACGTCTTTGATAATGTTACGAATCTGCGTTTCTTGAGATTCAATACTTTCGGTAAGCTTAAACTGGACGATCGCTCTTGCTAAATTATGTTCTGGGTGCTTGACTTTAAAGTATATATTCCCTGCTAAATAATCAGCAAAAAACCTCAGTCCTAGTTCAAAAGCGATGAGACGAATTGCATCGTAAATATAGGCATAATCATTCTCAGTAAGAAATGCCTTTGCCACCGAGAGATAACCTTTGATGATTCCCTGACACAAATCGGTATCGAAATAAATACTTTCCCAATTCTCAGTTTCTTCTCCAACAGGATTGCAACCCGATCGCAGGCAATCACCAATATCATAATGTACCAGACCGGGTTTCACGGTGTCGAGGTCGATGACGCTGACGGCTTGCTGGGTAACAATGTCAAACATCACGTTATTTATTTTTGGATCGCCATGCATCAGACGTAGGGGTAGTTTGCCTTCAGCTTTGGTATTTTCTAGGATATGTGCAAAGGCTTGGCGATCGCTAACAAACTGTAAGCAATAATTAACTTCAGAAGATTGACGCACACTAGTTTTTGGCAAAACTTCCTGATAATGCTGGAGATAAAACGGGGTAATATGGAACCCTTCAAGAGTGTCAGCAAGTTTTTCTGGTGGTAAGTCGCTGATCAGATTGTGGAACATCCCCAAAGCATAACCGATTTCTTTCGCGTGAGAGCGATCGCCTATACTATCAAAAGACTGGGAGCCTTGAATAAAGCTGATTGCCCGCCAAAATGAGCCATCTGCATCCTTCCAGTGGTCTTGAGCGTTTTTGGTCAACAGTACGCGTGGCACTTCCCAGCGACGATTAAGGGGGATATCCTGCAACCTTTTTTGAACGTGTTCAGTTAAGGTACGCATATTCTGCATAATCAGTTGTGGCTGACGAAACACCTGTGTGTTAATGCGTTGCAGGACAAAATGTTGTTCCTTTGAGGAATCTAGAGTTGCTAAAAAAGTGTCATTTATATTACCACTGCCAAATGCTTTAACGCTTGTAACCTTCTCCAATTGGGCGAATTGGTTAGCGATCGCCACCAGATTCTCTGCGGCCTGTGTATTGAATTCTTCTGTCATATTTTTGACCTGTCCTACTCCTCATATACATTGCATCAAAGCAATAGGGGATATCGTAGCGCAAGTGTCAAAATAATTTGTAATTAAAAAGGGTTTGTTTCCTGATGCTACAAAAACCTCTACCTAACCCATTGGTTGGTCTTTTCGTTGTGGAATTGGTTCTGCAACCGATGGCTAGCCATTCCCAGACTGTAACATATTCATTGAATGCACATTTATTTAAGCTGTCCTTGGTAATAAGTCAAGTTAGACCAGGTGGAAGTTGTGAAGCAAACGACAACTTAAGTTTATTTGCTGATACTTTCATTAGTACGTGCTGCAAAGCATCAATTAGACGGGAGTTTCCCAGCCAGTATTTAAACTCCTATTTAGAAGAGATCAAAAATGATAAATCAGCCCCCGCTAAAAGGGCTTGGAAGTTATTGAATGATGGTAGATTCAAGAAGTAGTCTTGGAGGAAATTGGATGAAACCCGAAAGTGCAGATAAAACAGAATCCTTCTACATTGCCGTAATTCTTTATGAATCATCTTCCGATGCACCGGATTATCAACCCTTGTACCAGGAATGCTTTGTTTTGCTCAAATCTAGTTCTTTAGAAAAAGCCAAAGAAAAGGCTATAAGTTATGCTAAAAAAGAAGAAGGAAGCTATAAAAATGAGGATGGAGAAACTATTACCTGGTCTTTGAAAAAGGTAATAGATGTGAATTCAGTATTAGATGATGGCTTTGAATCGGCTAGTGATGGTGTTGACTTATACGCTAGACATTTTCGTAATTATGAGGCTTATCATTTATTTGAACCATTCTTATCTCAACAGTAATAGGACTTACGCAAAAAACCTCTCAAACTCTTATTCCTCCGTGTCCTCTGCGTCGCGCCAGTTGCTACAAGTCGGGGAACCCGCTGTTAGCGCCTGGCTTCTCTGTGGTAGCCTGTGGCAAGCCGCTTCTCTACGAGACGCTCCGCGAATGCGTCTACGATTTTCCGTTCCTTGTGCGTAAGTCCTGAGTAATTCTGACTAAGAAAATTATTCTTCAATTATGAATTTTGATAAATGCTGTATGCTAGCACAGGGCGCGATACTCAATAGCCCATCGCAGATATTGCTCTCGTCAGCCCCGTGCTAATTCAACAGTTAGGAAATCTCATCGCTATCAACCCACTCGTCATAAGATGAGTCATAATCAATGTAATGAACGAAGTATTGCTGACCTTGGATTTGCTCAATCGTTGCGGAATACCAAGCCTCTTGGTCATCATCCCAACATTTTACCTTTTGACCTACTGCATATCCATTTTCATCAGCAGAGCGAAGATCGCGAGTCCGAATGTCATCTTCGCCCACCCACTCGTTATAAGATGAACCGTAACCAAGGTAATGAACCAAGAACTGGTCATCTTGGATTTTCTCAATTGTTCCCTGATACCAATCCTCATCATCATTATCCCAGACTTCTACTGTTTTGCTTACTTCATACTGATTTTTATCTGATTTAACAGCAGATGAGACATCTTGAATCGGCTTTTGTTCCTCTTGTTTAATTTCCTCTTTTACTAAAGTGTATGCTTGCAAAATCAAACTGCGAACGACAGTTTGAATTCCTGTATGCTCATAGTAATTGGTAGTTTGATCTAAGAATGCTGCAACTAAATCTAAATTATCATCAGCAATCTGAATAAAATTACCCAAACTACTAGAAATTGATTGCGGGGTTATACCTGTCTTGGATACTAAATTATTCATCCAGCCTTCTACAGAGTTGAAACCCTGACTGATAAAACCAACTTTATCAGAAGGATTATTGCCTGGAAGAAAGTTATTAACGGCTAAGAAAACCGGATTTTGAGTTATTGCACTAGCATCAGTACCACTAATAACTCCGTGAATTTTGCTGAGAAAGTCAGGGCCCAAGGGTAGAATTCCATCTAGACAAACTAAAGCTACCATCCGCATTAGGGATGCATTTTGATAGTTGTTAGTCAGGGAATTAGCAAACTCTTGGGGATTAGGTTGAGGAATACCATTTAGTTTACAAAAGGCGATGATTTCGACGGCAATTTTTAGTACCAAGTCAATGGATTGAGTGACATCAGCTTTGGGAGTAATTTTGCCTAAAAAAGAGAGAAAGCCGATTTTTTCACTAACTTTATTTGCTAAAGCTGCTGCTGCCATAGCTGTATCTGCCTTATCAATTGTTTGATAAAGTTTGATTGCAAACTGGTAGCCTTGTTGAGGATCTTCGTATAAAGTAGCAGCGCGATCGCGGATTTTTTGAATTACTTTAGCATCGGTTTCTCCAGTAATAGCGCGGATATTATTGTCAAACCCTGTCAAATTGCTCCATTCACCTGGTGCTACATAATCAAGAGCCTTTAAAACTTTCACAGTAATATTGTCAGTCGGTAATTCGTCAACCAACTGAATAATTGATTTATCCATCAGCCGATCCTCAAAACTCAGAATATCGTGACAACACGGTTCAGAGCAACCCACATCCAGGGTTGGGCAATAACTGAACCGTATTTATAGAATTCCCCAACCTGACCAAAAAATAACGATGTTAGTAACAGGCGCTACATCTAAAGATATTGCACAGGCGATGGTATCCCAAATGCAAAGCTGAATCAACAGCTTGAGTCTGCGATGGATGCGATTGCGTTTAATTGCGCCTCCTTACTTCGGCAAAACGACGCTTTGACGCACAGTACGCTTGCGATCGCTTTTACGAGTACCTCCAGCCATCTGATATTCATGGCTATTACTACCATATTTATAAGCAATACCACGCAAAATTTTCTCAGAATAGTCTGCTAAATCCTGTTCATTTTCGACGAGCTGGGTTAGTAAAACATTAATAGTGGAGAGGGTGGTATTGTATGCTTCTAAAGATTGCCGCATCCTTTCGATTTTTCCAGTATAATCTTTGACTGTTAACCCCTCTCCGACATCAAGAGTTTGACTAATAGATTTAACGCTTGCTAGACGTAGTTCAGCTTTGCCAAGAGTACGTGAATTGCGTTTTCGCCTTCCCATAATTAATACTCATTTTCTCAATTTCTTATAACTCTATAGTGGACAATTGTTGAAAAGGTTGTCATACGTGGAATTGTTGATTTTTCTGAAAAAGCCTAAAATCTATTTGCTTTATACCAATTCGTACATTACGAATTCTGAATTACGAATTGATCTAACGTCAAAGCGGAAGCTGCTACAGCTTGCGCGAAACGCGGAAACGTTAAAGCAGAAGTTGCTACAGCTTGCGCGAAACGCGGAAACGTTAAAGCAGAAGTTGCTACAGCTTGCGCGAAACACGGAAACGTCAAAGCAGAAGTTGCTACAAGCAAAGCGGAAGTTGCTACAGCTTGCGCGAAACACGGAAACGTCAAAGCAGAAGTTGCTGCAAGATCAGTCGCTCCCTTCGACTTTGCTCAGGGAGCGTTCGACTTCGCTCAGGGAGCGTTTTTGTATCGAAGCGTCGAAGCCATCACCACCGAAGCCAGCCAACCTACTGTAATGAGTTTCATTTTGACATTCGGCTAACTTATGCAACAAATTTGTATCCCCTGAAATTAGAGCTTGCTTCTTTTTTCGACTCCAACCTTGCACTTGCTTCTCACGCTCAAAAGCATCCACTACGCACTGATAATACTCACAAAAAACTAGTTTTACAGGCAACCGTTTTGCTGTGTGGTTTGCGCCCTCACCTTGTTGATGTTGCCACAGCCGCCGCTCAAGATCCGTTGTACTACCCGTGTAGTAACTACCATCAGCACATTCAAGAATGTACATATAAGCCATAAATTGATTTGCGCGATCGCTTTTTATTAGAAAAAGTCTTCCCTAAGCAAAGTGTTCCCTGAGCGAAGTCGAAGGGAACACTCTCCTGCTGAATTTTCAGCATCCTTGTAAAACTTGAACAGCAGTCAACTTTAGATCAGCAAAGACCAGTGAAACGATCGCCTGTTTTCATCAGTGCATTGTTTGACTTTTGTAAGCGATCGCCCCGGAAGTTTCTCAAAAGTGCGATCGCAGTAGCAGTAATTGATTTCCGGCTGTAAAGCTAATTGCTCTTTGTACCAATGCCATCGCAGAGAGTGCGATCGTTATCGTTCACATTGGGAATTTGATTGTGAATCAACACGTAGCCTATAGCAACTGTGGGCATTGTACCATTGATAACATGCAAAGATAGCTACTCCAGCTAACCCTACTATACTAAACAAAGTGACAACTCGATTTTTCCGCCCTGCTGCTACCAACTTTTCTTGTTGGTGTTCTTTCTTTTCTTGCTCAAGACGAACTTGCAGTTTTTGACTCTCCCGAATGTACTCCTCAGCTACCCCATTCAACATTTGCCAATTGCCAAATTTAGTTAAATATTTTTTTGCTACTGTTAATCTGCCATCTTTTCTGAGAAAATCTGGGTTTTTACCTTCCTTCTCCCATTCTTGAGCTTCTGCTTCAATCTGACGCTCAGTGCCAATTCCCAACTTATATTCCTTTTTCCACTCCTGCAACATTTGCCAATGGCGGATTAAGGCTTCGTGGACAACATCTAAAATCACATCCTGGGAATCCGGCTCATCCCTCTTTGTAATTAATCGTGCATCCTTATCGGCTAACTTCTCACTCACCTGTTGCAAAAGTTCCAAGGAATGATGGGAATTAACCAATTCGCATAAACGCACGCGCCGCCGTACATCTATGGTTTCTCCCATTTGCGTCAATTTCAAAAAAATTCGCCGCGCTACAGTTTTTTCTGTTAGTGAAAGACTTTTGTAAACTGCATCAGCGCGTTTTTGTAGCGTTCCTTCAACCCCGCCTAAATTCTCATAAGTTTTCAGCCAGAAAAAGTCATCACCTTGATTTCTCGACTCACGCCACAATTCTGTTAAGGTATATTGCAGCAAAGGCAAACTTTCGCGGTAATCCTCAACATCATTAATTAGTTGCTGTTTTAATCTTCCCTCTATGCCTAATCCTACCCAATCAGCTGGTTTAGTAATCGCTTCTTCAATTTCCTGACGGTTGAGATGTCCGACGTTGATGTAAGGTTTATGGATTCTCCCGGCAAATTCAGGATATTCTCGCCATCTCCCCCGAAAATCCGATCGCATCCCAATGAAAATATAGAGGTTATCTGTACAGTCAATTAATTTCAGCAAACAGTCAAAGAATGCTTGACGCTGCCTGTCATCGCATATAGTAAAGCATTCTTCAAACTGGTCGATAATCAAAATGACTGGTGTGTTTAATGCTTTTAACCTCTCACCGATGACATGAGCAAAATCACCCCTCCCCAACCCTTCCCTTGGCAAGGGGAGGGTGCGCGACAGCGCGGGTAGGGTGTCTTTCATATCCCTGGCAAAAGCCTCCTCTAAACTTTTAACAGGAGATTCTTTAGGCGTAAAGGGAGTAATATAAGTCCAGCGATTGCTCCCTGGAATCTTTTGCCCTAACTTCATCTGGTAGAGTAAACCAGCCCGTAACAAAGATGATTTTCCACTACCGGAAGCTCCTAATACTGCAATTAGGCGATGCTTATTTTCTACCTGTTTAATCAATTGCTCAGTCAGCGTACTCCGCCCATAAAAAACCTCAGCATCTTCTTGTGTCTCCTTAAAATACGACAGGGAACGATAAGGACACTTATCCTGAAAGCTTTTTTGAGAAAACTTAGTTGTCAGCAGAATTGCTCGTGGGGAATTGGCAATTAACGGATGCTGGGATGTACTCTGCATTCGGCGTGTAATGAAATCTTCCAATTTGTGGCTATTGATCATCTCATCTGAGTCATTTTCGGCTTTCAATCCTTCAAGTAACGCCTTCGTCAACAACCCCTGCTTATGGGGAATTTCTATACCAGTTTCGTAGGAACGGGTTGCAGTAATTAAACAGTAGTCTTTATCTTTAAATTTATTTTTATTTTTGTCAAAAAATGTTATCAATTCACCGCTATAGCAGCAATCTAGCCAAACAACGACTTGTTTAGCCGGACTTTTTAGCAACTGCTCTCCCAACCAATTTAGGCGTATACCATAGATTTTTTTAGTAGGTAAGACATCACTCGTAGCTAGAAATACTTCCTTCTTCCCGTTCACAGTTTTGCACCACCCATGTCCTGAAAAGAAGAATAATGCTGTTTCTGGCATTTGGTTAGGAGGATTAAAAAGATTAGTAATCGCCATTGTCAAGTCTGACATCTTTACCGTCCCGTCGCGATCAATTTTACTTTCTCCCTTCGGGTTTAAAGTTCCAGGTAAACACTCAGTGCGACAAGGTCTATAACCGTATTGTTCTAATTGTTGGGCAATTTTCTCTGCATCATCTGCTGCTGCTGTTAGCTTGCTTAGAGTGGTGGACTCTGGGTAATAATTAATTCCAATAATTTGAGCAGCCCATTCCGATGCCATTTTTATTACCCCACTAACCATTAGAATTTTTTGTTGAACTGTAGACAAAATCTGTCCACAGTTTTAATACCTAATTCACAGCATTCTTTAGTTTCTACGGAAAATAACTAGAAAACCGTGCAATAAAATATATTCATTTACGTAACGAAACGTATAATAAACAACATTTTATTTAATAGATTATTCTTTACAGACATAGAAAATCAAAACTGAACATCAAATATCTGTTAGAATTATCGCACTTAAATTAAGTTTATACTAGTAGTCCTAGTAAGTTTGGTATAAAAACCTATGAACGCAAAGGCTGACAATATTATCACTCTCCTCGCTTTTCTCTTGGCGTTTCGAGACTTAGAAACCCCCTTTGGAGAACAAGAGAAACAGAATTTAAAAGAAGTTGCAAAGCAATTATACACCCAACCCAAAGCTTGGGAAGACTATATTAAAGGACTTTTATTAGAAATAATTACCCCAAATCCTGACTTAAATCAGTCTTATCAATTTTATAAATCTCAATTAGATAATCTAGAAGAAATTCCTGATGATTTACTTCCTAATGAAGCAGAAATTAGTAGACTCAATGCTCTTGACAAGGCTCCAATAACTAGAGGCTTTAAACCAAAAGATGAAGCTACAGGCTACGAAAGCCAACTCAATAATGTTGTAGTCATTGTTGGTAGTTCTGAAAAACCAGAAGAAACAGTTAAACAAGCCACATTTTTAGAAAAATGCAAACAAGTTTTATCTCAATCCAATCAATCAAATTAGTTTTTTCCTTGTCATGAGCGATTTAATCTATCCTACACTTGATTTATTTTTATATGCTTTAAAAACTTCTTTAAATACAACTGATGCAGAAACCCAAAAAAACAAAGCAGCTTTTTTAGCTCAATTACCCTCTGATACTCAATTCCACGATCCTGATATTGAAACCGAGTATTTAGAGATTACCCATCCTACTCAAATTAACTTGATTTCCCAGAATAAAACTTTAGAAGGATACTATTATGCTGTTAGATTAAATGACACTTATGGCTTACAACTTGATTGTTCTATTAATAATCAAACCGAAACTCAACCAGCTGAGTCTTTTGCAACCTTAAAAACTGAAATTGAACAAAAAGTCAATAAAGAACTGGTAACAATTGGAAAAACCTGGTTGCTTTCTGGTTGGCTACCAGAAAACTCGTCTCAAAATCCTGAAGATATTGCCAAAGATTGCTATTATGCTTTATTTAAAGATACTTATTGGCAACCAGAAAAAGGTACTTTTTTAGATGGGAAAGTTTTTGAAGTAGGGCGATCGCAAAATATAAATCAGAGTGGAGAAAAAGTAACCACTCATTCAAATAATCACGAATATCATGTGATTATTGCTATTTATCCTCATCGAAAAAGCGCAGAACAAGCTGCGAAATTTTATAAAGATTGGATGGGGTTATTTTGTTATCGAAGTAAGATTTCGTGGGCTTATTGGCAAAGTCGTTTAGTCAAAGAATCTCTGCTCAATCATTATAAACAGATTGAAGAAAATAGAAAAATTACCAATCAAAGTAATTCAAGGCAAGAAAAGCAGAATCTTACAACTTCTCGCAAGATTTTAAATAATATTGATAACATTCTCCAGCAATACACAATCGACTTACTCAACTTATCTTTTCAAAAACAAATTATTGAAATTAATTTATCTAATTATCAACTTCGTTTAGCTTTGATTAAAGAAAAAGCAGGTCAAAATAATCAGTTAGATTTTTTAGAAAAATTTAGCGGCATAGCCAACAAAAAATACTTACCACAAATTACCAAAGATATCGAAAATATGCAGCTTGGCTTGCAACTTTTAGAAGATACAATTAACTCTACTCGCAGTCGCATAGAAGTCGAAAAATCTGAACGAGAGCGTAACTTTCAAGAACTTGTAGCTGTTGCTGGTGCTGGTATAGCAACCGTATCTCTGCTAAAAGACCCTGCCAAAGATTTTTGTAGTAAAGAAAGTATGAAAGATATCTTTCCTAAAATTCCTTATTTTTGCGACTACCCTTTCAGTTCCAGTCTGATGGTTGGAATCATTGTTGGTTTTATGGTTTGGTGGCTAAGAAAACGAGTGCGATAAACGAAGCTTAAGCCTTCTCCTTCTCCCAAAGGGAGAGGCTACGCCAATGGAGACGCTAGCGCGAACGGCTATCGTGAGATAATTTAATATCCTCACTAGTCGAATTTCTTGGCTAATCGACTAAAATAAGTTTTTTGTAAACACTACTGAGTATTGCGTAAGCGCAGCCCAACCTAAGCATCGCTATTTTTTAACCAACATTACCCGCAGCTAACACTTGTTCAACTGTAAGCACAATTTTTGGGAAAGTTGCAGACACAATTTGCTGATTTTTGCTAAACTCTTTTTCCTCGTACAATCCATCTTCCAACAATAAAATCGTAATTTTTGACTCTATTGGGTCTACAATCCAATACTCAGGAATTTCTAACGCTGCATATTCAGAACGTTTATATCGATAATCGCGTTTTACTGAATCAATACTGACAACTTCCACTACTAATAACGGCACAGACTGACAAACAGCAGACTCATCAAGAAATTCCATCACCTGTTCAGCCGTGACAACATAAACATCAGGCAATCTTGACTTTTGCCATCCCGTTCTTACCCCCGCCTCTCTAAAACATAGCCAAGGTAAACTCAAGCGATTGATTTCTGTATCAAATGTCTGTTCTATGAATTTAGCAAGTAGTAAATGTCTAAAAGTTGGTGGATTCATGCGTTCTAGTTTCCCATCCACCAACTCATAACGGCTATCAGTACCATCGTCATAAACGAGATATTCTTCAAAGGAGTATAAACGCTCTGTATTTGTCTGTGTCATCGCGCTACTTTATAAATAAAGGTTTTTTTGAGGTAGTTCTCAAAAAACCATGAGCAATTGCACATTGGCTTATAGTAGCGCTAACCCTGCAAACTGTGCATGAATAATTCGATAAGCATGATTACCGTGTAACCAAAAACTACGGTTAATTTATCAATTACATGTATTTAATGCCTAAAAGCAGGTATTATAAGAATTTATAAGAAATCAAGTCTTAATTCTTTTAGCTGGGTTGGAAATGCATTTAGTCCCGGTAGATAGACTTTATGAAACAGGCGTAACTATTTATTTTAACTAAGACCGCCATGAACCCTAGTTTTTTAACTGCCCATACTCCAACCACGATCGCTATTGTTGGCGGAGGTTTTAGTGGTTCTCTAGTCGCTACCCATCTATTGAAGACTGCCAACCAACCTCTCACCATTAAGCTGATTGAGCGTAGCGATCAAATGGGCAAGGGAATTGCCTATAGCACAGATACCAATTGTCATTTGCTGAATGTATCGGCAGGCAACATGAGTGCATTTGCCCATGATCCGGGGCATTTGTTACGTTGGCTTCAACACAACCGCGATGAGTTAACAGCATTTTTGCCCCAAAAAGTCAATGCCAGTACCTTCATACCTCGTAAGGTCTATGGTTTATACATTCAATCAGTTTTGGCAGAAGCAGAAGCCACAGCACCTAGTGATGTGCGACTAGAACGCTTGACCGATGAAGTGGTAGGTGTACAGCCTGAAGAAAAAGGCGCAATGATTTCTCTGCGTAGTGGTCGCTGTTTTGCCGCAGACAGAGTTGTGTTGGCATTGGGGAACTCACCCTCTGCACCTCCCGCCATTGAAAACGCAAACAGTAATGATGAAAGTTATCTGCGGAATGCTTGGTCAGCCGATGCCCTAGCAGACCTTGATGCTGATGCGCCTGTGTTGCTAATTGGTACGGGATTGACGATGGTGGATATGGTTTTATCTCTGGGCGATCGCCAACATCGGGGCAAAATTTATGCTGTGTCCCGACGAGGATTATTTCCCCTCAAACATCAAGCGGCTCAACCTTATCCCTCCTTTTTGACCCCAGAAAATTTACCAAAAAGTGTACGCGGCTGGTTACATCGGGTGCGTGCCGAGGTGAAAATTGCTGCTGCCCAAGGCTATGACTGGCGAGCAGTAATTGATTCTCTGCGTCCCATGATTCAGAAAATCTGGCAAAAACTACCGACCGAGGAACAGCAACGTTTTTTGCGTCATTTGACACCTTATTGGGATGTGCATCGTCACCGCATTGCCCCAAGAGTGGCGGATGTTGTCACCCAAATGCTAGATTCTGTTCAACTCACCATTACCGCAGGGCGGATTCGGGAATATCAAGCTTTGCCGGAGGGTGTAGCTGTTACCGTGTGCCAACGCAAAACCCAAACTAATAATATCTTGCACGTCAGCCGGGTGGTGAATTGTACGGGGGTAGCAGCAGATTATCGCCGATCGCCTCATCCTCTGATTACTAATTTGCGATCGCAGAAATTAATTCGCCCCAATGCCATCGGTTTAGGATTAGATACAGATACCCACGGTGCTTTATATGCAACAGACGGTAACGTTTCGACGCTGCTTTATACCTTGGGAACTCCCCGCAAGGGCGACTTGTGGGAAAGTATTGCTGTTCCAGAATTACGGGGACAGGCGCAGGAATTAGCTAAGGCGTTGTTGCAGTCGCTACCAGTGCGTGTGCGGACTATTGTGACGATGCCTTTGTTAAGCGTAACTGATGGCAGTGCAGAGATACCCCAGTCAACTTTCCTATTTCGGCAATTTTTTGACCCTGAAACTAGTAGTTACACTTATTTAATTGCCGACCAGCAGACAGGAGATGCTGTTCTAGTTGATCCTGTATTAGAGCAAGTTGACCGCGATTTGCAATCATTAGGTGAACTGGGATTAAAGCTACGCTACTGTCTAGAAACTCACCTTCATGCCGATCACATCACAGGGGCAGGCAAACTCAGGCAACAAACAGGCGCTCAGGTAATTGTTCCCCAGAATACTGCTGTGACAAAAGCCGATCACTCCCTTGTCGGTGGCGAAATCCTAGAGGTGGGATCGGTAATCATCGAAACAATTTCCACACCAGGCCACACCGCCAGTCACGTAGCATATTTGGTAAACAAAACCCATCTGTTAACTGGTGATGCCTTATTTATTCGTGGTTGTGGACGCACAGATTTTCAGGGAGGCGATGCTGGAACTTTATACGATGTGGTGACACAACGCTTATTCACCTTGCCAGATGATACTTTGGTATATCCTGCCCATGACTATAAAGGGCGTACTGTTTCCACCATTGGCGAAGAAAAGCGGCTTAATCCCAGATTTAGCGATCGCAGTCGTAGTCAATTCATTACCATCATGAATAATCTCAAATTGAGTTATCCCCAGAAGATGAATGCAGCTGTACCTGCGAATGAATACTGTGGTGATTTTATTCCTCAAGAAAGCTTAGACTCCGCTACAAGTTCGGCAACAGATGAAGAACAGAAACAAATAGAACTCACTGTCATGACTAATACAGAAATCTACAATGATTACTTTGCTATGTATATCTAGAGCAACGTTTTGTCCAAAGTCCGATTAAGCATGAATGGATTGAAATAGATGCTTATTCTAGCTGGCAAACTTTTATTGCATCTATTGAAAAAATCCTTAGAGGATTTGGAAAAAACTATGTGATTAATTTTGTTTAATTACTTATCAAATAATGCACCTGCTGCAATTCTAATTGCTGCGTCATGATCTATGAGCCTATCGTCAAGATCAAAAAGCACAGCTTTAATCACATAGCTAACTATAGAGGCAAAGCTGGAATAGTGTGTAGAATCTTCAAAAAAGATACATCTTAAAACACTTACCTAAACAGGAATACATTTAACAACTACAATCCTCATAGTATTCAAGTTTAAGATTAACTGCGGATTTATCAGCTATACCCATCAAAATTATCAGAGGCAAATTTATTACTGCATACTATAGTAAGTCGATAGAGTTACTATAATCTTCCAAGTCTTGCATCTCCAAAGCGACAGATGGATTTCTGTATGCCTTTACTTCGATCACATTTCCGCTCGGATCACTCAATAACATCTTCGCTTGCTCTGCGTTGGTACCCACGCCAGAAACATTTGGCTTTACCTTGAACTGAACCCTCATTTCATCAAGGCGAAGAGCAAGAACCTCCCAATCACGCCACGCCAAAATCGCCCCGAAGTGACGCACGCCATGTTCTATCGCCGGTAACACTTCAGAAGGTCGTTCATGCAAAGTAATCTGGCCTTCAAAGAGAAATATGTCGATCCACTTGTCACGGACACGACCGACCCTAGCACCAAAAGTGGTAACATAAAACTTTTTAGCCTCTTCAAGGTCTTGGACGGGGAAGGCAAGATGAAAGATTGGGCGAAACATCACGAAAGTTCCTCCTAGTTAAATGGCTTGGAGTTTTCCAAAAAACTATCACCGAATATTGGCTATGTCAAAGGGTATTATACGTCTTTAAAAACTATTAAAACCTTACTATAACTAACTTATGGCGTGTGATTGCTGTCTCCAAAAATTAGCTAACTTATACAATACCTTCCCTGACTGTCTAATGAGTGTTGTGAGCTAAAAAATAGCACCTACCAGCAGTAAAAAGTTAGTGATAGTAAAGTTATCTTGTCATCGTCCAAAACGGCATTTTCCTGATGCTAAACGAATAATTGTGGAATGTGAGCTAGATGAGTGTATTCATTACGAAATAACATCAGTAGTGCTGGTAGACACTAATGATCATGCAAGTGGACGCTAACACAGTTCTTTGCATTCCCTCTCTACTGGGTTTAGGAAGGAAAATTACCACATTAGGTTAAAATTTTTCCACCCAGGGACGCAATTCTACTTCCCAAGTCCAAGCATTGCGAGGTTGGCTCAGAATGTTCAGGTAAGTTTGAGCGATCGCATCTGGATCAAGTAAACTATCTGGTTGATTATCTGGTTCTATCCGGGTAGCAGAACGAATTCCTCCATCAATCACAAAATGCGCCACATGGATATTCTGAGGAGCCAATTCACGGGCAATGCTTTGAGCCAAACCCCGTAAAGCAAATTTACCCATTGCAAACGGTGCAGACTGAGGATAACCCTTAACACTGGCGGAAGCACCTGTAAAAAAGATAGCTCCCCCACCCACAGCTAACTGACGTTTTGCCGCCGCTTGTGCAACTAAAAAGCCACCATACGCAGTAATTTCTAGTGTTTTGGCAACATCGGCTGCGTCAAGTTCCACAAATGAACCCCGAACGCGCCAGCTAGGATTATACACAACCAATGTTGGTACTCCTAGTTTTTGTTCGACATCTGTAAATAGTTGTTCAACTTCATCTAGTTGAGAAGCATCAGCAGTAAAACTGACGGCTCCGATTTCATCAGATAATGCTTTGAGCTTATCAATTTGTCGCGCTGCTAAAGCAATAGCAAAGCCTTCTTTTGCCAATAAACGGGCTAGTGAAGCACTGAGTCCACTACCAGCCCCAACAATCAATGCAATATTTGCCATACCTTTGATTTCTCCCTTGTGATTTGAACTATAATTTGACCAAACGGTCACGAAATACTTCAAAAGCAGTTATGACATTCCCCCTTTTCGAGGGTACATACAAAAAAACCTGTAAAGATATCAAGAATTACAAAGGGTTAAAACAAAAGTAGAGCCAATAGCCAATATTGATTTAACAACCTCTGGCTCAATCCCTAAAGGCTTTAAACAAGTAATTTGATTCATCACTTCGAGCATACTATATTCTTTAATATCAAACCCTTGTTCATAAGCGAACTGTTTCACATGGTCGATGTTTTCAAAGTGATAATTATTAATAGCTCGACCTGAGACATTACTTGCAGTTTGATTGAGTCTTTGCAACCCAGGACTAATTTGCCGTAGTTGATTCAAGCCATCAAAAGTGGTTAGGTCATGTGTAATCCATACACCGCCGTAAACTCGCAGCATCTCACGAACATTAGCAAACACTTTTTGCTTTTCTGCTAAGGTTAGGTCTGTTAATAATCCTTCGCATAAAACAACTATAGGTTGGTTTTGATGTAAATAATTTACATTCAAAGGAAACTGACTAGGTTGATTAGTAGCATCAATTGCTTCAAAATACAAATTCTGCCGTTCTCCAATCAATCGTTTTACGAATTGCTGCTTCTGACTAATCATTGCAGGTAAATCACTTTCAACAAAAGTGATATTTTGATTTTGAGACATTGCCATACCACGAGGCAATAATCCAGATGCTAACTCGATAATTTGGGTAGTCTCAAATTGCAAGTGTTGAGATATTACTTGATTAACAGCTTTGTAACGAGCCTCAACAAGAACAGAAACTTCACTCGGCTGACTTAATTTTTTTTGTTGCAGTTGTTCTATGAAGCTTTCGGCATTCACTAATTGAGATAATTCCTTGCCATAGGGGATATCAGTAAACTGCCTAGTATAAGCTACCATCAAAGCTGTTGGACTAATTGCATCAAAAGAGCTTGTTTGTGATTGAACCATCTGCTACCTCACATATAGTTTTTTATCTGATATAATTACGTATTTAATACATAATACGGTAAAACTATTGACTTAGCGTATTTGCCAAACACAGTTCTTAGGGAAGGTTTCAACCTTCTACCTGTTCTATCTCTACACCCGTTCCTTGGTCTAGTTCTATGAACTTTGGCCCGGCGATCAAAACTACGATCATCATTAAAATACTCGTCACCATGATGATGCTCACGACGCTGGGATCTTCAAAATTACTTGTAGCTACTAACAATGCTGCGGCAAAATTACGTTGAGCTGTTCCGACTCCTAGCACTCGTTGAGTATCGATACCAGGGCCGCCCAAAAGATAACCCACGGTAAAGGAGAAGACTATGAAAACGGCACAAACTAAGATTGCACCTGTTTGTAATAAGCCAATGATATCGTTAGTGTGAACTATCAGCCTGACTACCAGACCTAAAAGCAATCCAGCATTAGATAATTTGAACAAAATTGGCTGGATAATGGGGGCGATCGCACTCAATTTTGCTTTGATGAATAACCCAATAATCAATGGGCTGACCATCATTAACAATAAGGGTTTGGCAATGTCCCAGGAGTTAATTTGTACACCTTCCACCACTAAGGGCAATACAATCGGCATATAAAAAATTGTGCCCAACATTAGCAACATCATTAACCCCACCGAGAAAGCTATATTGCCTTTGACTATGTGGGCAAGTTTAGGTAGTGCTGGAGGCCCTGATGCTACTGCCATGATCAGTAAGCCATCTCTGAGTGGTTCACTTAAATGTACTACTTGCAATAGTAAATATACAAAAAGTGGCACCAGCACAAAATTTGTCAGCAGCGATGATATGACTAAGCGGAGGTTGCGGAGTGGTTCCCAAATCTGTTGTACAGTTAGACTTAACCCTGCACCCAGCATGGTGAACACGATAAATGTGAAAAGTGCGAGTTTGTCGATTAATGACAAGATTTCGTTCATGATTTTTTATCTTACGCAGAGACGCAGAGGCGCGGAGGGGCGGAGGAGGGAGTGTAGGGAGTGTGGGGAAAAAGAGAATTATATGCTTCCCTCTCCTCCCACACTTCCAATGCCCACTTGCCCTGAGCGAAGTCGAAGGGATGCCCAATCCCTATTACTTCAATTCCAGGGTGACTTGCTGTAAGTTGCCGGTGAATGCAAAGGGTGTTTGGTAAGTATCTACCGCAGGTGTACCAGTATCTTGACCAACATCAAAGGTTTCATCTAAACCAAATCGATAACCTATGGTTTTATCAATGCGGCCTTGGGCAACCTGCTGATCATTAATCAAGAGCTTACCAGTACCACCTGCTCCGGGAGCGCCGCCATCATAAGTAAAGTCAAATTTGATTTGGGATTTACCGATCGCAATTGGTTGGGAAGATTGAATGATTGTGTGATCGCTATTTAATAAGTTGTAAGCAAAGGTGGGTTTACCTTCTTTCAAAAAGAAACTCCAACCCGCAAAACGTCCGCCTTGGGTGACTAAAACGCCTTCAGTACCATTTTTGGCAGCATCCACATCGGCAGTGATGCTAAAGGAGCGATTCTTAATATTGGGAGCGCTACCTTCGGGAATCCCTGCAACAGATGTGTAATAAGTAAAGCTATTGCGTCCTGTGATTAGGTTGGAACGGATTTTAACATCAAACCGTTGAAGTAAGCGATCGTCCAAGGGTAGAACTTTGTATTTCTTTGCTTCCTTGAGAAATAGATTTTGTAATTCTGCTAACTTGTCAGGGTTCTGCTTGGCTAAATCGTTGGCTTCACTGAAGTCTTTAGTAATATCGTATAGTTCCCAATTATCTTCATCGAAGGTAGTTTTGGAGACACGCTCCCAAGGTAAGCGTCCATGACGGGCGGCTGCTACCCAACCTTGATCGTAAATGCCACGATTGCCATACATCTCAAAATACTGGGTTTTGTGATGGGATGGTACAGCAGGATCATCAAAGCTATAGACAAGGCTAGTACCTTCGATGGGTTGTTGTTCTGCACCGTTGACAACCTCTGGTTCTTCAATCCCCACAGCTTCCAGAATTGTAGGCGCAATATCAATTACATGATGGAATTGGCTCCGTACTTTACCACGATCTTTGATGTGTTTGCCCCAAGCCACAACTAAACCATTGCGGGTTCCACCGAAGTGAGAAGCAATTTGTTTTGTCCATTGGAAGGGGCTATCTACTGCCCAAGCCCAAGCTGCATGAAAATGATTGAAGGTTTTTGGCCCACCTAAATCATCTAAAGCCGCGAGAACTTCTTGAGGACTTTCTGCTATGCCATTAAAGACTTTTAATTCATTAACACTACCTGTTAAGCCGCCTTCAGCACTCGCACCATTATCCCCGGCGATGAAAAAGACTAAGGTGTTATCCAATTCACCCAGTTGATCAATCGTGTCAATGACTCTACCAATTTGTGCATCGGTATGGCTGAGGAAACCTGCAAATACTTCCGCCTGACGCGCATAAACTTTCTGCTCGGTGGGAGTGAGGGAATCCCAAGCCGGGAGTTCCGCTGGGCGAGGAGTCAGCTTAGTATCGGCAGGAATTACACCAAGGGCTAGCTGACGAGCAAAGATATCTTCGCGTAATTTATCCCAACCTTGAGCAAATTTACCCTTGTACTTATCGATCCATTCTTTGGGCGCATGGTGTGGGGCATGGGTAGCGCCAGTGGCAAAGTAGGTAAAGAAGGGTTTATCAGGAGCGATCGCTTGTTGGGTATGAATCCACTTAATTGCATGATCTGCTAGATCGGGGGTGAGGTGATAATCAGGGCGATCACTTGGTTTCTGAATATGTTGGGTATTTTCCACCAAAGCTGGACTCCATTGATTGGTATCACCGCCCAGAAATCCATAGAAGTACTCAAAACCTAAACCTGTCGGCCAGCGATCAAATGGGCCTGCCGCACTGGTTTCATAGTCTGGGGTATTGTGCCATTTGCCAAAGGCCGCCGTGTTATATCCATAATTTCGCAATACTTCAGCGATCGTTGCCGCACTTCTAGGTAAAATCGCAGTATAACCTGGATAGCCTGTGGCTAACTCCTCAACCACACCTGTATTCACAGAATGATGGTTGCGTCCCGTGAGCAATGCGGCTCTGGTAGGAGAGCAGAGTGCTGTAGTGTGGAATTGGTTATAACGCAATCCTTTTTCTGCTAGACGGTCTAAATTAGGCGTATCGATCAGACCGCCAAAGGTGCTGGTTTGTCCAAAACCGACATCATCAAGCAACACCAGCAACACGTTTGGTGCATTTTCTGGAGCCTTAATCGGTTTGGGGAAGTCTGGTTCAGATTCTTGGTAAGTAATGCCAATTTTGCCTTTAAAAGATGGTTGGGGTAATGGCAATTTGTCGCCATAGTCCGCCCAAGCAGGTAGAGGTAGGAGGCTAGAAAATATTAGCATCAGGGCTGTCAAAAAGGCGATCGCACCAGAAGTTAACTTGAGAGATGCATACAAAGAATCTCTCTTGTGAGGATCAGTCAGTTGTGCCATTATTATTCCTCATCAAAGGTAGTGTGCTGGAAACCAAATTTTTAACTAGCCGAAACCCGATATGAGTAGTTCCCGTATCCGGTGATTCTGACTCCCGCGCCGCCGGACGGAAGCGGCTACAGTAATTGGGAGCGCACAGATATGATCCCCCCTTAATTACGTGTAACTTTGATTCATCTGGCTTTTTGGGATCAAAGCTTTGATTTAAGGCAATAGGATTAATTTGATGGGATTTGCGATCGTGTCCGACTTGAAAGAAATCAGTAGTCCATTCCCAAACATTGCCGGTCATATCATAGAGACCATAACCATTGGGTGCAAAAGAACCGACGGGAGCAATGCCCAAGTGACCATCGGCTTTGGTGTTGAAAAAGGGAAAAATTCCTTGCCAAGTGTTGGCTCTATGTTCAGAATATTCATTGCCCCAAGCATAGGTTGCACCATCCAAGCCACCACGGGCGGCATATTCCCATTGAGCTTCGGTGGGTAGGGATTTTCCTGACCATTTGGCGTAGGCTAGGGCATCTTCGTAAGCTATGTGAACAACTGGATAGTTGGATTTGCTAGCAATCGCACTGTCTGGGCCAAAAGGATGTTGCCAATTCGCGCCAGTAGTCCAATGCCACCAACTCAAAAAGGAAACTTGCTTGACACCTGGTTTTGCCATCTCAAACACTAAAGAACCCGGTAATCGCTGCTCATCAGGTAAATCGGGAAACTGTTCTTCAGATAAGGGACGCTCTGCAACTGTCACATATCCTGTGGCTTTGACAAATTCACCAAATTGTGCGTTTGTTACCTCATATTTATCAATACAGAAGTTAGTCACCGTTACATCTCCAGGCGATCGCTCCTCCACAAAACTGGAATTATCAGACCCCATTTTGAACGTTCCTCCTGAAATCATCGCCATACCTTGGGGACAGGGATTGACTGTGGCTGCCAATGCGGTTGGATTGATGAATAAGAGTGCGATCGCTATTCCCTGAATGAATATTAATGTGAGAAAGCAATATTTTTTTTCATCCCTAATATTCTCACTTTTGCTATTTCTAATTGAATACCTGTAGTTCATCAATAAGATTCAACTTTTCTTAAAACTTATATCATTTTAGATTTTAGATGAACAATCCCCCTTTTCGTTGTATTTTTCAGTAATCTATTTCTCGCATTACATTATTTCTTGTCGAAAAATCCGTATTTTATACCAATAAATTTTCAGAAAATTTTCAATCTTTGATACTATACAAAAACTATTAACTCTAAACTCAGGCTAATTTACAATAAATATCTTTATTTCTGTTAAGGGACTTCCAAGAAATAAATTACCAAAATAAACCTAGATACATTCGCGGAGTGTCTCGTTAAAGGCTACCACAGAGGCAAGGCAGCGCGGTCTTGGGGAGCCAATGCGGTCTTGGGGTCTCCCCAAGTGGAGCATCTGGCGTGGTTTCCCCCATGAGCGACTGCCGCACAGAGAAATAAGGAGGAGAGAGTTTTTTAACTATTTTTTATTTGGAATTTCCTAAAGTACTAAAAATCGATCAACTTACCGATGTTTTATCTAATATTGATAAATTACATCTTGTGAAAACATAAGTCAAGCACTATATATATTTAGCTACGAAAAAGCTTAACACCACCTCAGTGAGATATTGGTGTAGCCACAAAACCAGTTTTGATACCCCTCTTAAACCCAGTTTTTTCATAAAACTGGAGTACTTGCTTGGTTTGACTTCCACTTAGGAGCATTACTTTGTAACAATTATGACTCTATGCAGATTGTAACGCATGATGTATCAGGCACTTTCTTACACCTTGGCGACGATAATCGGGATGAGTAATTACATTCTCAATTAGTCCATAGGGACGAGCGCCTCGCGTCAGATTAGGGACGATCACCAAAATACAAGAGGCAATTAAGTTTCCCTCCCAGTCTGCTACAAAGTAATTAATCTTGCGATCAGCTACGCTGGGCGGAACGCCATCGCTCAATATTTCGTTCCATATTTCCTGAAGAGTTGATGCGTCAGGTAAGGGAGCATCTGTTGGGTTCAGATGTTTGTACAGTACAGGTCTAGCAGTGCTGATAATTCATCATCCTTAACGCTGCGTATTGAAATATCCATAATTTATGTGAGGTTTTAAATTGCTTTGTAAACCCATATTTCAAACTTAGCTTCAGAGGAGAGATTAGTTTTTAAAGAGCCATAATGATTGATACAAAATTCTTCAAATTCATTTATTACTTGATGAAATATATCATCTGATACTTGCCAACATAAACCGTATGCTCGTGCTTTGAAAAAACTTAGTATCTCTTCAACCGTATTGCTAACTCTCCATTCCTTAGCTACGAAATAATTTGATACGTAACCTTTTCGCTGTAAATATCCTTCTACATCTATATTTTGTATTGCTATATTAATACTTGGCGATTTTTGCTTTGCTCCTTCATACTTAGATAATATATCTCGAAAATATCCTTCAAATTCTCGTCTGGCTGGTGGTGTAATCCACTGACAATTGAGATAAAAGCCTCCAGACTTTAGTACTCGTTCAATATTGTCTAAAAATACTCTCCAATCAGAGACAGTATGGATCATGTGGACAGTCAAGACAACATCAAAACTGTTATCTGGAAAAGCTAATTGTGAAGCATCACCGTAGATCAGGTTCAAATTAGGAGGAGTGACATTTAATTTTTGACGGAACTGAGCAAGCATTTCTTGAGAAGCATCAATTCCTGTCACAGAATAACCCCGTTTGACAAGAGGAATAACATTTAATCCTGTGCCAACACCTGGTTCTAAAAAAGAGGTTTCAGGCGTGGCACAAGTCAGCTTAAGAATAAAATCGGCAACTTCCTCTGCAACTGATTCTGTTAGCCAGCGTGTTTGGTCATAGATTTGTGCAATATAGTCATAGTAGTTGGATTTTTTCATATCTATAAGGTTCAGTCGAGCTATACCTTTGTATTTAATTTATTTTCCTTATATTGTGGCAGGAGTATAAGCAATTGATATCAATGAAACTACCTTCTAAACTAATTTTTTAATCGACCCTATCTCTTAATCCTCTTTTTTTGGTGAAGGTATTGCTGAGTAAAGGTATTTTACTCAGCACTCCCATAACACCGAAAATCTGTTTAAACTGTGACTCTTGTACCGTCAAATTTGGTGAAGGTGAAGCCATTGAATATTTCGTTATAACCCAGTCTCTCATCCCTGAGCAGACTAATAGCAACCTCTTCTCCTAAAGCCAAACCATCAGAACCATCTGAACGCCAATGAATACCGCCGTGACCGCGACCAATAGCATAGTTAGTTGCTAGTTTATTCAACTCTCCACCCACAGTTAGTGGTGGGCCACTGTAAGAAATTACTTTTGTTGGGTCATTGGGATCAAGCACTACTGGTGAGGGGATAACAAAGTTTTCATCAAAAAACGCTTTTAACAGTGTGACATTGACACCAGAATGCTTTTACCAACGTTGCCTATTGCTTGAGCGACTTCTGAGGCTGCCTGTGTGACGGCAGCAGGAACTAGCACTGACAGCACCACATCAGATTCAATCACCAGTTGTTTGAATGAACTTGAAAGAAGTTATTTTTTCTCCTTCGTAAGCTAGGGCTTGGTCGCCTGCTTGGGCAAATGCTTGGGCGAGTTCAACTAACTTTTGTCGCTCTTGATCGTTAATGATACCAGCCGGAGGTGGCATTCGTTTTTCTTTAATTTGGCGCACCGTTTCGTGTCGTAAGGAGAGCGCTTGATTTGGATAACTCAGCATTACTAAAGGATTTTGCTTGGCCGCGTTGTCTGGACTATGACAAACAATACAAGCGTGTTGACGTAAATTAACCTCAAATGCCCGATAAGCAGCATCAACTTTAGCAACGTATGGGTTCGATGGAGAAAACAAACGAGTATACAGTGTCACATAAGGTTGTTTCTGACCATGAGCATCATTCCAAACCCAATTACCATCCCATACATGATTTACCTTTGGTCGTTGTGGGTCAACCACAGCTGAACGCAGCGCCCCTTTAAGCTTTTTCTGTTCT
This sequence comes from Nostoc sp., assembly GCF_036917555.1. Taxonomy (GTDB): domain Bacteria; phylum Cyanobacteriota; class Cyanobacteriia; order Cyanobacteriales; family Nostocaceae; genus Nostoc. Next base: position 23,639 of record NZ_JBALDD010000068.1, on the reverse strand, counting down.
AGAAACAGAAGTAATTCAGTACTTTGCTGGTAAGAATTCCACTTTTTCGATGAGTGCCAAAAAGGATAAGGATAAGCACCAATATCAAGCTGATTACGGAACTGAATGGGAAGGTGAATCACAATTAAATTGTTTACCTGTTCAACCTTTGGTTCACCTTTGAACATAAAAGTAGCTAGGTAAATGCGACGCCAAACTAATGGATTAAATTCAGTTGTTTGATTATCTTTGAGATTATAATTACCGACTTTGCTTTGAGCGCCCCACAAGAAGGGTGCATTCATGGTTTCGCGGAGGGTTGTTAGCTTAGCGAGTTTGTCAGCGCATGAGTTGAAGGCAGCTAAATTTTTAGCATCAGAGACAACGGGACAAGCAGCAATAATTTCTTTACCGATTTTCTTAGCTAGTTCTATGTCCGGCGATGCTTCTTGTGCTGATACTATATTTTTGGGATTGAGTGCTTGTGTTGTAGATATCAAGAGCGCGATCGCTACCGCTATGCTCAATAACATAAATCGCGTAGGCGCAGCCCGCACTTCTCTACGAGACGCTGCGCGAACGACAAAGCTCAGTGACCACCGCAGGCATCGAGAGTAAAATCTCCGAAGATCAGACATTGTAGAACTCTGAAACTAAATAGGATTTAAGTAAATGTAGAGACGCGAAATATCGTGTCTCTATATTTTCTAAACAGTCAAAGCTTTAAACTGTGATTCTTGTACCATCAAACTTGGTGAAGGTGAAACCTTCAAATTTTTCGCGGAACGTTAGCTTTTCATCTCTGAGAATGCTGATGGCGATCGCTTCGCCAAGGGCCAACGACGCTGCTGCATCTGTGCGCCAGTGAATCCCAGCACTATCACGACCCAAGCCAATATTTGCCGCCAGTTTGTTCAATTCGCCGCCCACGGTCAGCAGTGGGCCTTGATAGGGAATCAACTTGGTGGGATCTTTGGGATCGGGTACCACCGGATTCGGAATCACATAACTCTCATCAAATAGTGCTTTCAAAATCGTGACACTGGCACCTGCAGACACCGAAGCGCCCCCTGGATAAGAAGAGTGGAATGGTGCCCCTTCAGGAAAAGCTTGCGGTAGCAGATAGGATTTGTTTTTGCTGAAGAAGCGGTCTAGTACTTCTGACTTGAAAACATCGGGGTGAATCGGATAGTTTGTTTTATTCACCTTGTTGTTGTGAACCAACCCACCATAAGCCTCTGCTCGCAGACGACGGTGAACATAGTACTTCTGCCAATAAGCCGCTCTGATTGCATGTGGAGCAACCCAAGCGATGATAGATTGTGAATACCCTGGGCCAAATGTCGCAGAACCACTCGCTTGGGTGTTCGAGTTGTTATAAGGATTACCGGGATTGTAAGGTGAGCCAACGCCACCAGCTAGGAGGTCATTAATGACTGGCTTGGCGAGTAGAATTAGAGCAGCATTTGCATAGACGGGTGGTGGCGTGTGGGCAATCTCTGACTGGTCGCGCCCATTAATAAAGTAACGAGGGGTTGGGTCAAATTTAATCGTTCGACCAGGATCGCCACCATTTTGTACCAGCAACCACTCGTTATAGTTGGTTTGAAAACTGTTTTCGGGAATAGCTAGGGGAACACGGTTAAGCTGAACATAACTCTGTGTTCCTGCGGGCACAGGACGCAGTAAAAACTGGGAAACGTATGGTCCCACATCTACCCCTGGTAACGTGTGGTAAGTTGTTCCACCAGAGGCATTAACGTAAATCGCGGTGCCTCGAAATAGGAGTTCGGGTGTAACCTGTCCGTTCTGTTTAGGTCCTTTGAATGCTGACAACCGATTCAGATCCTGAACTGCTGCCAGAATCAGCGGGTTAGTTGTATTATTGCGGAACTCGCTAAAGGGTACATCCTGCAACAGTTGTTGCCAAGCAATTTCGAGGAATTCAGCCGCCTGCTCTGCACTATCGAGGGTAGGTGGCACTGGAATTGTCAATTGGGTCGGATTCAGCCCACTCAAGCTAACCGCTAATGGACCGAGGGGTTGTACCAGCTTCCGTTTGCCACCCAGGATGATATTTTCATACTCATTGGGATCATCGGAGTTCAACGCATTAATAAAAGATTGATAAGCCTTCAGATCCACTTCGCCCAGCTTGTTATGCGGTAATCCTCGTGTATCCGTCGCAATTTTGTTAGCATACTTCGCCTCATCTCCATTGGTGGGATGAGGAGGAATAGGAACTTCCGAATTAACCTTGGCTGCTCTTGTACGTACTTGAAAAGCTCTATTACGAAAGTTGCTATAGTTAAACGTTGCAGGAGTAAACGTTGCAGGAGGTCTTTGGGCCTGAACAACATTTCCTCCTTTCTTCAAGGAAAGGGATGAGCTGAAAACCCCTGCCACAACACTAGCTGCACTAAACAAACCGGCGCGACCGAGAAATGAGCGTCTGCTGGCGTAACTACCAAAGAAACGTTTGCTAGCTACACGGGGTTGTTTCAGTTTATCTATTTCGCTATTAGCCTGAGTATCTTGTTCGGAACCTTGATGAGAATTTGGATCTAATTGCATGAGATGTTCTCCACTGGAAAAAAATAATGCAAAAATCTAGTCATAAGTGAATACATGAGCATCTGAAAACTAGAACAACTAGCCACACACGAAATGCTCACCTCTAGAGAAACAGGGAAATCGAACTAGATTTGGGATGATATCTGGGGTTACTTTACTGAAAGGTAACTTACATAGGAGCGATATCAGTTTGGTTAAGCACTTAATAATATCTGTAGGTTGGGTTGAAGAACGTAGAACCGAATGCGAACAGCATCTCGTAGAGAAGGGGCTTCCCGCAGGGGAACCCAACATTTAATCCTTATTCATGTTGGGTTTCACTGCCGTTTAATCCAACCTAAATTGATATATTTTATTAGAAGTAATCACCCAAACTTGATATGATTCTCCTGACAGTAATATCGGCATTCAGTGCTCGTATGATGCTTTGATCGCATGGCTGTTATACTTTTGTAGTTCTAATCAGTGCGATCGGATGTTGCCGAGATTAAAGCACAGCTAAAACCACGGCTTGCTTCCAGTCAAGCTATATAACACGGTAAATCTATCGATTTACCGTATTTATTAGATATTAAATCAGACTTTCTCACAATCGCTGATAAAAATCAAGAGGTCTTTACAATAAACTTAGCAAGAGCGTGAAAGCCCTAGAGGAACAGACGCACAGCGTCATATTCTCTGCTTGAGATTTTCTCTTCCGTACACTGAAATGAGCGATAAACGCCACAGCCAACAAAAAGAATCCCAAAGTACAAACGCCTGATTAAAACGTATTTCAGGTAAATTAAGTATACGGGTAGGGACACAGCCATGTTCCCTACGATTATCTGTACCTCACCCTGCGGGTTCAGCAGTCGCTCATGGGGGAAACCCCCAAGACCGCGCTGCTTCACAAAGTTGCTGTATATCTAGCTATTTATTTAGTTGCACTAATAATTAGGTATGCATATTTTCAGAAAGACTGTATAATATATATAATACTTTAAACCGACCGACAAGCTGTAGTATCTTATATAACTGATGTAGATACCTGCCAGTGAATTATTTAACTGCACTAATCAGAAAACAGAATGGTTTCTTTCATCCATAGTGGGCGATGGCTCACGAACAGCTTCTGTTTTATTGCTTTAGGTTGAGTTGTGCAATCTAATAGTCTGGATTCACGATTATTATAAGGAAAAAATTTCATGAGCAACATACAACTATACTTCGCCAAAGCCTCTACCTTCTCTCAACGTACTCGTGTCGTCTTACTGGAAAAAGGTATTGACTTCACCCCGATAGAAATTGACTTACAAAATAAACCAGATGGGTATACGCAAATTTCGCGCTATGGTAAAGTTCCAGCTATCAAACATGGGGATGTTGAAATTTACGAGTCCGCTATTATCAATGAATATTTAGATGAAGTTTTTCCAGAACCACCTTTGTTACCCCGCGATCCCGCAGCTAAAGCGATCGCTCGGATTTGGATAGACTACGCCAATACTCGCTTTGTCCCAGCTTTTAACAAATTTCTGCGTGGTAAAGATAGCCAAGAACAGGAACAAGGACAAAGAGAGTTCACAGAAGCACTTTTATATATTGAGAAGGAAGGATTAGGCCAAGGTGATTACTTCTTAGGAGATCAGTTTAGCCTAGTTGATATCAGCTTCTATCCTTGGTTTGAACGTTTACCACTCTTAGAACACTTCCGCAAATTCGCACTACCGGCAGAAACACCTCGTTTGCAGACATGGTGGAATCTGGTACGCGATCGCTCCTCAATCCAAGCAGTAGCAAACCCTGTGGACTTCTATTTGCAAAGATTCGCCAAAGTTCTCGGTGAACCTGTTCCTGTTGGTGCATCTCAAAAATAGGACACAATGGAAGTGAATCATTAAGTGTTAAGTATTGACCAAAAATTAACCAAAATCCAAAATGGGATGACCTATGAGCTTAAATAACCAAGTTCTAGATAGACCGATTTCCCAAGAACTGCCATACGTAGAGGCTAACCTCAGTTACCTGATTCCAATGGCAGAAAAACCTGTTAACTATATTTACGAACCGCCAGCCGGGATTCCTCGCACAAATGCAACTTATCAGACGCACAAACTGCCAATTTACAACGCTCGCTCCATCTCAGAGAACATCTCGTTAGATAGAGAAGGATTCGCCTTTACTGGACATAATACTAATGTCCGCGACTTTTACGATGAAGACGAAGTACGCCGAGTCTACTATCCAGAAGCCGAGCAATTGTTAAAAGAGGTGACGGGTGCAACAAAGGTAGTGATATTCGATCACACCCTTCGTAATGCTGGTAACTCCAAGCCAGGTGAAAATAATATTAAGGAACCTGCCAAGCGCGTACACAACGACTTCACTGCCAAATCAGGCTATACTCGCGCCCGTTTGGAATTAGCAGCGCGAGGTATAGAGGATATTGATGCGCTACTAAAACAACGATTTGCCATCATCAATGTTTGGCGAGCGATCGCACAACCAATCCAAGAGTCACCCTTAACAGTGTGTGACGCACAAAGCATTGCAATAACTGACCTTGTAGCTGGTGATTTAGTCTACCGCGATCGCGTCGGTGAAACATACGGAGTCACGTATAACTCCAAACATAAATGGTTCTACTTCCCGCAAATGCACAGAGACGAAGCACTATTTATCAAATGCTTTGACTCCGCAGAAGAAGGACACGCCCGTTTTGCCGCCCATACAGCCTTTGAAGACCCCACCAGCCCAGCCAACGCTCCTCCAAGAGAAAGCATCGAACTACGAACATTCGTCTTTTACCCCGCATAGATCGCAAAAACTTGTCTCAAACTCCTACTCTCTGCGCCTCTGCGTAAAATAAATTACAGCAGTTTTCATGTATTTGAACCACACCTGTCGTCGGGGCGCAAGGCCTTGCGCCCCTACCCTGTGGTCTATTTACTAGGTAGGAATTTAGCTTTTGGTTTGCTAATCTAGCGATCGCCCACATAAACTAAAAATGAGCCAAATTGTAGAAGAAGTTCTGGCAGCTAATCTTAATTACACTGATAAATTCGGTGATAAAGGTAATCTCATCTCACCATACCCCCATCTCGTCGGTTTGCAATTCTCACGTGCATGGATGCTCGACTTGACCCAGCTAAATTTGCTGGACTAGCTGAAGGAGATGCCCATGTAATTCGTAATGCAGGTGGACGTGCTAGCGATGATGCAATTCGCTCTTTAGTGATTTCTTACAAATTACTTGGTACGCGTGAATGGTTTGTAATTCATCACACTAATTGCGGGATGGAAACCTTCACTAATGAAATCATCAGTAATTTACTTTCTAGTAGCCTCAAAACAGCCAAGCTAGATGAAATAGGTTGGTCAGATATTGGATTTGGGTTAGGATCAGGCGAAGGCAAGTTTATCAATTGGTTGACTATTGATGACCAAGCCAAAAGTGTCTATACAGATGTACAACGGATTCGTTTGCATCCATTAGTTCCGAATGAAATTCCTATCTATGGCTATATCTACGATGTTAAAACAGGGCAATTAATTGAAGTTCTTGAAGCTACTAAACTTGGTCAAGCTGCGTAGTTTTATTGTGTAACGTAAAAGTAGTATTTAATGAAGTAGCTATTTGTGTAAAAACCTGCTTTGCTGGTGAAGCGTATTCGCTTATCGCAATCGGATTTCCAGTATCACTACCGCTACAAATGCGGGGATCAATGGGAATTTGTCCCAACAGAGGCGCTTGTAATTCTACGGACAGTTGTTCGCCACCACCACTACCAAAAATCGGTGTGCGTGAACCACAATCACCACAAATTAAATAACTCATATTTTCAATGATGCCAAGGACAGGAACACCCACTTGGCGAAACATATATATATTACGTCGTACATCGGCAACAGCCACTTGTTGAGGAGTTGTCACTAAAATGACTCCACAAATTGGGCTTTCTTGGATAATTGTAATTTGAGCATCACCTGTACCGGGAGGTAAATCTATCAATAAATAATCTAATTCCCCCCATTCCACATCTTGCAAAAATTGCGTGATAATTTTATGCAATACAGGCCCCCGCCATGCCAAAGGACGATTTGCTTCTGCAAGTAAACCCACTGACATTATTTTTATTCCCTGAACTTCTAGAGGTAAAAACTTATCACCAGTGGGAGTATTAATCACTTGAATATCAGCTTGTCCTAAACCCAACATTTGGGGAACATTGGGGCCATAAATATCAGCATCTAATAGTCCTACTTTTGCACCTTGTAATTTTAAAGCTGCGGCGATATTAACGGCTGTTGTGGATTTGCCCACACCACCTTTACCACTAGAGACTGCAAGAGTTGTTTTAACACCGGGAATTGTACAAATTTGAATATAAGTTTTTTTACACCAAGATAGAGATGATAATTTAGATTTAATTTCTGGCTGTAATTGGTGCTGATGAAAACCAATATATAAACGTAAGTAAATATAGTCATCAACTATGCGTAAGTTTCGTACCATTCCTAAACTAACGATGTCATTTTTTAAAATAGGTTCAATGATTTGTTTGAGTAGTTGGACGACTTCTTGCTGATGGACTGTAGTCATATCTTCTGGATGTTAGAAAGGATATTTCTGTACCTCATGTTGGTGTAAGCTCTGTCTTTGTACACGCTGTTCGCGTTCGTAGATAATTTGAAATCTGATGTGTAACCTTTAATAATTTATGAGTATGTCTTATGCACTCGTACATTACCCCAATATTAACACAGAGGATATCAATAAAATAAGGCAGAAATATGACCCACAATCTGATTTAATTGAGCCACATATTACACTTGTATTTCCCATCATCAAATCTATTAATCAAAACAATCTCATTTTTCATATTGATAGTATCTTGAGTAAGTGGAAAATATTTCCTATTTGTCTCAAAGGATTACAAAAATCATGGGATGAGTATATGTTTTTAATGGTTGAAGAAGGAAAAGTAGATATGGTAAAACTACACAACGAATTGTATACAGGTATATTAGCTGAATATTTCAGGAAAAATTTACCATTCATTCCGCATTTAACGCTAGGAAAATTTACAAAAGATACAGATAAATTTTTGCAAGTGTTAGAAGAAGCACAACATTTAGATTTAAATTATCATTGTTTTGTCGATAAAGTTCACCTGATAAATATTGATGATAAGCAGAGGTCAATAATTTGGAGTAAAGAATTTGTATTGCGAAATTAGCAAAGCTTTGATCGGGTTGGCACTACTGAGTTACCAAGAATGATCGCTCTGATTTAGATCCTCTGCAAAACTTCTCTCACCCAAGCTTCTTCTTCGGACAATGCCTGCGGTTGGCTACGCCTACGCACTATCTTTAAAGGTTGTGAATAATCAATTGCCAAGTCAAATCTAGCACGTTCATAAACTTCATTTAATAACCTTTGCAAGTCAACTATAGGTTCAGGTTCTCCCTCACGCAAAGGTACAGGAAAAACAGGAATTGGGTTTTTTAAATCAAAAGTATATAAATCTGCGTCAGGCCTGTTGTAGCTGCGACTGACCAAGATACTATAACTATAATCTGTGGTTGATGCTGCGAAAATAGGCATTGGCTGCCCTTGTCTCAAGAGGTCAATTTCTACTAAGTTGGTTGCAGAAGCCAAAATTTTCTGTCGTTTGCTTTCGTAGGCGGCTCTACCTTCTTTGGAGCGTTTATTTTTAGGAGAAAGTATTTCAATCACAGCGACAACTTCTTTGGTTGGAGTTGCTCGTACCTCTAAAAATCGCTCAGTTATCTGTTCAGGTACAGGAACTTTCACTTTACTGGGTTCAGCAAGTTTCGCAGCAGTCAAAGTTGTACTGTTATCTGTAGTGTTACGTTTAGCAACTGCTACATCAGCAATTCCTACGAGTAAGACATCATCTACACTAGTGTAAACTCGCTCTTCAATGGAAACTCGGTATTTAGGGACGATTTGGGGAGTTAGGTCATCAGCGATCGCTACAATCAAACGATTGTGAACTTGATGCCAAAGTTCAGGCTGTTCCAAATACGGGTTCATTCCAGGAAATGGATTGTCCATTACACTTTCCCTTAGTTATTTACTGCTCCCTTGAGACTATTCTATCTGTTTGAATCTTCTGAATTGCACGTTGCGCTTGGATAGACACTTCTTTGTCAGGGTCATCTAAGGCTTGTTGTAGGGGGTTAATAACGTCAGGATGAGCTAAATTCCCAAGTGCGATCGCAGCTTCTTTGCGGACATCTGCATATTCATCCGTTAATGCTTGAATTAATCTTGGCATAAGTTGAATATCTGGAATTTTTTGCAAAGCTTGTGCTGCTGATTTCCGCACTTGCCAATGTTCATCAGCTAAAGCTATTTCTAATGCTGAAATTGCTTGCTGATTTTCATGAATAGCCAGAGATTTAGCTGCATTCCGGCGAACTTGCCAGTCGCTATCATTTGTAAGTGCTTGACCAAGTATTGTAATCACTTCTGCATCTTGTAAATGTTCTAAAGTTAAAGCAGTAGCACGACGTACACTTGCTTCTTGATCAAAGATTAAATTTAAAGCTTGCGGACATTTTTCTAGTTGATTGATATATCGCAGTGTCGTAACGGCTGCTTCTCTTAATTCAGGATTTTTTGATTCTAAAAATGGTAAAATATCGGGTAAAGATTGAATATCATGTATCTTCCGCAAAAGCACTAAAATATTTAATTGAATATTTACATCATTACTTTGGAGTTTATCTAGTAAAAGTAACAATTCGTCTTGTGTAACTAACTCGTTTAATGCTGATGCGGCTTCAGTGCGAATATCTGTATCTGCTGAACCGAGGCATTCAATTAAGGCAGGGATGGCAACAGGATTAGCAATTTCCCAAAGGGCAGATATTGCTATTTTTTGAACAGCGATATTTTCATCTTTCAAAGCGATAATTAAAGCGTCTATTGTTTCTTCATCACCTAAATGTTGTAAGGTTTTGACAGCTACTAAGCGGTCATTTACGTCAGGCGATCGCAACATTTCTAGCCAATGCTTTAGGTCATCATTCATTAATTTTTACCACAGATAGTTAACGTAACAAAAAGGGAATTTGTACAGTAATTGCATTGGTTGGACATTCTTTTTCACAAGGTAAACAAAACCAACACTCATCATATTTCATGTAAGCTTTACCTGTTTCTGGATTTTTCGCCAATACATCCAAGGGACAAACTTCAATACAGGCTGTGCATTTTTCTAAACATTTTGATTCATCAACGATCACAGGAACATCTATTCTTTGATTGATTAAAGCCATAAAATAACTCCATGATTTTGTACTGAAACTGCTAAACGGTAAAATAAATAGTGTAAGCTTGCATGAATTATCTCACGATTGTAGGTTGTTTAGATGCATAGGATGTAGTTCATTCAAATATTTAAATCGCAGACGATCAGCAAGCAGACAGTAAGTCGCAAATGTATTAATTAACTGCATATTTGTCACTACAGCAATTTTTTATGAAAAGTTAATGATTGCTTGATATTGGTATAGCCAATTTTCTCATAAAACAAGTGAGCTTCTTTGCGTTTAATATTAGAACGTAATAAAACACTATCACATCCAGCCAGAGAAGCCCACTGTTCAATTTGCTGCATCAAAAAACGTCCAATTCCACTATGACGATAATCTTTATCTACAACTAATCCTAAAATAATCGCTGGAGTCGGAATAACTATTGACTCACAAATATGAGCGTGCACCCAAGCTATTATATATTCATCTTCTAAAGTGGCAACATACACAATATGAGCATCGTTATTTTTAATTTTAATAAGGCGCTGCTCTATTTGTTGATTTGTCACAGAATATTCAAGTTGTTCGCAAAGACTAGCAATTCTCTTTACATCTTTAATCTCAGCTTGTCTAATTTTAATTTTCTCACTTACACTAACTTTGTTTATCATAATTTAATTTTAAATTACAATTATTTAGTTATCCAACGTTGCACGGATAAAACGATAGCCTATATCAATCTCTGTCAAATTGTGAATATCACCATATTTTTTGCTCCATTCTCCACTACTTAAATCTGCTGCAAGTAACTTTATTCCTTGCTCTATTAAATCTTGATTAGCTAAAGCAAAAGATGATATTCCTGCACGTACTTCTGGTTGAAGATATAACTCTGGTCGTCTCCAGCCTGCTGCTGCGAATAAATCAGATAAATCGTATGGTAACAAAAGGGGTATGGCTTCAACACGCCTTTTAGTATTACTCTGAATTAAATTAACCTGTTCGTTAAGTGGTAAAAATCGTAAAGCATCTTCCCACAAAAACGGAAAATAATCATAAAGCCATATCTTTTGAGCTAATCTAATATCAAAAGTTAATAAAATTATTGCCCCCTCTCTAATTATTCTTTGTATTTCCTGAAAAGCTTTTTCGAGATGAGAAAAGTGATGAATTGCCAGGATACTTACAACAGCATCAACAGAGTTATCTAGTAGAGGTAAATTTTCTGCATAGCCAGTAAACCACTTAATTTGCTGATATTTTACTGCTTGTTTTTGCATAACTACAGAAGGTTCAACAGCATTAAGAATAAATCCTTTATTAGCTAGCACTAAACTGTAACCACCAGTACCAGCGCCGATATCAGCAATAATGCTACCTTTGGATAAATTGAGTAAATCAATTAATTTATTGACAATACGGATATCAGGAACGCGAGTTTTTGAGTATTGTTGACCAATTGAATTATATATAGACATATTATAAAAATCATCAAAATAATTTAAAAAAACATTTAAGCTTTAAGTTTAAATGAATAAATCAAAAAGCTGTTAGTTAAACAATTCCAACAACTTTAAGAGTTCATTTATCATAAACTTTGGTTGAGATACTTGTGGTAAAACTTGATTTTTTCTGTTGTAATAGCAAAAATCCATTTTTACTTGTGTTGCTCCTGCATAGTCGTGCTTCAGAGAATCTCCAACGTAAATAACTTGTTCTGGTGTTAAATTTAACCTACATAAAGCATGATGGAATATTTCAGGGGATGGTTCAGCAAAACCAATTGCTTCAGAAACTACAACTGCTTCAAAAAAATGCTCAATTCCAGCAGCTTGCATTCTCGGTAGTTGTGCTGATACAAAACCGTTTGTAATGACAGCCAAACGATAATTGCGTGCGAGAACAGTTAGCACTTCATTTACATTAGGTTCCATTACGCCCGAATGATTAAAAATATGCCAAAAACTTTGACTAAGATTGCTGATTTGATCTGTTTGTATATCTAATTGAGCAAGTGTACTTCGATAAGACATCTCGATTAACTCACTAGGAGAAAAGATATCTCGCTGTCTCCAATACTTGGAATTATAAGTTTCAAAGACTTGAAGAAAAATAATCTCACTGACTCCATTTAAATCTAAAGATACTGCACAATCTTCCAATGCGCCAAGTATAGCTTGGCGTTCACATAGCTCAAAATTCAACAGTGTATTATCGAGATCAAAAATTATGGCTTTATAACTCATTCAATTCTTTAATTCACAAAAATGCTTTCTTCCATAGTTGAAAGTTTTCTAATTATTTTTAGTATTTCTCTGAAATCTGGACTATAAAGTTTATAGTTTTTATCATTAGGCTTCCTGACTAAAATTGCTTGTATACCTGCCCGTAATGCTCCAGTGATATCAGCATTGTAGCTATCACCTATCATTATACATTCTGTTTTTTCTATCTTTAAATCATTGATGACATGAGTATAAAATTTGAGGCTGGGTTTTTCATGTCCAATTTTTCCAGACGTATATATTTCTTCAAAGTATTCTGTAATATTTAATTCGTCGATGATTTCGTGTAACTCAGGTATATGATTTGATAAAATTATATTTTTATAATTATTCTTGATTGTATATTGTAAAGTAGGAATTACATCATCATATAAATGCCATTTTTCAATATTCTTATATTCATTTTGGACTTGGAAAGCATATTTTATTGCCTGACTTCTATTTATCCCTACTCTCTCATATATTTCTGCAAAGTATTCATTCATGTATTCCCACCATGTTTTTTCATTAAACAATAAACTATGGGGAGTTTCAGGCGAGTGCCAAGGAAAGCGATTCTTCAATAATGGTCGAATATCTTCTAAATCTATATTGTGGATTCCATTCAATATTAAAATTGAATGTAATGTTTCACTCCACATTCCTTGACGATAACCTAGTGTATTATCAAAATCCCAAAATAAATATTTCATTTTTGTCTCGCTGCTATATCATAAACTTCATGATGTATATCCACACCCACAATATAAGTATCAACAGGACGCTTAAACAATATCATTTTCCCTAACTCATCTTTCTTTAAGTTGACATGACAAAACCACTCATCATCATTCTTTTCGGGATAATCTAAACGGTAATGATAAAGTCCCCAACGAGTTTCTTGACGATATAATGATGCTCTGGCTGCCATTTCTGCACAGTCTCGAATAAAATGTACTTCTATGCAACGCATTAATTCATGGGGGTCACGAGCGCCCATTACATCTAATGTTTGTTGATATTGAACAAAATGTTTCAAGCCAATATCAATTTTATTACCTGTTTTTGGTGGTTGCAGATAATCATTCACTAAACGTCTTAATTTATATTCGACTTGGGTATGAGGTACACCATTAGGACGAGTTAGAGGTGCATAAATCCTGGCTTTTTCTGCTTCTAAAAACTCTATATCTGGTTCAAGGAAATCTAAATTTTGGATATATTCAATGGCATGAGTTCCGGCTATGCGACCAAAAACAAATGCCCCAATCATATAATTATGGGGAACGCTGGCCATATCTCCGGCTGCATATAAACCTGGGATGGTTGTTTGAGCGTTTTCATTCACCCACACACCAGAAGCACTATGACCACTACATAAGCCTATTTCAGAAATGTGCATCTCTACACTGTGAGTGCGGTAATCTTCATTTCTACCTTGATGAAAACGTTCTCTACTCGGTCGTTCATTCGCCCAAAGTATGGATTCAATTTCTGCAATTGTATCTTCATCCAAATGGGTCATTTTCAATTGGACTGGCCCTTTTCCAGAATTTAATTCTTTCCAGATTTCCAACATCATTTGACCACTCCAATAGTCACAGCTAATGAAGCGATTTCCTTCGGCGTTAGCAGTATGAGCGCCAAAAGGCCCGGCGACATAAGCACAGGCGGGGCCGTTGTAATCTTTAATTAAAGGATTAACTTGAAAGCATTCAATATTACTAAGTTCTGCACCTGCATGATAAGCCATTGAATAGCCATCTCCAGCATTGGTAGGATTTTCATAAGTGCCGTAGAGATAGCCGGAAGCAGGTAATCCTAATCTGCCACAAGCACCTGTACACAGGATGACTGCTTTAGCTTGAATGACAATATAATCACCGTTTCTGACATCAAATCCCACTGCCCCAATAGCACGTCCTGCTTTGACTAATACACGGGTTGCCATGACGCGATTTGTAACTTTGACTTTGTGGCGTTTAACTTGTCGGGTAAGAATGGTTTTGAGGTCTTTTCCCTCTGGCATGGGTAAGACATATTTACCCACACGATGCACTTGTTTTAAGTCATAGTTGCCTTGGGCATCTTTTTGAAATTTCACACCCCAGCTTTCTAATTCTTGGATGACTTCATAACCTAATTTACCTGTTTGATATACGGCTTTTTGGTTGACAATCCCATCGTTAGCAAGGGTGATTTCACGCACGTATTGTTCTGGTGTAGAATGACCGGGAATGACTGCGGTATTCACCCCATCCATACCCATTGCGATCGCACCACTCCGTCTGATGTTAGCCTTTTCTAAAATCAGCACCTCTGCATCAGGATTCGCTTGTTTGGCTTTAATTCCAGCCATTGTCCCAGCTGTACCGCCACCAATGACAAGTACATCAGTTTTTATTTGTTGGGTGTTAATGTCCATAAGCTTTTGGGAGTGGGGAATAGGGAAGATAAGGAGGATGTGGTTCGACTTCGCTCACCAACCGGGAGATGGAACTTTGTAAATTATAAATTGAATTTTCAAATCCTCTAATTACAATTTTTTTTTCATCCGAATAGATGGCATTTTTCGACCAGAACGTAGGGTATGTTCTTCAAAACCTTCATTCATATAACCATTAACTTGATAAAACGATTCAGCGTTGAGCGAAGCGTTCAGATGTAATTCCGACAATTCTTGCTCACGTGCTAATCGCTCTAACTCTTGAAGTATTGCAGTTCCTACTCCAGAACGACCGAAACTTGGAGACACGTACACAGCACGTAGTTCGCTATTACTGACAATAATTGCACCGAAGCCCACAATTTGACTATTAATTTCTGCCACAATTCGGGTTTCTTCAGTGTTGTCTGCAAAAGCTTTGATTTTAGAGGGCGTAATTGGAGATGCCCAATCTTGAATAATTTCTTTTGGATAACACGATGAAGCGGTTTCATGAATTGCTGCTCGGTGTACCTTTAAGACGCTCTCTGCATCTGATGGCAGACAACTTCGTACTTTTATATCCGACTTCACAACTTCCGACATGATATTCTCCTCATGAAGAATTTCTCTGTTTTACCAAAACCTGAGTTCGACGTAAGAGAAGCCTCCTGCCTCCTGCCTTCTATTGATTGCCTTTCCAAACAATTTCGCTAATATTGATAGATTTCGGTATCAGCTTGATTTTGTAAAAGGTATCGGCAATCTGCTGTTGTGCGCGAATTACTTCCTCTGTTAGCGGTAGTACACCATATTCACGTCGTTTTTCTGCGACTTCTAGAACCCCAGCATCAATACGCAATTCTGGTGAGAGAAATTTGGCAACTTCTGCGGGATTATTTTGCGCCCAGTTGCTTCTTTTTTTTACTTCATCGAGAACTGTTTTCAAGGCATCGGGATATTTGTCAACAAAAGATTTTGCAGCTAGATAATAACCACGATTGGGTGCTAACCCAGTTGCATCAGTTAAAGTGCGTGCGCCTGTAGCAGCTTGCGCCGCAGCTAAGTAAGGATCCCAAATTGCCCAAGCATCAACATTATTACCTTCAAAAGCTGCACGAGCATCGGGAGGTTGGAGAAAAGCTGGTTTGATATCTTTGTAATCTACTTTTCCCTTTTCTAAGGCTTTTACCAATAAGTAGTTAGTATTTGAACCTTTAGCAACAGCAACTCGTTTACCCTTGAGGTCTGCCAGAGTTTGAATAGATGAACTTTTCGGCACAAGAATTGCTTCTGCTTTGGGACTCCAAGGATCGTAAGCAACATAAACTATGGGAGTACCTCCAGCTTGGGCAAATATTGGCGGTGATTCACCAGTATAGCCAAAATCAATACTCTTAGCGTTAATTGCCTCTAACATTGGCGGCCCAGAAGGAAATTCAGCCCATGTCACCGAAGCGCCACTAGCAGCAAAAGCTTTCTCCAAATCTTTTTGCGCTTTCATGGTGTTGAGAATAGTTGCTGCTTTTTGATAGCCAATCCGAACTACAACCCCTTGATTTGTCGGGCTTTGATTTGCTGTCTGCGTTGCGGCAGAATTACTTGTGTTGTTGGAAGAACACGCAGATATTACAAGAGTCAAACTTAACCCGCAGGCAAAAAATAAGGCAAATATGCCAATTCTGGATATTTCATAATTTTGAAGAAAGCTGCTGACAATCTTCATCAGTCGATGTGGTAAATACTTAGTTAACATAAGTACATTTAGACTACAATCAATATAAATACTACGATAAATCGAGCCATTTGCCGTATTTTGCTCATAGAATATTCACATAGATAAGCTGCAAATGCAAGATCCGAAAAAGTATGTCTACGGCTAAAACAATTAATCAGAAATGGAAAAGGTAGCCACCATCAACAGCTAAAACCAGTCCGGTGATGTAAGATGCGGCTGGAGAAGCGAAGAACACAACAGCGCCTGTAATTTCTTGTGGAGATCCCCAACGTGCGAGAGAAGTTCGATGTTTCAACCATTCCGTGACTCCTGGATCAGCCACTACATCAGCATTACTCTCTGTTGCAAAAAAGCCTGGAGCGACTGCATTGACTGTAATTCCAAAAGTCCCAAGTTCTGCCGCAAGTGTACGGGTTAGGGCTTCGAGTCCTCCTTTAGCTGTCGTATAAACTGCGTCACCTGCACCTGCAAGTTGTCCTGCAATTAACGTAATATTAATGATTCGACCTTCACCCCTGTGCATCATCAGTTTTGCCGCTTCTCGTGACAAATTGAATGGTGCAATCAAATCAGCATTGATTAATCGACGCACTGCATCCATTTCAAACTCGAACAATCCACGATGATCGCGCATTCCCACATTATTAACCAGAATATCTAAACAACCGTGCTTTTCTCGAATCTCAATAAACGCACTTTGAACCGCAACTTCATCTGTCACATCAAACGGTAACGAAAAACCTAATCTGCCAATTGATTCAATGACTGCAACTGCTTGATTAAGCCGTTCAAAATTTCGCCCATTGAGGATAGTACACGCACCAGCTTTAGCAAGTGATTTGGCAATTTCTAGCCCCAAACCTTGTCCCACTCCAGTTACCAAGGCAACTTTTCCAGCCAATGAAAACTCTGATAACGTCACAAAAATTACTTTTCAGGGTGCTATTGAGTCGATATCTGACTAAAAACTTACACTCTAGGACTGCAAAGGCTTGATTCTTAGTTGTATCTCTCTCCTAAGAATCAAGCTTACTTAACTAACTTTGATAGGGGCGCGGCAGTTGGCGTAGTTTATGAGCAGTATCTAATTCACTGTTGTTTTTTCTGCCATATCCCCAACCTAAGATGCGACGATATTCACCCATGATGCCACTTTCAATTAAATCATCCTCATTGACTGCAACATTGGTATGAGATTCAGGCGCAACATAGAGTGCATCCGCAGGACAATATGCTTCACACATGAAACAAGTTTGACAATCTTCCTGTCGGGCGATCGCAGGTGGTTGGTTCGGTACGGAGTCAAAAACATTAGTCGGACATACTTGGACGCACAGATTGCAATTAATACAGAGTTTATGGCTGACAAGCTCGATCATGATTCTGCTCCTACTACAACTTTGATACAGAGGGTGTGGTTTGAGTGGTTAGTGCTGGTGGTGTAGCGTAGACGCTTTGCGGTTCTGTTATCCAATCACGCCTTACCCAAAGTCTTTCTAAGCCGCCCGTTGCTTGGTAATAACACTGATTTGGATCAGTTTCGGGATAGTCCATACGAATATGTTCGCTGCGCGTTTCCGTGCGATGTAAAGCACTAAAATATGCCCATCGCGCTACAGCCGTCAGAGCAGCTGCTCGACGAGAAAATTCTACATCGCGCACTGTATCTTGTTTCGGGTTCCCTTGTACTTGCTGCCACAGCGTTTCTAATTTGGCGAGGGAATCCAGAAGTCCCTGCTCAGAACGCAAGTAGTTCTTCTCTAAGGGCAACATCTGGGCTTGTACACCACGCACAATCGCCTCACTATCGAATGTTTCAGAAGATGGTGAAGGCGATGGGCTACGCCCCGCCATAGGCGAATGCAATCCCACTTGACCAGTAGGACGCGCAACCCGTTCATTTGCTTGAGCGCCCAGACTCTTAGCAAAGTCCGCTGCTCCAACTCCAGCCCATTGACCTGTGGAAATTGCCCAAGCAGCATTGGGACCACCGCCTCCAGAAGCTAAACCGGCTAGGAACTCCCGTGATGCTGCATCACCGGCGGCGTAGAGGCCAGGAACCTTTGTACCGCAACTATCATCGGTCAAACGGATTCCACCTGTACCACGGACTGTACCTTCTAAAATTAGTGTTACAGGCACTCGTTCTGTATAGGGGTCAATGTCAGCTTTTTTATACGGTAGAAAAGAGATGAAATGAGACTTTTCAATTACTGCCTTGACTTCAGGTGTGGCTTTATCCAAACGGGCATAAACGGAGCCTTTCATCAGGGCATTGGGAAGGAACGATGGATCGCGACGACCATCGACATAACCACCAAGATCATTACCTGCTTCATCGGTGTAACTAGCCCAGCCAAAGGGAACACCCCGCGTCACTGTGGCATTAAAAGCGGTCGAAATTGCATAGTGATTAGAAGCTTCCATACTAGAGAGTTCGCCACCAGCTTCCACTGCCATCAGCAGTCCATCACCTGTATTAGTATTGCACCCTAATGCTTTACTCAAGAATGCACAACCGCCATTCGCCAAGACTACTGCACCAGCACGAACAGTATAGCTACGATGATGTTGCCTCTGCACACCTCTTGCCCCAGCTACTGAGCCATCGTCAGCCAATAAAAGTTCTAGAGCCGGACTTTGGTCGAAAATTTGCACACCAACACGCAAGAGGTTTTTACGAAGTACCCGCATATATTCAGGGCCATAATAACTCTGGCGCACAGATTCCCCATTTTCTTTGGGGAAACGATAGCCCCAATCTTCCACTAAGGGCAAACTGAGCCAAGTTTTTTCGATAACACGCTCGATCCAACGTGAGTTAGCGAGGTTTTTTCCTGCGCGATAACGCTCCGATACAACTTTGTCCCAATTCTCTGGAGAAGGAGCCATGATGCCGTTACCACTAGCAGCAGCAGCACCGCTTGTACCCAAAAAACCTTTGTCAACAATGATGACTTTGACTCTTTGGGATGCGGCTGCCCATGCTGCCCATGCTGCGGCAGGGCCACCACCAATTACCAGCACATCAGCAGATAGTTGTAGTTCATTTTCTGTTAGCAATTCTTTTTCTCCTTTTTGGCAGTCACATATTTCTTTGCCACAGTGAGCGGCTTTTACAGGCAAAAATCCACCCACCTACATTTTCCACAACCTTTAAGCACCACTTTTTGCTAGTAATTTGTCATCAGTGCGGTCTTCGCCAATGAGCTTTTAGACTGGCGTGTTTTGCTCATCTGCTTTTTTGTCTATAAACTTGCGCTAGCGATCGCTATACCGGAGGTATCGCTGATTTGTCTGACTAAATTATCTAGTAGATATTTGCATAATATATACAAAGAGTGTATACGGTAAGTTACATTTAAAATGATACTCTAATTGTTAGCTTATCAAACATTAAGTGTTGCAAGTTAATTTTTTATCCGGTTGGAACTGGTGTACTTGAAACCGAATGACAGCGAGAAAATAAATTCTTTCCTCCTGCCCCCTGCCTTTTTTCGGTCAACAACTAACTAAGCAACTTTTTGCAAGTGTTGCACACGGGGCATAACTTCTTGGGCAAAACGTGTCATCTCCCGCACAAAGGGATTAAATTGCAGCATGAAAGTGTCAATACCTGCATCAACGAAAGCTGCAACGCGAGTTGCAACTGTATCATAGCTGCCAACCAATCCTGCGGCTGTGCCACCATTGCCGCCGACAGCCGGATTTTTAGCGAAGAGTTTAAACATGGCTACTTCTGGGTCAACTCCCTTAGTAACACTTAACTTATATTGTTCTTCCAACTTTTGCAGTGCCATGAGTCGTTCTAGTTCTACTTGCGCTTCTTCGTCTGTAGTCCGGGCAATAACAAAGGCTGACAGACTAAAGCGCACTGGTTGGGGTAAGAAACGTGGTCGGCTCAAAACTTGTTTAATTACTTGGCGGACATCTTCAATCGGCTGACCGTTGATAAAGTAAACATCAGCTTGTTGAGCTGCTAAAATCTGTGCTGGGTCTGATGCTCCTCCCAGGTAGATACGAGGATAGGGTTGAGCAACAGAGAAGGGTCGAAGGCTCAAATCTTGGATTTTGAAATATTCACCCTCGAAGTTTACCCTCTCACCGCTCCACAAAGCCCTAACAACCTGCAACCATTCATTAGAATAGCGATAACGTTCATCATGGCGAGGAAAGGGGATATTAGTACGCTCCATTTCTGGCCGAAACCAAGCACTAATTAGGTTTATGGCAAAACGTCCATGACTTATAGCATCAATACCTAAAGCCATCTTGGCTAGAACGGCTGGATGAAATAATAAAGGTTTAATCGCGGCGATAATTTCTATACTTTCTGTAGCTTCAGCCAACGCGGCACAAGCTGTCCAAGTTTCCAACTGTTCTAAATCCAGACTACGGGGATTGGCAAGGTGCTGGGCGACTAAGGTTGTAACATATCCTAAACGTTCTGCTTCTAATACTAGCGATCGCGTGCGTTCATAGCTAGCATCAATCGGTTCATCTGGCGTTTTTAGAGGGCCAAAGTTACCTCCAACAGGGGCCCAAATACCGTAGCGTGGTTCTGACATTCTTGCCTCCAAATTAAATGGGGACTGGGGAGATACACCTTGTTTTTTATCCTCACCTATGCAAATCTCATACATAGTATACTACTATAAATCTATCGGCTTATAGTATGTTTTATTTGCAAAAATAAAGTTTTAGTCCCCACTACAAAGGTTCTAGAAAGCTATGTCTGAACCACGCTATGGGATTTGGATTCCCGTTTACGGCAACTGCGGCGTGATCAACCATCCTCTTGAACCTCGTGATGCTAGTTACTCACGAGCCAAGAATTTAATCAAATTGGCCCAAAAGTGCGGATTTACCACAACTTTAATAGCGCAACATATCATCAATCCCAGAAACCAAGAACTTGACCAGCTAGAAACCTGGACAGCAGCAGCAGCACTTGCAGAAGCAACAAACTCTATCGAGATTATTGCAGCTGTTAAGCCATTACTGTTTCATCCCGCCGTCTTAGCAAAGATGGCTTTAGGTATTGATGCAATCAGTGGTGGACGTTTTGCGATTAACTTAGTAAGTGCCTGGTTCAAGCCAGAAATGGAAAAACCGGGGATAAATTTCCTTACCCACGATGAACGTTATCGCTATTCGGATGAATGGATTAGGGTCGTAAAAGCTTTGTGGAGTGGAGAAAAAGTCAATTTCTGCGGTGAATATTTTCAGATCAATGATTTGAAGCTCAATCCTCCACCTATAGCCAAACCACATCCGCGTGTATATGTAGGAGGAGAGTCAGAACCAGCCCAAGAACTAGCTGCAAAAGAAGCCCATACATTTTTTCTCAATGGTCGTCCGATTGAAGTCATCCGCGAAACCATTGCAGCTGTTGCTCAAAAAACTAAGTTTCGCTCTCAACCTCTGGGCTTCGCCATGTCAGCTTTTGTCATTGCTCGACCGACAGACGAAGAAGCGGAAGCGGAATATCAAAACCTCAGAGCGATGGTACTAGCACAAGACGATCGCTCAGAATTACTCAAAGGAGTAGATTCTGAAGTAGTTATGTTCAAAAACATGGCTAAGTACCCTGGTGTTGGTAGCAATGGCGGTACAGCAGCAGGATTGGTTGGTAGCTATGAAACTGTAGCCCATCGAATTGCTGAATTCACCAAAGTAGGAATTGGTACTTTCATGCTGCAATTCCAGCCTTTTGCTACAGAAATGGAGCGTTTTGCTGCGGAAATCATACCAAGAGTGCGAACGTTAACGGTAGACACCAATTTGAAAATAGGGGCTAGAGGCTAAGAATTTTAGATTTTAGATTTTGGATTAAATTGTTCTCCACTCCCCACTACCCAAAGGAACTTTATGACAGCAATACTTACTCGTCCAGCTTGGACTACTGATTTAGAACTGGAAATTTTTGATAAACTGCTTGATAAGTACGCCCCTCACATTCCGAAAAAGCGAACGCAAGAACCTAGATCGCCGGAAACTGAAGAGGAAAAAGAGAATTTTTACCGCTTCCGTGTAGCTGGTGCAGCCCATGACCTGTTTATTGTACAAGTCTGCGCTAAGATAATTGACTCCTTTCCTGACCCAGAATTACAGCTATTTTTGAGTAGACAAATAGGTGATGATGGCGCACACGCTCAAAATACTCGTTTCAGAGCGCAGGCTATATCAGGACGTGACCCAATTGAGGATATCCAAAAGCAGGTGCAGAAGCATTGGGATTATATGGGTGATTTACCCATTCGTAATTGGCAAGGCTTTTTAGCATTTGAGTTGCATTACGAACTTCATATTGTGGCTTTGCTATTCATCAATAGTCGTACCAGCAAAATCAATGACCCAGACTCAGCCAAGTTTGCAGCAGAAAGAATCCTGCCAGATGAAGCAGTCCACCGCTTAGGAGTTGTGGATTGGTGGCAACGAAAATTTGATAAAGCTTCGCTAGCAGAGAAAGAAGATTTAATTGCACAAGTCATAGAAGCAGACGAAGAAGGTCAACGCTGACGCAATCCTTACCTTTGGGATCATTGGCAGTTGAGTCAAAAAGCTATTGGTATTGAAATTGATGATTTGCCAGTACTTTATGATACTTGGCGGCAAGAGGTTCTTTCTTACTTCTTGGATGTCCCTATATCTAGACTGCCCAAACTTGTGAGTGTGAATGATTGATGATAAAAAACTGCCCTTTAAGATTTAATTTGAAACTTATCACCGAACTGACTGTGGATGAGGAAGAAGCGTTGCGTGTTCTCAGAGCAGCAATTTACCCACCAGAGGTCATTGCTCATCGCCCAGGACGGCACATTAAATGGTCTTTACCACAATGGAGATTACTTGTAGAAGATGGAAGTGGATGGCTTGTTTCGCACATCGGGATTGTTATCCGCAAGGTAACGCTAGATGATGTATCAATCCGCATTGGCGGTATTGGTGGAGTAATGACAAGCCCAGAAGCACAGGGTCAAGGCTTTGCAACTGCTGCCCTTCGGTATGCAGAGGCCTTCTTAGATAAGTGCGGTTTAACTTTCGCATTGCTCGTATGTCGTCAGAATTTAGTACCCTTTTATACTCGGTTGCGATGGCAATCTTTCAATGGCATTCTTTTGGTTGAGCAACCAGGTGGCACAGTCCCTTTTACGATCAACCAGCCGATGGTATTGCCTGTGAATGACAAAGCTCCCAAAAAAGGAACGATTAACCTCTGCGGTTTCCCGTGGTAACACATTGATTTTTCATATTTTAAAGGATTTTAAATATTACTAATTTATTGATAATTACAGGACTTACGCAACTGTCACAAGCGAGGGCGCGGCGCAGCCGTGCCAAGCGCCAAACAACTAGACAATAAACATAGGAATATCCGGACGTT
>NZ_JBALDD010000067.1:0-57959 GCF_036917555.1 Nostoc sp. | reverse complement strand
AAAACGTCCGGATATTCCTATGTTTATTGTCTAGTTGTTTGGCGCTTGGCACGGCTGCGCCGCGCCCTCGCTTGTGACAGTTGCGTAAGTCCTGTCACTCTTTCATACCTGAGTATTCAAATTCAGGTATGAATCATTTTTTTTGATGATTTTGATAAAAAATGATATTGGCTAGTATTGATACTTTCTTTTAAAGTGAAATGAGTAATTGGAAATATACGTATAAGATATTACTCATGAAAAAAATTAATCCTGTTCCAGAAATAGTTGGTGAAACAACTGACGTGGAATCTTGGCTGATGCGAGCGGGGCTAAGATTTTCCGACTTAGGTGATGATGCCGCAAGTATTGCAATCCGTAGGCAATGGCGAGAATACCAAGCCGCAGTTCACAGATGCTGTGTAACCCTACATCAACCACCATCACGCGTTCAACTAAGCGGCGACTATGCCAGCTTGAGAATACCTGGTGGGGCATCAACCAATTGTGCGATCGCCTGTCGAGTCGTCCCCAGTCCTTAGACTAATAATCCTGTTGCACGCCGTTTACTACTGGCTTAACTTGTGAAAATGGATCGGTGCCACCACCCCAGTTAAAATCACTAATTCGGATGCTGAAGCCGCCTAACTCCAGCACCGGATTGTAACGTAAGGTGATGCCATAGGTGCGACGGCTATATTCTAAAATGTAATCGGTGCTAGTTTCTTTACCAGTATCCAAGTTAACAGATGTTTGAAAGCCTAAGCGAAAAGGGCCGTAAATTTGCTGTGATATCCCAGCACTCAACACTTTGTTATCAACAGAGCGATCAAACAAAAAGGGTGATAATCCGCTGTTTAAGCCTTGAGAGTAACTAATATTAAAGGCGGTATAGTCGAAAAAAGGTCGAGAAAAATGACCAATTTGCCCTTGTAAGCCGATTGTAGCAGTTAGGGTGCTTTGATTATCACCATTGGTGTAATAACTGGTAGTGCCTGTGAGGCTAGAGATCGCTTGCAAGTAAGGAACTACAGGGGTAGCCGTGTATCGTAATCCCTCAGTGGGAGTAGGTGGTAATGGTTTTCCCTGCCACAGCAACAGCCCTCTACTGAGGGTAGCACTGCCTTGTAAACGACCAAGTGAAATGCGATCGTTTTCCCGCACTGGTTCTAGCAAGTCTTGGCGATCGGTGTTGGCATCAATATACTGGGCACTTGCCTGGTAGTTGAGGTTGATGCCACTTTTTCCTAAAGGAATCACCGGAGAGGTAATAATGCCGCCAAAACTGCTCTGGACAGTTTGAAAACCCAGAGTACCGTTGTAGAGACGATCGCGGTAGTTGTATTGCACATTCAATATGTGGGGAAGAGAAGTCCCTAATGTCTGGCGCAATCCTAAATTCACTCGCAAATTTTCTTCCACGTTGTTCAAGTTAAAACTAGTTAACTCCGCAGTTCCCTGAATTATCCTCCGTGGACTCAACACAGAATTTATCTTGGTCTTCACACCAAACAATGCGCCTAAGTCACCCGTGCCTTCTTGCACAGCTCTTTGTAATAATAACTGGGGCGTGATCGTCCAGCGTGTCTGCTCTGTATCGATTACTGGAAAGCCACGCTCAATATACAAACCACCCCGATCTTCTCCATCGTAGCCGGGGGAGACTATTGCAGGTGTAACGTCCCGCTCTCTGCGGTCAATAGTACGCTCATTCAGCGGAATTGGTAAAGAGATTGTTTGATCCAATACCAAACGCTGTCGCTGTGTCCTAATGCGGTCTACCAAGGGTGATTCTCGCGTTAAAGTTACTTTATCTGCGCGTAATTCTAATTCAGGGGGCGAAAAAGGATCGTTGGTGATGCGGACATTGCTTGCTTGCCAGCCTTGCGGATAAAAGTCAATTTGTTCAGCTTCAAACCTGAGCCGATTGACTGCACCCCCTGCTTTCGGTGGCGGGATGTTGCTAGCATCTGACTGACCACCAAATGTCACATCAATTCCTCCAGGGCTACTCACACCGGAAACAGGTTGATTGGCTCTAATGCGATCGCTGGGCGGACGTTTTGAAACTCCCCCAGCACTTACAGCCGTGGGTGAAAAAGCAAAATCTGTTTGTGCTGAGGGTACGTAAATTTCTCCTCTACCATTTTCCAGTTCCCCACGATCTTGAACGAAGTTATAGGTAAAGCGTTGTCCACGCAGTATCTGATCGCCCCGTGTTAAGGTGACGTTGCCTTCACCCGCAGCGATCAAGTTGTCCAAATTAACTTGTAAGCGATCGGCATCCACCACCGCCCCATCAAATCGCACGATTACATTACCTACAGCTGTAATAATTCGCTGTTTCTCGTCATACTCTTGCCGATCTGAAGTGACTTCTACAATTCTTTGTCCATCTGGCGGTGTGGTAGCTGGCGCAGTTGTACCAGATGGTTGAGCTTGTGGCTGAGTGGTATTTACCTGTGGTGTAGGCGTTGGTACTTGGCTTTGTTGCTGGACTTGAGACTTAAATTCTACAGTGATGGGTACTGAGACTTGGTTTGTGGGCTTACGAGACTTGAATGTGATGAAATTTTGTACTGATTGAGAACTCGGTGCTAGATCGGCAGCAGATACAGAGATATTGTCTTGTTTTAAAGACTGTTGTGTAGTAATATCACGTTGCTGTTTTTGCTGGATTAACTTCTCAGCTAAAATTTCTGCTTTGGATTTGCCTAACTTGTTGCTGTTTGTGACAGTTGGGGCAATTTGAAGAGGGCGCGGAGATTGGGCGACAAGGGGACTTGGAGAAACTTTATAGCTAAAGCTAGAAGAGTCCAAAAAGGTTGGTTTTTCTCCACCATTAGAATTTGGATTTAGCGTAGACGCAAAGCGGCTTGTCGTCAGACATCGCTGACTGAGTTTTTGAAAAGGTTCATCTTTTGCGTCTTGGTCTGAAGCCTCCGCTCCGACTTTTCTTTGCAAGGCTGCGGCTTCTCTTTGCATCTCCCGTTTCCGCAGTGCCGACATCAAAAGAAGTTCCGAGTGGCGGGGTTCGACACTGGGACTTGTCTTTGTGTCTTCTTTAACTTGGCGATTAGAGGTTGTAACCTCTTGCATGGGATAACTAACAACCAGCGGCTGCCCCAAAAGCCCAGCAGTTGCAGAACCGGGGAGTGGGGAACTTTCTGGTGGAAAGGTTTCTGGTGAATGAGCTGCAGAATAAGTTTCAGCAACTACCAAGTCATCTTGAGTTGAGCTGATTGGAGTTGACAATAAAGGATCGCTCTTGGTGTTACCCGAAATTGCCAACTGAGCCAAATTCTTGGGCTGCTTGGATTTCTCTGTCTTTTCGTATATTCCAGTATCTACACCTGAAAGAAACTTTGTATGACTAGCAGATGAGGCGGGATTTACAGATTGTAAAGATTCAACGATAGGAGGTGGATTGGGTGGCAGAACTGGATGAAGCATAAGTGAGCAAAATCGGGCTAACAAACAGCCAAATGACAAAGGGAAGGATTAAACATACATTTTGCCTTCCGACTGTCGCCTTCTGCTACCTACAGCAAGCTACTTGGAGAAAGAAACTTACTAAATTTTCGCTTAGTAAGTTTCCGTGGCGTTTAGTATTTTCCGCCTTCCAAAGTCGCGGATGATTTATCGCCCTTTTACTCTAAGTCCCGACGGCCGGGGTTACGAGCTGGATCGTTCGACAAAAATCCGAAGATGAAGATAGTTACGAAGAAGGCAACAACAATATAAACAGCGATTTTTAAAGTCAGCATAGAAATATCTCCAACGGGTAAAACAAAGAAAGCTTTTCTTTCAGTATCTGCAATGCAGAAAAGATAGCTACTTTATATTACCCAAATCTCGTCCCTTTTTTAGAAGACTCTGGGGACTCAGGACTAGCAATGTTTACCCTACGGTTATTGATAATGTACAAGATGTCAGTTGTCTGACTTGTAGATGCCCTTAAGAAAGTAACTCAGAGACGTTTACCCTTGTGACGTTGACTGATGGCAAAGGTTTCCCAAAAAAGGCAACAGCTTACAGGGGATAGTTACTATTCTCCATGCCTTTCAGCAGTGCTGAGTGCTGTTAGCGGATAGCTAGGGTTGAGCCAGTGCTGAGTAAGGAATGGGCAGTGGGAGACGAGGAAGCAAGGGATCATACAACTCTTGGAGAGGCTGCGCCAACGACTGCGCTCAGTAACCGGGGGAGCAAAGGAGAAGTTGCAGTAAGTTTTTCCCCTCTGCCCAATGCCCACTTGCCCTGAGCAAAGCCGAAGAGATGCCCAATGCCCCATGCCCTATTTCTCAACTTGAAGCTTTGCTATATCTTTGCCAATTCGGTTTTTGATTACTCGTGCAGGTATGCCGACAGCAACAGAAAAAGCAGGAATATCTCTATTAACAACTGCTCCCGCACCAATAACACTGCCTTTGCCAATAGTAACGCCATCTAATACGGTTACTCCATGTCCTAGCCAACAATCATCCTCAATCACAATTCCCTTGCGAGTAACACCTTGGTATTTAATCAGCTCCATCGGCTTGGCAAAATTATGATTATTGGCATATATCCCTGAATGGGCAGCAATCATGCAGTGTTTACCAATTTTAATGTCTCCTGGCCCCTCAATACACACGTTGGGAGCAATGAAGGTGTCTTCATCAATATGTATATACGTATCTTCTAAAGACCCGATATCAACGTTACGCTCAATCGCAACTCTATCTCCTAGATGAATTCTATTATTTTTGTGTCCTCTCGCATCCATTCGTACACCCTTGAAAATATATACTCCTGCGCCGATCTCAATACAACAAGTACCGTTAAATTCAACACCATTTTGAATATACACTGGGCTGTCTATTTGGGCAAAAATACTACGATATCCTAAATTACGCAACTTTGGGCCGAGAAGAAGTGTCGGAATATCTCCTAATGCTGTAGTTACTAAAAGTTCTTGCACGCGCTGCAATTTGGAAAAATATTGCTCGTTCTGCATGGCTACATATCTCTTTAATCAATTGTTGTTGGCAGTGTTTAAAGTTGTTTTGGCTGTATCCTAATCTTCTGCCAATACCAATAGCCGATGTGTGTATTAATACATGACCTAAAGTAGCAGGATCACCAAAATTCCCCAAGATTTTTAGATGGTTTTCCAATATTTGAAAAACCAGAGTCTAGCTTTGACTATGCAAGCAATTCTTGAGGCTAGGTGTGTAGAATTACTCAAGTAATATGCACAATTGTGTTAAGTCGCTAGCAGCTTTTGTACTATATGCACATAAAACTTTGGCTTCTTTTTCACAAAATCAATTAACAAAACAATTTCGGTGCATTGCTGGGTCAAAACTCAGACTCTTAAATTGTCTGATGGAAAATTTGCTGGTTTAGATAGACTACTGTTTTGGTTCTCTGGCAAATTTGAAAAGCTTGCTACCGCTAACAGCACTCCTAAAGCAAATAGGATAGTGTTGTTTGTTTTGAGGCTATATCCTCTCAAGCGGTTTTAGTCTTTTGAAACAATTCAGTTTCACAAGCTATTTTGCAACAAAAAATACATTTAACTAGACTATATTCAAAGTTTAGATAAAATTTCTGCCTAGCATAACAATGTAATTATTGTTGGATTTTTCTGGGTATTTTTGCCCAAATAAAATCCAATTAAGGTGGATTATCTCCCACATCAGCCATCACATTGAAGTTAACCATCGGTGCAAACAAGTAAGCGCTTCCCCGACTGCTATGACGGCTTTCTTGCAACGAATTTCTAGAGTATGCTGCTCCAATCATGTTGCACACGGATGATTTACAGACTAGCCAATTCACGTTTGTAATGACATGAATGGTTTTTAATAACAATTGTTTTTAACGATAACACATTTTATTTTTAGTGGAACACTCTCATGAAATAAGTTTATTTCCAGGTTTCTTGGTGATGATAATGGTGGAAATAAGTTAACTTTTTTACTAGAGCGATGCCTACGGTTCTTGCTAGCCTACGCTACTTTTAAATATTTTTATACACTTAGATAAAATCCATTGAGGAGGGAGATTTTAAAAATGCTGTCAGCGGTTATTGGCATTTTTGTGTATATTTATATCGTTGCTGGTAAAAGTAATTTTATGATTGGGCGTTCAACTTAGGATGATATCTACTATACTTGTGACACCTTCTTCGTTAAAAAGCCAAATTAACTCAAAATATTCCTTTTGTCCACATACTTACTATCTAAAATATTGTAAATCACCCATTCGGGTGAGCCAAGAGGGTGATGTGTGCTTGGTACTACTCGTTATAAATTTTATTTAAAGAAATCTAAAACGTAGCTTAGTTTCGAGGATAAATCTACAAAAAAACATCTAATTTCCCAAATTGAGGTATTGGTTTTAACTCACACACTTGGTTCAAATTATGGCTTTAATTAAAGAAATTGTACAAGAAGCTCTAACTATCGGCTATCTGAGTGTTGTAGCCGAAGATCAACTGCGATCGCAACTTCAAAGTAGTTATGACTCAGAAGACCTAGATGCCTGGATCATTTTACAGCGAGCTATTGCAGCAGGTGATGTAAAACAAGAGTTGCGCCGCAAAAAAGCTTTCCCCTCTGCTAAAGCTAAGGACACTTCATCGAGTATCAAACTTGCTTATCAAATGGCAGCAGAACTCGCTTATGCAGCAGCTGTAGCTCTGACAATGACAAAAAATACTAAAGATCAGCCTTCACTAGGTGCATAAAATAACACTGTTATAAGTTATTTTCCTGATTTAGTGCAAATATTTCATACCAAGTAGTTAGCGTAGGCTAGCAAAAACTGCAAGATCCTTTTCTTGATTAACTGCTTGGTAGGGCTTTCATCCGATTATTTATGGGGTTTCCCTTCTGCCTCCTAGCTTGAAAGTGCTGTACATAAATAGCGGGGCGTTGAGCCAGTGCTGTATATGGATAGCAGGGCGTTGAGCCAGTGCTGAGTAAAAATCCCAGTCTTTAGAAGAATTTCATCCAAGGCTTTTGAAACTCGTTTCATCGGGATTGCCTTCTTTCACAGCGCAATTTTATTAAAAAATAATTAAAAAATTTCACTCTACTGGACACAGCTATGGGGAATTTTTACCCTCAGCCAAGAATCTCGAATTGATCCCCGCAAGCAATACTAAAATAAATATAAATTATTTATTCAAAACTAAATTTTTTTTAAGTGATACATACCAGTCAATGATTAAATTTTAATATACCAAGTACATGGCTCAGAGTCAGGCATAGAATTAGAAACACCTTGGTGTAAACTTTAGCAACGAGGTTAAAAATAATTCTCAATGCTTAACAAAGTCATCGCTTTTTCACAAAGTACAGTATAAAGAATTGGCAACATTGGTAAAGAGAGTAAACAATAACCATAGCTAAACTTGGAGTTTTGCCAACCTATGCAGCCAATTCGCACATTTAACGTATCCCCTTCACTACCGCCGCGACTCGAACCACTACGGCGGCTGGCATATAACTTGCACTGGGACTGGAACGTTGATACTAAAGATTTATTTCGTCGCTTAGACTCTGACCTGTGGGAGTCTAGCCATCATAACCCAGTGTTAATGTTGGGTACAATCTCTCAATCGCGGCTTCTGGAAGTTGTCGAAGATGAAGGCTTTTTAGCGCAAATGGATCGAGCTGACCGTCAGTTAGACGATTATTTGCAAGAGCGCACCTGGTATCAGAAACAACGGGAGCAGAAACCCAAAGAATGCTACGCCTATTTTTCAGCAGAATTTGGACTTGTAGATTGTTTGCCCGTTTATTCTGGAGGTTTGGGCGTTCTGGCGGGGGATCACCTCAAATCTGCCAGTGACTTGGGGCTACCGCTTGTCGGAGTAGGTTTGCTCTATCAGCAAGGCTACTTTGCCCAGTATCTCAATGCCGATGGTTGGCAGCAGGAACGCTACCTGCTCAACGATTTCTATAATATGCCCTTGCATCTAGAGCGCAATGTTGATGGTTCAGAACTGCGGATTGCGGTAGATTATCCCGGACGCAAGGTATATGCCAGAGTTTGGCGCGTACAAGTAGGAACAGTTCCCTTGTATCTGCTGGACACTAACATTGAACCGAACAACACTTACGACCACGACATCACAGATCAGCTGTACGGTGGCGACATCGATATGCGTATCCACCAGGAAATCATGCTGGGGATCGGTGGTGTGCAAATGCTCAAAGCCTTGGGGCTGAAAGTTACCGCTTACCACATGAATGAAGGCCATGCTGCCTTCTCTGCCCTAGAACGCATCCGCTTGCTGATTCAGGAAGAGGGACTGAATTATGTCCAAGCTAAACAGGTGGTGGCTTCCAGCAATATCTTTACCACCCACACGCCAGTACCAGCAGGGATTGATTTGTTCGCTCCCGAAAAAATGTTGTACTACTTGGGGTACTATGCAGAGATATTTGGGTTGCCCAAAGAGCAATTTTTAGGACTGGGGCGTGAAAATACAGGCGATTTATCTGGGCCTTTCAGTATGGCGGTGCTGGCGCTGAAAATGGCAACATTTTCTAACGGTGTCGCACAACTCCACGGTGTGGTGTCACGGCAAATGTTCCAAGGCTTGTGGAAGAATGTACCAGTAGAAGAAGTACCGATCGCCGCAATTACTAACGGTGTCCATGCTCGGAGTTGTGTGGCAAAATCGACTCAAGAATTGTACGATCGCTACCTTGGCCCAAATTGGTCATCAGCACCACCAGATAGCCCATTGTGGGAGCGGATGGACGCCATACCTGATGAAGAATTGTGGCGCAATCATGAGCGCTGCCGCTTAGATATGATTTTGTATGTGCGGGAGCATTTAGTTAAGCATTTGACCGATCGTGGTGCTTCTGCCTCCGAAATTGTCCAAGCTCAAGAAGTTTTAGATCCTTACGCTTTCACCATTGGCTTTGCCCGTCGCTTTGCCACCTACAAACGCGCTACCCTCTGGATGCGCGATTTGGATCGCATTAAGCGGCTTCTGCTGGCTAACAAAGACCGGAAAGTACAATTTGTGATTGCTGGGAAGGCACATCCCAAAGATATTCCCGGTAAAGAACTCATCCGTGAGATCAATCACTTTATCCGCGAACAGCATTTAGAAAAACAGGTAGTGTTTGTTCCCAATTACGACATTCACATCTCCCGGTTAATGGTTGCGGGTTGCGATATCTGGTTAAATACACCGCGTCGTCCACGGGAAGCCTCTGGTACTAGTGGCATGAAAGCCGCAATGAATGGATTGCCAAATTTAAGTGTGCTAGATGGCTGGTGGGATGAAGCTGATTACGTCCGCACAGGCTGGGCGATTGGACATGGAGAGAATTACGACGATCCTAACTACCAAGATGAAGTAGAAGCAAATGCTCTCTACGAGTTGTTAGAGAAGGAAGTTGTACCGCTATTTTATGATCACCGGGATACTGATGGTTTGCCCCGTCCGTGGGTTGCCAAAATGAAGGATGCAATTCGATTGAATTGTCCCTTCTTTAATACAGCGCGGATGGTAGGAGAATATGCCCAAAGGGCTTATTTCCCGGCTAGCGATCGCTATCATACCCTGACTGTTGATAACTATGCCCCAGCCAAAGAACTAGCCGCTTGGAAAGAAAAACTGGGCGAACACTGGTTCAACATCAAAATCAAAGATATTGACGTATCAGCAGCTTCAGACATTGAGGTTAACCAAACCGTTGCTGTCAAAGCCAAGGTTGACTTGGCAACTTTGACCAATAATGATGTGCAGGTGGAGTTATATCAAGGTGCGATCGATGCCAATGGTGAGATTGTCAACGCTGTGCCAGTGGTGATGGATTACCAAGGGGAAGATGGACAACAATTGAGTATTTACACGGGTAATATCACCTATACCGCTTCTGGTTTGCAAGGTTTGTCTTTGCGTGTATTGCCGAAAAATAAAAATCTGGCTAATCCTTATGAACCAAGGTTAATTGCTTGGGCAGAATCAGAGTAGTGAGTAGTTATTGAATACTCAAAACGAGGCGTTGCTAATTTAAGTTTAGCAACGCCTTTTATTGTGTGATGCAGTCATGCCTCAAAAATAATTATTGCTAGAATGATGAGGAGTTATAAGGAAAATGTGATTTGACTGGGATAATCACTGAACAAGGCAAAAGAAAAAAAATAAAATGGTTTGAAGCCTCTAAATTTATTTATGGGGATTATATTTTTACTTTTTTAAAAGTCAGCTTCTTAAGCTTTGATCTGCGCTTTGCAGCCAGAAGTACTAATGTCTGCGATCGCAGATTTCTTGGTTTATAAACGTTATATCAATCTGTAATAGCCTTCAATAAGATTGACTATCAAAGGACTAATAGTATACAAACAAAATATTTTTACGTAAATTTATCAGCAAATAATGTGAAGAATATGCAAAGATGCATCTTGAAGCAAAAATATCTAAGTAAATACAGTAGTATATAGTAAATTTGGGATTATTTAGATGTTCTCTATTCTCAAGATAGACATATACATAAAATTGCTTACAAGGAGGTTATAAAAATCTTTTTTCTGAGCGAAAATTAAATATTTTCTCTTCTAGTAAGACTTAGACACTGGCAAGAAACCAAATACCAAATATAAATTTTAGGCATTCAATTGTGAGATTTTTTAATTATCCTTGTCCACTGATTTTTACTGAACAAAAATAATTAATTTAGCCTACCTAAAATGACCGATTATCTTGAATACACACGCTTATTAGTTTGTACAGTGCTTAAGGCTTAGATAGTTTTCAGATAGATTAGATAGTGTCACATGAAAGCCATTCTTTGGATGAATCTTTAAGAAACATTAGTGTTACTTAAGGGTGAGGTACAACTATGGCAAAAACTTAAAACATTGGTTAATTTTTGTGCCCCAAAATAGCAATAAACTCCATGTTGAGAACTGAAGTTACTGAAAAGCTAGATTTAGGTAGATAAAAGTTATGGCAAATATCATTGGAACCAACGGTAATGATGCTCTAATGGGTAATTCTAGTTCTTACCCAGACATAATTAATGGTAAAGCAGGCAACGACACCCTAAATGGTGCCGGTGGCAACGGCACCCTAACTGGTGGCGGTGGCAATGATGAATTTGTTTATTACTATTATTACGACGCCACCAATGATATCATCACCGATTTTGGTGGTGTAGGTAAAGGAACAAACCCAGCAGCAGCAGTCATTGCTGAAGTAGATACTCTAAATTTCCAGGGCGATGGCTTAACTGCCCAAAATATGCTGCTAACCCAGAATGGCAACAATCTGGAAATTACCTTTGCAAACTACTTTAACCACTTTGATGATGAGGTTAAGCCTAAAGTCATCCTGCAAAACTTTGCCTTGGAAAACCTGGATAACCTCAGTAAATCTACTGGAGCCACTGTAGACTTGGGTAATATCCTGTTTGATGGGCAAACTAGTGTCATTGACAGTTTTGATGTGTTTGATGCAAATTCCAGTCAAGCTAACCTGTTCAATAAGAACACTGTTACTTTTTTGAATGACCTCAATAACAATATTACAGGTTTTGACAACTCTAATGATGTGATCAATAGTCAGGGGGGTAATGACAAAATTGACGGCTTGAGTGGCAATGACCTTTTGAGAGGTGGTGCCGGGAATGATACTCTCATTGGTGGTGTGGGCAATGACACTCTCATCGATGGTGAGGACAATAACCTGATCTCTGGTGGCGATGGAAATGATTATCTCTCCGTTTCTGGTGACTACCACGAGCAACGAGGAGGCTCAATTGCATTTGGCAATCCTACCTTTGGCAATAATACCCTCAACGGTGGTGTTGGTAACGATACCTTGGACGCTAGTTATTCAACAGGGAATAACACTCTCAACGGTGATATTGGTGACGATACCTTGAATGCTAATTATTCAACAGGTAATAATCTGCTTTCTGGTGGCGCTGGTAACGATTATCTCTCCGTTTCTGGCGTCCACTATGACCCATTTATTTTTAGTAGATTTTATGGCACAGGCAATAACACCCTCAATGGTGGTGCTGATGACGATATCTTGGATGCTAATTATACAACAGGTAATAACACTCTCAATGGTGATGCTGGTAACGATACCTTGGATATTAGTTATACAACAGGTAATAACATTCTCAACGGTGATAGCGGTAATGATTACTTGAATGTTAACAACTCAAAAGGCAATAATTTACTCTTTGGAGGCGATGGCAACGATACCTTCTCTGGGGGCATCTCTGGGGGCGGTAGTGCCTACGATCAGAACAATCTGGGCGTTTCTGGCAAAGATACGATCGATGGGGGTAAAGGTGATGATTTATTGTCTTTCGATTACGCCTATTCCGATGACACCTATGTTGGCGAAAGAATCACTTCGACATTCAATGCTACTACTAACATTGGATCAATTACAGCAGGCACGAATCTGGTTATCTACAAAAATATCGAACGATTAGATATCAGAGGTACAGCTTACGATGACAACATTGTGGGGAGTAGTGGCAACGATACGCTCTCTGGGGGCTACTATAGTGGTAATGACACCCTGATAGGTGGGAACGGTACTGATACCTTTACTATCTATAATTACGGCAAAGGTGTTGATACTATTTATGACTTCAACGCTACTGATGAATTGATTCAGCTAGCAGTTTATGGGTTTGGAAATCGCTTATCAATAGGTTCACTTTCAGCAAGTCAGTTTACAATCGGAACATCTGCAACCACTAGTGAAGAACGATTTATTTACAACAGCGCTACAGGTGCATTGTTCTTTGACCAAGATGGTAGTGCATCTGGGTTTACTCAGGTACAATTTGCACAACTATCTGCTGGATTGTCACTAACCAATAACAATTTTGTGGTGTTTTAATCCTGATTAGCGCTCTGCCATTACCAGGCAATACGGTTTGCGGAATGCTATTTTTAGCATCAGCAAGGACTCTAAAGCAGCATACACGAAGCCTTTGCTCAAATTCTTTGAGGGATGACAATGTAGCCAGTGGTGCGATCGCCAAGTACCAAATTACGTTGTTCTCCCCAATACCACCAGTATGCAGCAACATAAGCGCAAATTAGGCTATCTAGTTTATCTTCAGTTGCTTTGAGGGCTGCGCCTGTGGTGGGGATTTCGGAAGTAAACAAACCGCAGAGGCAAGAGAGGCGCAGAGGAGGAGAGAAATAGGGGAGGATATCGAGAAGATAATTTTGGAGTTTAATTAG
Source organism: Nostoc sp. (assembly GCF_036917555.1). Taxonomy (GTDB): domain Bacteria; phylum Cyanobacteriota; class Cyanobacteriia; order Cyanobacteriales; family Nostocaceae; genus Nostoc. Next base: position 44,744 of record NZ_JBALDD010000067.1, on the reverse strand, counting down.
TTCTAGACGGCGCCCATTAAGGCGTCCTTTTTTATATTTGAGGATGCGTTCTAAGTTAAATAGGTTAACAATTGCTGGGTGGGGAAAGACTTCTATTTGATATCTGCTGAGTTTTTGCGGTTCAATGGTGGGGGCGTGTGCAAAACCGCGTGATTCCAATTCTAAACCAAAATTGATGGTGCGCTCTGCGAAGGGTAGGTTTTGATTAGCTGGGTAGCATCCTGCATGATATTTACCAAAGTATTTGTGGCTGAGTTTATCGGGGAGGCGACTCCCGTTAGCGTTGGGTATAAGGGTAGGTGCATCTACGGCAATAATGGCTGGTTCGTCTGCTTGTACGCTTTGATCGATCCAGATAAGGATGTCTGCAATAGCATCTTTGCGGTCTAGATCGAGTAATTGTAGTTGTCCATCTATCCATTCTAAACAGCACAATCCGCTTGGTTGTGATCGCCAGCCTAAATCAATGCCAATAAATTTCATGGTTATAACACGAATTTGCGATTATTTTCGCATTTTCGGGCAACCATTTACCTAAATTTACTTGCTAAAAGTTGTGATAAATAATCTTATAATCTTAAGCAGTTTGTCTTAATTTACTTTATCTGGCAATAAGTTAATCAAGATTATTCCAATGAAAATTTTATTTTTACATCCCAATTTTCCCTCACAATTTCGCAACTTAGCGACAGCTTTAGGTAAAGATCCTAATTGTCAAGTCGTCTTTGGGACAAATCGTCGGGAAGGGGAAATACCTGGCGTTTTTAAAGCTATTTATACTCCTTCTCGTGAAGCGGCACCTCAAACTCACCACTACGTTCGCAACCTGGAAAATGCTGTTATCACAGCACAGGCTGTCTATCGCGTGGCAGAAAAATTAAAGGCTGAGGGTTTCGTTCCAAATATAGTTTATGGTCATTCTGGTTGGGGGCCAACTTTATTTATGAAAGATGTTTTCCCCAAAGCAGAATTATTGTGTTATTTCGAGTGGTTTTACCATGCTCACGGTTCAGATGCAGATTTTGATCCTAACGATCCGCTGAATGTTGATGATGAATGCCGTATCCGCGTGAAAAATGCACCTATTTTAACTGATTTATATAGCTGCGATCGCGGTCTTTCTCCAACTAATTGGCAGCGTCAGCAGTTTCCCAAAGAATATCATAGCAAACTCACTGTAATTCATGATGGTATTGATACCAAATATTTTGTTCCCAAACCAGGTGCAAAGTTAGTTTTACCAAGAATAAATCTGGATCTTTCTCATGTGGAAGAGTTGGTAACTTATGTGGGACGGGGAATGGAACCTTATAGAGGTTTTCCGCAGTTTATGGAAACGGTAGCGTTAATTCAGCAGCAACGACCTAAGTGCCATGTAGTAGTTGTGGGAGAAGATCGGGTTGCTTATGGTAAAAATCTGCCCGATGGCCAGACTTATAAACAATTAATGCTAGAAAAATTATCTCTGGATTTATCGAGGCTGCACTTTACAGATAGACTTCCTTACAATGAGTACCTTCAGGTTTTGCAAGCTTCTTCTGCCCATGTTTATTTAACCCGTCCTTTTGTATTATCCTGGTCAATGTTAGAAGTAATGGCAGCAGGATGTTTACTAATAGCTTCTAAAACTCCGCCAGTCTTAGAGGTTGTACAGGATGGAGTGAATGGACTGCTGGTAGATTTCTTTTCTCCCCAGAATATTGCTAATCGGGTTGAAGAGGCGCTGAATCATCCTCAAGCAATGAAAGCAATTCGTGCGAATGCACGAGAGACAATTCTGAAGCGTTATGATTTGGCGAAACTGTTACCACAGCATTTGCAATGGATGTTCGCTGGGAAAAATTCTGACAGTTTGAAAAAGCGTCCAAGTTATAAAGGATTTGGCAGAAATTAGATAACATTTGTCATTGGTCATTGGTCACTTGCATAAATATTTTTACTTTCACACAAAAGTGTGAATAAAAAGCTGAAAATAACGCTTTCGTAATAAATATATTAATTATTAGTTATTGCTCAATAACTAATGACAAATGACAAATGACAAATGACAAATAAATACAGAAGTGATATTGAAAATGCGAATTATTTTTACTATTGCCCATTTTTTCAAACCTAGCAATGAAGGTCGTCATGCTTCCCAACGCAAAGACCTACAACCCCGTTTGGAGGCATTAACTAAAAGTATTACCGCTTTACACCAATTATTTGGCAAATCTCAAAGTATTATCAACATTGCTCAACGAGTAGCTTTTCCTGCTAATCAGCTGCAGTCTCACGAACTAGATATTGTTATTTGTACAACTCAAGATAATCATCTTCTCAATCAGCTTTCTTTACCATCTCATATATATAGGCATCATTCTACCAATGCAGAACCTTTACTTTTAGGGTTTGAGTGCCAAGCTGTTCTGCAAAGTTGTCTCGGCCAGTATGATTATTACTGCTTTCTTGAAGATGACTTAATTATCCATGATCCTTGGTTTTTTATAAAATTAAACTGGTTTACCCAACAAGCAGGTGATTTAAATTTGCTCCAGCCAAATCGTTATGAAGTCTCTCTCTACGGTTTGGTTAACAAAGCTTATATTGATGGAAATTTGGCTTTACGAGTAACTGCTCCTTTTCAAAATGTGCAGGAGCAACAGGAACTCAATGGTGCAATTATGAATGCACCAATTACCTTTCGTCGTGCCCTCAATCCTCACGCAGGCTGCTACTTTTTAAATGCAAATCAAATGGCTCACTGGGCTAATCAAACCTATTTTCTTGACCGAGATATTAGTTTTGTTGGGCCTCTAGAAAGTGCTGCCACTTTAGGAATTATGAAAACATTCAAAATTTACAAAACCTCGTCAGAGCAAGCAAGCTTTTTGGAGATTCAGCACTTTGGAACTGGATTTCTGGGGCTAATTGGAGGACAGGTGGGTTTGGCAGATAGGTAAATCGAATTTAAGAGTTTGGCTGAATGATTATCGTTAACTCAATTGCAAACGGCTAGAGTATTTTTTGTCAAACCAATTACCAAGCTAGCTTAACTTGATACTTGGTAATCATTAAGATCGTAAGTGACTAAAATAGCATATTCAATATTACTCTGAGCAATCAACAAGGACTCAAATGGATATTTGTGATAAAGAGTAAATTTTCCAAGGCTAAGACATGATTAAGAGTAACAGGTAATATTTCCAAAGCATTGATTTTTTTGTTGACTTTTAATTAGTTCAGCATTTATTTGTGATCAGTTTAGATACAACCCTAATACACAGATGCTCTCGCTATCACTATGACAAGAAAAAAATAGTGACTTATATTTAGATAAATAAAAAAAAATATCTAAGTTATTGCAACTAATTTTCATTTATTATTGATGACAATATCAAGAATAAATAGCTTTAGCAATAGCCTATTTATAGTAATTTACTATCTAAAAAGTATATTTCATCAGATAAACTTATTTTAAGTATATATTTAGATAGATGACATTCCCCACAAGGTTTTCAGAATCTCTCTGGAGAGAGTGATGAAAGAGGGTTAAGTAAGTAGATGCGAAAAAACTAAACTAGTAAAGATATGCTTGGTGGACTGCATATACTGATGGATAGACTTTACAGACGACAAGGCTCATTAAATTAACAACTGTGGAGAATAATAACCTTACGCGATATGCGACTTATTCTTAAAATCCCTCTCTAAACCTCTCCCCCACTCCTAAGAGGCTTTGATTTTTGCTCCCCTTTCCTACCAGGGAAGGGGTTGGGGGTTAGATTTGAGAGAAAGTTGCACATAGTGTAACCTTGGTTCATGATTGTGATACTCTATACTTTTTTGTCTATTCTCTCACTTATCACTATCTTAATTGCTACTTTAACATCTATCAAAAGTTAGAAATTTTTAAAAAATTTTAAGATTGATAGTTTTTCATCTTATTGATAAGAATTCTCTATTAATACTGGCTTGCTAAATTGTATAGGTCAGCATTATTGTTAAGCATTAAGAGGTACTAAAAACCTTGCCATCCTTCGGAAAAATTTAAATTTAGCACTGAGGAAGTAAAAATGGTGTTTTTTAGGAATCACCAATAGTGCTTTAAATTGATGATGCTTGTGAAGCATTTATTGATACTGCATTGAATTTAAAAGAAGAAGATTATATGATTGTAAGCATTAAAAATAAATCAAGTTTTATAACTATTACTACCGCTACTATTACTCTAATTGCAATAGGTTATTATTTTGCAGAAACTGAATGGAAGATCGTTGAGTTCCTGCGCTTTTTTGTAGGAATAATTTTACTTTGGATACCTCTGGGTGCTTTGTCCTATTTATTGTTAAAGCGACAAGTACAAGAGCCTATAGTCCGTTTTACATTCAGTGCGATCGCCAGTTATTCACTGACAACTTTTATTTATTTTGCTTTAACTGTATTCAATCTTGAGCTATTGTTTTATATTGGAATAATTGTAATTTTTCTTGGGTTGATAATTTATTTAATTCGTAAAAAATTTTGGTTGAATATTCATATTAACCACCTTAGCTGGAGGCAGTTTGATTGGGTACTCATTTTATTAATTGCAGCGAGTTTAGTAGTCAATATTCCCTACCAAAGAACCTGGGAGTATAACCCCACAACTAATACTTATAAATCGCCACTAGATGTTGATTATCATTACTTTATAAGTTTAGCCTACGAATTGGCTAGACACGTACCACCTTTACAACAATTTAACAGAGCAGGAATACCTGATTCTCCATATCACATGTTTCCTCATCTCACAACCGTGTTGCTCTCGCGGTTCACAGGTCAGACGGATATGTTGCGGGTACAAATTATTTATCATAACATCATTATCGCAATTGGGATGTGTCTGGCACTGTACAGCATCGTCAAAATATTGACCAGCAGTAAGGTCGCCGGATATCTAGCAACAGCAACAATGTATATTACAGCTATCTCATATCCACCTTTGATGGCAACCGAGTTTGAATTTGGTTATTTTACTTTGTTTCCCCATGTTTCTAGTGGAATAGAGCCAGCTATTTTAATTTCACCACAAATGTATAGTGGAATATTAGTCGCTTATGGAATTCTTTTGGGGGTTTTGCTAATTTCTATTCGTTGTTATAGAAAACAACCTGTTGATATAGTTCTGATTATTACCGCAATCATGGTAGTAGCAACAAGCCGTTTTCGGATTCATGTATTTTTGCCAATGCTGCCAGGTTTTGTGTTACTGGTAGCCTACGGCTGGAAACGCACTAGTCAAAGAGTATACCTTGTTGCTGCTGGTCTTGCTGTAGCTTTAAGTTTACTAATTTATTTGGAAATGCAATCTCCTATTTATCTAAGTTCTACTACGAGTTTAAGCTTAGGCTTGAATAGTTTAAGTAATCCTCAAGAATGGCCGTATAGGTTTATTAATGAATGGCCATTTTCTACAAAAATTCATGACTTATTAAGCGGTTTTATTCGTAATTCGACAGTATTTAAATGGGTCTGGCAAATACTATCTATATGTACTTATGTTGCCTTGAGCATGATAGGTATTCCTTTGCTCATTATCACTAGCATTTACCTGTTTTGCCAACCAGCACGTCAAGAATTTCTCCTTTTTAGGAGCTTGATTGTGTGGATGACAGTTGTGTCAACTCTAGGTGCAACGTGTCTAAAATTGAGTGATTATAATGATTTCCCACTTGCGGGAGAACTACTTGGGCTAATAAGATGGTATCCATTTTTATTAATGATTCCTGGACTTTATCAGGTTTACCAGTTTTTGCAGCCTCATATATCCTTAACTAGACCAACGCAGATTAGTTTAGTAGTCGCTTTTGTCGTAATAAATCTGGCTGCTCAACAGCTTGCTAGACCTAGTATTTTAATGACTTCGCTGTATTCTGAGGCAGCCACAGTAAATGCTAATGAACGAATGGCTCTTACTTACATTCATGACAATACGCCACAAAATTCTGTAACTTTAACGGATAAGTATCTAAAAGACCGAAATTTTGTATTAACCAGTATTACCGGGAGGGCAACTTATCTACAAAAGGATTATGACGATATAAGCGAGCTAATATTGAAAAAATTTCCCTCGGAGAATCGAGAGCAAGTTATTAAAGACTTATGGGCAACATCTCAATCAGAGGAATTTTGCCGACTCCTGATAGCAACTCCAGCGACTAATCTTATCGAGTATTCAACTCATCCCTTACTGGTAAATGACCCAGCCTGTATACAGCTTATTTGGGAAAGCTCTAATCAAACTATTCCAGTTTCATCTGAAAAGGTAACTATCTGGAAAATCAATCGTTAACGAGGAAAAAATATATGGAAATGATGAGTTTTTATTGAATTAAGCTTATGCGTTATCCTTCCAAAAGATTTGTAAAGTTTCTGATAGTAGGGGGTATTAATACACTTTTTGGTTACTCAATATTTGCTTTGTTAATTTTGCTAAAATTCTCCTATAAAAATGCAGCTCTCATATCAACTATATGTGGGACATTGTTTAACTTTAAAACTACCGGAGTCATCGTTTTTAAAAATAAAAATAACACTCTAATTTTTAAATTTATAGGAGTTTATGCTATTATCTACTTCCTACAAATATTGTTACTAAAACAATTAATAGCTTACAAAATTAATATTTTTTTAGCAGAAACTTTAATTTTACTTTCTCTCGCATTAGGAGCATATACATTAAATAAAATATTTGTTTTTCCCAAATCTCAACCAAGAAAAATGTGAATGCTCAATATAGCGTCTGCAAAAATTAAAAATTACGGAGGATTTAACATTGGCTTATATTTCTGTTGTCATTCCTGTCTATAAAGCTGAAGGTTGTCTACATGAGCTTTATCAAAGGTTAAAGGCCTCTCTTGAAATTATTACTGAAGACTTTGAGATAATTTTAGTTGAGGATTGTGGAGGCGATCGCTCCTGGGAAATCATAGTAGAATTAGCTAAAAAAGATCCGCGAATTAAAGGGATTCAATTGAGTCGCAACTTTGGTCAACACTATGGTATTACAGCTGGCTTAGATCACTGTAATGCAGAGTGGGTTGTAGTTATGGACTGTGACTTGCAGGATCGTCCTGAAGAAATTCCTCGTTTATATGCTAAAGCACAAGAAGGCTACGATGTAGTAATGGCTAGAAGAGGTAAGCGGAAAGACCCTATTCTTAAACGCTTTACTTCCTGGCTATTCTATAAAATTTTCAACTATCTAGCAGATATTAATTACGATGGGCAAGTTGGAAACTTTCGTATTATTTCTAGGAAAGTTGTACACAGTTTTTGTCTCATACGTGAACAACTAAGAATTTTTGGTGGTCTAATAGACTGGATGGGTTTTGCTACTGCTAGTATTGACGTTCAACATGATAGTCGTCTGACGGGAAAAAGTACATACACTTTTGGTAAGCTGTGGAAACTGGCAAGCGAAATTGTAATTGCTTATTCTGATAAACCTCTCAGATTATCAATAAAGCTTGGTTTTCTAATATCTTTTCTGGCTTTCACATACGGTATTTATATTTTTATTCACGCATTATTTTACGGTTCGACGGTTACAGGTTGGAGTAGCCTGATTGTTTCTTTGTATTTTCTCTGTGGAATTATTATTGCTGTTTTAGGAATCATCGGTGTTTATTTAAATAAAACTTTTAATGAGACTAAAAGAAGACCTCTTTACTTAATTAGAAATTTTACATACGGACTATCAACATCAAATGATTATGTGAATAGTACAGAAATTACTAGTAATTTACATATCTAGATTGTTATGAGCGCAATACTTGAGTAAATAGTTGTTTGATGTTATCAGTTACTTTCCACTGTTGAATTACTTAAAAGAGGCAAGTTAAATAATTATGATGTATCATTTGTATATACTTCTTACGATATTATTTACGGTTTATGGACAAATTATTATAAAATGGCAGATCAATCTGTCGGCAGCAATTCCAAGTGAAATGATTGGAAAAATATATTTTTTTTTGCGTTTACTAATCAACCCTTGGATATTGAGTGCTTTTATTGCTGCTTTTTTAGCTTCTCTTTCATGGATGGCTGCTTTAACTAAATTTACTCTTAGTTATGCCTACCCATTTATGAGTTTGACATTTATTTTGGTAATTTTTCTGAGTTCTATCCTTTTCAAGGAAGCGATCACAATATCAAAAACTATAAGTTTGGGATTAATTATCGCTGGTTTAATTATCGGTACTCGATATAACTAAAAATTTATAAGATAATTCTTAGAATTTACCTAATGAACATACCTTTTAATAAGTCTTCGCTACATCTAAATAAACTCTCCAATAATCTTTAATAAATTAAGCAAAAGATTACCAAGAAAAAAATTACATATATCAAAGGTTGGAATGAAAATTTGCTGTGTCTGTGGCTATAGGTTTGATAGTATGAGTTGGACTTGCCCCTCTTGTTCTCATAAGCCAAAGTTAATTGACGAATATCTGTCATTTGCACCTAAACTTGCAGAAACGATTGACAGTTTCGACCCTAAATTTTTTGCCCAACTTGCTACTCTTGAAGCAAAAAACTTTTGGTTCCGTTCCCGTAACCGTTTGATAATTTGGGCATTACAACGCTACTTTCCTCAAGCCACAACATTCCTAGAAATCGGCTGTGGAACGGGATTTGTTCTCTCAGGAATAGAGAAAGCCTTTCCTGAACTTACTTTGTATGGTAGTGAAATTTTCACCACAGGTTTAGGCTTTGCAAACCAACGACTATGCAGAAGTGAGTTGTTTCAGATGGATGCCCGCAAAATTCCTTTTAAGGATGAATTTTATGTAATTGGTGCTTTTGATGTACTAGAACATATTCAAGAAGATAAAACAGTCTTAGCTGAAATGTATAGAGCTACACAAAAAGGTGGGGGTATTGTATTGACGGTTCCGCAGCATCCTTGGCTCTGGAGTCAAGCTGATGATAATGCTCACCATGCACGTCGTTATCGTGCCCAAGAGTTGAAAACTAAGGTGGATAGAGTTGGATTTACAGTAGTTAGAATGACATCTTTTGTATCATTACTACTACCGTTGATGTTACTATCTCGCTTGCGGCAGCGACGACCTAATCCAAACTATGATGTTATGTCTGAACTCAGAATTAGTGGTGTTCTAAATTTCTTACTGGAAAATATTTTAAATTTAGAATTCATAATGATACGACATGGTATATCTCTTCCATTTGGAGGCTCTTTACTCTTAGTAGCTAAAAAGTTATAAAATAATTTGTGAAATTTATCCAATGAATATACCTTTTAATAAACCATTCGCTACATCTCGAGAAATAGACTATATTCAGCAAGCAATTACTAAGGGTCATCTTTCTGGAAACGGTGATTTTACCAAAAAATGTCATGCTTGGTTAGAATTAAAAATTGGTTGCTGTAAGGCACTATTAACTCATTCTTGCACAGCAGCATTAGAGATGGCAGCTATCCTTGCAGATATCCAGCCTGGAGATAAGGTAATTATGCCGTCCTATACTTTTGTATCTACTGCTAATGCCTTCGTTTTACGTGGCGGTGTCCCAACATTTGTCGATATTCGTCCAGATACGCTGAATATTGATGAATCTAAAATCGAGGCGGCAATCACTTCCAAAACAAAAGCGATAGTACCAGTACATTATGCTGGAGTGGGCTGTGAAATGGACGAGATTATGAAAATTGCCCAACATTACCAGTTATTAATTATTGAGGATGCAGCACAAGGACTAGATGCAACTTACAAAGGGCGCTCGCTAGGAAGTATTGGACATTTGGCAGCTGTTAGCTTCCATGAAACGAAGAATCTGATTTGTGGTGAAGGCGGTGCCTTGTTAGTTAACCATCCAGAATTAATTGAACGCAGTGAGATTGTCTGGGAAAAAGGCACTAACCGCAACCAGTTTTTCCGAGGATTGATAGACAAATACACTTGGGTAGATATTGGTTCATCCTACTTACCTAGTGAGATCAATGCAGCTTTTCTGTGGGCACAAATGGAAGCAATAGAGACTATCACCCAGAAAAGAATGGATATCTGGCAGCAATACCATCAAGCTTTTGTCGATTTAGAAATTCAAGGTAAGGTGCGTCGTCCGCTCATCCCTATAGAATGTCGGCATAATGCTCACATGTATTATTTACTATTACCAAACCTCGAAAGCCGTAATACTTTGATTGAAAAATTGCAGATTTTTGGTATAAATTCTGTCTTCCATTATGTTCCTTTGCATAGTTCCCCAGCTGGGATAAAGTATGGTTGTACTTATGGTTCTATGACTATCACTAATTTATTTAGCGATCGCTTAGTCAGGCTACCACTGTGGGTTGGACTGAATCAAGTATCCGAAATCATTGACATAGTGTATAAAATACTAAGTCATTAAAACTTAATTATTTTTACATTAATAGTTTGTAAGTATTCAGGTCAAAAAAATGAGAAGTATAATTTATTTAAATCCAACCCATTATAACATAGCGATAAGACTCACCTATGGAAAAGGCTTCTACTTTGATTTTTGAAAAAGATTACGAGACAATACGGAGCTGAAACGGCAATGACAAAACAAACTTTAAACGCCAATAAAAACTCTACTATAGCAAAGCGTGTAGGCATAATTCAATCCAGTTACATTCCTTGGAGAGGATATTTTGATTTTATTGACAGTGTAGATTTATTTGTGATCTACGATGATGTTCAATACTCTAAGGGGAGTTGGCGCAATCGCAATCAAGTTAAGACTAAGACAAGTCTTAAGTGGTTGACAGTTCCAGTAATAACCAAGATGGGGCTGACAATCGATCAAGTTTTAATCGCAAAAGATAAACATTGGCAAGATACTCACTATCGTTTGCTCTACGAGTCTTTGGGATCTGCGCCTTTTTTTATGGATATAATCCAGATTTGGGAAGCAGGAATTGCCGCAGAAGATATCACAATTAGCCAACTTAATATCCGGCTAATTAAACTTATCTGCTCCTACTTGCAAATTAGCACTCCTATAGTAATGTCTCATGATTATATTATTTCTGGCAAGAAAACTGAAAGATTAATTCACTTACTCCAGAAATTAGGAGCAAAAGTTTACCTATCAGGACCAACTGCTCAGGGCTATCTAGATGAAAATATGTTCCGTGAGCATGGTATCTTCCTAGAATATAAAACTTATGATTATGACCCCTATCCACAGCTTTGGGGTGATTTTGTTGGTGCTGTTTCAGTGCTTGATCTGATTGCCAATATGGGGCAAGATGCTAGACATTTTTTGAAAAGTAAAACTCCTAATATTATTGTCGTTTAAATCTTAATTAATTAAGATAGAGATATTTATTTGAGGAAAAGACCGTCCAGATTATGATAATATATACCACTTGTATTAATTTTATTTTCAGTCAAGAGTCGAGGTACTAAATTAAGTTTTGCAGGTGAACTAGCACAAAAATTAAATATTATTATTGCTTTTTTCTTTGTTTACAAAATATCAACAAAGATAATCATACAAAGTTGTGATACATAGTATTATTTGCTTTAAACCTAGTCTAGCATTGCTTAGATTCCAAACAATACTAACTTTGGTAACTTGGTATAACTTACCAGAGAAGAGTCTAAAAACTCAAATTTTTTATCCTTAAAAACAGCTTTTTTTGAATGGAGCTTGAAAATGTCTTCAACTTATTTTCGGTTTAGACCAAGACTTTTAAGTATTCGGAGATATTTCCCTATACTGTTAATTTTGGGATTGATGAGTATGTTTTTTGTGACTGGCATAATAGGAATAAATTTTGGATATCACTGGGACGAAATAATTCATTATGATACTGCAAAGTGTTCTCTAAAGTCAGGAATTATTCTTCCATGTATTGATGATCCAGAACTTGCTGATTTTGGGAAGGCTTATTATAACTATCCGTCCTTTATATTTTTGCTAAGTTTAATTTCATACGTCTTATGTGACACATTCCAACATATATTCTTAAATTCACATACACATCTTTCATTCGATATTTATAGGCTTGTAACTCGCCCTGTATTTTTAGGATTATCTTGTTGCAGTGGTTTATGGTTATACTTGTCTCTTTCAAAAACTAATAAAGTTGCTGCAATAATAGCTACAGCTATACAGTTACTTTCATGGGAATTCGCCTATCATTCCAGATGGATAGCACCTGATGCCGTGATGGCTCAATTCTGTGCGCTTTGGTTGATGGCACTAGCAAGATCTGAAAATTCTGTTTATCGGCTTCGGTGGCTCGCTTTCGCAGCTATAGCTGCTGGTGTTGCAACTGCCACAAAATACACTGCTGGTGCATTACTACCTGCTACTATTTTCTTTTCCTGGTTGACAAAATCTCAACCTCTAAAAATAAAAAACTTTCCTGTCAAGACAGCAATTACATCACTAATTTTGTTTTTAGCAACTTTTATCATTATTACTCCTGGGGTGATTTTGCAGCCATTAGAGTTTATCGGAGATGTAAGATATGAGATGATCCATTATAGTTCTACTGACGGTCTTTATTATGGTGTTACTGTAGATGATGTTCACGGTGGAGCCTTGGTATTTGCAGCTCTGTTATGGGAATACATTAGTTTTGCCTTCATTTCTCATATACCTTTGCTTTCATTTCTGCTGATGCTAACTTCATTAGTTGGCTTGACTCATCTATTTAGAACTAAAAGACAAGCTTTGGCTATAACTATTGCTGTTGTTATACTTTTCTATACTTACTATTTTTCCAGTAAAACTGTAATTTTTGTAGTGCGAAACTATCTATTTTTACTTCCGTTAATTGCTTTTTTAATCGGCAATGGAATTGAACAGATGTTTAACCATTCTAGATTGACACGTTTTCTAGTACTTATTTTAATTCTTACCACAATAACCCTAAATTCTTATAATCTTATCGACTCTGCTTTAAGTATTAGTAATAGCAAGAGAAATGACCTAAGTTTTTTAATTTATCAACATATTAAATCACATCCTCATGAGAAGTTTGCTCTTTCAAAAAGCCTCCATAACACTCTTCAATCTGAAAAGTTGCCCAACGTAGTTAAACCAACAGAAGCTGATACTTTTGCTTATCGTGATGAAGATCTTCGTCCATTGATGGAAACAATAAAATTAAACGATTATCCATCCACACATCATAATACTTTTAAATGGTTAGGACCTCGTGAAGTAAATTATAACTACTATAATGTTTGGGCAGGTCGAGATAGGATTTTACTAGTTCCGATGAAAGATGCTAATAGAATGGGCTTAACAAGCGTTTTATCTGAAAATTAGCTACCTGGAAAAAATCTTGCTATTTAGGCAGTAAAGAGAGTGCAGAATACCGAGCTACCTGAGTAATGTTCAGCAGATGCACAATGGTTGTTTGGCATAGCTTGCCGCCGTAGACATCGATAAACGCCTGTGATAGAACTGTCGAGAAACACGATAAGCAACTCAAATAGAACCGTCGGTTGGAGCCTATTGACGCCAGTACGCACTCGAAGAGAATACAGATATAGACAAAAAACCTTGAACCACAGGAGCAAGAATATGAACCGTAAGATTAGCAAGGCTACCCCGAACACCGCAAAATACGAGTACTAGTGGCGCTACAGGAATCAGCGCCTGGAACGGATCGAAGAAGAGTGATTGCAGTAGGGAATCGGTGTTGAAGGCGATCGCATAACCGCCCGCAGTGGGCGATCGCTAGTAAGGTTCTTGCCCTCCAGAAAAATTTTCCTGGAGGGTTTCATTGTGTCGGCTGCTTGTAAACGTAGACGGTGTATTCGCTGGGTATTGCCCCGCGAGGTAGCACGTAGTCGTTGAGCATTTGGAACGGGGTTCTATGTCCGAATTCTGACTTGATGAATTGAATTGTTTGCTCAGGAGCTTTGTACCACAGATCCAATTCTTGGTAGTCAACGTAGGTCGAAATCAGGTTGAAGGCGATCGCCTGGCTGCAATGTTGCCAGCACCAGCGCAAGGTTGTCTCAAAGAACAGTTCGTTGTTGCCAGTGTTGTTGTTGAATATGCCAGAGATAAAGATGTAGTCGAATGTCTCGTTCGGCTCAATGTCAAACTGTTTGCAGAATCGGTGGTGTGGATGCTTCGCCCTGCCGCAGTCTAGGAATTCGTCAACGATATCGATGCCCGTATACTTTGTTTGGATATTTTTGTCTAGCAGGAAGTCGGGGAGTGCCCCTGTTCCGCATCCGAAGTCTAAGATTTTGGTTGTTGACTGAATGCCGTTGACGCTCGCAACGCCGAGTAGGTATGCCAACCGCTGAAGCTGAGACTCCCGGCTCGGCTCGACCACTGGCACGCCTGGGGTGAGTCGCCGTAGGTTTGGAAAAGCTGTTTGTAATGCTCTGAGATATCCATAAACGCTTGTAATTGAACTGCCGAGAACCGCGTTAACAATTCAAAATTCAAAATTCAAGACATTTTCAGACGGGGATTTAAACCCCGACTGAAAATGACGCTACGTGTAGACGTAGGGGTCTTAAACCCTTTGATTTACGATAAGCAATTCAGAATGTATTGACTTACAATGCCAATGCATCGACTTTTTATTTGTTATCAGTTTAGATACAACTCTGATACACTGATGCTTTCGCTATCACTACGATAAGAAAAAAAATAGTGATTTATATTTGGATAAATCAAATAAATATCTAAATTATTGCAACTAATTTTCATTTATCCTCGATTAAATTATCAAGAATTAGTGGCTTTAGCAATAGTCCATTTATAGTAATTTTATATAAAAATAAGAAAACCTATAATCTAACTTTATTAAAAATAATATATTTTTAGATAGATGACATTGACTACAAGGTTTTACGAATCTCTCTCCAGAGAGTGATGAAAGAGCGTTAAGTAAGTCGGCGCGAAAAAACCTAACTATGTAAAGATATGCTTGTTGGGCTACATGTATTGATGGATGGACTCTGCAGACGAGTGGGCTGCATTAAATTAACAACTGTGGAGAATAATAACCTTGGTTCATGATTGTGATACTTTTATGTCCATTTTTTCAATTTTCACCACCTGAATTTTTACTTTAACATCTACCAAAAGTTAGAAGTTTTTTAAAGTCTGAAGATTGATAGCTCCTCAACTTATTGATAATAATTCTTTATAAATACTTGCTTGCTAAATTGTACAGGTTGGCATTATTGTTAAGCATTAAGAGATACTAAAAACCTTGCCATCGTTCGGAAAAATTTAAATTTAGCATTGAGGAAGTAAAAATGATGCTTTTTCGGAATCACCAATAGTGCTTTAATAGCTTACTCAAATTTGCTCTCAGGCTGCTTTCAAAAGTTGCATGGAAATAGCAAGTGAAAATGCTTGCTTGTGTGTGTTGTTTTACTCGATATTGAACGTTTAATTCTGCCAAACAAAGTCTGCTTTAGCAATCACTGAATTTTCGTGGTAATAATACGTAGTTAGTAAAAATTAGGGAATATATAAAGATGACGACTACTAACGTAATTTCTAACCAATACAAACAAAAATTTGAATTTCTCAATTTCCAAAATGGCAGAGTTTTTGATTTTTCAGTATTGCTAATATGCTGTTTAAGTTTAGGATTTAGTTTGATTGAATCAATCCTTAATCATGATAGCTT
Source organism: Nostoc sp. (assembly GCF_036917555.1). GTDB lineage: Bacteria > Cyanobacteriota > Cyanobacteriia > Cyanobacteriales > Nostocaceae > Nostoc. The sequence continues at coordinate 29,098 of NZ_JBALDD010000067.1, read as the reverse complement.
TCATATGTATATGTATGTAGAAGCACTTGATATAAAAAGAGGCTTAATTCCTTATAAAGAAACATTCATTTATTATGGAATTCTCACAAGCTGGATTCATACTCTTTCTCTAAGTTTATTTGGAGAGAGATTGATGTCTATGTATATAGCCACTGGTATCTTTTATTCATTCAGTCTTTTTTTATCATATCAAATATTTTTAAAGTTTCTACCTAAATATACAGCGTTTTTTTGTACTTTTTTAATTTTTCTTTTACATCCATATATAATATTGTCCTGGCCAAATTACTACTCATATACATTTTTTTTATTATCCATAGTATTTTTTATTAATAAAAAAAATGATCTAAATGCGTTTTTATCTGGATTATTTGTAGGATTATCTTTGTTATGTAGATATTCATCAATCCAAGCTATATTGCCTCCTTTTATATTATTTTTTGTTTACCAAATTTTATTTCAAAGAAATACTGAAAAAACGACTTTATCAAGAATTTTGTTTTTTAGTTTGGGTTTGATATTTCCGCTCTTGTTATTTTTCTTATTTTTATTCTCTAACAGTATTCTGGATGACTTTTGGATTCAAAATAAAATCGTAGCTGAATCATGGACATTTGGTGTCACAATTTCAAATTTTCTACCAAAACTATTAATATCCCTTATTACTTTTGGAAAAAAGACACGTGACTCAAGAATAATTTTCTTTACAATTATCTTTTTTTGGAATCTTGCAGCACTATTTTATTTCTTACGTAAATTATTTTTAAAGAAGGATATAACTCAAGAGGAAGCTCTGGTAATGGCATGTTCTCTAGTCACACTTTTTGGATACTTAAATGCACTTCACATATATGATTTGTTTAGATTAATCAATGGCTCATCACTTGGCATAGGAGTCATTCTTTATACTGTTGGTCAAACATCTCGACGGATTGGTCGCAAGATTAAAATAATTATACTTTTACCATTCATTTCTCTTTGTTTTATTTGGGCAAATAGTCTTATTTTCTTCCCTTCAGCAACAAGCTCTATTTATTTTCCTTGGAAATTAGATACTTTGATGGGTAAAGGAGTTAGTCCGACAGACATTAGTATTTTTAGAGGAAAGATTTTAAGTCAAAAATACTATGAATTTTATCAGGAAATTTTTCAGATCATATCAAAATTTGACCAGTCATACTATATAGTTAACTATTCGCAAGATGTTGTTGCTATGCTAATTAATGATTTACCAAGAGTTCAAATATCATCAGTATATATTTCTTCTGATGTCGAACAGGCATACCCTGAAGAAGCTAACAAAATTCAACAAATAATTAATACAAAAAAGGCAGTCATAATTTCAGACAACGATTTTTCAGACAAAGATCTTCACATACCTGGGTACAAAGTTGTTTTTAGTAAATCTTGGGTTTCTGCTGATGTAGCATGGGCGCATGTAATGCCTTTGACGATATACATTAGCGTTCCCGAAGAGGCTGAAATTTAATTTATTTGTAGCCTCATCAGTCAAAAATGTAGATAATTCAGCAGGCAATCGCTTTGACCCTGGAAAAATAAATTAAAATCTTCCTTTTAATACTATCTAGAGAATTAAAGCAGGGATGAACACTCAATCTTATATATCTGCTCTGCGACCCCAACAGTGAACAAAAAATATTTTGGAGTTCTCTAGCTAAAAAATCGATAATTAATCGAATAATTTTTACGGGTATTTATAGCTTTTGGTAGTTAGTTATGTTAAATCCAACAAACCCATTGTTCTCAATTCTCTCATCTTTCCACGCCTTAATACAGATAGGAAAAAGTTTTTTTGTCAAATCTCTAATTACATACACTTTTCCTTGTAAACTGAATATACTAGCTGATTTAGAGATTGATATACTAAAAAATGTTGGAATTAAAGGTGTCATTCTCGATTTAGACAACACAATTGTTTCTGAGGACGATCGCTACACATCCCCTGGTGCTGAAGCTTGGATAAAACAGGCAAAGTTGCAGGATTTTAAATTTTTTATCCTCTCCAACGGTAAGCGTAAATGTCGAGCCAAAGCTTGGTCCAATCGTCTAGATATCCCAATTATCAATCCAGCAAGGAAACCGTTTCCTTTTGCATTTCGTAAAGCATTAAATGAGATGCAGCTTGAACCCAAACAAGTTGTTGTTATTGGTGATAGTCGTCACACAGACATTTTAGGAGCATGGCTTGTAGGCTGTCCTAGCATTCAAGTTGCAACCCTTCCTCATCCCTTTCGGTGGTGGGAGAAACTTTTTGGAAAACGAGTACAAACCCCATATCCCTCTGGACACGAACTTTGGGATAATGATTTCTCACTGAGACTATAAATTTATTTTTAAGTTCATTTATCAAAGTTTGTAATCTCCTGAATCTAGCTTTTAATAAGATAATAGCTTTTGTTTAAAGCCAGTTTTTTTACTATAAGTAGCCTCAATTCCAATCTAGCAAAATTTACCAAAAACTATTTTTTATGTACAAGCTAACTTGTTAAATACTCTTTTTAGACTTTTAGTAGTAGCAAATTATAAATTATGGTTAGTCCAAAATCCGCTCCAGAACAAGCTCGAATTAAAAGAAGAATTAGTAGTACAAAATTATTTTACTTAGCTGCTCTTAGACCTCGCCAATGGACTAAGAACTTAGTTGTTTTTGCCGCACCCTTGTTTGCTTTTAATTTAACTTGGCAATCAATTCTTGGATGTTTACTGGCGTTTGTTTTGTTCTGCTGTGCTTCTAGTGGCTTTTATCTAATCAATGACATAGCAGATGTCGAATCAGATCGCCAACATCCTATCAAATGCAAACGCCCAATCGCAGCGGGATTAGTTAGTATTCCGGCTGCAGTAGCCATATCAATGGTTCTGCTGGGAGCCGCACTGAGTTTCAGCTGGCTACGATCGCCTGCCTTGGGAATCACTCTCACTGGTTATGTGTTCTTGCAAATTGCCTATAACTTGAAGCTGAAGCACACCCCTATTTTAGACATCGTCGCGATCGCTACAGGATTTGTACTACGAGCCTATGCTGGTTTTGCGGCAACTGAAATAGCCCTATCTACATGGTTTGTATTATGCACAGCAATGTTGGCTCTGTTTTTAGGGATTGAGAAGCGTAAAGCAGAACTGAGGTTATCTGAAATAGGGGGTGGAAAAACTCGCGCTGTTCTTAAATGTTACTCCCTGCCGCTCTTGAGCCGAATGGAGAGTACAGTGACTACTGGTGCATTTATGAGCTATGCCCTTTGGAGTGCTGGGCCTATAGTACGCGGTGCAACAACACCTTGGATGATGCTGACAATTCCTTTTGTGTTGTATGGCATTTTCCGTTATCAGATGCTCAGTGATCCAAAGGATATTCTTTCTGGAACAGAAAATGAGTTAGGACAAAGACAACACACCGAGCGGCCAGAAGAAGTTTTATTGACAGATATACCAATTCTACTAACTGTTATCAGTTGGGTAGTCACAGTTTTCATGATTTTATTGCTTAAACATTATGGACTTATCTAATAAATTTTTTTGAGAGATAAGCTCAAGAAATTAAATTACATTTATTGAATAGACTTAAGCAAAGTTTTATTAGTCAATTTTGAGAAATTCTTGCCAGTGAGCCTTGAAAAGATTATGGGTTTGAGCTTCCAAAACACTGCTTCCGCACTCTGCTACTCAATTATTGATCAGCGTTGTGAACCAGCAAATTTAACATTGACTTTTCATCATAACGAGGTTGTGCGTTTTGTTTTACAACAACATAGCCGGATGTGTGACTTCCTACAATTGCCCATCGTCGTTCTCACCTTGATTTTTGATATGTGGGGAATCGTTCAGGGAGGCGCTCTATTCCATCGATCGCCACCTTCAGTTCGGTGGCTTCAAATCCAATCTTGGCGGCACTCTCCCATTGGTTTTTGTCGAGACTTGATTCGTTTTTATGAGAGTTTAGCCCTATTTAGCTATTACGCAAGTACAACGACCAATGTTGTCGCTGAGTAAACTGTATGCCTGAGTGTTTGAGTCACAAAGTTATTACCAATCCCCAGCAACACATTCGGTGCGAGATTGCAGTGGTGGGTTCTGGCCCTGGTGGATCAATTACGGCTTGCTTGTTAGCCGAGGCAGGATGTGATGTGCTCCTAATTGAAGAAGGTCCTTACCTACCTCTTGAGTCCTGCACTCCTTTTTCCCTGGATGAAATGGTGCAGAAATATCGCAATAGTGGTCTCACCGTTGCTATGGGTTCGCCTAAGATACAGTACGCAGAGGGGCAATGTGTAGGAGGGGGGAGTGAGGTCAATAGCGGGCTTTACTACCGTACCCCAGCATATATTCTAGAAAAGTGGCGGCGGGAATTTGAAGTAGAAGCCTTGAATCAAGACGATCTACTGCTGCACTTTGAAGTTTGCGAACAGGATGTTAATGTCTGCTATATGCCTGGGAAACCACCAACAGCTTCCCTCAAGTTACATGAAGGGGCAATCCATCTGGGATGGAAATCAATAGAAGTGCCTCGCTGGTTCCGTTATGAGGAACCCGTCAAGCTGACAGATGTCCCTAAAGGAACCAGGCAGTCCATGACGAAAACTTTCATCCCTCGGGCTTTGCAGGCTGGTTGCCAACTTCTTGCCAATACTAAAGTTCAGTCAATTCGCCAGCAGGGGAAAAAATGGCTTGTAAAAGGGTATCACTCTCCCTCAAACTTGCCGTCTGGCTCTTTAGAGATTGAAGCAGAAACTGTTTTTATCGCATGTGGAGCAGTTCACACTCCTGCCCTGCTGCGCCGTAGTGGCATCACTCACAACATTGGTAATTCTTTGCAAATGCACCCTACTCTCAAGGTCATTGCTCAATTCCCAGATCAGTTAAACTCGGCAGATATGGGAGTGCCAGTTCATCAAGTTAAAGAGTTTGCCCCAAAATTTAGCTTTGGCTGCTCCATTAGCTCTGTTCCCTACTTAGCATTGGGGATGAACGACCATCCCCAATACCTCCATGAGGTTAACCAACATTGGCAAGAGATGGCGATTTACTACGCAATGATTACAGGCTCAGGTTGCGGTACAGTCCGCTGTTTGCCTGGATATCGCGATCCGTTAGTTCGCTATCAGATCACAGATGAAGACATGAAAAACCTGTCAGAAGGCTTACGGCAACTATGTTTACTGTTGTTTGAGGCAGGTGCGATCGCGCTTTATCCTAGCATCACCAATGGATCTCGCTTAACTCATCACATGGATCTAAAGCAGTTGCCTGATTCTTTGTCCCGAAAGCTGACCAACATAATGACCATCCATCTGTTTTCTTCCTGCCCAATGGGTGAAAACAAAAGCATTTGTGCAACCGATTCTTTTGGAAAGGTTCATGGATTTAAGAACCTATATATCGCTGATGCTAGTTTGTTATGCACCGCACCGGGGGTGAATCCCCAAGGTTCAATTATGGCGATCGCTCGCCGGAATGTATTGAAGTTTCTCGGAAAGCTGTAGAGATATGAATTTTGCCACAAATATAGTATTGGTCACTGGAGCGCTGGGTTGGTTAGGGATTAGCCTAATCAAAGCTTTAGTTAATGGACTGGCAGATTGTGAGGCTTTGAGTCAGCCCCAAATAAATCTTCAAATTCGCTGCCTGATTTTACCTGGTCAAGATGGTTCAATACTGGAAAAACTTTCTGAACGTCTTGAAATTGTCACTGGAGATTTGCGTAACCCTCAAGATTGCGATCGCTTCTGCCAGGGGGCTGAAGGAGGTATTTTGTTCCATACAGCAGGCATGATTCATCCGCAAAGGGTGGCAGAGTTTTATCAAGTCAATGTAGATGGCACTAAAAATCTTCTAGATGCCGCCATTCGCTCAGGAGTTAAACGGGTTGTTGTTGTCTCTTCTAACTCTCCCTGTGGCTGTAATCCTCACCCTGACCATTTATTTGATGAAGAGTCCCCTTACAATCCCTACATGAATTATGGTCGCTCTAAAATGTTGATGGAATTAGCAGTCAAAGAGCACCAAAAAGCTAGGCAAATTGAAACTGTTCTGATTCGCGCACCGTGGTTTTATGGCCTAAATCAACCACCTCGACAAACACTTTTCTTTCAAATGATCCGAGATGGGAAAGCTCCAATTGTGGGTGATGGAAAGAATCTGCGATCAATGGCCTACATGGATAATCTCTGTCAGGGATTAATTCTTGCAGCGATCGTTGAGCGGGCAAACGGTCAGATTTATTGGATTGCCGATAAACACCCTTACTCGATGAATGAAATCATTGATACGGTTGAGTATTTATTAGAGTCAGAGTTTAACCAAAAATGTACACATAAACGATTAAAGTTGCCCGGTTTTCTCAGTGAAATTGCTTTAATACTTGATGCATTAGTCCAGAAAACTGGATTTTATCAGCAGAAAATTCATGTTCTTTCAGAAATGAATAAAACGATTGTTTGCTCCACTTTGAAAGCACAACGAGAGCTTGGTTATACTCCACAGGTGGCTTTAAAAGAAGGGATGCGTCAGAGTTTAAAGTGGGTATTTGAGCAACAAGGAGGCATCAAAACTTAATGGTTTCTCACATTATTGTCACTGAGGGATTAGCTTATGTTGTGGAACCAGGAAGAAGGAAATGTTGTTTATCTGACTACTTTGAAGCTGTTTTAGACAGACTGCTTAAGACTGTTACTGCTAATGAATTAGTTTTTATATCACCTGGAAATTCTTTTGACTGTGAGTTCTCTGAGGAGGAGTATGCTGTTCAGTATTTATTGAGTCAGCGACCAAATTTAAATGTATTTGTTCCATCTAATGTCCGCGATCGTGTTTATCTAGACACATTTGATAATGCAAGACTTTTACGCATTTGGTTACAAAAACAGGGGCTTTGGCCTCTGGGAAAAGTGACTTTGTACTGCAATGCACCACATTTATTTCGGAGTTGGTTGCTGTTTCGACTTTGTGGTTTTAACGTACAGCAGGTCGTTGGCTGCCGTCCTGAGAAAGTTTCTAGAATAATTATTAGCCGCTTGTGGTTTTATGACTATTTTGTCATTCAGATTTTATACGAGTTCTTAGGAACTTTCTATGATTTTATGAGGTGGTTTTTATGGATGTCATTGAAAAAATAGAAACTTCCTGTTAATTCCGTAAAAGATTTGAGAAACTTGACACTGTTATTAAACAAATTGGATTGCATTTTTCAGGAGATAGGGATGATTTATCAATTACAGTCTCAAAGAAATATACAGATAATAGAAGATATATTTAATCTAATTCCATCTAGAAATATAGGCATAGTTTTATGGATTTTTTTATTGGTTTTAACGTTTTTTTATTTAGCATATAGACTAAACAAGGAAGAAAACAAAATAGATAACCTATTATCTTTATTAATACCAAGTTTTATTTATATCGGGACTTTTATTAACACCTTTGGAATTTCTGATGAAGTAGTAGTAAACTTAGAACATCCTTATAACCTCTATCATTTTGGAAAATTTTCTATGTCACCAGACATGATGATAGATGGAACTGTAGAAGTTTTCTATTATCTTCTGCATACACCTTTTGCAAAATCACAATCTAGTTTAATACTTGGAAGTTTTTTAATTTCATTAATTTTTGGATGGTTGCATATTTTCGTGATTTGGCGATTAAAATTAACTAAATCCTTTTTGACTAACCTGATTTAACTGTCTTGCTTTTCCTTAAATTTTCCAATAATCTCAGTATTTTCTAGTGGTTTTGGAAATAGTATTGTATCACTTTTGTTCTTAATTTCAATCTATTTTCATTTAAAGAATAAGTTAAGATTTTCGCTTTTTGTTTCAGGTTTATTGCCGCTTATTCGTCCAGATGGAATTCTCTGGTCTTTCGCTAACATTGCAACTATTACTCTTACTTTAAGAAGAAAAAGCAAACCAATATCTTACTTTAAAAATTATTATATTTTAATAATTTTACTACCTTTCCTTTCTACACTTATATATCTATTCTTATTTAGAAAATTCTATGGTCATTTTATTCCAACACCGATTTTATTTAAATCATTTAAACTTTCAATGCTGCCAATGTTTAACCTATCTCTATTGTTAGAAGGTATTTCAAATTGGCTGGGGGCACCTTTAAATAGTATTGGATGTTTGGTTTTAGGATTACTTATATATTTGGGAATTAAGAAGCATAATTTGATCGAACAAAATGAGATCATTAAGATTTTAATAACATATACATTGTTTAGTAGTTTAATTTTTGTATTTTATAACTTTACAAAAGCTACAATAGGTGACTATAGTTTATATTATTCCAGATATTGGCTTAGTTTTGAAGTGGCATTATTTATTCTGTTATTGGTAACAATTTCAAGCTATAAGTTATTAATATATATCCAAGAAGGGTACTTAACGAACATTCACTTCTTACCTATGTCCCTAATATTTTTTATTTTTTTAATATCCGTCCAGCAAGGAGTAAATGAAGTAAATTATCCCGATCCTATGGTTAATAGAACTTACAATGTATTTGCTGGATCACTTACAGAAAAAATATTGCCTAATCATTTATCAATTTCAACTACCGAGATAAATACTTTTGGTTTAATGATCGACAGACCTATTCTTGACCTATGGGGTTATACAAATCGAGATATAGCTAAATCTAAAGTTTGTAATAGTGCTAAAATAAAAAATAATGAAAACTTATTTTTAGAAAAACGTCCTAATATCTATTGGCCATTTTGGTTTCCCTCAGAGGAATACAACTATGATACTGTTGAAGAATATTTTGCCACTTCTTTTAATACTAGTAAGGAAAAGAACCAACTTGGCGACATGAATAAAGTTATAATAAACTATGATTTTTTTGTAATACAAACTAATGGAAAAAAATTGTCATATCTCGTGCGAAAAGATACTAGTGATTTACTAATCAACCATCTCAAAGACAAATTTAAATTCCAGCTTCTCAAATCTAGAGAAATAGATGTAAATAAATTTAGTTCTTTATATAACTCGCAAAAGAAAATTCAATACAATTGTTCCTAGAAGGCTTTCTCAATGACTAAGCATCTTGTAACTGGTGGCTCTGGTTTTTTAGGCAACTTAATTGCTAGACGCCTTTACGAACGTGGTGAATCAGTAAAAATTTTGGATATCTGGGAAGACCCAACCCGTCCCAGAGAAATTGAGTTTATTCACTGTGATATCCGCGATCGCGATGCTGTGGCAGCAGCTATGCGCGATGTAGATGTTGTGCATCACAATGTGGCTCTCGTTCCCTTAACAAAGTCAGGTAGTAAATTTTGGGAAGTTAATGTTGAAGGAAGTCGGATTGCGGCTGAAGAAGCCGTAAAAGCTGGAGTACAGAGTTTCATTCACATGAGTTCCAGCGCCATCTTTGGCGTACCTAAGACTTGCCCAATTACTAATCAAACCCCAAGCAACCCAATAGAAATTTATGGGAAGGGAAAGCTGGCTGGAGAATTAGCTGTACGTAAGATTTGTGAAAGAGCCAATCTTCCACTGATTGTGATTCGTCCGCGTACAATTCTTGGCGAAGGAAGACTCGGCATTTTTCAGATTTTATTTGAATGGATTCAGGAGGGCAGAAACGTCTACGTTATTGGCAGTGGTAATGTTCAATTTCAATTTGTCCATGCTCTCGACCTGATGGATGCTTATATGTTGGCCTTAGACCGAGGCAAACCTGGAATTTACAATGTCGGCACAAATCGCTACAGTACACTCCGCCAAGGTTTAGAGAATCTGATTGAATATGCAGGCACTGACTCAAAAGTTAAAAGTTTGCCGGCGTGGCTAACGATTAGTACCCTCAGAGTCCTGGATTGGCTTGGTCTGAGTCCTTTGGCTCCCTGGCATTATCTAACGTATCATAAGGCATTCCACTTTGATGTCACTCCCCTACTGGAGTTGGGGTGGAAACCTAAATACTCTAACGATGAAATGTTCCGCGAAAGCTATGACTGGTTCAGGCAAAATTATAACCAACTTGCGGCAGAGAAAGCAGGTTCAGCTCATCGTCGTCCAGTGAAAGAAAAGCTATTGTGGGTTGTCAAGCAATTTTCCTAATTAGATTTGATTGATATGAACTTTACTTTGAGTGCATGGGGTTTAGTCTTCGCTGCTGGCATTAATACCTGCATTGGGAATTTGCTCCTCAAGCGATCTCGCCTCGAAGCCTCAGATCCCGGCTTACTGTCATTGCTCTTTTCCCCTTGGTTGATTGCTGGGTTAGTGTTCTATGGCATCAACGTCGTGCTATTCGCCAAAGCATTAGATAAATTGCCAGTTTCAGCAGCCTATCCTGTCTTAGCTGGAATGGGATTTGCTTTGATTACCATTACTGGGAATTATTTCTTTGGGGAACGCCTTGGGCTTAACCAATACGTTGGGCTAGGGGTAATTCTAGGTGGAATCATTATCATGTCCCGCTCCTGATAGGAAAAAACATATAGAAAAGGTCAGTCATTCTTGTCTATGTGTGGTTCCAAAAATGGTCTGCCTACTTTCACAACCAATTACTCAAATAACTATGGTTCTTTCCAGTTTCCTGAAAAAACTGAATCTCCAAACTTTAAATACACCTATTCCCAATTTTAGAACAGATTAACGCTTCTAAACTAAGGCATAAAAATCATCAGTTTGGAGTAGAGACAGAATTAATTTTGTCTCTACTCCAAAATCAACTAACAGGTGATAACTGATAACTTGCTTTTTCCGTCTTTTGTGTTTGCTGCTGTTGTTTCAATGCTTCTAGTTGTGTCTCTAGTTGCACCTTCACTTCATGACGGAAGCTGAAGAAGTGTTCACCAAAGCCCAATGCTACGAGGTAATCATACAATAAATCCGGTTTCTGGAAGGCGATCGCAACCAATTGCCACCAAAAACGCCAACGAGTTGAGCGAATAATACCCTGTCGCCAAACAATTATCGGAAATAAATGCAGCTCATGCCAAGTTATAGGACGTTTTCCCTTGGGACGCTTACCTGACATCAAGTTAAAGTGGCGGAAGGTGCGCTGAAGATAAAGCATCGGGTCATATAAATTCCAAAAAGTATTAATATACTCTTTGATAATTTCTTCTAAAGAACGGGTGGGTACAAAGTTCATCAAACCTTTCTGAGAACCCATGAAATCCATTAACCCTTCTTTGAGCCGTCCTTCTTGCTTGAGGCGATTCCACATAGCTGTATTCGGTAATGCTTGAAGCAACCCAAGATGGGCTTGAGGAATACCCGTTTCTTCTACAAATGTTTGAATGCGTTGTCCTGCACCTGGTTTTTCGCCATCAAAACCGATAATGAACCCAGACATAATTTGTAGTCCGGCTCGTGTAATTTTGTTGCAAGACTCTAACAGCGATTGACGGGTATTTTGTTCTTTATGGGCTATCGCTAAACTTTCTACATCCGGTGTTTCAATGCCCATGAATACCATTCTGAAACCAGCTTGCACCATCAAGTCAATCAGTTCGTCGTCCTCTGCTAGATTTAAGGACGCTTCTGTGAGTAACATGAATGGATAGTCACGCTCTTGCATCCAGGGAATTAGCGATCGCAAAAACACTTTAGCACTGCGTTTATTACCAATAAAGTTGTCATCCACAACAAATACCAATCGTCGCCAGCCCATTTGATATAAGACTTCCATCTCAGCCAGCATTTGCTCTGGTGTTTTTGTGCGCGGCTTGCGACCAAATAAGGTGATAATATCGCAAAATTCACACTGGAACGGACAGCCCCGTGAAAATTGCACGGTGATTGCTAGGTAAGCATCTAAGTCTAGCAAGTCGAAACGGGGTATAGGTGTTTGAGTAACATCGGGTTTTTCTATAGCACGGAAAATCCCCTCTGTTTCTCCCCGCGCTAATGCTTCTAAAAATAAGGGGATAGTGCATTCTCCTTCATCCAAAATTAAATAATTAGCTCCTGCTTCCAAGGCAAATTCTGGTACTGAGGTAGCGAAAGGCCCGCCAACTACAACTTTTTTACCTAACGCTACCCCTTTTTGAATTAACTCCCACAAATCTTTTTTCTGGATAATCATTGCAGAGATGATTACTAAATCACACCAATCCCAGTCTTCATCTGTCTCTAGGCGGATATTACGATCTACGAGTCTCATTTCCCAATCACTTGGTAGCATTGCTGCTACTGTAATTAAACCCAATGGCGGATTTGTAGAGCGTAATCCTGCCAAATCGAGGGTTTCCTGGTAAGACCAGAAAGAATTGGGCATTATGGGCCAGAGTAGTAAAGCTTTCATCAGCAGACTCCCCGGAGTAGAAAAGTTAATTAATTCTCAGGTTACTGCTACTTTCTCTCACAAAAACTTAAATTTTGTCTAATAATTTTATTCGGCGATCGCGTAGAGTACCCAACCAAGGCGATACCTTTAACAACCCCTGCGGTGTATGCACTAGCGATCTCAGTTGTCAGTTAATTGCGGCGTAAATCTGACAATTCTATTGAGCGATCGCTTTTCCTAATTTTAGCTTGATAACGATAGCGCCACATCACAAAGCCAGTGATAAATAAAATTAATGGTGCAAGCCCGACAAATACATAGAGGATACGGGATGGAAGCCCCCAAAAGGTACCATAGTGGAGAAGAACAAAGGAGTTGAGGACGCGATCGCCCAGTGATAACTTCAAAGCATTATCAACACGCAAAACTTTACCCGTATACTGGTCAAGATAAACATTACTGTTACCGTAATCTGAACTTTCCTGCGGCAACTTCATGCGAATTTGTAGAGCATTTTCTGGTTGACTAGGGAAGTAAATGCTTTTGATAACAGCATTTGGCAAAGCAGTATTAGCAATTTTCAGTTGTTGTGTTAGTTTTAAAGTCGATTTACCAGGAATTGGCTTGGATACTGGCTCTGATGGTTTTGAGGAGAATGTAACAGCGTAAATAATCGGCTCAGTCAAATCGTAGAAGTTCCAGCAAAAGCCAGTAAAGCTAGTAAAGAATAAAAAAACCACAGTAATAATGCCAGCTACTTTGTGAATATCAAAGTTTGCACGTTTAGGATGGGCATCAAGTTTGATTTTGAAGCCTGCAATTAGCTTACGCCAACCTGGCCAAAGAACTAAACCTGTAATAATAAGGATACACATTAGAAAGGCAGTAATGCCTACAAACATAGTTCCAGTTTGACCTGCCATTAGGCTGTAGTGCAGATTAAGCATGACACCAATTAAAGTTTTATTCGATATCCGCTCACCAATAATTTTGCCTGTATAAGGGTTGACAAAAACTTCTGTCCTTTGATCGTTAGTTGAGGACAACTGCCCCAGGTAGGGAGAAGAAGGAGTATCTGGCAAATAAATACGAAAAAGATGGAGATCGCCTCGCACAGCATACTTTGCCTCAATTGTATTCATCACAGACTCTGGCGATAACTGCACCTGTTGGGGAGTAATCTGTCCATACTGTTGAGTAATCATAAAGTGGTCAAAATCTTGCTCAAACACCAACAAGCTGCCTGTCAAGCCGACTATAATTAGCACCAGTCCTACTACTAAACCAAGATAGCGGTGTAAAGTAAATGCTAGATCGCGTATTTTTTTAGAGTTCATGGTAGAAGTTCCGTGATACCATATAGGACTTAATGAGTTAAGAAATTGAAGTCATCAAAACTCAAACGAAACTGTTCCCAGCACTGTAAAAGGCGCACCAGGAAGTAGAAAGTAGCCTTGAGAATCGTAATAGCGAGTGTCAAGAAGATTCTTAAAGTTCAGTCCAACCCTCCAGTTATCGCATTTGTAGAAAATTGAGGCATCAGCGCGCACGTAGGAGGGGATTTTGAATGTGTTGGGAAGTGTGGCTTCGCGATCGCCCGTGTAAAATACTCCCCCACCAAACCCTAATCCTCTCATCCCACCGCTTTGAATTTCATAGGTCGTCCACAGACTACCCCCAGCACCGGGAGCATTTACAAGAGAGTCATCTACAGGGTTATTTTCGTCACCTACACTTACAAATGCGTCGTTGACGAAGTAGGATGCAATTATATTCCAGCCTGGTAAAATCTGCCCAGAAAGGTCAAATTCCAAACCGCGACTTTTCACCTCTCCTATAGGGATGGAAAAATCAGAGTTACCTGGAGTGGGATCGGTTATAGCGACATTTTCCTTGGTGATATCATAGGCGGCAAAGGTAGCAGATAGCCTGTCTTTAATTAGTTCGGCTTTGACTCCGACTTCATACTGAGTGCCGCGTTCTGGTGGCAGTTGAGTTTTATCTACCGTCTGCGATTCGTTGGGATTAAACGAGCGGGTGTAGCTGGCGTAAATTGAAATCGGTTCAATCGGCTGATAAACAATGCCAACGCGAGGTGAAAAAGCCTCATCATAGATTCGATCGACGGTGGCATCATCAATCGGGTCTCTACCTAAAGAATCCAGCTGTTGCACGCGATTTTGGCGGTGAACAAAGTCATATCTGCCGCCCACCAATAGCTTCAGATTTGGCAGCAATGTAACTTGATCTTGTAGATAAATGGCAATGGTATTGCGGTCATAACGCTCCCTTGATGCTGCTTCATCAAACTCTGGTGGGCGGGAAGCGCCATACACAGGATTAAATAAATTAATACTGGGAGTCAGTGAAACAGTACTTCGCAGATAATCGTAGCCACGGATATATTTATTCCACTCCAACCCTACAAGAACTTGATGTTGGATGGAACCCGTACTGAAATTAGTGATTAAATCGTTTTGCAGAGAATAGTTTTGGTAATAAGCCGGACCAGCACCAAATCTTCGCAATACGGTACGACCATCTACAATGTTACTCGGTTGAAACGCTGATTCTTCGGAATTATTAACTGTAACGGAAAAGCCACTGCGGAACTGGATGTTTTTACTAAAGCGATGATTGATATTAAGAAATACAGAGTTTGTCTCTTTGGAGAAATAATCATCTGGCTCCCCTAAGAAACGATTGGATCGGGAGTAAGACCACGATAAAAGGTGCGATCGACTTTCAGGTATTCATACTCCAATGTCAATGTTGTCGCATCACCAATTTTGTAGGTTAATGCTGGTGCGATCGCGAATGTTTCCTGATGATTAAAATCAAGAAAACTACCAAAGTTCTCGTATGCAGCATTCAGGCGGTACAGCAATGTTCTGTCTGAGTTCAGCGGTCCCGAAATATCAATGGAGGGACGATAAGTGCTAAAGTTTCCGGCTGTAAATTCAGCGGAGTAGTAAGGCTCACTGAGCGGTTGTTTGGTAATGTAATTCACCACACCTCCCGGCTCAAACTGTCCATATAGTACTGAAGCTGGACCTTTGAGAACTTCGATCCGCTCAATGTTAGTCGGATTCACAAGGTCGTCTTGAACAGCAAAACCGTTTCTCAAGTTGTCATAGATTGTAAATCCCCGAATATTGTAATTATCTGTAGACCCACCATAGCCCCCTTGCTGAGTCACGCCACTAACATTGCGTGTTGCATCACCAATCCGCGTAATTTGCTGATCCTTAATGACTTGTTGAGGAATGACTTGAATTGACTGGGGAATATCACGTTGAGGAGTATCAGTTCTTGTCGCAGTTGTGCTATCTGGTACACTATATCCGTCTTGTTCACCCGTGACTACCAATTCAATCGGCTCATCACTACTATTAGTTGATGGTTGAGTTGGCTGTGGCTGCTGTTGTGGCTGAGTCGGTTGGGTTTGAGGTTGTTGTGCTGTGGATGCAGCAGTTGCCACACTAAAAATTAAACCTTCATCTGCACTGTCAAATAATTCGACAGTTGGAACACCTGCTTCCCCGCTCACACTCACCCGGATAGTATTGGCATCAAAGTTAGTAACTGTAATCTCACTAACACCTGCAATTGGCTTTTCTGAGCGGAATGTAAATGCTTCACCACTAGGTAAACGCAACTGTGTATTGGGAATATCAGCAATAAAGTTATTACCAGCGCTGCGATTGGTGATTTGCAACTGTTCGCCTTTAGTTGTTTGTAAAATCACTTCCACACCTTTAGATGTGGGATTTGCCTTCACAGAAGTCACCTGCACAACTTCTGTTTGTGGCGTTTGCTTCTGTTGTTCTATCTGAGCGAACCATTCTGTGACTGTTCTTGCAGAACGGTTCAGTTTTTGTACACTTTGAATTTCAGTTACTTCTTTTGCCTGAGTTGGTTGTATGACAACAGCAACAAAAAAACAGGAAAAAAACAGCGATCGCGACAATATACATTTGTCTGAGTGTTTCTCGGAACGGACACTGCAATATTTGCCTAAGCACCAACCGCATCGCAGGCATGATCGCTCCTAATGGCTGATGGAAACGCTCTTTTGTCGGATTTTCGCTCAACTGCAACAGCAGAGTTGGTAATTCCTTAAAGCTACCCCGGAAAGTAGAAAGTAAATCAGGATACCAATAAATACTGATACACTGCTTGTGTTGGTTGGCAGTAAAATGCTCAAACTCCCGAATATCAGGCAAATAAAATAAGTAGTTATAGCCTGCAACTTCTTCATAATCGTCGCTGACTCCAGGCACATTTGGCGTAGTGGTTCTCATACCACCAGACAGATAAAATTTAGATGTCAGAAAAGGCGAATTATCGTGTTCGCCCTCAACAATTACTGCTTCAGAATAATCGCTTTCTTGAATTACTAGTTCAAGGCGATGGCGCAGCATAGTCCAGTGACTGCTGACTTGATTAAACCAGGTAGAAAATTTTACTTTTCCCTGATAGTGATTAAGCTGCACATCGTTACATAATTCTTTAAAGTTTGTCTCGGTCAAACGAATAGTCATGATAATACTCTCAACTGCTTGTTGAGAATAGTATTTATTAGGAGGCCAAGCGATGTCTAGGACAAGCCGCTAAGAGCGTCTACGCAACTGAAAATATTATGCAACTAGAGTATAATCATACTTGTAAAAGGGATTGTGTAGTGGGTAAGAGCGCAAAAAAATATGTTCGGGGCTTTGAAGAAAGAACATCCGCATAGAATATTTTCCCAGTCCCCAGTACCTACTCCCAAAGCGGCGTACCTAGAGCCGCTAACATAAAGGTATAGCGGGGGACTCATACCAATTCAAAATGACGCTCTCTACGAGACGCTACGCGTAGCTTACTTCTCTGTAAGAGTACGCGGACTCGCTCTAAGCGTTCGTGTAGCGTCTCGTAGAGAAGCTATGTCGTTGGCGAAGCCTCTCGAAGAGAAGGCTTTACGCTGCGCTAACAAAATTCAAAATTAAGAAAAAGAAAGCCAGACAGAACAAAGGTTTGGGAGTATGTATCTGTCGCATTCTTTTTTTAAATTGGTATCACTTTTAGGCGACCAGTTGAGAAAAATTTACCCTAGTACTAAGTAGTAATCGCATCTAGCAATACATATTCCTGAATGCGTAAGCAAGACTGTCCATAGCCATCGCCCCTTTGAGGTAGGCAGGACACTTTTCAGGAAAAAACTTTGCGATCTACTGAAATTCAAATCAAATCCGCTGTCATTACTAAATCTGTAATTCTGCAACGGCAAGTTGACCTGGAAAATGTCAAAATTAAATGAGTTTTGCACTAGGCCTATTTGGATTGATGCAGCCTCTTGTCACCAAACGCCATTTGATTAGCGCAGATTTGAGATAACTAAGTTGGAATTTATGGGCAAGCAACGTGTTCTTTCTGGAGTTCAACCAACCGGCAATTACCATCTAGGTAACTACTTGGGAGCAATTCGCAACTGGGTAGAAGGTCAGAGCGAATACGAAAATTATCTTTTTGTAGCTGATTTACACGCGATTACAGTGCCACACGACCCAAAACAGTTGGCAGCTGATACCTACACTCTTGCTGCTCTTTATTTAGCTTGTGGTCTTGATTTAAATCACTCTACTATCTTTGTACAATCTCACGTTTCGGCCCACAGTGAACTCACCTGGTTGCTCAACTGCATTACACCTCTAAACTGGCTGCAAGATATGATCCAGTTCAAAGAAAAGGCCGTCAAGCAGGGAGAAAATGTGAGTGCAGGCTTATTAGATTACCCTGTGCTGATGGCAGCAGATATTTTGCTTTACCAAGCGGATAAAGTGCCAGTGGGTGAAGACCAAAAGCAACACTTGGAATTGACACGCGATATTGCGGCTCGGTTAAATCACCAATTTGGTAAACCAGAACAACCAGTTTTGAAGTTACCAGACCCTTTGATTCGCAAGGAAGGGGCAAGGGTGATGAGTTTAGCAGACGGTACACGCAAAATGTCAAAGTCCGATCCTTCGGAGTTAAGCCGGATCAGTTTGCTAGATTCACCGGAACAGATTCAATATAAGATTAAGCGTTGTAAAACCGATCCGATTCGTGGTCTGACTTTTGACGATCCAGCGCGTCCAGAGTGTAATAATTTGTTAACGCTGTATACATTGCTTTCTGGTCAGAAAAAGGAAGATGTGGCAGTTGAGTGTCAGGATATGGGCTGGGGACAGTTCAAGCCATTGTTGACAGACACAATAATTGAGTCCCTCAAACCAATTCAAGAAAAATATCACTCGATAACGGCGGATAAAAGCTATTTGGAGTCTGTGTTGCGGAATGGAGGGGAAAAAGCTAGAGCGATCGCAAATCAAACTTTATCACAAGTCAAAACTGCTTTAGGCTACTCTCTTCCTCTATAAGTTTTCACCTTTAGGTGTGATTTGTTATACCATTTAAGAAAATGAAAACCTTAATATTATGCATCACACCCACAGCCCCACAGCCTTTAATGACTTTCGCAGAGCTGTACAAACAGGTGAATTTCTAGTTACCGCCGAGGTAGCACCGCCGAAAGGGGGAGATCCAGCGCACATGATTCAAATGGCGGCGACTCTTAAGGGGAGAGTTCATGCCGTCAATGTTACTGATGGTAGCCGTGCCGTGTTACGGATGTCTTCGTTAATCGCGTCAGTGATTTTGTCACAGAATGGCATAGAGCCGATTTGTCAAATTGCTTGCCGCGATCGCAACCGCATCAGTTTACAAGCTGATTTGATGGGCGCTCATGCTTTAGGTATCCGCAATATTTTAGCTTTGACTGGCGACGCAGTAAAAGCAGGCGATCATCCAGATGCCAAAGCAGTGTTTGACTTAGAAGCTGTGCGACTGCTGCAACTGATTCGGAAGATGAATCAAGGTATTGATTGTAATGAAAAACCCTTGACTGATGGAGCGTTAGATTTATTTGTTGGTGCAGCAGTAGATCCGCAATGTAAAAGTTGGTCGGGTTTACAAAGTCGATTTGAACGCAAAATCGAAGCTGGAGCGCAGTTTTTTCAAAGTCAGTTGATTACTGATTTTGAGCGACTGGAAAAGTTTATGGACACCATTGCTGCTGGTTATAAAAAACCAATTTTGGCAGGAATATTTCTGTTGAAATCAGCAAAAAATGCCCAGTTTATTAATAGATGTGTTCCGGGTGTAGATATTCCCCAACATATTATTGATAGATTGGCAAAAGCCAAAGACCCTTTTGAGGAAGGGATAAAAATTGCTGCCGAGCAAGTGCAAATAGCGCGGCAATTGTGTCAGGGTGTCCACATGATGGCGGTGAAACGGGAAGATGCGATCGCGCCAATTTTAGATTTAGCTGGGATTGCTCCAGTGAATCAGTTGGTATCTATGTAAATTAGATAGCGAATCTTTTATTAAAGCAGATGGGAGCAACCATCTGCTTTTTTATGCTGAAACAGACGAGTCTAGACTATTTTTGATAGACTTTCAATATCTAATGTTCGCTTGACTAAATCTAGGTGCAAACTGACAAAATATTTTATAGCTTATTTCAAGCTTTTCCTAGCATATTTTTTGCCAACACGACTGCCAATGTCAACGCATACGAATTTGTTTCAATCGAGCTAAAAGAAACTGCTTTTAGGATTGATGGGGTATTCATCCCCACAAGTGAAACTACAAATCAACCACTTTACTTTGTTGAAGTTCAGTTTCAATTAGACTCAAATTTTTATAGACGCTTCTTTGCCGAAATCTTCCTTTACTTGCGTCAAAACAAATCAGTCAATTTTTGGCGTGCTGTTGTTATCTATCCGCAACGAAGTTTAGATCCAAACGATCGGCTACCATATCAATTGCTGCTAGACAATTTACAAATGCAACGCATTTATCTAGATGAATTAGATTCTACAGAGAACTCACTTCAAGTTGCGATCGTTAAATTAATTATCGAAAGAGAAGAGACAGCCGTTGACAAAGGTAGAGAATTGATTTTACAAGCAAGGCAACAACTGACAGATGAATCTACCACCAAGCAAATTGTAGAATTGATAGAGACTATTCTGTTGTACAAATTTACCCGGTTAAGCCGAGAGGAGTTAGCACAAATGTTGGCTATAGACGACGAATTCAAAAAAACACGGATGTATCAATCAATCAAGGAAGACGGCTTAGAAGAAGGTCGCCACGAAGGTCGCCAGGAAGGTCGCCAGGAAGCTAAGTTAGAAGCTATTCCCCGATTGTTGGCATTGGGATTGAGTGTAGAGCAAGTGGCAGTGGCTCTCGATTTAACGGTGGCGCAAGTACAACAAGCAGCCCAGAATCAGTCTATCTGATAGTGAGCGGTGCTTGCGTCTAATTTAATCAGCAAGTGCGAGGCCATAATAGCCTGTCGTAGACATCACCTCTTTTTGTTTTAGCTAAACCAGAAGCGATGTCTACGACGGGCTTACAGCTAGAACTTAAAACCTGGGTTACATCTTACCGTGTTGCAGCACTTGTTGTAGATGTTGACGAATCTCTTGTGCGTGTTCAATATCAGATTGCCGCAATTTTTGGAACAACTCTACACAAGGCTGAGAACCTACTTTTTCTGCATCTTTGATGTAGGTATCGTAAGCTTTAACGGCTTCAGCCTTGTTCTGCAAAACGGTGACAAAATCATACTCCAAGTCGCTAATTGCTGTTTGAGATTGTCCGTTACCTGTATTTGTAGCCATTGCTTGAACCTCTTTTAGGATTTCTAGTTAACGTTATATTCACCCTTAAAGAGTAATTCATCTTCCAAAAAGAGTATATTTCAATACGTCAGAAGTACCTTGCAAAAATAATTTCCTGATACACCCTCACACAAAGGAGTGGGGAGTGGGGAAAAAGTATTTTCCCCACTCCCCAGTACAGACGCGATTAATCACGTTTCTCCCACTCCCCATTTTCATAACAATTTAGCCAAGCGGTTGATTCTCGTCACATTGACGTGAATACTGTAATTCCAACTCGTTTTGCCGTTCCCTACCTCCCCTATACACAACTGGACAAAACTTAGTGTTAGCACTCATGCAATCCATGTGCGGCGTTTTAGCACATACTACAAGTAATCCACCTAGAACAAACAATAAACCACAAATTGCAAGCGTATTAACCCAAGAAATTTCCAGCGCTCCATGAACTACTACCTCTCGCAGTAGAGATACGATTGTTACCTCAACTGCAACTCCCACAGAGATACTATGTTCTTGCAAATAAACCATTAATAGTCGAAATAACTCGACTAAAATCAACACAAATAGTATTTTTGCAGTCACATGTTTATAGTCTAGTGGCTGCGTGAGGGCGATAGCTATTCCCCACAATTGGATTAGCATGACGGCGAACAAACCCAAACACAAAACAATCACAATTAAATCTTGAAAGGCTTCCATGTTGCGAACAATTGAGTGCCGATCAAGCCAGCGATCACTAAATAAAAATCGACTTTTCTGGCGCTTTTGCATGTACGTTTTTCCAATCGGGACAAGTTCAGACAACACCAGCGAGTCTACCCAATAGTTTTATGTTATGCAATATTAAGTTTTTGCGCCTCAGCGAGGTTGGTAATTTAAATTTTGTGCTTGTTGCAACAATTGTTCGGCGTTTTTCGCCCACTGGGGATTTTTTTGAGCATTGTATAAATCTTTAGCAAATTGCAATACCTGTACTGCATCGCCATATTGCTGTAACTGGATAAAAACTAACCCAGCACCATAATAAGCGTTGGGATAGTTAGAGTTAGCTTCGGCTGATTTTCTAAAAGCCTCTAATGCCTCTTGTAATTTACTTTGTTGAAAAAAAATTGAGCCGAGATTGTAGTAAGCTTCTGGATACTTGGGATTAATTTTTAATGCCTGATAAAATGCACTTCTGGCTGGATCGAGTTTACCTTGTTGGAGATAACACATTCCTATATGATAAGGAGGTTCTGGTGCATTTTTGCTATATTCTACGGCTTTTTTAAAAGATGCGATCGCTCGCTCACAATCTCGTTGCTGTTCTCGAACCAATCCCAAGTTATAATGGGCAAATCCTAGTTTGGGATCAAGTTCTAACGCACGTTGTAAATAATCGTTAGCTAACTTGAAATTATTGCCTTCTAATAACGCTCCGCCTAAATTAGCAAAAGCTGGAGCAAATTTCGGATCGGCTTGCGTCGCTCGATAAAATGCATCCGCAGAGGGTTGTAATTGTCCCGTTTGTCGGAGTGCTAGCCCTAGATTATAGTGTGCTGGTGCTAATGTCGGATCTAATTTAGCTGCTTGTTTAAAGGCGGCGATCGCATCTTTTACCTTTCCCGCCTGAATTGCTTGTAAGCCTTGGTTTAACCAGTCTACAGCATTTTTAGGATTAGATTGTGCCAGCTTGGAGGCCACAGGAGAAGATAGAGCAAGAGAGGGGAAGGAAATACTCATAACCAGCAAAGTCAAACTTACTAACCCTGCCATGCGATATTTAAAGAATGATAATCTCATTGATTTTCTGACTCGCAACACTTTCAGTTAAATTTACTTGATAAAAATTTTTTACAAAAGTTTTTAATTGAGGATAAAAATTTGTGATACTTAACTTTTCTTAAGCTAAATCTTACGACAGGCTACAATTTTTTTAACTTTCGATTAAAGGGAGGATAATAACGAATTAAAGAAGGGGTAATTTTGACTCCAGAGAACCATTTTTTTCAAATAGAATTCAGGAGTCAGGAGCCAGAATTCAGTTGGGAATTCTGTACAACTGGCAAAGAAATAAATCGGTTTAAGACGCTCGCAGACTTGCTACTGTCTTGATTCTGAATCCTGAATTCAGAATAGCTGGATTCTTCTTTAACCCTTGATATATACAGAATCATGCGGTTATAAAAAACTTACCGCAAGGGGGGTTTTATGAACGAAAAAGTAAAATCGGGTTCGCGGAATGTTGCAATTGTTGGGCCTTATTTAAGTGGAAAAACCACTTTACTAGAAAGCTTGTTATTTGTCACAGGGGCAATTTCCCGCAAAGGCAATGTTAAGGATAGCAATACAGTGGGAGATAGTGCAGCCGAGTCGCGCGATCGCCAGATGAGTGTAGAAGTCAGCGCCGCTAGCACTGAGTATAACGGCATTCGCTTCACTTTTATTGACTGTCCGGGAAGTATAGAATTTGCCCAAGAAACGTACAATGCTTTAATCGGAGTGGATGCAGCAATTGTAGTTTGCGAACCCATCCGCGAACGAGTCCTCACCCTTGCCCCTCTATTTAAATTCCTGGACGATTGGGAAATTCCCCACCTCGTCTTCGTCAACAAAATGGATCGGGCAAATATTCACGTTCTAGAAACGTTACACGCCCTGAAAGCAGTATCTAGCCGTCCCCTGGTAGCGCATCAATATCCGATCATGAACGGGGAACAACTTACGGGCTTTATTGATATGGTGAGCGAACAGGCATATCAATATCATCTAGGCGCACCTGCTGACCCCATTCCCTTCCCTGAAAGTTTAAAAGAAGAAGAACATACAGCACGGGCAGAAATGCTCGAAGCCTTAGCAAATTTTGATGACCATTTACTCGAAGAACTTTTAGAAGACATCGAACCATCCCAAGAAGAAATCCTTAAAGATTTAAAAATGGAATTAGGGGCAGATTTGGTAGTGCCCGTTTTCTTTGGTGTGGCAGAACAAGATTATGGGGTTAGACCTCTATTAGAAGCCTTGTTACGAGAAGCGCCCGAACCAGAAACCACAGCAGAACGTCGTTTAAAAAACATCAAAGGTGATAAACCTCTAGCGCAGGTATTAAAAACTTTCTACACTCCCCAAGGTGGTAAACTTTCTCTGGTGCGTATTTGGCGGGGCAAATTAACTGATGGCATTGTCCTCAATGGCATTCGCACTGGTGGAATTTACCGCCTGATGGGACAACAACAGCAGTTCGTTAATGAAGTTGGTGCTGGTGAAATTGTCGCATTGAGCCGTTTAGAAGGCATTAAGACAGGGGATACAATCTCCACAGAACAGCAATCGGCGATGGAATTACCCAAAGCTGTACAGTTGGAACCTGTGTATGCCCTCGCCATTACACCAGAAAAGCGCAACGATGAAGTTAAACTCAGTGGTGCCATCACCAAGTTATTAGAAGAAGACTGCTCACTTGCTTGGGAACAACACGGCGATACTCACGAAGTTATTCTTTGGGGTCAAGGCGAGATTCATTTGCAAGTGACCCTAGACAGACTGCGCCGTAAATATAACTTGCCGATGACAACCCACTTACCGCAAGTGCCTTACAAAGAAACCATCCGTAAAACGGTGGCTTCAGTTCATGGACGCTACAAACATCAAAGCGGTGGTCACGGACAGTTTGGTGATGTTTTTCTCGAAATCAAGCCCCTACCACGCGGTACAGGTTTTAACTTTAATGAAACTATTGTCGGCGGTGTGGTTCCTAAACAGTACATTCCTGGCGTGGAAATGGGCGTACGGGAATTTTTGACACATGGGCCTTTGGGCTTCCCAATAGTTGATGTGGCGGTAACTCTGACTAATGGTTCGTATCACAACGTTGACAGTTCCGAACAAGCCTTTAAGCAAGCTGCCCGATTGGCAATGCAAACGGGGATACCCCAAGCGGAACCTACCCTATTAGAACCGATTTTGCGGGTGGAAGTGACAACACCAAGTGAATTTACCTCCAAAGTGCTGCAACTATTGAGTGGTAGACGGGGGCAAATTTTAGGCTATGAGGGGAGAAACGATTGGCAAGGCTGGGATAATGTCTCTGCATACTTGCCACAAGCAGAGATGCAAAATTTTATTGTAGAGCTGCGATCGCTCACCTTAGGCGTTGGTTCCTTCCACTGGGAATATGACCATCTCCAAGAAGTGCCAGAAAAGCTTGCTGAACGTGTCATTCACAGCAATGGCAATGGTAGTAACGGCAACGGCAAGTAATTTTGGATTTTGGATTTTGGATTAATCTAAAATCAATACTAGCCCGGAACTTTAGGTTTCGGGCTAATAACTAAAGGTCAATATAATTCTCTTTCCGCTTTCCACATTGCCCAAATTTCATCTGTAATTTGAGAAGCCATACGATTTAGGTAAGAAGCCTTCAGAAACAGCTTTTTCGAGGCTTCCTTGTCTAACAATTTCCCTGAGATCGTGAGCCATAATTTCAAAAGCAAGCGATATGTTCAGGTCATGATCTAGTACGAAATCAATCAAGAACCTCATATCTTGAAGCAGTTTCTTTTCATCGCGTGTTAGTGGGCCAGGGTACTGTGTCTTGAGTCTTTCTATAAAATCTGAGTGCATATAACTCCTGAGGAAATAGGTAAGCTTGACTTTTGATTTAACCAATTCAGAGGTTTAAGGGCAACATTGCTCGATAAGCGATAACCTCGGTCTACTTTTTTGTATTTGATGTCTTTTTGGCATCTAGTACGCGGTGAACGTCTTGTCTTGTTATACGGTCTCCTAGTTTGGGTTGCTCTAACTCAATCATCAACGCCTCAGCCGCAGCTCGAATTGCTTCAATAGGATTCAAGCTTTTACGCCGGATGTATTTTGCTGCCAGATCCTCAATCTGAGCAATGCGCTGAAGCTGGTTGACATCAACATTGTCTTTTGGTGTCTTGTATGCAGCCACATCTAAGAATTCATTGATCTGTGCCTTGTTTTTTCCAAATAAAACTTTATAAATTTCGCCTAAAGCAGATGCATATATTCCCCTCTGCCCACCTCTAATTGAGTGTGTTTTCGTATAATTATTAATGTTTTGTTCGTTTATCTCAATCCAATCCCCAATCGCTGCTCTAAGGTCTTTGTTGAGCATAATTGAGGCATAACGGTACTCAAATTTTTGAATGTATTCGTCTTCATCTCTTACAACACCAAAAGCATGATCTGCTCTACGCTCTAAGGTTTCCTGCATTGCAGCAGCCATCAGAGCAATTGCTGGTCTGCGATACCCTACCATGACTGCATAAAGTATCATCGCCATAAAGTCTTCAGTTGAAACGAGGTGGCTTTCAATGAAACCCTGCCCTGGAGACTCAACTATTTGACCCTTAAATCCATAGCCCTGAAGTTTATTTAAGGCATTACCTTTAGTTTGAATAGTATCTCTTAACCAACCTTCGTTGTATCCTACCGCCTTACTTGCCTGCCGCATCGACCAACGGTATTCACCATTAGGCATCATGTAAACGGGCATAGGAGTACCGCCGATTTTTATTTCCTTACGCTTTGCGTGCTTAACTTTTGGCTCATCTGTCAAGTCTGTATCTTCAGCATCTGGATCTTGGTCAAAAAACAATGCCTCAATTTCAATTTGTTCTGCCATACGTATTTTCCTATACTGGCGTTTGCCGTGGGGTCAACCCCTTGGCAAATATAATACTAGTATTCTTGCCGTGGGGTCAACCCCTTGGCAGAAAATTTGTATAAATTTTAGTCTAATATGCACAGTAAATTTTGCAGTAGTGCTTGAAATCGTTCGTTTATAATAAAGTTTGCCTGAATATACACTAATGCGTAAGTGTCAAATAAAATTTAGCATCAGCGATCACAATAATTAATCAACTGTGAACTTATTAGCACAATTGAGTGAATCTCTGTTCCACTTACACCCGCCTGTTGGGCGATCGCTTTTAGCAGATGTTCTTAACGTGCTTCAATATAAAGGTGGGGTTCTATGAGATCAATTTTTCTAAAATTTTTTCTAGAAAAGACTCTGCTTCTTTTAACAAAGAGCGATGTAGTTTACGAAAGTGTTCTTCTTTAATAGGTGTATGGTTTAGACCAAGCCATTTGAATTTATCTGACAAATCTTTCCAAGATTTTCTGATATCTGTTTCTTTTCCATGATCTGCATCATGACGTAGCCACTTATTTCTTAAATGCTTGATACACCAAATAAAATCACCATCTAAATTTTCATCTAGTACACCACCGTGTTTAGTTAAAAAGCGTAAGTTATCTTTTCCTGCTGACTCATAAAAAGTAAAGTATAAATGATCTATAAAGTCTCCAAAACTACGTTTATCTTGAGGTATTAACCAAGGTAATTGTGCATAAGCGTCTAAAACTTTAGTTGTAGGTTTGAACATTTCTTTATGTACTTTAGTCTGCGTTACCTCATTACATTGAATGATTAAGTCTAAAATTCGTTTTACCTGTGCAGATGCCTGAGCAGCAGGAGAAAGTCGTATTAGAGATTCTTCATCCTCTTCTTCACATGATTCTACAATTGCTATTAATTCATCTTGTTGAACAATCGGTAGTAATAAATCTATCTCACAGAAAGCTAATTCTTTATCTGCTGGTACTGTAATAATATTAACTAAAGTTTCAGTAGTAGTTAGTAATTGATCTTCTGCTAAATGTAAAGAAGTCTCTAAAGCCCAATCAACTTTTTCACTTGTACTTTGCTCAAGACGTTGATAGGTTTTCTCTACAAAATCTGTATAAACCCTTGAAGGTTTTAATAAATTTTGTACTAAAGCTGGATTTTTACTAAATAGGTTTAGTTCTTGAATTTGACGTGTAACTTCTGTGAAACTCTTATCCCATACTTTTGAGGCAAGTACGATTTCTTTTAATTGACGAGACGACTGAAAAATATCTAGACTAGGCTGAAGCAGTTTTTGCCAACTAGAAATTTGTTTATTTAAATCTATATATAAATTATCTTGTGGCATCAGTCTTGATTTACCAGATAAATTTTCTAATAATTCAGAGTGGGCAAATAGTCTTGATTTACCAGATAAATTTTCTAATAATTCAGAGTGGGCAAACAGTCTTGGTTTACCAGTAAATCTCTGATCTATCCCGCTAATTTGCTCAGAAATTTTTGAGAAAGCAGATGTGTAAGCTTTATTCAAATTTTCTGAATTTTGTAATATGTTTTTCAGGTAACTATCGTTGAATTGTTCAAATGGCATATATTTTTCATTAATTATATAGTTTTTCCATTTATTATAGTCTGAGAAATAGAGAGCTACAATAGTTTAATACTGGCTTGTGCAAGTTTCAACCTTAGATTCAAGTTTCAACCTTAGATTATAAATGGTTCACATGGTAACACTTCAATTACGACAATTAAGTGTTCCGCCAGGACATAGAGTAATACTCCACGATGTTAGCTGGCAAGAATTTGAGGCAATTTTAGAAGAACTTGGCGACCATCGAGCCACTCGATTGGCTTACAGCCAGGGAACTCTGGAGATGAGAATGCCATTACCAAAGCATGAGAAAGCCAAAGTCATCATTGGGGATTTGGTGAAAATTCTGTTGGAAGAGTTAGAGATTGACTGTGAAACATTTGGCTCAACCACTTTCAAACGTGAAGATATGGCTTTTGGTGTAGAGCCTGATGACTCTTTCTATATTCAAAATCATGCTCAAATGATTGGTAAAGAGCGAATAGACTTGAGGGTTGACCCGCCACCTGACCTTGCAATTGAAGTTGATGTGACTTCTAAAACTCAACTCGATGCTTATAAAGCATTGCGAGTTCTTGAACTGTGGCGATATGAAAATGGCAAGCTACAAATTAATATTCTTCAGGAAGGTAAATACATTGAGTCTGAAATTAGTTCTACTTTTCCCAACTTGCCCATTGTTGAAGCAATTCCCCAGTTTGTCGAACAGAGTCGAACTTTAGGTAGAAGTCCAACGCTTAGAGCATTTCGTCAATGGGTAAGAAAGCAAATCAATTCAACTTAATCAGGACTTACGCAACTGGCACAGCGATCGCCATTTAACAGTACATATATATTACTGAGAGTGAACGTCCAAAAAGGCTCTTGCTTAAATTA
>NZ_JBALDD010000066.1:0-66110 GCF_036917555.1 Nostoc sp. | reverse complement strand
AAACTCTCACTGGTCATAGCGATTCGGTTTGGAGCGTGGCATTTAGCCCCGACGGTCAAACCATTGCCTCTGCCAGTGATGACAAGACGGTGAAGCTGTGGAATCGCAACGGGCAACTCCTGCAAACTCTCACTGGTCATAGCGATTCGGTTTGGAGCGTGGCATTTAGCCCCGACGGTCAAACCATTGCCTCTGCCAGTGATGACAAGACGGTGAAGTTGTGGAATCGCAACGGGCAACTCCTGCAAACTCTGCAAGGTCATAGCGATTCGGTTTGGAGCGTGGCATTTAGCCCCGACAGTCAAACCATTGCCTCTGCCAGTGGTGACAACACGGTGAAGTTGTGGAATCGCAACGGGCAACTGTTACAAACTCTCCAAGGTCATAGCGATTGGGTTAGGGGCGTGGTATTTAGCCCCGACGGTCAAACCATTGCCTCTGCCAGTGATGACAAGACGGTGAAGTTGTGGAATCGCAAGGGGCAACTCCTGCAAACTCTCCAAGGTCATAGCGATTCGGTTTGGAGCGTAGCATTTAGCCCCGACGGTCAAACCATTGCCTCTGCCAGTTCAGACAACACGGTGAGGCTGTGGAATCTCAATTTGGATGATTTAATGGTTAAGGGTTGTGCTTGGGTAAGCGATTATCTGCAAAATAACCCCAATGTGAATGAGAGGGATAAACATCTATGTGATGATATTGATACACGCAGGTGATAAACCTCTCCCGGCCTTGAACTTTAGTTCAAGTCTGTCCCTCTCGCCCGTCGGAGAGGGAAGGTCTTGCGTAGTAGCCCTTTCAAGGTGACTCGAAAAATCTCTGTTTTCTTATCTGCGCTCTCTGTAACTCTATGGTTTAAAAGTAATTTATCGAACTACTAAAATGCAGATAACACAGACAAAACAGGTTAAAGAGAGATTTTTTAAATAACATTTTTATCCACCTTGAAAGGGCTACTCGTAGGACTTACGCACTGTACAAATTATTCATAATATGTTTAACGGTATTTGTTCATTTCGGGCGCTTCGCATAACCCTTATTTATTCGCTTAATTGTGTAGGCGTAGCCCGTCGTAGACATCGCTAGATGCTAAACATAGCTGAAACACCTAAATTGCGTGTAGTACTTATGTACGATGCGTAAGTCCTAACTCGGAGAATTCACCAATTCTGCTGTATTAACCTTAATTTACCGTTAACCAATCATCTAAATCCTTTAAACTTTTGAATTTTTGTAAATCCTCTCTTAAATTGACCAACTGTTCTGGATTTAAAGCTTTAATTTTCGATTCCTGTACAGGTTGAATGGGTCCGAATTTTCTAAGTTGTTTTATAACACGCACTAAAGATGTATCCTCCTGGGACTCGGAAGCAATTACAGACTCGGGCATAGGATCACTCCGTAATAAACTTTTAATCAGTTCCTTGTTTAATACTAGCCATAAGATTTCATTGCGGTTGTCGCAACAATATTACCTTGTGTACGTTGGTCGTTTATTGCTCAATGGCTTGTGCAACCTGTTGTTATGTTCGCATTTTATCCTCAATTTGACTGAGGATTGCAAATGATAACAAACCAGAAGTGTCATTAGTCATTAGTCATTAATCATTTTCCTTGTCTCCCTCATTCCCAGTCCCCATTCTCTTTTCAAATTGATATAATCCGGGTCTGACACTCTGACCAAAGAGATTTTAGTAATGAGCGATCGCCTGTATGATTTGTGATGATGGTGCGATCGCATCATCATCAGCTAGACACAACGAACAAGCAAAGCCTCATAACGAAAATCATGAGTTTGTCAATGAAAATCACGAGTTTGTCAATGAAAATCATGATTTTGTCAATGAAAATTATGATTTTGTCAATGAAAATCACGAGTTTGTCAATGAAAATCATGATTTTGGTGACGACAGCTTATATATTTACGTGCGTAGGCGTAGCCCGTCGTAGACATCGCTCTTGTTGTAATCTGAGAAAGTGCGTTACCGAACAGCCCGTCATAAACATCGCTCATTCATCACCAATACTACAAATACTTCTGCAACAATAACCCTAACTTTTCCTTCGTCGCCGCTGGTGCTTTGTCCAACTGAGTCAAAATCGCATACTGCAACGCCGAATGCGCCTCACTGGTTGGCGGATTTTCACTCAAGCGCCGCACAGTTTCTTGAATCACCCTTTGAGCATTTACAGCATTCCGTAGCAAATTGCCAATCACCAATTCTACCGTCACAGTGTCATGGTCTGGATGCCAACAATCGTAATCTGTCACCAGTGCTAAAGTTGAGTATGCAATTTCCGCTTCCCTTGCCAACTTCGCCTCTGGTAAATTCGTCATCCCAATGATTGTTGCACCCCAACTGCGGTAAAGATTCGATTCTGCCTTAGTAGAAAAAGCTGGCCCTTCCATGCACACATAAGTGCCGCCGCGATGGAGGGTAACTTCTGGTAAATTGAGAGATGCGATCGCATCTGCCAATACAGCAGCTAAGTTTTTACAAATCGGATCGCCAAAGGCAATGTGAGCAACAATTCCCTCACCAAAAAACGTTGAAATTCGATTTTTCGTTCTGTCAATAAACTGATCTGGCACTACCATATCCAGTGGTTTCGCCTCTTCCTTCAAGGAACCCACAGCACTAGCTGAAATTAAATACTTCACACCCAATTGCTTCATTGCATAGATATTAGCGCGAAACGGTAACTCAGAGGGTAAAAGCGTGTGATTGCGGCCATGACGCGCCAAAAAAGCTACCCGTGTACCATCCAAAGTCCCCAGAATCAAAGCATCAGATGGTGAACCAAAAGGAGTCTCAACTCGCACCTCTTCGATATCTTTGAGCGCATCCATTTTGTAAAGACCGCTACCACCTATAATCCCAATACTAGCTTGAGCCATGATTCTGAACCTGTTCTTTGCTGATCTGCTCAGTTATTTTATCGAAAAGGGGAGTAGCAGAAAACAAAGCCATGTCTACAATGAGATATGCGTAGGCGTAGCCCGTCGTAGACATCGCATTTCGTACCACTAACACTATTGAATTATTACCCATTAATTGTTTGTTTAGGTGCAGATAGAAATCATCACCCAGTTATTCGAGCGTTAATTAATAATTTTTAGCAATCAAATTTCCAATAATTTTTGGAGATTAAATACTTATGATTAACCCTTAAGTCAATTGTCACCAATGTGTGTAATCAATACTTAATGTATACAAATATTAAGTATACGCACTCCTACGCAGGGAAACAAAGCAAGCGTTATACTTTTGGGAAAAGGCTTATTTGAACCCCTGCTTTTAACAATTTCATAAATCAATGGCTCTCAATTTTCGCTTTGCGGTAGTCAGCGACTTACACCTGGCACTTCCTCACACAATCTGGGATCATCCCAGCCGATTTCATCTGGTGGAAGTAAGTATCTCAGCATTTAAAAGTGTACTAGAACATTTAACACAACTCGATTTAGATTTCTTGTTGTTACCAGGAGATTTAACCCAGCATGGCGAACCAGAGAACCACGCCTGGTTGCAACAATGTTTAGCCCAGCTACCTTTTCCTGTTTATGTTGTTCCTGGTAATCATGACGTTCCTGTGCTGTTGGCTGATCAGCAATCAATTGCTTTTGCAGATTTTCCCTACTATTACACGAAGTTTGGCTATGAAGATCCACAGCAGATTTACTACATTCGTCAATTACTGCCTGGAGTTAAGCTGATTGGACTAAATTCTAACTCCTTTAATGACCAGGGTGAGCAAGTGGGATGTTTGGATGCCAAACAGCTACGGTGGTTAGAAGAGGTTCTGGCGGCATCTGGTGATGACTTAGTTTTGGTGATGGTGCATCATAATGTGGTGGAGCATTTACCCAATCAATCGAACCATCCACTAGCACATCGCTATATGTTGTCGAATTCAGCAGAACTATTGCAGCTGTTGAGGCACTACGGAGTCAAGCTAGTGTTTACCGGACATTTGCACGTTCAGGATATTGCTTACTCAGATGGAGTATATGATATTACCACTGGTTCTTTAGTGAGCTATCCTCACCCTTACCGAGTGCTGGAGTTTCATCGGGACAACCAAGGTAAAGAATCGTTGCAAATTTTATCCCATCGCGTAGAGTCAGTGCCTGATTTCCCTGACTTGCAACAGTCATCAAGGCAGTGGATGGGCGATCGCTCTTTTCCTTTCCTAATCAAGCTACTAACTCAGTCTCCATTAAACTTACCATTATCACAGGCAAAAAAATTAGCTCCTGGTTTGCGCGACTTCTGGGCAACTATTGCCGATGGGGATGCGGTGTTAGATTACCCTCATTTTCCCCCAGAAGTGCGACGCTATATTCAGACATATAGTGCATCACAGCCCAATCCAGGTATCGCCACTAATGGAAATTTGACGATGATTGATAATAACAGCACACTTTTGCTAGATAGGAGTTAGGAATTAGGAGTTAAAAGGTGATTCAACACTCAGCACAGGCTAAACCTTAGCTATCTGCTAACAGCACTCAGCACTCATTACTGATTTTGGCGACAAATTCCAAATGCTGAGGTGTAGGCGTGTAAAAAGGTTCTGCCACCAACAGGGCCAATTTCACCGCCACAGAAAAAGCCACCTATAGGAATATCATTAAGGTAGCGCTGAAATAATTCAGAATCGAAGTTGGGTTTACCATAAAGTCCTTCACCTCGTCCCAGACAGGAAAACATTAAAGCAGCTACAGCAGAGGGTTCAGATTCTCGTTGGTGTTGATAACTTTGGAGGAGTAATTCTAGGTCTTCAGCAGAGGCTTGGGCATCGCGGAGGTGGAATTGCAGCCTTTGACCAGGACGGACGCGATCGCCAATTGCGATCGCCCCAGCATTTGGATCGACTCCAAGAATACCACGAATTAAAAAGTCTCCTTGCTGCAAAGCCAGCTTAAATTCATCCATTGCCACACCAACAAACAGAGAATGCTGTGCTAAAATCCGTTCTTGTTCGCTGAGACTAGCAATCAAATCTCGCAACACTACCAGAGGCACTTGATCATCTAACTCTAGAATAATATTGCGATCGGCTTTTGTGACTTGCAATGGTTTGCCAATCGGTCGGCATCCTTGGGCGACAATCGTTTCCAAAACAATATTGCCAGTCAAAGCTATACCAACAGTGCCTTCACGATACAAGTTTTGCTGTTTCTCACCGTTAGTATGGTTACAAAAAAGGGCAACACGACCACCCATACCTCCACCACTAGCCTGTCCCCCCACGATCGCTGATCCTGGATAAGCAAAATCTAGCCCCTGCAACAAATCGTTAATTCCAGAGGCGAAAGAACTAGACAGCAAGATGAACTGCGGTGTCGGTGATGGTGGCACACCGATCAAATCAAGCCAAGCATCTGGTGAACTGTCTAAGTCAGGTAATTCTTCAGCAACAACATGAAAAACTTGAATCTTCACTCCTGGAAGGTGTGCTAAAGTCAAGCTAATAGCTGGTTCAGCTTCCAATTCTTGGGTTTCTCCGCTAAGTGTCGTCCCAATTACACCACCACCACTACAGCCAATTAGCACAGGCACAGAAAGTTTTTCAGCTAACAAAGGTAACAGTCGGGAATACTCACTCGCAAAAGCAGACGAAATGAATACCAGTCCTAGATCCGCAGGTGCTGTTAACGATGAAACAGCTCGTTCTACCACATCTGTAACAGCGGCTTCCAGAGAATGACGGGTTGATAGGGCATTTGCCCACTGCATTTGGTCTGCCATGAGTTTTGAGCTTCTTTCTCTTTTTAGGGTAGTAGATTTTGACTTTTTATTTTGGGAAGAATTGCATCTTACAAGAATTGATGCCAGCCCTTTGTCTCCTCCATCCCAAGAAGCTGGGGTTGTCATTCCCTAATATAGGCATCTAAATATATTGTATGATTATTTATCTATGCTACTAATTCCATAAAATCTTAAAAAATAAAGGTGAATGCATTATAGATAGGGTAGCTTGCTGTATTGCTTATAAATCAATAGGCTAAAACACTAACTTATGAGCGGCTAAATGGTTAGAATGGTTAGTAATTAAGCGAAAAACTGCCATTTCTGAACATTTTCTATACTAGTATTAACAACATACAACGAGACTAAAGCAATGACCAACATCCAAGAAACAGCAAAAGGCGACATCCAAGAGAAAATTCAAGAAGAAGTGGAACAAGCGCGTACTGTCTGTGATATTAACGGTAGTAACTCACCAGAGTGTGCTGCTGCTTGGGATGCAGTAGAAGAATTGCAAGCCGAAGCTTCCCACAAGCGCCAAAGCAAGCCAAAAAATTCTCTAGAACAGTATTGTGATGACAACCCAGATGCAATTGAATGCCGGGTTTACGACGACTAGAAATTGAGGCAACTGGATTTTCTGTTGTTTGGTCAGCAAACAACCAAAGTTGACTAAAGAAGACGCCTAGAGTGGAGGACGTGGAAACTCACCAATGTCCTCAACTCGCAAGCGTCTTATTTAGAGCTACCGATTTTAGTCGTGGAAACAAAAAATAAATTCCTCATTTGAATCAATAGGCTTCTTCCAAAAGGATAAGTTGCGATTTTCATAAATTAAACAACCAATTAATTGGCAGTAGGGGCGTACAGATGTACGCCCCTATAAATTTTTTGTAATACTCGTGACTTCTAGTCATACGAGGTTCAATAAACTATTATCAAGAAGAATTCAGGATGAATTGGAGTCCGACTGACTCCTGAATAAAAGGGTTTAATACCCCTGCCTTATTTAGCAGTCTACAATCAGGTAGTGGTATAAAATCCCACTTGATTTATTCGGACTCCTGACTTCTTTTTATCTATTGTTTGAGAAAAAATATGGACTATGATATTTGGTTTCGACCTTTCGTCTGGATTGATTACCGACTGGCAGTATTATTCCTGGTAATTATTCCGCTAATTCTTCTGATTTGGGCATTTGTACAAAAAGCAGAAGGCATACAACGCTTATTGGCTATATACTGGCGAGTATCAAGTTTAGTGGCAATCACGATTTACTTAATGATTGCCCAGTATCCAGTTAGCTTTATCTCTGGGTTGATAGCTCAGATTTTGATCCCGATTTCGCTGTGGTTCTGGGTGGATATCAACGATGAAATTGAGTATCAAACCAGTGGATCTTTGAAATTTCTTTTTACCTCTTGGCGCTGGGCGACAACTGTTTATTGTTTTTTGGGCACACTAGCCTTTATCCCTTTTTTGGGTTGTGCTTTTTCTGCCAATATGCTGAAGACTCCCAACTGTCGTGTCTGGTTCGAGGCTCCGTTGCTATTCAAAGAATATTTTCATGCTAACAGTAAGGCTGAGTTCTTAGGTTTTCTTGGCATAACTAGTTTAGTAATTTATGTGCTTTATTTGAGCTATTTTGTTTTGATTAAGCTGGGCAAGCAGGGACGTTCAGCCACACCACAGTAACCGTCGCTGCATCACCTTACCCTTACTCTTAAAAAAATGAATTCCATTGGCAAGCGACTGGAACAATACACTGCTAAACGCACCAAAGAAGTCCTAATTGTAACGGTGGTAATTGCCGATGAGCAAGATACAATTGCTATTTTCAAAGGCTTTTCCAGTTCTTTGATGCGCCCAACGGCATTTGATGCAGATGTACCAGTTCTACCAGATGGGGCAAACATCCTCAACATTGACCGAGTAGCCAGTCCTTATAATCCTGAAGCACTCCGTTATATTCAACAAGGAATTTCATGGGAAGCTATGGAAGCTTTATTATTAGAAGTAGGTGTTTAACTAATTACTAATTCGTAATTTTACAGCAAGGCTAACTTTGAGATTGTTGATGAAGCGATGTCTACGAGAAGATGTGACGCTCGACGACTCGCTAACGCTGTGCTATCAGTGACGCAACGGGAGTATTATTATTCGGGATA
Source organism: Nostoc sp. (assembly GCF_036917555.1). Lineage (GTDB taxonomy): Bacteria > Cyanobacteriota > Cyanobacteriia > Cyanobacteriales > Nostocaceae > Nostoc. Next base: position 58,186 of record NZ_JBALDD010000066.1, on the reverse strand, counting down.
TTATGCCGGATTGGGCAGTTAAACCCTGTCCATTCTGAAACCTAAAGTTTTTAAGGAAAGTATATTATTCATGTGCAGTTGAGTAAGATACAAAAAAATGCTGAAATTATTTCACAGTAAGGACTTTGGTTTTTTCATATAATCGATAACTGCTATATTTCAATTGTTGATATTTTCTAAATTATACTACAATGTATAATAAATTTGTAACAGCATTTCAAGCCCAATGTTGGTTCAGTGAATTGTCCATATATATTACTGTTGTTGGTGAATGGAATTGAGATGGATATTGAACAAGTAAGGTTACAGTATCAGAGATTAGATCGCCATTACCAGGGAGCATTAACTAAGGATTCCATAAGCTTTCTGGATTTTTCTCATACGCTTCGAGTGTGGGTTGATATGAAGTCTCTAATCGATACCCTTGCTCAAAGCCAAGGTATAGAACTTGAGTTGAATAACGTAGTTCGTAAAAAGGAAGCTCAAAAGATTCTAAAGGGTAGTAAGTATGTTTATCTTCCCTTAGGGAGCGGAGTACCAAGTCGAGGTGTAGAAGTGAGAGGGGTTAGAATCATCAACCGAGCTCTGAATCCTGAGGAAATCAAGAAGCTTTATGAGGCGGGACTACCAGAAGTTCAAAAAGCAAAATTAACTTTTAGCCAATGGCTTGCTTCAGGTATATATGATGTTCCATCAGAAAATGAAAAACATCCGAAATTTACTATTTCGAGAGAAATTTTGATCAAGCGAGTGGCTAATATTTTAGGTGCAAGCCACCCTCATGGAACTGATAACTCAGATGCAACTGAAAATAGATTTGATCCTTATGTGATTGATCTTCATCAATTGATTCTGGCTGATGGCTATCCGGCAACTTATTATCAGCTGCTTGAAATCGGGAAAGATATTTTGCAAGCAATAAAGCTGTTCATGTAAGCATTTAGCAATTTTTGAATACTTCATATTTTGTAGGAATGAATATAGTTAAAGAAGTTCATAAGTCTTTCACCCTATGACAACCAAGAAATATGTTTACTGGCAAGATGAGGAGATGTGGCTTGGCTATCTAGAGGAGTATCCAGACTACTGGACTCAGGCAGAAACCGAAAATGAATTGAAGGAGAACTTAACTGATATTTACAAAGAATTAACCAGTGGGACAATCCCCAATATCCGAAGAGTGGCTGAACTTGAGGTATTGTGAAACGACGGGACTTGATAAAACGTCTTGAAGAAATCGGTTGTGTATTTATTCGTCATGGTGGCAAACATGACTGGTATCAGAACCCCATAACAAAGGTATCTCAACCTGTTCCAAGGCATCGAGAAATTAAGGAACAGCTTGCCAAACACATCATCAAAATGCTTGGCGACGAAAGCTAACACGGCACATTGGAGCCGAACGCCGAGAGGTTATTTGCCGCACCCGGAAGGAAGTAAGCTACAGTTGAGGTCTAAATTGCCGTCTGAAACTGTCTTCTCTACGAGACGCTGCGCGAACAATTTTAAATAATTATTTTGACTTTTAAATTTATAAAATGTCCCGTTCTGGATACACACTTCCCGTCTTTGCCTGTGCTGCTGCTGTTGCAGCTTTACACTGGTTACGCGATCGCCAACCCCTAAGCATAGCATCAGTAGATTTGATTGAACCCGCTCAAATCGCAGAAATCCCCATTGAACAGGTAGCAGGACTATCTGAGAATACAGCTTTAGCAATCACTCGCAGCGATCCCGGTGATAATCTTGACCTAACCAAAGATACACCGATTTGGGCATTGGTGGAGTGGAGGGAAGCAGGGGAGCCAATAATTATTAAAGGTGGGGAAGGGATTGGTAGGCAATTAAGCGCTGATGACAAACCGGCTATTTATGCTTACGCTCAAAGGCTGTTGCAAGAGAATTTGCAACGAATGCTAGCACCTGGGGAAAAAATCACGGTGACAATTATTCTACCTGAAGGGCGATCGCTAGCTGTTCGGACTTCAAATTCTGCCTTTGGTGTGGTTGAAGGACTTTCTCTCTTAGGCACAACCGGCATTTCTCAACCTTTGAGTACACCAGATCAGCTTGCCGTTTTTCGAGCGGAATTACAAAATAAAGCCAGTCGTTTTGAGAGTTTAGTATTCTGTATCGGGGAGAATGGCCTAGATTTGGCGCGTAAACTAGGGATTAATCCCGAACAATTGGTCAAAACTGCTAACTGGCTGGGCCCAATGTTAGTAGAAGCTGATGTGCTAGGTGTGAAAGAAATCTTATTATTTGGCTATCACGGTAAGCTGATGAAGCTGGCTGGGGGGATTTTTCACACCCATCATTACTTAGCTGATGGACGGCGAGAAATTTTGGCAGCGCACTGTGCGATCGCAGGTTTAAAATCACTAGATATCCAAGCTGTGTTTAACAGTGCAACTGCTGAAGCAGCACTAACACACTTAAAATCGCTAGATGCTGCAACTGGTAGTGATTGGGTAAATAAAGTTTACAGTGCGATCGCCGAAACTATCGATGTTCGTTCCCAAGAATACATCCAAAGTCATAGCGAAAGCGGCACAAGAGTAACAGTCTGTGGCTCTATTCTCTTTGATCGCGATCGCCAAATTATTGTGAAGAGTAAAACTGCTGGTCTGTTGATGAGAAAATTATGTTAATTTATTATGAATAATCGTAAACAATCCAAATAAATAATCCTTTAAGTAACCACTCTAGGGTAAGTTTATCGTTTTAATACCATCTCCAACTCCGGGACTAGACAAACGCACATAAGCTCGCGTTTGTAAAGGCTCTCTATACCATTATCAGCCTGTTAAGGCTGAATAATAGCATCACCATAGACCACAAAGCATCTATCTATCCTTAACAGATATAACTCTCCCGTCATGAATACAGCGGTGACTCTACCAACAGAACAAGCGCCCCAAACATTGGAAAATTTTGGGAGACTTGATCGCCAATTGATTGTAATTCTGGATTTTGGCTCTCAATATTCTGAGTTGATTGCCCGTCGCATCCGCGAAACTCAAGTATACTCTGAAGTTTTATCCTATCGCACTACTCCTGAACATTTGCGCCAACTCAATCCCAAGGGAATCATCCTCTCAGGTGGCCCAAGTTCAGTTTATGGTGATAACGCTCCCCATTGTCACCCAGAAATCTGGAATTTGGGAATACCCATTTTGGGTGTTTGCTATGGGATGCAGTTGATGGTGAACCAACTCGGTGGGGAAGTGGCAAAGGCTGATCGAGGTGAATACGGCAAAGCCTCATTATATATTGATGATCCCACAGATTTGCTTACTAATGTTGAAGATGGCACTACCATGTGGATGAGTCATGGAGACTCAGTTATTCAAATGCCATCAGGGTTTGAATTGCTGGCACATACAGAAAATACTCCCTGTGCTGCTATTGCTGATCACGAAAAGAAACTTTACGGCGTTCAGTTCCATCCAGAGGTGGTGCATTCTGTTGGTGGTATAGCATTAATCCGTAATTTTGTCTACCATATCTGCGATTGCGAACCCACTTGGACAACAGCGGCTTTTGTTGAAGAGGCAATTCGAGAAATTCGCGCCAGAGTTGGCGATAAGCGGGTGCTGTTGGCGCTGTCTGGTGGAGTGGATTCTTCTACCCTGGCTTTCTTGCTATACAAAGCTATTGGTGAGCAACTGACTTGTGTATTTATCGATCAAGGCTTTATGCGAAAGTATGAGCCAGAGCGATTAGTAAAGCTATTTCGAGAACAGTTTCACATTCCTGTTGAATATGTTAATGCCCGCGATCGCTTTTTGGCTAAAGTTGCTGGGATTACAGATCCTGAAGAAAAACGCCGCCGCATCGGACACGAATTTATCAGTGTATTTGAGGAAACATCCAAGCGCCTCGGTCACTTTGACTATCTAGCTCAAGGAACTCTTTATCCAGATGTGATTGAATCTGCGGACACCAATGTTGATCCCCAAACTGGTGAGCGGGTAGCGGTGAAAATTAAGAGTCATCACAATGTTGGCGGTTTGCCCAAAGACTTAAGATTTAAATTAGTGGAACCTCTGCGGAAACTATTTAAAGATGAAGTCCGCAAACTTGGGCGTTCCATTGGTTTACCAGAAGAAATTGTTCAACGGCAACCTTTTCCTGGACCTGGTTTAGCAATTCGTATTCTGGGGGAAGTTACATCTGAGCGGTTAAATATTTTGCGCGATGCCGATTTGATTGTGCGGCAAGAAATTAACCAACGCGGTATGTATCATGATTTCTGGCAAGCATTTGCTGTATTGCTGCCAATTCGTAGTGTTGGCGTTATGGGGGATCAACGTACTTACGCTTACCCCATTGTTTTGCGGATTGTTACCAGTGAAGATGGCATGACTGCTGATTGGGCGAGAGTGCCTTATGATGTCTTGGAAGTAATTTCTACTCGAATTGTGAATGAGGTAAAAGGGGTGAATCGGGTGGTTTATGATATCACCTCTAAACCGCCTGGAACCATTGAATGGGAGTAATCAAGTTTTGATTTGACTTAATTAAAAGCTCATTACTCTTTACTACGGTTCAAATTACTTGCAGGAGTTTAGATTCACATACAGCAGTTTGCAAGTTAATCAGTAGACCTTTTTAACTCAAGAGCCAGGTATAAAGCCTATTTTACTCCTGACTCCTGACCGGAGGCAAAGCGTCTCCAGCTCAGATCCTGCTGTATGTATTCAAAATGGCAATGCCGACCTGGCTCGTTTTAAGCCTCGGCATTGTCTGATTTTTTTACTTTTGGTTTACTAAGATCAAGAATGCTACAAAATCCTGTATTTGCTAAATTCTAAGTACTAAAATTTAGACTAAGCTATATTACAAAAATTAAGGTTACAAATGCTATGCTACTTTAGACAAAATTGTTGGAATAAACACGTCTTTTTGCTTAGAAAGGGAGTAGCTATTTTGTTGAGTATCAAAGCTTTGTCAGTAGTTTGTACAAGTACAGCGTTAGTAGTATTGGGTGTTAATGAAATAGCCTCTGCTTCTTCCTTTAATCCGATACCTGTATTTGACAACGTTGCTAGCTACACTACTACTATTACCGGAGATAATAATCTAGCTGATATTTACTATCCTAATCCAACAAACTTAAAAACAAGCAATTATTCCTTTCCAGTAGCGCTATTACTACAAGGCGCACTAGTTGACAAATCAAATTACTCTAATTACGCTCAACAAGTTGCACGCTATGGATTTGTAGTAGTGGTGCCAAACAGCAAGCGTATAGCTCCAATATTTGGCGAAGCATTATTACCCCAAACTACCCAAATTGATACAGCTTTACAACAAATTGTAGTTGAAAATAAGAATACTATTTCACCTATTGTCGGCTTGCTGGATACAGAGAAAGTAGGATTATTGGGTCATTCATTAGGCAGCGCCGTAGGATTATCTGCAATTGGAAATTTATGCGTGACACCAACACTTTGTCCGGGTTCTTTCTCACGACCCAAACAAATTGTAGCAGGAGCATTCTTTGGTGGTAATCTTCGTGATGAGAATGATGTTTATCTTCCTATTAACAACGATGGAATACCAGTTGCACTCCTGCAAGGGGATCGTGATGGCAGAGCGCTGCCTTTCCGGGCTAGTTTAACTTATGACAAAATTAAAAATCCACCCGCTGCACTGATTAATATCAAAGGTGCCAATCATTTTAGTATTACAAATACAAATAATCCTGCTGGTGCAATTCCTGACCTGATAAATTCTACACTTAATCAAGATGTAGCTATTGAAACAATTGCCCGATGGAGTGGTTTGTTTTTACGTGCAAGTATTCTTAATGATAAAGACGCTTTTAATTACGTTTATTACACAGGTGATGCTGCTGACTCCAATGTAACAGTAGAGAGTAAACGTGTTCCTGAATCGGCATCACTTGTTGTACCTTTGGAGATATTGTTTGCTTATTTTACAATTACTCAACTACGAAAAAGAATAAATGAATCAAAACGTCATTATGACTTACGCATTGACAAAAAATGACATGAATGTATCTTAAGCAGCAAAAGTATTGGTGAGATTGTTCACAATGTACTCACGCACAACTGTGAATTCTGCCTAGACCGACTTTTCCGGTAGGTCACCCAGAAGATTTTCCACAAGGATTGGGTGGTTGAGTGGGTGTACCAATCTCTGCTAAAATACCGGGACAAGCTAGCTTGGGCTACTCTTTCAGGAGTTAATTGAGCAGTTGACTTCTTTTGCCTTGGCGCTAGCCTTTCCCTTTGGGAGAAGGCAACGGCTTGTCAGACACAATATCACGATCTAACCACAATTCCCAAGTGATTATTGGCATGCAAACCTATTAGTAATAAAGCAGTCAGTAATTAGCAAAATTATTCTTAAACTTCAACTATTCATTAAAATGAATTTTTTAAATGTAAAGGAATTTAAACACCAACATAATTTTATCCAGTCAATAATTATAAATGCCAGCGAACAATTAACCATAAATTGAATGGTGGCTGGACGAATTGAGTTATTGTCTAGGAAAATAGACGCGATCGCAGTAAAATTACCAATGGTGTGGTCACTGAGAAAAAAACAAGCAGCTCATTAGAAATAACTTTCATTTGATTAACGTTAATGGAGATGATATGGAACCTCCTCTCCCCCTTGCTGGCTTAAACATCCTTGTAGTTGATGATGATGATGATAGCTGCTTTTACATTACTACTGTGTTGGAAGCTGATGGAGCCACCATTATGGCAGTTGAATCGGCAGCGGTAGCATTGAAAGTATTACCTGAGTTGCAACCAGATGTCTTGATTTGTGATATTGCTATGCCTGATGAAGATGGCTACACCCTTATCCGCAAGATCCGGGCACTAAAGCCTGATATTTATGGAAAACTTCCCGCGATCGCCTTAACTGCCTATGGTGATAGCGAGTATCGTAGCTGCGCTCTGGAAGCGGGTTTTCAGACTCATGTGGCTAAACCTGTTGATCCTGGAGAACTAGTTGCGATCGTCGCAGATTTGGTTGCTTTTTATAAGAATTAACACAAAGATGCAGTTATTTGTCGGTCGTTATTTGTTATTTTTCTTATCTCTTCTTATCGTATTTTTTCAACGAAGAAATCAAGGTTATAGAACATTACTTTTGGTAAGATATTGGTTTGTGAAAAAAATGTCGGTAATAATACAATATGCTTGGGTTCAGGCTTGATCCCCCCTAATCCTCCTTTTTAATGAGTGAATTAGAGCAAGTATTTTTAAGAACAGAACTACTATTTCATTCTCCAAAAGGCGCTGTTTTACACTTAAACAGGGCCTGATTTAGAATTGCTGATACTACTTTGCTCCAGTTTCAAAGCTAATTTGCTCAGATTTATACGCTGGTGGCTCGACGTGAATTAGAATCCTCACTGGACGAAATCGTTCTTCTAATCGGCTTTCTACTTCTTCGGTGATGTGGTGGGCTGTTTCTACGTCTGATGCATCTACTATTAAATGCATTTCAATGAACACTTGACGACCAATAACGCCGCGAGAAGCGATCGCATGACAGTTAATTACACCTGGAACAGAAGTGGCGATCGCGTATATTGCTTCTGGTGCGATCGCCATTTGATCCACAAGCCAAGGCAAATTCTCTTTTAAAACTGACCAGCCACTCCAAAATACCAACAAGGCGACAGGAAAAGCTAACACCAAATCCATCCATTGATAACCTAGCCAAACTCCTATCAAGCCACCAATTACAGAGATTGTTACCCAAATATCGCTTATGGTATGTGTCGCGTCAGCTATAAGAATTGAGCTACCTACCCGCTTACCTACACTACGTTCATAAAACGCCACAAAAATATTCACACCCAGCACAATTAGTAATAACCACAACTCAGGTGGCGATATTTTTATCGGTTCACCACCACCTTTGAGAATTCGTTCGATTGCTCCTTGCAGAATTTCAAAACAGGCTATTCCTAAAAATGAGGCTATTCCTAGAGCGCCCACAGCTTCAAACTTGCTGTGTCCATAGGGATGCTCGCGATCGGGTTGTGGAGAAGAAAATTTACTCGCAATTAATCCTAAAACGTTGTTGGCGCTATCTGTCACACTATGCAAGGCATCAGCTCGCAAACTCAAAGAACCTGTCCAGTAGCCCACAAGTGCTTTCAATCCCATTACAAACAGGTTGAGCAATAGGGTAATAATTAAAACCTTTCTTACTTCAGCGCGGTTATCGTAAGTCATAGATAATTTATCACATCAAGTTCTATGACTTCTAATGTAGACCTCAAAATCTAAATAAACATAAATAAAGTGTATCAAAGTCTTACACAGTAAGAGTTAAGTATCTCTATAGCCTCTATATTTTAGATCAATTTGTTGAGATTCTTTTTAACTAACAACAGCTACAAGTTGGATAGGCATTAGTAATGGCTTTCTAAATAACCGCATATATTTAGCATTAATTTCAGTAATATTTTAATTAGCTTTGTTATTAATACATCAACTGAGGTCATATCGAATTGTATTCAAAGATATTATGACGACTATCAGTGGTCTGTATTTACTCTAGATAACCGATCGGCTTAATGAGTGTTATTTACTGCCTAATAAAGATAAGGAAGCTCATGGTTTATTCAGAAAATTGTCAAAATTTGAGGAGCGAAATCTGATACTATTTCAGATGTCCATGCGACACCAAATAGGTGCTATCCTACTGCGGCCAAGCTTGCAATGCTGTCTCCACAACCTGCAGTAGTTCTGTTCGGGTGGCTCCGGTTGCCGCCAGGACTGATATTCCACAATTGACTGTCACGATAAAGCGCGCGAGAGCGGCTGCATCGCAATTAGCTGGTAAGTCACCCTCCGAAATCGCCTGCTCGAAACGCTTATGCAAAGAGGCTTCACTTGATTTTCGGCGTGCGGACAATTCCTGTCGGATCGGATCGGCTGGATCTCCGCATGAAAGCGTGCCATGAACCCAGAGACATCCCGGTGGATTATGCGGATCGGTTCCCAAGTCAACAACCCCGTGCATCATCCGCTCGGCGACCTGGCGTGCAGTCGGCTCTTTGAGAGCTTCACGAAGATAGGCTGATGGCCCGTTGGCATAGCGATCCAGCACTTTGCGGAATAGAGATTCTTTGTTCCCAAAGGCAGCGTAAAGACTAGGACGATTAATGCCCATAGCCTCGGTCAAATCCGAGAGGGATGTGCCTAGATAGCCCTTGCGCCAGAACACATACATTGCACGATTGAGCGCGTCATCGGTATCGAACTCGCGGGGTCGACCCATCGCCGCAGTGGTTTTTTCCTGTTTCATACTCATCAGTATAATAGTTTCTTGACAGGCTTACCCCCATGCTTTATATCTATACCATACGATACAAAACTGTAACGACAAAAGAATATTATGAGTAACAAAAAACTTACAGGTAAGGTGGCATTGGTAACAGGTGGCTCACGCGGTCTAGGGGCGGCGATCGCCAAACGTCTCGCGGACGATGGTGCAACTGTCGCCCTCACCTACACTAGCTCACCACAAAAAGCTGACGAGGTGGTGCTTGCCATCGAAGCGGCAGGTGGACGAGCCTTGGCTCTTCGCGCTGACAGTGCCGATGTCGAAGCGGTGAAAAACGCCGTAGCCGAGACGGTAAAAGTCTTTGGTCATCTCGACATCCTCATAAACAACGCGGGGGTCGCCGAGTTGATCCCAATAGACGAGTTCTCAATGGATGATTTTGATCATCTGATCGCGGTTAACGTCAAGGGCGTGTTTGTGGCAACTCAGGAGGCTGTCCGTCACATGGGTGAGGGCGGACGGATCATCATGATCGGCAGCGTTAACAGTGACATCATGCCTTTTGCTGGCGGCTCCGTTTACGCTTTGACCAAGGGTGCGATCGCCAGTTTTACACGCGGCCTTGCCCGTGATCTCGGCCCTCGTGGCATCACGGTTAACAATATCCAACCCGGCCCGGTAGACACGGACATGAACCCGGCGGACGGTACCTTTGCCGACAGCATGAAAAGCATGACCGCTCTCAAGCGTTACGGGCAAAGCGAAGAAGTCGCTGGCATGGTTTCCTATCTCGCCAGTGCGGAAGCGGGTTTTGTCACTGGTGCGAACCTGAAGATTGATGGCGGCTTCGCAGCCTGATTCGGCGGCCACAGCAAAACCAAGAAAAGTCCGATTATGCAAATCTGTCTGACGACGATGCCAGCGCCAAGGTTGGGGGCATCCTTGAAAAATTGGGCTTCACCGCCGTCGATCTCGGCGGCTTAGTCTCTTCTTCCGGTAATATTAGTACTTATCAAGAAGTTTTAATAAAAAAGATATGTCTTCAATTCCTCTAACATTGAACCTAATTGAAGGTTCTGTCTCCTTCAGTTTTTCACCCCAAGCAGCACGAGAATTAAAGACAGCGACGGATCAACTGATGGAACGCTTGAAAGCGATCGCTGCTAAACCCACTCCTGGCGGTGGTAGAGTCACTCCCCAGCCTCCCCTGGAATATCGTTATACGGGTGAAGTATTTTTAGAAGTTTTTTGTAATCCTAATATCTGGCCAACGCCCTTCGCAGCCAAAGTTTTGCTGACTGTCCGCAATGTCAACATCCGCTTGACTACTGAAGCTGAACTTACTCGCATTATTGAAGACATTAATCAGTATTTAGAGCAAGTAGGATAATAGTTCATCCGATTTTTCTATGCTTTTCGAGATTTTTTCAGAAAAAAACTATACAAATTTTGGATTTTGTGGAGGTTGAGCCAGTTGCTGGCGGAGGTTCCCTTTGTGGTCGCAACTGGTGACGGTTAGCCCGACTTAGCAAACTTTTCTAGACGGATTTTGGCTTTGAACAGCAAGCAGGTTATTACTTACTTGAGAGAAGCGATGCAATAAATTGCGAGTCAAATGTGAAGTTCCTGCACTTCTATCAGATCAATGTAGGAACTTCACTGAATCTACATACTAAACTCAAGCCGTGACACCAGATGTACAGAACAAATGGTTTTGATGCCTTCTTTAACTTGAAAAGTTGTATAAATTCAGACTCCAATGCTTCTGTATTAATCAAAAATGCAAGATTGTGTATAAGGCAATGCTCATCAAAAACTAGAGATTATCCCCCTGATTGAACGTTGAATCGTTGATGGTGACATCCACACATCAAAAACAAACTTCCAATCCTAAACCCGAAATCAAACATTGCTTAGTCGTTGTCCCACTGTTCACGACCAATTAGGTCGCCAATGCGATCACGTAACAAAAAGTCACATTTCTCTAATTCACATTCAACGCAAACCCACTCTCTCGCTGGAATGTATTGGCAGAGGGTATATATTGGCTGTTGTCGGCTAATCATTCCCTTTTGCACCAGTCGGCGTGCTTCGTCTTGAATCACATCTAGAGAGTAGTAATTGATAGAAGGCACCGTATTCACACTCATGTTTTTTACTCACAAATTAACACTTACGATAGTGTTCCTGTTAAAAATTAGGAACAAACATTACAGAAATTAGACTTGTGGCTACAGTTTTGTAGTTTGCTATACGGAACTATTTTTATTTTGACGCTACATCTCCTGAAATTATCTCAAGAAATGTTAAGAAAGTCAAAGAATCCTGACATTTACAGCAAATCCGCTTTACAAAAAAAATTCTAAGTAGTTAACTTAACCTGCTTATGTAGCTGTATGACTTTGATGCCACAAGTCTGAAAGTCTTGCCATTACAGTGTTTAGGCAAGATTTGGTGGGTGGGAAGAGTTTATATCATGATCGCTTACATATCAAATAATCACCTTAAAAGCTGGATCTATAACTGCTGGTATTCATCTAAGGTAAACAACACAATAATATTTGTCAGTTACTTGGGTATAAACTGTTGCAAAACATAACGGCTAAAATATACTACGAAGGCTTTAACCATAGCATTTGTTAACCTTTTCTTAAGTAAAACCGTAATTTATTTAGTTAATTTCAGCACTAACATCATCCAGTTTTCTGTTGAAAAACATCTGTAAAAGGGTGGAGTAATACTAATTCGGAATCAGGACACACATAAACAGGAGTCAGAATTCAGAATTCAGAATTAGTGAATATTCTACCGATAAAGGAATAGAGTTTTAGCAAGGAAAAATGTTTAAACCTTGTTTTGCCCACAAGAAGAGAAGTGTCTTGCGGAATTAGGTTATGTTTACATTAAAACAGACGCGATCTAGTCACGTCTGTAAACTGTTTGGCGGATTTGCTGAGATTAATTGTTCTGAAGTTACATTGTTGTTTTAGTTACTTATTCGGAGAATTCCTGATCATTTTGATCGGTACTATCTTCTACTGCTAGCAGATTTTCTGGCGGGCGATCGTGGTTTAGTTGGTTTAGTAGTGCCAATACTTTATTACCGCGTTCTATGGAGCGATCTTCGAGAAATATTACTTCTGGTGTACGACGTAGCCGTACCCGCGCCCCAAGTTCGCTGCGGACGTAACCTGTGGCCGACTTTAAGCCTGCCATTGTTTCTACCTTAGCTTCATCTGTACCATAAATGCTGACGTAGATTTTGGCGTGTTGGAGATCGCCGGAAACATCAACATCAGTCACACTGACCATTCCAGTACCTACACGGTCATCTTTAATTCCGTTAAGCAGCATTTGGCTAACTTCCCGTTTGATCAGTTCAGCAACGCGGGAAACCCGACGATTTGTAGCCATAAAAATTTCGCCTCATCACAGAGGTTGTACGACAAAATATAGATGCAAATTGGGTAGACAGTAGTTAGCGAGAGCAACGCCAAGAGCAACCGTCTGTGGGGTATACCCCCGATATAACGCTAGTCTAGATTGCACTCAAGCCCAGCATTGCCCGTAGGGTGAAAGTCAGGAAGACTAGGCTGCTCACAAGTAAACCCAAGATCGCGATCGAGGTGATAGGGCGTTTCAACAATGGCACTAATGGCGCAAAGGTGTTGAGAAACAAGCCTAAGACGATACTAATTAAGTACCGGGGGTAGCGAAAGACGTTATCCCAAAATCCGTCAAACATCTGAATCTAAACTGCCTTGTTATATACTTACGTTTGTTTTGATATGCTTTATCTACTCAATTGTAATATATGCGGCTGGAAAATTAGCCAGTTAATCTAAAATTTGGTTCGTCGGTTATATTGGCTTTATTTAGTCATAATTATTTTCAGTTAAATTGTAAGTAAATGGTAATTCAAGTCTCGAAGGAAACTAGCCCGCGTCCATTTTTGAAGTGGGCAGGGGGTAAAAGTCGATTGATACAGCAATATATTCCTTATTTTCCCAAGAGTTATCAAAATTACTATGAGCCATTTTTAGGTGGTGGTGCTGTTTTTTTCTATCTCCAACCAAATGCAGCCATCTTAACTGATATTAATGCCGAATTAATTGACACTTATTGTTGTGTTAGAGATAAGGTTGAGGACTTAATTTCTCTATTGAAAGAGCATAAAAAACGACATGGTAAAGATTATTACTATAGCGTCAGAAACAACTCTAGTGGTACTGATATAGAAAAAGCTGCTCGTCTAATTTATCTTAATAAGACTTGTTTTAATGGTCTTTATCGAGTCAACTCACAGGGTAAATTCAATGTGCCATTAGGCAGATATGACAATCCCAATATTTGTGCTGAGGTTTTACTCAAAACAGCCTCCGAAGCACTTTCCCATGCAGAAATTAAACAAGCAGATTTTACAGAAGTCTTAAATCATGCGACTAGCAGTGATGACTTTGTATTTTTTGATCCGCCCTACCATCCTATCAGTGACACTAGCTATTTCACTGCTTATAGTCAAAATTGTTTTACTAAAAAAGACCAAGAACTTTTAAGAAATACTTGTGCAGAGTTAGCAAGTCGTGGTGTCAAAGTTATGGTATGCAATTCTGATAGTGAATTTATTAGAAAAATTTATACTGATATCAATTTTGAAACCTATAAAATTAAAGCAGCGCGTTCAATTAACTCAAATATAAAAAATAGAGGCATGATTGACGAACTATTAATTACATCTTTTAAAGATTTTTATTTGCCCAAGCAATGAATCTATCTAAGCTATAAACTGCTAATAAATTCTGGTTATCATTAACTCTTGCTTTCAGCCATTTGCTTGCGCCTTCTCGCATACCTTCACCGCCTAAAATTACGATAGTTGGTGCAGGGTAATAGTGCTGAATGTTCATGTTCAAGTAAGGAAACTTTTCATCAACGGAACCGGGGCTTTCTTGCCATTTGCACTCGAAAATTAAACCAGATGGCATTACAGATGAGCCGACAACATAAAAATCAACTTTCAGATAGGTATGATAAATTCCAGTTCCAATATAAACTTCTTTTCCATAACGTTTTGGTAATAAAGTAGCATTTAGTATAAACTCTTTTTGGACATAGTTCCCTACTTGAAAATAATTATGCCCATGCAAGATTGCTTCTACATTTGCTTCTAAAATATTCCCAGACTTATTTGCCCGTCCGCCTTGAGTCAGAGCCATCTTCAATCCCTCTGCCAAAAGTCCTGCTTATTATAGGATTTCACAGAAGCAGTAAAAAAGGTTCAGTTGCTTAATATGAATTTTTGATTTTGGCTAAACGTGGTTGGATTAATAGGTAAAAAATCTGATTTTATTGGTATTTTTGTACTAAACAAATACAAATGTATTAATAATTTAGATTAGGAACGAGTTACTAATTCAGATAATAGTTAAAATAATGAATTTATTTTTAGTCTCAAAGACCAACTGTTGCAAGTGGCTACGCCATTTTTCTGGGTCTTGGGAACAGTGGAAAACAGCGTAGATAATAATCTCCTGTTCATTAAACTCGTAAAAAATGACGTAGGGAAAACGCCTAATTGTAGCGCGGCGATAGGTTTCATGAACAATCTGGTATGTGTTGGGGTGATGCTAAATTAAATTTAGGCAGGCATCAGTACAGCGTAGGAACTCAGCGCCTAAACAAAATTCGCGCCCCTTGTGCCAGTAATAAGCCTCAATAATGTCTAGTTCTGCGGCTATAAGGCTAGTTAGGTTTCTAGCCATATCGTTGAGAGATTCTGGCTTTTACGTCTTCAACAACCTCTCTAATAACTGGAATTTAGCTTGGATAAATTTTAGTGATTTCATCTTGGCTTCAACCTGTCTGGGCTTCAGTATGACCGTTGCGGATAGTCCATGCTAGTTCTAAAAGTTGAGTCCAGCGCTTTTGCAGCTGTTTGGGGGTGCATTTGATGGCTTTGGCGATCGCAACGTCATTTTCCCGTGCAGTTTTTAATTGTAATATTTGCTGTTGTTGTTCTGTGAGTTGATTCACAAAGATTTCCCACTGCTGGGAAGATAAACCCAGCTTTTGCTCTAAACCCGCACCTAACCATTGATGTACTAATTGCCAATGGTGTTGTTTGGCAAACTTTTCTACGTGGTATTTAAAGCGTTGTTGGAGATAATCGCGCTGACGGCTAGTTAAACCGAGAATTTGGTCGATTTCTGGGGCTGAGAGGTCTTGAAGTTTCAAGCTGAGGTAGTTCATACAATCAGATTGACCTTGAGACTCCAGATATTTCATCAATTCAGTGATGACGCGATCGCGTTCTGATTCTTCAGATGGATCGAAATTGGTTTGGGCAATCATTTGTGATCGCAGCTGTTGCACCGCCGAGTTACGCTGGTAAGATTCTGCTTCTTCACCCTTAGCAGACTCTACCGCCATTTCAATATCCACGGTAGTTTCTTGGGGCTGACGACGAGCAAAACCTTGGGCGCGCAAGATAATCAATTGCTGATTTGCACCACCAGGTAAATTGATCCGGCGTTTGGCATACTGTTCTGTAAAAGCCATGTATTCAGCTAATTGCAGCTGAGTACGCGGCGTGTGATTCTCTGGTAGTTCGTTTTCTCTGCGGAAAGCTTTGATCGCTTCGATATAAAATGCTTGTAAAAAATCTTCAATCAGGCTGTAACGAGCATCAAAGCCCAACTCAGAGCCGGACATAGTTACATGACGGTAAACCATAGCACCCAAATTGCTATGTAATTCCACCCGCCCTTGTTTGGAACCTAGTTGGTAGTAACGTAAGCACTTTTGCATCCGATGCCTTCCCAACGTCATCTGCCAGGACTTGATTTCCCCAGATGTTTGAATGCGGGAGCTTTTATCGCAAATGCGTTCTACTTCTACGGCTATGCGCTTTGCTAAAGCTTCTACGCACTTGGGTGTTGCTTTCACTTGCGCTTGCATTTCCTCAGACAGCAATTGAATCAAGCGATCGCTGCTGCTATCTGAAAATTCTTCAGTCGAAATGTGTTTCTCAAAAATGGGTGTAGAGTTTGGTAGATTGACGACGTTAGCTTTCATGACTTTTCCAGTAGTATTGCACCGTAATTACAACGCAGACACAGCAATCAAGACCGTCCTTGACTGGAGAATCTTTGGGCATTCATCCATCAAGACTTGCCGTATATAATGCTCACATCTAAAGCTCATATATCAAAACTATAGGAAATACGAAAGAGTTACAGTTCTGGCAATGTGTCGGTTTTTTCCACAAGCCACCATCTTAACGCTGGCACACGAGTACCCGCCATTTTCTCAAAGTTGTCAAATACCTTACTGTGCCAAGTTTTGCCACCATCCTCTTATATCCACTGCCTCACCGAACAGCCCATTCTAGACATCGCTTTTAAATATGACAATTTTAAAACTGGAGTTATTTTTATCACAATTTCCGAAACAAAGAGGTGCGCCTATGAAGTGGAATTCTTATACCCATGCTGCTGCTGTTTCCCAACCTAAACCCCTCCGTATAATTGCTGCTTCGTCTCCAGTCATATCCAAGATGGTAGATACTTCATAAGTAGGTTCTTCGCCAGTGTCTACAATTATGTCTACCAACTTGTCCAAACGATCAAATAGCTCTACCCGCGACTGAATCGTTTCAGGATCTATCCGAACTATGCCATTATCTGCTTCATCTGGTGGCAGATGTGCTGAGGTGGAAATAATCGGATTGCCCAATGCTGCCAGCAGCTCCAAACACACAGTATGGTTTGGTACTCTAATTCCAGTCGTTTTACGCTTGGGGCTTTGCACCAATCGTGGTACTAACTTAGTAGCTGGGAGCAAAAACGTGTATGGCCCTGGAATCAGGCGTTTCATAATTCGATAGGCTGTGTCACTTACGAAGGCATAAGTTGCCACATTTGAAAGCGAGGGACATAAAAATGTCAATGGTTTATCGTTTGCTAGCTGTTTAATTTGCCGCACTCGTTCTACCGCCGACTTAGCATTCAAATCACAACCGATCGCATAAACTGTATCAGTAGGGTAAAGCATGACTGCGCCACTAGAGAGCGCCGACTTTATTTCCTCTATTCGGCGAATTTGAGGATTATCCGGATGAACTGGGAAAATTTTTGCCATAGGACGGGGATTGGGGACTGGAGACTGGGGAGAGAGTTACTAACTCTTAACAAATGACAAATACTTCGGCTTCTCTTCTCTACGAGAGGCTGCGCCAACGAGACGCTATGCGAACGCTCAGTACAAGTGACTAATGACTAATTTTTTATGAATAAAATCGCTTATCTTCAATGTCCGACAGGAATTTCTGGTGATATGTGCCTGGGTGCTTTGGTAAGTTTGGGTGTTCCTGTGGAGTATTTAATTGCAAAACTGAATGGGTTGGGTATTGAACAGGAATATCAGTTAAGGGCAGAACTTGTTCAACAGAATGGTCAGCAGGCAACTAAAGTCCATGTAGATTTAGTACACGATCGCCATCACCACCATCACCACGATCCCGAACACAATCACCATCACACTCGCTACTTGCCAGAAATAGAGCAGATGATTTTCAAAGCTCAGTTGCCATCACGGGCAGAAGCTTGGAGTTTGGCGGTATTCCGACAGCTAGCGGTTGCAGAAGGGGCGGTGCATGGCATTTCACCTGAAAAAGTTCATTTTCATGAGGTCGGTGCTATAGATGCGATCGTAGATATTGTGGGTACTTGCCTGGGGTTGGATTGGTTGGGGATTGAGAGCAATCAGGAAGGATTGCCCCTACTTTACTGCTCGGCGTTTCCAACTGGTGGCGGCACTGTTCGGGCTGCACATGGTCAGATGGCAGTACCAGTCCCAGCGGTATTAAAGCTGTGGGAAATGCGGGGTTGTCCGGTTTATAGCAATGGTATTGACAGAGAATTAGTAACACCAACAGGAGCTGCGATCGCCACTACTTTGGCAAGAGATTTTGGTTCACCACCTGCGATCGCTATCAAGCAGATAGGGCTGGGAGCAGGAACCATAAATTTACCCATTCCCAATATTTTACGCCTCTGGTTGGGTGAAAATGCAAGTTTACAGTCAAATTTCAGTGATTCTGAAGGTACTAGCTCAAATTTGGAAACCATCTCGGTATTAGAAACCCAAATTGATGATTTAAGTCCACAAGCGATCGGCTATGCGTTTGAGGCGTTGTTTGCGGCTGGTGCGCTGGATGTTTTTACCCAAGTGATCGGTATGAAAAAGTCCCGTCCGGGAATTTTGCTAACAGTGATTTGTCATCCAGAAAATTTACTCAGTTGTGAAGCCGTCATCTTCCGCGAAACTACAACTTTAGGCATTCGGCGAACAACTCAGCAACGCGCCATTTTACAACGGGAAATTCAACAAGTGGAAACGGAATATGGCAAAGTGCGTGTAAAAATAGCATGGAAGGGACAATCGCCAGAAAAAGTTATTGCAAACGTGCAGCCCGAATATGAAGATTGTGCAGACTTAGCCCGAAAGCATAATATTCCCTGGCGCGAAATTCAGCGGTTGGCGCTACAGCATTGGTATTTGGTAAATCAAGATACTAATACCATATCTGTTTGAAGATGCGCCTATAGAACTGATGCAAAACTACAGACTGTAGCGGCAACTCATGAATTGCCGCTACGCAAATAAAGCGCAGATTCACATAGAATTGGTATTACTAAATATAATATTTTTAAATTCAATAAATAAAAAATCTCGCACACCAGTTTCTTCAAAGATTTTATATTGAGAATCTCTTATTAAATCTATAGTTACAGGTATATCAATTTGCTGTCCATCTTCAGGTTCTAAACTAATAAAGCCCTCTTTGATTTTAATTTCTTTTCCTTCATTTTTAAACAATACTGTATTTAAAATTTCTTCTAAATTTAAAGGATTATATGGTAAATGTTCTAAGCAATCTTTTAAATATAAATTGTCCCAAAGTTCAGGTTTTCTAGTTTTGTGATCATACTTCTCTCTTCTATTTATATGACTCTCGCTGTATTCGTAAGCATCCTTGTGCCATATACAGGTTGAACCATAAGTATCAAAAAATTTTAATGGACTACCAGGAGGATGATCATTAATAAATAATTCCCATATAAAAGCTACTCTTGCCCATTTTTGTTGTCTTCTTAATTGATGATGGAAATGAGATATCTCATAATTTGTATAATGAGAATGCATATCATTTTTTTGATATGTATCCCAATTATCCTTCATTTTAAGTTTGGGATATTTAGCCTTAAACATACAAACTTTAACTTTATCTCCTGCACGAAAAATTATCAGTGCATCACAGCCAAACTTTCTTTCTAAACCTTTATTTATAACTTGAGAGCTATAAGAATCATCCTTTGATATTTGTATTTTAAAACCATAAATTTGTTTAGCAAGCTGTTTACTACGAAAAAATAATCTTATATAAGCCATAAGTGTAGAAACATAATCTACCTCGCTTTGAATACAACCTTCGCAAATATCTTGTCGAATATATTGATCTAAAATATAAATACCTTGTGCTATATCTGAGGTATAAGGCTGCGAGAAAAAAGTATAACTGT
The DNA here is from genome assembly GCF_036917555.1 of Nostoc sp. GTDB lineage: Bacteria > Cyanobacteriota > Cyanobacteriia > Cyanobacteriales > Nostocaceae > Nostoc. The sequence goes on along the minus strand of NZ_JBALDD010000066.1, from coordinate 38,312 downwards.
TAATCATGTGCTAAATATTTTGAAAACAAAACTTAAAAACTGTTTAATTCCTTAGAGCCTTCATCAAATATTGTGTCAATGTAAACGCATCTACACCCAATTCGGTACGCTCCTGGGCTGCTAAAATACCCGCTTGCGAATGCCACCAAGCAGCAGTTGCCACAATATCTTCTACGGGAATCTGTTTAGTTGCTGCTTGCGCTAACAGTCCACCCAGTAGCCCAGTTAACACGTCGCCGCTACCGCCACGCGCCAAGGCGGGTGTGCTGTCAGGAACAATCCAAACAGCACCTTGAGGGTTTGCGATCGCAGTTCTCGCCCCTTTCAACAACACTATCGCCTCACTTTGCGCGGCTGCTTCCCTTACTGCTTGCACCCTGTCATATTTGGCATCGGGGACATCAGGAAACAATCGCTCAAATTCGCCAGTGTGGGGTGTGAGTACGGTTACTGCTTGACGTTTTTTAAGTGTGGCGATCGCTCCCATTTGTGCCAAGATATTTAAACCATCGGCATCGAGAAGCAGAGGGCGATCGCTTTCTATGACTTGTTGCACAATGGGCGTAGCATCTCGTGTTAAACCGGGGCCACAAGCGATCGCATTAAAAGAACTCAGATCGGTGTTTTCTGGTAGTTTTAGGTGGGCGATCGCTCCACTTTCCGTCTCTGGACAACCGACAATTAGCGCTTCTGGCAAGTGTGACACCAAAAGAGATTTTAGGGATTCGGGTACGGCAATCGAAAGCATGCCGACACCACTAGCCCTAGCACCCAAACCAGTTAAAATTGCTCCACCTGCATAGCGCCGCGAACCGCAAATCAGTAGTAAATGTCCTTCCTTATATTTGTGAGTAACTGCTGGACGAGGTAAAGGTAAAGTAGCAAGTGCCTTTGCTCGTGTAATAAGTTTAATTTTAGGTGCATCTTTGAGAACAGCTTCTACATCAGCTAAAGGAATATCAAAATCGATTAATTCAGCTTTACCAAGATACTGCAACGCTCGATCTTGGAAGAAAGCTAGTTTCCATAAACCTAAGCAAAATGTGTGAGTGGCGCGAATGGCAGTTCCCAATACTTCGCCTGTGTCGGTGTGTAAACCTGAAGGTAAATCGATACTATAAATCGGTACAGATAATTCATTTAGCTGATTAATTGCAGAGGCGATGGGATCAGTCAGGTTTCTTTCTAAACCAAACCCAAACAAGCCATCAATCAACAAATCAGAATCTGGCAGTTGCTCAATTGTTTGATAAATTGGAATGCCCAAACTCTCGGCATACTGCAAGTGCTGCGAGGTTAATTCCTTAAGTTTAGAAAAAGGAGAATAAATCCAAACCTCATACCCGCGAAAGTGTAATTCACGGGCTACGACTAAAGCATCGCCGCCATTATGACCGGGACCGACAAGAATTCCCACACGAGATCCCCTTAACAAAGGGGTGTTTGAAAGAATCTCTGGAATGCGACGAGCAATTAATCCCGCCACCTTTTCCATCAAAGCAACTACAGGCATTCCCGCTGCAAAGATCCGCTTTTCAATATCGCGCATCTGCCCAGCAGTCACTACCACTTGCGAAATTTGTTCTTGCCTATTTTGCATTAGTCCTGAGTGGTGAGTTATGAGTTTCAGGCTAATTGAAAGTTTAGCAAAATTGACTTATATTCCACCCAAAAAAGTTACCGAAGCCCCTTCGGGGCGGGTGTAGGGTGTAGAGGAAAACCCCGCCCCGAACGCGAACAGCGTCTCGAAGAGAAGATCCAAGGTTTAAAGCCTCTCCCAAAAGGCGAGAAAAAAGAAACAAGAATGTGTTCTTAGTTGTATAGTACGAAAAACGGGCGTGTCCTTGCTTGAAACTTTGCGCCTTTTGGGCGGAGTCCCTACACCCCACACCCTACCCCCTACACCCTGTTCATAAACCAATTTCCACATATTCAAGGATGCCGAGTGCGTCGGGGACGAGGACAACTGCACAGTAGTAATCCGTGACTAGGTAAGAAATAATCGCTTTTTCGCTGATGTCCATTAAGGCATCCAATACTGTTCGGTTAAGGCAAGAGACGCGATGAATCGCCGTCAAGACAATAATCAGTCTTTCATCTTGACAGCAATTTATCGCATCTTTAGCGATCTGGAATTTTTATCAAAAAACCTTAAGCGAACCGTATTGGAGTGGGTCGGAAAACCCGCTTTTTCGGTCTAGCTCACAATAAATAATTGGATATTTTTTTATTTGAAAGTCCCTTAATTAATTTTCTTCACCTGCAAAGGACGCAACTTGTTATGCTCACTACAAAGTGTATACCCACGAAATGCTTTCTCGCTTTGATGCCCTGTGAGTTTGCGGGCATGAGTTGGATCAACACCTAAATGAAAACTGCTGTAAGAATTGTGTATGAAATGGCTAAATCATTTTCTCCTAGCGCTGTTCACTGCATTTTTATGCACAGCCTTATCCCCTGTTTTGGCAAAACATATTACTGTCTACTCTGTCATGCAAAATTCGCTTGAGCAAGGGGAGTGGGGAGAACAAGGAACTAGGCAAAACAGGGAACTGGTGAATACTGAATCCTCTATTTCCCATTTCCGACTACATCAGTGGCCTCAAACTCCTCCATCCTCCACTCTCTACTCCCTACTCTCTCTTAAAAGCGGCCCATCGGAAACAGAAAGTGTGGTGGAACAGGGAAAAATATTATACGACACGGGACAGTTTACTGAAGCGGTGAAAGTTTTACAACAGGCTGCTGCTGTGTTTAGAGCTTCTAGGGATGGATTAAGAGAAGCAATAACACTGAGTAATCTCTGTTTAGCTTATCAGCAACTTGGCTTGTGGGCTGAGGCTGAAGAAGCGATCGCCCAAAGTTTAAAATTATTACAGTCAGGAGAAAATACGGGCACTTCTGGTGAGCGTTTGCAAATTATCGCACAAGCCTTAGATGTGCAAGGGCAGTTACAACTGGCACAAGGACAAGCAGAAGCGGCTTTAACTACCTGGCAAAAAGCTGCTGATATTTATCAGCAAATAGGCGACAGGGCGACATTAACTCGTAACCGGATTAACTCTGCACAAGCTTTGCAAGCTTTAGGACTTTACCTTCAGGCTAACAAGATTTTAAACGAGGTACAGCAAACCCTTACAAGCCTTCCAGACTCACTGATAGTAGCCACAGCACTGCGTAGTCTTGGCAACGTTCGCCGAGTTGTCGGTGATTTAAACGTATCCCGGTTGGTGTTGGGGAAAAGTTTAGCAGTGGCAAAGCGAGTACAATCTCCAAAAGCGATCGCTGAGGCTCAACTCAGTTTAGGCAACACAGCCCGCGCCCAGCAAGATACTGAAGTAGCTTTACAATACTACCAGCAGGCTGCTGCTGTATCTGTTTCTTCCATCACACGCATCCAAGCTCACCTAAATTTACTTAGCTTACTTTTGGAGGAAAAGGAAGATAAAAATAATTTGCAAGATGGATTGGCGTTGTCATCCCAAATCCAGTTGGAAATTAGCAAGTTGCCACCCAGCCGAGCCTCAGTAGATACTCGGATTAAATTTGCCCAAACTCTTGCAGAATTAAAACAGAAGACCACCTCAGATACTCCTTCATGGCTGGATATTGCCCAACAGTTGTCAAAGGCGATAAAACAGGCAGAGAATTTGCAAGACCGACGAGCAGAATCTTATGCTATGGGTACTCTTGGCGAGTTGTATGAAAAAACTGGGCAGTTTTCTGAGGCTCAAGACCTCACCGAGAAATCTTTGTTCATAGCGCAAAGTATAAATGCATCGGACATTGCTTATCAGTGGCAATGGCAACTCGGACGTATACTGAAAAAAAAGGGAGATATTAAAAGTGCGATCGCTTCATACAATGTAGCATACAATACCCTGCGATCTCTGCGTGGTGATTTAGTAACGATGAATCCAGACGTTCAGTTTTCCTTCCGGGAAAATGTCGAACCAGTGTATCGAGAGTTAGTTGAATTGCTGTTGCATTCTACCGTTCGCGTTGGCGTGGTTACTGAGCGTAGTCGAAGTGCAGCCTCTGGTAAAGAAGCGGAACAAATTTCAGGCAGCAGCATTCCACTATCGCTCCAAGAGAGTATCAATCAAGACGATCTAAAGCTTGCTCGTAATGTAATTGAATCTCTGCAATTGGCAGAACTGGATAACTTCTTTCGGTCAGCCTGTTTAAATCCTACGCAGGAACTCGATCCAGTGGTTGACAAGAAAGACCAACAAGCAGCAGTGATCTATCCGATTATTTTACCAGACCGCTTAGATGTGATCCTCAAGTTGCCTAATCAAGACTTGCGCCACTACAAGACTGCAATACGTCAAGATAATGTGGAAAACATAATAGCAGAACTGAGGAAAAACTTACTAAATGTCACTGCGACTGTTCGGGTTCAGCAGCAGTCCCAACAAATATATGACTGGTTAATTCGCCCTGCACAAACAGAGTTAGTCAAGAGTGGGATAAAAACCTTAGTGTTTGTACTGGATGGTGAGTTGCGAAATATCCCGATGGGGGTTCTTTACGACAAACAGCAGGAGAAATATCTGGTAGAGAAATATGCGATCGCCTTGACACCAGGTTTGCAACTCCTCGATCCCAAACCTTTGCGACAGATACAGCTAAATGCTTTAACTGCCGGAGTCAGCGAAAAACGCCCAGTCGAAGGCAGAGAATTTTCTGAATTGCAAAATGTACCACGGGAATTAAAAGAAATCAAATCTGAGATATCCAAGAGTGAAGAACTGTTAAATCAACAGTTTACCGAAACGAACCTGCAAAATAAGTTGCAAACAGTTTCCTTCTCTGTGGTTCACCTAGCAACTCACGGTCAATTTAGTTCTGATGCGGAAAAAACCTTTATTCTCACCTGGAATAAACTGGTTAAGGTCAAGGAATTTGATAATCTACTGCGAGTTAGCGACAAAAACAGGTCTAACGGCATTGAATTACTCGTCCTCAGTGCTTGTCAAACTGCTGAGGGAGACAAACGAGCAGCTTTGGGACTGGCTGGGATAGCTATGCGGGCAGGGGTACGCAGTACACTCGCAACATTGTGGTCAATAGACGATCGCTCCACCAGCGATGTCATGAGTGAGTTCTATCGACAGTTAAAGGCTGGGGTGAATAAAGCCGAGGCACTCCAGCGTGCCCAATTAGCTGTTTTTGCTAAGGAAAAAGCTCCATTTTTCTGGGCACCCTATGTTTTAGTAGGCAATTGGCTGTAATCTCCGCCACAAAACCAAACCCAATGCTAGTGAAGCTATGGTGCAATTTCGCAGCAATGTAATTAATGTGCCTGTAAAATGCTTATAAAGTTTCAAGACAGCTAATCATCGGAAAATCTTAAAAGGGATGAAAAAGGTTTCTTCTCCTACTCCTCACTTGGTTTTTCAAGCTAGTGGTAAAAAAGTATTGCTATCACTTTGGCTGAAAGCTAGATAACATTAGATTCGGCGTGTTTACTGTTCGGGAGTGCCAAAATGTCTAAACAGCTGGGTCAAAAAATTGCACCTACACCGATATCAAATGATATCGGTGTAGTGGATTTGATCGATCAATACTTCACCGCTTACAACTCAGCGCGGTTGCGGGAAATCTGCCAGCTACTGAGTCGTGATGTACTAACGGAAGGTGTCACAGTGGGAGTTAGCCTTTCCGGTGCGATGACGCCAGCAGGATTTGGGGTTTCAGCGCTTGCACCCTTAATTCGCAACGGCTTTATTGACTGGATGATTAGCACTGGTGCAAATCTTTACCACGATATGCACTATGGTTTGGGTTTTGAACTCTTTGCTGGTAATCCGTTTTTGGATGATGTGAAACTGCGTCAAGAAGGCACGATCCGCATTTATGACATTATCTTTGGTTACGATGTGCTGCTAGAAACTGATGCGTTCATCCGCAAGATTCTCCAAGCAGAAGCGTTTCAAAAGCGGATGGGAACGGCTGAATTTCACTATTTACTAGGTAAATATGTCCGAGAAGTAGAAAAGCAATTGGGTGTGCAGCATTCCTGTTTGCTAGCTACAGCTTATGAATATGGCGTACCGATTTATACGTCTTCTCCAGGAGATAGCTCAATTGGGATGAACGTGGCGGCTTTAGCATTGGAAGGTTCGCAGTTGGTGATAGATCCATCAATTGACGTGAATGAGACAGCAGCGATCGCATATAATGCCCGTGAATCAGGAGGTAAAAGTGCAGCTGTAATTCTTGGTGGTGGTAGTCCTAAAAACTTTTTGCTACAAACCCAACCGCAACTTCACGAGGTTTTGGGGTTAGAAGAACGAGGACACGATTACTTTGTGCAATTTACCGATGCACGTCCAGATACAGGCGGTTTATCTGGAGCAACCCCATCGGAAGCTGTCAGTTGGGGTAAGATTGACCCGGATGAGTTACCTAACACAATAGTTTGTTATACCGATAGCACGATCGCTCTACCACTGGTGACAGCCTATGTGTTAAATAAATGCCAGCCTCGTCCCCTGAAGCGTCTGTATGACAGGCGAGAAGCCATTTTCGAGAAACTGCAAAAAGACTATCTAGCAGCCAAAACCCGACCATCGGATCAGGTTCCAGCAGCAGTTGCTGAAAGTGCTTCACAGCAAACAGCAACTTATCCCTGTGGTCGGCTGATTCCGAATACTCACTAGGGGAGTGGGGAATTTTAATATAGCGCTTCTGTGTTGAGTCCAATAGATACCTAACCCCCAACCCCTTCCCTTATAGGGAAGGGGAGTAAGATTCAAAGCTCTCTCCTTTTAGGAGAGAGGTCAGATCGCTATATGCACCACTCCCTAATCCCCTTTTCTCACTTCCGTCCAATCAACAAATAAGTTATCATCTTCCCTTTGCCTTTAACTTCAATTTCGCTTCGTTTTTCAAATACAAATTCATCACACAAGCACTTATAAGTATTTTCTGTAACCTGGATTTTACCAGTAATACCTTGGGATTCCATACAGCTAGCGATGTTTACTGTATCTTGACAGAGTTCATAAGTAAACTGATTGAGATCAATTACTCCCCTGATTAGCGAACCGCTATGGATGCCGATACGGATGCTGAAATTTTGGTTATTCTCAGTATTAAATAGAGCGATCGCAGTTTGCATATCCAGTGCCATCAAAGCGATCGCTTGAGCATGATCTTGGCGGCGTGTAGGTAAGCCACCAACCACCACATAAGCATCGTTAATGGTTCTGATTCTCTCTAAACTATATCGTTCAGTGAGGCGATCGAAAACTAAGAAAATTGGGTTGAGTAAGTTCAGCAGTTGAATTGCACTCATAGAAGTAGCAATTTCGGACAAGCCAACGATATCTGCAAATAAAACTGTGACATCAGCAAAGTCTTTGGCAATGCTATCTGGTTGTTCTTTCACCTCTCTAGAAATTGTGACTGGCAAAATATTCAGCAATAAACGTTCGGTTTTTTTCTGCTGATAGCGAAGTGCTTCTTCTGCTGCTACTCGTTGGGTTACATTGCGAAAAATGCCACGAATCGCAACTGGATGACCTTCAACAAATTTACAATTAATATTACCTTCTAGAAAGATAGTTTGACCGTCTTTAGTAACAAATATAGCTGTTACTTGCCCAAACTTTTCTCCTGATAGCACGCGATAAAATCTTTGCAAACAGCTTTGTTTAAACTCTGGATGTATAATATCAAAAATACTCATATTCGCAATTTCAGCTTCGCTATATCCCAAAGTTTCTTGCCATGCACGGTTGACATATAAAAAACGACCAGATGGATTGACACATTGAATCAAGTCATTAGCATTTTCAAATAAATCTCGATATCGCTCTTCACTTTCTACAAGAGCATCTTCTGCTTGTTTGCGTTTGATAAATTGGGCAATTTGGCTACCAATAGAACCCATCATTTGCAATAGGTCTTTATCTTTTGGTAGTAACTCCCGGCTCAAGAAAACCATCACTCCTAAGATTTCACTATCGTCTAAAATGGGGAAACCAAAAGCTGCGTGCAATCCAGCCTCCGCAGCTGGTAGCGATCGCCTTTGATCTCCATCTACTGTGATATCTTTAATCCACAAAGGCAAACGTCTGATCCAAATTCGACCAGGTAAGCCAACACTAGGTGTATAAGTAGTTTGCCAGGTGATTGCTTTAAACTCTCGCACAGAAACTAATCGACTTGACCAAATTTCCACACACCTTAGTACTGCATTGAGACTATCTCCTTGTACCGAAGTGCCAATATATTGGCTTGGTGTCCAAAGTTCACCTAAATCCCATCCCAAGTTTTGACAAATCGACTGCAAAATTTGCGGAATTCCCTGCTTTATGCTCTGTGATTCTGATAATATACGAGTAATAGAATACTGGGCACTTGTACGCTGTTCCCGGCGTCGCCAAGCAGTAATATCCCGACCAATGTAGACAATATCTTCTAGTCCTTCTGTTTTTTTTGGAATCACTGAGCAAGAAAAAGCAATCAATAGTTTTTCTCTAGTTTTTGTTCGACAAACTACTTCTAAATTCTGGGAGCTACGCTTTAAATAAGAATGTTGATAAATAGCTTTAATTAAAAATTGATCCTCATCAATAATTAGTGATATTGGTTGATTTATTAGTTCTTGTTCCTGAAAACCAAATAATTGTTGAGCAGCACGATTTACTTTTTTTATTTTTCCTGAATTACTGGTTACTAACAAAGCATCTGCCATTGAAGTAATTACTTGTTCCATGTAATTTCTGTATAAGATTAAAGTACTTGATAGCAGATTCGTTTTTTTGGGTTGTTGTGCTAATTTTTGCTAGATGCCGCTATCATAGTGATAACTAATTACTCAATAATCATAATTTATAATTAATAATTCAGTACAAATAATGATTATTTTAGCTATTATTTCAAATGTTTGATTAATATACAAGCCTGTTTTCCCAAATTTATAGAAATTACTATTAATAAGTTTTATTACTTGATTAAATGTGCTATTCTTTCATATCAATCGAGTATAGTTGAGCAAAAACAACTAGTTCGCTGTGGCGGAAGTTTGCTTACCTTTAACAAGTTGTTCAGAGCAACTTATCTGGTTAATTGAGATAGTAGCTATTCTGTCGTGCTGTACTAGTGCAATGTCTTCTAAGCTAGTGCAAGAGGTTTTCTAATAAGGACTAAAGTGTTTATTACAAACTTGCTTACCCATCAATTTAAACTAAATAAGCTTGATTAATATTTTTAATATACTTCTTTTGGAGGATTGACAATTTAATATAATATTGATGTTTGAGCAGATGATACTTAATAGTTGCCTTCATATTTAATTTTAATCCTATCTGGTATTTTACAAAACGGTGAGTTAGATTAGTATTCCAACTAACATATTGCTGTAAACACCTTTCATTAGTTTCGCTATCTTGAAAGTTGATTTTTCAAGATAGTGTGATCGCCAGCATCTGGGAAATTTGAAACCCGTCACTTTATAAGAGAATGGTGAGTCTGTAGCTAGGTTCTTGCCACTCTCTTATTCTTCAATTCCATCAATGAATGGCTACGATTTGATTCCAGGCTTGGACTGCTGTCTGTAAATTCTTTGGCAGGTTATTTTGAGAAATATCATTGTACTGAACCGTACCTTCTTGACTGGTAAGGGTGTAGGTGATATAATCAGCAACACCACTGGGGGCTGGGTAACTCAAATTACGAAATTGACTAAACTGAGAACGTTTTAACGATCGCACAAATTGTTGCACCTGTTGCACAGAAACACGGTGAACACTACGTTCAGAATCATTAGCATCACCAATCCGCACCCGAATCAGCCGCCCATCTTTGAGTAAAACAGTCTCATAGGTTCTGCCAGCAAAACCCCCACTAGAAATTTGGCGAAATACTATATCTCGATCTAATGGTAGTGGTAACTCACTAGCTGGAATTTGCACAGGCCCGAGTGTAGTTTCGTTAGCCTTTTGATTCAGCCTGAGTGCAGAACCTATTTGATTGGTATGATAAACCAAGGTTTGACCAACTCCGCCGACAACCACCCGCCAGCCTGATACCAAAGCTTGGGTACAGAATTCATCAGCATTAGCTAATTCTAAACAGCTATCTCTCCAAGTTTGCTGTTGAACCTCAATAATGGTTAACTGAGAAATTGGCTGTTGCAAACGTCTGGATGCGGCTTGTAAAACCGCATTTTTTACAGATGTAGGTAATTTATCTAGCAGATTTTCTGAGGGAGTGTTTGCCGAAGCTAAACGTAGCGATCGCCCATTATTATTGGTATGATAAACCCAGTTTTCTTTGCCATTAGATACCACAATCCGCCAACCAGAAACTAAGGCTTGGGTGCAGAATTCATCAGCTTGAGGCAGTTCCAAGCAACCATTGCGCCAAGTCTGTTGATTGTAGTCAATAATTTGCAGTTGTCTAGTAAAAATTCCCTGCCTGCGGGCTAAATCTCGCAGTACTGCATTAGCTACTGGACGTGGCAAGCGGTTTGGTTTAATATTGTCTTTAAGAACTTCATTGCTTGTTTCTAGAGAGAAGTTTGCAGAAGTGCCCGTCGCACCTTTGACAAGTGTTAAACCGCTAGCAACAGACAAAATTCCAGTCAAAATCAAAGCAGTGAAAATTCGCGCTTGATTGGTATTAAAGTAGTTTTTTATAATGATTTTCATAGTAAAATAAAACAAAGAAATAGTATTCAGCCACTAATAGACAATAAAGTATATAATTCCATAACTTCATTATCTGGAATTAGTTTAGTATCTATATTCTGAAACAGATATAGAGACAGACGCTGATGTACTGATTGTTTGTTCCTTATATAAATTCTGGTTGAAGAAGAATTTAGAAATTAGAACAATCAGTGGGGGATACCCTGCGGGATCTTGCTACAGACCCGCCACTGATTGAAAACCGCTAAATCTTCTCTATCAGAGACGTTACGCAAATGAAGTGGGGGTTCTAAACCCTCTTGTTCAGACGCGACACTCTCTACGAGACGCTGCGCTATCGCAGATTCTTGTAGAGAAGCCATGCCGTTGGCGTTCGTGTAGCGTGTCGCAGACAAGCCTCTCGTTCACGGAGCGTCCCGTCCCGTAGGGAAGAGAAGGCTTTACGCTACGCTATCCGCCAGCGATGCCCTGAGTTTCGACTGCGCTCAACTACCGCCTGTCGTACCCCTATGGGGAAGCAAGCTACACAAAGCGTCTCGTAGAGAAGTGTCGTACAGAATTAATTCTGAATTCTGACAACTGACGCCTTTATTCTGTTTGATAAATCCATCAAATTTGCCAGCTTGTAAACTACTCGCGCTCCAACATTACCATCCCATTCCGCATCACCGACTTCGCAGATATCAAAGCCAATAATTTTTCTTCCACTATTGACCAATTCCCGGAACAGACAAAAAGTTTGCTCTAATTCCAACCCACCTGGAACAGGAGTACCCGTACTCGGACAGAGTTTTGGATCTAAACCATCTACATCAAAGCTAATATAAACATACTCAGGTAAATGACTGATAATTTCTCGGCATAAATCAATCCAAGTTGTGCCAGAGTAAAGCTTTTGCTTAATAGCTGGGTCATAATAAGCAATAATGCGACTATCAGATTGGTCAATCATTTGCACTTCATCATGACTAATATCACGCAAACCTACCTGCACTAACTTAGAAATTTGCGGTATTTTCATCGCATTAAACATAATCGACGCATGGGAAAACTCAAATCCCTCATAAGCATCGCGTAAATCTGCGTGGGCATCAATGTGCAAAATGCCATAGTTTGGGTATTTAGCTGCTAATGCTTGGAAATAACCTAAAGGCGAACTGTGATCTCCACCTAGAACTGCAACTTGCTTACCATTATTAATTGCTGCCTGACAATTTTCAAACAGCCATTGATTAACCTGTTCACCAGCCTGATTAATTTCTGTGAGGACAGATGTTAAATCTGGTGTATCTGAGAGTTGTTTACCTTGGGCTAATCGCTCGATAATTTTTGCTGCCAAAGCGCGGTAGTATGTGTTCTTCTCTAAAATATCTTGGGGAATTTCTTCCATAAAAATCCCCTGCTTCCAACCATCAGGGTGATCGAAATCGAACAAATCTAGTTGAGTCGAAGCATCTAGAATTCGCTGTGGGGCATTAGCAGCGCCAGCACCATAGGAAACAGTGACTTCCCACGGCACACCAAAAACAATCAAGTTTGCAGACTCATAATCGCAGGGCAAACCTAAGAGGTTGCCATTTATTTCACCTACGCCGCTGGGATTGTAGTCTTTTAATTGATTACTCATTGAGTATCTTCTGGATTTACGTGGATAGACAGCACGCCGCCTAGTGGACATCTGCATTGTAATCAAAATTTTTCACAGATGACTAAAACCCCTGCATGAAACTCAGTAGTAGTAAAGAGTGCCAACTGAGCATATTCCCTTAATTAAGTGAAATTACTTATTGGCTGACCCAGGTTCACTGAGTTTGCGGTGCTGTTCAGCATTGACGGTATCAGGTAAAACCTTACTTACATTGCCCTGAAGCTTCGTTTTGAGCGAACCGGCGATGATGTGATCCTTACCTGCCATCAAAGCTTCAAAACCTTGCTTGGCGACCTCAGCCGGATCGTCCTTTTGATCGGCACCCACTTTTGTGTCGTCCATACCCGCGCGGTGGAAAAAGTTGGTATCGGTGGGTCCCGGCATGAGCGCGGTGACGGTAACGCCCGTGTCTGTCAACTCGTTACGTAGCCCCTCTGAAAAGGAATGCACAAAGGCCTTGGAGGCGGCGTAAACTGTCTCGAACGGGCCGGGCATTAGGGCGGCGATCGATGACGTGAAAAGGATTCGGCCCTTGCCACGTTCAACCATGTCCTTTACTACTCGTTTGGCAAGATGTACAGAGGATACAACGTTCAGATTAATCAGATTAAGTTCGTCCTTCAAGTCGGTTTCACGCGCGAACTCACCGCCAACACCAACACCTGCGTTGATGGCGATCGCATCCACTGGTCGGCCAGTTGCTTTAATCTGGCTGTAGAGCGTCTCAACTCCGTCATAGCTAGCGAGATCGGCCTGTACCGTCTCAACTTTGGCACCCAGCCCCTCCAAGGCAATAGCCGCTTCGTTAATGCCCGATCCGGTAGCTGTGACTAGAAGATCAAAGCCGTTTTGAGCAAACTGTTTGGCGAGTTCGTAACCGATGCCGTTGGAGGCACCTGTCACGACAGCCAAGGGTCGGGTCAACGAACTGTTCATAACCATTTAAAACTCCTATGTAACTGCTCCACACTCGCTTGCTATGGGTTGCTTTTTTTGCTATCAACAAATAGTTCCGCGTGAACTGTGGGCTTTCAACTCTTACAATGTTAGGTAGGTAGCAGTATGATTGCGTCTTTCCAAGGAAGTATCGCTAGTGTGTCTTTAAGGTTACTTTTCTAGAGTTCTGTATATTACGAATTTGGGATAAGTGCTTGTTTTTCACCAACATAAAATACTCCGACTCCATATCTATAAGTGTTTCAGCGATTTTCTTTCTCATGAATGATTTAAGATTGCTATATTAGCCATAAACAAAAAATTGGTAAAATTATTTCATGTGTTGAGATTCGATATTTTACAAACTGTTTAAACAATCCCCCAATTTACTATTTAAGCTATTGACAAATCCTCCAAACAATGCATTTACTTATCAATCCTTGTAAGCGACATTGAGGCGATATAAAAGTGTCTTAGAGTCGTTCAACGGTTCAGACAAGTCAATTGCGCCCTGATAGAAGTCAAAGCTGCGGATGCTTGTATCAACTGCATAAAAGGGGTCGGATGTGACTGTGACATTTCTATTGGGCGATGCCTTTGGCAATCCCTTTGATGTATGCAATAATATTTGTCAGTTAATTACGGCGTGACTGTAACATTTCTATTAGACGTTCCTGCTTCGGTTTGCCGTAGGCATCACTATTGGTAGTTTTTGCCCGATAACGATATCGCCACATCACAAAGCCAGTGATCAACAAAATTAATGGTGCAAGTCCAACAAAGACGTAGAAAATTCGGGATGGCAGTCCCCAGAAAGTACCGTAGTGCACAGGGACAAAGGAATTGATGATGCGATCGCCTAACGACACCTTCAAAAAACTATCCACTCGCAAAACTTTACCACTATATTGGTCGAGGTAAACACTGCTTTGACCATAGTCCTCAGTTTCTTGAGGAAGCTTAAAGCTAACTGTTAAGACTTCTTCTGGTTTACTTGGAAAAGAAATACTCCTGAGCGCTGCATCCGGTAAAGCAGCTTGAGCAGTTTTTAATTGTTCTTTGAGTCCTAGCGCAGACTTACCAGCAATGGGAACAGATACCGGAGTCGGTTGCTGTTTGGAGAAGGTGACAGCATAGATCATCGGGTTGATGAACTCACCAAAGCTCCAGCAAAATCCGGTGAAAAACGTGCATATTAGAAACACTGCTGTAATCACGCCAGCAACTTTGTGAACATCAAAGTTAAGCCGCTTGGGATGAGCATTCCACTTAACTTTGAAGCCAGAAATCAACCTGTGCCAACCAGGCCAAAGAAGAATACCTGTAATGCTCATGAAGGACATCAGTAAACCAATAATGCCTACAAACTTATAGCCAATGTCACCGCCTAAAAGAGCATAATGAAGTGGGTAGATAATTTCAAAAAACTTTTGCACAAAAGTTTGCTTTAAATTATTACCGAGAATTGCTCCTGTGTAAGGGTTAGCATAATTTTCTGTCCAGTCATTTTCCTTGGTTTTCAGGATAACATTCATCGGCTCATTTGGCTTGGAGGGCAGATAAATCCTCTGCACTGTTGCATCTGGTTGATCAGCATATGTCTTTTTCACAGTGTTCAGGACAACCTCAACTGGCAGTTGTTCACCTTGAGGAGTAATGGTGCCAATTCGACGCTGCTGATCGAAGGTGCTAATTTCTGAGTGGAAGACCAATATAGAGCCGGTCAAGCCAACGATAATTGCAATCAGTCCCACTGCTAAACCTATGTAGCGATGTAGGGTGAAAATTAGATGACGAGAGGATTTTACTTGCATGGTAAATGCTCTACAACTAGAGAAATAAGTTGTCTTTAATGATAAATATTATTAATAAATCATAATCTAACGGTGTACAAGTTTGAACAATTAAGTCAAACGAAGATTAATTTTTCCGCTTTCTTTGAAGGGCGATCACAATTTGAGAATCATCAAACCGAACCCCTTCGTCTAAGTAAACGTAGGATCATAGCTCCCACGAAATTGTACCTTGCACAGTAAACGGCTCACCTAGTAGACCCGCAGACTCAAAGTAGTACAAGTCAAATAGGTTTTTGAAATTTAGTGCGGCACGGAATCTGTCTCGTTTGTAAAAAATCGCGGCATCAGTGGTGACATAGCTGGGTAATATATATCGCGAATCATTTGGGAGAGTTGCTTGTCTGTCACCAACATAAAATACTCCGACTCCAAAGCTTAATCCTTGCAAACTACCAGATTGAATTTCGTATTTTGTCCATAAACTAGCAGAATGTTGTGGTACGTCATTAAGCTCGTCACCAACTGGATAGTTGTTGTCTTTTGTGATTTTTGAATCTGTCAAAGCATAGTTAGCAATAATGTTCCATCCCGGCAAAATTTCACCGGTCACGTCAAATTCAATACCCCGGCTACGCTGTTCACCAATTTGAACTTGATATTCTAATGCTCGAAGGGTTTCATCGGGATCGCCAGTAAGGACGTTGGAACGGGTCAAATCATACAAAGCCAGGGTTGCAGAAAGCTTGTCATTCAAATCTACTTTCACACCCACTTCATACTGTGTGCCACGTTCTGGTTGAAACAAGTTACCATCAAAATCTTGTCCACCCTGTGGGCTAAACGAGCGACTGTAGCTAGCGTAGAGCGAAATTGGCTCTATTGGTTGATAGACGATCCCAACTCTTGGGCTAAAGGCTTCCTGTTGTGGGGACTCGGTCAATTCCTCACCAATATTCCCTCCTTTTGAATTTGCAATATCGTAGCGTCCCCCCAAAACCAGTTTTAAATTTTCCGCCAGGGTCACTTGATCCTGGATATAAAAACCATATGCGTTCCCCTTGCTTTTACTGGCATATGTAGATGTATTATATTGTCCGATCTCAGCTCGTTCACCATATACGGGGTTGTACAGATCAAACTGGCCATAAGGTCCACCAGTACCACCAACGTCTGAGGATGATGACCATTGGTCAGTAAAGCCAGTTAATAGTTGATGCCTAATGCTGCCTGTCTGAAATTTGCCAATTGTATAAGTATCAAAATTAAAAGTAGAACTACGGTTTACATTGTATCCATAGTTTTTATTCACAGACCGTAAATCTGGGTAATAATCACCAACATCAACTGTAGATCTATCATTTACTTCCTGAGAAAACAAAAAACTACTGTGTAGTTCCCAGTCTTTGCTGAAATGATGCTCAAGCTCGTAGCTAGCTTGATATACACTTATTACTGTTCTTTTAGGTTCTGGCCAGGACGGATTAAGATTGCGAGGGAGTCTGCCATACGGACTAGGTAATAGAGTACCCTCAAATGGGAGACCAAAATTACCATTATCTTTGCTTCGATCTCTATATTCAGCTGCTAGGGTGAGTTTGGTGCGATCGCTAATTTGCCAGCTAAGGGTAGGAGCGACAATGTATTGTTGCTCATCGTAAAAATCAACAAAACTCTCTGTAGTCAAAGCAGCAACGTTGAGACGGTACAGTACAGTTTTATTATCATTGAGGGGGCCTGAAAGGTCTATTGCACCGCTATAAGAATTGTAGCTGCCAGCAGAGGCTTCGATGAAATAGTAAGGTTCTGCCAGAGGTTTTTTGGCCACAAGATTCACAGTACCACCCAGGGAACCTGCACCGTACAGAACAGAGGCAGGTCCTTTAAGAACCTCAATCCGCTCGACATTAGCAAAATTAAAACCACCATCTATATTGTTGGTGTTTGACAACCCATTTGTAGTGATATTGCCTTGCGAACTAAAACCTCGAATCTGAGGGAGTGCATTATTTCCACGGGATGAAGAATTACCTGATTGGATCGCACCCGGTACGTTTCTTAGTGCTTCGCCCAAATTCGTTATCCGCTGATCCTCTATCAATTGCCGGGGAATTACCTGAATCGACAGGGGAATATCACGCAAGGGTGTATCGGTTTTGGTTCCCACTGAGGTATTTGATACGCGATAGCCATCTTGTTCCCCCGTGACTACCAACTCTATTGGCTGATCATCAGAAGCCGATGGTTGTTCTGGCTGTGTCTGGTTTGGTGGCTGTTCAGTTTCCGGTTGTAGTGTTTGTGGTTGTTGCCCAAGTTGCCCAGAAGCAGGCGCACTGGCAACAGCAAAAACCAAACCCTCCCTCGGACTATCATACAACTCCACAACTGGTAAACCCACCTCACCCGTTACTGTCAGCCGGATAGTATTGGTATCAAAATTAGTGGCAGTTACAGTAGTAATTCCCTGTGCTGGTTGCTGTTGGCTAAATTTGTTACCTGATGGCAGAAACAATTGAGCATTTTTAATATCAACAATGAAGTTATTACCTTGACTATTGATATCTATTTGCAATTTATCCGATGCAGTTGTTTCTAAAATTACGTCAATTCCTTTATTTGTGGTGTTCACCTTGACTTGAGTGATTTTAACCACTAAATCATTCTCTATATTTTGAGATAACAAGTCTTTGGCATCGGTTGAGAGCGGTTGGGAATCAATGACTGTGGGTATTTCAGTGATGACTTGACTCTGTTTTGATTCAGCCAAGGCTCCTTGAGTCAGGAATAGGGGGACGAAAATCCCAATCCCTAGATTAAAAATAAAAAATCGCCAACGTTGTTGCAAGATATTGCTCCTCACACAAATTCAGTCCAAATTTTTATTAAAAAAAATTTGCAACTATTTTAAGGAGCTTACGTATTTACAGGACAACAAATCTAGGCCATGGAGGACAAAAATTAGGCCATAAAGGACAAGTTTTAACTGGTCGCGGTGATGGTTTAGTATTAACTTTTACTCTCTTATTCCCATATCTAATCTGGTAGGGTGCGTAAGAGAGCGGCATAACACACGCTACAAAACTTATTCCCAATCCCAATCCCTTTTACTCCATAGAAGAAAAAATCATCATTCCATAACAATCTTTTTCCCAGATCGACAAGCACCAGGGGTAATACCAAACTTGCGCTTAAAAGCGTTTCTAAAATGACCTATATGTGAGTAACCAACCATATTTGCCACTTCTTCCACAGTCATTGTGCCCTCTTGTAAAAACTGCTTTGCTTCCTCCAAACGGTAATCACGCAAACAACCAAATGCAGTTGTGCCAAAAATCTCACGAAAGCCAAGTTTTAGCTTCATATGATGCAGCCCGACTTCCTGTGCTAAATCAATCAGTGAAGGTGGCTGGATGTGATTTTGAATTAAAATTTCTTTAGCCTGGTAAACCCTTTCCACATCAACAGGCTTGAGACTAGTAAATGGATACTGTCCCTGTTGAGTTTCGACAAACTGAGTCAATTGCCACGATAGAAGTTCAATGACTTTGCTTTCTAAATACATCCGCTTCATCATCCCCTGATGAGGAGAATGCAAAATTTGCTGCAAAGCAAGATTCATTTGGTGGGTGATGTGACCAACTTGACGATGAAATAGAGGCAAAGTCTCAGACTCTAGCAGTACTTGTAATGTTTCAGGTAGAATTTCTGAACCTGTAGAAAATGACCTGAAGAAATTGAAGTTAAAAAGAATTAAAATTGTCAGTTCTGTACCTACTGCCACTTCGTCAATTTGTTTAATATCTGACAAATAAAATAAATAGTTTTTACCTGGTTGGTGTATATAATCAGCTTTGAAGGATTTATCTTGATTTCCAGAAATCACTATCCTACTACTTCCAGCCAAGTGAAACCGGGCTACAATCCATTGATGACTGTCAAACAAGGTTTCTACACTTAAGTTTTTGATCCATGTGCCATCATACAGCAGCAGACGGACTCCGTGTCTCAGTTCAACTTCTCGATAACTGCCTGTAACATAGCGATCGCTATATCTAACAATGCGATCATAACCTTCAGTATTGTAGGCAACTTCATAACCCTTGCGGTTTTCAAGATGCTGTTGATGGTATTGTGCTGATGTAATTGTCTCCATAGCCTTTGACTGCTCAACCACAAGTGTCTTTAGTATCTTGCAGAATGGCGACTTTGTTTTTAGTCGAAGCAGCGAAGCAAGCGATCGCTTAGTTTGCTCCCATTATGATCTTGACTGTTACACTAAGGCTCTAACATAAGTTGCAGAATCTTGTTGTAACAGTGCCCACCCTAAAAAAATTGCAATAAAGCAACAGTTAGCTACGAACTTTAGTAAGGATTTTTTGGGAATAAAACGAAGCCGATTCTTCGTTTTTGGCGCAATCTTGGGCAAACTTAATCAAATGGTGTCCCACAAGTCCAACGTGAACCAAGTTTTCGATATTACCTGCTTTTAGTGCTGGCTTGGCCATTTTCCAGAAAGTTTGACGATAGTTACTAAATAAGCCTATCCGCAGCAAAATATTGGTTAAATAAGTTAAACCTTTGCGAATATTAGCCCCAGAAGTTCGAGATGGGCTGTTAGGTACTTCGATGCGGTTTGGATAGGTGTGTTCCATGTTGTAGGCAAACCGCTGATATAAAAATTCTGGCTCATAAGCAGTTGTAATGCAGCGCCGCCACATCTCAATAACTTGTTCGTAGGGCATCAAAAACTCAACATTTGATTCGCGGCTTTCATCAAAGATAAGTCGTCCTTCTGCTTCTAATCTCCGCCATAAAGGAGTTCTAGGTAACGCATGAAGAAGGTTAATCGTCAACATGGGAATTTGCGATGCCCGAATAAATTCGATAATTCGGTCTGCTGTTTCTGGTGTATCTGTATCTAACCCGATGATGATTCCTGATACTACTTCCATACCATAGCTATTTAAAACCTGAATCGCTTTTAAGATAGGCATACTCAGATTTTGGTCTTTGGAAATAGCGTGGAGAGCATTTGGTTCCGGTGTTTCGATCCCACAAAAGATTGTGCAAAAATAGGCTTCGCGCATCATCTCCAACAGCTTTGGACTTTGAGCTAGGTTCAGCGTTGCTTCACAGGCAAACTGGATGGGATAGCCATTGCGCTTTTGCCAGTCAATCAGATGAGGAAGTAACTTCATCGCGGCGCGGCGATCGCCAACAAAGTTATCATCGACAAAATACACTGCCCCCAAATTGCCAGATTGTCGCATTGCATCTAACTCTGCGACTACTTGCTCTGGTGTTTTCATCCGAGGACTGTTGCCATAGAGTTCGGGAATATCACAAAACTCGCAGTGATAAGGACAACCACTAGAAAACTGTACATTTGCCAAGAAATAATCATTGATATTCAGCAAATGATAAGCTGGGGTGGGGAACTCTGTTAGGGGTAGGCGTTCCTTGGTTTCAAAGCGAATTTGCGCTTGGGGACGTTGAGAGTTTTGGTCTAGATATTCGATCATGCGATCGCTTCCATCTCCCAATTCACCCAAATTTAAAATGTCAAACTCAGGATAATATTCTGGACACCCAGATACCGAGGGGCCACCCACAACTGTAATTTTGCCGGCTCGATGGGCAAGTTCGTTAATTTGATTAATCTGTGGTTTTTGGATATGCATTCCACTGACAATCACCACATCAGCCCATTGGTAATCAGCCCTAGTTGCTGATTTGACATTTTCATCAATAAACCGGACTTCCCATTGTTTCGGTAAATAGGCAGCCACAATTAAAATACCTTGGGGTGGCATAAAAGCCCGGACATTACCCATGAGTGGGTAAGCGTGATGAAAAGTACCAAAGGAGCGGCTGTACTTGGGAAAGATACACAGAATGCGTCGATGGTGCGAAGGAACGTAGCGGGTTCCTTGAGTGACAGGAGCGGTTTTAGAATCGGCCGCTACATTAATTTGGTTCTCTAAAGACTTTAAATTCACAGTCATCGCAAATTTCACCCTGGAAAACTGAGCAGGTAATTTGACAGTTTCTTGACAGAATTAGCTGTAATTCCAACTAGCTTACCAAAGAAAGGCAGGAGGCAGAAGGGATTAGAAATATATTTTTGCTCAAAGCAAAGTCATCTACACTTTGCAATCGGTTTAGAGTGAGTAAATTTTTTTGTGAAATATCATAGCAACCTTCTGCTTTCTTCATCGTGATATTTGAGAGGTGGTTTAACTGGTAAAATATAAAATCTACCCTATGAATACAAATTTAATTGGTTGGCAAACAACTGTTATGGAAATCAGGCATGGGACATAAAAAGAGAGATTTTCATTTGTTGTATCCAATTGGGTATAGGCATCTGTCATGAATTTGATTTACTTTCTTTTGCGTTCTTCATGGGGGATGGTGGCGATCGCCATCGCTACCGGATTTTTGAGTGGCGGTAGTAGTGCTGGCTTGATTGCCTTAATTAGTCATGCTGCAAGTAGCGGTACTGCTTCCCGCTTGACATCGATAATTTGGGGTTTTGCGGGGCTGGCAATAGTTGCATTAATTACCAGTATCATTTCTCAAGTGATGCTGATTCGTCTTTCTCAGAATGCAGTCTTGCAATTACGGATGCATTTGAGTCGCCAAATTCTTGCTTCCGAGTTGAGTCATCTGGAAGGCTTAGGGAATCCTCGATTATTGGCAACTCTCACAGAAGATATTCAGGCGGTGGCTAATGCTGTTTATCAGATGCCTTTTATCTTTATTAATTTAGCGATCGTCCTGGGTTGTATAACGTATATAACCTGGCTTTCTTGGTTAGTATTGTTGATGGTTTGTGGTATTTCAGTAGTTGCGATCGCTAGTTGTCAGTGGCTACTCAACAGAGGCGGGAAATTGCTGACTCTCGCTCGTGAAGATGAAGATCAGCTGTTTAAACATTTTCGCACCATTACCGAAGGAGTCAAGGAACTCAAACTAAACTACAAGCGGCGTGAAGACTTTTTAGAAGAGAAACTACAGTCAACTGCTAACGAGTTCCGTCATCACAACGTTAACGGTCTAAGCCTTTTTGCCATAACTTCAAGCTGGGGTCAACTCATATTCTTTTTTGCCCTTGGTTTTGTATTATTCGCGCTGCCTAATCTGCTTACCATCAATCCCGAAACTCTCTCTGGCTACATTTTGACCTTCACTTATTTGGTGTTACCAATGGATAACATCATTAGTAAACTTCCTCTATTAAGCAAAGCCAGCATTGCTTTACAAAAAATTGAGTCACTGGGTTTATCTCTAGCTAGTCGAACTGAAATATCGACTGTTCCACCTGCCCTGAAATCTAACTGGCACAGCTTGAAATTGAAAAGTGTTACCCACACTTACTACACAGAACAAGAAGACAATAGCTTTATTTTTGGCTCCATCGACTTGACACTGCATCCTCAAGAATTAGTCTTCATTGTCGGCGGTAATGGTAGTGGTAAATCTACATTAGCTAAACTAATTACTGGGCTTTATATCCCAGAAAACGGCGAAATTCGGTTTGACGACGAGTTAATTAGTGAAGAGAATCGAGAATGGTATCGCCAGCATTTTTCTGTGGTATTCTCCGACTTTTATTTATTTGAAGAATTTTTGGGATTAAAAAGTTCTCACTTGGATGCTCAAGCCACAAAATATTTACAACAACTGCAACTAGACCATAAGGTGAAAGTTGAAAATGGACAAATTTCTACAACTGCTCTTTCTCAAGGACAACGGAAACGGCTAGCTTTACTCACAGCCTACTTGGAAGATCGACCAATTTATCTATTTGATGAGTGGGCAGCCGATCAAGATCCAGTATTCAAAGAAATATTCTACACTCAACTTCTCCCAGAATTGCGATCGCGGGGTAAAACAGTGCTGGTGATTAGCCATGACGATCGCTATTTTCATTTAGCAGACCGAATTATCAAACTTGACTATGGAAAAATAGAGTACGATAAAACTTAATCTGTCAAAACAATTCATAATTGTTAAAGGAATATTTGGAGTTTGACTAAATAAAACTAATGTCTGAACAAAAGCCCATAAATCCTTGGAACTATAAACCTTGGTGGTGTCAACCCTGGTCTATAGTTCTCACAGGTGTAACACTCATTGGTGGTAGCTGGTTACTATTTAAAACTATCTGGCTAACAGTTCTCGTTTCCATCCCTGTCGGAACGTGGATGGCATTTTTTGTGTTGTTTTGGCCACAACTAATGATTCGCAGTGGAATTTTAGAGTCGTATAAAGAGTAGTGTGAGCTTGATGTATATTGGAAATTTATCCAGGTAGAGAAAATTATTCTACCGTGTTCAGAGATTTAGCATCTCAGATCGTGTCCGGCTAATTAGTTATAATTCCCAAATCTATGCAGAAAGCCCAAAAACCCCTCCTATCTGCCCCTCTGCGGTCTTAATGAGAAGTCTTTAACCAGACACGATATTATCTCTGCGTAGACGTGCAGAGATGAGCAAGACTGTGCTGCAAAGTTAAGCGATCGCATTGATATTTTGCATATTCACGATCCTGACAATCATTACAAAGAAGCATCTGTGCTTCCCCGGCAACGAACATCTAATTTACTACCTGGCTGCCATGACTGCGGGGGTCATCTTGATTCGCCGTTGGTGCTACTGGGGCTGAAAACTTGGAAACTTTACCGCTAGCTTGAGCGTAAGGGAGAGAGGAACCAGTAACCAAAGCTTCTAAATTGCTAGCCATAATCGTCCGGGGTTGATCGCCGATCGCTTCAGCTATGGTTTCTCCTTGCTGACTCAAAAATACAAAATGGGGAATCCCATCTACCCGATATCTCAGCATTTCCGGCAGCCACTTGGTGTTATCTACATTCAGCATGACAAAATTCATCTTGTCAGCATACTCTGTTTCTAGTTGAGTGATATCTGGTGCCATTTTTTGGCAGACAGTACACCAATCAGCATAAAACTCTACTAGAGATGGTTTGCCGTTGCTGATTGCTACTTCTAACGGTGTGGAAGTCTCGCTTAACTTGGCTAGAGTTGCCGAGGTTGTTTCAGTTCGCAATCCTAAAACGAGGGAAACGCTAAGAGCGATCGCTACCATTACAATTAAGAAGTTTCTCAGACGCTTCCCGAATGTGGATTCAGGTTTTTCGGGAGAATTAACAGGTGAATCAGTACTCATAACAGCATTGTTAAAACTTATTAGGCAATTTCCTCTTTAGTTTAGCTGACTCTAGCTACTCTTTAATTTCTCTACTTTTGAATTGGGCATTGGGCACTTGTACTGAGCGTTCGCGTAGCGTCTCGAAGAGAAGCCGAAGTATTGGGCATTGGGCATTGGATATTAATTCTTCTCCCCTTGCTCCCCTGCTCACTCATTCCCATGCCCCATGCCCCATTCCATATTTACTTAACTTACAAAATCGCTCCAGTTTCCTTCAAATAAACCCGCGTAAATGGTTCATCTTCACCCAAAGTATAATCTTCAATCAACCCTTTGCGACGAATAGAAATATCGTTGCCTTTTCTAATCACCACAGTCGAACCATCGAAAACATCCCGTACCAAAATCATCTCAGTTTCGGTAGGATTATCCAAAACTACGATATTACTATTCTGGTAAAATATGCCCTGTTCTTCGAGGATTTCTTCAGGATACTCGGCAATTAGCAAATCAAGTTTGGGATGACGCAGCAAAGTTTGAACATTAGTGTTGTAATCTTTGCTTAATACTTTTTTCGAGCGATTCACAAAAACGGCATCACGACAAACAGCACCTATTGTAAAGTTGGGATTTTGCAAAAGGATATGGTCAATCGTCGCTTGTAGTTCTTCAACTGAGATTTTGTTAAAGGTAATAATTGGTATCCTGGCATCTGTACCCGACTCAAAAAAGGTTTCTAAAATATGAGAAGGTACATCAACACTTTCACCAACAGAAGGTTTAAGATGCATTAAAACGCCTGGTGCAGCATTAATTTCCAGGATGGCAAAGTTACTGGACTTCCAAGATTCTGCGAGACTTTTGGTGATCACATCAATCCCCAGACAAGTTAGCTGGAAATGTTGGGCAATATCTTGCGCCAAGATAATATTGTCATCATGAACTGTCGGGGTTGCATCGATGCTCATACCTCCAGCTGAAAGGTTGGCAACTTTTCGCAGGTAAACAGTGCGTCCTTTCTCAATCACGCTGTCTAATGATAAGCGCTGTTCGTCTAGGTAGAGTTCCATCGCTTCATCGATCTGAATTTTACTCATCGGCGAGGTTGGCGTGTCTAAACGTGCAGGTTTGCGGTTCTCTTGGCGAATTAACTCTGCAAGCGTTAAATAGCCATCACCCACAACTGATGCTGGACGGCGTTCTGTGGCAGCGACAAATCGACCATTGACACACAACAAACGAAAATCCGATCCTGTGATGCTTTTCTCAACAATTATTCGGGTTTGCTGATTTTCGGGAATCGCTGCCAGTGAACGATTATAAGCAGATATCAGTTCTTTTGAGTCTTGTACATCAGCCGTAACACCAATTCCTTTGTGACCTACCACTGGCTTAACTGCCACTGGGTAGCCAATTTCTCTTGCTGCTGCCAAGGCTTCTTTCTCTGAAAAGACAATACTACCTTCAGGCACTGGGAAACCCAAGGTTTTCAAAAATGCCTTACAGTCATCTTTGCGGGTAGTAAACTCCGAATCTAGATGGCTATCACAGTTAAATGTTGTTGCTACCCCCCGGACGTGTTTTCTTCCCAAGCCGTATTGCATCAATCCTTCTTCCCACAAATAAAAGGCGGGAATACCTTTTTGGTATGCTGTTCGCAATAGGGCGTAAACCGTGGGGCCACCGTAGACAGATGCGCGAAATCTATCTTGCAGCCTTACCAGCTGCTCATCAAAGGTAAAGTCTTCGTCTTGGGTAATGGCTTCAAACCAATCCCAAACAAAGTAAATTACCTCTCTAGTTGTGCGTTCATGTAGTGATTGGAGGCTAATCCGCGTGAGATTTGGATATGCCTTAACGCTCCAGTGGTTAAGGTGTAAATCCATGTCCAATTTTCCGGCTTCGGACACAACTTGGGCAAAGAGATGGGCATAAGATTCGTAGGTTTGATCGCGAATATTTGGATAGCGATCGCCAATGCTGGCAATATAATCTTCAATGGGCAAAGGCTCTCTAGAGTCAATTAGAGCAAAATCAAATACTAGCGCCCCGACATTTAAATAAGGGTTGGGGCCAAGGTAATGCTTGAAGTTGAAAATATCGAATACATCCGTTCTTCTAGCATTAATGCGGACTAATTCACTGCTTTTTTGTAAAACCATTGATTACGAACCTTCGGCTAAACACCCTGAAATTTTAATGCTGAGTTGTAGTTACTCAGACTTATTGATTGTAGATTGACTCAGGTTAATTTTGGAGAGTGATGGCTTTGCCACTGAGCTAATCAGAACCCACGCTAACTCTATTACTAAGCATTTTTAACTATCTTAAGGCATAATTAAATCTCCAATCTTCTGCTAGGAATCAAAAACAGTCAATTCATCCTCATGAATAATCAAAGATATAACCTTTGAAAGGTGCAACACTCATCCAAAAATTGTATAAATAGATATAAGGCATTAAAAAGACAGCAGAAAAAAACAGCAGAGTTATGAATAGCACACAAGCTGCTCTAAGAGATGAAATTCGAGAACTTGCTGACGAAGCTTTTCACCAAAAGCTGATCTCTGGACATGGAGATGGGGCAGACATGAATGAGTATCAAATTGTCTACCAAGGCAAACCCCGGCATCTCCCACTAGAACAAGCACGTTTTTTCTTAACTAACTTGCTTCACAAGAGTCAGGTTGATTAGGACTTGTGATTCAGATATCTAAATTGCATCTGGCTAGAGTCAATACCAATTACTCACATCGCAGATAAATCTCCAATTGACAATTAGCAATATAGCCAATAATGCCTTTAGAAAATACTTCTAGAGGCAGTTGACGTTGTAGATTTTATTTAGTAATTGAAAATGTTAGATAATTTTTCGCAAAAGTCTTGTGGTCTAATTGCGATGTCTAACGACAAGCCGCTTTTCTACGTTTGCGCAGCGTGTCGCAGACAGACGCACTCGCGTTTGCGTTTACGCAAATGTTCACCCAACTTTTATCAAGTAATCTATCAAAGGGATGATTTGATACATTGAATTGTCATGTTTTAGTGAGATTTATTAACTTAAATCCAGGGGGCATCATGGTGGAAAGTAATATTAAAAGGCAGTTGGTAATTATTGGGGGAGCCGAAGATAAAGAGGGAGATTCTGTAATTTTGCGGGACTTTGTACGACGTGCTGGGGGTACAAAGGCGTATATTGTAATTCTGACAGCAGCAACAGAACTACCAAGAGAAGTGGGAGAAAATTATATCAGAGTGTTTCAGCGCCTGGGAGCTGAAACTGTTCGCATTATTGACACAGAAACCCGTGAAGATGCATCTTCATCTACCGCACTGGAAGCTATTGGTAAAGCAACTGGGGTATTTTTTACAGGCGGAGATCAAGCTCGTATTACCAGCATCCTCAAGGACACCGAAATCGATGCGGCGATTCACAAACGCTTCTCTGAAGGTGTAGTTGTCGCAGGCACAAGTGCCGGAGCTGCTGTGATGCCAGACGTAATGATTGTGGAAGGCGACTCAGAAACACATCCTCGGATTGAAACTGTCGAAATGGGCCCAGGTCTGGGATTTTTACCAGGGGTAGTAATTGACCAGCATTTTTCCCAACGGGGACGCTTGGGACGTTTAATATCAGCTTTGATACTACAGCCTGCTGTCTTGGGATTTGGTATTGACGAAAATACCGCTATGGTAGTGATAGATAACCAAATTGAAGTAATTGGTGCAGGTGCGGTTACGATTGTTGATGAATCAGAAGCTACATATAACAATATGGGCGAAATTTTGAAGGATGAGTCTTTGGCAATTTGTGGAGCAAAGCTTCATATTTTGCCACATGGCTTCAAATTTGACCTGAAAACTCGTCAGCCGATCCTAAATAATGGCTCTGTGCCAAATGGCTCTCAACCACTTGCTTCAGTTAACACTTAACTTTTAGTAAGTGTATTTAAACTGAAAGTTTTATCTAATCGCTGTAATACCCCTGCCTCAAATTTTGGTAGGCAGGGGACATCAAGCGATTCAAAAATTGAGTATAAGCGAAATAAAGTTTGCGCAGTAGCTAATACCAATTTGAAAAAAGAATGCGATAAATAGACCATTTGTAGAGACGCGATGAATCGCGTCTTTACCCAAGAATATGTTGCAACCATTAATTGAATTGGTATAAATTTTTAACAATCTGGTATAGCAAAGAGTGATATTTTAAATAACCATCTTTACCAAAGTAAGGCAAAAAGAATATCAAGGCGATTTCGTTAAACTATAAAAACTGTCAGAACGAATCTGACTGCCATTTCGCCAAACTTCAACTCTTTGTGGAGTGACTAAATAATAAAAACTACCATTATCTGCTCGATATCTGTCTTTACCAATATTCAAAGCTGCTATCTTTATAGGCTTGCTTGGGGCTTGCTTCAATTGCCCAATATAAAATAATTGACCATTTTCTTCACAGACTTTTACACGAGAGCTTGCAGTCTCACCTTCAATAAGACTAATTCCATTACATTTAGTATCAGTGCTTATAGGTGCAAAATCTATAGGAATTGGCTGCTGTGAGGGTGAAGCTTGATTTGCTGCTGGGGGTGGCGAGACTGGGCGGTTCGGGTTATCCACTTGCTGAACTTTAGAACCAGTTGCAGTTAAGGATGTCAACAAACGAAGGGGGTCAACTGCTACTCGACCATTTGGATGAACTTCAAAGTGCAGATGAGGTGCTGTACTATTGCCTGTAGATCCCATCTCGGCAATAATTTGACCTTGAACGACCTGTTGATCCTTGCTCACCAACAAACGGCGATTGTGGCCATAAACAGTAATGCTGCCATCGAGATGTTTAATAGTTATGGCATTTCCTAATCCCCAATTATCCCAACCTGCTTTGATAACTGTACCGGATGCCGCAGCAACAACAGGAGTTCCAGATGCCCCTGCAATATCAATTCCTTCATGTTGATATTTGCGGAAACCTTGAGAAATAAACCCTTTAGTTGGCCAGATTAAGTTAGAAGTAGGGATAGGAGTTTGCCCAATTGGGGAATCGCCTGCCAATTGTGTTAAGGCAGATGTAGCTGTACTTAATACAGCGGTTAAGGATATTAACCCAACTAGTGCATAAGTACGGTATCGATAAATTATAGCTTTTTTCATAAGTTGCAAGTCTATTAGAACAATAATTCAGACACTTTCTGATTATTTGTTGTTTCAAGCTTACTCGGAAAATATCAGGAAATCTTTAGTGAGTTTGTAGCTTTCTAGGTTTTTAGATTTTGAATTCACCAACTAAGTCTTATATCAAGTCCGGTTAATTTCTTATGATTACCGCATCTGTGCAAAAATCCCAAAAGCCTCTTTCCCCCTGCTCCCAGCAATAACTGCGGTCTGAATGATAAGTCTTTAGCCGGACACGATATTAGTTTTCCCCATGATTGAATGAAGTTTTAGTAAATTCTATGGTTGCAATGCAGATTCAATTTTTTCATTTCATTCTCTAGATATGCCAGTTTCGTCTTTTCATCAAAAATTTGCTGTTCTAATTGAAACTTCTCAGCTGCTGAAGCGTGACACAACTTAGATAATTTTTGATAGTACAGATCCCATTCTGCCTGAAGTGTTTCTAGTTTATGCTGCGATCGCCTTTGTGTCCAGTTGATTGTGTAGAATATAAAGTCATCAATACCTCAGCCAACTCACCTGGTTTAAATATTCTACCGTTTACTTGCGGTTTACGACCTGGATCGGGGTTATCGTTGGTAGGTAATTGCGTGTAAATGTAATTGTACTCTACCCCTGCTAATTTTGTTTTTGATGTCCGTTCAAAGTTGTAAATAAAAGCACCAGTAAGTTGAGTGATCGCTAAATTAGCTCCATTGAGCCGAGTATTAATCAGCTTTGCTCGTGAAAGATTAGCTCTTTGCAAGTCTGCTTCACTCAAGTCACTAGTTTGCAGGGTAGCTTCCCTTGCTTTTGTCGCCAATGGTAGCCAAAAATCCCGGATAAGTTCATGTATAAAAGCTTCAGGTAGGCAATTGACATCGTAGAAAATTAGCAGGACGTTCTGAGTTTGCCACAATTGATAAACTCGGTCGGCAATTTCGGGAATTGTGCTTTGTCTGCCGAGATCGACTCTACCACCCAATTCACGCCACAATTTTTGACTTTTGACTTTTGAATGCATGACTTCCGCCTTGCGGTACTAGTCTTCAGTGCTTAAAGCCACCAAAATACCTTGATATTTGCAATTCAAGATATCTCGATTTATAAGTATCTTTATATTTAGGTATTTAATATATCTAGATAGTTGGAATTAATATCTGTATGCTCTGCTATATCGAATCAGGGGTTTAACCCATGCGAACCTGCTTATGCATCTCTCTTTGGTAGACCTACGATGTCATAAAATCCTTACATAATAAGATACAAGCCCTCTAAGTAGGGTTTGAAGTTGAGTCTGCTTATTATCGTGTCAGGTTATTAATATAGGTCTTAAGTCAAATCAAGGATTTTCAAAATAATTTTCCGTATATTCAATCCTGGGAAATAGTTTTAAACTTTACTAAAGTAGTTCATTTGTTCGTATTGAGAGGGCTGGGTGAGTTAAGAAAAGCCTAACCCACCCGATAAAACTAAACACTAGAGAAATTAGCCATTAAAAACGCGACTGCGCCACTTATTCAACCGAGCTTCCCCAATTGTCGCAGACCGTCGAGCATCAGCAATTTGCTCTTGCAAAGCTGCAATCTGTTTTTCTTGGGCGTCAGCTTGCTGTTGCAAAGATGTATATTTGCCTGTGCTGGTGGGCAAACCAGAAGACTGCAAACTACTACTAAATTTTGTTGTCCCGATAGTGGCAAAGGGTCGTAAGTCTGCTAGTTGTTGTTGCAAAGTTGCAATCTGGCTTTCTTGGTCTTGAATCTTTTGCCGCAAGCTTTGCTCGGCTGCTGTAGAAGCTGCAAGAAAGGTATTAACTGGAGCAGCAGTTTCTGGCTTCGGCTTGAATACTTCAGCCAGCAATGCACTAATATCCGTGAGTTTCTGTCTACCATAAGGAGCGTTGGTAATTAGCGATCGCACCAGCTGAGGTTCATTATTTGTTGCTAAGTTCTTATCACTGCTAGAGTTGCTCCGCACCAGTTGTAACATATTGGTAAATTCCAATATCTTTTTGCCCTTTTGAGTTTTATAACCCCGGTAATATGGCACTATGTTCTCGCCAAAGGCATCTAAATACTCGTCACTATCAAGATAAGAATCAATATCCGCCTCAAAACCCTTCTCATCTAGTATGTTACTGTGATATTTCGTCTCGGAGTAGTCATCGGGAGCGCGACCTAGCAGGTGCTTGAAGTTCAGTTCAATTGCACGGTAGCGGTAAACGTTATCAAAAAATCTGGAGCGATATAACTCTGATTTGGCAACTTGACGCACAAACTCACGCACATCGATTATCCCTTGCTTGAGTTGGGATTCTGGAACTACGAGCCGCTCACTTTCCATGATGTAGGCATTACCCAACACTTGCCGATAAACTGCCCGAATTACAATTTCAATGTCATCAACTGAAGCAGTAGTCCACAGTTCGATGGGTTCTGTTTGAGGAAATGCTTGATATTGGCGTCGTCTGGTTTCTTCGTCTAAGAAGGTTTGCATACTTAGGTTAGTGTGGGTAGGAGTGAGTAATTTGTCAAGTAAAAATCAAATTTCTCTAGTAGGGTGGCAATACTAAATAGCGAAGCCATAACATACCCTACTTAAGATTTACTAATTACTGATTATTGATATTAACTTATCAACTTTTGGTGAATTTTTTAGTTACATTTTCTAACAAACTTAGACGGCTA
Source organism: Nostoc sp. (assembly GCF_036917555.1). Classification (GTDB taxonomy): domain Bacteria; phylum Cyanobacteriota; class Cyanobacteriia; order Cyanobacteriales; family Nostocaceae; genus Nostoc. The sequence continues at coordinate 6,250 of NZ_JBALDD010000066.1, read as the reverse complement.
ACTATTAATAACTAACAGCTAATCACGATCAGAAATTAGCAATTAGACATTAACAATTAGCCGTCAACCCCCTTGGGGAGTATTTAAAATTCAAAACTTAATTTTGAATTGAAGTGTAGACGCCTGTCAGAAGAATTTCCACAGGATAGTAACTCTCAAGCACGCTCATCAAATCTAGTGTAGAAACCACCGTATTTTATCCAGTATTGTTTCAAAGTATGATGAGGTGTATGTAAACTAGCTTTTGCTTGATATAAAATAACTTGGCGATGATCGCCCATCCAAATTTTATTAACCGGGTCAACGCATATTACTGTCCCTCCTAAAGAAGCAACGCATTCAGAGAATCTCTCAATCGTTGTGTATTCTAATGTCTCGAATATAAAAAAGTTACCCGAACAAATCAAATGGCGGCTGCGAATCCAGCAGCGCATCTTTTTTTCAGCCAGTGGAGGCAACATTTTGGTTTTAACAGATTCAAGCTGAATCAACATTTTTGGCGCTCACCGCACGTAATTCATCAGCAAAACTTTCCCGTTTTTCAAATTGTAATGGACCAGCAGTAGATCCCCAGATTTGCTCGTGGGTTGCAATGTCCATACCTTTATCTAGACTTATCCAAGTACGCTCGGTTATTTCTACTTCGCTGACAAGATATGTCTGGCATCCATTGCGTTTAATCAAACATTGATTACCCGGTTCTACATTACCTCGAAACATTTCACCTTCTCGTTGGAAAACCATTGAACAGTGATAACGCCGTTCGATGCTTTCTGGGGTGATGGTTTTGAGGATATCTAATTCACGAGCTGCACCTGCATAAAGCATCTGGTCTTTCAAGCTGTAATTTTCGATATAAATGCGATCGCCCCAATCCACTAGTCTATGTACTCCCTGACGATAGGGTGTCCATAAATCGTGGTCATAAACTTGTTCAGAATAGAAACCGATGCCAGAAAAAAATTCAATCGGTAAAGGACGGAAAAAAATGTGAATGTGGGCGTAAAGTTGCGGATTTGCAAAAGATTGCTTGTAGTTGCTAAAATCTCCTGCCATCCAACAGGCTAAGGTGAGCAAATCGCTAGCGTTGGTGCTAGATTCGCTGGGCGCTATCGTCACGTCGCTTCACTCCAAATTCAAAATTCACGCATTCAGACATTACAATCCCCATAAATAAATTTAGGAGCTTGTATCCTTTTATGTTTTAACCTGATATTTACTAATTGGTTGAACTTGACAAAGAGCGAATCTCTGAAGAAAAAGAAGCTGTTGTCACACCTTTACCATCACTGGTTTTAATCATCGCTACCCGAAATCGGAGATTTGGGTTAGCAAACCAAATTCGCTCCTCAGCAGCAGCGAGTTCATACTCTGTTAGCAGGGTAAAAATACCATTGTCACTCAGATGATATTTAGCCACTGCTGGAATTGTTTCGGCATACCCTTTGTCCCGCAGGAGTTTTCCTCTAGAAGGATTTTCGACATCGGGAATTGGTACTAGCACAGTACTGCCAGAGATTGGTTTATCGTCCCAGTCTGACTCACCTTCCCAAGTCATCCGAAAGGGGTGAGTAATACTGGCGGGTTCAGTGTTATACAATTGACAGATTGCCACCACTGCCGGATCGTTGGTGGATAGAGACTCAATGTCAATGTTAGACAATACTTCTTCAAAGTGGGCGAATGCTAAATGATGAGCGCTTCGCTGCGATCGCCATCGTCCAATTGAAAGTTCAAAAAATTCAGTAATTTCCATTAGAAAAGTGATTTTAAAAAAGTAGCTTAAAATCCAAGAGATATCTTGGCAAAAAAGAAAGTTATTCTCCTAGTCTATATGCTAGCCTCCTTGACCACAACCGCGTTTAGGAGTGCTGAGTGCTGAGTTAGTAGTTTGGAGTTAAGAGTTAGAAGTTAGGAGTTTTCTTTTATCCCCTTGTCCCCAGTCCTCAGCCTCCTACTTAGACAAATCTAAGCAACTTCAGTGATACTGATAATTTTGCCGCCTGTGCGATGAATGTTTTGCACTTGTCCAGACAGTTGGTTGTAGTTAACTATATATTCCAGGTTGCCCAGACGAGTACGGATATTGCCTGCACCTTTAACAACTTTAATCAAGAAGCGTTTATCAGTGCTGCTGACACTAGAACCAGCTGTGGGAGCCTTGATGGATGTGGGTAAATTAGAACCGATATCGCCAATCAGTTTGGCTTTGCGATCGCTATCACTGCTAGCGAATCCTCTCACTAAGCTAAAGGTGCGGTTAAAGGTAACATTTTTGATTCCTATTTGGGAGCTTGCGCTGCGAACATAGGGAACAATATTCTCGCCAAAATTCTGCTGATATTCGTTGCTATCGATATAGGAGTCGATCTCAGCATCATAGCCCTGTTCGTTGTAGATGCGGACGTGTTCGGAAATTTCTGCTTGATCGGCAGGAGGACGTCCTAGCAGGTGTTTGAAGTTCAGTTCAATGAACCGATACTGGGAAGAAGAGTTGAAAAACAGGGATTGATAAATTTCTGATTTCGCAACGGCGTTGACAAATTCGCGGACACTGATTTTGCGATCGCGCAATTGCGATTCAGCAGTGGCTAGTCGCTCGCTTTCCAACAAGTAAGCATTACCCAAAACCTGTTTATAAACTGCTCGAATCAGTGTTTTTAATTCACTTTCGCTGGTGTTCGGACGCAGCTCAACAGTAGGTGAATCAATAACCCAAAGTGACATTGAGGTATCTCCTAAAAAACGCTAATTAAATTAAATTTCCGAGCATCTTACCCCTTTATAGAGGTAGAATTTCCCATCAATTGTCAGTTATTTTTGCTACTGACTAGCTTTTGTAAAACTTTAGTTTGTGAAAGTGTATTAAATGTGTTCTTATATCACAACTGACGGCGGAATTGGTCAAACTCCAGATTAGCGATCGCTTTGGCTAACTTTTGATTGATCGGGATTTACGCAAACTACAGCCGAAAAGAATGATTTTCAGGTAAGGGCGATTTATGTAAACCCATACTCCTACTAAAGAAGCAAGCTATGCAAAGAGTCTCCAAGAGTTGCGGCTTACCATAGGGTATTGCCTCTAAGCGCGTGTAGTTTTGCCTAAATCCTAGAACGATCAACACTGGGGATTAAAGACTAGAGACTGAATACAGCGGAATTATTTCTCAATCCCTAATCTCTAAATCCCCAATTTCTATTCTTTAGTTGACAGGGGTAATACTGGCGATCATACCGCCCTGCTGGTGAATCCGCTGATACTCTTGTGAAAGTTTATTGTATGGCACGAAAAAGACTTGGTTACTGCGGCGAAATTTGGAAATGTTATTTACCACATTTGCCTTGTAGCCAGTGACTTCAATCCGGTAGACCTTACCATCATCACCAGATCCCACACCTTGACGAGTGCGAGGAGTAGATGTTGGGTTGCGGAATGCAGCACCCTTGCTGGCTGGTGAAACCACAGGGGTAGGCGTGCTTTGAATTAGCAGACTGTTTAATTTCGGTTGTTTGCCAGCTAAGTCACCTTTCAGGCTGCTGCTAGAGGAACCACGTACCAGTTGAAACAAGTGGGTAAATTGAACCAAACTCTGGATAGCTTCGGTTTTGTAGCCCCGAATATAAGGCACAATGTTTTCCCCAAAAGTTTCTTGGTATTCGTCGCTGTCTAGATAAGAATCAATCTCACCCTCAAAGCCCTTTGTATCCAGAATAGTGCTGTGTGTACGCGTTTCTTCTAAATCCAATGGCGCACGACCAAGGAAATGTCTGAAATTTAATTCAATCGCCCGATAGCGAGGGGCGCTATCAAAAAACCGCGAACGGTAAAGTTCCGACTTCCCGACTTGACGCACAAACCCGCGAACGCTAATTTCACCCCGTTTGAGTTGGGATTCAGCAACGGAAAGCCGCTCACTGTCCATTACATAAGCGTTGCCTAGAACTTGCTTGTAGACACTTCTAATTACGGTTTCAACATCCTCGTTAGAGCGATTTGGCCACAGATCAATGGGATCGGTGTCTTCAAACAGAGCGACCCCTAATCGTGATGCTGGTCCAAAAGCCATTCAAACTATCTCCCAGTTAACAACTAAATTTTATGAGAAGGATATTCAGCAAATGTTAAAAAACTTTATATCATGGTGACACAGGAGAGGACATAGAGACTTTAAATCCTTATAAGTCCTGATGATTTTAAGTTTTTGCATCATTTGTCCTTACATATTCTGATACGATGCCGAAACCATATTTATTAAAATTTGTTAAGTTAAATAATGGTTTAAAAAATCTCAGCTTTTTTTTAGTATTTCATTTGCGATTGGGATACGAGTGATGGTGTTGTATCATTCCCTTGAGCCAGAATATTAATCGTGCTGAGTCACCCAAGTTTATTTCAATCAGTGGGCATGAATAAATTCAACTATATTACGCAATGTAAAATTAATTAAGATTATCTTTTAGTAAATAGACCACGCGGTAGGGGCACAGCAATGCTGTGCCCTAACGACAGATGTGGTTCAAATACATGAAAATTGCTGTAAGTTATTGAATTTGGAAAGTAGCCAGTTGGCTGATTAAATGGTCAAAATAGGGAGCAAGAGTTTGCTGCTGATCGGCTTGGCAGCGTTTCAAACTAGCAGCCTTGATGCTTTTTAAGCCTAAAACCATTGCATCCAATGGAACTTGTAATTCCTGATAGAGCAAATTCATATAGTGCAGTCCTGTGGGATTTGTATATTCAGTGTGGCCACCTGCTATGCCATAAGTAATACAGCGAAGAAAATGCCAAAAATCTCGCCAGCAAGCTTGGGCGCGTTCAGGTGGATAAAGACCGCCTCCAGGCTGGATAATTTCGGGATAAGTTGCCAAAACTTGTTCTCTAGATTCATCAACGATTTCGGCTGCGCGATCGCGTAACAATTGAGCAACAGGAATCAACTCAGAATTATTGGCTAACAAGGTTTTAATCTGTAATAAATCTTCATTGCTCAGGTAGCGAAAAGCATCATCCGCAGCTTGAAATATTTCAATCGCTGCTTTTGGATGGGACTGTTCCCACTCAGCAAAGCTGACAATTCTAGCTTTGGCGATTAATTCTTTAACGATTTCGCTTAATTGAGTCATTGATTTAGGAAATAGGGTATTGGGCATGGGGCATGGGGACAAGGGGGACAAATCAATTCAAAATTCAAACATTTTAGAACTTCTGCCTTCTCCCAAGGGGAGACGCCAAGGGCGATCTGCCTCCTGCCTCTTCTTTTCCAATGCCCAATGCCCTATGCCCTAAAATAAAGAATAGCTGTACCAAATGCACTTATGGAAATCCATAAAATCCAAGCTGAACTAAAGAACCCAGATTTTCACTATCGTTTGAAGGCGATCGCAGCCCTCAATGATTATGAATCAGAAGTTGCAGTTCCTCTCTTAACAAGTAAACTTCATGACTCAGAATTTTTGGTGCGTTCTTTTGTGGCCAGGGGTTTGGGTAATCAACAATCAGCGGAATCTTTTGCGGCCTTGATGCAAATTATGAAATTTGATGATACCCCCAACGTGCGGGCTGAGGCGGCAAATTCTTTATCACTATTTGGCAGAGTCGCAGTTTCTCATCTAGTTTTGGCATATTATCAAGATGATCACTGGCTAGTTAGGCGGAGCATTTTGGCTGCGATCGCTGAAATGGATTGCCCTGAAGAACTATTTGATATATGCGTTCAGGGTTTAAAAGATGAAGATTTCACAGTTCAGGAATCTTCTATTGATGCACTTGGCTTACTGGCTAATTCTAGTCAACATGCTGCGGCATTATCCCAAATACTAACGTTGGTAAATGATGAATCTTGGCGGATGCGCGTGCGAGTTAGCTATGCTCTCAAACGATTTGATCAGCCGGAAGCCAAAGCAGCCCTGAACCAACTCAGACAGGATGAGGATTACCGAGTTGTCGGAGCTGCTTTAGAAGACCTGTTGCCACAATAGCGGTGTAAGTTTGTCGGCAATGTAATATTGTGAGAAAACTTGTTAGATAGATAGTAGATATTTTATCTTACCTTAAATTTGACCAAAATATCCGGTTAATCTGCCAAAACCTGGAATAAAAGATCAACTTTTTCTAGATGAGGAGGCATTTGTGACTGATATCCAAGCTGGTCAAATGATATCATGTTCGCATAATCGCTTATGATAAAAGTCAAGAGTGCATCTATGAACTATGCCGAAACGGATCAATATAGCGACACATTTAAATATT
>NZ_JBALDD010000065.1:0-180934 GCF_036917555.1 Nostoc sp. | reverse complement strand
AGGTGGATGAACGGAGTTCTGAGGTGGATGAATCCAGTTCCGAGGTGGATGAACGGAGTTCTGAGGTGGATGAATCCAGTTCCGAGGTGGATGAACGGAGTTCTGAGGTGGATGAATCCAGTTCCGAGGTGGATGAATCCAGTTCTGAGGTGGATGAATCCAGTTCCGAGGTGGATGAATCCAGTTCCGAGGTGGATGAATCCAGTTCCGAGGTGGATGAATCCTAACTCTCCCCTGCTCCCCAGCTCCCTTGCTCCCCACTCCCTCATCCCCCCTTATCCTTTTCCAAAATCTTTTCGGCTCTGGGTTTATAAATGAGATGAAATAAGGTTTCCATGTAGCGATCTCTGGCTTCGTTATTTTCAGGAGCAACAAAGTTCCAAAAACTAAACATTTTAGCAAGCAGTAGTAATTGATTGCTATGTAAATGCCAATTATATTTGTGATGAATTCGCTGACTCATCCATTCAGAAACTTCTTGCCAATGTTCAGGATGAGTATCGCATTGCTCAACGAAGTCTAAAATTTTCGTTGCTGTTCCTTCTAAGTCTGTAGGATTAACATTAAATTGGTTTTCTTTGTTCTCGATAATTTCTAAAGAACCGCCAAATTGAGTAGCAAAAGTTGGCAAGCCGGAAATCATCGCTTCCAAAATGCTCCGCCCGAAGGATTCAAAGAGGGCAAAATGGACATAAATTCCCTGAGAGTCTGCAACTACCCGGTAAGCTTCGGCGAGGTCGCAAGTCGGGATACGCATCCCTATCCAGCGAATATTACCATAGAGATGATATTGATCAATGATATCGTGAAGTTTTTGGATTTCTTCTGCTTCTTCTGGGTTTGTAGCTTCATGTGGATGCAGTTTCCCACTTAAGAGGATCAAATTACAATGCTCTTGCAACGGCTGACTTTGACCAAAACATTCAGCTAACCCAGTGAGATTTTTGATTGAAGTAACAGAAGCAGCAGCAAAGATTGGTCGCTTATTAAGGTTCTCTAAGTGACCTAATATTTGGGGATCTTTGCGGATAAAGAGTAAGTCGTGAATTTTGCTGCCAAGGTTAATATCTCGGTCTTCTTTGTGGCTATAGGGAAAGAAAATATTTTCATTTATTCCCGGTGGCACTAAGTTAAATTTAGGACTAAACAAATCAATGCCATCAACCACATGATACAACTGCGGCATTGTAAACCACTTGTACGACTCGTATTGACCTATGGTGTCGGGTGTGCCAACAATTTCTTGATAGGACGATGTAATGATGAAGTCTGCTGCATTCATGCTAATCAAATCGGCAGTGAATTGTGCTGAAAAGTGATATTGGTCTTCTAAATCTTGCCAATATAAATTGCTAAATAGATGTTTAGGTTTTTCCAAAGAATGGGCAATGTTGCACTGGGTAACTTTCATTCGGCGAGATAGGAGAAAGGCTACTAAGTTACCGTCACTGTAATTACCAACGAGCAGACTAGGTTTACCTTGGAATTGAGCTAGTAATTCTCTTTCTGCATCAAGCGCAAATTGTTCTAAATAAGGCCAAATTTCAAATTTAGAAATCCAATTATTGGTGATTTCTGGATTGAATTCACCAAAAGGAACGCGCAATATCCAAGCATTCTCAGTATCTTCAACTTTTTCTAAGCGGAGGTTACAAAACGTCCCTTCACAGTTAGGAATTAGTCGAGTCAGAATAATTACATGGGGCTTAATGCCTAGCTGGTCGAGTCCAGCGAGTTTGATTTGTTCGCGCAGTTCGTTTTCTAAACTGCGAGCTTGTTCAAGAACGTAGATAACTTGACCGAGTGTTTCATCTCTTCCCAAAACATCCTCCTGTCCCACCCAGCCGTGGATGGAGATGAGGACGACGCGAAAGACGGCGGGGACGCGGGCTACAAATGTTTCTAAGATGCCAGGTTCTGGGGAGTAAATGAGTCGGTCAAGGAGTTGTAAAGTTTCAGAGACTCGCGCTGCAGTGTTACCCCAACCCGGCTCAAAGCCGAGTTGTTGGAGGTCAAAGCTAAATTTTTCATAAGGTTCATCAGGCGATCGCTCACTCAGAAATTTCAGCGCTTGCTTAATTTGTTTGGCTAACTGAATACCGGAGGGAATGCGATCGCTCAACAATAGGCGAATACCATTGTATTGCAGCCCATGTAATGCTTGAAATAACATTTCTACCCAATATTGGGGGTCAGTCAACAATTGATTGCACAGGTAACGGTTGAGAAAGGCTAAACCTTGACCAATATTTCTAGCGTCGTCGATTCTTGGAGAACTCTCATAGAAGGGGTGGAGGTCGATTTCCAGGATATGGGGTTGATAGCGGTTGACTAGACGATCTCTCACATCTAACAGCGCTTGAGGCGTCATCTGCTCGAACCTGCTAAAATCGGCTGTCAGTTGCCAAACTTGTTGATTCGCAATCCTCGGTCGAATCACAAACCACGTACTTTCCTCTTCGAGAATTATTTCATGGGTGTATTGTATTAATTTGCCAACAGAAGAAGAGTAGTAAAAATAGGCTGGCTTTTGGGATTGATGACAGTAGTCGGCAAAAGCTTGCAAAATCTCATTTCTTAGGAAGTAATGCTTACCTGAACTACTCAACGTATAAATCAACTGATGTAGAGCAGTTTTTTCATCACTGTTGGAGAGAGCTTGAACTAGTTCATACATGATGACGAATCCCAGAAATTTAGCTAGGTAATAACCTCATTTTTCTTTCCAGTTTTCGGTTGTGCTGAGGTATATTCCCCAAATGATTATAAATTACTATAAAAATTTTCGCGTCTAGCTCTGGGATGAAAGACTGTGAGAACTTCAAAGGTATAGGATGAGAGACTGGAGGAAGATGGACACTTTATAATCTCAAATTATGAGTTGAGCATGAGACAAAAATACAATCTTATTTCAGAAAAAATCCGTATATTTTCTAATTTTCCCATCTCTACAAGTAATTTAAAAACTCAAATCCTAGTCTGATATCAAGCCTAAACTAATAATTTTTTGTAGTGCTTTTTCAAAGCCTATACCCTGTTTAAGAGCGATATGCAAAAATACTATCGCAGCTGAACGAATTGAATTATCACAATGTATCAAAGTCGGTTTAGGTAGTTCAGTGATGATCTGATATATCTGGAGCATACCTTGATGATTAATATCTTCAGATTTAGTTGGGAGATTAACATAATACAATCCCAAAAGCTCAGTCTTCTTCTGTTCATTAGCCAGCAAGCCTGTTTTATCAGGCATACACAGCTTGTTTTTATTGTGCCAACTTGCTTAACAGAGAATTATTGCGACGCTAGCAATGGTTATCTTATCTTTTCAAGCACCTCAGCCATCCATCTTATTGCTTACTTTAATAATCTCTTGCTTATAGCCCCCGATTAATTCGAGAGTTTTTAATGTTGAAAAATGAATTTGTAATTTTGATTTTATTGGGATGCAGCTAATAATGGTTTAGCTTTATGTAGCCTCAATCATCTTCCCAAGATTCATGATTCAGCAAATCGATAATTCTATCTCTGAGTAGAAATTCATTTTTTTCTAACTCAAGTTCAAAATTAACCCAGTCACGATGAGGAATATATTTACAAAGGGTATAAATTGGCTGCTGACGGTTAACAAGTCTCTTCTTAACAAGTTGAAGTGCTTCTTTCTTGATAACCTTGATGTCATATTTAACCATAGTATTCATAAGTCGTTCCTTTGTTTTCAATCAAGGAATTAAAACTCAAAACAATAGTTGCTTTGACTCTCCCTTAAACTTATCAAATAAAATTGGCGATAATTGTGAAGAATCAAGACATTAATAGTTGCTGGAAGTTAAATACAGGAGATTTAAACTTCTTTACGAACGCGAACAGCGTATTGGAGACAGAGGCTACGCCAACGTGAAATACAGAAAGACCCGACCACTTTCCCCTTTGTAAAGGTTGCCACTACGTTGGGTAGACTCACTTGTTCGCTCTTAGCCTTCCCGCTATGAAAGCAAGTGGGGTGAGGGTTGGGGAGGGGTGTAACTTGTATAGTTACAAATAGTAAAATACTCTTTATGGGTTTAAGTATACCCTCTTTAGATAGGTTCTTGCACAAGACATCTCCAAAAATTAAATAATATACATTATCTATAACCCTTGTAGAGACATAGCATCGCTACATCTTTCTACATTCTTTTTCAGCAGATGTTTAGGGCAAGAAGGCTGGCACAACAACCTGTAAACATCAAAAGAGAATGTAGATGTTCTCTGGGTGACTTGTCAGAAGGTAGGCTAGGGTAAAGAACATTCTCTAGAAAACTTATACTATGCTCCTGAATCTTGATAAAGTTCGTCAATATTTTCCGGCTCTAGCTGGTGAATGGACTTTTTTTGATAATGCTGGTGGGTCACAAACCTTGAAAAAAGTAGTAGATAGAATTAGCGAATTTCTCCTAAGCTCAGATGTCCAGTTAGGAGCTTCTTATGCTATTTCTGAACTGGCTGGAGAACGATTGGCTCTAGCAACTAGGGGAATGGCTACTTTCATTAATGCCAATTCTTCTAAAGAGGTGGTTATGGGCCCATCTACTACAATGATGTTGAAAGTTCTCTCAATGTGTCTGGGTCAAACCTTCACACCTGGTGATGAGGTTATTGTTACTAATTGTGACCATGAGGCTAATATTGGTGCTTGGGTCGCTCTTGAAAAACAAGGTATGAAGGTTAAAGTCTGGCAAGTTCGCCCAGATACTTTGGAACTTCATTTAGCAGACTTAGAACCATTGATCAGTCAGCGCACAAAACTGGTAGCCTTGACTCATGCTTCTAATATTCTGGGAACCATCAACCCAATCAAAGAAATAGCTGCATTTGTACACGATCGTAATGCAATGATTTGTGTAGATGGTGTAGCTTATGCACCCCATAGATTAGTTGATGTCCAAGATTTAGATGTTGATTTCTATACTTTGAGTTGTTATAAAGTTTACGGGCCACATCATGCCTTACTTTATGGTAAAGAAGAACATTTATTAAGATTGCCTGGTCTTAATCATTATTTTATTGAACAGACAGACATACCTTATAAATTTCAATTAGGGAATGTCAATTTTGAATTAAGTTATGGAATGTTAGGTGTATGTGATTATTTAAGTGAATTAGCACAACTGCACTACGGAAATGAAACTGCACCTGATTTGAGAAATCAAATGGTGCAAGCATTTGATTTAATTAGCATACATGAAGAAAAGATTAGCGATCGCCTCCTAAATTACCTCAGCAGTAAGCCGAATGTGCGAGTGATTGGTCAATCAAAGGCTGACCGTCAAACCCGTGTACCAACTATATCTTTTGTTGTCGATGGAATAAATAGCTCAACTATTCCGGTAAAAGTTGACCAACATTATATTGCGATTCGCTACGGAGACTTTTATGCTAAACGGCTGATTGAATACCTGGGGTTAGCCTCGCAAGGTGGAATAGTCCGGGTGAGTATGGTGCATTACAACACCCTTGAGGAAGTTAACAACTTGATTGAGGCTTTTGAGCAGATATTTTAAAATTGGGGATTGAAAAGAGGCAGAGGGGCAGGGAGCAGGGGGCAGGGAAAAACTATTCTCCCTTCCTCCCTGCTCCCTGCCTCCCCACTCTCCATTACCTATTACTAAGCTGCAAAACTTGCACCTCTTCTTGTGGAGAAATTAATGTTTTACCCACAGGTAGAACAGCTAAGGCATTGGTTTGAGCTAAATTAATTAAATTCCCAGAGCTGTGACTACCATCAGCTTTGTGGAATTCGTAAACTCCATCAACTAAATGCAATTTACCCCAAAGGTAAGTTTCCCGCTTGCCATTTGATCGCAATTCATCATGTGATCGCACTTTCAAAAATACTGCTTCCCAACCTTCAGTAATTCCCGAAAGTTTTTTGATTGCTGGTAGCACAAACCGCCAAAATGTCACCAACACAGCAGCAGGGTTTCCTGGTAAACCAAAATAGAGTGGGGAGATGCGATTAATTGCATCTGTACTGGGGAAAGTGGCGATGGTGAGGGGTTTTCCTGGACTAATTTCCACAGCCCGAATGTGGATTTTTGCTTTTAGTGACTCTAGAATTTTGTCAATATAGTCATAATCTCCCACTGAGACACCACCAGAAGAGAGAACTATATCAGCGATCGCAATGGCGTGGGTAATCACTTTCTCTAGAGCAACTGGATCATCTTTCACAATGCCCAAAATTAACGGTTCTGCACCACTTTGTCTCACCAAAGCTGCCAGTGCATACTGATTAGAATCCACAATTTGCCCGGGTTGCAATGGTTGCTCAACTGTCACCAACTCATCACCAGTGGAAAAAATTGCCACACGCGGACGGCGGTAAACACTTAATTGCGGACACTGTGCTGCTGCTAACACAGCAATTTCTGAAGCATTTAACTTAATTCCTGCTGGTAGTAGTTGTGTTCCAGCTTGATAAAAAGATGCTTTGTGTCTGACAAATCCTTGTGGTTTTGGCGCATCCAGGATAAATACGCGGTTTTCCTCGTGGCGTGTCTTCTCTTGCATAACTACAGTATCTGCACCTGCTGGGATCACCGCACCTGTAAAAATTCGTGCGGCTTGCCCTGGTTGAATCGTAGACTTGGGCTGATACCCAGCCGGAATCTCTTCAACAATTTCTAAAATAGCTGGTTGCTCGGTGCTAGAGTGCTGTACATCTTCGTAGCGAACTGCGTAGCCATCCATTGCTGAATTATCCCAATGGGGAAAATCTAGCGGACTGGTGACAGGTGTTGCCAAAATGCGACTATCTGCTGTCAATAAATCTACAACTTCTGTATCCCGTTGACGATCCAACGGCTGCACCAAATTTAAAATAATTGCTTGTGCATCGCTGACTGATAACATAGCGATCGCCTCCAACTTTTCTTTTATTCTTGGGTTGCTTTATCTAGATTTCTATGAGCGGTAAATCCCAAGCTACACACTGCTAGCAAACCGATAATTATGCTTCCTTCGGGGATTTTGGATACCTGAACCGAATTGTTGCTTAAATCCAGTATTTGCTTTTTGCCTGCTGTATCTCTTTTGTAAAAACCAAATTCTTTAGCTACAACTTCATCACTCGAATCTTCATCGATGAGTGCAAGATTATTATTAAGCCATGTGTCGCCAGGAAACTCATCATCCTTACCAACATCAAATGGGCCAAAGATTTTCTCTTTAGTGCTATCAAAGTTGAATCTCAAATAGCCGTAATTAGATATCCTACTAACCACTGGGGTGAAACTATTGATGAGATTACTCAAGGGATCAAAAAAGGAAATTGAGAGAGATTGCAAGTTCTTCGTAGCTCCCAAGCCTGTTTCAGAAATGACGCTAGGAGCAGTTGTTGTATCGTAGTTAAATGAACCTTTAGCTGAATAACCAGTGTCTCCTTTCCAGTTAAAGTTGAACTCAGCACCATAAGCTAGGTTATTGGTGGTTATGGCGATCGCTAACGCTAAAGTAGTAGTCTTCACCAGACTCATAGCTGTTTTAGCAAACAGATGTGTCATAAATACAACCTCCTAATTAATTAAAATTAAGTTTCTATAACAATACAATATTTTCCAAAAACAGACAGAATGAAAGCACTGATTTCTGGCTTAAGCTCTTTCCAGCTCTCTCCAAGACCTAGAGAGGACTGATCCTGCTGACTTCGCAAAAATAAACGTGAGCATAAGTCCTACTAACAAATCCGGCAAAGATGATTTTGTTATAAACACCAATCCAGCCGCCACAAGTACAGATGTGTTGGCGATAATGTCGTTACGAGAACAAAGCCATACAGAAGACATATTGAGGTTATCGTTCTTATGCCTTGTCAAAAGATAAAGACAGAACAAGTTGGCACAAAGAGCAATCAATCCAACTGTACTCATGATTTGAAAGTCAGGGTTTGTGTTAAAAAACACCTGATGAGTAGCCCTGGCAAATACCACTACAGCAGACAAAAACATAATAGCTCCTTTAAGTATGGCGGATTTTGCCTGTGATTTTGCTCCCTTATTGATTACGTAAAGACTGCTTCCATAGGCGATCGCATCTCCTAGCATATCCAGAGAGTCCCCCGTCAGAGAAAGGGATTTGGAGTGAATGCCAGACAGAAGTTCTACAACGAACATTACTGTGTTTACACCCAGAACAATCCACAAAACCTTGCTCTGGCGTTTGGTCGTTTTTTCAAGTTCAGATGATTTCTTTTGGCAGCAGTGGTCAGACATTATTTAGTTCCTTAGTCACTTATTCATTCCAACATTCAAAAGAATATCATAATGATTAAATAAAAAAAGAGACTACTGAACAATCTTTTGCAACACAAGATCCAAAATCTCACCTACGAATTGATCTTGCAGTGAGTAATAGACGAGTTTCCCATCATTCCTATACTTAAGTACTTTGAGATCGCGGAGCTTCCGCAAATGGTGTGATGCCACAGAGACTTGTACACCAAGAACCTCCGCAATATCACAGACACACAATTCCTGGCGATCTTTCAAGGCATAGAGTATCTTCAGCCGAGATTTGTCAGCAAGAGCAGTAAACAGTATTTTAGCTTCTTCAAAGGCGTCGTCCATCGGCATTGCGTCGCGGACGTGAACTACTAACTCGTCATTGAAACAGCGCACTTGACAAATGTCATCCGGTTTCAGTTTCGGCACAAGAACTTCCTACAAATCATCTAAAAGCCAGTCTAGCAGTGATTTAGGGTGGTTACTGCATACTTCAATTGCAATCAAAGTTATAGCCCTCACCTTAATATAAAAAACAGGAGCGATCGCTATTTCCCAACCCCTAAATAAAAATACTTGTTTTGTATGACAATCGAACGAGTTCCCCAAAAACACTATCCCAAGGCTGAGATTGGGCGACGAGGTATGGCATTGGGACTTGATTTCCTTGGTGTCTGGTTAGTCAGTTCCCTACTGGGAGGCAGCGATATCGGGATTCAATTTGTTGAAATCTTAGTTTTCGTAATACTTTGGCTGGTTTTGCGGGTGCTGTTGGTATACAACAATCAAGGGCAAAGTTTAGGACGTTGGGCGTTCGATTTAAAAGTGTTGTCAGTCGAAGATGGAGAAGTAGTGGGCAGAATTCCAGATTTGCTTTCACTACTGAAGCGAGAAGCAATAATCGGCTTGGGTGCTTTGTTAGTGTCAATTGCCCTGAGCAATATTAGAGCCAATCCCACTGCTATACTGCTAGTAATTCCCCTAGCAATTGATTGCGGGACTGCTTTCTCTGATACCCAGATGCGGCAGGCTTTACATGATCGCTATTGTGGAACTTTCATCGTTTCGTCGCGTCGTGGCTACTCGCTCGATATAAAAATTAAAAGATTAGTTGAAAATCTGCGCCGAAATGTGAGAAGATAGTCATTTGTGTTAATTCTCTTCAGGCTTCACTGTTTGTAAGATTATGGCTAAGAGTAAAGGTGCCCGCATTATTATCACACTAGAGTGTACTGAGTGCCGGACAAATTCAGATAAGCGTTCTGCTGGTGTTTCACGTTATACCAGTACCAAGAATCGCCGCAACACCACTAACAGGCTAGAACTGAAAAAGTTCTGCACCCACTGCAACAAACATACCGTTCACAAGGAAATTAAGTAAAAAAGATGAGTTATTTCCGTCGTCGCCTTTCTCCGATCAAGCCAGGAGAACCAATCGATTATAAAGATGTTGATTTATTGCGTAAGTTTGTCACTGAGCGGGGAAAGATACTGCCACGTCGGATTACCGGGCTTACGTCTCAGCAACAGCGAGAGTTGACACTAGCAATTAAACGTTCGCGGATTGTGGCTTTGTTGCCATTTATCAATGCGGAAGGCTAAAAAGAGTGATGAGTTATGAGTGATGAGTGATGAGTTAAGAATCAAAACTTTTAACTCCTAACTCCTAACTTAAAACTATTTAAACTGTTCACCAAATTAGAGTGCGAGAGTTGTGGAGAAGGGGACGCTAGTTGAATTTAGGGTTCAAGGCGATCGCCGTCTGGGCATCGTAGAACGTCCAGACGGAAAAACCCGCTGGTTTGTGGTAGACGAACGTGGTCAATCCCACAGCCTCGCGCCTAGACAAATAACCTATACAGTTACCGGACAGACTTACAAGGCTTCTGAGATTGCCAGCTTTTTGAAGCAGATCGAGCCTTATTTAGACCCATCTAGTTTAGAAGTGGCTTGGGAATTACTGGTTGAAGATGGAGAAACAGTTACCCCAGACCAAATGGCGAATCTGCTATTTTCAGAATCAGCTGCACCTCCTTGTTACGCCGCCTATTGCTTGTTATCAGACGACAAACTTTATTTCAAGCAAAAAGGAGACGCTTACGAGCCGAGAACTGCTGCTCAAGTGGCAGAACGCAAGCACCAACTGGAAGTAGAGGCACTAAAAGCTAAAGGACAGCAGGAATTTTTAACTCGCGTAGAGCAGGCGCTCAAAGGTGAAGTAGTAGAGTGGCAGCGCCATGATCGCCAGCGCTTAGAAGGACTAGAAAAATATGCAGCGTTAATAGCTGACACCGTGCGGACAGGGGTTAATTATGACTCCTTGGCTCGTGCTTATCCGCCCAGCGCTCCAGTATTAGAAACTATGACCATGCTGGGACGGCCCACAACACCCCAAGGAGCCTTTCAACTATTGGTAGATTTGGGTTGCTGGAGTCCTTATGAAAACTTGTTCCTGCGTCGTTCTTCAATTCCAATTCAATTTCCTCATAAGGTATTAGAAGTGGCGCAACAGCGTTTGGATTTCCCGCCGATTGACTCAGATACAAACCGCCTTGATCTGACTCACCTGAAGGTTTACACCATTGATGATGAAACTACTACAGAGATCGACGATGGTCTAAGTTGGGAAGTACTGCCCGATGGACGGGAACGCTTGTGGGTGCATATCGCCGATCCTACTAGATGGTTAGTACCGGAAGATGAATTAGATTTGGAAGCCAGAAAGCGCGGTAGTACAGTCTATTTACCGACGGGAATGATTCCCATGTTTCCAGAAGTGTTGGCAACTGGGCCAATGAGTCTGATCCAGGGAAAGGTTTGTTGCGCTCTCAGTTTCGGGATTATTTTAGGTATAACTGGGGTAGTAGAAGATTACAGCATTCATACCAGCTTGATTAAGCCGACTTATCGCCTCACCTACGAAGATGTAGATGAAATGCTGCAATTACGAGTACAAGCAGAACCGGAAATTGCTGCGATCGCAACTTGGGCACGGAGGCGCAAAGCTTGGCGTTACGCTCAAGGGGCAATTAGCATCACCATGCCCGAAGCGACGATCAAAGTCAAAGGTGAGGAGATCCACATTGATATTTTGGATGATTCCCCATCGCGGCAACTGGTAGCAGAAATGATGATTGTTGCCGGTGAAGTTGCGGCTCGTTATGGTAAAACTCATAACATACCTTTGCCCTTTCGTGGTCAACCGCAACCAGAATTACCTCCAGATGAGGAATTGCTTCTACTTCCAGCCGGATTCGTTCGCGCTTGCGCCATGCGTCGTTGTATGCCCAAGAGTGAAATGAGCATTACGCCTTTGCGTCATGCTGGTTTAGGCTTGGATACTTACACCCAAGCAACTTCTCCCATCCGTCGCTACAGTGACTTACTCACGCACTTTCAAATTAAAGCTCATTTGCGGGGTGAAGTTCTGCCATTTTCTGCAGATCAGCTTAAAGAAGTTATGATGACTGTCACCAGCATCACCCAAGAGGTGACGATGGTGGAACGACAAACTAATAGATATTATGCTCTAGAGTATTTACGCCGTCATCCAGAAGAAACTTGGGATGTGACAGTGTTGATGTGGCTGCGAGAAGACAGCAACTTAGCCCTAATTTTGTTAGAAGATTTGGGCTTGCAGTTACCAATGGCTTTCAAACGTTCTGTGAACTTAGGTGAACAGATAGTGGTGAAAGTTAGCCACGCCGATCCACAAAAAGATATGATCCAGTTCCAAGAAATAATTTATCAAGAAGCCCAAACAGCGGCGAATTAACTAATTTGTCAATTGAAACTGCAATCAAGAGTGGTGCTACGACTGTTAGTATTCCTGATAGCTTAGGTTTGGCATCGTCAGAAGAGTTTTTGCAACTTCTGCAAATGATTTTTAATCGAGTACTAAATATTGATCGAGTTGTTGTTTCAGTACACTGTCATGATGATTTGGGTATGGCGGTAGATATATTCACTCATTACTTTAAGTTGTGGCGTGAGGCAAATTGAATGTGCAATTAATGGTTTGGGTGCGAGAAAAGGTAACGCAGATTTCAGTCAAGTTGTAATAGAGGTTTTAAAACAGGGAAATTATCAAATTGATATTGACACCTCATTAATTAATAGAGTCTCAGATTTAGTTAACGAAATAACTGGAATTAAAAACAAAGAAGAAACCTAAAATATTATCAATACAGGTTCAGCTAAACTGAGGTCAGTAGGTATGGCTAAAGCGATCGACTGCGAAAGGACTCAAGTCGATCGAGACTGGTTTGTTAAGCACCAAATCGGCAGCGATCGCACCAGAGTAGGGTCCTACTTGCAGCCCATACCCACCATGCCCAGTAGCAAAATACACATTCTCAAAGCCAGGTACTTGCCCAATAAAAGGTTCAGTATCCTGGCTCTGCGGACGAAAACCGATACGCACATCCTGTACAGTGGCAGACTCTAGTCCGATCGCCATTCGCAGCCCCTCGTTGATAATCTCCCGCATCCCGCCCATAGTCACACGATAGTCATAGCCGACATTATCGCGTGTTGCACCCACTACTATACGATCACTCGGAAAAGTCAGGATGTAGTGTGTAAATCCCATAACAATAGACCATCCTCCAGTCTCGGTCTTGGGAACAACTAAATGGGCGATTTGGCCACGCTGTGGATACACTGGCATCGTTATACCGAGTTGCTTGGCTAGCATGGCTGACCAAGCGCCAGCAGCAATAATTACTGCTTCGGCAGCTATAGTCTGGCCTTCCACCATGACAGATGTCACTTTTCCTTTATCAACCACCAACTCAGCACGACCATGAACTAGAGATCCACCGCGCCGACCAATTGCCCGTTCCAGTGCGCTACAGAGTAGTTGACCGTCAACACGAGCAGCTTCAGGAATATGAATCGCAGCCTTAACTGGGCTGAGGGCTGGAAAGAAGGATCTAGCAGTGTCGGAATCGACTATTTTGGCATCTCCGATGTGATTAAATCCAGCTGTCCGGCGTTCCTGGATTTGTTCCAGTAACTTCGACATTTGGGACGCCTCTTCGTCGGTAGTAGCAACATGAAGTGCCCCCACCTTCTCATACCCAGTATGGTATTCACCGTCCTCAGCCAGACTTGCAATCAACTTGGGGTAATAAGCGTGGGCTTCCTTTAAAAGCGGCAGAATCGGATCGCTAGACGGGAACCGATTGCCCGGTGATAAAATTCCTGCGCCTGCCGTCGTAGCTTTGCCTTCATCAGCCTGATCAACCAGGACTACTGGCACGCCATAACGCGTTAGTTGGTACGCAGCGCTCATACCCACAAGTCCACCACCGATTACGACTACCACCTTGAAGTCCTTCTGCAATGGGATATTGTTTGATTTGGAAGTTCTTAACTTACTACTGCTTCAGCTTTTTCCTCTGCTTTTTCTTTCACTAGTACATAAGGCGTTTCTGCACCTTGTGCCAAATACTCAGCTAGCTGACTTTCAATTTGATCGCGGACAATTTGGCGATACTCCAGAAAATGCTCGTTGTGGGCGCAAGCAGAAATGTAATGTTCAATCACTCCAGGGTTACGCTTGAGAATGCTGAACAAATGATGCCAGAATTTCCAGCGGGTTTCCCGTTTGATTCCTTGTCGCCAAATTACAATCAGCAACGCTTTTACAACTACCCACTCTGGCATTTTTGCTGGGGCTTTCCAACTTGGCAAACCCATCATCAAGAAACAGCGATAGGTGCGATCTAAATACTGTACTGGGTCATATAAAGTACAGAACGCTTCAATATATTCTCGTGCAAGTTCTTCCAAGGGACGAGTGGGTAGGAAGTTCATCAATGTTGTTTGGTTGATGTTACCATCTTGATTTTCCCGTAATCGTCCTTCCTTTTTCAGGCGATGCCAAAGCGCAGTATTAGGTAACGCTTGTAACATGGCAAAGGTAGTTGAGGGAATTGCTGCTTGTTCAGCAAAGCGGACAATGCGATCGCCTGCGCCTGCTTTTTCGCCATCAAACCCAATAATAAACCCAGCCATTGGGCGCAATCCCGCTTTGATGATGGTTTCCACTGCCTCAGTTAGAGAACTGCGAGTATTTTGAAACTTCTTAGTCATTTGCAAACTATCCTCATCCGGCGTTTCGATTCCCAAAAACACCGCCGAGAAACCAGACTCAACCATCAACTCCAACATTTCTGAGTCTTGTGCTAAGTCAATTGAAGCTTCAGTGTCAAATCGGAAGGGATATTTGTGTTCTGCCATCCAAACTTTTAACTCTTTGAGCAACAATTTTACATTTCGCTTGTTGCCAATAAAGTTGTCATCCACCATGAACACACCCCGTCGCCAACCCAATTCATAGAGGCAATCTAACTCTGCTAAAAGTTGGGCTGGGGTTTTGGTGCGTGGTTTGCGCCCGTAGAGAACAATAATGTCGCAAAATTCGCACTGGAAGGGACACCCACGCGAAAACTGTACCGACATCATGTCATAAGCGTTCAATTCTAATAAATCAAAGCGGGGTATTGGTGTGCTTGTGACATCAGGTTTTTCTGTGGCGCGGAAAGTCCCAGAAGTGTCTCCCCTTTTTATTGCCTCAATAAACATAGGTAGCGTGATTTCCCCTTCATCCAGAATCAGAAAATCTGCACCAACATTTTCCACTTCGTGAGGTACAGAAGTGGGGTAGGGGCCGCCAACTGCGACTAGCTTGCCACGTTTTTTTGCTTCCCGGATTTGCTCAAGTAAATCTTGTTTCTGGACAATCATCGCAGAGAGAATTACTATATCTGCCCATGCCCATTCTGCTTCTGTTGCGGGGCGGATGTTGCGATCGACCAGTTTGAATTCCCATTCTTGGGGCAAAATTGCGGCTACTGTTACTAAACCCAGAGGTGGTAATAAAACCTTGCGATCGACTAACTCCAAGATTTTTTCATAAGACCAAAAGGTTTTGGGAAATATTGGATACACTAACAAGATTCGCATGTAGTATCAATCCTCACACTTTGATTGTTATCCCACTCTAACGAAAATAAAGAGTTATTGACTTTTTATTAAAGTTGTTTTATTTTACCATTGATATTTTTAACTCAAATCAAGGGACTGGGGAGCAGAGAGGAAAGAGGTAATTTTCCATTCTTCACCCATACTCAATGACTCTAGTCGCTAATGAAGGAAACCCCAGAGGCTCTCTACAAGATTAGGATAGTTTTCTGCTAATTTTTTACAAACGTTGTCAAAAGGCACAGATTATAATCAATTTTTAGCCTTTTCAACACCGCTAATTTTCAAAACATCACTCATGGTTGCACAATAATTTGGCAAGCCGAAACTATTGGGATTGATGAATTTTTCGTATGTAAAATGCCGATAGTTCATGCAAAACCGATCCCAAGCGGCCATCCGAATGCGGAACAGAACAATAATCAAATTAGCTAATGCTATAGATATGGGAATGCGAAAGTAAATCTTTTTTCCCAGATAAGCACAAACTTGTTTCACTGCTTGATTAGCAGTTAATGCTGCTTGACCTAAAACAAGCCGACGTGGTTGATCATTTTTGGCAGGATGATCAATTAAATATCGCACGACAGTGGCAATATCTCGTCCGTGGATAAAGTGAAAACTGCCATCTGCTTCCAAAAAGCGAATCAAATTAATATATTTCGTAACTTCTGGAATGCCAGATGTAAGGTGAGAATAGGGTTTATTGGCATCACCACCTAATACTAAAGTCGGAAATACTGTGGTAATTTTGGGTGCGATCGCTAATTTTTCTTTTTTCTCTAAGCACTCATATTTAGAACGGATGTAATCTGTCCCAATTTCCCCGGCTTCTTTTAATGGTTGATTGTAGCGATCCAAAACGCTAGCTGTCGAAAAATAAATCACCTGTTGGCAACGTTCTGGATCTAGCAGTTCGAGCAACTCTATAGTCTTGACGACATTAATATCAAATGTCTCATCACCACCCCAAGCTGTGGCTGTGAGTACCGCCATATCAATTGTAGATAGCAAATCGGCAAACTGGCGAATATTTTGCATATCACCTTGTAAAACGTTGATGCCTGAACGTGCCTTGGTATCAACTTGCAATTTGCTTGGGTTCCTAACTAGTAGATACAGTTCGTGATCTGTTTCTTTAATTAAGGCTTCTGTTAAATAATGACCTATACAACCACTTGCACCAGTCACTAAAATCCGTTTCTGGCTCATAGAGAATTTATCAAAAGTTAGGAGTTAAAACTAAAGAGTTAAGAATCAAGTTAAAAGTTCCAAATCAGGAGTTAAAAATAAAGTTAGCAGAGAGAAGTGAGGAGTTAAAAATAACTTTGCACTTCGCGACTGATAACTCCTAACTGATAACTCCTAACTGATAACTCATAACTCATAACTCCTAACTCTTAACTCCTGCAAGATTCAATTCCTTTGCTGTCTCAAAGAAGAAAGCGACATTTTCTTCTGGAGTTTCTGGTAAGACACCGTGACCGAGATTGAGAATGTGACCCCAATTGCCAGCTTTGCGAACGGTATCAAGAATGCGATCGCGGATAAACTGTTTAGAGCCGAATAGCACACCTGGGTCAAGATTTCCTTGAACTTTAACTTGTTTGCCCAATCTGGCTCGTGCGTCTGCCATATCCACTGCCCAGTCTACACTGACAATATCAGCGCCAGATTGTCCCATTCTTTCCAACACACCTGCACTACCGCTAACGAGCAGAATCAAAGGTGTATCAGGATGGGTTTGCTTGACTTGTTGGAAAACTCTCTGCTGATAGGGGAGAGCAAAGGTGTCATAATCTTGAGGACTCAATTGACCCGCCCAAGAATCGAACATTTGCACAACTTGAGCGCCAGAGTCAATTTGGTAGCGGGCATAGATGGCGATCGCATCTGCTAATTTAGTTAACAATTGATGCAATATCGTCGGATCTGAGAATGCCATGTTTTTGATGATGGAGTAGGTTTTAGAACCTTTTCCCTCAACTGCATAAGCTGCTAGCGTCCACGGCGCACCTACAAAGCCCAACACCGTTGATTTATCGCCTACTTCCGAACGCAGCGCTTGCAAAATTGTTTTGATAAATGGTAGAGCTGCTTCTGGTTCTAAAGGATGCAAACTATCAATTTGTTCTTGAGTGCGGAGGGGTGAGTGAATAATTGGCCCTTTACCTTCGGCAATATCCATCTCAATGCCCAAACCAGGTAATGGGGTGACAATATCAGAAAATAAAATTACTCCGTCTGGTTGGAAGGCTTTCCAGGGTTGCAAGGAAACTTCAATTGCTACTTCTGGAATTTCGGAGCGATCGCGAAACGAAGGATACTTATCTCTTAAGTCTCGATATGCTTTCATATATCGTCCTGCTTGTCGCATCATCCATACAGGGGGACGATCTACTACTTCACCACGAGCAGCCCGTAAGAGATGAGGAGTTGTTAAAGAAACACCCATTTATTACTTCATCCTATTTATGCCACTGTTTAGCTTATCATTCTGGGATTACGCTTTTCCAGCAGGTTTTTAAGAAAAGGTGAGTACAGGGCACAATAGTAATATTTTATAATATTTTAAATATTTTGGATATGAGCGCTCGGTTGGCTTGACTACAGTATTAATGCCAGCAAGCGCTACAAATTATTCTTTTTTTGGCTTATCTGATGCAATCATCGCTTTGATTCCTACGTAGAAATGCACCTCTGGCTTATACATCAAGGGAACGCATGAAGAAAACTGCATGACAAATAACAAATGTGTCTCTACGCTTGACGTAGAGACACATCCTTAAGGGTTATTCAATCGGTATGGCGATCAATTTATCCTTTCACTGTCGCTTTATGTTGTGAGCGTTTGAAAAGTGAAGTCATACCACAAGCACCTATTGCTAACACACCTAACATCGCACTAGGTTCGGGAACGCTCTCGGCTAGTCTATAGGCGTGGTTATCTGTTTCAAACGCAATACCATTTGAGCGCATCACAACTCGGTCAAATGTTTCTCCTGTATCAGCTACAAGATTGACAAAGAGATTAGATTGAAGGCTAGTCTGGTTCCCGTCTGCTGTAGCATTTGGTACATTTGTACCATTAAAGGTCTTTAACAGCTGATTACCTTTGTAAATATCAACATAGTTGTAATCATCCAATGAACCTGCATAAAAACCGAAGTAATTAACAGCTTTTTTGAAGGCAATATTGACAAAACCACTATCGCCTGCAACATTACTACCTGAGGGAGAAATTGTTAGAAATTTGGTATTATCCCCATAAGGTGAGGCGTATTGACCAGATACACTACCTTGAACAATGTTAGAAGTAATATTAGAGTAAGTAACAAATCCATTAGGATCGTTTGCTGTGCCATCATCAAAGGTGACAGTTTTGGCATCAGCGTAGCTAGAAAACGGCCCACTGTTGACTTGCAGAGTTACGGCGCTAGCTGGATTCGCACTCATGACTACAGCAGTTATTCCGAGTAAAGCCAAAGAGATTTTTTGTAGCATTCTAATAATAAACCTTGAAAAACACAAAGAGAATTAAGACTGAAATTTTCTTGAAACCTAGCTATGAAAGGCTGATTTCATTACTCCAACAAATTAGAAGAAAATCACAAAGATTGTTAGGTCTTTATATATGAATGTTGTTGGGTAAAACAAGCTCGAAGATGTAAGTTTCTCTTGATGCTTTGTAATCCTATTTTGATTTTTATAACTCGCAAAAGATACAGTGTATATACTAAAATTTCTTTAAAGATTAAGTGAAGGTTCTTGTGCAATTTTAGTGGGCAGAACAAACGCATCTAAATTACTCTCGATCGCAACCAAGGTTAAGAACCAACAAAAAATCACCATTTATCGTTTGATTTAGTTTCCTAGACTCAAAGCCATGTCTACGATGGGCTACTCCTAAATCTTTAGCAAGAAGAATAGGTTAATAAAATTCTATTGAGAATAGACTGTTATTATTGACATATATTCTCACCTTGGGGAAATGGCGAGTGGTGAGTGGGGAATAGAAAATAGGGACTGGTGATTGAGAAATAGGGTAAAACAAGAATCAATATTTAATTGAGGATTGGGCATTGGGCATTAATTGTTCTCCCTCTGCTCCCCTATCTCCGTGATCTCACTATTCCCTCACTCCCCTAACTTCTTATGCAAACTGACTCCAATAATCCTGATCATCTTGCATCTACTAATAACGAGCCTAATCTAGGAAAGTTTTTGATTCCGCGATCGCAGCGACAGAAGTTCTTTATGCAGTTTACCTTAATGACCCTCATCGGATGGGTTGTGGGTGGCATTGCTAGTATCGCTTTAGAGAAAATTATTTTCCACAGTATCTCATCTAACGTTGCTATCCAACCACAAACATGGAGCATTTTGGTTAGAAGTCTTAGTAACATTGTATTTGCCGTGATTTTCGCTGCTGACCAAGCTCTTGTGCTTTACCGATATTTACCGGGTTGGCAGTGGCTATTTGCTACTAGTGTAGGTTGGTTGATTGCCAACGGCGTTTCTACAGCCTGGATTAACTACATTTCAACCATTGCCTCATCATCTTCTGAAGATACTTTGATTTTTGGATTTTTGTCTGCGATCGCATATATAATTTCTGGAATTTGGCTAGGGATTTGCCAATGGCTGGTATTGAGGCGATATACAGCAGGCATTTGGTGGTGGAATTTTTTACCCTCAATCTCTTTTTTCTGGATCACTATTTTGGTTTGGTTGCTTTTTATTATGCAAAATTTGATTCCAGAAACCTACCGTACTCCCATACTATATTGGAGTGGACAAGGACTGACAGCAGCGATTCTAGGAGCCATACCAGCAATTGGTTTGTGTACATTGAAAAGAAATTTACATCCCAAAATTGGAATTTCTTCCTGAATTTTATCGATATATTCCATAATCTTAATATTTATGACTCGCCCGCGCATTCTCCAACTTGGTCAAAGTTATACATTTAGTAAGTATTTTGAATTACCCTATGCCCCAGCAGATATCTTGGCGGAACTGGGATGTAGTTACGAACGCGCATTGCTACAACTACCACAATATTCTGGTGTCATTGACTATTTAGAATTTTTACAGCGTTACTTACGGCGCAATATCATGCGCGTAAATCCTATCAGTGAAGCTGCAAAACGTGAAGTTTTAATTGCTCCTATTTTGTTAGAAATTTGCGACCAAACGCAAACTCAACTAAACATTGAGTACCCCATTAATGTTAGTGAACAACTCAAAGGAAGTTTTGATTACTATATTTCATCTTCCAATTCACTGTTAGTAGTTGAAGCCAAGCAATCCGATTTAAGCCGGGGGTTTACTCAACTTGCAATTGAATTGATAGCACTTGACCAATGGACAGATTCTCAAACACCAACATTGTATGGTGCTGTAACAAATGGAGAAGATTGGCGATTTGGGATATTTTATCGTCAAGATAAACGGGTAATGCAAGATATCAAACTTTATCGTGTTCCCGAAGGTTTGGAAGAATTAGTGCGAGTGCTTGTAGGAATTCTTACTAATGCTAGTAGTTAATCATGCCACTGCACCTTAGAGGATACCAGGAGCTACCCAGCCCCATTTATTTACTATCCCAAATAGTTTCTAAACGCTCTTGTGCTATTTTGAGAGCTTTTTCGGGAGACTCACCCAGCAATGTAGCCTCGATAGCTCGACCAAGACTATCAGAAAGGCGGCTATATCCAGCAATAATCGGTCGAGCGCCAGCCAGAGGAATTTGTTCCATAAATACTTTTAACCAAGGTTTTTGGTTGATGAATTGCTGATAAGCTTCACTTTGAGTAGCTTTAAGATTAACTGGTAAAAAACCGGTGCCGAGACTCCATTCTTTTTGGAATTCTTCACTCAAAACATATTTTAAAAACTTGAGTGCAGCTTGCTCTCTGGCTAGTGTAGTCTTCATCACATAAAGATTTCCGCCACCTGTCACCGTAGCTTGACCAACATTTGCAGGTATGGGAAATGCGTCGTAATCAACTTTAGATTTAGTGATATAACTCCAAGGTCCCGTAATTTGCATAGCAACGCGACCGGCTATAAAAGCATCCTCTTCATAACCCCGCTCTGGAGAAGAAAGCATGGCTGAACCATCTTTTAATAGCTCTTGCCAGAATTGTAAGGCTTTCAGCGCTCCAGCGTTTGTTAAATCTGGTCGATTATTTTTCAGTACTTCTCCCCCAGCGCTCAGTAAAAAAGGAAACCAGCTAAAAACAGTCCATTCTCCCTTCCCTAAAGGCAGTGTAATTCCGTACTGCTCTGGTCGGTTGTCGCCATTGCGGTCTATGGTTAATTTTTTGGCAACTTCCCTCAATTCTTCCCAAGTCTTGGGCATTTGCGTAATTCCCGCAGCTTGGAAAAGCTTAGGTCTATAAAAAATGCCTATATTGCTTGTGTACAACGGGGCTGACCAAAGATGACCATCTAATTGCAATTCCTCAAGTAGGTTAGGGCTGATTTCTGACTTTATGGGTAATTTGTCTAACCAATCTTCTAAAGGTATAACTGCCCCTAAATCTACCAACTGACCTGTAATTTGCGGGTAGAATGCCAAGATATCTGGAGGCACATTACCCACAACCGCAGTTAATATTTTTGGCAATTGGGGTTGAGCTAAAAAGACAGATTCTACCTTGATATCAGAATGAGTCTGATTAAATTTGTCTACCAGTTTTTCAAACACATCCCGATTAGCCGGGGGATTGATTGCTTGCCACAAGGTCAAATGAATTACTCCATCATCCCTCTGTGCTATTCCCTGACAACCAGATAACAATATAAGAAACGAACTTAGAACAATCCCTAAAAGTAACATCTGCCAAACAGAAGTAATGACCCGACGAGAATAATGGCTTATTTGGGATAGAAAAAGGATAATCTTCATGCCAGGTAGTTAATCTGATTAAGAAATATTTTCCAAAAAACTTTTGGTAATACTATTTTCTGCTCTTGTGTAAATATAAGTTTGGGGTTCGGTTAGTTTTTCGGTTCTGAATATTTTTGCCGCCCGATACCAAAAGTCTGTATCCTCTCCATAGGCAATATGATTAAATCCTTTCACCTCAAAAAACACCTGTCTCTTCCCAAAAAATGTTGGACCTAAAACACATTCTCGGAGATTAATTTTTTGACCTGGTTGAAAATAATCTGCAACCAAAATCTCTTCTTCAGCTGCAAATCCCCCTTCAATCAAATCAATTTCTGGATTAGCTTTCATATATTGAATTCGCGCATCCAAGTGATTGACTTTGTACGCATCATCACTATCTAGAAATGTTATGTATTTGCCGAAAGATGCTTGGATACCAGCATTTTTAGCATACCATAGCTTCTTATTTTGATGTTTCAAATACCGGATATTTGGAAATTGTTGAATATAAGGATTGACAATTTCAAAAGTATTATCTTGGCTGCCGTCATCAACTATAATCAGTTCCCAATTTTTAAAACTTTGAGCAATAACACTATCGATGCAATTGTTTAAGTATTTTGCTCGATTGTAGGTACAGAGAACAATTGATACTTCATGATTGAAATCAAAAACTACAGTTTGCATTGTTAAATCATCTTAAATCATCATTGTATTGTTTGCAAAAAAATCCCAACAATAAGTTCTAATATGTGAGACGAAAATAAACTTGTTCTAAACATTTTCATAAATAATTTAATTTCTCCTCACACTTTGAGATTTACTTTTCAGCCAAAATACAAGTTGCGACGGGATAATCTGGATGATAAGCGTCTAGTTCTTCAAATGTCAGTTCTTCTACGGCTATTCCATGATAACTAGCTATTACAGTGGTCGGATTGCCATAGACATATAATTTCTGTTGAGAGAAGCTTCTGAATATCCAGGCGAAAGCATCAGGTAAAGGTCGCCAATAATCAACGGGAGTAGCATGAACTCTAATCGCACTTGGTACCATCGCAAAACATTTTCCACCAGGTTTTAGCCAAGTGTAAATGTTTTCCACCACTACCCAGGGGGCATAACAGTGTTCTAGGACGTTAAAAATTATCACTGAATCAAGAGATTCTGGTTTGATAACGGATACATCGTGAGCATCCCCAACTATATCTACTCCTGGACCTGCTTCTAAGTTGAGAATCTGATATGAAGCACCTGGATTAATTTGATAAAAATCTTTATCTTTTGGTGTTCCTCCTATTTCCAAGATATTGCCCCCGATTTGGGTTTGAATTTCCTGAAGAAATTTGCTGAGATAGTATCTATCGACGGGTTTACCTCTTGTCAATCCAAATGCTTGACAAATAGGAACTGTTTTTTTCAAATCACCCCAATCTATTGAACCTATAGCAGGAGATAGGAAGCCAAGATTTTCTAGGCATTCTACTAATTTACGAAAGTCTTCTATATTCTCAATAGATTCTAGGTCATCTTTTAATTGATACTGGGAAAATAGTTGTGGCAAGATTTGATAAGTTTCTCTACTTAATGAACCAAGTTCAAACTGCATTTCTTTTTCAATAAAACTGCGAAAGCCTTTACCAAAAATCGTCAGGCTGCCATCGGCTAAAAAAACTATAGCATCTTGAAGAAATTGTTCATATTCATTTAGCTCTTGAATAACTCTATCTGCAATAGAAGCTGATTTAATTTTTTGAAATATTTGGTAAGCATTCTCTAATGAATGTTCGTGAATAAATATTTCTAGTATTGTCAGCCACGATTTGGCTTGAACAATTTCTGCTGTTCGCTGACTCCAAGCAAAAATTGCATATAACTGCGAATCTTCAATTTTCAAAAATATATTAGTTACATACTTTTTTTGCATACAATTAATCACTCAAAGATTTTTAATAAGGAGGATGATTTAGGCATTGTAAGCTATTTTTGAATTTATCTATAATGACAGTTCACAGATTATGCAAAGAAGATTTTCTCTTTTTCTACAGTAAATCTAGTACGGCTTGGTGGTGATTCACATTGATGGCAATCGTCAAGCACCGACTCCGCTCAATGATACGATTATTTGTGAACCATTGGCAGAGGACGATGCTTTAATTTTGTTCCATGATTTAATTTATCCTGATGTAGCACAAGGCTTAGACTATTTAAAGGAAAAAGGTTGGAATACAATTATTTACCAAACTATGCAAATTATGGGGGCTGCTTGGCGTGGGAATGTTGAGCCAGTAAAACATCAGCCATATCCGAAAATTAATTGGAATTTACCAAAGCATTTAGCAAATTATTCTGTGAGTGGATTATCACTGTTTAACCAGAAGCGGATCTGATTTTAACTTAATCTAGATGCGCGATCGCTAATATTCCCGTATCCCCATCTAAAGTTACCTCTACACCCACTGGTAATGCCGCATTGGGACTATCGTGGCCAAAAGGCAAATCAGAGACAATTGGAATACCCAAATCACCCAAGCGATCGCGCAATACTTCTTCTACACTAAAACTAGATATAGTTGGTGGCGCTTCACAGCGAGTAAAACCCCCTAAAGCAATACCGCAGACTTGAGATAAAACACCGCTCAAACGCCACTGTGTCAACATCCTGTCAATCCGATAAGGTGCTTCTGTAACATCTTCCAACGCCAGAATTACACCATTTAGATGTGGCAGGATGGGTGTACCCAAAAGGTGAGTAGCCACCGTGAGATTCCCTGGTAATAAAGTACCATTAACCACACCGCCACCCCAACCGCAACCTTTAAGAGGAGTGAAAGAACTACCTTCTATCCAATCAAATAATCGCTTAATTGACCAATCTGGTTCATCTGCGAAAGTTGTCATTACGGGTCCATGAACGCCGGAAATTCCTGCTGTATAAAGGCTCCATAATAAAGCTGTAATATCAGAAAAGCCTATGAGCCACTTGGGAAGCGCTGAGGTTGACCAATTCCAATCTTCTAAGATGCGGGTGCTGCCAAAACCACCTCTGGCACAGAGAATACCACGACAATTAGGATCTTGCCATGCTGCTGCTAGCTGTTGACGGCGATTTTCGTCTGTTCCAGCTAGATAACCCCATTTGTCATCTATCTGGGGACTGACTTGTAATTGATAACCACGCGATCGCCAAATTTCTAGACTCTGTTTAAATTCCTGGAATTCTCGCAAAGCACCACTAGGGGCAATTACTCGTAGTAAGTCTCCAGGTTTTAGGGGCGGTGGTAAGATTTTGGCTGGCATGAAAAAAGTTATGAATGAAAAGTATAATATTAACAATGCTGTAACTGTGTTAACAACACAACAACTTCATCAATTGCCTGCCGTACAACTGTTGCAGATTGATCCGACTGATTGACGATAATACTAAAAACTAGCGGCTCATATTTCGGTGCATTCATATATCCAGATAGAGAAACTACACCCGTTAACGTACCTGTTTTTGCTTGTACAATGCCCTCAGCAGGTGTATCTTGAAAGCGGCTTTTCAGAGTTCCACTTTTACCAGCCACGGGTAAAGATGCGCGATATATATATGCTGTTGGGGTTTTTGCCATTCCCCGCAGAGTTTGTACAAAAGCTTCTGGTGTCACTAAGTTACGACGTGATAAACCTGAACCATCCACTAAAATGTAATTGGCTGGATCGACCCCCAATTTAGTTAAACTTGCTTTGACAACTTCTAAACCAACATCAGCACTAGTCTGATTTTTCAGTCTGGTTTTTTTCACAGCTAATGCTCTCAGCAGTGCCTCAGCATAAAGATTATTACTATTTAAATTAGTTTCTGCTAATAATTCAGCTAAAGGTGGCGACTCTACAAATGCTATTTCACCTTGATTCACACCACCATTTACTACTAATGTTTGTCCCAAAGTAATTTTTTCTGTTACTAAAGCAGTACGGAAGCGTCGTAAGAAGTAATAATTAGGATCAACTACAGGCAAATCTATTAAAGAGGGTTCAGAATTTGTTGTCAGTTGTCCTTGAATTCGTAATACTGTTCCTGATAATTCGCGGGTAACATTGACATAGCTTGGTTGATTTTGGGGAAGGGTTACTGACTGATTAATTACCCGCCACTGTTTCGCTTCGCCAGGATCAATCCACACCACTTGCAAAGATTTACCTACAGCCTGTGGTACAAGTTTGAAGCTAAAAATATTTTGATTCAGAATAAAACTGCTGACTGGTACGCCATCACTTGACTGCACATCTTCCCATTGCCAGGTGGGATTAACAATATCACCTTGAATATAACTATCATCAGCAATCAAACGCTGAATTTGGGTAATACCTTTCTGTTTTAATTGCTGTGCCAATTTTTGCAGTTCAGTATCACTTAAGCTAGGATCTCCTCTTCCGACAACACGTAAAACACCATTGCTATTCTGATAAATAGAGGTGCGAATCCGAAAATTAGCACCCAATTCCTGCAACGCAGCTGCTGTTGTCAGCAATTTGAGGTTAGACGCAGGAGTAAAATATTTTTGAGCATCTCGACTGTAAAGAGTTTGTGCGGTTGACAGGGGTTGTATCAAAATTCCCCAGCGCCCCCGACTAAATAAGGGACGATTGATTACAGTATCTATCGCTGTTCCCAGTTGGCTAGAGCAAATTGATTTTGTGGTAGTTGTTGGTGCAACTGAGGTTTGTGCTTTCGCAACTCTAGAACTAAATCCTATCTGGCTAGTCAAAAATATTAACAAAACACCCAATGGTTGATTTAAAATCTTAAGTCTCACCAATTTTCCTAATCCCAAAGACAGATATTTTTACCTTGTGAACAATTTCTTTCCGGAAAGAGAAGAATTAGCTCAGTAAAGTTACTTAATTAGTATAGGGAAGATGTTCACATGTTTCATACATAGGCGATGTCTACGACGGGCTGCGCCTACGCACAAACATAATTTATGGGATTACAAAATAGAAACGTAAGTCAACCTGCATATACAGAAATACGAAATCGAGGCAACGGCGTGAGTACATTTTTATCTGGTGTAGCTGTATTACTCTCTACTTTGGCTTTGGGATGTAGCGGCTATGTAGCTTATGAAGTTTTCACGTTACGGCAGACACTAAATGCTACTAATACAGCCAGTAGCAGCATTCTCACTCAAGTGCCAAGTTTTACAGCTACAACTTCTCCACAAGGAACAGTCTCACCATCCCCAGTTAATGCTACAACTTCAGCAATTAGCCCTGGTCAATTTGTGCAGCCTGCTTTTGGCAAAAAGGCAGAAGTTGAGTTACTTTCAGCAAAACGAATTAAAGATCCAGAAACTGGAAACCGTGATGTGGTAAATCTGCAAATGCGTATTCGTCGCCTTGCCACAGACGGAGTTGTTGGTAGCGATATTATATCGGTTGCTAGTACAACAGCCCGCAATCCTGACACTAGCGTAACCTACAAAGGAGTTGCTCTTAATCGCTCAACAGGAAGCGTTTCTTTATTCCCAGTACGTCCACAAGCCTCCGCAGATGCTTATATCTGGCTAAGAGTTCCCGATGGGATCAATAAATTGGACATTTTTGTGCCAGATACAGCCGCATTTAAAAATGTACCAATTTCATTTTAGCTAGCTAACTGATATCAAATAACTCCCCATCAAGGGGAGTCATTAGTGATTAGTCGTTGATTATATAAAATAATGCTTTAGTTATCTAAACAGTAGCCTTCAAGTGTAAGCAGCAGTCTGAGAGATAACCAAATTTCCAAAACCCTTTTTAATTACTTTCTCTTTCACTCCAAGAGCAATTTCGCTGACTGCTATTTTGGGTAAAAAGTAATTGCTCATGGATATTTTACCCTTTTGTTCGACTACTACGACGCGTAGGTGG
Organism: Nostoc sp.; assembly: GCF_036917555.1. GTDB lineage: Bacteria > Cyanobacteriota > Cyanobacteriia > Cyanobacteriales > Nostocaceae > Nostoc. The sequence continues at coordinate 152,884 of NZ_JBALDD010000065.1, read as the reverse complement.
CTGTGGTGGAGGTGGTTCTTGAGATTTTAGCTTGTCATCATCAGTCAAAAATTCTACATGGAAACATTTTTGGTAATAGTGCCAACCCAAAATGACAATAGTAGCATCACCCATAGAAGTCTTTTCTACAGCTTGATTAGGGAATTTAGCGGCTAAGTTTTTCAATTCTTCCTCCTCCCAAAGAACAATTTGCTCACGGAACTTAGCCCAAGGTGTGGTTTCATCAGCTGCATAAGTCATAATTTCGGCAAATTTTTGAGCTGCTATACGTTTACTTTCTGAATTTGCTATTTTAGCCTGTGCAATGTGATTACCTGTTTCTATAACAGCAGCTAAAGATAGTACCAGCGTTGTTGATTTGGCGATTTCTACCTGAATTTTTTGATTTACACGCTCAAAATCCCATTCATTATTACCAGCAGTTTCTCTACCTGGAACTTTTAACCAAACGTATAAAAGCGATGTATCAATGAGTAACACCTTTCTCATATTAATAATTATTCATTACGAGAGAGGCTTCTTTCAATCGCACCCTTAGTTGTCATATCACCCAAAGAATATGATGCAAATAACTTAGAAAAGTTTTCAATATCTTCTAAGAGAGTAAGTTTGCTTTCTCCAGTTTCAGAATCACGGTGTGCAACAACCACAAAAGGAACTATCTCTGGGCTTAAAGCATCAAGTAAAGCTGGGTTATGCGTAGTCAGTAAAATATCAATTTTTCTTTTGCTGCCAATCTCTTGCAGTATTTTTACTAGCAATTGTGCACGCGAGGGATGAAGACCATTATCTATTTCTTCAATTACTAGTTGGCTACGTTCTGGTCTGATAAGTAATGCTGTAAGAATTGCTATAAAACGTAAGGTTCCATCTGACATAGTTCTAGCATCAATTTCTGTAATATGACCAAGTTTCCATTGTTCCTGGCAGTAAAGCATGGCATCAGTAGCAAATCTGCCAAACTTTTCTGCCCATACTTTTTGACTATGACTTTCTGGTAAATCTTTTACGTAGGTAGACAGCGTTGATTCTACTTCTTTTTTCCGTTCATCAGGTAATGTTGCTAGCACACCCGCAATATTAGATGCATCACTTTCAAAAGTGTCAGACAAGCGTGAATAATAACGCATTTTTGAAGGTACAGGATTGAGAATTAATATATTTTCTAACTTAGAGATTACATAATCTTTAATTTGTTGCTGGAAGGTTGCATATTCATTATATATATTTTTAAAATCTTCAGTCTGAGTATCTATTTGTATAGGATTATTATTGATATTTAAACTCTTTTTAAAATTCATTATTTCATTTATATTAATAGGAGAGTTTACTTCTTTTAATCCACTTCTAGTTGGAAAATGCCAACTTTTAGCATTAATTATATTTAAATAATTATTTAAAGCATTTTCACTTAATATTTGAAGTTCGATATATTCTTCGATAACTCTAATTTCAGGGATTGTTTGAATTTTTATAACATACAAGTAATCAGTTTTTCCATCTTCATCTGCAACCAACGCTTTTAATGTAAATTCTTTCTCTGGTTTAAGTGCAGCCCACTCTACGCCACCACGAATAGATGAAAGTATTTTATCTCCTGCTAAAGCTGCTTCAATATTCTCACCTCTAGCAATTCTTTGTAAAAATTCTAACGCTTCAACCACATTAGATTTACCACTGGCATTTGTACCAATCAGAACAGTCAAAGGGTCAAGTGGAAGCTCTGCATAACGGAAACTTTTCCAGTTTTCAAGAATGAGTTGCTTAAGCATGATAAACTCCAAAACTCTACCTACTTAAATTTAGCTCCTAACAGTAGCGTAGGCAAAGCCCGCCGCAGGCATCGCACAAGATTTTTCTTCTTCAACATCTCAGCAAAAAAACAGCAAAGCCAGCAGACAAAGTAAAAAATTGCGTAATTACTCTATCTAACTGGCTACATCTCACTGTGATTTTGGCGATTTATTTTTCTGGCGGTAAATCTACACTGTAAAGAGTTTTCCCTGCCAAGTTACGCAGTGTTACTGTCATCACTTTTGTATTTCCATCAATTTTAACTCCTCCAAAGAATTGCAAACCTTCACTTGGTGGTCGATTTGCTTTTGTATCTGGAGGAAGGCTTTGAAATACCAGTTGTGGCCCAAAGGTATTTTCCAATTGGTTAGGCCCAAATGTACCAGAGTTAAGCGGCCCGGCGACGAACTCCCAAAAAGGCTTGAAGTCGGTAAACTGTGCTTTAGCGGGGTCGTAATAGTGGGCTGCTGCATAATGTACATCAGCAGTTAACCAAACAACATTCTGGATATTTTTGTTTTTGATAAATCGTAGCAAATCGGCAAGTTCTAACTCTCTTCCTAATGGTGAACCATCTCCATTAGCCCAAGCTTCAAAATCTGTGCTACCGTCTCTAACTATCAGTCCCAAAGGCATATCACTAGCAATCACTTTCCATGTTGCTTTTGCTGACAGCAATTGCCTTTTCAACCATTGCACTTGTTTTCTGCTCAAAAAATCTGTTTCTTTACTTGGTACCGCCTGATTATTGGGACTATTTGGCCCCCGATAGGTGCGCTCATCCAGCATGAAAATGTCTAATAATGGGCCATAGTTGAAAGAGCGATAAATTTTCGCTTTCTCTGGATTATTGCTTTCATATCCAATAGGCAGATATTCTAAAAATGCTTGTCTTGCCCTTTGAGCTAGCAAGTTAACATCCTTAACTGTATAACGGTCATCGTTGAGGATAATTTGTCCAGGATACCAATTGTTTCTGGTTTCGTGGTCGTCCCACTGTGCCAATATGGGAACTTCAGCATTGAAACGCTTGATGTTTTTATCCAGCAAATTGTAAATATAGTTGCCACGAAATTCTGTAATAGTTTCTGCTACTTTGGATTTTTCTGGTGTAGTAATGTTTTTCCAAATAGTGCCGTCGTCTAAAGTCACTTCTGATAGAATCGGGCTATCAGCATAAATATTATCACCCGAATGGATAAAAAAGTCGGGATGAAGTTGGCGCATAGTTTCATAAATTCTCATCCCACCAAAATCAGGATTAATTCCCCATCCTTGACCGGCGGTATCGCCACCCCAAACAAAGAATATATCTCGTCCAGATTTGGGGGGAGTTCGGAAAGTACCATGAAAAGGAGCGCTGCAAGTATGCTGATAATCTAAATCTTGGAAAATCACCCGATAAAATAATTTTTGGTCTGGTGGCAGGTTCGTTAAATAAAGTCGTGCTGTAAAGTCGCTATTTTTTAAAGCATTAGGCCCCACAACTCGCTGCACGTTGCGAAAAGATTCGCTAGTAGAATATTCTACGATCATTTTGGTGGAGCGATCGCTCCGACTCCAGATGACAATGCTATCGTTAGATATATCGCCGCTAGCTACACCATAAGGTATGCCAGGACGCATTTTATCAGAAGTGATGATTGCAGGTGCTTTGCCAAAAACTGGTGATTTAGCTACAAGATTTGTGGAAATAATTCCATCGGCTGTGATAGCTGAACGTAGCAAAAACTGACGCCGATTTAGCTTCAATTGGTGATGCAATTTCATACTAAATAATAGCAACCTTAAACTAAAGTATTACAAGATAAGTGTTTACCACACGTTGTTATGTCAATAAGTAAAGATTGAGTTATCTAAGGGTTAATAAAATATATTTAGTTTGATGTAATCAGAATGGTAGTATTTATTAAGAGCAAATTTATCTATGACTGAAACAGAAAAGGATATAGAGCAACTAAATTTATTAATGAGCTTGTTAATTTTTAATTTTTAATTCGGAGCGAAGCGACGTGACTGCTGCTGTCTTTCTAGAAAACGTCTACAAGTTTTACAATAATGTACCTGTAGTTAATGACCTGTCATTCCAAATTGAAGCGGGAGAGATATTTGCTCTACTTGGCCCAAACGGTGCAGGGAAATCAACTACAATTCGGATGCTGACTACACTCACAAAACCGTCCCAAGGACGCATAGAAGTAGGTGGATATGATGTGATGAGCCAAGCAACGTTGGCAAAACAGAGTATTGGCGTAGTCTTGCAACAAGTCAGTGTGGATAACGATTTAACTGTCTGGGAAAATATGGAACTGCACGGGAGGCTACATCACATTAGTAACCCGCAGCGACAAAAATTAATTAATCAATGGCTAGAATATGTTGAGCTAGCAGAAAAACGTGATGATTTGGTAAAAACCCTGTCTGGGGGTATGAAACGACGGTTGCAAATTGCGAGAGCCTTATTGCATCAACCGCAAATTTTGTTTTTAGATGAACCAACAGTAGGACTAGACCCCCAGACCAGGCGACGCCTCTGGGAAATTATTCGGGATTTAAATAAACAAGGGATGACGATGCTACTGACGACCCATTATATGGATGAGGTCGAATTTTTGTGCGATGCCTTTGGTTCTACCAAGCCAGGACGAATCGGTATTATGGATGGCGGTAAACTGATTTCTTTGGGAACTTTACAGCAGCTGCGTTCTGCTCACGGTGAAGGTTTGGTGATGAAACAATTAGGTGCGTCTAATGTCGGAAGCGATAGCGTTCGTAATTGGGAATATCTGTTTTTCCCATCCTTGGAAGCAGCAAATATTTACTTAAATGAACAGCCCGATAAAACCGGAATGATGGTGCGTCCCTCTAATCTGGAAGATATTTTTGTGGAATTAACGGGACGCCAGTTAGATTAACCTCATCCTCCTAACTGCCGCAGCATGGCTTCTACCCTTTCTACGCCATCTGAGTCATTGCGCCGCTTGTACAAGTCACGGGCTTTCTGAAGCAAGCTGTTTGCTTGTTTGGCTTGTCGTCGCTGTTTATACATCGAACCCATCAACTCATAAGTCTGGGCATTGTTTTTATCCAAATCGATTGCTTGTTGGTATGCCCAGGTAGCTGCATTATAGTCTCCCATACGCGATTGTGTCACAGCCAATCCTAAATAGGCATTGACGTTGTTACGGTTCAGCTGTATAGCACGACGGTAGCCTTCCTTTGCGCCACGTGTGTCGCCCAAATTGGCTTTGATGTAACCCACAGCGTAGTAAAAATCACTATTGTTAGGGTTGATAGCGATTGCCCGACGATAAGCTGTTAATGCTGCCTGGTAATTTCCCTGTTGAGCGTATAAATACCCAATACCTGAATGAATTTTAGCATTCTTGGGATCTAGTCTAGCTGCTTGCTGATAAACAGCGATCGCACCACCATAATCCCCGCCATTCACTAACCTCCGTCCTTCCTCCAGCAATTGCTTTAACTCTGGGTTTTTGGCCTGCGCCACTAATACTTGAGCCTGAGCTACTGAAGGTATGGTCAAAGTAAAACATCCTAGTAACACCACACTAAACACGAATGATGTTGGCTTGTACACAGTAAATTTCCTGAAATTTTAGAGGACTTTTTTCTTGTACATTAAAACAAAAATATGGACTTTTGAAAACTGTATTTCTTCGTATTGATTAAGATGTTAATAGTTCATTTTTCTTTGCTTTACATTTAGCATTACATAACAGAGTTTTTACTGAAGGATGAAGTGTCAGGGATCGAGGAGCAGGTGAAGATACCCTACATATAAACCAGTACTATAGCAAAACGACACATCTTTTAATCAGTAGTTATACGTGTTACCCAGAAAAACTCAACAGCCATCTGACTTAATCCTAGATTCTGATGCAGCAAGCTTATAGGCTTTGACAAAACAATTAAAAATAGAAAATTAAAAATTAAAAATGGAAAATTATGAATAAAACTTTAGTTGTGGAATACAAGCCCACTTTAAAAAAGAATTGCTCCGAGGCGCGCAGCATGTTCGCGTAGTGTCTCGTAGAGAGGCGCAAGGCGTCAAGAGTTCCAGAGCTTGCAGCTTAAGTCGTGGAATTGAATTTTGAATTTTGTTAGCGCAGCGTTAACGAGTCCACGTACTCTTACAGAGAAGCAAGCTACGCGCAGCGTCTCGTAGAGAGCGTCATTTTGAATTTTGAATTCGAGCGAAGTGAGTGACTCTGTATCCAATCTTTTCTGACATTTTTAATCCTTAATACTAGCTTTTGAGAAGTTATCATCCAGGCATTTATATCCTTTTTTGGTTATTCAAAGGTAAGATACATCTAAACTGTAAAATATTTCATTAATCTGTTTAGGACAACACTAAAGCCGAAAGCGCAATCTAAAGTTGTGTGAAAGGATGTTTATCCAACCTGTATTCTGTAATAATAGTTACAATTATTAAAGTATTTATCAAAATACTTTAATAATAAATATCAAGAGATATCCCATATTAAGAGGTTAATTTATGATTATAACTACTACTGATGTAATTCAAGGAGCCGTGATTGAGTCATATTTAGGCATTGTGACAGCAGAAGTAGTCTACGGCAGCAATTTCTTGCGGGATTTTTTGGCTGGGATTCGAGATATTATCGGTGGACGCACTGCTAGCTATGAGCGTCTATTTGAGCAGGGTCAACGCAAGGCATTAGAAGAATTAGAACAACGCGCACAACGTTTAGGGGCAAATGCTGTAATTGGGATTGAAATTGATACTGGCACAATAAATCTTGACCAGTCAGGAGTGCTTTTGCTGATTACTGCCACAGGCACTGCTGTGAAGATGCGTTAATGTGTGATGATTTTTACTTTTGACATTTATTACAAAGCTTTAGTTAGATTAAGTCTAATGGCATACATCGTTAAAGCAGGTTTTTGATGGCTAGATAATAGTTATATTTAAGTTAAGAGTTTTTAGATAGAAATTTTAGAAAAGAAATACATAAATAAACACTAAATTATATTAAAAATTGTTAAATTAAGTTTGTTTTTTTCTAGCTAAAGATAGACCTATTAAATCTTTCTATTGATAGAGATTAAAACACAACATTTAGTTATTTAATTTGAAGCATAAAGATAAATATACCTGAGCAGGAACTTTGCTGAAACAGCACTGGAGAACATAAGCGATGTCATACGTAAATCGGACAGGCAATGACGTTATATCTACTGATACTGTGGTAGCAGGTCGAGTAGCTGAATATCACGACCGTGTTCGCTGGGGGCCAATTATTGCTGGTTTGTTGGTTTCTTTGGCTACACAATTAATTTTGAGTTCTATCATTGCTGCGGTTGCGGCGGGCACTGTTGCAGGTTCAGGTGCACCCAGAACAATTGCCCCTAACGCTGCGGGTAATGCAGGGCTTTGGTCAACTATCGCTTTACTAATTTCCCTATTTACTGGTGGTTGGGTTACAGCCCGTGCTTGTGGTCCCATGAACCGCAATACAGCTCTTCTTAACGGCGCAATTCTTTGGGCAACGACTTTGGCAGTTAGCTCATGGCTTTTAGCAAGTGGAGTATCTGGTGCTTTTGGTGTTGCTGCTTCTAACGCAGGAGAAGTCATAAACCAGGTACAACAGCAAGGTGGTGTTAATGTACCACAAGCAAACATAAGTGCCCAACAAGCTCGTGAAACGGCAGCTAATATACGTTCGGGATTGTGGTGGTTTGTGTTTGGTTCTTTGTTGGGTTTAATAGCCTCAATGATTGGAGCCGTAACTGGTGCTCGTACTCCTCGGACTAACAATTACAATGCTTAAATAATTGTTTGAAAAATCAAATGTTATTTATTTTTAAATAAAGGCACCTTTATTAAGGTGTTTTTTGTTTATTATTTCAAGTTGGCATTTGTAGCGTCTTAATTAATTCTGCTGTTGCTAAAACTTGATAGGTAAGTAAACTCGTAGTAATGACTTTAGTCCTTATTTTTTAGGCACTAAAGTCCTTACTACAAAACCCTCTTATAGCGGTTCCCAACCTAGTGAGGTACGTTTTCAACCCTACTAACCTTGTTAAACAAGATGAGGGTGTACCTCAGTAAATGAGGAAACGCTATAAAAACTTGATAAAGTATTAATTTAGTACAAGATAAAAAATATTTAAAAATTTTTAGTCAATACTGCGGGTTTGATATTCATATATTTTTTCTACATTCTACATAGAGCATAAATTTTACTGTTTTTATATAGTAAATTTGCCAGTAAATAGCAACAAATGTTCTCGCTCCAATACGGTTGAGTTAAGAAATTTTGGTATTGATTTTAAACTTGTAGAGATGTAAAATTTTGCTTCTCTAGCAATAATCTTGGGCTGAACTGAACAGTATCGCAGCATGGCACCATACTTTCTTTATCTCTTAAAATCGCGCTTCTAAAAAACAGAAATGTTTCTTAGAAGTGTGATATTTTGTATAGTTATTTTTTACAAGTAAATGCAATGAAAATTTTACTACCGCAGATCACCATTTCAGATATGAACCTTCAATTCCCTGCTCACGTCGAATTTTGCCATCTTTTTCAAACCAGGCAATTACTTGCTGTGCTGTCAAATCTTCAATAGTAACACCGTACTCTTGGGCAATATGCTTCAAAAGCTTCAGTGATGAAATTGTCAATCTTGTTAAAAACTTTTCTGGGGAAGACAACAAGGCTGCATCTATTTTTGCTGACTCTTCCAGAGTTAAAAATTGTGCTGATGGTTGCTGTGGTGGTACATCCATAAATGCTATCTCAAACTTAGTTGATTATTGATAATAGGTAGTTGCTATTCAGCTATTATCCATTACCACGGCTAGATGTAAACTGAATTTATCTATGATAATTTTACTGGCGAATTTGTACCAAATAGCCACAACGGTGTTCGCCATCAATAATCCAGTGGGTGCGTTCTACGGTACAATCAGGTAAGACGGCTGCAAACATTTCTAATTCGTGACCACAAATGCTGGGGAAAGACTCGGCAACGTTAGAAATGGCGCAGTTATGCTCCATTAAAATAAAGCGATCGCTCTCAAAGCAGTCATTCACATCAACAGGGTGATACTCCGCCATGAAGCCTTCTGCTTTTCTCAACTCTACTAAGTTGGCTACACGTTCTCGCAGTGAACCATTACCGACGCGAACCCGGTATTCTTTGGCTTTGCGCTGCCACTGTTTCTCTAAAATCGATTTAAATTGGTCGTGTCCTACCGTTTCGGCTAAGGTGTCTAGCAGCGAAACCGCAAAATTTCCGTGGCCATCACCAAAGCGATCGCTCATTGTTCGATGCAAGCGATCACGTCCCTGACGACTCAGTTGATAAAGGTGCTGCGGACGCCCCATACCTGCCGCCTGTACTGATGTAGAATACAAAACTAGCTCCTCAGTCTCCAAATCCTTGAGATGGCGACGAATCGCTTGGGGGGTAACGTCTAAAAGTTCAGCTAGCTCCAAAGCCGTTGCTTTTTCGTGTTTGTGCAGATACTCTAGGATATCTTGCTTGGTTGAGGACTGGTGGGTAGTCGCCATCTTATAGTTGCTGCAAGACGTTCAGCGAACGTCCCAAAAATTTCTTTGAAAATTTGACTTTGACAACATTGTTGTTGTTAATTTAGCGTAAAATGAAGATACATTAAACAACAAAACTGTTGTTTTACTCTCCACCACTATTCTAGCAGCCGTGTAATCATTCCGTAACGCGAGATGGGAATCGGCTAAAGAAAAGCCCAACTCCCATCCTTATAAAGATTCAAGTTCCGAACACTAGAGATTATTACCGATGAGTGCCACTGTCAAAACCTTAGTCAACCAACCCTACAAGTACGGCTTTGTCACAGACATTGAGGCCGACACAATTGAGCGTGGACTAGACGAGGACGTTATCCGCTTGATCTCCTCTAAGAAGAACGAGCCACAGTTCATGCTGGACTTTCGTCTCAGAGCTTATCGCCAGTGGCAAAAAATGACGGAACCAACTTGGCCGAATGTCAAGTATCCGCCAATCGATTATCAGGATATCATTTACTACTCAGCGCCGAAACGCAAGAAAGAAAAGCTGAACAGCTTGGATGAAGTCGATCCAACCCTTTTAGAAACCTTTGAAAAGTTAGGCATTTCCCTATCTGAACAGAAACGACTAGCAAATGTCGCCGTTGATGCAATTTTCGATAGCGTCTCTGTTGCCACTACATTTAAAGAAAAGCTAGCAGAAGACGGCGTTATTTTCTGTTCGTTTTCGGAAGCGTTGCAAGAACACCCAGAACTGATTAAAAAATATCTGGGTAGCGTTGTTCCCATTGCTGACAACTACTTTGCCGCCTTGAACGCCGCTGTATTTAGCGATGGTTCCTTTGTCTACATTCCTAAAGGCGTGAAATGCCCAATGGAACTATCTACCTACTTCCGCATCAACTCTGGTGATACGGGACAATTTGAGCGGACTTTGATTGTCGCCGAAGAAGGTAGTTATGTTTCTTACCTCGAAGGTTGCACCGCACCGATGTATGACAGCAATCAGTTGCACGCTGCTGTTGTGGAACTCGTCGCCCTCGACAACGCCGAAATTAAATACTCCACCGTGCAAAATTGGTACGCTGGAGATGCTAATGGTAAAGGCGGTATTTACAACTTTGTCACCAAGCGCGGTTTGTGTCAGGGCGTAAATTCCAAGATTTCCTGGACTCAAGTAGAAACAGGTTCGGCAATTACTTGGAAATATCCTAGCTGTGTGTTGGTGGGTGATAACTCTGTGGGTGAGTTTTACTCGGTGGCGCTGACAAATCATATGCAGCAAGCTGATACTGGCAGTAAGATGATTCACGTAGGTAAGAATACTCGCAGTACAATTATTTCTAAAGGAATCTCCGCAGGTAAATCCAGCAATAGCTACCGGGGTTTGGTGAAAGTCAACCCGACGGCAAAAGGGGCGAGAAATTATTCTCAGTGTGACTCGATGCTGATTGGGGATAATGCCCATGCGAATACTTTCCCTTATATCCAGGTGCAAAATAACACTGGCAAGGTGGAGCATGAAGCTTCTACTTCCAAGATTGGGGAAGATCAGTTATTCTACTTCGCTCAACGGGGTATTTCCTCAGAAGATGCAATTTCGATGATGATTAGCGGCTTCTGTAAGGATGTTTTCAATCAGCTACCGATGGAGTTTGCTGTGGAAGCTGATAAGTTGTTGAGTTTGAAGTTGGAAGGGAGTGTTGGATAGCGTTTGTAGTCATCACTTTATTGCTGTCAAGTCGCTAGAAACCGAAAAAATTAACGCTTGTAGTCAGCACTTTAGCGCTTTCCTCTAGCGCTAAAGTGGCTACTACGAACCAAAAAAGAAGAGAGAGAAGATGATTATTGAAAATAGTGAAATTGTGCTGTCAGTACGGAATCTGACGGCTAATGTTGATGGAACACCGATTCTTAAAGGTGTGAATCTTGATGTGCGATCGGGTGAAATTCATGCGATTATGGGGCCGAATGGTTCTGGTAAGAGTACCTTTTCTAAGGTGTTGGCTGGGCATCCGGCGTATGAGGTGACTGGCGGTGAGGTGATTTTTCAAGGACAAAATCTGTTGGAGTTGGAACCGGAAGAACGCGCCAGAAGTGGTGTATTTCTGGCGTTTCAGTATCCGTTAGAAATTCCGGGTGTGAGCAATTTAGATTTCTTGCGGGTGGCGTACAATTCCCGGCGTAAGGCCCAAGGTTTAGAAGAAATAGACGCTTTTGATTTTGACGATTTGATTGAGGAAAAGCTGGATGTGGTGAAGATGAATCCCAGTTTCCTGAGTCGGAGTTTGAATGAAGGGTTTTCTGGTGGTGAGAAGAAGCGGAATGAAATTCTGCAAATGGCCCTGCTAGAACCAAAGTTGGGAATTTTGGATGAGACTGATTCGGGTTTAGATATTGACGCGCTCAGAATTGTGGCCAATGGGGTAAATCAACTGGCAAATCCAGAAAATTCTACAATTTTGATTACCCACTACCAACGGTTACTCGATTATATTGTGCCTGATTTTGTGCATGTGATGGCGCAAGGGCAGATTATTACGAGTGGTGGTAAAGAACTGGCGCTGGAATTAGAGTCTCGCGGTTATGACTGGGTGCTAGAAGAATTTGCAGCTGAGGTGGGTGTGTAATGAGTATTCAAGTATCTCCTAGTCCAATTCCGAATTCAAATGCAGTCAGTTTAACATCAATGTTAGATAGAGATGATTATCTGACTGGGTTGTTAAATCAAGTAACTGCAACTAAAACAGAAGGTTGGTTGCAGGAATTACGCCAAAGTGCTGCTAATTGGGTACGTCACTCGATTATCCCAACTACTCGTGAGGAAGAATGGCGATTTACTGATTTGTCGTCTCTGCCAAAGCTGCAATTTAATGTAGAGAGGGTAAATTATGCGTCTTTAGAATTTGATATTTTGCCAGAAGCGGCTAATAGTCGTTTGGTATTTGTTAATGGCGTTTTTGTGCCGGAGTTATCCGCAGTTACAGATTTACCATCTGGAATTGTGGTGAGTAATTTGGCTGGCTTACCTGTGGTTGAGCAGCAAGCTGTACAGCAGTATTTAGCTCAAGCTGAGGGAGCGCAGGAAGTTTTTACTGCTCTCAACACGGCTGGGATAACTGATGCAGCTGTGGTGTGGGTGAAGAAGAATGTGGTAGTTGAAACGCCAATTCATCTGGTATTTATTTCGGTTGTGGGTGAGACGGCGACGATTTCGCAGCCGCGTTGTTTGGTGGTGGCGGAAAGTGGTTCGCAGGTGACGTTGGTTGAAGAGTATACGAACCACCAAGGCGCAGAGAAAGAGAGAGTATATTTCACCAATTCGGTTACGGAAATTTGGGTTGCTGACAATGCCCAAGTGAGTCACACTAGGGTTGAGCGAGAAGGTGCAGAGGCTTTTCATATTGGGAAAACTGCGATCGCACAAGCTCGTGATAGTCGATATACAAGTCATGCCATAACTTTAGGTGCAAAGTTGTCACGGCACAATTTAGAAATTTTGCAAACTGGTGAGCAGACACAAACTACTCTCAATGGGTTGACGATAATTTCTGGTAAGCAGTTGTCTGATACTCACAGTGCGATCGCACTCAATTATCCTCACGGTACAAGTGACCAATTGCATAAATGTATTGTAGGCGATCGCGCTCATGCGGTGTTCAGTGGTAAAGTTTTTGTACCCAAACCAGCGCAGTTGACAAATGCAGCCCAGTTGAATCGCAATTTACTGCTATCATCTAAAGCTAGAGTTGATACCAAACCCCAATTGGAAATTACGGCGGATAATGTAAAGTGCGCCCACGGTGCTACCGTTAGCCAATTGGAAGATGATGAAATATTTTATCTGCAAAGTCGGGGAATTGATGAAAACGATGCTCGGAAGTTATTAATTAACGCCTTCGCTGCTGAAGTTATCAACCAAATACCAGTTCCTTCTCTGCGAGAAATCCTTTTAAACACAGTCAATAATCTCAAGTCCCTGACTAATGAGTAATAATTAATCTACCAATGACTTTCACCTCTACCAAAACCCTTGCTGATAAAGTTCGCGCTGACTTCCCGATATTGCATCAGGAAATCAACGGAAAACCCCTGGTTTATCTCGATAATGCTGCGACATCACAAAAGCCTTTGTTGGTGTTAAATACCCTACGGGATTATTACGAACACTATAATGCTAACGTGCATCGAGGTGCCCATTCCCTGAGTGCTAAAGCTACTGATGCTTATGAAGGTGCTAGAGATAAAGTTGCCAAATTCATTAATGCTGCATCCCGTCAGGAAATCGTCTACACCCGAAACGCAAGTGAAGCGATTAACCTAGTAGCCTATAGCTGGGGAATGAATAATTTGCAGCCTGGGGATGAAATTATTCTGTCGGTGATGGAACACCACAGTAATATTGTACCTTGGCAATTGGTAGCACAAAAAACGGGTGCAGTACTGAAGTTTGTGGAACTGACACCAGAAGAAACTTTTGATTTGTCACAGTTTAAAAAGCTGATTTCCGACAAAACAAAGTTGGTGTCGGTGGTGCATATTTCTAATGCTTTGGGTTGCATTAATCCAGTGGAAGAAATTGGTGCGATCGCTCACGAATACGATGCTAAATTCTTAGTTGATGCTTGCCAAAGTGTTCCCCACTTCCCGATTGATGTACAGAAAATAGATTGTGATTGGTTGGTAGCTTCTGGTCACAAAATGTGCGCCCCAACTGGGATAGGATTTCTGTATGGCAAGTTGGAATTGTTGGAATCAATGCCACCATTTTTTGGTGGTGGTGAGATGATTGCAGAGGTATATTTAGACCATTCCACCTATGCAGAATTACCGCATAAATTTGAAGCTGGTACACCTGCAATTGGAGAAGCGATCGCACTTGGTGCTGCGATCGATTATCTTAGCAGCATCGGCATGGATAAAATCCACGCCTACGAAGCAGAATTAACAGCTTATTTGTTCCAACAATTAGAGCAAATTCCCCAAATTAGAATTTACGGCCCCAAACCCAATGTCAAAGGGGAAGGTAGAGCCGCTCTTGCGTCATTCACTGCCGGGGAAGTCCACGCCAACGATTTATCTACATTATTAGATCAAGAAGGCGTTGCTATCCGTTCTGGACACCACTGTACTCAACCATTACACCGTTACTTAGGTCTTGCTGCAACCGCACGAGCAAGTCTATCTTTCTACAACACCTGCGAAGAAATTAATATTTTCATCAAAGCATTGAAAGAAACTCTAGACTTTTTTGCAGGTTTTTCTAGTTAAAAGTAGACAAGATTTTAGATGCTAATTGTGCCAGTTATTAACTAACAATAGTTGGCACAATTTTGTTGTTTCGATTATTTACAGGAGGAACTAAAGTGTCATACAGTGACTTTACTTTAGATAGAGTTAGGAAAACCTTTAGCTTAACTATTTCTGATAAAATTGATATATTTGCATCTGTACATAAAGTGAACTAACTGGAACTTTTTGAAACTTATTGAGCAAGTGATTGAAATTGATTTGGGCGAGTATTATATTAATGATATAGGTAAAATTATCGGGATTTTATTTAACATCCTGACGGAGAAAGTATTGTAATATGCTTGTCAAGTCAACCCTTGGGGAACAAAGAACAGTCTTACACAACGTTAGCTGGGAAACCTTTGAAGCCTTGCTGAGAGATACAGGTGAGCATAGAGGTTCTCGGTTTGCTTATGACTGCGGTGTTTTAGAAATCATGACTCCACTTTTGGAACACGAAAATCCTAAAATTCAGTTTGACCGATTTATATTCGCTTTAGCTGAAGAACTGGGAGTAGAAATTAAAAGTGCTGGTTCTACAACACTGAACCGACGATTAGCACTTCGAGGTATAGAACCAGATAACTGCTATTATATACAAAATGAATTGAAAGTCAGAGGTAAGGTAACGCTAAATTTAGAAACAGATCCGCCGCCTGACTTAGCAATTGAGATTGACATTACCAACAGTTCAGTTAACAAATTGGGGATTTATTCAGCGTTGGGTGTAACTGAACTTTGGAGATACGACGGGCAAAATTTAAAGTTTTATCAGTTGATAGAAGGGCAATATCTAGAGTGTAAGTCTAGTATTGCCTTTCCTATAGTTTCAGTGAGTGAGATAAGTAGATTTATTGAGCAGAGTAAAAGTATGGGTGAAATTGTTTTGTTAAAATCCTTTCGGACTTGGATGAGGGAGAAGATAAGGTAGTTTACAAGAGCTACTATCAACTAAGAAAATTAACACTAGCTTTGATAAAATATTGTGAAATAATATAAATTTAGGATATTTTAATAGTTAGCTATTAATTGGAAAAGTTATCATGATAAAACTCAACATAGATATTGACTGGATAATAGAAGTATTAAAAAACTATAATGAATTGGGTGAATTGATTATAGATATGGAAAGTAAAGTCATCCACCTATCTAAGGATAATGAAATTAATGATTTAGATTTTGAAGAATTAGAGTCTGGTAATCGGTATCTCCAAATACCAGATTTATGTGATGGTAGCAATGACATGGAACTTTTCATCGAAAATATAGAAGATCCTACACTACATTTACAGGTGGAAAATGCATTTAATGGAGGAGGAAGAGGACATTTTAAACGAGTCAAATATATTGTTGGTGATACTTGGGCAGAATTTGAAAATGAACAAATAAAAAAGCGGTTAACAGATTGGTTAGAATCAGTAGGTATTGAGATAATCAATGATGATGCCTTAGATAAAATAAGAATTCATAGCAGCATTTCAAATAACAGTCAAATTCAAGAAGAAATTCCAGAACCTAATAATACTGACACTTTAGATAATATTATTGATGATTTTGATCCAGAAAATATTCAGGATGCTAGAAAAAAAATCGCTACATCAATTACTCGTCGCCAAGGTCAGCCTAAATTTCGTCAGCAGTTGCTTGTAACTCATAACGGGAAATGTGCCATTTCTGGGAGTGATGTAGAACAAGCCCTGGAAGCAGCACATATTATTCCTTATCTTGGTTCAGAGACTAATCACCCTTCCAATGGTTTGCTTCTTCGGGCAGATTTACACACTCTATTTGATCTGAATTTGATTGCAATTGACCCAGAAGAAATGACGGTACTAATTGCTCCAAGTCTACGCGGTAAATATTGTGAGGAATTTATAGGTAAAAAAATTTATATTCCTGAGAATCCAATGTATGCACCGAGTAAAAAGGCATTGAGAAAGCGGTATGAGCAATGTGAGTGGCTCAAACAATTAATTCCTGTACCATCTGAATGTGTAGCCGTAGCATGGCGATTTACAGGTGATTATGAAGGAGAATATTGTACAGTTATATTTTGGTCTGTTCGGCTTGTTGGTTATGAATCTCTTTATTGGTGGACTAATAAATTTGTCGGCAACCAATCTACAGACTTTGAAAAAGTGAAAAAACAATCGATTGAAATAGCCGAAACTAATAAACTTCCTTTACTGTGGGGTGTAGGTCACTTGGTTAAAGCTGGATAAGGGGTTTGTGCATCTGCTAGTCATCAGCCTATGTCACCTCAAAACGGCTTTGATTACCGTCTATGTAATTTTTATTCAGTAGATGATCAAGGTAATCAACTTGAATTAAAGTCAGCTACAACATTAAAAAATGAACTGGGTTTAACCTCACAACAAATCAGGCACTTGGGAGAGCCAGATGGGATCAGAAAAAATCCATATTACAAGAATGGACATCCAATGAAATTGTATTCGGTAGATAGAGTTAAAAACCTATTTTCCATTTCATGAGAGGTTTACTCTACATTACTACTCAATATCAATATCAATCCAACGCATTTCAGCGCTTACAGCGTCAAACCCTTGAGGAAATTTAGTGAATCTGTTGTAACAGGCATCTTGAAATTTGGCATCGAAAATTATTGCTTCTTTAAGACTTGCGAAACTTAAATCTGCTCCTGTTAGGTCTGCACCAGATAAGTTTGTCTGTAATAGTTCTGCACTATTAAAGGATGCTCCCTTTAATGTTGCTCCTTGTAGGTTAGCTTTCTCCAAATGTGCTTCAGTTAAGTTTGCGCCTGTTAAATCTGCCTCACTTAAATCGACTTCAAATAGCAATGCTTCGACCAGGTTTGCCCCTTGCAGTGAAACTCTAGGAGCAATTAAATACATTCCAGCACTAACTGGGTCAAAATCTTCAGGGAAACGAGTTTTTTCATTATAAAAAGCGCTTTCAAAAACTGCATCTTGAAGTTCGGCGCTACTCAGGTCAGCCTCAAATAAACGTGCTGTTTTCAGGTTAGCTTTTCTCAGGTTAACTCCTTGCAGGTTTACCTTCTCTAGGTTTGTCGTCTCTAAGTTAGCGCCTTGCATATCTGCTGCAAGCAAGTCTGCCATACTTAAGTTTCTAACATCTCCTAAATCTGCTTGTCTCAGATTTACCCTTTGTAGGTTTGCTCTACGTACTTGTGTCCCGATCAATTTTGCCCCTTGCAAATTAGCTTTTCGCAGATCAGCCCCTTCTAAATTTGCTTCTGATAAGTTGGCTTTTTTCAGATTAGCTCCCTCCAGGTTTGCTCCTCTCAGGTCTACTTCCTCTAAAAATGATAATTGTAGATTTGCTCCTCTCAGATTCACCTCTGACAAATTTACGGCTATGAGATCCGCTTGTTTTAAGTTTATATTTTGAAAATCTCTTTTTCCTTCTGCATAGAGTCTCAGTAACTTATCTACATTCGTCTCTGGAGTAAACCCTTGTCCCATAAGTGTATCTTTAAGTCTTTTGTAATGGTATATAAATATATTTAACCAAAAAAATTACCAAAATCTACAATTCAAAGTATTGTATTCTTGTATTTCTAGATTCAGCTTTTGATTACTATAGAGACATAATCGAAATGCAGTAAAAATTGTAATTGCTGAGTTGGGATGTGCAATCAGACACCAGGGGTCTTTCTAGAAAATTGCTGCAACTGTGATTTTGGGAATGTTTTGTGATATGGCATTCACGACATCTATGCCATAACCTATAAAGAAATATATCGAACCCCCATCGGCAATTGAGTACCACTGAGAACCTAGATACCACTCTTTTTCATAACTACATCTAAATTGTAGTCTTTGTAAATACCGATGGCGTAGGCGCAGCCCGTGATAGACATCGCCTAGTATAATGCCCCGTGTTCCGCTTGTGCTATCTAGTTTGTACTAAAGGTAACTTTATTCAATCGACAATTGCTAGTTGACGGTTGGTTGCTGTTAGTGCAAGCAGCAATAACGCTGCTATTAATCCAGATAGAAGCGTATTGAATAAAACTGTGGCGACTATGGCGATGAATTGCTGTTGATGAGGGTGATAACAGATTTATAAAACAGTATGATGCTCTCTCCTATCTGCCGTTGTAGCTGAATCTAAATGTACATTCTAAAATCAACTTTTGATTCACTAGCGAATAGGGCTGAATTTCTAAAGCACGTTGAAAAGCTTGGATAGCTTGACCATACTCTCCTAGCGCTGCATAACATAAGCCCATACCATGAAGCGCCCCAAAATGTATTGGATTTATCTGTACAACCATCTGACAATCTGCCAGAGATTTTTGATAATCACCAATACTGTAATAGAGGAAAGCTCGACGATTCCAAGCTTCGGCAAAATCTGGCTGGTCTTTAATTAATGCTGTCAGCGCTATTTCAGCTTCAGCAATTTCACCTGCATCCAGTAACTTTTGACTGCGGTCAATTATTTCCAGCCCATAGATTCCCTTTTGCTGAAACCAGATCCGCCAGATTTTTCTGGTTGCCTTGTCGCGCACTGTGGCATCCGGGTTTTTCAACTCTTCAAGTAAGGAATTGATAAATAAAGAATCCATGAATTTGAGATCAGTGAATATACCTTTGTATTAACTTTCTCACAAAAGATATCGATTAAATCATTTTTAAAGTCATCTTTAAATTAGCCGTGATTAATCGCTAATTATGAAATTTCTGTGTGATTTATTGTGTTCAACAATACGACTAATACCACACTAGATATTTAGAGTCATAAAAATAAAAACTGACTATAGGTAGCTAACAGATCCCTTTGGCGACATCAATATGCCAGAACTGCAAAATGCAGTAGACAAAGGTTGTTTGCAGGTAGATGGCAAAATTATGAAACCAGGCGGTAATTTGGTTATTACCAAAGCCGTAGTTGAGCCAGTTTGGTATTTACCAGGAATTACTAAACGCTTTGACATTGCAGAATCGCAGTTGGTTTGCCCGTAAAGAATGTGTCACCAGAGTGGAAGATATTGGCTTCTAAGAATTAATACTGAATATATTGTATTGGTTTTTCACAAATTGTCTTCGTGGCTAACATACTCTTTATTAGAACCTAAATTTATCTGCTTACTCGCTGCACCGGAAGTATAGAGAGTCTTGTAATGTACATTACATTCTGATGTAGCACTGTATGCGTCTGTCATTGATGACCATTTGAATGAACATAGATTAAGTCCTGGGTTGTGAGATACAGGCAGGGGGCTACACCTAAGCTTATGTAGCACAAAATAAGCTGATTACTTATGAGCAAATGATGATCAAATCCAGTTATTAACCGAATACTGCACAAATCGTTAGTTAACAAATTTTACCTCATCAAATTTGGAAATATTCTCAAATAAATTCATAGCAAATACATCATATTTATACATTAGCTTCATATACAATAGTGATTGATTTTCTCAGACTATTCCATAATCATCTACTATAATGTTGGATACTTCGATTCCCGATTAAAACGATAAATTTACATAGTAGGTACTAATGCTACAACCGACTATCGGACAATTAGAAACAGAAATATCACAGCGAATCATAAATTTATATAATGATAGACTAGGGAAATCTCCTAGCCAAATCATCTGTCATTTTTTTGATACTGAAATCGTAATTTCTATAGAAAACTCTGTTACCCCAGCTGAACAAACTTTACTGAAAGGAGGTTATGATACTTTAGCTGAACAAGTACGATTATATTTAGAAAAAATAATTAAACCAGATTTGAAAAATTTGATTGAGGAAATTATTGGTCAACCTGTCCTCTACCTGATGACAAACACAAATTTAAGAACAGGTCGTACTGGGATTGTTGTAATTCTCAAGGAATTATCTGAAGTTCGTAATCCCGAATCTATTCCCAAGGTAAATGTTAGGAATTTAGCTGACTGATGTGGCGACTGATTACCACTTCTAATTGATTAAAATCATAGGGTTTAGTAATGCAATCATCAAATGCGGTGAGCATCGTGGAGCGATCATCTTGTACCGTTGTTAAAGGTGTGACTGCAATGATTGGAATGGTAGCAGTTTTTGAGTCATGTTTGAGATCGTCAATGACTTGGTTAGCACTCAAATTAGATAATTTCATATCTAGCAGGATTAAATCTGGTTGATGAGTTTGCGCCAACATCACAGCCCTCACCCCTTGTTTGGTACAAATACATGAAAAATTCAATATTCCTAGATGAGAATTAAGTAGCTCTAAATCATGTAAACTCTGTTCTACAACCAAAATTAAAGGCTGTCCATTCATAAGCAGTTAGTCCTGTCTAATAAAAGCTAGGCATAAAAATTCTACCCATCAGGAAAACCTAAAAGTTTTTGTTTCTAGTAAGTGTTTAATTCAATGTACAAGACTATCTTCAGACGACCAACTAAGGCATAAAAATGAATAGGTTAGTGTATAGTGCATTCGGTTATCCATCGCCGCTAAATTTTAGGAAATAATATAGTAAAGTAGTCATAATATCAAGTAAATAGTAGCATAATTGATGTATGTAATTGCCAGGATTGACTATAAAGATCAGTATTTTATGGTAAGTAGCGGATACTTAAAGTACTTGAAGTTGTAGATTTACCAGCCTTAGCCAGGAGTGCCAAAATTGCGTAGGCATCGCGTTTGTTACATTACCAGAAATTAATGAAGTATATTTAACCATCAATTAACTGACGTGCATAAGCGATCGCCTCTGTTGGTGTTGAAAGTTTCCCCTCAACTTGTGCTATAGCAATTTCTGTCAACAGTTGACCAATAATTGGCGAAGCTGGAATATCTAATGATATAATCAACTCCTTCCCGCTTACTAGTGGAGTGGGATGAGCGATCGCATCATTAGGGTTGAGGTAGCGGTTGATCAAAGGTGCTAAAACTTGGTAGCTCATTGCTTTAGTTTCCACTGCTGTGTGTAGTGGCTTGTCACCAGATATTGCCTCTACCAAATTATTAATTGCTACAGCTAGCACTACCGTAGCGGGGAACACAATATCTGCGTCATGAAACAAAAAGTATTGTTCTCGCAACGACATATCAATTAGTTTCAATTGCGGTAACAGTTTCAGAGCAGTAGTTACACCTCGGATTTCTGCACGACTATAAGTTAGTTCCTGTAGCTCTATTTCTGCTAATTCTGGATTTGGGTTGACAAGACAAGCAAGTTTGGCAATACCTAGCCAAGTAGTTTTAATACTATCACGGATATATTCTTGCAGTTGTACCCCTAGTTTTTGCCACTTTTGTGTAAGTAAGGCGGCGGCTGTGTCAACTGCTGCTAGTTTGAGTAAGCTTTCACGGGTGGCATTTTTGAAGAAAGGGGCAAGTAAACCATCCTCCCAAGCCATTGTAATCCAAGGAGTACCCTGAGAATTTGCCAGTAGATAGCCAATTTCTACCCTAACTCTTTCGGCTGCAACTTTGCCAAGATGTGATGCCAAAGAACGAATTGTGGCTTGGGTAGCTGGCTCAATAGTAAAACCTAGTTGGGCAGCTTGGCGATAACCTCGCATTAACCGCAAAGGGTCATCTTCTAGGTTCGCGGGTGATACCATTCGCAAAATGCCCTGCTGTAAGTCTACATAACCTTGCAGAGGATCGATAATTTCTTGCGTATGGGGATTATAAGCGATCGCATTTACCGTAAAGTCCCGTCTGTGCAAATCAACTTCTAAACTATCTCCTTCCTGTTGGGCAAAGTCAGCTGTGGCGTCGGGAAAAACCACACGAGCAATTTGTCGTTTTGCATCGAGTAACACAAAACCAGCTTTGTAATGATGAGCGATCGCTCTCGCTACCTTTACCGCCTTGGATGGTATAACAAAATCTAGATCCAGATATTCGCGAGTTCTGCCAAGGATCGCATCTCGGACAGCGCCGCCTACCATGTAAGCGGGTTGTGGCAGGAATTCCAAACTAAAAGGCCAATTTTCGGGAGCTAGGGTAGAAGGAATTGATTCACGCATTGTAATAAAAATCAACCCAGCAACTCATGAATAACAGTTGGGCTTAAGTTAGATTAACAATAAAGGCCCCTGGAGTTGGTTCTATTATGTGTATTTGCGTGAATTGCCACTATGTAGACAGCTGTGTTACCTATCATGCCGTAGAAGGGCAGCACCAACAGCCTCACTTGACAGAAACACCAGATTTTGATCCGAATGAACCTTCTATTAATGTCAACATTCGGACTAAAGATGATGTGATTGAAATGGAATGGGATGTTGTTGGTTGTCTGAGTTTCAAGCGGGAAACAGGTAAATGGTCGAAGTTGCGTCCTGGTGAATTAGTGCCCACTTGATAGAAAATGATTGGTGTATCTTACAGCTATTTTCAGGTAAATAGACCACGCGGTAGGGGTACACCATTGCTGTGCCTTTATGACAGATGTGCTTTAAATACATGAAAACTGCTGTAATGATTTGTCCTTCAACGATTGCAAATTCATGGTACAGGGAGGAGATGTCAGGAAAGCGATCGCAGAAGATAAAGAAGCCAGCCAAGAGAAAACAGCATGACCAACGCACAGCGACTAGACCATGTAGAAGATGAACTCGAAACTGTTAAGCGATTGCTAGTGTCTACTGCTAGCTACGCAGAATCAGCAAACAGGCGGCTTGATGAGTTGACCATAAAACAAGACCGTACCCAATCTCATCTTGATGAGTTGACCATAAAACAAGACCGTACTCAATCTCATCTTGATGAGTTGACCATAAAACAAGACCGTACTCAATCTCATCTTGATGAGTTGACGATAAAACAAGACCGTACTCAATCTCACCTTGATGAGTTGACGATAAAACAAGACCGTACTCAATCTCACCTTGATGAGTTGACGATAAAACAAGACCGTACTCAATCTCACCTTGATGAGTTGACGATAAAACAAGACCGCACCCAATCTCACCTTGACCAAATAGGGGTGGGTGTTGACCAGGTAGGGGCAAAAGTTGACCAAGTTTCTGATAGGGTTGATAGTTTTATCACTCACACGCAACGCCTATTTACAAAGGCAGGCAGTGAGATCGAGGAAACAAAGGCACGAACTGAGCGATTAGAAGCACTCATGCTAAAGCTTGACCGAAGCTTTGAGGAACAAAAATCTCAGTTTCAGGAGTTTCAACTTACCACAGGTGCTGCCTTGGAGCGAATTGACCGAGTTTTGGACTATCTATTGAGACAGCAAGGCGGTAATCCAAATCCCCCATCATAGCCGCGATCGCACATAGAAAGTCAACAGCAAGCAAAAATTTGCGATCACTTTATGATTTTGTTCAAATAGCAAAACCTTTCTCCTGAGACTTCTGTCCAAAGCAGAAGAAAAGAAATGTAGTCTATTCAATTAACAACCGCTATGTTATATGCTTGAATAAATCACGTTAACTCTATAAAAATAGATATTTTAAATAACTTTGACAACGGAACTAGAAAACCTTCCAATAAATAAATACGCTTTAGCACTACATACCACTACACCTGAATTAGGTCTAGCAATTAGTAATTTTGCAGGCGATACTCGCTCTCAAATTTGGAATTTGGGGCGCGATCTATCTAGCTTAGTGCATCAATATTTAATTGAATTTATCAAACCGCAAACTTGGGCAGATTTGTCCTTTATCGCAGTTGCAAAAGGCCCCGGCGGCTTTACAGGAACTCGGATTGGTGTCGTGACTGCTCGCACTTTGGGACAACAGTTAGATATTCCTGTATTTGCGATTTCAACTTTGGCTGCGGTAGCTTGGTCAGAAGTAGGCAAAAGTCAAAATCTAAAAACTATTGCTGTGGAAATGCCAGCACAACGAGGTCAAATTTTCGCTGCTATTTATCAGTTTGAGCCAGATACTTCTAAACTAAAAGTGTGTTTGTCAGATAGAGTGTTGACACCAGAAGCATGGCAGGAAACTTTAGCGAATTGGAACACTAATTATCAGCTGATTCAAGCCCAATCTGGGTTAGCAGCAACGGTGACAAGTATTTTGGAATTAGCTAATCTCGATTGGCAAGAGGGCAAGTGTCCTAATTGGTCAGAGGCTTTACCATATTATGGGCAGCATCCAGTAGAAGTTTAACTGATATGCATCAATTCCTTCGCCACGCTCTAATTATGCTAAGGAATCGCGCAGAAATAACTTACCTATAGAGCAATACGTTGGGTTAAGACTAAAACTATTTGTCAAGGTCAATTTTTTTTATGAACCGCCAAGGACGCAAAGAACGCAAAGTAAGAGAGGAAAGAGAAGGAAGAAATTCTTAACTGAACTGTATTGACCTATAGAGGGATGGTGAATTCCATGAAACTCGTTGAAAAAATTACAGCTTTTCAATGATAATCCTTCAGTAAATTTCCTGAAAAGACCTAATGTTATTTTTTAGAAATCCTCGTTTTCTTCGGATGACAGCAATAGTTTGTAGAGAATAGGATGTGGGAAATAATTGCTATATGTCCACAACAGATAGGGCTTTGTAGAGTTCAGCACTACCAAACCTATTTGAACTAAAAAATGACGCAATTAAATTATCTGAAACTTGCAAAGCAGGGTGATGTACAAGCGATTGGTGTCTTGATAAACCGCTCTCTCCAACCTAAAGGTATCAATGCCAAGATTGCTTTTAAAAATAGTTGCTTAAAGATAATGTTGGAATCAACTTCAGTTCCAGAGCAACAGGTTTTAGTTGAGTTGATTCACAGAGGAATAATAAGTTTGGATATTTCGTCCGTTAAAATAGTTCAGGTGTACGGACGACAGACAGGTGAAGACTTCCCGGCATGGAGCCAATAATTTACATTAGCAGAGGAATTACCGCCTTCATCAAATTCATCGGAAATTAAATTAACAAATTCTCCTACCAAAAAACAATTAACAGATAAACCTTTAGAATATTCTCAATCTACTTATGTCAAGAAGCAATATGACCCCAAGGTGGTGATATTATCAGCTTTATGGAGTTTCTGTAAGTGGTATATATCAGGATTTACTAGAAAATCCTATGAAGAAATTTATGTATCTTCTATATTTATCCGCTCATGTCACAAAGGTTTAAGAATGTTTTTTAATATCATATTTATTATCTTAGGATTTTTAATTTTAGCCTTGATTAAACAAAACAATATTTCATTTCCACCAGTTTCATCTGTTTCTTCATCTTCTGGAAGTGGATCTGAATCTTCTTCAATATCTGGAAAGGTAAACGGAAGATTATGTGCAACAAATTTTAATGAGAGTATGGCAGGAGCGGCTGAAGCAACCTTTGATAGTAGTAATAAGACTATGAGCATTATTATATCTGATAGTGGCAAGATATTAACAGAACAAGGGTTTAAGCAAATTTCTACAAATATGGCAAATAGCACTTTTTCCACTTGTGATGTTAAAACTGTAAAAATTGAGAGTAGCAGTTATTCTGGAGTAATACAAAATCCATAGCTGAATATTGATATATAAAGTTTATTGTTACAATAGAGATTAAATGTATGGATTTGACAGAATTAAAGTGGACTAAAAATGTAAATCATCAGGGTGATGATAAATATTGGGCTTATCAAAATGTTGGCCCGGTTTTAAACATTTTTCAATTAAATTGGAAAACAGAACAAGCAGAGAACGCCCTCAAACCAGAAGAAAGCGAACTTATTCTTTTAAGACAGCGTACCAAAGTAACGCATATTGTCAAACTTCTGAACAACACTTTGTATAAAGAGACTCCCGAAGGAGAATTTGGTATCTCCCGTCGCGTTCAAGTAATTTGGATAGCGGATTATTCGAGTCTACCTCCTGAACAAGACATAGTGTTTGGTTATCATGTCCATCTTCAAGGGGGTAAAGTGATGAAGTTGGAAACCCCTACATTCAACAAACATTGGGGGAGCCAAGGCGGATTAGTAGTATTTCAAAAGCATCTTCTAAACACGCTTACATTAGAACGATAAAATACGCTTTTCCTGGGGTTTTAAGCGATCGTATCACAGTACATGAATCCAAAATCAAAACAGCCACAACCAAACTGGGAGAGTAACCAACAATACTATAGCCCCAGCAGCTAAGGCAGTAACTGCCAGATCGCGATCGAGATTGAATGTCTCAGCAATTACCAGTGTGGCGAAAGCTGGAGGCATGGCCATTTGTAGCACGATTATCTTTGCGATCGCCCCAGTTAATCCAAACAGGGGTAAGATGCTACCCAATATCAAGGGAACTAGCAGCATTTTGATTCCTAAGCTTATCCCTACTTGTGGTAGGCTACGCCAAGATTTGAGCAGCGCCAGTCGCATTCCAATTAACACCAGGGATAAAGCTACACTACTCCAAGCAAATTTTTCTAACCAGAATTCCGCAACTGTGGAAATTGTCACCTGCCGAAACAGCAAGCCAAATCCGAAACCCCACAGCGCAGGATTAATTAAAATGGCTTTAGTAATCTGCCAATGATTCTGGACACCGCCACCAAAACGCGCTGCTAGCAACACACCCAAAGCATAAGTTCCTGGGAATGAACCTAGCAAATCATAAAATAGCGCCCAAGCAAAGTATTCCTTGCCTACCATTGCTAAGGTGATCGGAAAACCAAGATAACCAGTATTACCTAACATTGCAGCTAATATCAAGCTAGCCTGAGTTGGTGGTTGGGGAACAGTCTTTTTAAAATAGGCTTGTGCTTTAATCCCTAACCAAGCTAAAAATGCTCCTAGTAAAATAGCGAGGTAAGCGATTGCAGGTGCAATCCAAAATTGCCCTGATAAACTAGATTGACGCAAAAACGATACTATGCTTATGGGTACTCCCACCCAAAAAAGAAACAGTCCCAAACGTGTAGGAACTGTTACAGGTAGTTTGCGTCCCAGTATAAAACCTACCAGGACTAATCCTCCCAGCTTGACGTATAGTTCTAAAAGGTTTGTCAAGGTTGCGCCTAAGAACCACAGATGTAAAATGCTACCTGTTACGTTTACTTTTGTCCAGTGCAAAATCTGTTATGGCTATTCCACAAAAACAGGAGTTTACCCTTGAATAAGACAGGGTTTTCTGGAAAACCGCAAAACTCATCGAATGACCTTGGCGATGATATTCCAGTGGCTGTACGCGATACCCCTGTTGCAGCATCTAAAATTTGGTTGCAACCCCGAATTATCTTTATTGGGGGAATTGCAGGATTTGTCTTGCTAGCTTTAATTGGCAGTTTTTTGTTTTTGGTCACAGCACCCAAAAAAACCGCCGATTCTCAACTTTTACCAGCTACTTCTACTCCTACAACTCCAACAGCATCTAATAATTCCAGCGATACTGTGTTAGGGCATTTTCCATACCCAGAAGCCCCTGAGTCAGAACTAGTAACCATCTCCGCAAATAGGGGCATTAGAATGCGAAAAGCTGCTGCCCAAAAGTTTGAGGAGATGGTAGCAGCAGCGCGGAGCTCAGGTGTAATTTTAGTACCAATTTCTGGCTTTCGCTCAGTCAAAGACCAAGAGCAGTTGTTTTTTGCTGTCGGTGCCCAGCGAAATCAAACGCCAGCACAACGAGCCGCCCTCAGCGCTCCTCCTGGTCATAGCGAACATCACACAGGTTATGCTGTGGATGTTGGAGACGGAGCAGTACCAGCAACTAATCTTCAAACAAACTTTGACAATACCAAGGCTTATCGGTGGCTGCAAGCAAATGCAGCACGTTTTAGCTTTGAAATGTCTTTTCCCAAAGATAATGCTCAAGGTGTAAGTTATGAGCCTTGGCACTGGCGTTTTGTAGGCGATCGCAATAGCTTGGAAATGTTTTACAAAGCCAGAAACTTGAAACCCGCTAAGATATCGCCATAAAAGACAAAAGACAAAAGACAAGAGTCAGGAGTAATTAATTGGTTCTCTTCCTCTCTCCTTACTCCCTCTCATCTAGTGGAGGCTGAAGCACTAGTTCTTTAAGGGCTGGACAGTAGTATTCAGCAATTTTCTTAGCGATCGCATCTGGTCGAGAAATTTTATCTAGATTGCAAAGTAAAATCACGGTAATTTTGTCATCAATAAAGCGGGTAATGTTACTTGCGAATCCTAGTATCGAACCATTATGACTAACTACTCGGCGATTGCCATAATTCAATACCCACCAACCTAAACCTGCAACATATCTTAACTTTTCCCAATCATCACCCTGATTTGGAAAATGAGGAGTCCACATCAAATCAAGGGTTGATTGCTTTAGCAAAGTTTCACCACAAAGCGCCTGTTCCCACTTCACCATATCTTCTACGCTGGAAAGTTGACCTCCAGCCGAATAGGTAACAGAAGGACTGTAGTAAGGTTTGTTAATGAGTTTGCTGTTTAGCAACCGATAGCCAGCAGCCCTGTGTGGAACTATTTCACTGGGATTATTCATCACGGTTGCACTCATTCCCAAAGGAGCAAAAATGCGCTCTTGTAACAAATCTCCATAAGATTGTTCAGTTACCTTTTCTAGGATCAAACCCAGTAGATAGTAACCTGTGTTGTCATAGGCGCTAAACTCACCCGGTTGGAACTTGAGGGGTAGGTGAGTAACTAAAGCCAAAATTTCAGATTTCGATAAATTAAGATGGGTAATTTCCCAGTAGTTTGGGGCATCGGTATAACTAGGAATTCCAGACTGATGAGACAGAATATGCCCGATTGTGACATTTTGCCATGTTAGGGGTAGACAATCGAGATAGTCTGCGATCGCATCTTCTAACGAAATTATCCCTTGCTCAACCAGCATGATTATGGCTGTAGCGGTAAAAGTTTTACCGACAGAGGCAATTTCATAAACTGTATGTTCAGTCGCTAGAACAGAGTGTTCAACATTTGCCAGTCCATAGCCCTTAACTAAAACAGGTTCACCTTCCCGCACCACTGCAACAGAAAGCCCCGGAATCTGGTTTTTAGTCATTATGGCTCGAATATAGTCGTCAATCACGATTTCCAACCTTCTGCCTCCTGCTAGTCTCCAGTGCCATGTCCTGAACTTTGAGTTTTAGCTTCTGATGGGTCAGGCTGAGGTTTTTGATACTTACCTGGATACTTATGCTGAAAATAAGCTTCTAGTACTTGTAAAACCATTGGCCCGCAAATAGTACCACCATGTTCGCCAGTATTTTCCCCAAAGGCCACAACCACAATTTCTGGCTTATTACTGGGCGCATAAGCACCAAACCATGTATGATTTGGGCGACCAACACCAGCTTCAGCTGTGCCACTTTTCCCGGACGCTGGGGCAATTGTCGGCACGTCCAAGCGCTTACCAGTGCCTTCACTCACCACCTTCCGCAGTCCGTCGCGGAGAACTTTGATAGTTGTCGGCTTCATATTTAAGGATTCTCGCCAACTTTTTGCTTCTTCGTTATCTTTAAGCAAATGCGGCTGAACTCGATATCCACCATTAGCAGGGACAGAAAACATAATCGCTGATTGCAGAGGTGTCACTTGCAAAGCGCCTTGACCAATTGACATATTAATGGTGTCGCCTACAGTCCAAGGTATCTTCCAAGCTTTCTGCTTCCATGTTTCATCTGGAACCAAGCCTACTGATTCTTCATCACGAAATTCAATACCAGTTCTTTGACCAAACCCGTATTTGCGACTCCATTTGATTAAAGTGGGACCACCGACTTTTCTACCAACTTGATAGAAGAAAGTATCACTACTCATAGCGATCGCTCTCGGAAATCCTAATGGCCCAAATCCAGCGTGGTTCCACTCACCAAATGTCACCCCACCCACGGTAAGAGAACCAAAGGTTTGTAGTATTGAGTCAGGAGAAAATTCACCTGATTCGAGTCCAGCTGTTGTAGTGACAATTTTGAAAGTACTGGCGGGCGGAAAGGCACTCAGGGCACGATTAACCAAGGGATGATCTTTACCTTGCACGCTTTCCCAATCTTTCTGGGAGAGTTTTTGTTTAGAAAAGATATTTGGGTCAAAGGTGGGGTAAGATACCAACGCTAAAACAGCACCATTATTCGGATCGAGTGCTGCGATCGCACCTCGGTGATTTCCCAAAGCTTTTTGGGCTGCTTTTTGCACATCCAAATCTATGGTCAGGTGCAAATCATTACCAGCTTTTGCCTGTTTCTCCCCTATAACCCGGATTGGTCTACCCGCACCATCCACTTCCACTTGCTGACCGCCCCATTCGCCCCGTAGAGCTTTCTCATAAGCTTTTTCCACACCCATTTGACCGATTACATCTCCCAATCGATAGCCTAACTCCTTCTTGCCCTTTAACTGGTCAGCGGTCAACTCTCGTGTATAACCTAGTACGTGCGCTAATTCCTTGCCGTGGGGATAATAACGTACAGAATCTGTATTGATTTCCACTTCTGGGAGTTCATTTTTATACTCCTTTAATGCCGTAATTTCTGCTTCATTTAAATCGCGAGCAACCCGGATGAGTGAAGAAGAATTAGCACCTGCTTGTTCTAATTTCTTTTCCATCTCATCTTGGGGAATGTTGAGAATTTGCGCCAGACGCGGGCCGACTACAGACCAGGAAGGCTTAGTATGTGCCATTGGCCACAAATATACTGAGCTAGGATAGCGAGTACTGGCTAAAAGTTTGCCATTCCGGTCAAAAATATTGCCCCGTTCTGGTTGTTTGGTAATCATCCGAATTCGGTTTGCTTCAGCTCGTTCCCGGAGTTTTGGCCCTTCAACTATTTGCAAGTAAGCCAAACGAGCCTCAATCCCACTGGTCATTAATAGGGTAAATACGATTAAAAATATTGATTGGAAACCACGTCCAACTGTACGTGTATCTTTTTTGCTGCCAAGTGATGGGAATAAAGACATAAGTATTAATTCAAAATTCAAAACTTGTACTGAGCTTGTCGAAGTATTCCAAATGAATAAATGCAATTCTAGCCAGTCTTTTAGCAATTGCTATTATGCAATTTTAAGGCATGTTAACTTAATCACAGAATCTCTAAACAGGATTTTAAGTATATAAATTTACCACAATTTTATTCTCCTTACTGGGTATGAAAGAATCAGGCGAGTATATTCTTGAACAATTGTTTTTGGCGGATACAATAAACCAAAGTGTCAAATATAGTCTGCCCAAAAGACTAGAGCAATTGACAAAATAACGTAAGATCACGGCATTCTACTGAGGATTATGGCTCAAATTGTCATGCAAAATCAGAGGGGGATAACAAGTTTTCAGCCACTTGATGTTGAACTGCGTAACGTCTTCAAGTTTTTTAACCAAGAACCAGCAGTAAATGGAATAGATTTGGATGTCAGACAAGGAGAATTTTTTAGTATTTTAGGCCCCTCCGGTTGTGGTAAAACAACAACACTACGCTTAATTGCTGGGTTTGAAATTGCTGATGCTGGTAAGGTGTTTATTCAGGGTCAGTCCATGACTAATGTGCCTCCTTACCGCCGACCCGTCAATACTGTATTTCAAAGTTACGCTCTATTTAACCACCTGAATGTCTGGAATAACATCGCCTTTGGACTGCGGTTAAAAAAAATACCCAAATCGAAAATTGAAGCTAGAGTCCAAGAAGCTTTAAAACTTGTGAAAATGGAAAGTTTGCGATCGCGCTTTCCCAATCAACTTTCTGGGGGCCAACAGCAGCGAGTCGCCTTAGCAAGGGCTTTAGTCAACCGTCCCACCGTTGTACTACTGGATGAACCTTTAGGGGCGTTAGATTTAAAACTACGTAAGGAAATGCAGGTTGAGTTATCAAATTTACACAAAGACTTGGGGTTAACCTTTGTGATGGTGACACACGACCAAGAAGAAGCATTGTCTTTGAGCGATCGCATTGCCGTGATGAATCGAGGCAAAATTGAACAAGTTGGCACTCCCAACCAAATTTACGAACGTCCCTGTACATCCTTTGTTGCTGATTTTATTGGTGATACTAATTTATTCAGTGGTGAAATCGTCGCGGTAGACTCCTCTAATATTAAAATTTCCACAAAAATAGGACTATCAATTGTTATTAGCCGCACTGAAGATACACCAACTGAATTATCACAAGCTGTAGTAGTAAGTGTGCGTCCAGAAAAAATACAGCTTTCGCTGTATCCACCTAATTTGCCAGCTAACTGCTTTGAAGGACGGCTTGTCAACGTTATGTATTTGGGCACACACGTTAATTATGTTATGGAATTAACAAATGGCATTAGCATCAATGTGTTGCAACCTAATACTTTTGGCACTTTACCAGACCGCGACACGCCTATTTATGCCTGGTGGGCAGAAACTGATTGTTTAGCTATTAGTCAATAGTCAAACAATTTTGGATTTTAGATTTTAGATTAACCCAGTAACTAATTCCCAAATTTGATGTTGTTCAGCTAACAGCGTAGTTGAATAAAGTTCTTGCAATGCTTCTAACTGTTGCAGCAATTGTGCATTTTGCTGACGTAAAAGCAATACCTCGTCATTTAGTGCCTTCTTACACATATTTACCTCACATTTACTTTACTTAGTACAACATTTCATTAATTCGTAGCGAATTCTTGTCAGCGCGGGAGAAAGTGCGAAGACTAGTACTGATATTTTTTAACCTGTCGCACGCCATAGTCATGGAATCAATCATCTTGGGCAAGTCTGATAAGCTATAGTCTAAGTCAATTTCTTCGGCGTGGTCTTTGATTTCCTCGCCTGGATTTGGTAGAGTTTCTTGATAGAGCTTCAGGTGTTCGCTAATATCTGCGACGGTAGGTTGAGCAAGTTTTAGAGTAGCAGCAATAAAACCGAGAGGATTATTCATTTCATGAGCGACACCAGCAACTAAGTTACCCAAAGCTGACATTTTTTCACTTTGAACAATTTGTAATTGTGCCTGTTGTAAATCAAGTAATGCTTGTTGAGCTTTTTGATAAAGTCTGGTATTTTCTAGAGAGATTGCTGCTTGGGAAGAAAGTAAGTTAATTACTTGCAATTGTTCCTGGGTAAATACTCCAGAAGTGATTTGGTTTTCCAGATATAAAATCCCCACTAAATGCCCTTGATTAATAATTGGTGTACACAAGACACTCTGGGGTTGTGAGGAATGCATATATTCCCCAATCACCCCCCTGATATCTGTTTGGCAATTATCTATGACAACGGTTTCTTGGGTATTCTTGACATAGTTAATAATTTTTCTGGGGATATCTTGACAAGTGTCTAGTAATTGTGGTTCAAAGATGGTTTGTATTTGAGCGTTCGGATAAAAAAAGGATTACCTTGAGTTTTTCGATGAATCAATTCTGATAGAAAAAACGCCAAGTTCTCGGTACATCTTAACGTATCAGCTACCAGCTTGTTCAATTTTAATTGACTTAGAGGTCCTAGGGTAATTGTATTTACAATTGCCGCTGCTTTCCTAATTGCATCCAATGTCAATATCAAAGGATGTGCAGGTGATACTTCATTATCACGATATGCCCCAATTAATAATAAATATCCTTAATTTGCATCACTCATTAATAATTGAATAAGTTTCAATGAAGCCGAATCAGCCCATTGTAAATTATCCACAAATATCACTAATGGATGTGGATTTTGAGTAAATAATTGAAGGAATTTTTGGAATAATAAATTAAATCTATTTTGTGCAGCAATACCAGATAATTCTGTTGCAGGTGTTTGAGTACCAATAATGCGTTTTAATTCGGGAATGACATCAATAATTACCTGTCCGTTTTCACCTAACACTTGAATAATTTGACTTTTCCATTGCTGGATTTGGACATCACTTTCTGCAATCAATTGTCCCATTAAATCTCGGAATGCTTGGACAAATGCTGAAAAAGGAATGTTGCGATTAAACTGGTCAAATTTCCCTTTAATAAAATATCCCTGTTGTTTGACTATAGGTTTGTAAACTTCATTAATTACCTTTTACCGATGCCAGAAAACCCAGTGATCAATACCATTTTGCTGTTTCCTGTGGATACTCTATCAAATGCTTCTAGTAGTTCATTGACTTCCTTTTCTCGACCATATAATTTTTCCATAATGGTAAAAAGATCGCTAATATCTCACTCTCTGTTTGTAAAATATTCAATATTTCCAGTGGCTTTTAATTGATTAAGACAAATTTCTAAATCATGCTTTATTCCTAATGTACTCTGATAGCGATCCTCGGTATTTTTTGCCATCAATTTGCTGATTATTTTCGATAAAACTAACGGAATTTCAGGAGTTATCTGATGTACTAAAGTAGGGGTTTTGGCAAGATGACAATGTACCAATTCCATTGGATCGTCAGAGATAAATGGTAATTGTCCTGTGAGTAGTTTGTAAAATGTGACACTTAATGAGTAGAAGTAGAAGTCACTCCGGTAGTCAATACCCTGGTTCATCTTTCCAGTTTGCTCTGGTGAAAGATAGGACAGAGTTCCTTTTAGGGTATTGGCATTTTGGATTTCTTGAGTTTCTTGTGGCAGCAGAGATGCAATACTAAAGTCAATTAATTTAACTTGTTTTGTTTCGAGATTAATTAAAATATTCGCGGGTTTGATGTCTTTATGAATAGTGCAATTCTGGTACAATATATCTAAGGCATTGCACAGTGCGATCGCTATTTCTAAAAACTCCATCAGAGATTCTACACTTTCCCCCACTCCCCACTCTTTTAGAGAAATCCCGCCAAAATCTTCCATCACCAACGCATAGCCATTTTGATACGCCTCCAGGCTGTAGGTTTGGATGATTAGCGGTGAGTTGAGATTTTTGGCAATGGTGTACTGATTGCGAAACGACAAGAGTTCAGAGAAGCTGGGATAAGGATTTTTCAGCAGTTTAATCACTACGGGTAATGAGTCGGTTTCTCAATACCCTCGATAAACTATAGTTCTGGAACCATTGTAAAGTTCTGTATAGATGCGATATCCAGGAATACTGACTAGAGTGCTAACCATATTGCTAAATCCTTAAGATTTTCAGATTTAGTATTCCCAGATATCTGAAGTTGTTTAACAAAAATCACCAAAAATTATACTGGAATTTTAATAAAAAATTCTGTTCCCTCTCCTGGTGTAGAAATGCAACTTAACTGACCCCCATGTTTTTCTACCACAATCGAATAGCTAGTTGATAATCCTAAACCCGTACCACTACCTACTGATTTCGTCGTAAAAAATGGGTTAAATATCTGATTTTGCACGGACTTGCTCATGCCTATACCGTTGTCTGCAATAGATATTAATATCTTGTTTGATTCTTTTAATTCAGTCTGAATTACAATAGTAAGCTGGCGATTTGTATCTGATATTTCTAAGGCATCAATGGCATTGTTGATAATGTTCATAAACACCTGATTCAGAGCAGAAGCATAACAATTAACTAAAGGTAGTTGACCATATTTCTGAATAACTACAATCTCTGGATGTTTACTATTATTCTGAAGTCGATGCTGCAAAATTAACAGCGTGCTATCAATACCAGAGTGAATGTCTACGGGTTTGATTTCTGATTCATCCAAACGGGAAAAATTTCGCAATGACAGCACAATTTGACAGATGCGATCTGCTCCCACCCTCATCGAGGATAAGAGCTTTTGTAAATCGTTCACTAAAAATTCTAGTTCTATATCTGCCATTTTTTCGGCAATCTCTGGCAATGGTTGCGGATAAAGTTGCTGATATAAATTATTTAATTCAATTAAGGATGCAACGTATTCACTCGCTGGTTGTAAGTTGCCATAGATGAAATTAATTGGATTATTAATTTCATGAGCAATCCCAGCAACTAGCTGTCCCAAACCAGACATTTTTTCTGATTGAATTAGTTGGGCTTGAGTTGAGTAAAGTTTCTCTAGTGTTAATTCTAACTGAGTTGCTTTTTCTGTTATTTCCTGGGTGCGTTCTTCTACTTTTTGCTCCAAAGTATGGGAATAGTTCTCTAATTTGTGATATAATTGGGCATTTTCTAGAGAAATAGCTACTTGAGTAGTGAGGAGTTTGAGAACTTGTAGGCGATCGCTGGTAAAAGCTCCCACCGTCAGGTTATTTTCGAGGTACAAAATGCCAATCAACTTGCCTTGGTTGAGAATTGGCGCACAGAGAATACTCTTAGGTGAATGGCGCAGAATATAGGGGTCAGCCACGAGGGTTGGCTCGACTACTGCATTCTCAATCACAGCCAATGATAGGGTGTTTTTGACCCAATTAATCAGGGCAACAGGTACTATTTGATGATCCTCAAAGGGCAGCGAACGCAAGACAATGGCAGGCCCTTCGAGTTGGGATAATGCCTCAATTACCCAGTGCGAGCCTGAAGGCATCAGCAACGCACATTTATCAGCTCCTGCGTTTTTGAGTATCACCTGAAGTAGGGTCGAGAGTAATTTCTCCAACTCAATTTCACTAGAGAGAGATTGAAAAGCTTTGAGAATAGTTGCTAGATCGAGAGCTTCTGAAAAGCTACCATTACCGAAGCTGGAACTCTGAATAGTGTGAGAGGAGATCGGAATCATCGTTTCTGTGAGTGTGAAAAATGGTTGCTGTTTCTGGAAAATTCCTACGAGTAGTTGGGGATATCGGGTTTCTAAATCAATCACTTTGGCTTTGGCTCCCCAACGGGTGTAACAATAATAGGCTTCTGTCATATAGACTTGAGCGATTTTTTCTTTGCCCCAATCGAGATAGAATTTGGCGGCAAGTTCGTTGGCTAATGCTTCTTCGTTGAGGTATTGATTTTCTTTGGCGAGGGCGATGGCGCGATCGTAGAGAGCGATCGCCTCTGGATATTTCTTCAGTATCCGATGTTGTTCTGCTTCTACCAGTAGAAACTTATGTTGGTAATTGCTTGGGGCGTAAAAAGCCCACTTCTTCAGTTTTTTCTGATTCGCTTTGACCTGCTTGAGGAGTTGCTGACGTTCTGAAGATGAGACTTTTGGATAAACAGCCAATCGCGCTAGGGAGTCATAAAAGTAATGTAGGACTGTGCCCAATGATGATACACTACTATCAAGATAAAGTTTTGCCACCTTCGCTTTTTCAACGGCTTCAGCATACTCCTCAAACAAGTAATGTAAGTATTGTTGGTGAACATAGCTTATGAACAACCCTAAGTGATCTTTGGTGGCTTGCTGCATAGGAATTACCTCGGCAGCTTGATAACTTTCCCCCGACAAGATGCTAGGATTGTTGGTATGACCCAGAAGATTTAAGGTAACTTGATGATGAAGTTGTAGGTAAATTGAGCCATTTTTCTGGTTCAACGGGGCGATCGCCGATAGTAGCGATCGCATTGTTTGTTCCGTGTCGCTCAAGTGTTTTCCCGTACAATACTGGTTGTAAGAATACATACCCACCGCCCAAGTTGCATATTCTACATCTCCTGTTTCTAGCCCTGTTTGGTAAGCCTCTAACAGCAATGGAATGCTGTCTTTTACAGGTTCGCGCCAATGACTGATTAAGATACAGTTTATGAAGAGGGTTTGTGCCTTTGAATCAGTGGCGTTAAAACGCTCTAACACTTGCAAAGCCAATTGCCCAAACTGATAACCCGCTTCAATATCCATCACCACACCGCAAAGAATCATTCCATACCAAGCGTAGGCAACGGCTGAAAGGGCGGTATTACCGTAGCAAACTGATAAATTAATCCGTTCAAAGACGAATAGCGGCATCAACTGTGGAGCGCAGACATAAGTCGCAGATGCCGCACTTGATAAAATTCGCATGATCGCCAGCACCCTGGGATTGCTCATCTTGGGTAAGTCGATCAACTCTGCTGTTTTTTTATTACCCAAGATCAGCTTTGTTTTCGCTAATCCCAGCAAGACATCGATTTTAGTGGGTTGTTTGGGAAGTTTAAGTCTCAACTGCTGTAGTACATCGAGGGCAATAGAAACAGCCTCTTGCATCTGGTTTTGAGCAATATGAGACAATATTTTAGTCTCGTAGGCACTAACTTTATCGAGTAAATTTCTTGCATTTTGCAAAATTGAGGCAATTAGTCGATCTGTTTGCTCAAATTGGCTGCATAGGTAAGCGACTCCAGCGCCTAAATCATACAGTGCCAAGGACAAGGGATAGTTATCTTGCCATTTTGTATTTGGTAGTCGATCAATGCCCTTGCTCACAAACATGAAGGCGGCATCAAAGGCGGCAGCAGCTTTAGCGGCTTTGCCTGCCTGTAAGTTGAGGGTGGCAAATTCATAGCAAGCGTCAGGCTCGGTAATTAACTCGGCGGCTAAGTTAAAATGACCGACAATATCAAAAATTCTTTCCTGACGCTGGGTTTCGCTACTGTTGCGAAATAGCAATGTACCGATTTCTAGATGGGTAATTTGTTTTTGGTCATTAGGAATCAGGGAATAAGCAGCTTGCTGAATGCGATCATGCAAAAACCGATAAGTCGGATTTGCTGCGGCATCAGAAACCGATGCACTATCAGACTGAATAAAAAACTTATAGATTTCCGTATTCGGAATAATCAACCCTTCTTGCAAAGCTTTCCATAAATCAGCCGCCGTTGCTTCTAGCGATCGTTCTGAAACGATCGCCAGCGTATTCAAATCAAATTGTGCCCCAATACAAGCTGCAAGTTTGAGAACATTCTGAGTCTGGTTCGGCAACTTTTGCAATTGCAGTGCCATAAACTCCACCACATCATCGGTGAGTGCTAAGGCTCTGACTTGAGCAATATCACACTGCCAATATCGTGTTTTTGAGTCAAAAGTAATCTGTCCATATTCATACAATACTTTTATAAATTGCGTGGCAAAAAAAGGATTACCTTTCGTTTTTTGCACCACCAATTCCGTTAACGGTTCAGCTAGGGATAATTTGCAATTTAGCGTATCTGCCAGCAATTGATTCATATCCGCTAAACTTAACGATTGCAGCGTAATGGTATTAACCACTGCCCCAGTTTTAACGATCTCATCTACAGTGAGGATGAATGGGTGAGCCGGTGATATTTCATTATCCCGATACGCACCCAAGATTAATAAATATCCGGTTCCTGACATCAACAATTGCAGCAATTTCAGCGATGCAGAATCTGCCCACTGTAAGTCATCTAAAAACATCACTAACGGATGTTCTTGCCTTGTGAAGATTTGCACAAATTTCTGCATCAGCAGATTGAAGCGATTTTGGGCAGCAGTTCCCGATCGTTCTGTGACTGGGGGCTGTTTGCCGATAATGCGCTCTAATGATGGAATGACATCAATCAAGACTTGTCCGTTTTCTCCAACGGCTTCGAGAATCTTGGTTTTCCAGGTTTGTAGTTGTGCATCTGATTCTGAAAGGAATTGCCCCATTAAGTCTCGGAAGGCTTGGACAAAGGCGCTAAAGGGAATATTGCGCCCAAACTGGTCATATTTGCCTTTGATAAAGTAACCACGTTGGCGAACAATGGGTTTATGAACTTCATTGACAACGGCAGTTTTTCCAATGCCAGAAAAACCTGCTACTAGCATCATTTCTGTACTACCTGTGCTGACTTGTTCAAAAGCAGCTAATAGTTGAGCAACTTCTTTTTCTCTACCATAGAGCTTTTCTCTGATGAGGAAGCGCTCGCTAATATCACGCTCTCCTAGTACAAAGGATTCAATGTTTCCGGTGGCTTGTAATTGACTTAGACAAATCTCTAAATCATACTTGATTCCCAAGGCACTCTGATAACGGTCTTCACCATTTTTCGCCATTAATTTGCTGATTATTTCAGATAAAACTAAGGGAATATTGGGATTGTTCTGATGTACTGTAATGGGAGTTTTGGCAAGATGACAATGCAGCAATTCCATCGGCTCATCACAGACAAATGGTAATTGTCCAGTGAGTAATTCGTAAAAGGTGACACCTAATGAGTAGAAATCACTCCGGTAGTCAATTCCCCGATTCATCCGTCCAGTTTGCTCTGGCGAAAGATAGGCAAGTGTACCTTCTAAAGCGTTGGCATTTTGAATTGCTTGGGTTTCTCGTAGTAGTAAAGAAGCAATACTAAAATCAATTAATTTAACTTGTTTGCTTTCAGGATTAATTAAAATATTGGCGGGTTTGATATCTTTATGAATAATCCGCTCTCGATAAAGTATATCTAAGGTATTGCACAGTGCGATCGCTAAAACTAAAAACTCTTGTAGAGACGCGATATATCGCGTTTCTGGTGAGGTAAAATAATTTTTAAGAGAAATCCCCCCAAAGTCTTCCATCACCAGCGCATAGCCATTTTGGTAGGGTTCTAGGCTATAGGTTTGGACGATTAGCGGTGAGTTGAGATTTTTAGTAATAGTGTACTGATTGCGAAACGACAAGAGTTCGCTGAAACTCGGATAAGGATTTTTCAGCAACTTAATCACTACAGGTAATAAGTCAGTCTCTCGATACCCTCGATAAACTAGAGTTCTGGAACCATTGTATAGTTCTTCACTGATCTGATATCCGGCCATACTGACAATAGTGCTAGCCATATTGCTAAATCCTCACAATTTCCAGATTTAGTATTCCCAGATATCTGAAGCTGTTTAACAAAAATCGCCAAAAATTACACCGGAATTTCAATGATAAATTCTGTCCCCTCACCTATAACTGAGTTAAAACTCAATTTTCCGCAATGGGTTTCTTCAACAATTTGACGAGCGATCGCTAATCCTAATCCTGTGCCTTTCCCGACAGATTTTGTAGTAAATAAATTGTCAAATATTTTTAATTGAATTTCTTCATTCATTCCCTTACCATTATCTTTAATATTAATAATTATTTTTTGTTTGTCTTCAGTAATTTGAGTAATAACTTTTATCCAATTTAGATGAGTTTTTATCTCTTCAAAACTACGTCCAATATTTGACTTTTCCAAAGCATCAATAGCATTTGCTAGAATATTCATAAACAGCTGATTCAACTGCCCAGCAAAGCATTTTACTAATGGTAGCTGACCATATT
Source organism: Nostoc sp. (assembly GCF_036917555.1). Classification (GTDB taxonomy): domain Bacteria; phylum Cyanobacteriota; class Cyanobacteriia; order Cyanobacteriales; family Nostocaceae; genus Nostoc. Next base: position 111,397 of record NZ_JBALDD010000065.1, on the reverse strand, counting down.
CTTTGATAACTTTAATTTCTGGACGGGTTTCCGAAGGTTTGAGACGATGTTTGAGAATCAAAATGGTGCTGTCTATGCCATCATGAATATTACAAGCGATGGGGCGATCGCTATCAGCACAAGAGAAGGTTCGTAAAGAAGTACTAATATCCCGAATTCGGTTTACACCTTCTCGCATAGAACCCACTAACTTAGGTAAGTCCTCGCGGATGTAATCGAGGTCAATTGCTTCGATTTCCTCTTGAATTATTCCACTGGGAGTACAATATTCCTGTTGATACAAATCAATTAAGCTAAATATATCCTTGATATAATCTAAAGCAGGTTGAATATTGCCGCCCAGGAAGCCAACAGGGTTATTGATTTCATGTGCCACCCCCGCAACAAGGTTTCCCAGTGCTGACATTTTTTCACTTTGCACCAATTGTACTTGAGTGCCTTGAAGCTCTGCTAGCGCTTCCTCTAGATTTTGTTTTTGTTGTTTGAGTTCTTCTTGTGCCAGTTGATGTTCGGTTATATCTTCTGTCACTAATAAAATGCCGAACACATTTCCCTTGGCATCTCGTAAAGGTATCTTGCTCGTATCCAACCAAATTTGCTGACCATCCGCCCGTTGCAATTGTTCAATTATGTGAAGTTCTGCTTGACCAGACTCCATGACGCGGCGATCGCACACACGATACCAATCGGATTCTTTTTTGCTTATCAGTAAGTCATAGTCATTTTTACCCACAATTTCATCAGGTGAACTTAAGTTTAGTGCATTAGCCAAACTTTGATTACAGCCCAAATAAACTGAATTGATATCTTTCCAGTCTACCCAGTGGGGAATAGTATCAAATACCAAGCGCATCAATTGTTGCGTTTGTTTGAGAGTTTCAATCGATGCAAATAATTCCTGGGTTCGTTCTGCGACTCGTTGCTCTAGTTGCTCAGTAAGTTGTTGCAGTTCTCTATTTCTAGCTTCAAGAGACTGGCTCAATTGGTTAAGCTTTAAGTGAGTTCGCACCCGTGCTAAAACTTCACCTTGTTGAAACGGTTTGGTGATGTAGTCAATAGCTCCAAGTTCAAAGCCTGTAACTTTATTCACCGATTCAGACAGGGCAGTAATAAAGATAATCGGGATATTTTGGGTTTTTGAATTGGCTTTGATCTGCTGACAAGTTTCAAAGCCATTCATTCCTGGCATCATTACATCCAGTAAAATCAAAGACACTGGAGTATGTTCTAATTGTTGTAGCGCAGTTTCACCACTCGTGGCGATCGCAACTTCAAAACCAGCTTGGGCTAAGGTGTCTGAGAGCACCTTCAAGTTATTTGGTACATCATCGACAATGAGGATAATACCATTGTCAAAGACGTTGGTAACAGGATTGTTAAATGTAATGGAATTACTAGAGAATGCTGTCATAGCAAAAATGGGGATTGGGATTATAAGAATTCTTTTCTAGTGTCTAGTCGTCAGTACCTTCGATTAAAGAAGATACTGTTCAATGAATGCTCGGATTTTTTCAGTCTGGAAATTATCTGCATACTCACGTATCGCTTTAACAAATGGTTGGTATCGCTCATCTGTTTTTTCCAAAGTTTTTAGCTGTTGCTCGATTGCCATCAAGCGTCCCTGCAACGTCAATGTGTGCAACTGCGACAAAACCTCCTCGGTTGGGGGAACAATCTCATCTGGGGTGGATGAAGATATTGCCTCTGAATTGGCACTCATCGGCTCCACAGCAATAGAGTTTTGGTCATAAATCCATTTCAGATTCAGGTATTTTTCCAACAACTTCAGCAGCACTGAGGCTTCTACAGGCTTAGATAAAAAAGCATTGGCTCCGGCTGTGATACTCTCATTCTGGTTACTTTCAAATACACTAGCTGAAGAGGCGATCGCTGGAACATTCTGCAACTCAGGAATCTGTCGCAACTGTCGCAGCATTTCGTAACCATCCATTTCTGGCATCATCAAGTCTGTAATAATCAGGTCAGGATGAATCTCCTGCGCCTTGTCTAATCCTTCTCGACCATTGCTGACATCAATCACTGCAAAACCCAAAGGTTCCAGTAGACTAACTAAAACCGAGCGATTCTCCCAACGGTCATCGACTACCAGCACTTGGCGCTTGCTGCCTTGAAATCCGACAATCTTGCCTTGCTTAGTTATTTGCAGACTTACTGCCCATTCTTGAGCTTCAAGAAGTTCAACCTCAAACCAGAAGGTGCTACCTTTTCCAAGTTGGCTGTCTACATTTAGGGTGCTACCCATCAGAGAAACGATTTGCAGACTGATTGCTAATCCTAGTCCAGTACCTTCTCCTTGTTTCTTCACATCACCCACTTGTTCAAAGGGTTGGAAAATTTTCGTGAGTCCGATTGGCGATATCCCAACCCCTGTATCTTCGACCTCAAAGCGAATTTGATAGGTTGCAGTTTCCAGTTTGTGAGTTTTAACACCTCGGCTTCGCTTGGTGTTAAAGCTGAGCGAAGCCGAAGCTTTAACGCGAAACGTAACTCTGCCTTCGTCAGTAAACTTAATCGCATTGCCCAATAAGTTAATCAACACTTGGCGTAGTCGTTTTTCATCGACTCTAATGCCTACAGGTAAATTAGAATCAGGTTGATAGGTGAAGGGGATTCCTTTTTGACCAGCACGCACGCGCATCATCTCTGCAATGCCTTCCAAAAGTGCTGGGAAATTCGCATCGCTAGGATGTAATTCCAACTTGCGGGCTTCGATTTTGGCGAGGTCAAGGATATCGTTAATCAGATTGAGCAAATGATTGCCGCACTGATAGATGATATCTACACCTTTTTTAGCTTGTTCTGTTAAGGGTTCACCATTTTGGAGAATTTGGGCATAGCCCAGGATGCCATTGAGCGGAGTTCGCAGTTCATGGCTCATATTAGCCAGAAACTCGCTCTTAGCAAGGTTAGCAGTATCGGCTTTCTCTTTTGCTTCTGCTAGTTGTAGTGTGCGTTCTTCTACCTTTTGTTCTAAGGTTGCAAAGGATGTTTGCAACTGTTTGGCCATGCTATTAAAAGATGCGGAGAGTTCTCCAAGCTCATCGGTGCGGTTACTTGGTAGAGTGGCATTCCAATTCCCCGTTTCTAATTGCTTGGCGGCGCTATTGAGTTGTAATATTGGTAGAACTACCAGCGATCGCGATAGCCAACGCACTAAAACGACAGTCAGTAACAACACAGCCAAAAAAGTTACTAGAGCAAATCCAGCAACCCGAATTTCCTGGCGCACTACAGAACTTGCATTTAATTCAACCACCAAAAATCCATTTACCCGACCCTGAAGATTGGTAATTGGGGCATAGCCGTAAAGAATGGTTTCACCATTTCCAGTTTGGTCAAATTCCTGCTCAACAAACGGTGCATTGTAGGCAACAGCTGCATACAAATCATTTAATGACTTTGTGTAATCCATGCCAATCATTACGTTTTTACCTTGCTCGGCAGGATCGTAGTTTAAGACATAGACAAATTTTTTATTTATTTGGTTGTTTTCGTACAGTATAAATGCGTAAAATATCTTTGATAGTTGCTTGAATAGATACAAGCCTATCTTGATTGATTTTGTAAAAGGCTGAGGTGCGATCGCTACGCTGGAGAACTAATCCGTGATAATCCCTATCGATTTGTGGAACTGCCAGACTGACAATCGCCAAAAGACGATTACGGATTGCCTGCCTTTGACTAGAGTACAACTGCCAGTATATTCCCGAAGCAATTGTCCCTGCCATCACCGCGATTAGCACTGAATAAGAAGCAATAATTTTTGTGCTGAGGTTCCAATTTCGCACGCTCTGTGGCTCCTTTTACAGACCCAAACTACTGAGATGGGCAATGCATTGTTAGTCACTCTCAATCTTATTTTTGCCCAATTATTTCTAAGATGCCCACTTCATCTCTCAAATGAACAGTTGGATTAAGGATTGGAGATTTCTCTTTCTGCCGTCTTTATGGTATGGGGTTTAGCCCAAGGGTGGCGCGGTAAGTGGCGTGTTGAGACTCCAGCCCTACTTTGTTAGTAATCTGTTCCCATCTTTGTTCAATCTGCTGCATTGCCTGCTCGGTTGTAATTTTGTTCCCTAAAAACTTAGATACAACGGCATCGAGAACTTCAAATTGATATTGTTGATTATGGGGAATGGTCAAACTCAAAACCATATTGGGACTATTCAAGCTGATGCCGAGCGCTGCGAGATAGTTGTTGGCTGCTTCAGACGACATCCCAGATTTAATCCAGGGATCTGAGTTTTTAAATTGCGAAATTCGGTAGGGGTTGAAGCCCGTTGCCCCAATCGTCACATCCACGTTAGACTGAGCGGGTTGGCTCATGTAAGAGAAAAACGCATAGGCGGCATCCTTCACTTTTGGTGCTGCCTTGGCATAAATTACACTTGTCCAACCGATATTGGCGGCGTAGGGTGCGTAGATTGACACCATCAATGGCATAAGGACAGGTAAACTTATCGCAGGCAACCAGTTTGTTAGTCTTGTGATCGAGCACTTGAGTAGTGCCTGGAGTGATGACAGCCCCTACTTTATCCATCACTTTAGACACAGATAGATCAATGGCTAAGGGTCCAACATCGCCCCAATCAATGGTCAGGGCGCACCTACCAGTAATAAATAATTCTCTAGCTTTGGAATTACCTAGATTCTCATCTTGGGGAATTCCATAGTCCATCGCTTGTTTATAAATATCCAGTGCTTTGGCAAAGGCGGGATTGTTCACCAGAGGCTTCATTGTGTCTGGGTCGAAAAATGTCCCTTGTGCGGTTCCCTGAGATTGTAAAAAAGGAGTGGCAATGGATATCAACAGGCTTGTGTTATTATCAGCAGCACCCTTGGACATACAAGAGCCATAGTCCATTTTACCGTCACCATTCAAGTCTTTGCCGTGAAACCGTTTGGCGATCGCCAGATACTCATCCCAGTTTGTAGGAGGCGTTAACCCCGCTTGCTTTAACAAATCAGTGCGGTAATAAACCATGTGAAAGTCCCCATCCAACGGAATACTGTAGATGCGATGCGTCCTTTATAAGTCGCACTAAAATTCCGAAAGATCGGTGCAATATCTTCCCACTGTATGGCTGCATCAGACTTGACTCGCGCCATTAAATCTTCTACAAAGCCAGCATTGATAAAGTCAATCTGCCATGAAGGTAAAATAATTGCCATATCGTACTTTGAAGCACTGCTAGACCAATTATTTTGCAGCATGTTGTATAAATTTTGAAAAGGAACGCCCGTCAGATTGACCTTCGCTCCAGTCAAGGCTTCAAACCCAGCAATCCGTCTCTTAGTACCTGTACGAACGGTTTCATCCTGAGTGATAACGTTAATTGTTACACCGTCAAAGCGTTGTGCAGTTTGCTTGATTTGGGTGAGTTGGGGTGCTACAGAGATTTGAGATCTGGGTGGAAATAAACTGCAACCCGGAACCCCTAAGCTCAACCAGAAGGCGGACAGAAAAATTAGACAATATCGAACTCGCTGCCATTGAGAGCGAAAGTTTTGCCAATTAGACATTTTATAATTCCGCAAAATCTTGAGAATTTACAGATTTATTGTTCCCAGATATCTTAATTTTTTTATTACGCTTGGATTAAGCTTTTTTCTCTCCCCTGCTTGTCTTAACAGATAAATTTCCACAAAATCAAGCGATTGGCTTATGGGGTTAGCCCAAGGCTGGCGCGGTAAGCAGCGCGTTGAGACTCACGGCTTACTTGGTTGCTAATTTGCTCCCATTTCTGTTCAATCTGTTGAATTACTTGCTCTTTGTTAATTTTTATAACTCAAGCTTGATTAAAAATCGTGCTTAACACTAGCTGACAGCAGTAACTTATTAACAGTTGCACAAGTAGATACACTTAAGTTAATCTTTAAACTACCTATGGGCACTCCAATTAAAAGCATATTTAGAATCAATCGGCAACAATACAAAAGATGATTAACTATTAACTTAATGACTAACAGACGCCAATTTTTAAAAGGGGTGGCAGCACTTTCTAGCTTATCTTTAGGTGGTTGTGGCTGGAGGCTGGCTGAAGTACGTGCTAATTCTAATACCAATAGTCAGCGTGACCAACTTTATATCTTTACCTGGACGCAATATACTGACAACCAATTATTGAAAACTTTTAGCGGCCAAACTGGCATGAAAGTGCTGGCAGATGTGTATGATTCCAATGATGTCATGCTGGCTAAATTGCAAGCTGGAGGCGGTGGCACTTACAGCATCATCAACCCATCTGATTATATGGTGCAGAAGATGGTAGACAAAGGCTTGTTAACAGAAATAAATCACGATCGCTTAATCGGTCTAGAGAATTTATTTCCCCGATTTCAGAATCCTAGTTATGACCCCAATAACCGCTACAGTATCCCTTTTAACTGGGGGACAACAGGTTTACTTTACAATTCCGAAAAAATCAAAAATGCACCACAAGACTGGGATTACCTTTGGCAAAATCAAGAGCAACTTAATCAGCGAATGACCCTGCTCAATGATGTTCGAGAAGTTATGGGTGCAACCTTACGAATGCTCGGTTATTCTTACAACTCAAAAAATGAACCAGAAATCAAACAAGCTTATGAAAAATTGAAGGTGCTAAAACCTGCGATCGCCCGTTTTGACACTGACGCTTGGCAAAATCAAATTCTCGCAGGAGATTTACTACTGGCAATGTGTTATTCAGCAGATGCAGTAAAAATTTCTCAAGAAAACCCTAAACTCAAATATGTGATTCCTCGCAGTGGTTCTTCATTATGGACAGACACTATTGTAATTCCCAAAACAGCCCCCAACCAAGCTGGAGCTTATGCTTGGATTAACATGATTTTGCAACCAGAAATAGCAGCCAAAATTACTCAACGCCTAAATATTTCTACGCCGAATAGTGCCGGATTTGAGCAATTGCCAAAAACAATCCAAAACAACGCTAATTTGTTTCCGCCAGAGTCCCTGTTAAAAAATTGTGAACGTGTTACACCTGTAGGAGAATTTGAAGAGGTTTACGATCGTTATTGGACTCAATTAACTAGCAGCTAAATAAATTTTGGATTTGAGATTTTTAATTCAATCCAAAATCCAAAATTAAAAATCTCAAATTTGTAGAGTTATAAGTGATGAATTTTGAAAAAAATCAGATTTCCAAAATAGAACAATTGCAGCATCCCGTCAGAAATTGGCTCCAGCCCTTGGTATTGCTTGCACCATCTGGGATTTGGTTATTACTTTTGTTGGTGCTGCCAACTTTGATAATTTTCGAGTTAAGTTTAGTTGCAGATATCCGACCGGGAGATTTGGTCAATCCCAACGGATTCAAAAACTACATCCGAATATTTGACTCTCTTTACGTGCAAGTAATTGGGCGATCGCTATTTTTTGCATTTGGCACTACGATAATTTGTTTAATTTTGGGCTTCCCCGTCGCCTATTGGATTGCTCAAATAGCGCCGCAGCGTTGGCGAAATTTGTTGCTATTAGGTTTTGTTCTACCTTTGTGGACTTCTTCGTTACTCCGTTCTTATGCTTGGATTACAATTCTTCGTCCTACTGGTTTATTGAACAGTTTACTCAGCAATTTAGGCTTGCCTAATTGGGAATTACTCAACAATAGTCAAGCTGTATTGATTGGCATGAGTTACAGCTTATTACCTTATATGGTTTTGATTTTATATGCTTCTCTCGAAAAGCTAGACAAGCGGTTGCTAGAAGCCGCGGCTGATTTAGGTGCAAATCCTGTGGAAACTTTTTGCCAAGTAACAGTACCACAAATTTTTCCGGGAATTGCGGCTGCTTCCATGCTTGTATTCATCACAGGCTTAGGGGATTTTGTCGATCCAGAATTACTCGGTGGTGCCTCTAGTATGACGGCGGCGCGGTTAGTTTATAATCAGTTTCTGGGAGCAACGCAAAATTGGGGATTTGGTTCAGCCTTGAGTATGACGTTAATTTTGCTTGTTAGTATTGCGATCGCACTTTTAATTAAATTTGGTGAAGTTACACCCAAACGCTAAACTTTTGGTCACTCATTTATAATAAAAGCATCAAACGCCAGCGAGACAACGGTTATGCTCTCACCCGATCTCAAAAATGCGTTACCAACTACCGATGAACTTCCCTGTTCAGACGATACGCCGGTGGATAACGAAGACCAAAACTTTTTGCCTAACATTTTACTTTTCTTACTCAACTCCATTTGGGCAAATCGTATGGATTGGTACTTCGGAGTAGATATGGGAGTTTATCACACCACAGGAGTAAATCCCAGAGTACCTGTAGTGCCAGATGCTTTTTTAAGTCTGGGAGTAGAACGGAAAAAGGGTGGAAAATCACGCAAAAGTTACGCAGTTTGGGAAGAAAATGGGATAGTTCCAATATTCACATTAGAAATGGTATCCCATACTCCAGGAGGTGAATACGACGAGAAGCTAGATATATACAAAAAACTCGGTGTATTGTACTACGTAATTTATAACCCTGAGTTTTGGCGACGTGACCAACATCAACCCTTGGAAGTGTATAAGTTGCTCGATGGAAACTACCAATTACAAATAGGTGAACCCTATTTGATGCCAGAGGTGGGTTTAGGTATAGGGCGACACCAAGCTGTAATTGGCGGCATACAACAGGAGTTTTTATGTTGGTATGACGAGCAAGGAAACCGCTATTTTACAGATGCAGAACAGGCACAACAAGAACGGCAAAGAGCTGAACAATTAGCCGAGTATTTACGTTCTTTAGGTGTAGATCCAAATAATCTACCTGGTAATTCGTAATTCCGAATTCCGTTAGCGATGCGCAAAGCGAGTCCGCGTACTCTGTAAGAGTTGCAAGCTACGCTTTTAGCGTCTGTCTGCGACACGCTGCGCGAACGTAGAGAGCGTCATTACGAATTACGAATTATTAATTATTTTTCACTATGAGTAAACGCTCTAAATCATCTGCATTACTGTTCATTAACTCTTTAATTTTAGAGATAAACTCATGTTCTAAAAAAGGCTTAGTTAAGTAAGCTTTTGCACCCAATTCTTGGGCAAGTTGGCGATGTTTTTCAGCGCTGCGAGAAGTAAGAATCACTACAGGTATTTTTGCTAAATTGGTGTATTGGCGGAAATTGCTTAACAACTCAAAACCATTCATTCGTGGCATCTCTAAATCGGAGACAACAACTTTAATTTCAGGATGTAACTGCAATTTTTCTAGAGCTTCTACACCATTTTGAGCTTGTATAACCTGATAGCCAGATTTTTGTAAAGTCAGAGAGAGAGTTTGCCGGAGACTAATTGCATCATCTACTATTAAAACAACTTTTGGTAATTTATTATCTGGCTCTTGAGAATAACTGGGTTGGGTTTCTATAGTTATTGTGGAAGTCGATGCTGCAAGTAATGGTGTAGATGAAAAAGTATGCCCTGATATCGGCAAGGCTTTTTTATTTGATGAAGAAGCTACTGGTAGCGCCCTGATATCAAGTGTTGTTTGTTGGATTTCGCTAGATTTTACTAGCAACAAAGCATCAATTACTAAGATGAGATTGCCATTGGCTAAACTACTACAACCATAAATGTATTTTGGCGGTGCGATCGCATTTCCTAAAGGTCTGATTACTAGTTCTTGTTCACCAATTATTTGGTCAACTTCTAAGGCAACCTTTCCCTGATTTCGCTGTAGCAAAAGCACCGGATTTTTCGCTATGCTTGGGTCGTGAGTATTTGATGTGTTGTATGGAGTAGCATTATTAAAGAATGAATCATTATAATTAATTAACTTTGAAAGTTGACGAAGATTGACTATAGTTTCATCATTATCTATATTCCAATGTAAGACTTTTTGACCTTCAATTTCTTTAATCTGTTGTTCAGAGGGAATCAATATTTTTTCGATACTGTCCAACATCAGACCATAAACAACACCTTTGGCTTGAACTAGCATTAACTTTTCTGTAGTCATAGAAAAAGGAATTTTGAGTATGAATATTGTTCCTTGGTTGGGTAAGGATTGAACTGAAATCGAGCCGTTGAGTGCGTGCATCTGAGTACGCACAATATCTAAACCCATACCGCGCCCAGAAATTTCGCTTACTTTATTCGCAGTAGAAAATCCAGGCAAAAATATCAAATCTAAAAGTTCAGGTTCAGCCAGATTGAAACCAGAGCTTCTAGTTTGTTCTTCAGTTTGCATGGGATAAAGTTCAGCAGCTTTTCTGCGAATTCTATCTAAATTCAATCCCTGACCATCATCTCGAACTTCGATAACAGTTTGGCTACCCTGATGATAAGCGCAGATTTCGATTAAACCTTGTTCTGGTTTACCAAGCTCTCGGCGAACTTGCGGAGCTTCAATACCGTGGTCAAAAGCATTACGCACTAAGTGTAACAAGGGATCGTAGAGCTTTTCTGCGATCGCTTTATCTACCAGTACTTCACTACCAGTAAGTTTCAATTCTACAAGTTTGGCATGAACATTCCCCAACTTATTTACCATGTGGGGGAAACGATTTAAGATATTACCCAAAGGCGACATTCGTGCTTCGACTAAGCTATCTATAATATTAAGAGTTAAATTCTCTTGTTTATCACTAATTTGAGTAGCTTGTGTGAGAAGCAAATCAAGAGACTCTGTGGTTTCTTGTAGTTGCAGTGTCTCTTCTATTGCTTCATGCAATGTCATGTGAAATTCTGTATATACATCCATTTCTAAAGAGTCAAAATCCACTGCAAAACTTTGTGTTTGTTGTGAGGTAATATTTTGTATTTGTAAAGGTAAATCGCATAACTCATTTAAAGTTGTTTGGTGTCTAGTAATTTGCTGTACTAGTTGGTCAATTATTTCTTTGACTTGTTCATCTTGTAAACTACGCCGTTGTTGGTAAATCAGCAATTCTCCAGCTAGATAATTGAGGTGTTGCAGTCTCTCTGTATCTACCCGAATAAATGAAGGTTGGCGAAAGTTTTTAGTTTGAACATATTGTGATTTATCTTCTATTTCTTTATTGATTTGTGTAGCTATATCAGGCATGACTTCAATAGCTGTTTCTGGAACGTTTACAACTTCCTGCTCACTGACAGTTAATGAATCAAGATTTCCTGAATAATCATCAGCCTGGATTGTCACAACTTCAACGGCAAGGTTTTGCCTAGTTTCTTCTCCCCATATTGCTTCTAGCAAGTTATCAGTTGATTGAGAAGATACAATCTCTTTAATCACTAATAGTTTTTGTAACTTGGGACTATCAAGCCAATTTTTCTCTTCGCTAGTAACAGGAGGATAACTTTTATATTCTTTTGCTAATTTATAAATTTGGTTTTGTAATATTTTAATTCCTGAGAGGTAGCTATCAGATGCTTTCAAAGAATATTGATACTTTGCAACTGCAAATAGGATGATTAAAATGATGCCACGTCGATAAATACAAAGACTTTGACTATCTTCTTTATCTTGGACAAAATTAAGAAAGTCTTTCAGCCAGTTGTCGATATAATTAAGCAGACTTTTTCTTTCTAATCTGGGAACTAGTAAAGTCAAACTCAGTTCTGCCTCTGGTATTTGCATCTGGTGATTAAACCAGCCAAAAATGTAGCGAATTACTTTTAAATAAAACTTGGCAGTTGTTGGCTTTACTGATTCGTTTTTATTGTTGTCAGATGTACTGAGGAACTTATAAAATTCTTCTTCATTGATAATAAATATACTAGCAAATGAATCATTTTTTAATTCTTCAGATAACTCATCATTTGCCAATACTGCAAGTTTTCGTAAACCCGAAGAAGGTTCTCCACCAGATGTGCGATCGCCTGCTAATACCAATTTTTGTGCTTGTTGTAAATCTGCAAGGGCAATTTCTGCAATTTGCTTCACCTGGCTGGGATTTACTTGCAGCGCTGAGAGAATCGTTTGGGAAATTTCTCCCAATCCAGGTAAATTTAGAGATTCTGCCAAGCCAAGAAATACTTCAGCTTGAGAGTGTAAAAACTCAATAAATTTGTCACTATTTGGTGGATTCTTAACAATGCCAGCAATACTATTTAGACGTTGTTCCACTCCTACTTCAAAAACTGACTGTACAATATCAAATCCTAATTCTTCAGAAGTTGGAATATAAGATTCAGCACCAAATGCATCACCCAGTTTTTCTTGCAATTGTGCGAACACTGAAGTTGCTCGATGAAGCAGTTCTTCATCATTAACAGTACTCCCTACTAGCTCAATATTTAATGCTATACTCAAACACTCATAAGCTTGTAATAAAAGTGTTTGTAGTTCTGCATCAACTACCAGTTTCGGATTGTATAAAGCCTTAAATACATCTTCTAAAAAATGGGCTATCATCTTAATTAATTCTAACCCAACGTTAGCAGCGCCACCTTTAAGTGTATGAGTAGCCCGCATTAAGTTGTGAATTTTGGGAATACTATAATCTTCTGATAAGCTAAATAATTCTTGTTCAATAATTTGGACTAATTCTGGGGCTTCAGCTAGAAAGTAGATGTATCCTTGTTCGCGAATTTCTTTATCTGTGATCATAATTGGGGAGTGGGGAGTTATGAGTTAGGAGTTGATCAATCAATTGATTTTTCAGTTGTCTTGACTATTGAACTCAAAATCTGAATGATTTCGCCTGCATAGATTAGTTCATTAGTTAAATAAATATTTACTAGTTTTGACTGTTGTAGTAGACGTAGCCAGTATTTGGTTTCACTAACTTCTTTGTAGGCAATATACATTTTTGCCAAGAAATCCTTTCTACTCTGATCACCGCTAGCCTCTTTAACATTCGCGTCAATACTTGTCCCACTTCGTAGTAATTGCTTAGAAAGCGCATATTCGCGTTGCTTTTGCAGTTTAATATATAGGTGAATAATTTCTAAAGCAAATTTAAAACTCTTATATTGAATAATACTTTCTGTCAATTCATCTTTTCATATCTTTAACTTAAAAATTATAAGTAATTAAGGTCAAAGCATTTTGATATTTGCGAATAAAACGGCGATTTATATAATTAATGCTTTGACCAAATAACTCCTAATTCTTAACTATTAACTAGTTTTTATTTCACTTTAAACTTACTAGCAGTTGTTAATAGCTCTTGCGCCATTCCTGATAAATCTTGGAACACAGTCGCAATTTCTTGAGATTCAGCAAAAGTTTTATCGGCAATTTCTGCGACATCTTGCATTGATTTAGTTACTGTTACAGATTGCGCCATTTGTTTTTGAGTTGCTGCGGTAATTCGCTCGATTAGCTGACTGATTTCGGCAGTTGCAGAAACGATCGCATTTAAGTTTTGGCGAGTGTCGCTAACAAGATTTGTACCTTCTACTACCTGCTGAATACCAGTTTCCATTGCTACTGCAACTTCCCCGGTTTCTGCTTGAATTTCCTGAACTAATTTTTCAATTTCGATGGTTGCTGCTGCTGACTGGCGAGATAAAGAACGGACTTCATCAGCTACAACTGCAAAGCCTTTGCCATATTCACCAGCACGAGTAGCCTCAATGGCTGCATTCAAAGCGAGTACGTTTGTCTGTGTGGCAAAATTACCAATCAAATTCACCACTTTGGAGATTTTTTGTGAAGATTCGCTGAGGCGTTTAATCTTTTTGCTGGTTTGAGCGACGGTTTCACGAATTCCTTGGATTGCTTTTACAGTCAGGTTCATGGCAGTATCGCCAGACTCTACAGTTTGATTGGCTTTTTGCACTGCTAGTTGTACTAACTCAGCATTCGCTACTACAGCTTGAGTAGAGTCCACCATCTGTTGAATGTCATCTAAAGCTGCGGTAATCTCCTCAGATTGTTGTTGTGCCAGATTGGTTAGTCCCGCTAGGGAAGCCTCACTATTGCTAGAAGTTTGGGCAACTTGTTGAGCAGCCCCTTGTACCTGAACAACAATTTGCCGCAATGCTTGCAGGGTATTATTGTAGGCATCTGCGATCGTGCCTAGCTCGTCTTCTGTAATCGGTGCGCGTACTGTTAAGTCGCCGTTAAGAGCGGGTCTAAGAGCTTTTAAGAGTTGAATTGATCGTTGTTGTAGTAACTCCTTAGCTGCCTTTTCCCGTGTCGCTGCTTCTGCTAATTTTGCTGACTGCGCTTGTACTTGTTGCAAATATTCGGTGTGTTGTAATGCCAGTCCTAACTGGCTGCCAATGCGTGCTAACAAAGTTACTTCCGATTCTTCCCAATCACGAGTTCCCGAATTTTGATAAGCTGCCAGCAATCCCCACAATTGTTCCCCAGCAAATACAGGAACAATTACATAAGCTTTGGCTTCAAATTGCTCTAAAACTTCAATGTGACAAGGAGAATGACCTACCTGATAGATATCATTTACAACAAAATTTTCTCCTTGGACATATCTACCTCCCTGAGTTTCTTGTAAGTGGGTATCTTCCCAGACAGTTTTGATATCGGGGCCTACCAGTTTTACCCAAAGATGACCTGCTGACTCTGCGATAAATTCCCCACTCCAGTTAGGATTGAAACGATACACTGCGACGCGATCGCATCGCAGTAATTGTCTTACTTCTTGAGTAGTTGTTTTGAAGATTTCTTCTACATCTAAAGATTGCCGGATGCGGTTACTGATCTTGGTGACAGCTTTCTCTTGTTCGGCTATGTGAGCTAGTTTCTCAGATTTCACTCGAACTAATTCCAAATAATCTATCTGTGATTTAGCTAGGCTAAATTGCAAGCTAGTCTGAACCAAAAAGTTCACTTCCCAAGTTTGCCATTCACGAGAGTTAGAATTTTGATAAGCTGCCAGCAATCCCCACAATTTATCCCCGAAAAATATCGGCACAATTATGTAAGCTTTGGCTTCAAACTGCTCTAAAATCTCAATATGACAGGGAGCTAACCCTATTTCATAGATGTCATTTACAACAAAGTTTTCACCTTTGACATATCTGCCTCCCTTAGTTTCTTGCAAGTAGGTATCGTCCAAAACGGTTTTAATATCAGGGCCTACCAGTTTTGTCCAACCAGTACCTACAGACTCAGCTACAAATTCGCCACCCCAGTCAGGGTTAAAGCAATAGACAGCGACGCGATCGCATTGTAGTGATTGACGCACTTCTTGAGTGGTTGTTTTGAAGACACTTTCTACATCTGAAGATTGTCGGATGCGATTGACTATTTTAGTGAAAACTTTCTCTTGTTCAACTATTTGAGCTAGTTGATCAGATTTTGTCTGCACTTGTTCGAGATATTCTCCTTGTGAGATAGCCACACCAAATTGCAATCCAATTTGAGTTACAAAGGTTTCTTCCCAAGGTTGCCAATCACGAGGCCCAGAATTTTGGTAAGCTGCCAACAAACCCCATAATTTTTCTCCAGAAAAGATGGGTGCAATAATGTAAGCTTTCATTTCATACTGCTCTAAAATGTCAATGTGACATTGAGCATGGCCCATTTGATAAATGTCATTAACCACAAAGCTTTCACCCTTGGCATAACGTCCTCCTTGAGTGTCTTGTAAGTGGCTATCTTCCCAGACCATGTAAAAATCAGGGCCGACCATTTTTATCCAGCCATTACCCACTGACTCAGCGACAAACTCGCCACTCCAGTCAGGTTTGAAGCGATAGACACCGACGCGATCACATTTTAGTAATTGACGTACTTCTTGAGTGGTTGTTTGAAAAAGTTTATCGACATTTGATATCCGCAAAATTTTGTCAATGACTTTAGCTACTGATTTTTTTGCTAGTATCCGCTGTTGCTGTTCTTTTTGGAATTCAAAGCTCTGCAACTTGTAAATCAGTTCTGTTGTAATTTGAGATAGTAAGCTAATTTCTCCTTCTTGCCACTGCCGTGTTGAGTAGCAATTATTGACTACTAGTAAGCCCCAGACTTTACCTTCTACTACAATCGGTAAACTCAAACTAGCTTTAATTTGAAATTTATCTAGCAGTTGCTTTTGATAAGGGGTAAGTTGAATCTGATTGATATCGTCAATAACTACAGCTTCTATATAGTCTTGATTGGTATATAAACCAAAAATAATTCCAGGAATATTTTCGCCTAAAGTTGGAGTCCAACCTAGTGTTCTTGATTCTGCTAAAACGTTACCTGATTCTCGCGAACTAAACTTATAAATTAAGGCGCGATCGCAGCCGATCTTTTCTCGAATTTGTGCTACAGTAATTTTGAGTAATGTATCAAGGTCTGGGGCTTGGCGCATGTGAGTTGTAATATCTTTCATCTGTCGACGCCAAGTTTTAAATTCTAGAGCGATCGCACTTAATAAAGATATTTCACTACTAGCAATATTTGTTATATGAGCGTTACCATTCTGATTTTCTAATTCAGAGATTAGATGCTCGTTATCATGGCTATTGTTATACAAAAATGTCATTTGATTAACCTCAAACTTGTAATGAGTAATAACTTGATATTTGGCAAACAAAAACTATTTTTTATTTACTTATTAAAGATTAGGAATTTTCAAAACAATAACCTAATCACACCTTACTAAATATTCAATTATGAATTCCCCATACTGGAGCTTGAATAATAGTTGTTGCATCCAAATTAAAAATTATCTCCTCCGAATCATTAATAAAGTATCCCTGTAAAAAAGGTGATATTTTTGGATAAAATAATTCAGTAGTTGCGGGTTTCATTTCTTTAGTATCTAGCCATTCAATATCTATAAGTTGTCGCACCAATAGTCCCAAATACTTACCTTTATTTTCCAGAACAATTGCCATCATTCTTGAAACTAAATTTGACCCTTGTGAAATTGGAGGATAACCTAACATTGCCTCTAAATCAACTAACCAAAGCATCTCACCACGCCAGCTATAAATACCCAAAACGCTATTTGGCATCTGAGGAACGCCACATATTTCTGGTAATGATACTTGCAAAACTTCTGTGATATATTGTAAAGAAATGACGGCTGTATCACTTACTCCCAAATTAAAACTTAAAAATTTTTCCTGGGTTTCCAAAGCTATTGATCCTTTATCTTTGATTATTTATCTTTAGCCACTGGTTGCAATTAATTTTCTCTTTTTAGAGATATTCTATCTAATAAATAGTGACTTCTAAGATTTGTTGATTAATGGTATTTTTTCTAATTAAGTAATTGTTTTAAAATTACTACTAGTTCGTCTCGATTAATCGGTTTTGATAGATAACCATCAGCGCCTAACATATTACCCCAAATTTTATCTACATCACTATTTTTTGTAGAGCAAAAAACCACAGGTATATTGCTAGTATCGGGATTATTTTTCAGTTCTCGGCAAATTTCAAAGCCACTTTTCCCAGGTAAAATTACGTCGAGAAATATTAAGTCTGGCTTATTTTTATCTATTTTGTCTTGAGCCTCTTCACTACTAGTGGCGCTAATCACAGAATAACCTGCCTGTTGCAAGTAACGGCTGATTATTTCCATATCTGTTAAGCCATCTTCAACAACTAAAACAGTATTCATGGCAATTACTCTTTAAGTTTTTCTCAAAATGTAAACAAAATATACAAATACTAAATGATTCTTCAAAAAGACATGGAAGGGATTAGAGACTAGCCCTAACCCCTTTTGCCCTAACCAATATTTCACAAATCAAATAGGACTGCTATAAATACAAAAATTTGTATTTGTCTAATTTTGATTCAATCTTTATTTATCAACCTCAGAAAAAGTACGTAATCAATATAACTTAATATAAAATATTTTAATAAAAAATAGTTTGATAATCAAATTTTATATTTTAATTTTCGGATTGAAGATTAAAATATAAAAATGACTGATAGCAAAATAATTTCCAGGTGAGAATATATCTAAAATTCCAAATCAATTTACAAATCACTAATTTGAGGAATAGAATTAATCTAAAATTGTTCAACCTCAATAATTTAATTTTTACTGAGGTGGAAAAGTCTATAAGTTTTGAGGAAGAATTCAGAACCAAAAATTGCCTCTAATTCTCCCTAATTACAAACCTCTAAATTAGATTTACTCTGATCATTGGATACGCTCTGTGTAGGTAAATACTTACGTATTATACTTATTACCTTATCAGCTACTACAGGTTTAGTGAGAAAATCTGTAGAACCAACTACTTTGGCACGAACTCTATCTAAAAAACCATCACTGCCTGTTAATATAATTATTGGTGTGTTGGAAAAGGTAGATATTCTTCGTAACTGAGTACAAATTTCGTAACCACTAGCAACTGGCATAATCAAATCCAACAAAATCAGGTCTGGTTTATCCTGAATGAGGGTTGGTAGAGCTTGTACAGCATCTTGAATTTTCACAAACCTAAAGCCATTGGAAGTGACAATATCCTCTACCATTTTACATACTTGAGGGCTATCATCGACGCAAGCCACTAGTGGAGCAATCCGCTTTTTTGCTTGTGTGGTGGTAGAGTTATTGTTGACTTCAGTAATTCCTAAAGGCAAGTCAGGTACTTCTACCAATTCAATGATTCCTTTAAGGATATAGGGAAGCAACGAGCGGGTGAGTGGTAGTACACTCTGCTTCATTTTCATAGCTAAATCTCGCAGAGTGAATTTGCCATTGATTAAATTCACAAAGTTTTTGTAGACAGATGGACTTACCATCTGCTCAAGTTGTTCTGGTCGCCGTAGAATTGGTGCTAAGTCAGGAGAAAAATTTGCTAAACCTGCTTCTGACCAAATTTTCCATGAGTCTTGCATGTGCTTTACAGACATTTCTGCACTCGTGAAGCTCATTGGAGTTTCTAAGATAACTTCTTGGGTACGATTGCAATTTAGAGAAGCAAAGTTTCCTTGCAAAGCTAGGTCAAATAATAGTTCTGCTATTGTATTTTCTGCAATAGATTGAATCTGTTCCCTCTGAATTTTCTGTTTTTTATAAAATATTTCTATCAATTGATAGTCCCAGTAATCAATTGATAGGTCTTGCCTACGTAACTGCAACTTATCAACATCAATCTGGGGACAATTTTGAGCTATATGTCTACGCCAACGCCGGAAGGGATGAGTTCCTCCTGTTGCCCAAACTATCCGTCCTAGCCGATAGTAAAAAGTCCATTGGCTGCCTTTTGAACTCTTAATATTTAATTTGCCATTGTATTGCAACTGAGTACAATTTTTAAATTCATTTACTAAATTATTTGAAATAAGTTCTTGATGAGGCATAGTTTGTTCCTTTTATTAAAAAGCTAGCCATTAAAAACCGATACTATTAGAACATGGCGAAAATCCAGCTACCATCTCAATTAACCAGAAAAATTCCTTAAGTCACTTGTTAAAGGTAGGCAACACTTCCGTCACAGTTTTCTAGGTTCTAGCTATATAGCGGGCAGATATGTGAATAAATGCAAATTACATTTGATATATAGCAGTCTAAATCAAGATTATTAAAAGCAAGGTAGATGTTAAGATGGCAAAACTATTGCTAGTAAATAATTTATCTAGGATAGAGTATTTGTTGGTAGAGTTTACTTTTCTGCTAATTTTTATGACTCAAGTTGGTTGCCATAGTCGATATCATGGTGTGTTGATATATCATTTTAGGAATTCTCATACTGGATCATATCCGTATAAGTTCTGAATTTTTGTTTAAAAAACATTAGCAGTCTCTAGAGAATCCTGTTTTAGTTATTCACATTGACAATATATGTTAAAAATATTTATTTAAGTTTACTATTCTTAATTATGCTAATTAATGTCAGCTTTTGTAGGGAATATTGTTCTTAAAAAAAGGCGTGCTACTAAAACAAGTAGCAGCCAGATTATAAAGTATTTATTTAAAAAATTCCTTCAAGATTGCTTGTGGTTTTGAAAGCTGACAACAGCTGCCCTGAGATTACTTTGGTGTTCTGAAAGTAGGCGATCGCCTTCGTCTTTTTCCAAACCAGTCCAGTGCATTAAGAGCGCCAGCTTAACCCATTTACCACTACGTTCTAGTAAAAAACCAGCAGTTTCCCGACTTAAACCTGTGAGGTCTTGCAAAATTCGCAAAGCGCGATCGCGTAATTTTTGATTTGTTACTGCTACATCCACCATGCGATTGCCATAAACTTTGCCTAGTTTGACCATCACGCCGCTAGAAAGGATATTTAAAGCTAATTTAGTGGCTGTACCAGCTTTCAGGCGAGTTGAACCGGCGATTATTTCTGGCCCTGTCAATAGGCGAATGTCAATATCGGCATCAAAGCTAACTTGTTCAGCAGGAACACAAGCGATAAAAATAGTTGTGGCTCCTCGCTGACGAGCAGCATGAAGCGCACCGTGGACATAAGGCGTTGTCCCACCAGCGGTAATGCCAACTACGACATCTAATTGGGTAATGTGTCGCCCAGTGATCGCAGCCTCACCATCTTCAACGCTGTCTTCTAAATCTTCAGAACTGCGTACTAGTGCGCCAGCACCACCAGCAATAATCCCCTGTACCAACTCTGGGGGTGTACAAAAAGTAGGTGGACACTCCGCAGCATCTAACACGCCTAAACGACCACTTGTCCCTGCACCGATATAAAATAGGCGTCCTCCGTGGCGCAAACGCTCTGCGGTGCGCTCAATTGCCTCTGCTAACTGAATTTTCGCCGCTGCAACTGCTGCGACAGCCTTTTGGTCTTCGTCATTAAACAACTCCACTAATTCCAGAGAACTGAGCTGGTCTAAGTTCAGACTGTTAGGATTTACCAGCTCAGTTAAAAGATGCCCGCGTTCCTGCAAATTTGTCATTTGTCATTTGTCCTTTGTCCTTTGTCCTTTGTCCTACCCTACGGCAAGCCGCCCTTGGGCATCTATCTATGTCCGTTGTCATTAGTCAGTTAGCAACTAATAGCTAATGACCAATGACTAATGACTAATGACTACTTACAACAATCCTTCCAATTTGCGACGAATCTTCTCTAGTTCAGAATCAGACAATTCTGGTTCTTCTAGTGGCTGTTGATTGAGAGGGAAGGTGTCTTCAACAGTATCCTCCTTCTGGGCATCTTCTTGCCAGTCAGTTTTTTCGACGTTAAGTTCTGGGGGAGTTACAACTAAATTGCTGTTTTCTGGGATGATTTCCCATTCATATCCAGCACTTTCGCAAAATTCCTTGATTTCTTCAGCATCGATTGGCTCCGGTGTGGGTGCGGGGAAATCCTGAGCTTCTAACATCAGGGCAAAGCGCGTGGCATCGTCTTCTGACTCGAACATCAGAATTTTATTGCGATCGCCCTCCCGAATCGTGTGAATCCCCTCATTTTCCGTTCGAGCATTAAAAATTAACACAAAGACACGCATTGGTGTAATCATCTGTCCTTTTTAAGGTTTATTCATATTAAAGTTCGAGATTGTGTCTCAAGGAAAGTCACAGGAATAATTTTCACTCTATTCAGATTTTCCTGAAAACGCCAATATTATTAAGCATAAGTATTGGATCGAGCAAATACCGTAACTCAACCAATGAGGTCTTGGGTTTAGTTGGCGTATCCTGGAAATGGCATACTGAACCAATGTGCCAGTTAATGCTTGTGTGTGCCAGCGACATCCGGCAATTAATACAGTGAAAAAATGACTAAATATCCCGATCAAGATCCTTACTACCTTTCCCTTAATCGCAAGCGTCTGTGGTTGCTGGTGTTGAGTCGAGGTAGCATCGCCTTGGGCGGACTTTTACTGTTGGGAGTGATTGTCGGTATTTGGCGGTTATGGACTTTTGTTCAAACAGAGCTAACACCATTAGCACAACAAAGTCTTACTACTACACTCAACCGTCCGGTAAACCTGGGAAGAGTTACACAATTTTCGTTGACGGGAGTGCAGTTTGGGGCTTCAGCTATCCCAGCCACACCCACAGATCCAGACCGGGCCACAGTTGAATCTGTAGAGGTGGGTTTTGATCTGTTGCAACTAATCTTTAACCACCATTTAAAGCTAGATGTTACCTTAGTCAACCCAGATATTTACATCGAACAAGATGACCAAGGACGCTGGGTTTCCACTACTATAGCGTCGTCAGATGAAGGGGCCGCCATTAAAACTGATTTGGACAACCTGCGGTTTCGCAATGCCAAGCTGGCATTGATGCCGCAGGAGAGAGTAGGGGTAAATGAGGGGGCAGGGGGGCAGAGGGGCAAGGGAGAATACCCAATTTCTAACTCAGTACTGCCTAAACGCCCTGCTACCACTAACAACACTCAGCACTTGCCCGTGCTATTTTCTCAACTTAATGGCTCTGCTCAACTTTTAGCAAACAACCAGTTGATTAGGTTTGAAGTCGGGGGTCAAGCAGACAGTGGTGGCAATATTTCCATTCAGGGAGAGACACGTTCTAAGGTGCTAGCAGGGAACTTCCAGGTGCAAGCACAAGATTTTCTGGCTGAGAATATTACTCGGTTGATTAAGTTACCAGTGAACTTACAGGCGGGTCGAGCGAATGGCGACTTGTTAGTTCGGTTGACACCAGGACAGCAGACTTTATTGTTTGGCAACGCTACTGTGCAAGGGGTAACGCTGCAAATACCCAAAGTCCCGCAACTGTTGAGCAATAGCCAAGGAAACCTCCACTTTCAAGGAACCGAGTTGCAGTTAAATAATGTTACTAGCAACTACGGCAAAATTCCTTTAGTGGCTACGGGAATCGTTGACACGAAAGCAGGCTTGAAGTTGGCAGCGCGTGTAAATGCGGTGAGTTTGGCGAATGCTCAAGAGACTCTGAAGGTAAAATTACCTATACCGATCGCTGGACAAGTACAAGCTTCTTTGCAAATTACTGGATCGACAAAAGAGCCAATTCTCTCTGGCTCAGTTGCCACGATTCAAACTGCCCGAATTGATAAAGTTGATTTTAATAGTATCAGTAGTAAGTTTGAGCTTGTTACTAGTTCCTCTTTAATTACCCTGAAAGATATTCAAGGTAAAGCCAAAGTTGGTGGTGAGATTACAGGCGCTGGTACAATTCAACTTGGTAAAAGCCCGCAACTGGATTTAAATTTCGCTGCCAAGAATGTTCCAGGAGATGCGATCGCCAAAGTTTATGAAATAACACCCGATTTTCAAATCGGCAACGTCTCAGGTACAGCTCAACTAACTGGCGCTCCTACCAATGTCCAAACTGTGGTACAGTTTCAAGCTCCCAATGGAACTTACCCCGGTACAGGCGAAGTTGCAATCGCTCCAAATCGCACCGTCTCTTTCCGTAATGTGGCTTTGAATATAAGTGGTGGTACAGTCCTGGCAACTGGTAGTTATGCCAATCAGCGTTGGCAAGCTGTGGCTGTTGCCTCTGGGGTAAAATTGGAACCCTTTGTAGACAAAAGTCAACTGCAAAATGTCTCTTTGGCTGAGGCACAATTCAATGGTCGTCTCCTCCTCTCAGGAAGCACAGCACCATTTAAAATTGCCACAATTCGCAGTGATGGTGCAGGAGTTCAAATTGGTGGCGGCACAGTTGCAGTTTCTAACATCCAACTGCAAGACCAAAGCTTCTCGGCTCAACTTGTAGCTAATAATGTGCGGTTGGGACAAATATTGAAACAGTCTCCCCCAGCTTTAAATAATCCATTGGGGGGTACGTTCCAAATTGCAGGTAACAGAGATAATTTCAGCCTGAAAACCTTCCGTGGTAGTGGTGAGGGTCGCCTTACTATTGGCGATGGAACGGTTACAGCCTCTAATATTCAAGTGGCTAATGGTGTATATCAGGCACAAGTTCAGGCTAAGAATGTGCCTGTGCGGCAGTTGGCAGCAGTACCACCACAGTTTCGCGGGAAGTTAACTGGTCAAGTAAATGTATCGGGTTCTATTGATTCTTTTAAACCGCAAACTATTCAAGCTAGCGGTCAGGCGCGGGTTAATGTTGCGGGTGGAACTATTACAGCCTCTAATATCCAAGTGGGTAATGGTGTATATCAGGCGCAAGTTCAAGCAAATAATGTACCGTTGCAGCAGTTAGTAGCAGTACCACCACAGTTTGGAGGGACGTTAACTGGTCAAGCAAATGTGGCAGGTTCTGTTGAATCCTTCCAACTGCAAACTATCCAAGCCAGCGGTCAGGGACGGCTAGATGTTGCAGGTGGAAATATTACAGCTTCTAATATCCAAGTAGCTAATGGTCGCTATCAAGCTGTAGTTGATGCTGCCGATGTAGAATTAAATCGGTTAAATCAGCAATTGCGGGGTCAGTTTGGCGGTCAGTTGCAATTAGCTGGTACGCTCGGATCGTCCAAACTAGCTGATGTGCGTGCTGCAGGACAGGTGCAATTATCCCAAGGTATACCTGGTCTTGAACGACCCCTGAGTGCTGCGATCGCTTGGAGTGGTGAAAGACTAACTATTGAGCGAGCAACTGCTCCCGGTTTAAGTGTTACTGGTAACATATTAGCCAATGCGAAAAAGGCAGGGATACCGGAAATTACTGCCCTCAATCTCAACGTCCAGGCGCAGAATTACAACTTAAAACAGTTACCGATTAATCTTCCTAATCAGGTTGCTGTGGCGGGAAGAGTAGATTTTAATGGACAAATCACTGGTAAACTACCCTTGCCAAATGTAGTAGGGCAAATTAATTTACGAGACTTGGTTATTCAAGATATTGCTTTTGAGCCGTTGTTAACTGGAAACATCGATTCCGCACAGGGGCGTGGTTTGAGTTTGAACTTGGTGGGTAATAGCGTAGACCCGTTGGCGAAGCCTCTCGTAGAGAAGGGGCTTCTCGGCAGAGATCGCTTATCCTTCAATTTAGATGCTAATAATCGCCCGAAATCTTTCTTAGTCAAATGGCAGCAAGCATCAGCCACAGGTAATGTTGAAGGGAATGATTGGGCACTGAAACTTGCAAATTTCCCCTTACAAATATTGAATTTGACTCCGCCACCAATTACTCGATTGGGTGCTGGTAAGATAGCTGGGTTGTTAACTGGGGATTTGCTGTTTAATCAGCAGACATTGGCAACAACGGGGAATTTAGCGATCGCAAATCCGCAAATTGGCCGGGTTAAAGGCGATCGTTTAGCCGCTCAATTTCGCTACAGTGACGGTAAAGGCACACTCGCAAGTAGCGAATTTGTCAAGGGGAAAAGTCGCTATGCCCTTGTCGGTACTTTTGCTCAAAGCGCTAAAGGCCCTCAACTACAAGGTAAACTGAACATCAACCAGGGTGAAATCCAAGATGTTCTAGCTGTAGCACAGGTATTTGATTTACAAAATTTGCCAGGTGGTTCAGCAGAAATCTACGGCACAGCAGCGGATCTGACTACTAACCCCCAAGGAACACCAAATGAACCCTTATTCACCCAAATCGAACGGTTTTCTGAAATTCAAGCTTTGGTGGCAGAACAGGAAGAACAGCGACTTAATTCTACTCCCATACCAGATTTAGCAGACTTAAAGGGGACTTTCAATGGCGAAGTGGCTGTAAATACAGCTACAGCTAATGGATTATCAGTGGATTTTAATTTGAATGGACAAAACTTTGCTTGGGGTAAAAAGGAAGAAGAAAATCGTTTTTATACTGCTGATAAAGTGATTGCCGAAGGCAACTTTGAAAACGGTGTTTTGAGTTTCCGACCATTACGAATTCAGTCTCAAAACAGACTGATTGCCTTTACGGGAAACGTTGGCGGTGATGAACAATCTGGCCAACTGCGGGTGAATAATTTTCCAGTACAACTATTGAATAATGTTGTCAAACTGCCAGTTGGAATCACGGGTAATCTTAACGCTACAGCAGCTTTAGCAGGTAGTATTGCTAATCCCCAAGCTAGAGGGGAATTGCAAATCACAGAAGGAATACTAAATCAGAAGAAAATAGAGTCAGCAATAGCAAGTTTCAGCTATGCCAACGGACGCTTAAACTTTGGTAGTACTGTAGCAGTTGCTGGGCCAAAACCTGTTGATATTACTGGCAGTATCCCTTATAAATTGCCTTTTGCCTCCGTCGCACCAGACAGCGATCAAATCAGTTTAGATATGAAGTTGGAAAACGAGGGATTGGCACTGTTAAACGCATTAACTAATCAAGTGGTATTTGAGAAAGGTGAAGGAGAAGTAGACCTCAAAGTGCGGGGAACATTACAAAAACCCCAAGTAGATGGAATTGCTACTATTAATAATGCTACTTTTTCAGCCCAGGCTTTGCCACGTAAGCTGAGAGGTGTCACAGGTAGAGTACTGTTTAATTTTGACAGTATCTTAGTAGAAAATCTTCAAGGTAGATTTAGCCGTGGGACGGTAGAAGCTGCTGGAGAAATTCCCATTTTCAACAATGAGAACGTAACTATCAAAAATCCCCTAACTGTTAATCTCGATCAGCTAGCATTGAATCTCAAGGGACTTTATCAGGGAGGTGCTAGTGGCAATTTGCAGATTACTGGTTCTGCCCTTAATCCGATAATTGGCGGTAGAGTAAATTTATTTGATGGTAAAGTATTGCTGGCAGAATCTACCAATGCCACGACATCTGAAAATGGTAGTATTGGCGTATCTCCCACAAAAGCCAATAAGCAAAGCAAATCTAAAATTGGAAATGGCACGGGAAATACTAACGCCAGATTTAATAATTTAGATTTGGAACTAGGTAAAAACGTCCAAATTACACGTGACCCTATTCTCAACTTCCGCGCCACTGGTAATCTCATAGTTAACGGCTTAATCAATCAGCCTATACCCGATGGCACCATCCAGTTAGAAAAAGGAGGGGTAAATTTATTTACTACCCAATTTAACCTTGCTCGTGGCTATAAACACACTGCAACATTTAGTCCTTCCCAACCCCGCGACCCCAACTTAGATATTCGGCTATTTGCCAAAGTACTAGATGTAACTCAAAGTAATGACTTTGGGCGGGTAAATTCCACAGGTTTATCAGCGTTAGAGAGTGTTCGAGTCGAAGCCACTATCAACGGTTTAGCTAGCAAACTGAATGAAAATCTAGAATTAACAAGTAGTCCATCACGTAGTCAAACCGAAATTGTTGCTCTTTTAGGAGGTGGATTTGTAGACACCCAAGGACGTGCAGACAGTACTTTAGGTCTGATTAACATCGCAGGTTCGGCTGTGTTTAACAATTTTCAGTCAGCTTTTAACCAGATTGGGAGTACTTTTGGCTTAAGTGAACTGCGGATATTTCCTACCGTTATTTCTGAGAATCCTGAAGCAGGAAAAAGCAATTCAACTTTGGAATTAGCAGCAGAAGCTGGGGTTGATATTTCTTCCAAAATATCCGTTTCCAGCATCAAAATTTTGACAACAAACGATCCCTTCCAATGGGGTATTAATTATCGGATAAGCAATGAATTTCGTGTGCGTGCTTCCACTAATTTAACTGATGATAGTCGTGCAGTAGTAGAATATCAAACACGGTTTTAAAGAAATCTCTTCAATTACGAATTACTTCTTGTTCCCTCTTCTCCTTGCTTCTCAATAGCTTGTCGTACCTGTTTAACATCCAATTCTAATGCTTCAGCAATTTGCTCTATACTGAAACCAAACTTAAGTAGACGTGGTATCGTATCCAGCTTTGTTTCTTCCTTTACTTCCTGGTAAAATTTAGTTTGTCTCCAATCGGTTAATCCAAACATTGCTTCTAACCCCTGCTGACTTTTGTTTACGAATTTGTAGATAAGCATTCTCTCTACTAATTCTAAAAGATTGCTACGGTTAGCTTCATCCGTTTGTTGTATAGCGGTTCCCATTCAGATGCGGTACAACATTATATTGTGGGGTGTAGGGGCACGGCAGTGCCGTACCCCTACGGGTGTACCTCACGCAAACGAGAAGCGCTATACTTGTTTTATAAAGGATGATTTTTCTAAATTTAATATATTTAATTAAGGTAATATTAAATTGTGATATCATCACCTTTCTGATTAATAGCTAATCGCAAAATTGACAAGCCTAAAATTATCAAAAATAGCACTAGTCCAATCGTGCAAGCATAGCTAATTTCTAAGTTGTTGAAGGCTTGCTCATATAAATAATAAACAATCGTTTTCGAGCTACTGAGTGGGCCTCCTTGAGTCATAATGTAGACTTCTTCAAACACTTTGGTCGCAGAAATAGCCGAAATTACCGCCACTAGTGCTAGATATGGCTTCATTAAAGGTATGGTAATATCCCAATGTTTGCTGATACCATCAGAGCCATCAATAGCTGCGGCTTCGTATACATCAGCGGGAATTGATTGCAACCCCGCTAAATAAATCACCATGTAGTAGCCTAATCCTTTCCAAACGGTGACAGCCATGACGCTGGCAAGAGAAATTGGTACAATGCCAAAAATTTTTGCTGGGCTAGTTAGCCAAGGAATACCTTCTGGAAAAATACCCAAAGCTTTAAATAACTGATTAAGTAATCCGTTTTCTGCATACAGCCATTTCCAAGCTATTCCTGCAACTACCATTGAAATTACCACTGGAGTGTAGTACGCTGCTCTAAACCAATTCATTCCCCGCAGTTTCTGATTTACCAAAATTGCCAGTACTAAGGGAGCAATTACTAAAATTGGTACTACACCTACAAGATATAAAAAAGTGTTTTCCAAGGTTTTCCAAAAAACTGCATCTTTCCAAAGCTTAAGAAAGTTAGCGAAACCTATCCATTGTGGCGGCTGGGCAATGTCTTCATAGCTGGTAAAGCTGAGGTAAAACGCTTGCAGTGCAGGCCAAAAGACAGTTAAACCTAAAAGAACTAAGGCGGGTAGTAAAAATAAATAAGGGGTAAGCCGCTGTTTGATGAACATCCAATTTTTAGGTATCAATTGATTCATAAGAAGTTTAATAGTTATTTTTGCTTTTTCAGAACAAGGATTTGGAGATGTGAGTAGATTTAAGCTTCAATATTTTAAGGGCATATATTTGCTTGCGTAAGTATTGGTGTAACCTCTCGTAGAGAACCTCGTCGTAGACATCACTAATTAATAACTCGGAGATTAACTGCAATGGAAACTCAGCACAATCCGCCAATTGAACATCAAAATGTCCCCATAAACCACCGTGGACTGCATGATTTTTTGTATAGTTCTGACAACGAACACGCCGTCATTGAGGTGAGTATAACTCCTGAACTGGCAAACAATGGTACTGAAATCATTGACTTTGAGGCTTGGAGTGTAGTTGCTCAGAACGCTAAAATTGCAGGAGTTTACGCAGTATTAGATACAGAACGTTACACGCAGTACATTGGCTATTCTCGGAATGTGTTGCTTTCCTTAAACAGCCATCTTCGCCAAAATGGTGAGCAAAAGTGTGCTTTTGTACGTGTGCAAGCATTCAAGTTCCCCAAACGTCAAGAAATGGAAGATTTGCGAGATGCGTGGATAGCAGAACTCGAAAGTACGCCACCTGGTAATGCAACTGATTGCGAAATGTGGGCTAGTACGGTAGGTGAAGCGACTAAGGCGGTAATGTCAGAAGCTCAACTTCAAGCCTACGAGGAGAAAAAGCTAAAACTGCGGAAAGCAATGGCTGATACAACCCTTTCTAAAGAGTTAGAAACAATAGATGCGAGTGAAGCCGAACGTCAGCGTCAACTTGAAGCTGCTGTGAAAAACGATGACTGGAGTGTAATTATTGACGCACAGACACAGGAAACTAAGTATTGATTTTTGTCAGCTTGAGTGCGCTATCTGACTTTTTGAGTAAGTGGCATGAAAGTGTTGTGAAACATGAAAATTAAGATTTTAAAACGCAGAAGGGCGCTGAGGGAAGCGCAAAGGTTCGCAGAGGTATTAATTATCTGTGTAAACCTTTGTGTTTTTCTGAGTTAAAAAATAAGGATATATATGACGACAAAATTAGATGCTCTGATTAATTCTCTAGAAGGCATAGAAACTATTACTGACTCTACTCAAGTCGCAAAATTATCTCAGGATTATCACACCTTTAGCCCCGTGCTAGTGCCGAAACTAGAGGGAAAAGTTGGGGATATCGTAGTGCGTCCCGCTAATGAAGCAGAGGTTTTAAAAGTTGCAGCCACCTGTGCAAAACATCGTATACCTGTAACTGTGCGAGGTGCGGGAACTGGGAATTATGGGCAATGTGTACCGTTGCACGGTGGCGTAATTTTAGATATGACGCGCTTGCAAGAGATTCTTTGGGTAAAACCGGGAGTGGCGCGGGTGGAAGCTGGGGTGAAGTTGGCAGCTTTGGATACAAAAACACGAGAAATCGGCTGGGAAATCCGTATGGCACCCTCTACGTACCGTACAGCCACAATTGGCGGATTTATTGCTGGGGGAAGTGGCGGTATTGGCTCAATACAATATGGGTTACTAGCCGATCGCGGTAATATCTTAGCATTGCGAGTGATAACTGTAGAAGATGAACCACGTGCGATCGCATTACGCGGCGATGATGTCCAAAAGGTAAATCATGCTTGGGGAATTAATGGCATCATCACTGAAGTCGAAATTCCTTTAGGGCCAGCTTATCCTTGGGCAGAAGTTATTGTCAC
The DNA here is from genome assembly GCF_036917555.1 of Nostoc sp. Classification (GTDB taxonomy): domain Bacteria; phylum Cyanobacteriota; class Cyanobacteriia; order Cyanobacteriales; family Nostocaceae; genus Nostoc. Next base: position 80,982 of record NZ_JBALDD010000065.1, on the reverse strand, counting down.
CTTTGACGACTTTATCACAGCAGCAAAGTTTGGTCAGGCAATTGGCAATGCTGATGGCATGATTAAGAAGTTAATTTCTGTCTTTGCATCCCCAATTTCCCAATACTTTCACGCAGTACAAAAGTATATTCCTGAAGGAACTCACTCAGTATTTTTGATAATTTCTGAACCGAGTTTGGAATTCTTACCGGCTTTGGTGCAGCAATACGGCGGTCAGATTACATATAAAAAATCAGCCGAGGAAGCAGGCAAAGGTACACATTTAGCAGAATTTAGCTGGAACCACACTACCTTACTTGCCCGGAGTGTAGATACTGGTATTACATACTTACAAAGTCTTTTTCCTAGTGATTGCAATTTGCAACTAGTAGAGCAGATGTATAATTACTTTGGCGATGAGGTAATGATGCATTTAGAATTTTTTCGGGTGAATGGTGTCGTAGTTCCTGGTGCATTGCAACTTGTGCGTTACACCACAGAAGAACGCCTCAATGAAATTATCCGCTATCACGAAGAACAGGGTGTGAGTATTGCCAATCCTCATACGTATATTATTGAAGATGGCGGCAGAAAAGTTATTGATCCTAAGCAGTTAAAATTTAAAGAAATAGTCGATCCTTATGGGTTGATGAACCCCGGTAAAAGCAAGGTTATTCAATTCCAAATTCAAAATTAGCAAACTACAGAAACACATATCAGAAATTTCTCTGTATATTTGTGTAACCTACCTCCAAAAAGCTAGTTGCTGGGCGTTTATAATTTGTGGTTTGATTTTAACTGCCGTGGGGATAACCCAAAATCCAACATCCCAAAATCGCCCATGATTGAAATTGACGGTTCCTACGGAGAGGGAGGCGGACAAGTTCTTCGCACTTCCTTAAGTCTAGCCGCCATCACCGGTGAACCCATACGAATTACAGGCATTCGCGCTGGACGCAAAAAGCCAGGATTAGCAGCACAACATTTAACAGCAGTTCGGGCGGCGGCGAGAATTTGTAATGCCCAACTACGGGGTGATGCTTTGGGTTCAATGCTGCTGGAATTCATCCCAGGTAGTGCTGTGCAAGCTGGAATTTATACTTTTGATGTTAGTAAAGCACAACAAGGTGGTTCTGCGGGTGCGATCGCTCTAGTTTTACAGACAATTCTCTTACCTTTGGCACTAGCATCTGGCAATTCTTTGGTGACACTAAAGGGTGGAACTCATGTGAACTTTAGCCCGACAGCGACGTACATTGAGCAAGTTTATCTGCCGATACTGCAACGCATGGGTATAGAGGCCCAAGTCAAGTTAGGCGCTTGGGGGTGGTATCCCCAAGGTGGGGGAGAGGTAGAGTTACAGGTAGATGGCGGTGGTAAACTCGGTGGAATCGACTTGTTGGAACGGGGCGATTTACAACAGGTGCGGGGACTAGCGGTGGTGACGGAATTGCCTTCTCATATTCCGCAACGCATGGCGAATCGCGCCGAGAATTTGTTACGGTCAGCCCATTTAAAGGTTACTGTACAGACCTTAAGAGAAAGAGGTGTAGCACCTGGGGCGGGTATTTTTTTAACTGCTGAGTATCAGAATAGCTTAACTGGCTTTGGTGGATTTGGGCGTTTGCGGTTGTCGGCAGAAACAGTTGCAGAGATTGCTTGTCAGCAACTGCTTGAGTTTCATTACACCGGCGCAGCAGTGGATGAACATTTAGCAGATCAGTTATTATTGCCAGCTGCTTTAGCTTCACAAGAAAGTCAGTATCGAGTGGCTGAAGTGAGTAGGCATTTGACGACAAATGCAACGGTTATTGAACAGTTTGGGCTGGCGCAAATAACAGTAGATGAAGCTGATAAAATAGTGTCGGTAAAGAGTTTGAATAGATGAACAAGTGCTATTACTTTAGTAGTGCTATATGATAAAGTCTTATAAAGAACTATTCTATAAATTAAAATCAATCTTGTGATTCGTTTTATATTCAAATAAAAGCTGCAAATTTTCGCAGACAACTTTGATAAAGATTTAAACCTACTTTCAAAGATTCGAGTCATAAAGCAACTTATGTCATTGCAACCTGATCAAGCTATTGAAGTGTTTTATTCTTATGCTCATGAAGATGAAAAACTTCGCGACAAACTAGAAAATCACCTCACTCTTTTAAGGCGGCAAGGAGTGATTACAGGATGGCATGATCGCAAAATTGGAGCAGGAAAAGAATGGCACAATGAGATAGACACTCACTTAGATTCATCTCAAATAATTTTGCTGCTTATAAGTGAAAATTTTATCGCTTCAGATTATTGCTGGGATGTTGAAGTAAAACGGGCAATGGAAAGGCATGAAGCCAAAGAAGCCAGAGTTATCCCTATAATTCTTGACTCTGTTGATTGGGAGAGCGCACCCTTTGGAAGGCTTCAAGCACTGCCCAAAAGCGGTAGACCTATTAAGAAGTAGGGAAATCGTAGTGATGCATTTAAAAATGTTGCTGAAGGTATCCGCTTAGTTGTAAAGGAATTAGCAGTAAATTCGTAAATAATCACTGTTTTAACTTCATAACTTGGACTAAATAAAATATCAAAAAATTAAAAAAAAACTAGTATGAAAAAATAATAATTATTTCATACTACTAGGTGTTGAAACTAATGCCGAATACCAAAGTTATCAAAGTTTTTTATTGCTGCTCCGACTCTGTACAAGATGAAAAAATGCGGCAAAAATTAGAGGAACACCTCAGCACTTTGGAACGGCAAGGTGTGATTAACAATTGGCATAAAGGTATGATTAGCCCAGGCAAGGAATGGGAAAGTGAGATTGATACAAATTTAAAGAAGGCCGATATAATTTTGGTGCTAATTAGTTCAGAATTTACTGCTTCAGATTATCACTGGGATGTTTTGGTGAAACAAGCTATGGAACAGCATAGAACTAAAACATCTCGTGTTATTACCATTCTGCTTCGTCCAGTTGATAATTATTGGAAGGTCGCATTTCCCAAAGTCAAAGTTTTACCCGAAGGTGGAAGACCTATAACTGAATGGAAACCCTATGATAAAGCTTTTGCAAATATTGCTACAGGTATTCGAGAAGTAGCCGAGGAACTTACTGATTATACATTTTTTATTAAAAAACTTCTGCGTTTGCTTCGGGCAATCGTAATAGATGTTGCAAAGTTTGTCCTGAAAGCTTTTATCTCTGTGGGAACGGTAATCTTTTCTTACTTGTTTAGACCATCCAGGTATCGTCGCCGGAATAGAGTTAGCAATATCCTTGTGAGACTAGCTATTTACCTTGTAGTAGCTGGTATATTTATAGGCTTCATTGATCAAAAGCTTAATATATTAAATATTTCTTCATTAGCACCTAAACCAACTGTAAACTCAACAAAATCAGTAAATCCTACTGGCTGGATATGGATAGGTATGGTTAATAAGACCTCAGGTAGTTTATCTGTTGGACAAAAACTAGTTCTTCAACCATCAAATCCTAAACAATTTCCTAGTATTGAGCCTCCTGTCATTCCATCATCAGGAACAATCGTAACTGTTAAACATGAAATCAATCTAATAAAGGAAAAATCTTTATCTGGAAAAACAATCGTTAAATTTAAAAAAGGAGAAAAGTTAGTTATCTTGAAAGTAGAGCGTTTCTCAAAGATTGTAAAAAATTCGCCTTACATTAAAGTAAAAGCGCAAGTTCGCAAATGTAACTCAATTTGTAATAAATAGTACTAAGATAGGCTAAATATATTTCAACAATAATATTTTACCTCTATTCTTGATAACAAAATTACGCGTGGGTGTATGGCAACATAGAAAATTGCCTCATTTCAGCTCTTAGAAATGAGGCAAAGGCAAAGGAGCTTTTATAAGCGGAGACATAAAACTTTTAATATTTTATCTAGGGGCATTTGCAATCAATCCCCTAAAGCCAGATTTGTTGTAAGAATAAGCAAATGATAAATTTACAAGGCGATCGCAACTAGGGTTAAAACTGACTTCTGTTGTTCTTGATACTTACTATCTACTTAAATATCGAACATAGTTTTTGAATTTACCTCTGCTAAAGGCATATATTTAGGTTAAGTTAGTTTGCGATCGCAAATACAAGGGATTGGGAATTGGGCATGGGGCACTAAACACAGAGATATTTGTTGTTGGCTGTGGTTATGCCCAATCGGGTATAGGACTCTTGCATCTAGTAAATTATGCTCTTGAATAAACCTTTGAGCTTTGTGGATGAACCTTTGAACTTTGTGGATGAACCTTTAAGCTTCATCAACGATATGTGGCATCATCTTCACGACTAACAATCTGCCAAGCGCTGAACACCCACGTATCATTGTTCAGACGTTCCTAATACTTACTACTTACTTAATATAATTAGACAGCATTGAAGTAGCTGTGAGAAAACATGGTAATAAATTTATTAGTGACAGATATAGAATTGAAACAAAACCATGATTGATGAACAAGAAATAGAAAAATTGTGGCAAGCTTTCAAAGTATTAGACGTAGACGGCAACGGAGTGATCTCAACCGAGGAACTGGGGGAGGTAATGCGATCGCTAGGGCAAAATCCCACGGAAGCGGAACTGCGTGACTTGATTAAGGAGATAGCAACAAGCACTTGAATCAGGCTTTCAAAAGCATCTTTCCAAACCCGTCGAACCAGATGAGTTAGTCAAGGCAATTGCAACTCTAATTGGTAGAAGTGGGAATGTCTGAGTATTCAGTTGCAGTGCATAAACTGCGTAAATATCTCTACACGAGGAATTAATAAATTTATTGGTGGAATAAATACCAACATTAGATATTTATTTCCCTCAAAACCATTCAATAAAACTCTTGCACAAATGCAAAATTTGCCCATCCTGCGGGATCTTGCTACATCCCCCAACCCCTTCTCCCAAAATAGGGAGAAGGGGAGCCAATTTCAAAGTCCCTCTCCCAATTTTGGGAGAGGGATTTAGGGTGAGGGCTTTTGATTCATGGCTTAATTTATTAACTTTTTCAAAGATTTTGTTGTTTCTTGAGGTAGATTCATTCTCCGAAAAGACATATTTACTCTGAATTAATCTAGTTAAAAGCTGTTCCTAATCTGACTAATTTTGCGTTTTTTTGGAACTTAAATTGTTAACACAAATCCTCATTCTGTTGCTTAATTGTACATAAAAATCAGCAACTATTTGGGGTTTTAGTATAAATTTTGGTATGTGTTGCTAAGTCACTTACTCAGCTAAATTATTCAATTTACTTAACTCATCAAATCTTCACGTATTTGAAGTATAGTTTATCTTTTACACTAAAAATAGTGGGAATAATAGAGTAAATCGGATTGAGCAAATTATTTAGCTATGAGCCAAATATGTCCTATCTCCAAAACCTGTGCTTGTCGCAATGTTGCACGCTGCCGGACTAAGGAAGCAGGTAGGCTCTTTCTCTGGTTCCCTGTTCCACATACCCTGATAAAAGTCACCTCCTACCTACAGCAGTTTGCCCTTAAGTATGAACTGATGCATGAGCGACCAGGTTTGAGTTTGGAGTGTAGACCCGGACAGTCCCTAGAAATTGCTAATAATCTGGCTAAACTACTTGCACCAAGAGAATTAAAAGAGACGCAAGTCCTTTTCATTGAAGGCACTTTCCAACCTCAACTCCATGATTTTAGTGACATAGCCTCATTACAACGCTTTATTAAGTTGAACCAATCCGACTGGCTGGTTGAAATGCTGGCAACAGAACGATTCACCAGTTACTTCCAACCAATTGTCTCAATTAAAGATACATCACAGATTTTTGGATATGAATCGCTCTTGCGAGGGCTGGATGAACAAGGCAATTTAGTGCTACCGACATCCATTCTGGAGTTAGCAACTGAAGCCGGACTTCTACCACAGCTCGACCAAGTTGCTCGCCTTAGCACAATCACTCAATTCAGCCGCTATCAAGTGAGTGGGCACATCTTCATCAATTTTGCACCAACGTCACTCTATGATCCAGTTTTTTGCCTACGTAGTACGGTAGAGGCAATTGATACTGCCGGAATTTCCCATGATCGCGTTGTTTTTGAAGTCGTAGAGTCAGACAATCCTCAAGATTTAGCCCACCTCAAGGCAGTGCTTCAATACTACCGGAGTGAAGGGTTTTTAATCGCTCTTGACGATCTCGGTTCTGGTTATTCCAGCCTAAACTTGCTGCATCAGTTACGTCCAGACTTTATCAAGCTGGATATGGAGTTAATTCGAGATGTACATCAAGACCTTTACAAAGCTTCGATTACCGAGAAGCTTCTAGAGATTACTCAAAAGTTAAACATTCAGACCGTTGCTGAAGGAATTGAGTGCATTGAGGAACTGAATTGGTTGCGAGAACGAGGTGCAAATCTTGCTCAAGGCTATTTAATTGGTAAACCCGGTGCAGCACCTGTCACCACAACCCCTTACTTTGATCCGATCGCGTTAACTGTAGCATCGGCACATTCTAAACAGGTTGAACAGGGTATCCAACACCAAAGCGAGTCTGAGCGAATTGTCGCAGCTGTGACGCAGCGCATTCGCCAATCCTTGGAATTAGACGAGATTTTGCAAACCACAGCAACGGAAGTGCGACAACTGTTTGAGGTAGACCGAGTGCTGATTTACCAGTTTGAGCCAGACTGGAGTGGATTAGTCGCTGTAGAATCCTTAGCAGAAAGGTGTATGTCGATTTTTGGATTTCACGTCATGGATACCTGCTTTCAATCCACGCGTGCAGCTTACTATCAGCAAGGTAACACCAGAGCGATCGAAGACATTGAAAATGCGGGTCTATCGCCGTGTCATGTTGACCTCCTCAGAAGTCTGCAAATCCGGGCAAACCTTGTTGTACCAATTTTACAGCAAGGGTGTTTGTGGGGACTATTGATTGCTCACCAATGCCGTCATCCCAGACAATGGCAGCAATCGGAGATTAACTTGTTGAACCAGTTGGCAGGTCAAGCTGCGATCGCTATTCAGCAATCAGAACTTTACCACCAATTACAACAAGCAAACCAGGAATTACAGCGCCTTGCCTGTTCCGATGGTCTAACCCAAGTGGCAAATCGACGCTGCTTTGATGACACATTAAACACGCAGTGGCAATGGTTGGCACGAGAGCAAGGCTCATTATCTTTGATTTTGTGTGATGTCGATTACTTTAAGCTTTACAACGATACGCATGGACATCTGGCAGGAGATGATGCACTTAGACAGGTTGCTAAGGCAATCTCTCAGACAGTTAAACATCCCGCTGATTTAGTTGCTCGTTATGGTGGAGAAGAGTTTGCAGTTATTTTGCCAAATACTAATATTGAAGGGGCCATTGCAGTTGCAAGAGATATTCAGATCAATATTAGTGCATTACAAATGCCTCATCCCCATTCTCAGGTCAGTGAATTTATTACCCTAAGTTTTGGTGTGGCAACCATCACTCCTGATAGCCAATTATCTCCTGCAATCTTAATTGCTGCTGCTGACCAAGGACTCTACCAGGCAAAAGCACAAGGAAGAAATTGTGTGGTGCAGATGGATTGTGAGAATGCTGATATTAAATAAGCTGATGCGCTTGTAAGTTGCATAGTTGAAATCGCTAGAAAAATGTAAAGAAGCACATATACGGGGACTAAAAGACACATTGACCCACTATCTACGCGCAATTATTGTAGTGAACACCAGAGAAACGTTCTAATGTCAACTTCACTTTTGTCGCGCTTACCAGCTTTCGTCGGAAGAGTGATCATTTCCCCCTGACATTGCCAGTAAATCTTTTTCACAGCTAGCCGTTGCTGGAATGACTTTTCAGGAATCCCAATGGAACAAGAACCTTTTCTTGATTGGATAAATGAAGGGGTAATCCTCTATCAGCATCTTTGATTTTAGCGGCGATCGCCCTGAAATTTCTAAAATATTGGCTGAAGGTAGCAAGCACTCGCACTAAGAACTTAGAAAAAAATACTGCTGACGATGAAAGTATTGATGCTTTCTTTAACGCCTTCTATGACAGAATTAGTGGTGGAATCTGGCTATGGGCTACCATCTTGTGTGCCCATTTTCTCAAATTGCCAGCAACGATTTCGGAATATTTGTACATCGCGCTGCGAATCTATCTAATCATTGGCGTCGGGTTGCTTATACTCAAAGCAGTTGCTGCGATCGTTGATAGCCTAGATGCTCTCAGCATCAGATACTCCAATCCTGATAACCTGCTGAGATTCTACGATCGCCTTCGACACCTGATACCCTTTTTAAAGCCCTGCTTGGAATTTGTGATTTATGTCTGCATGGCAACATTGGTGATTCAACAGGTGCAGTTAATTGCCAATGTTGCAACTTTTGGACCACAGATTATCAAGATAATCGGTATCATCTTCATTAGTCGCATGTTGTTTGAGGTTGTTTACTTACTTATTGAAGAGGTGCTGTTCAAAGACCAGAATCTAACTGATATTCAAAGAAGTAGACGCCTGACACTCGTTCCTTTGTTTCGTAGTTTCTTACAATACTTAATTTACTTCGGTGCTACAGTTTTCATTCTCAATACCATGAGTATCGATCCAACTCTCATACTTGCAGGTGCTGGTATTGTTGGCATCATCGTGGGGTTAGGGGCACAAACACTAATTAACGATATTGTCTGCGGCTTCTTTATTTTGTTTGAAAACTACTACTTAGTAGGTGACTATATTGAAGCTGGAAAAGTCGAAGAGAAAGTTGTCGAAGGTATTGTTGAGGTGATTGAACTCAGAACCACTCGTGTCAGACATCCTAATGGTCAATTGCAGATTATTCGCAATGGTGATATTGACTCAATTACTAATTACTCCAAACAGTATATCTTTGCAGTAGTAGAAGTTGGTGTACCTTATAATTCCAACTTAGCGCACGTGTACAAAGTAATTGAGGAAGTGGGACAGCAGTTAAAAGCAGACGATCCAGATGTACCGGAAGGCACACAGGTGGATGGAGTCGAAAGTCTGGGAGAGTCTAACTTGTTGCTACGGACATCGACGAAAGTAAAGCCAGAAAAACATCTTCAGATTCAGCGCGTTCTTCGGAAGATTTTTACGAATGCACTGCTACGGGAAGGAATTGTAATTTCCGTGCGCGCTGAAAGTGCCGAAGGTTAATTTGGCACTTTCTTTTAACAATAAATAACTCAGGAGTCATTCAATTTGGGATTTTTGATTGAAGGAAAAATCCCAAATTGGCAGAGCAACTTATTTAAAATTGCAATAATTGAAATAGGCACTGGTAAGGCAGTTAAGACAAGCCTATATCTACACACTAGGATAATTCAGTCAGTGAAACCAGAGGATAGCGATCGCTGTCTTACTGAAATATCATACAGCAGATTGCAACTTGGTACAGCGCGGTCTTCTCCCAAAGGGAGAGGCTAGCGCCTTTCCTTCCCTACGGGACGCTCCGCGAACGGAACGCTCCGCGAACGCGGAGCGTCTCGTAGAGAAGGGGGTTTCCCCATGAGCGACTGCTGAACCCGCAGGGTAAGGTACAGATAATCGTAGGGGCACAACATGTTGTGCCCCTACCCGTGTACTTCATTTACCTACTTTTTTACTCAGCACTACTACCCAGTCTCTAGTCTCTAGTCCCCATCAACCTAACCAATTAATTTCTGCCAGCTAGCAGGCCCGATAATTCCATCGGCATCTAAACCATTTTGCTTTTGAAAGTTTTTAACTACAACTTCTGTTTGCGGCCCGTAGACGCCATCATTCTCAACACCTAAACGGTATTGTAAGTATCTGACAACTGCATTACCAGCATGGTTTGGTCTGAGCACTCGTTTTGCCAAAATTTGATTTATGGCATTCCATGTAGCTGAGTCAGCAATTCCAGTTGACTGAACTCCAACAATAGTCTGAAATTTTTCTACGGCAGATTTTGTATTAGCGCCGGTAAAGCCATCTTCCACTAACGCCTTACCATTTTTATCAGTTATTTTGAGTAGATTTAAGGCCTTTTGCAGTCTCAAAATAGTGGTATCTACATTCTCTTCTTCATCTGGTACAGGGTTAACAGGAACACTTGGCACTTTACCAGTTAAGCCTTTGACAATCGCATTAGCCATTGCTTCAGGATTAAAAAGATTTATATCTTTTTGCGAATCCACAAAGCAACCTTCTACAAGAATCGCAGGCATATCTGTATTTTTCAGAACAAACAAGTGGGAACCACTCTTAACGCCACGATTAAAAAATCCTAACTTGACGATTTCATCTAATACAGGTTTAGCGATTTTTCTACCTGTATCGCTAGTTGCAAATACTTCTGTGCCATTAGCTTGTCCGTTAAAGGAGTTAAAATGAATCGAGACGTAAATATCTACTTTACTGGCATTAGCTGTAGAACATCTTTTTGAGAGTGATTCACGTACTGTACTAGCGCTACTTGGTTTACATACTACGACTTCATTTCCTAAAGCTCTTAACTTGGCTATAACTCTATTACCTACATCTAGAGTTAAATTATCCTCAACTTTGATTCCTCTAGCTCCTGTGTCTGGTGGACAATTGTGCCCGCTATCAATTCCGAATTTCATGATTTCATCCTCAATTTACTTGTTTTTACACTAGTTCAAAACTCTTATAATTATATAGACAAAATTTGGTTAATAGCTTTGTTTAAATACTTGTTAGCAATGGCTGCATTCTTTTCAGCATTACTACGCTATTAGACCAAATAAGTTTTTGTGCAAACTTGAACAGGAACTTTTATTTGGTAAAATCTACTAATTTAAAGTTATATTGTAACCAAAAACACAACTATTATAAGTTATCAATATCGAGAATAACCAGTAAAATTTTGCAATAAATTGAAATCTAGCAATTGCCTCCATTCTTTAGATAATAACGCTTTGTAAAAGTGGAAAGCCATGACAAAAGTACTTAGTTAGATGCCCAAATCCCGAAACCGAACGCACTCCCTGATGTGAACCTGGGTTTATAAGGTCGTAAACCCTTGACAGACTCTACTCTTGGCTTCCTGTTAACCTTGAGCAGCTTAACACATAATGCTTTACAGTATTAATGAATACGCGATCGCTTCTAGACATCTGTACGAGATTTATCAGATAAACTGCTCAAGAAACGAGGCTCAACATGGGATCTTTAAATTTTGTGAAGCTACTGGCAAATTCCATCAATGAACCCGGCTTAGGGTGGACTCTCTGCTTTATAGGGGAAGATCAATCTAACAAACTTGCAGAACTCACGCAGGAATTGAGAGGAGAATTTTCTGCGACAGGCGATGGAAAAGAGATTTTATCTGGTTTTTCCTATTGGGGAATAGGCCCAACGATCGCCTGGGATCATGCCTGTAACGATCGATTCTATCTGGTGATGAAAGAAAGTATAGAGTCTTTTAGATATCGATGGCATCAAATTAATGCTAATAATATCAAAGATCAGAAATATCATTATGTAAGTTTAGGTGTAGGCACGGGTGAAAAAGACCAACACATTTTAAGTTTATTGTTTAACGTAAATCCCGATCTCCTCTACTTTCCAGTTGATATGAGTTCGGAAATGTTAAGGTTAGGTGTACAACGGGCAATGAGAGGATCGCAATTGCAAGGTAGCCATGTGTTGCCAATTCAAGTTGACTTTTCAATTGAGAGAAATGTTGACGAGTTACGGAAACTACTAGATAGAGTTATTAATAACAGTCCTGTGCTATTTTCGCTATTGGGGAACACATTAGCTAATTTTCAACAAGATACAGAACTTTTGCGAACTATTTCTAAACTAATGCGAAGTGAAGATAGGCTACTATTAGAAGTAGCGACCACTGAAGAATTAAGCGAAGAAGCGGCACAAAATGCGGCGAAAGAATACGCGAAGACTAGATCGTTTAAAGAGTTTGTCACCAGTGCATTACTGCAAAATACTGACTTACATATCGACTTAAATAGTGTGTTTTTTGATGGTACCGTAGAAACTGATAGAGGAATTTTGATAAAAATCCTGTATCGTAACCTAACTGGAAATAAAATTGAGGTCATGTTACCTGACCGATCGGTAATAAATTTTGAAGACCAAGATACGATTCGTTTATATCTAACTCGGAAATATACTTCTAGTGGCATCGATCAAACTATATCAGACAGTAATCTCGTGCTTGTTGATAGGCTACACACAGTATTGGAACCACGTTTAAAGAATGGATTTGGCATGGATTTAATCCTACTTGCCTCTGACTCTTCAGGAATTAACAATAATTCTTCTGTAGCGAATGATATATGGTCTAAACGGTAAGATGTGAGATGAGTATGAAAAACTTAGTGACCTTTATCACGTTTTTCCCTCTACTTCTGGGATTTATTCTAGCTGCCGTCTGGTGGACTCAGGCAGGAACTTTTGAACCGCTACTGACAGGGCTGGGATTATTAGCAACAATTACCGGGATTTTTGGCGAACGATGGGCATCAGCTAACGAAAAGAGGATAGAATTTCTGCGGGCCTTACTGAATGAGTGCAAATCAAATGAGGTAATTCTATCTGATAGCCGCTTCAACCCCAACTCGCATAAGCCGGGACGACCAATAGTCTTTCCACGATTAATTATATCAGTGACGGAAACCGCCATTGCATCTGATGTCTTTGCAGAACGTCAAGATAGAGAGTTGTTTTCGCTTCTACATCAATGGCGGCATACTGCTAATGAGTTTAATCGGAGATTAGATATTACCGAGTTGCGTACATTCACAAACCTGTCACCACAAGAAATTCGTTCGCTATATGAAGCGCTACAGGAATCGAAAGAGTTCAATGATGCACTTAATTTGACTCAACACATCACAACTTTTTTGAAATCAAAATATCCAAAAGGCAGTGGTGATAGTGAATTCCTCACCCCTTCAAGGAACTACTGACCGGAATCTGGGGGTAGATATTTAACAATCAGCCTGAAAGCACGTTTAAAATTTAAGTAAAGAAATATTTCGTAGCTTACAGGCATGAAACGCATCGTCTTGATTGCTGGGTTTGAATCATTCAACGCTGACTTGTACAGAAAAGCAGCCTTTTTGGCTAACTCTCGCTGTCCTGAGTTGGATATTCGGGTATTTAGCGATCGCGATCTTACCAACAAACGCACCGAGGTAGAAGCAGCACTTGATGGCGCTGATGTGTTTTTTGGTAGCCTACTATTTGATTATGACCAGGTTGTGTGGTTGCGCGATCGCATTTTCCAAATTCCCATCCGTCTGGTGTTTGAGTCAGCCTTGGAATTGATGAGTTTAACCAAGTTGGGTGACTTTGCCATTGGTGACAAACCCAAAGGAATGCCCAAACCAGTTAAATTCATCCTCGACAAATTTAGCAACGGACGCGAAGAAGACAAACTTGCTGGTTATATCAGCTTCTTAAAAATTGGCCCCAAATTACTGAAATATGTACCAGTGCAAAAAGTCCAAGACTTACGCAACTGGTTAATTATCTATGGTTACTGGAATGCTGGCGGCCCAGAAAACGTCGCTTCATTATTCTGGACACTAGCAGAAAAATACTTAGGTTTAAAAGTCGGCGACATTCCCCCGCTAATTGAAACCCCTAACATCGGATTACTCCACCCCGACTATCAAGGGTTTTTTGAATCGCCCCGCGAGTATTTAGAATGGTATAAAACCTCTTGTAGAGACGCGATTAATCGCGTCTCCCCAGTTGTAGGAATTCTCCTCTACCGAAAACACGTCATCACCAAACAACCCTACATTCCCCAACTAATTCGCAGTTTTGAAAAAGCTGGGTTAATTCCTTTACCCATTTTTATCAACGGTGTAGAAGGACATGTGGCGGTACGAGATTTAATGACAACCGACTATGAAATTCAGCAACGACAACTAGGTAATACAGAAACTCCCTCACTATCTAGTGAAGCAGTAAAAGTAGATGCGATCGTTTCGACAATTGGCTTTCCTCTAGTGGGTGGACCGGCTGGTTCAATGGAAGCAGGCCGTCAAATAGAAGTAGCAAAGCGCATCCTCACTGCCAAAAATGTACCTTATATCGTTGCTGCACCACTATTAATTCAAGATATTTCCTCGTGGACGCGCCAAGGTATCGGCGGATTGCAAAGTGTAGTGTTGTACGCATTACCAGAATTGGATGGGGCTATTGATACTGTTCCTCTCGGTGGTTTGGTGGGTGAAAATATTTATCTGATTCCCGAACGGGTGGAACGATTAATTGGTAGGGTAAAAACTTGGGTGGCTTTGCGGCAAAAACCTGCATCGGAACGCAAGATTGCCATCATTTTATATGGGTTTCCTCCAGGTTATGGTGCTGTGGGTACAGCTGCATTATTAAATGTGCCACGTAGTTTGTTGAAGTTTCTCCACGCACTTAAAGAACAAGGCTACACCGTTGGAGATTTACCTGATGATGGGGAAGAATTGATTCGCTGGGTGAAAGAAGCGGATGAAACTTTTGGTGATACAAAAAATATTCCCGCGTCCGTTAGCACCCGTACTCTAGAAAAATGGCTGGGATATCTGCAAACCTCCCGCATCGAAAAACAATGGAAATCTCTGACGGGAACTGGAATTAAAACTTATGGCGACGAATTCCAAATTGGCGGTGTGCAATTAGGCAATGTGTGGATAGGTGTACAACCACCTTTGGGGATACAAGGCGACCCGATGCGTTTAATGTTTGAACGAGATTTAACGCCCCATCCGCAATATGCTGCTTATTATAAATGGTTGCAAAATGAGTTTCAAGCTGATGCTTTAGTTCACTTTGGAATGCATGGGACTGTTGAATGGTTGCCTGGTTCGCCGTTAGGTAATACGGGTTATTCTTGGTCGGATATTCTGTTAGGAAATTTGCCTAATCTATATATATATGCGGCAAATAATCCGTCTGAATCAATGTTGGCAAAACGTCGCGGTTATGGTGTATTGATTTCTCATAATGTACCGCCTTATGGTCGTGCAGGTTTGTATAAGGAATTGGTGGCATTGCGTGATTTGATTTCGGAGTATCGTGAAGATCCACAAAAGAATTATGTCTTAAAGGAAGGAATTTGTAAAAAGATTGTGGACTCTGGTTTAGATGCAGATTGTCCCTTTGAGGATGCTAAACGGTTAGGAATTGCGTTTACTCCCGAAAATGTTCGGATGTTTAGCAGTCATGCTTTTGATGATTATTTGGTGGAATTATATGAATATTTACAAGTTTTAGAAAATCGGTTGTTTTCTTCTGGGTTGCATACTTTGGGGGAGGCACCGAATGAAGAGGAATTGGCTTCTTATTTGGAAGCATATTTTGGGGAGGAGGAAGGAATAAACGAAGAAAGAGAAGAAGAGGAAAAACTAATAAGGGATTTGTTGATGCAATCTACGGATGAGTTAACGAATTTGTTAAGAGGGTTGAATGGGGAGTATATTCCGCCTGCGCCTGGTGGTGATTTGTTGCGGGATGGGGCTGGTGTATTACCGACTGGGAGAAATATTCATGCTTTAGATCCTTATCGGATGCCTTCACCTGCTGCTTATGAAAGGGGACGAGAAATTGCTCAAAAAATTATCGCCCAGCATTTGGATGAATATGGTAAATATCCAGAAACGGTAGCGGTGATGTTATGGGGATTGGATGCGATTAAAACTAAGGGTGAATCTTTGGGGATTCTTTTGGAATTGGTGGGGGCTGAACCTGTTAAGGAAGGAACTGGTAGAGTTGTTCGTTATGAATTGAAGCCTTTGGCGGAGGTTGGACATCCCCGCATTGATGTGTTGGGTAATTTGTCTGGAATTTTCCGGGATAGTTTTGTAAATATTATCGAATTGTTGGATGATTTATTTCAACGGGCGGCTGATGCTGATGAAGCGGAAGATCGGAATTTTATTAGGAAACACGCTTTAGCTTTAAAAGCCCAAGGTGTAGAGAATGCATCAGCGAGATTGTTTTCAAATCCAGCGGGTGATTTTGGTTCTTTGGTAAATGATAGAGTGGTTGATGGTAACTGGGAATCTGGTGAGGAGTTAGGCAATACTTGGCAAAGTCGCAATGTGTTCAGCTATGGGAGAGAAGATAAAGGTCAAGCTAGACCGGAAGTTTTGAATACGTTGTTAAAAACTAGCGATCGCATTGTTCAAGAAATCGATTCGGTAGAATATGGTTTAACTGATATTCAAGAATATTACGCTAATACCGGCGGTTTGAAAAGGGCGGCAGAAAAACAAGGTGGTAAGAAGGTTACAACCAGCTTTGTGGAAAGTTTCTCGAAAGATACTACACCCCGCAAGTTAGATGATTTGCTACGAATGGAATACCGCACTAAGTTGGTAAATCCCAAATGGGCGCAAGCAATGGCGAATCAAGGTTCTGGTGGTGCGTTTGAAATTTCCCAACGGATGACGGCGTTGATTGGTTGGGGTGGTACTGCCGATTTTAGCGATGATTGGGTTTATGACCAAGCCGCAGATACTTATGCGTTAGACGCAGAGATGGCGGATAAATTACGTAAGGCAAATCCTGAAGCTTTTCGCAATATTTTAGGGAGAATGTTGGAGGCGCATGGACGGGGTTTCTGGGAAGCTGATGGTGAGAAGTTAGATAAGTTGCGGCAGTTGTATGAGTTGACAGATGAAGAGTTGGAAGGGGTCGTGGTTTAATTCAGTATTTATACTGGATTAATATTTAAATTATCTAAATAGAATAATTAAACCAATTTATATGCAGAATACCTCCCTAAAAGTAGGCTGTTTCTGTATATATTTTTGGATGACAACAAATATTATTCATAATGATGATTATCCAAAATTCTCTAGACACATCTACACGTCTTGAAGATGTCTCGCGCGAACTATGGCAATTTATTGGTTCCTATGAATCTTGCATAAATGATCCAGCCAAGTGCAAGCATATACACCAGAAGCTCTCACACTTCAATCAGAATCATTCAGAGAACTCAGACCATATCTCTGATGTTATTCAAGCTTTATCAAAAGGATTTTATCTGATTAAATCTGGCTTAGAATGGCAGGAGCCAGCTGTTGGTCATAGCTCAATTGACAAACCCAATGATACACATAAAGCACGTGGTATTCAGTGGCGACTTGTGATTACCTGGGGTGGATTTGAAACAATTACAAAAACATTGCTATTGAAAAAAGGTAATAGAGGTCTAGATACAGAAAATATTAAATCTTTCATGGTTCAATGTGATTTAATAAACAATTATAATCCATTAAATCCACCCGATTCAACAAGACTCAATCTTGAGAAATGGCTTAATAAAAATCCATCAATTGAAGGAAAGAGCGCACTTGCAGATTTTCTCAGTCTTGGAAAGGAAGAGCAAGAAATAATCGAAAATTGGATAGTGAAATCTCAACCTGTTTCTAACTGGGTTGAAGCTGTAAGACTCGCGAAAGCATTGCGGAATGCAACGGCTCATGGCGCTCTTTCTGCAAGTAAAGTTAAGGAATGGGGACTCCAAAAGCCACTTCTAGCTTTATCAGATAACCTCGCAGAAATTGTTGTGGCTGCAATGCAAAAGCTAATATAGTAGTTATAGACAACAAGCAAAAGCGATGTCTACGACGGGCTACGCCTACGCTCCTACGCTTAAAACTGTGAAAATTTAACCTAGTTTGGGATTTAAGTTGCATAGCTTCTATAACACCGATTCAGTATTCAAAATCATGACTAAAAACCCGATTTTTTGGTGCTATAACAAGGAATCTTTGGTTATATAAGACGTTAAAATAGGGTTTCTCAGTCTCGTATTTTATTAGTGAATCGGTGTTCTATCAAGCAGCGCGAATGGAAGCCTAAATCTAAATCCCTGTCACAAAACGTAATTGCTCTCTTCTCTACGAGGCACTTTGCCAACGTAGCGGGGCGTTCGCTTTTAGCGTCTCGCAGAGAAGCTCATTGCGAATTGTTTTAATTTTGAAAGGGTGTATTCCGTTCAATTGAAAACTGCTGTAAATATCACTGTCTGATACAAAACTAAAGCTATTTACTGCTCAAAAACCCCAAACCAAGTACCATTGCCGTATCCTACATTAACTAAGTCGTATCCTTGATTCCACCTGCTCTGAATAGCAGCTGTAAAATCACTAAAATTACTTGCATAGTTATAAGCACTAGTACCTGGTGTGTCTTGAAAAATCCCAAACCAAGTACCATTACCGTATTCAACATCAACTAAGTCGTATCCTTGATTGTATCTGCCCTGAATAGCAGTTGTCAAATCACTAAGACTACTTGTGTAGTTATAAGCGTTACCACCTGGTTTGTCTTGAAAAACCCCAAACCAAGTACCATTGCCGTATTCAACATCAACTAAGTCATATCCTTGATTGTACCTGCCCTGAATAGCAGTTGTAAAATCACCAAGATTTGCGTTGTAGTTATAAGCACTATTACTTGGTGTGTCTTGAAAAACCCCAAACCAAGTACCATTGCCGTAGTCAACATCAACTAAGTCGTATCCTTGATCCCACCTGCTCTGAATAGCAGTTGTAAAATCACCAAACTTACCTGTGTAGTTATAAGCGTTACCACCTGGTTTGTCTTGAAAAACCCCAAACCAAGTATCATTGCCGTATTCAACATCAACTAATTCATATCCTTCATTGTACCTGCCCTGAATAGCAGTTGCAAAATCACTAAGATTTCCGTTGTAACTGTAGGCGTTTGTAACCACAACTGTATTTTCCTCTAATATTAAAGTTTCTTCAAATTTGGCGCTAATTCAAGTTCACCGTTGTAAAACTATAAATCTGGGACGTAACCTGATACAAATTGAGTAATATAACTTAAAAAAAACTTGCAGTTTAGTAATTCTGATTGGGCGATAGAAACAGCTAGTAAACTGTTAAAATAAAGCTTATAAACCTATCTTTTTTTATCATAAAGCGCTTCAAAGTTTATCTCATAAGCTTTTCATATCATCCATCAATTGAAGGAAAGAGCGCACTTGCAGATTTTCTCAGTTTTGGAAATTGAGATCAAGAAATCATCGAATATTGGATAGTTAAATCTCAACCTATTTCTAACTGGGTTGAAGCTGTAAGACTCGCAAAAGCTCTGCGGAATGCAACGGCTCATGGCGTTTTAGCAAGTAAAGTTAAAGAATGGGGACTCCAAAAGCTGCTTCTAACTTTATTAGATAACCTGGCAGAAATTATTGTGGCTGAAATGCAAAAGCTAATCTAGTTATAGACTTTAATTGAGGTCTTTAGGGTTGGGTGTGGAAAATTCTTTTACTGCTGTATATGAACAGTTAGATAACTGGTATATTGGCTACGTTCAAGAGTTACCCGGTGCAAATGTCCGAGAATTCTGGAAGAAGCTAGAGAAAGTCTACGGGAAGCGATAGAGTTAATTCTAATATCAAATTGGGAACTTGCAGAGCAACAACTCTCCGGTAAAGATGTCGTCTGTGAACAGATTATTGTCAAATTATAGTGAAAAGACGTGAATTGATTCAGAGGTATTATCTCAAACAACAAGCAAAAGCGATGTCTACGACGGGCTACGCCTACGCTCCTACGCTTGAAACTGTGAAAATTTAAACCTTTGCAGCTAAGATTACTTCATTTATAAGAAAGGCTTAAGTTTTTCTTGCAAATGTATAAGCTGTT
The DNA here is from genome assembly GCF_036917555.1 of Nostoc sp. Lineage (GTDB taxonomy): Bacteria > Cyanobacteriota > Cyanobacteriia > Cyanobacteriales > Nostocaceae > Nostoc. The sequence continues at coordinate 61,368 of NZ_JBALDD010000065.1, read as the reverse complement.
GCTGCAAACGCTTAATACTTTGCAACAAATGTTCTTCCATGTATAAGAAAGGCTTAAGTTTTTCTAGCAAATGTATAAGTCGTTGCTGCAATTGTTTAATACTTTGCAACAAATGTTCTTCCATATATAAGAAAGGCTTAAATCATTGCAGCAATTGTTGTAACGAACTTATGAATCTATTTAGTACCTGGAATAAAATATAGTCTAAGTGAAATTAACTAAACTATTAAAGATGCGATCGCAACTGATTTGTCATATTTTCCCATGACAATCAGAAATGCTGTGGTATAAAACAGTACTATTAACCTAGTAGCAGAGATGCATTATGGCACGTCGTAAAAGAAATTCCAACGTTTTAGAACGAGCCGATCGCCGGATTGAAAGTTTACAATCTATCAGTGTAGAACTTGACTTTGGCCAAGGATTGACTATACAAGCTTACACCATGACAATTAACGATCTCCGGTCTAAGCTTGCTGCTTACAACACTGCATTATCTACTATTGACAAACTCACAGATGACGTGAATAACGCAGAAAAGGTTGTAATAGCGATGTCAGAACAAATGTTATTAGGAGTTGGCAGCCGTTACGGTAAAACCAGCCCAGAATACGAGATGGCGGGTGGTGCGCGACGAGGTAATACTAAGAAAAAGCGAAGCGTAGTAGGCAATTCCAAACCCACCAATTCTTTAGCAGCCGATTCTGTTGAGGTTTCTTCTGCAAATGGATCTATGAATGGGGTATCGGGTGCGATCGTGAGTTGAGTAAAATCCAATAGTCAAATTACCCCCCTTTCTAAGGGGGGAAACAGGAATCTAGTTCCCTCCCCTTTCCAAGGGGAGGGTTAGGGTGGGGTAAAACCTTAGTTAATCAGCTATTTCAGACTTGTGTATACACCGTAGCCTTGGCAAGAGGGGTTAGAGAGGATCGAAAATCTAGGTAGTACATCGAAAAATTTTGAAATGTTTATCAGATATTCTTCAAGTTGAGTGCAGCCCGCCAATTACTTCGTTTGTAGGACACCATACAAAAGATTGAGCGTTTTTTGTGTAGTCTATAAAAGAGCGCTTAAAAGTCCTCAGTCAATTGACTACTATGGTTGCAGACCACAGCATAGATTTTCAAACGTATCTAGAATCTCTAAGCGAGGATGACACATATAGTGATTGGCAAGATTTATACACGCCAACTGATGCCATAGACCGTCAAAGACTTGAACCCAAAAAATCGTGCAGACGCTTAGATTTGAGTTTGATGGTGCAAATAGTACCACAGCAACAAGAAGGTGAAGCACCAGACACAGAAAAAATTGAACGGTTAAATATCCTCGAAGGGTTACGGAAGTATGCAGCCAGCCATGTATTGCTAGTAGGAAAACCGGGTTCAGGCAAATCTACAGCTTTAGAACGTTTGTTGTGGGAAGAAGCTCAAAAGGGGAAACAAAAAGAACCAAATCAGAAAATTCCTGTGCTAGTGGAGTTAAGGCGCTACAAAACTTCAGTGCTGGATTTAATTCGGGACTTTTTGACTCGCTATAAATTAAACCTCAACAGCAAAGAGATTGAAAATCTACTGTTTAAAGAGCGATTTTTGTTACTTGTAGACGGTTTGAATGAATTACCCAACGATGAAGCTAGACGAGATTTAGACGGATTTCGGCAGAAATACCACCAAGTCACGCCGATGATTTTTACTACGCGGTATTTGGGGGTGGGGGGTGATTTAGGTATTGAAAAAAAACTGGAAATGCAACCCCTCACAGAAGCGCAGATGCAGCATTTTGTCCGCGCCTATTCAGAGGTAGGTGATGAAATGCTGCGACAGTTAGCTGGACGCTTGCGAGAATTGGCAGAAACGCCGCTGTTATTGTGGATGCTGTGTGAAGTATTCAATGATGCTAAACAAATTCCTACTAGTTTAGGTGAGTTGTTTCGTTGGTTCTCTGGAGAGTATCACAAACTCAAGGAAAATGTACCAATTGCTGAAGGGTTACGTAACTGGCAAGCTGAGTTATTGCAGCATCTAGCATTTGTGATGATGCAAGGTGACAATTCGACTGAATTGCGATTAACTATTTCTAAACAGCAAGCGAGGAATGTTTTAGCGACATTTTTACAGAACAAAGTAGCTTTTAGTGAGAAATGTGCAAGAGACTGGCTAGAAGATTTGCTCAAGTATCACTTAATTCAATTGCGAACAGACGACCAGATTGAATTTCGTCATCAGCTAATTCAGGAATACTACGCCGCAGAATTTTTAATTCCACAGCTTGACAAGATTAGTGATGAGAAGCTGAAGCGGGATTATCTGAATTATTTAAAGTGGACAGAACCCATAGCGTTGATGTTGGGGTTGTTGGGTAATAAAGGGCAGGCTTTACGAGTGGTGAAGTTAGCCTTAGATGTGGATTTGCAGTTAGGGGCAAGGTTGGCAGGAGAAGTAAAGCGAGAGTATCAGAAAGAAACAGTCGAATTAATTTTAGAGTTAGACATTCATAAATTACTTAAAGTTGAGTTGTTGGGTATCACTCATTCTGAATATGCCGTTACTTTTTTAAGTAATTCATTGCAAGATCAAGATAATTATGTTCGTAGGAGTGCCGCAGAGGCGTTAGGAAAAATCGGCAATGAAGCAGCGGTATCTGCCTTAATTAATGCTTTGCAGGATGAAGATTACTCTGTTCGTAGGAGTGCCGCACAGACGTTAGAAAAAATCGGCAATGAAGCAGCGGTATCTGCCTTAATTAATGCTTTGCAGGATGAAGATAACTCTGTTCGTTGGTATGCCGCAGAGGCGTTAGGAAATATCGGCAATGAAGCAGCGGTATCTGCCTTAATTAATGCTTTGCAGCATGAAGATGACTCTGTTCGTAGGAGTGCCGCACAGACGTTAGAAAAAATCGGCAATGAAGCAGCGGTATCTGCTTTAATTGATGCTTTGCAAGATGAAGATTACGATGTTCGTAGGAGTACCGCACAGGCGTTAGGAGAAATTGCTGGCTCTGAAGTTTTGCATCAGATATGGGAGTTACAATTAAAAACAGCATCATTGTATCAAAGCTATACAATTTCTAAAATTCAAGAGCGTTGCAAATTTTATAATCACGAAATTTGTTATTCTGTCTTGAATGAGGAGACAAACAACGCTGATCCTTTAACCAGTTCTCTAAACACACTTAATCAAACACTCAAAACTATGTCAGAAACTCCTAAAAATGATTTTACAGGTGCTACCTTTGGCAACATTACAGACAGTGTTATAGGAAATATCCAAGGTGATAACATTGGCACTCAAAACAATTACGCGTCTACAAAAGATATTGCTAATTTAAAAACTGTACTTGAGCAGTTACTCGAAAAAATGGAGCAGGATAAACCGACTGTAATCGATGCTCAACCTATTATTGCTCAAGCTGTTGAGAGTCATCCAGTACTTAAAAATAGGCAAGCGATTGAGCAAGTGATCAAAAATAATCCAACGCTCAAAGTACGTTTGCAAAGAGCTGTGACAGCAGCAGGTATTGAGACTGTAAAGGTTTTATTTGCTCCTGCTGGTATTGCGATTGAAGCGATTAGGGCTTGGAATGAACCTAGCTAAACCGTTTGAAAGAGCGTTTCAAACTTTGAAAAAAGCGGCTTTCTGGTGACGTCGGTGGAATTTCCGTCCGAAGAAAAAGTGCAGGAATTCGGCATCAAAGCCGCGCGGGTTTTTTGCAAGCCGAACGCAGAAGAATTAACCGCGATTAGCGAATTGGTGGACGAAGGACGATTAAAAGCTCACGTCTCAACCGTCTTGCCGCTCGTGGAAGTGAAAAAGGCACTTCAGCTTTCCGAAGGCGGTCGCACGCGGGGCAAGATTGTGTTGCAAGTCGAGGCATAGCTTTGAAACGTGGCGAAAATAACAGCGCAACCCAATAATTTTAATGGACGTGAGGGCGAAACACCGACTTTCTAATCACGTTGCGTGGTTTCCCGCCATGCATCGGGGGATTAAGGGGGGTGATTAAAATCACAGTCAAACACTTTTTAAACATCCTCTAAGGTATAAATTGATAATCCTTGGTCAATAGCTGCACTATGAAGTTGTTGCACCACTTCGGGATATTAATATCATGTCCGCCTAATTAGTTATAATTCTCGCATCTGTGCAAAAAGAAAGAAAACTCTTTCTCTTCCTGCCCCCTGCTCTCTTGCACTCTTAATGATAAGTCTTTCACCGGACACGATATAACCCATCCGTGCGACAAAAATTCGTTGCTCTTTTTGCTTTACACCATGAGCGAAACCAATTCTCACTTCATGCCATTCTGTTAACTACTTTTGACCATACCCTCGCCCAAGTTAGGCATTGCTAACCTGTACTAGCTATTATTAGCTAAGTGGTATGCCAAATACATCGACGGCAATACTATTTAGTTAGCAGTCTTTATCAACTGCTTACACTCGCACCCATAAAAATTAGTTCGATCCACTTTTTATTCCCTGTTCTCTATTGTGATACGCATTGGCTAAAAGTACTCTAAATAGATACGGGGTACAAAAAATACAAAAAATTTCTCAAGAATCAAGATTAAGGATAAGGTTATGGTAACCGAACAGTTAACTAGAGACAGCGACAATCTAGATTTAAATCAGCTACTAAGAACGCTGAATGCTGTTAAACAGGGTGACTTCTCGGTTCGGATGTCCATAGACCATACTGGTGTAGCAGGGAAAATAGCTGATACGCTCAATGATATTATTGACCAGAATGAGCGGATGGCGGCGGAGCTACAGCGGATTGGTAACGTTGTCGGCAAAGAAGGTAAAATTACCGATCGCGCCTCTCTCGGAGATGTTCGTGGTTCTTGGTCAGATTGTGTTACTTCTGTCAATAGTCTAATTACAGATTTAGTTCAACCAACTGCTGAAACTACTCGTGTAATTCGGTCAGTCGCCAATGGTGACTTATCGCAAACGATCGCCACAGAAATTGACGGCAGACCCCTGCAAGGTGAGTTTCTCCAAACTGCTAATATCGTTAACACGATGGTGGATCGGCTTGGTTCTTTTGCATCGGAAGTAACGCGGGTTGCCCGTGAGGTGGGAACTGAAGGGAAGTTGGGTGTCCAAGCCGAAGTGCAGGGTGTGGCTGGCACTTGGAAGGATTTGACTGATAATGTTAACTTGATGGCGGGTAATCTCACCGGACAAGTTCGTAACATCGCTGAAGTTGCCACTGCGATCGCAAATGGTGACTTATCCAAAAAAATCACTGTCGATGTTAAAGGCGAAATTCTCGAACTCAAAAACACCGTCAACACGATGGTGGATCAGCTTAATTCTTTTGCATCGGAAGTAACGCGAGTTGCCCGTGAAGTGGGAACTGAAGGGAAGTTAGGCGTACAAGCAGAAGTTAAAGGTGTAGCAGGAACTTGGAAGGATTTAACTGATAACGTTAACTTGATGGCAGGAAATTTAACAGCCCAAGTCCGTAACATTGCGGAAGTAACAACGGCGGTAGCGAATGGCGACCTTTCCAAGAAAATCACTGTTGATGTCAAAGGCGAAATTTTAGAGTTGAAAAACACCGTCAACATCATGGTGGATCAACTTAATTCTTTTGCATCGGAAGTGACAAGAGTTGCCCGTGAGGTAGGTGCTGAAGGTAAATTAGGCGGTCAAGCAGAAGTTCGCGGCGTAGCAGGTACGTGGAAAGACCTGACCGATAGTGTGAATTTCATGGCGGGAAGCTTGACGGCACAGGTGCGGAATATTGCCGAAGTGACTACGGCCGTGGCGAATGGCGACTTATCTAAGAAAATCACTGTGGATGTAAAAGGTGAAATTCTGGAACTGAAAAACACCATCAACACAATGGTGGATCAACTCAATTCTTTTGCATCGGAAGTTACAAGAGTTGCGCGTGAGGTGGGAACTGAAGGGAAGTTGGGCGTGCAAGCAGAAGTGCGGGGAGTAGCGGGAACTTGGAAAGATTTAACTGATAACGTTAACTTAATGGCAGGTAATCTCACCGGACAGGTGCGAAATATTGCCGAAGTTGCGACTGCGATCGCAAATGGCGATTTATCTAAAAAAATCACCGTCGATGTCAGAGGTGAAATTCTCGAACTGAAAAATACCATCAATATCATGGTGGATCAACTTAGTTCTTTTGCATCGGAAGTAACAAGAGTTGCCCGTGAGGTTGGCAGTGAAGGTAAATTGGGTGTGCAAGCGGATGTGCGCGGTGTGGCTGGCACTTGGAAAGATTTAACCGACAGCGTAAACTTCATGGCGGGAAGTTTAACGGCACAGGTGCGGAATATTGCCGAAGTTACTACGGCAGTTGCAACAGGCGATTTATCTAAGAAAATCACTGTCGATGTCAGAGGTGAAATTTTAGAACTCAAAAATACCATCAACACAATGGTGGATCAACTCAATTCCTTTGCATCAGAAGTAACAAGGGTTGCGCGTGAGGTAGGAAGTGAGGGTAAACTGGGCGTGCAAGCAGAAGTGCGCGGCGTGGCTGGCACTTGGAAGGATTTAACCGACAGCGTGAATTTCATGGCGGGAAGCTTGACGGCGCAGGTGCGGAACATTGCCGAAGTAACTACGGCGGTTGCAACAGGCGATTTATCCAAGAAAATCACCGTTGATGTCAAAGGCGAAATTCTGGAGTTGAAAAACACCATCAACACAATGGTAGATCAACTCAGTTCCTTTGCCAGTGAAGTAACAAGAGTTGCGCGTGAGGTGGGAACTGAAGGTAAATTGGGCGTACAAGCGGAAGTGAAAGACGTTGCTGGTACTTGGAAAGATTTAACCGACAGCGTGAACTTCATGGCGGGAAGCTTGACGGCACAGGTGCGGAACATTGCCGAGGTGACAACTGCGATCGCCAATGGTGACTTATCCAAGAAAATTACTGTTGCTGTCAAAGGCGAAATTCTCGAACTGAAGAATACCATCAATATCATGGTGGATCAACTTAATTCCTTTGCAAGTGAAGTAACACGGGTTGCCCGTGAGGTGGGAAGTGAGGGTAAATTAGGCGTACAAGCAGATGTGCGCGGCGTGGCTGGCACTTGGAAAGATTTAACTGACAGCGTAAATTTCATGGCGGGAAGCTTAACGGCACAAGTGCGAAACATTGCCGCCGTCACCACCGCCGTAGCTAATGGCGACTTATCTAAGAAAATCTCCGTTGATGTCAAAGGGGAAATTTTGGAGTTAAAAAACACTGTCAACACGATGGTGGATCAACTCAATTCCTTTGTAAGTGAAGTAACGCGGGTGGCGCGTGAGGTGGGAACTGAAGGAAAGCTGGGTGTACAAGCAGAAGTTAAAGGTGTAGCCGGAACTTGGAAAGATTTAACTGACAGTGTAAACTTCATGGCGGGAAGTTTGACGGCACAGGTGCGGAACATTGCCGAAGTGACTACTGCTGTAGCAAACGGCGACTTATCTAAAAAAATTACTGTCGATGTCAAAGGCGAAATTCAGGAACTTAAAAACACCATTAATACAATGGTGGATCAGCTAAATTCCTTTGCATCGGAAGTTACCAGGGTTGCCCGTGAGGTAGGAACTGAGGGGAAATTAGGCGTGCAAGCTTACGTCAGAGGAGTTGCAGGCACTTGGAAAGATTTAACAGACAACGTTAACTCAATGGCGGAGAACCTCACCGGACAAGTTCGCAACATCGCCGAAGTTACCAAGGCGGTAGCTAATGGCGACCTTTCTAAGAAAATTACCGTCGATGCCAGAGGCGAAATTTTAGACTTGAAGAACACTACCAACACGATGGTAGATCAACTCAGCTCCTTTGCCAGTGAAGTGACGCGGGTGGCGCGGGAAGTGGGAACTGAAGGGAAGTTGGGCGGACAAGCACAAGTCCAAGGTGTTGCAGGGACTTGGAAAGATTTAACAGATAACGTGAACTCGATGGCGGGGAACCTCACAGCACAAGTTCGCGGTATCGCCAGAGTTGTAACCGCAGTTGCTAACGGTGACTTGAAACGGAAACTGATGTTAGATGCCAAGGGAGAAATTGAAACTTTGGCAGAGACTATCAACGAGATGATTGATACTCTAGCAACGTTTGCCAATCAAGTAACCACAGTGGCGCGGGAAGTGGGAATCGAAGGAAAGTTAGGCGGACAAGCTAGAGTACCTGGTGCGGCTGGAACTTGGAAAGATTTGACAGATAATGTGAACGAACTTGCTGCTACACTGACAACTCAGTTGCGAGCGATCGCAGAAGTTGCTACAGCTGTAACTAAGGGCGATTTAACTCGTTCAATTGCCGTCGAGACACTAGGGGAAGTAGCGATACTCAAAGACAACATCAATCAGATGATTGCAAATCTGCGGGAGACAACGCAGAAAAACACCGAACAAGATTGGTTGAAAACTAACTTAGCCAAGTTTACCCGAATGCTGCAAGGTCAGCGAGACTTAGAAACCGTATCTAAATTAATTCTCTCAGAACTAGCACCCTTGGTAGGAGCGCAACACGGGGTATTCTTCCTGATGGAGTCTGGGGAAAATACACCATATTTGAAACTAATCAGTAGCTACGCTTACCGCGAACGCAGACATCTAGCTAACCGCTTCCACTTGGGTGAAGGTTTGGTGGGACAATGCGCTTTAGAAAAAGAACGAATTCTACTGACGGAAGTACCCAGCGATTATGTCAGAATTTCCTCTGGGTTAGGAGAAGCCACGCCCCTGAATGCCGTGGTGTTACCTGTACTTTTTGAGGGACAGGTGACAGCAGTGATTGAATTAGCATCCTTCCGCCGCTTTAGCGAAATTCATCTGACATTCTTCGACCAACTTACCGAAAGTATCGCGATCGTCCTCAACACGATCGCAGCATCGATGCGAACTGAAGAGTTACTCAAACAGTCGCAATCTTTGGCTGAAGAACTCCAAACCCAACAAAGCGAACTCCGGGAAACCAACCAGCGTTTAGAACAACAAGCCCAATCACTCAAAACTTCCGAGGATTTACTCAAAGGACAGCAAGAAGAACTGCAACAAACCAACGCCGAATTAGAAGAAAAGGCAGAGTTGATGGCGATGCAGAAGAAAGAAGTCGAGCGCAAAAATCGGGAAATTGAACAAGCAAGACTGTCTTTAGAAGATAAAGCTGAACAACTCGCCCTTTCCTCAAAATACAAATCAGAATTTCTTGCCAATATGTCCCATGAACTACGGACACCGCTAAACAGCTTGTTGATTTTGGCAAAATTGTTGACAGATAACACTGATCGCAACCTTACTAGGAAACAAGTCGAATACAGCCAGACAATTTACTCAGCCGGTACTGACCTGTTGACGTTGATCAATGACATCCTGGATCTCGCTAAAATTGAATCTGGAACCATGTCTATTGACATGACCCAAATACCATTAGCAGAGTTGGGTGAGCAGATTGAGCGTACTTTCCGACAAATCGCTCAGAGTAAAGGACTTGCCTTCGCTATTGAATTTACTGCCGAATTGCCAAATAGCATTTATACAGATGTTAAACGCTTACAACAAGTGTTGAAAAATCTGCTCTCTAACGCTTTTAAATTTACAGAGCAAGGAGAGGTACGCTTACGGATTGCAGTGGCCAAGCTAGGGTGGAGCAACAGCAACGAAACCTTAAATCGTGCCCAGCTTGTGATTGCTTTCTCAGTCAGCGATACAGGCATTGGCATTGCCCCCGAAAAACAGAAAGTGATTTTTGAAGCATTCCAGCAAGCCGATGGCTCTACCAGTCGGAGATACGGCGGCACGGGATTGGGCTTATCAATTAGCCGCGAAATCGCCCGTCTTTTCGGCGGCGAAATTAAACTCATCAGTCAACCCGGTGAAGGTAGCACTTTTACATTCTACTTACCACAATCGAGTCCTGAGTCTAGATTAACACTCCCCACTCCCTACTCCCTACTTCCCACTCCTCACTCAGCACTCAGCATTCAGCACTCCCCACTCATAAATGACGATCGCACGACTATAGAAAGAGGCGATCGCGTGTTACTAATTGTCGAAGATGACCTTAATTTTGCCCGTATCCTTCTAGATATGGCGCAACAGCAAGGATTCAAGGTGATAGCTGCCCAAACAGGTAGTACAGGTTTGATGCTAGCACAGCAATTCCTACCTTCAGCCATTTTGCTAGATATTCGGTTGCCAGAAATGGATGGTTGGACGGTATTGGATCGTCTCAAACATGACCCAAATACCCGTCACATCCCCGTACATATCATGACTGTTGAAGAAGGAAAACAGCGCGGTTTACAACTAGGTGCGATCGCATATCTGCAAAAACCTTTAACCAGTGAGACAATATCTGAGGCATTGACCAAAATTAAAGGTTTTGTTGAGCGTCAGGTGAAAAATTTATTGGTAGTCGAAGACGACGACACTCAACGGCTGAGTATTGTTGAGTTGATTGGTAACAGCGATGTTTCCACCACTGCTGTGGCTGACGGTGCAACTGCTCTAGAAGCTATTCGCACCCAGCATTTTGATTGCCTTGTCCTCGATTTAGGGCTACCCGACATGACCGGATTTGAACTAATTGAGCAGATAAAGCTTCTACCTAACGGCAAAACTTTGCCAATTATTGTTTATACAGGGAGAGAAATTAGCAAAGCTCAAGAAACAGAACTCAGACGGATTGCCGAGACAATCATTATTAAAGATGTGCGATCGCCCGAACGTCTCCTCGATGAAACAGCATTATTTTTACACCGAGTCCAAGCAAATTTACCTGAACCGAAGCGACAAATACTCGAACAACTGCATTCACAAGACTATTTACTTACTGGTAAAACAGCGCTAATTGTAGACGACGATATGCGTAATATCTTTGCCCTTACCAGTATGCTAGAGCGTTATCAAATCCAGGTTTTATATGCTGAAAACGGCAGAGAGGGAATCACTCTGTTAGAAAATACACCAGATATTGATGTTGTTTTGATGGACGTAATGATGCCAGAAATGGATGGTTACGAAACAACACGCACGATCCGCCAAAACGAGCAATTTAAGTCTTTGCCGATTATTGCACTGACCGCTAAAGCCATGCAAGGCGATCGCGAGAAGTGTATTGAAGCCGGCGCATCAGACTACATTACAAAACCTGTAGATACTGAGCAATTGCTGTCGCTGTTGCGTGTTTGGCTATATCGTTAATGACGCGATCGCCTTCACCAATTCTTCTGGATCTACAGGCTTAGAAATATGCTGTTGAAATCCGACAGCGATCGCTTGTTGATGATCCATCTCACCAGCATAAGCAGTTAAAGCGATCGCGGGAATTATCCCTCCTTGCTCTGGTTCCAGACTCCTTATTTGTCGCATCAGCATATAGCCATCCATTTCGGGCATCCCGATATCACTGATGATCAGATTTGGCTGGGATTGACTCAAGGCAGTTAAAGCTTCAATGGCTGAGGCAACAACGGTAACAGTCGCACCATACTGCTCCAGCATAAAGGGCAAAAATTCTCGCATATCTGCATCATCATCCACCACCAGAATCTCTAAGCCAGACAAGGGCGAAGACTGAACCGCCACCAGTGAGGAGTTATCTTTGGCATCCTTGATTCCTTTGTTTTCATCCTGTAAGTATGGAAGTTTGACGGTAAAAGTTGCTCCTTTAGCTTCACCCAGACTTTCTGCTTGCACGGTTCCCCCATGAAGTTCCACAAGATGGCGGACGATCGCTAATCCTAAACCTAAACCGCCAAATTTTCGAGTTGTCGCACCATCTGCTTGACGGAAATAATCAAAGACATAAGGTAAAAACTCAGGTGCAATCCCTTTTCCTGTATCAGTTACACAGATTTGTACCTGTGAGCCAACTTGCTCTAATTTAATTTTTACCTGTCCACCGATGGGAGTAAACTTAATGGCATTAGAAAGGATATTCCAAATGACTTGTTGCAATCGATTGGCATCGCCTAAAACTTGCCCGACACCGGATTCAAGAGTTGTCTGAATCTGGATAGACTTAGCCTCCGCCGATAAATGCACTGTCTCGATCGCAGCTTCCATGACTGATACCAAATTAATCCGGTCGAAGTTGAGGTTAAGTTTACCCTGAAGGATGCGGGAGACATCCAGCAAATCTTCAATTAATTGGGTTTGTAACTTGGCATTACGCTCAATGGTTTCTAGGGCGCGATCGCTGGTTGCTTGATCAAGCTTGCGGCTTTGCATCAGTTTTGCCCAACCTAGAATCGGGTTGAGTGGTGTTCTCAATTCATGGGAGAGGACAGCGAGAAATTCATCTTTGATGCGGTTTGCTGATTCAGCAGCGCTTCGTGCCGTTCGTTCGGCTTCATAGAGATGGGCGCGAGCGATCGCTTGGGCGCATTGTTGAGCAACAGCCAAAATAAATGCTTGATCTTCTCCACTCAGTTGTTGAGGCTGAGTAAATCCCAAACTTATACCGCCAACTGCCCAACCTTCTACCATCAAAGGAATAGAAATCCAGGCATTAAAATCATATTGAGCGTAAATTTCTGCTAAATGTGGGTAATCAGCTACCCGATTTTCTGTTGATTCAGCCCAAATAGGTTTCCCAGTTCGCACAGCTTCTGCTATTGGAGAGAGTGAATCGATGGCAAAAATACGCCAAGCATCTATCAAATCCTGCTTATAGCCAACCGCCCGCACAATTTCCAGTTCAGTTTTACTTTCATTCACCAAAGCCACAAGGGCAGAACTGGCTCCCAAGACAGCCATGCTCTGCTCTACAATCACATCAGATACTTGGGCTGGTGTCAGGGATTCTGAAAGCGCAGCCGTAATCGACTGGAGACGGGCAATGCGCTCCAATGCTCGTTCTGCCGTTTTTTGTGCTTGCTGCGCTTCTTGGTAAAGGCGGGCATTATCAATGGCGATCGCAGCTCGATGGGCAACATCTTTTGCTAGTGACAAGTCAGCCGTGCTGTAACGACGTTTTGATTCAGCAGTCACAAAAGAAATTGCACCAAAAATCCGTCCGTGTGCCATCAAGGGCAATATGATACATGAGTTTAAACCAAGTTCACGCAGAATTTGGAGATGTTCTGGATCTTTGATCGCTGCTGCTAGGGCTACATCTGAAATTTCTGCTACCATTTCTGCAACTCCTGTACGCACCACTTTCGGCACACCTTCAGTTGCATCCAACCCTCTGGAACAACGCTGATGAAGTTCCCAACCGAGTTTAACTTTCTCTGGATCACGGTGAGCAACTGCTACTTGATTAATTGATTGGTTGTCTTGCAGCAGATCAACGGCGCACCAATCGGCGAAGTAAGGCACAGCCAGGTTTGCCACGCTTGTTAGCGTCCTTTCGTAATCAAGGGAAGAGGCGAGTGTTGTACTGACTTGAGCCAAAAATGTCGCTCGTTGTTGATCGGCTTCTGCTTCCTGTCGGGCGGTTTGCTCTTGAATCAGTTGGATACGTTCGGCTTCAGATTGTTTGCGCTCTGTAATATCAAGCACAACACCACTCATGTGTGTGGCTTTACCAGCTTCGTTGAAAAAGGCTTTTCCCTGACAGGCTGCGTAGCGGATACTGCCGTCATCTTGAATAATTCGGTATTCTAAATCATGCTCTACGCCTTCGTTAATCGCTCGACTCAACGATTGAGCCAGTAATCCTCGATCATCTGGATGCAGGCGAACTAAAATTGCTTCGGAAGTTCCAGCAAAGGTTTCAGGTGTTAACCCAAATAGTTGATAAATTTGCTCATCCCAATCAAAGCGATCATTGGCAATATCCCAACTCCAAACACCGATTTGGGCAGATTTTAACGCCAGAACCTTGTCTATCATCAAATTGAAGGGAGGTACAACATCTACTTCGTTATCTTGATAGGCCAAAATGAAGCAGAGATATTGGATACTAGAGCCAGTAATGACAGTTTGAATGAAATTTAAAGTAGCGCTGTCTGCCCACTGCATATTATCTAAAAAGACAGTGAGCGGATGCTCTTTTTGAGCAAAGACGCTGATAAAATTATGAAACACCAAATTGAATCGATTTTGAGATTCGGCAGGTCCTAATTCTGGTATAGGAGGCTGTTCTCCAACGATTAATTCAACTTCTGGAATTACATCTGTGATTAGCTTACCATTGTTTCCTAATACTGCTTGTATTCGCTTTTTCCAGGTAGCAAGTTGATTTTCAGGCTGCGTTAAAATTTGTCGAGCCAGTGTTTGAAAAGCTTGAACAATGGTGGAATAAGGAATATCTCGTTTATACTGATCAAATTTACCAGAGATAAAAACCCCGCGTTCTCTAACAATGGACTTGTGAATCTCTTTCACTAAAGAAGATTTACCAACTCCAGCATAGCCAGAAACTAACACTAGTTCTGGTTTCCCTTGACTAACAACTCGTTCAAATGCTTGTAAAATCTTGGCAATCTCTGGCTCTTGCCCATACAATTTTTGAGGAATTTGAAAGCGCTCTGAGATATCTTGTTCACCCAAAACAAAGGATTGGATTTGTCCAGTTATCTCCAATTGTTTTAAGCACCTTTCCAGATCAAATTGTAAACCTAAAGCGCTCTGATACCTCTGTTCTGCAACCTTAGACAGCAATTTGATGATGATGTCACAGAGCATTTGGGGAATATCAGAGTTTAGCTTTTTCGGGGATGGTGGAGATTTGGCAATATGACAATGCACCCATTCTAAGGGGTCTTTGCCTTGAAATGGTAGCTGACCTGTTAGCATCTCATAAAAGGTGATTCCCAGAGAATACAAATCGCTGCGATGGTCAATTCCTCGATTCATTCGCCCGGTTTGCTCAGGTGATAAATAAGGTAGACTGCCTTCAATTCGACTGGAACTGCTAACTATTTGCTGCTGGTATGGAATGAAAGCAGCAATTCCAAAATCGGCGATTTTGACCTGACTAGTTTCGAGGTTAATTAAGATATTTTGCGGCTTAATATCCTTGTGGACAATATGATGAGTGTGAATTTGTGCGAGTTTGCTAGTAATTTCAATCGCAATCTTCAGAAACGGCACAGGCTGTTGAAATTGGTCTAGAAACTGGTCGAGCGATCGCGCCTGAAAATCCTCCATAATTAAATAAGGGATTCCCTGATGCATCTCTAAGGCGTAGACTTTGACTGCGGCGGCGATATTTAACCTTTGGGCGATCGCATACTCATGTTTGAGTTGTTCGATATTATTGGGTGTACACTGTTCTGGACGTAGCCCTTTGATAATTACCGGACATTGATCTTTAACCTTAATTCCACGGTATATGACTGCTTTTACCCCTGCTTTTAACAAAGTGACAATCTGAAATCCGGGTAATGCAATCATCATGCCAAATACTCCAGCCGTGCTTCTTCAGGGATAATCCGAGCTTAATTGTATTTTAAATACATTTCTTTGGGCAGATGAAATTTAGATAATATCAGGTTCGGATAATCACTTCTACTGACTCAAAAACCAAAAATAAGCTACAATTCAAGCAGAGTAAGCATTTCCCGCTCAGAAACTTCCCATGTTTGATAACCTGCAAACCCAAATTTACCAACTAGAACAATTTGCCAACAGCCTCGTTTCTAACCAACTAACACACCTAAGCGTGGTGAGTATTGGTATCATCTTTGCAGCTGGTTTGCTCACCAGTCTCACACCCTGTATGCTTTCCATGCTGCCAATTACCATTGGTTACATCGGCGGTTATGAAGCTAAAAGCCGCTTGCAAGCAGCTGCCCAATCAACTTGGTTTGCTTTAGGATTAGCAACTACATTGGCAGGACTAGGTATCTTAGCAGGTTTTGTTGGAAAAGTCTACGGTCAAGTAGGAATTGGTTTGCCGATTATCGTCAGCATTATCGCCATTCTCATGGGGCTGAACTTATTAGAAGCACTGCCTCTACAATTTCCATCCTTGGGTGAAACGAATTGGATTTCACCAGATTTACCAGCAGGATTGCGTTCTTACTTGCTGGGGCTGACTTTCGGTTTAGTCGCATCCCCTTGTAGCACACCTGTTTTAGCTAGTTTGTTGGGTTGGATTGCCAATACACAAGACTTAATTTTAGGTGCTGTTTTGCTACTTTCTTATACAGCCGGTTATGTAGCACCATTGATTTTGGCGGGTACTTTTACAGCTTCAATTAAAAAGTTACTAGAATTGCGTCGCTGGTCTGGTTGGATTAACCCAGTTAGTGGGGCGCTGTTGGTAGGATTTGGTGTGTTTTCCTTAATTTCTCGGATTCCACTCGGCAGTTTTTAATATCAATACCTTTGTTAGATTTTACACATAATGACTTTAGAAGATTCGGCGTCCAAAGAATTAAAATGGTGGGCACTACCTGGGCAGTTCTTACGCCAAGAGCTTTTGCCTGTACTGACTAACTTACGACTAGCGATCGCACTACTGCTATTGATTGCCATCTTTAGCTCCACCGGTACTGTAATCGAGCAAGGTCAATCACCCGCATTTTACCAAGCCAATTACCCAGAACATCCAGCTTTATTTGGTTTCTTAACTTGGAAGGTAATTCAAGTAGTTGGATTAGACCACGTATATCGTACCTGGTGGTTTCTGGCATTACTCATCTTATTTGGCACTAGCTTAACTGCTTGTTCATTTACCCGTCAGTTACCAGCCTTAAAAGCTGCCCAGCGCTGGAAATATTACGAAGAACCCCGACAATTTCAAAAGTTAGCTTTAAGTACAGAACTAGATACTGGTTCCCTGAATTCTCTCAGCGAAATATTACAGAAACACCGCTATAAAATTTTTCCAAATCAAGAAAAAGAAAATCTCCTTTACGCCCGCAAAGGAATAGTTGGACGCATCGGCCCAATTATCGTTCATATTGGCATCGTCGCTATTTTGCTAGGGGGAATTTGGGGGGCAATGACTGGGTTTCTCGCTCAGGAAATGGTTGCTAGTGGCGATACATTTCAAGTGACAAATATTGTCGATGCTGGCCCAATAGCCGCAAAAATCCCAAAAGATTGGTCTGTGCGCGTCAATCGTTTTTGGATTGATTACACTCCATCTGGCGGCATTAATCAATTTTATTCAGATATGTCTGTTTTGAATAATCAGGGAAAGGAAATTGACCACAAGAAGATTTTTGTCAACGAGCCTCTGCGCTATCATGGCATAACTTTCTATCAAACTGATTGGGGAATTGCAGGTGTTCGCGTCCAATTTAATAACAGCCCGATTTTTCAACTTCCGATGGCGCAATTGAACACCAACGGTAACGGGCGCATTTGGGGAACGTGGGTTCCAACGAAACCAGATTTGAGTGAGGGTGTCTCCCTGTTAGCGAAAGACTTGCA
This sequence comes from Nostoc sp., assembly GCF_036917555.1. Lineage (GTDB taxonomy): Bacteria > Cyanobacteriota > Cyanobacteriia > Cyanobacteriales > Nostocaceae > Nostoc. The sequence continues at coordinate 44,057 of NZ_JBALDD010000065.1, read as the reverse complement.
AGGGATGGTATTAATTTATGATGCCACTGGCAAACTTGTTGATACAGTCCGCGCGGGGATGTTCACCGAAGTTAATGGCGTGAAGCTGAAAATTTTGGATGTCATTGGTAGCACAGGCTTACAAATTAAAGCCGATCCAGGCATACCAATTGTTTACACAGGGTTTGGTTTGCTCATGCTGGGTGTGGTGATGAGTTACTTTTCCCACTCACAAATATGGGCATTGCAAAAAGGCGATCGCTTGTATGTAGGTGGCAAAACTAATCGTGCCCAAGTTGCTTTTGAACAAGAAGTTCTGGAGATTTTAGATCGGCTGAGTTCACAGCCAAAAGGTGAAGAGAAAGAGACGGCGATTGAAGTTTAAACGCAAAGGGGAGGCAGCGCGTTGCGGGGGTTCCCACGGCAGTCGCTCATGGGGGGAACCCCCTTGGCGCTAGCCTCTCCCTTTGGGAGAAGACCGCGCTGCCTCCCCGTTGTAGCGACTGCCGTCGCGCAAAGGAAATCGCAGAGGTACGCAGAGGATTACTTTGCGTACCTTTGCGTTAACCTCTGCGTCCCTACCCTGCGGGAAGGCGAAGTACCTATGCATTTCAAAGTTATTTACAATTAATTACGCTTACACAGCCACAAATTGGAAAATTACTAGAGGTATTTATTAAACATTGGAACAAAAGATTTCTATGTCTGCCAAACTTCAATCTCAGGGACGGGTTTGCCTTCTACCTTTAATCGCTATCTTGTTGAGTATTGCTTCTTGCGCTGCCGAGCAAAAAAACATAAAGCGTGTTTCCCTTGTTGGTACTGGGGCAAGTTTTCCCGCACCTTTGTATGAGCGTTGGCTTTCAGATTACAACCAGCAAAATCCCAATATAGAAATTAACTATCAAGCTATAGGAAGCAGTGCTGGAGTGCAACAGCTTATCGATGGTACTGTGGATTTTGCCGCTAGTGATGTAGGAATTACAAGTGAACAAGCAGCCAAGATAAAACGGGGAGTAATCGCTTTGCCAATAACTGCTGGTTCTATTGTGCTAGCTTATAATCTCAAATCAGTTGCACAGCAGTCGTCTCAAGTGAATGTGCCACCTGCTCTAAGACTACCACGCCAAGTTTACGTAGATATCTTTCTTGGAAAAATTAAGAATTGGAATCACCCTAGAATAGCCGCAGCTAACCCAGGAGCAAGTTTGCCCAATTTACCAATTCAAGTTGTACACCGAACTGATGGTAGTGGAACCACAAGCGTGTTAACGCAACACCTAAGCACCATAAGTCCAGAATGGAAAAGCAAAGTTGGGGCTGGTAAATCTGTAGCATGGGGAGTAGGAATTGGTGGAAAGGGTAACGAAGGTGTTACCGCCCTGATTCAACAGATACCAGGAGCTATTGGCTATATAGAATACATTTATGCCAAACAAAATAAGCTTCCTGTAGCTGCTTTAGAAAATAAATCTGGTAATTATATTACACCGACACCAGAATCTGTAGCACAAACTCTAGAAACAGTGAAATTACCAGATGATAAGTTGATTGCTTTTATCACCGATCCTACAGATGCCCAGTCTTATCCTATCGTCACTTACAGCTGGCTTTTAACTTATCACCAATATCCCAACCGAGTCAAAGCTCAAGCGCTGAAAAATTTTGTGAATTGGGCTGTGATTGACGGGCAAAAATCCAGTTTGGAACTTGGGTATATTCCTTTATCAAAAAAAGTTGTGCTTCAAGTGCAATCTGCCGTGAAGAAAATTGCTGAATGAAGCCGATTAATGCCATCTGCGCTCATCAGTAATGATGTTACTTTTGGTGACGCACTTCAACTACAGTATGTACATTACCGCGAGGCGTGAAATCTGCTTTCACAGTGACTTCCAACGGATCGCAAGCAGCCACAAAATCATCTAAAATTTGATTGGCAGATTCTTCATGGGAAATGTAGCGATCGCGGTAACTATTAATATAAAGTTTGAGCGCCTTCAATTCCACTACCCGTTCATCAGGGACATAGCTAACATAAATTGTCGCAAAGTCAGGATAACCGGAAAACGGACATTTACAAGTAAATTCCGGCAAAGTAATGTTAATGTCATATCGCCTGCCCACACGCGGATTCGGAAAGGTAATTAGTTTACCTTCTGCAATGTCGCGTTCGCCATACTTCATTTCTTGGCTGGTTTGGGATGGACTTTCAGATAATTTATCAGTTGTCATTTGTCAGTTGTTAGTTTTTAGTTGTAATTTGTCATTTACTCCCCCTGCCCCCTGCCCCTCTGCCTCTTAATACTCTTCCTTCTCCCAGTCTGGACAATTCTCATCTTCACAACCGTGAGGATGCATAGCACAAACTAATAAATTACCACCATAAACTTGACCGTGGTAGTGACTACAACCGATACAGGCAGGATTTTTTTCAGATGTGGGTTCAACTGAATAAGGAAAACCCGGATCGACATCTGCTACAATGTCTTCCAGTTCCCAGTAAGCTTCCAACATCGGTTCAGCCAAATCCTGTAGATACTGATCGACTTCAGTAACAATATTATTGTGTACTTGCTCGCTGACTTCTTCCGTTAGCTCAAAAAATGCGTCTACCACTTCACTCATTCCGAGGAAGAAGCGCTCTACTTCATCAGCCACTGTTTCAACGATTTCTACTAAATCTTTTTGCCACTGTTCCATAAACTTGACACCTTTGCAGGCTATAAACAGGACGCTTTGTGTTATCTGGCTTGAAGCACTAAAATACACACTAGGCAATGTATCTTATCAAGTTTTTATCCGAAGTGTCATATGAAAATGCCACTTATTACTGATATTTTGCTCAAACAATGCTTTTATATTAGTCGCGTTGCAATCGTTTTAACTCGTCTTGCAGGTTTAGCACTTCTTGGCGTAATTTATCTACATTCTCATCATTTGACGCCTCTTTGACCGTTGGCTCTTCATCGTCCTCTAAAATTTCAATGCGGCGAGGTTGAGAAGGGGGCGTTTCTGGTGAGGTTTCACCAGATGCTTGGGCTTGTTGGGCTTGCTTCATCATGTCCTCAACGAAGCGGCGGGCTTCTTCTGTGTTCATTTCGCCCTTTGCCACCATTTCATCTGCCAGTTTTTGGACTTGCGATCGCACTTCGGCTAGTTTTCCCCCTGCTTTCTCACCTGCGTAAGAAGCTAATCCAACACCGAGGTAAAAAGCTTTTTGAACAATATCTCCAAAACCAGGCATTGTTGCTAACCGCTCCTAAAAATAAGGCGACCCGGAGACTACGCCTACCACAAGCCTCCCGTGTTGCTGCTACCTTCCGGTTCTGACAAGATTTGGGTGTTGCGATCGCATAGATCCAGGTCTTCTATAAAGATAACATGAAAATTCAGTAAGTGTATGTTATTCCATAACAATTCGCCATTCATAAAGCTGATAGTTGACGCAGCCGTGTTTCACCAAGGGGTCATCAGCCACAATCACTTCCGCTTCCTCCTTTGAGGCTGCCTCAAACAGCAACATCCCGCCTCTATGCTCTGCCCAATACCCTGTTCGTGCTTTGTGTCCTTTAGCAATCAAGTCTTGAATGTAGGCTTTGTGGGCAGGTACATATTGGTCAAAGCTAGGTTTATCGACTTTGCCTTCTTCAATTTTTACAAACCACGGCATTAGCTTCTTAACTCCAGTTACAACAAACATCCTGCTTTAGTTATGACTATTTTTGAGTAGCATTTGAGTAGCAATATACACGAACTATAGCGATTTACTAATTAATACAGATAGATATATGAGCCGTTTTTTTGTTGCCCTCTTACCACCGCAAGATATTCAAGACTACGCCAACGAGATTAAGCAGTACTTTGCCAATCGCTATGCTAGTAGCGGGGCGCTAAAGTCTCCGCCTCATATTACTCTGCAACCGCCTTTTGAATGGGCAGATGCTAACTTGCCATTATTAGAAGCATCCTTGAAGGAGTTTGCCAGTGGACAACAGCCAGTAGCAATTACACTCAAAGGGTTTGATGCCTTTACACCTCGTGTCATATACATTAATGTCCTCAGAAGTCAAGAGCTTTTAACTTTGCAAGCTGATTTAATGGCTTATACAGAAAGCAACTTGAGAATTGTTGACAATGTTTCTAAACCCCGCCCTTTTGCACCCCATTTAACGGTTGCATTTCGGGATTTAACAAAGCAGAATTTTAAAGCTGCTTGGCCAGAATTTGAAAATCGTCAGTTGCATTTTGAGTTTACTGCTGACAAATTAACGTTGCTGCTTCACGACGGGAAGCGCTGGAATATTAAACGAGAGTTTGCTTTTTTCTTTGGTAGTAATTGAACGATGTTTTTGTGATGGACGCTGCTGCTGTTTGAGATTGGAGCTAATTTTCTTTTGGATTAATTGGTGATTTATATATTCTCTAATCATTGGGGAGACGGAGAAAAGATAAGCATTCTTCTCTACTAGAGAACGCTCTTGCAAAGATTCTAAAGCATCTAGTAATTGTGGTGTTAGTATAGTAGGTGATATTTGCGATCGCAGTTCAGAAAGTGAAGCTGGCTGAAAATTACCTGCTAACCGCTCAATAATTATCTTTTCTGTATCTGACACGCATTTAAAATACTCTTTTAAAAGCTGGTTAATCTCCCCAAAAACTAATGTTTTTTGGTTTAAAAAGTCTGAAATATTACCATGAAATAACTTATCAATTTTGTTAAAGACTATATTTAATGCTAATGGATTACCAGCATAGTTTTCAATAAGTTGATGCAAATCACCAGTTGAACTCCAAAAAGCACCCTTGGTTTGAAAAATTTCTTCTACTTCTGTGATTTGTAAGCCTTTGATCTGCAATGCTCTAACAGGTAAATTTTCTCCTAGGAATCGCCTAATGTCTTTCGGCATTTCCTGACTTGTAAGAACTAAGCAGCTTTGATGAAGTGTTTGTGCCACTCGTCTGATAAGTTCGCTATAACCCTTATAACCTTGACGATAATATCCAATATCATATTTATCTGAAGCATCTTGTAAAATTGTCTCTAGATTATCTAATATCAATAAACAACGAGCATTTTTTAAATAATGAATCAACTGGGAAATTGTGTCGTCTAAAGTTTTTGATAAATTAGTTTCCTGCCCTTTGGATAAAATTTTAATTAGTTCGGCTAGCATATCTTTTACTGGTGGAGCATTGCGGAGACTACGCCAAATCACAAACTCAAACTTATCTTGAATTTGCTCTGCTAGCTTTACTGATAAACTGGTTTTGCCCATCCCATCCATACCTAACAAAGTCACTAATCGGCAGTGTTCTTCGAGAATCCAGTGTTTTAGTGTTGTTAGTTCTGCTGTACGTCCTAAGAATACAGAGATATCGGGTGCTTCGCCCCAATCAGTTAAATTTTGGATTGAATGCTGATTACTGATTACTTCATCAGTCCGAGGTAGTTGATAATCACTTGGTTCAAGTAATAAATTAAAAGCTCTGAAACAGGTGTTTAGAGTTTGCTTGTCAACTCCTACTTGGCAATGAAATACTTTCATCAGGGTATCTGGATCTAAGCCAGTGCGATCGCTTAAATCTTCCAAAGTATAACGTTTATCTAGGTTTTCCCAACTTTCTGCCTGACATTTTGCTGTTTGAAGTTTCTCAAACCCTTGATGTGTAAGAATAACACCCCGTTTGCGCCTACGTTGTAGTGGATTCATTACTGTCCCTTAAGTTTTGTACATACACTCATAAAGTAATAGTCAGTAGTTAGCGCCTGTAATATGCCGCCAAAATATTTACTTCACTTAAGAGGGTGCTACAAAGATGAGATGTGCTTTTCCTGAAATCAGGTTTGTTAAATATTATGAATATTAGAAATATGAATGTATCGACATAGCACTGCTACGTTTCTACGAGGGTTCTGGATAACGCAAATTTGATTTCACCAGATGTCTATTGTTACTGACGATGAATTCTTTGCAAAACTGCCAGAGATGAACCAGAAGTTTTGCTAAAGTTGTTGGTGGATAAAATCCTTACTGGTCAAAGCTTTGGGGAATTAGCGACTAAAAAATTTTAAATTTATTTCTTAAGTTCCTTAACTTCGGTTGTTAGCGCAGAGTTAGACGTGCAAAATACAAAAAGTTTTCCAATTCATAAATGCAGTGAAAAAATTAAGTCACATTTTAATAATTATTCTCAGCTTTATTCTTTGGCTAGGTGGGCTGAGTCCAGCTTTAGCAGATAACAAAACAGTATTAGGTGTAACCACTCTTTACAGCACCCCGTCAGAACAAGGACAAGGAGTTACGGTCTATAAGGATATACTTCAATACGCAATTGCTACCCCTTTTTCTCTACCTCCAAATTTTCCAATTCCTGCCACTAAAGAAGAGTTTGATAAAACAGTAGTACCAAGACTAGTTAAAGGACTTGGAGATGGTTCAGTTACGAAAGCTTGGTTCGACTTCCAAGCTGGAGAAGCTGAAAGTACTGGCAACCAATTGTTTAGTGTTGATGCTCCTTCGGGAGAGAAACTATATAGTGTAGTATCTGGCAAACCTTTGCAGCAATGTCCTTTAGAAGTTCAAGACACTCAGATAAATTTCTTTCTAGATTCAGACGATGCATCTAAAAGAGCTAAAGAACTAGATGCCCAAGGTTATTTTATCTACGTTTCTCCTGTTGAAGAATTACGCAAGAAAGTACTTGATGCTCTCTACGATCAATATAGCAGTGGAAGTAAGAATCCATCTTGTTTCTTAGTTAATGGCACTACTAAGAAAATTACAGTTGATTTCCAAGAAATTTATACTTTACTTCCTCCTCAATTGCAGCAACCAGCGAGGGAAAAACCACTCGTTTTCTTACCCAAGAATGAAAATGAGTTTTTATATGTTGTTAACGCCAGAGAGTCTGTTAGCTAGTACTCCACCACATTAATTTTAATAAATTTGCAGTGGGTAGAGCAGTAGGGGCGCACAGATGTGTGCCCTTAACACGTAGTATCATCAATAGTTGAGAATAAGCGATCGCGGCGCTTTCTTTTTCACTGTCTGTAGTCGCCTACGCCAAACGTCTCAAAGAGTTGCAGCTTGTCGTCACACATCGCTTAACTTTCGGAACGCCTTGCAAACAAGAAATGTTAGATTTATTTATTTCTACTTACCCAATTTTTGTAAAACAAGATACATTAAATGGTAGTTTAATCGCAAAGGAACCAAAAAGCATGGCCGTTAGTAGCCCTGAAGTCATCCGTCACATATTAATCGGATTGGGATATTTAGCTCCTGAGATCGATCCTAAGCCGGATCTCACTAAATTTGCTCCCTGGAAGCGGAATAGCGACTTTTTGACAGACGATCCTACTGAAGAAGCGATTAAAAAGTTTCAGAAACAGTATTCACAAAAACTTACGGTTAATGGTAACGCTGATGCAGAGACTCGAACTGTAATGGAAGATACAGTCAAAGGGCTTCAGAATAGATTGAAGTTTCACGGTTTTGCAACCAATGCTGAAATTCCAAAAGACTTGCCTTTTTATGGGCCAGCCACTTATACAGCAGTCAAGAAATTTCAAAAATCTCAAGGTTTAACTGAAAATGGGATTGCTACTTTTGAACAGCGTCAAATTCTACAGCAATCTAGTTTAACAGATAAGCCCCAGCCACAGCCCCAGTCACAAGTCAAGCTGATAGATTTGTATTTCCAATTCAAAAAGAATCCTCAAAATCCTTCTTACATTGCAGCATTAAATAACTTACAACAAAATTTACCCAAGGATGTTTTACACAAAGTTACTAACAAATGGAGAGGAACAAACGATCAAAATCCTGAGATTGTCAAGCTGACGAATCTGTTTACTTATTATGATGACAACAATGCAAACCATCGTGATGCACTAAATCACTTACAAAGTCAGATGACACCAGCAATCTCTCAAGCATTTTTAAGTCTTTGGAATAAGAAGTAACAAATGGGACTTACAGCAGAATTCAGAATTCTGAATTCTGAGTTCTGAATTCTGATTTAATACTCAATTCCCGGTTGTGCTTTCACACCTTGATCGCGGAAAGGGTGCTTAACTAGGGCCATTTCAGTAACTAAATCAGCACGCTCAATTAAAGCAGGTGGTGCACCTCTACCTGTGAGAATAACGTGCTTGTTAGCTGGTTTTTGTGCCAAACCTGCTAAAACGTCTTCTACTGGTAAGTAAGCCATTTTGAGGGCGATATTGATTTCGTCTAACAACACTAGATGAAAGTCTGGGTTGCGGATGTATTCTAACGATTTTTCCCAAGCGGCGCTAGCTTTGTCAAGATCGCGATCGCGGTCTTGAGTTTCCCAGGTAAAGCCTTCGCCCATTGCGTGAAATTCTATCTGGTCTTCCCAATAGCTGAAAACTCTTTTTTCGGAAGGTTCCCAGCTACCTTTGATGAATTGAATGATCGCTACTTTATACCCATGACCGAGCGATCGCAACACCATCCCCAAAGCCGCAGTGGTTTTACCCTTACCGTTACCAGTATTTACAATAATTAACCCTTTTTCTGGTACAGCTTCTGCTATGCGCTTGTCTTGCACTTCTTTGCGTCGCTGCATCTTTTTACGGTACTGTTCATCAGTCAAAGATGAAGACATTACCTCATCAATCAAGCGCCCAATTTCTGGGTCTGGGTTCAATTCTTGCGGTGTATCGTTTTTCATCAAGCTTGTCTAGAAATAACTGTTAAAAGTGTTGAAAATGAACCAAAATCACCTTACTTATCCAATTTCACTTAAATTACTTGATTGAAAATATCCAGTAAGTTTTCATGTGAAATATTAATATTGTGTTAGCTTTATTAATGATTTGCAGACCAGTGGAAATATATATGATACACAAACTGAACTTATAATTTTAGTTTACTATTACTTTTTCAAATAATTTAATATGTTCATTAAAGCACTTTACCAGTAAAATATTATCATTATCTCCTTTGGTACAGTCATGAGTTAGACTAACAGCCAAGGACATTAATTTAAGTGTCAGGAATATGATGTCTAATATCAGGAGTTATGCATTTATAGATGTTGTTGTTTCCATTTTTCCCATAAAGCCTGCGTATCCTCTGGTTGCCCTTCATAGTTGAGCAATTGATCTGAAATTATCACCCATGACTGGGCACTGCGTGTCCAAATATTACCCACTGGGCGTAACCAACTTGTATCATCTAAGGTTCCAGCTTTGACATTGATAGTATCGGGCTTGTAAATCCGTTCATGGAACAATCGCGTTCCGCAATCGCCACAGAACAGGTTATTTACTTCACGTCCACTATCATTTTTTCGAGTCCAAGCTTTCGGTTTTCCCTGAACAATTACAACAGCATCTCGTAATACTGTAAGAGACATACCAAAGGCACTAGACGATTGTTTCTGACACTCCTTGCAGTGGCATAGGTAAAGTGTTAACGGTTGGGCATGAATTTCATAACGAATTTGTCCACATTGACAACCTCCAGTATATGGAAGATTCACAAGTTTTATCTCCTGACAATTTGTATTACTTTATTGTAACTAAAACTATCTCTATCTTAAAGCGGGTTTTAGTAGACACAGGGACACGAGGGATTTTTCATTATTTCCACTTTTTTAAATCTTCCTCATCCTTCATCTTCATCCAATTCATCATCCTCACTCCAATACTGTTGAGGTGCATTTCCGTGAACTTCTAAAATCTTCGGTTTCTTGATTTTGTTATCAGGGGAATTAATTGCTTCTAACTGCACATCAAATTTCCAGTTATCACCAAAATCATAAAGATAGGTCATTTTACCACCTGGTTCTAGAGACAAATCACCAATCTGCACTTGGTCGGCAAATGGGGGTGTTTCCATGTAAGCATGACTGATTTTTATTATGCGGCCAAAATGGTCTTTATAACTAAACTCATACAGGTGATCGTAATCGAAGTCAAAAGCATCGAGAATTATCTCTGCTAGCCAGCTTAATGGTTTTTTTGCTGGTATGGCAATGCGTCGCCAAGCCTTAAAAAGGGATACTTTGAAAATATAAATACCATCAGTGAAGCCTTGCTTGGGAACAAGTAAATTCTGCTCCCATTCTGGAAAAAATGGTTGAGAATGTGACTGTAATTTTCCAAAACTTATATTTACATCATCCTGTAATTCTCCTCGTATACCTAATGGAAAGAGGAATTGCAACAGAGCATCACCAAAGGGTAAGCGTTGTAAACTAGTAATGCGCCACCCCTTGCCTTCTTGTGGTTTCCCATGTTTTATAAATAACAATCCAAATAACTCTAACAGGGCAACATTATGCAGACCGGGGTAATAACTAATATTGTTTTGATCTTCATATTTAGGAAATTTTAAACCTTTATCTGGGACACGAGTCCAAAGTTGAATACATCTAAATAAATTCCCTAATGAATCTTGATGTTCACCCAAAATTTCGTTATTTCCCCAAATAAACCAAGCTTCTAATAAGTTGAAATAGCGTTCTGTTGGATTGAGGCTTGACCATGATTGCAAAGTTGCTGCGTCTAAAACTAAAACCTGCTTCTTCCCTTGGGATCTAATTTGGGCTATTCCAGAACTGCGTAATAACAGATATAGTCCATTAATATAGGGGTACGATTTCTGTACGGGGCGTTTGAGTTTGGTTTCAATTGGATGACTTAATCGAGAGTTAACTTCTGATAGGACTTTTAGCGGTAGAAGGTTATTAACACTACTAACTTCTACTCCATTTGGTTGCAAGAAATCTATCAGGGTTTGAAAGTCATGTAGAATCGTACCAGGTTGATTTTCATCAATACTGAGTTCTTGGAGGAGTTGTTGTTGTGACTCTGTTAGGGAAGGCAGTTCAGGATTGAGTGTGCGTTCTAGTCGCGCAAATAAATCTTCCATAAATCAAAATTCTAAATTCTAAATTCACAATTTAACCTTCTGTGTAACCTGTTTTCTTCATACTATGACTACAGAAGTTCTCCTGATAAATATTGGTCTGCAAAGTGTCACAACAGGACTATGAACACCGTAAGTTTAAGAAATATGAATGATAATATTTTCACCTTCTACTTGATAATCCCAGGAATTTGATATGAATAGTAACACTCGCCTACAGATGATTTTAGCTGATACACGTATCAATACAGTATTACCTGCGATCGCTCAACTAAATCTACCTAACTGGTGGTTAGCAGGGGGTGCAGTCCGAAACACCGTTTGGTCTTCAATTTTTGGTAATGACTGTGGGTTAGGTATTAAAGATTTTGATATTGCATTCTTTGATATAGAAGGAAACCGTTCTCAAGAACTAGCAGCAAAGGCGACTCTCACAGAACAATTTCCTGATGACGAGTTTGATGTCAAAAATCAAGCCAGTTTTGCTCGTTGGCGTCTTGGTAGCAGACTATACACTAGTACAGAGGATGGCATCACAGATTGGCTGCACACCGCTACGGCTGTGGGAGTTCGGCTAAATACCCAAGGACAATGGCAATTTTTCACACCCTACGGGTTGGATGACCTATTTGATGGCATTATTCGACCTACGCCAACGCATACTCATAATTTAGATGCCCATAATAAGGCCTCTGGATTTTTACAGAAGTGTCCTTATCTGCGGTTGACGTAAAAGTTACAATCAGATTTTAGCCATTGGTCTCCGTTACAAGGAAATAATCGCTTTTGAATTTACAACCCTTGGATACTGAAGCACAATGTTAATAATTTTCTACGTACTGGGAATAATTAAACTAGAACCCCTTTCACTATAGAACAGGGATGATGCTAATTTTATAACTTTATAGTCAAAACTCAATGCCAAATCGTACTGGATACCAAATCAACTCGACTCTCTACGAAGGAATCCAAACAATTATTTATCAAGCACAAACGCCAAAGACGCAACAGCGAGTTATCCTCAAGCTGCTTAAAAATGAACTTTATTCTGTTTGATGTATGAATAGAGAAATTCGCGATCGCTGTGAGGATTTACAATTAAGCATGGACTATTTCCGTAACTTCCATTACTTACAACCACAACAGTAATGCCCGTCCGTGGACAAACCCCTAAACAACTGCTGCTAACGACCCGAAATTCACCCCATAATCTCTCAAACTTTAAACGAGATTTCAACCAATTTTCTAAGTCTTCGGAAGCTGTTGAGCCTGACCGCTCGTTTGCACATTGTGAACACACAAGCACCAAACCAGATTCCCATCGGGGAGAAACAGTTGGAATAGAAGTTTCTAATCGAGAATTTATTAGGGGCGATGGTTGCTGAGAATTGGATGCAGACCTCTTGAGGATACGTTTTAGCAATCTCTTAATACGCTGGATCAGTTTTTTCATGGACGACCCTACCTATTTCTCTCTGACAGAATAATATAAGTTTCCCGTTTAGTCTGTTCAAGTAGATAACTAACTGATTCATGCCCGTATATGGAGAGTAATGACTATCAAAGTGAACAAGCTTCCAATAGTTCTCAACTAAAAGCTTGGTTTGATGCTCAACAAAACGAGATTGAAGTTGCCTATCTATCTTCAAAAAATTCTTATCAACAATCGGGTTGGGGAAGTACACCTGAACGCTGGCAATTTGCGCGAAAGCTGATTCTAAAGGCAGTCAATAAAAGTGGTACTTTTCTCGATTTGGGCTGTGCTAATGGGCTATTGTTGGAGTGTTTGATGCAATGGGCAGGTGAGCAAGGGTTTTATCTAACTCCGTATGGTGTAGATATTTCACTCCAGCTTGTTGAACTAGCACGTAGGAGATTACCTGCGTTTGCAACTAACTTAGTAGTTGCGAATGCGTTCACTTTGCAAACACCAATGCAGTATGACTTTGTACACACATTACTGGAATATGTCCCCGAAAACTTACACCTAGAGTACTTGAGGCGACTGCTTGAACAACTGGTTGCACCAGCAGGACGATTAATTGTCAGCAGCTACAGTAGTCGCAGCCGAGGAATAATTCCTCTGGACATTGAAACGTATTTACAACAGCTTGGATTTCAAGTAGAGGGGAGTGTCATCGCTCAAGAAGTAGATGATTGGATACTCACTCGTGTTGCTTGGATTGAGAAAGCGCTTTAGTAGTGCGCTGTCAATCTGTCGTTTCAGTAACCTGACATTGGCTAAAAGTTTCAGCCTCAAAGACTCAAGTCACTATCTTTAATTGCAACTCAGTATTACAATCTAGGGGTTCCCACTCGCTGGGGAAACTATATGGAATTAAAACATGACTAAGCTGATTGAATACAAAGAAGCCAGCGACGAAGTACGTGCAGTGTATGATGACATCCGCGTTACACGTCAGAATGACTACATCAATAACTTTTGGAAAGCCATAGCCAATCATCCCCCCACCCTGAAACGAACGTGGCAAGCTGTAAAGGAAGTGATGACCAGCCCTGGTGAGATCGATCCATTGATGCGCGAACTGATTTATATTGCCGTAAGTGCGACGAATGGCTGTGAGTACTGCATCGCCTCGCACACAGCGGCAGCGCGTGCCAAGGGTATGAATGATACTATATTCGGGGAACTAATGGCGATCGCAGCCACTGCCAATATGACCAATCGCCTCGCCAACGGCTATCAAATTCCCGTGGATGAGAAATTCAAGACGTAGGAGTTTAGCCTTGTCTATCCCTGGTTAAAAATAAGGTTTAGCAGAATTATTTACTATGCCCAAGGTTCAGATTAACGGGATTGATTTGTTCTACGATATTAAGGGAACAGGTGAGCCTTTGCTATTAATAGCTGGCTATCTTTGCGATCATGCATATTGGTCGTTAATTATGCCATCGCTGGTTTCGCAGTATCAAGTCATTCGCTTAGACAACCGAGGTATGGGGAGAAGTTCTGCTCCCGAAAACCCCTATAGTCTGAAACAGATGGCTAGTGACGTTGCAGCATTGCTCGATCGCATCGGCATTAATCAGGTGCATCTGGCAGGCCATTCAATGGGTAGTCAGATAGCCCAAGAGTTAGTATTAGCAAACCCTAAAAAGGTAAAAAGTCTGATGCTACTTTCATCTTTGGCAAAAGGTGATGCATTATTCAACAGCATCATCGAAACTTGGGGTGAACTTCCTAGTAATGTAGACCTAAAACTTTATGAAAAAGTCATATTGCCCTGGATATTTACAGATGCTTTCTACTCAATTCCTGACATGATCGAAGGTCTGATTGAATTTGCCATCAGATATCCTTTCCCGCCTACAACTCATTCACTCTATCATCACAGCCAAGCCATTCTTAGCAGTGACACAATAGACCGCCTCCAACAAATTCATTGTCCTACCTTAGTTCTGGTTGGTAAACAAGATATTCTCACCCCGCTAAAGTTTTCCCAGCAACTTGCTCAAGGTATTCCTAATGCTGAACTTGTAGTCATCGAACGTGGTGGTCATGGCTTCTTGATTGAGTCGCCGGATGCTGTGGTTTCGGCCATGCTCAATTTTCTAGGGAAGTTGAAGTCGGTTTATACCAAGTTTTGATTATTAACAACACTACCTCCTGCCTTCTGCCGACCCTCTCTACGAGACGCTGCACGTAGCTTGCTTCTCTGTAAGAGTACGCAGACTCGCTCTAAGCGTTCGCGTAGCGTCTCGTAGAGAAGCCATGCCGTTGGCGAAGCCTCTTGAAGAGAAGGCTTTACGCTGCGCTATCCTGCCTCCTGCCTTCTTCACGAGCATTTACCAAATCCACCGCCACCAGGAGTTTCTATCACAAAAACATCTCCAGTTCTCATCTCTACTGTTGCTGTGCTGTCTAAATTCTCTTCAATTCCATTCTGACGTTGTATCCAGTTGCGTCCTACTTTTCCTGCCTCCCCACCATTTAATCCAAAGGGAGGAACAAGCCGATGACCAGAGAGAATATTAGCTGTCATCGGTTCTAGAAATCGAATGCGGCGGACAACTCCATTGCCACCTGAATATTTTCCTCTGCCACCGCTATCTGGACGAAGACTAAAGCTTTCTAAAAGTACAGGATAACGAGTTTCTAAAACTTCTGGATCGGTCAAACGGGAGTTAGTCATGTGAGAATGAACACCATCAGTTCCATCAAAATTAATTCCTGCTCCAGAGCCGCCGCAGATAGTTTCATAATATTGATATTGCTCATTACCAAAAGTAAAATTATTCATCGTTCCTTGAGAAGCAGCCATGACACCCAAAGCACCATATAAAGCATCAACAATGGTTTGAGAAGTTTCTACATTACCCGCTACTACTGCTGCTGGATAAATTGGATTCAACATACAGCCGACCGGGATAATAATTTCTAGAGGATTAAGACACCCGGCATTGAGAGGAATATTATCATCAACCAAAGTCCGAAAGACATATAAGACTGCTGCTTGAGTTACAGCTTTGGGAGCATTAAAATTACTATTTAGTTGCTCAGAAGTTCCAGTAAAATCAATGGTAGCACTACGAGTTTCTGGGTAAATCGTCACTTTAACTTGAATTCGTGCCCCATTATCCATTTCATAAACAAATGATCCATCCTTGAGAAGATTGATAGCCTTTCTCACCGACTCCTCAGCATTAGCTTGCACAAACTTCATGTAAGCTTGAACAGTATCGAGCTTGTATTGGGAAACCATTTTACGAAGTTCTTGTACTCCCCGTTCATTTGCGGCAATTTGTGCTTTAAAATCAGCGATATTTTGGTCAGGGTTACGAGCAGGATAAGTATGAGTTGAAAGGTGCTGTCTTACTGCGGCTTCTCGAAAATTGCCCTCTTCAACTAAGAGAAAATTATCAAAAATAATTCCTTCCTCTTCTACTGTCGTACTGTGGGGAGGCATTGAACCAGGAGTAATTCCACCAATATCTGCTTGGTGTCCACGAGAAGCAACAAAAAAGAGGGGAGTGGGGAATATGGAATAGGCTTGCCGTGAGCGTAGCTGAACGGGAGTAGGGAATGGAGTATTTTCACGACTCTCTAGAAAAACAGGGGTAATTGCAGTTACATCAGGAAGATGGGTTCCACCATTATAAGGATTATTAGATAGATACACATTCCCCGGTTTTAGGGTGTCGCATTTTTCATTAATTAAACTGCGGACACTTTCACTCATTGAGCCTAAATGTACAGGAATGTGGGGGGCATTTGCTACTAATAATCCAGATGAGTCAAAAATAGCGCAGGAGAAATCCAGCCTTTCTTTAATATTTACAGATGCTGCCGTATTTTGGAGAACAATTCCCATTTGTTCGGCGATAAATTGATAGAGATTTTTGAAGATTTCTAAGCGGATGGGATCGGGTTGAGATGTTGTGTACATTTTTAACTCCTTAAAAAAATTGTGTAGTAATCCCTTAACTCACATCTTGCACCTGGAAATTTTAATGTCAATTCCTTGACTAAGTGTCTGTTCTCTTAGGTGTTCAATGTCTTGTAAAAGAAACAACACCACCAAATGGGGAAATATAGTTTGAAACGTAATTTCTGCGGATTGTCCCCAATCAGAGACGCAAAGCGCTAGAAAAACGGCGTCCTTTTTTTCAATCCCACACTTTTAAGTGTGGGTTCCCTGTTCCCTCTGAAAAACATCTCGGCTCAATGCCCTCACTATTCCACTGTTAATGTCCAAATATTAAAGTTCAGGGACTTATAGTTTTTGAACTCAGCTTCAGATATGTCTAATTTTTGCATTGCAGTTAGCTGATAACTTCCGTCTATTTGTGGAGAGATGCAGCTCCTAAAACCTAAGTGTGAAAAAAAGTCCACAATCTGTTGTTGATTATCAAAGCCTGTTTTGTGCACATCACGCTGCGTTATGCCTTGGACTCCTTGCGCGATATTCTGTAATTCTGAGTGAGTCTGTAAACGTCCTTCATGCTCAGCGTTTGTTAGAAAATCAGGAGTGATCCACGCGCCACCGAAGCGGGAAAGAACCGAATGAATGTTGCGTGCTGCCCTCTCCTTTTCTTCCATTGAAAGGTAATGATAAAGTCCTTCGTGGATGACGGCTACTGGATGATTTGGCTTAAAGTGACGGATGGCTGATTCAATTTCAGGAAACGAAAGAATGTTTACGGCATCAAAGAATAAATTCTTGCACTCTCTTAGTCCGTGATTAGATATAATTTTTGACAGGATTTGTTGCTTTTCTTGCATTAGCTCAGGAAGATCTGTCTCCACATAAATATACTCTGGGTCTTCAGTCATAGCTAGCCCACGAAATGATAGCCCACTGGCTAACTCCAAAACCTGTGTAATGCCCTCTTTCTTTATCGCGCTGACAATACTTTTATAACGTATCTCAGCAGCAAGAGCTGCCCATTTCAAAAATTCTGGTGTGAGGTTCGTTCCTTGTGAGAAATTTTTTAAAACATCTTCTGCATGTATCAGTGTAGCAACTTCCCTGCTAAAGGGAATATCTGAAAATTGCCGGAAATAAGCCACCAATTTGGCAGTCGGGCTAATCTTACTATGATCAGGACTAGTCGTTTTCACTGATTTACTCCTATTGTTGTTAGCTCAGAGGATATTGTCTATGGTAAAGAGATTGTAGTCTAAATACTAACCTTATTGTCTTTCATAACTAGCGAATTGGCTTATTTGTAAATAGTGTGTTTGTACTGCATTAATTTCTGTCTCTTTTTTGCTATTACTGATGTTTTTTCACTGGTGCAATATCTGAGTTAAGCACTTTTTTAAACACTTCAGTGTTTACTACTAGCTATCACTATCTACTTGGGCGGGAGCGAAATATGCAAGATTTCGCCTATTGTAGAGAATCCGGCGCGGGTGTAAATTCGCACTTCCTCTTGATGTGCCGCCATGAGAAACGCCAGCGTAACACCTGCCTCAAAAGCTTCTCGCACCAATCGGGTTGTTAAGGCTCCTCCTATCCCGCGTCGGCGAAAAGTAACACGCACACCGATACCAGCGATTTCTGTCGTCTGATTTCCCGGCACAGAACACACTCCAGCCCCCACAGGTTCACCTGTTGCGGCAACACGAGCAAGTACAGCGATTCCGCCTGCTACTAGACTATTGCCAAGACGTTTACCATCTTCGGGGCTTGGTGCAGACTCTCCGTAAGCCTCGTTTTGCACTGTGACTGTAGCAAGCATCTGGGCGTCTGAAACTGGCACGATTAATTCAATATCCGGGGGGACGGGAAGCAATTGCTCTGAACCAGGAGTGCAAATCATAAGTGGCAAGCGTCCCTCAACCGTGAAAGCAGCAGCTACCAGTGCCTCCTCGACAGCAGGCACAAGGGAAGCAATGTACTCCAAACGTGGTTTTCGTCCGCGACTTTTATAAGCAGCGATTAGTGCCTTGATGTCGGTAGGTGACGGTGTGGCTGCATCGTTGGGGATGGCATAGTTAAGAAAAGGATTAGCGCTATGGCGGTTAAAGCTAGCGAGGAAAGGCCCGATTTGCTCCGTATCACGTTGCTGCTTCGCCGCAAAGCGCAAATATGACTGAATGCGAGAGTCCATAAATGGATAGCCTTTTGATTATAAAACCGTATTGAGCTTAGTGTAGCGAGGGTGAGTATTTTCCAGGACAACAGCCAGTTTATAGATGCTGTAAAATTAGATGATTGTGTTCAGTTAATCTCGCTTCCCAGTTAGGTTCAACTACAATTGTGCTAATTTTTTCGATAACGATCGCAGGCCCGTTGATACTATCTTCTGGTTGTAAATCTTCCCTTCGATAAACAGGAGCATTGTGCCATTTATTAGCAGTAAACATCCTGACTGTCTCAACAGATATGGGGGTTTCATCTAAAGAACGGGTACGAATAATTAAGGGTTCTTCGGGAGTATCCATTTTCTGAATTACTTCCACTGAAGCTGATTCGACAATTAAGATTTTCTCTAATTGAATAAAACCATAGCGAGATTTATGTTCAGTCTCAAATTCCTGTCGCATCACTACCACATCATCAGCAAAATTAACGGTCAATGTAGAGTTAGTACCCTCATATTTTAAGTTAGCTTTTCGGATTATTTTTACTTGACTCAGTGCTTCATCTATTTCACTTTTAGCTTGAGTTTCTAAATATTCCATTAGCTGCTGTAACTTAGGGACTAATGCTTGAGTTAAAGGTTGTTCAACTCCTCCTTCTCTAATTGCCTGCACATCAGCTAATCCCATTCCGTAAGCAGAGAGAACTCCAGCATAAGGATGTAGAAATATTTTTTTCATTCCCAAAGTATCGGCAATTAAACACGCAACTTGCCCACCTGCACCGCCAAAGCAACAAAGCACATATTGACTGACATCATAACCACGTTGCAGACTGATTTTTTTTATTGCATTCGCCATATTTTCCACTGCGATCGCAATAAATCCTGCGGCTACTTCTTCGGGGGTACAATAATTTAATGTAGCGGCTTGAATGTCTTGAGTTAATTCTGTAAATTTTTGAATAACAATATTTTTATCTAAAGGTAAATTACTATCAATGCCAAAAACCGAGGGAAAATATTGTGGGTTAATTTTACCTAACATCACATTGGCATCAGTAACCGCTAACAAACCGCCACGCCGATAACAAGCAGGCCCAGGATTTGATCCAGCAGATTTAGGGCCAACACGATAACTAGAACCATCAAAAAAGAGAACTGAACCACCACCAGCAGCAATGGTATTAATTGCTAATACAGGAACTCGCATCCGCGCCCCAGCTATTTCCGAATCTAGTTGTCGTTCATACTCTCCTTTAAAATGGGCAACATCTGTACTTGTCCCTCCCATATCAAAGGTAATAACTAACTCGAAACCTGCTCTTTTACTAGTTTGAACTGCGCCAACAATACCGCCAGCCGGCCCGCTTAAAATACTATCTTTTCCTTGAAATTGTTCGGCTGCGATTAAACCGCCATCAGATTTCATGAACATTAATTTGACTCCGGGTAACTGACTCGCTACTTGGTTGACGTAGCGACGCAGAATAGGAGTTAAATAAGCATCGACTACTGTTGTATCTCCTCGGCTAACCAACTTCATTAACGGACTAACTTGATGGGATACAGATATTTGAGTAAAGCCAATTTTTTGGGCAACCTGGGCTATTTGTTGTTCGTGATTGGGATAGCGATCGCTGTGCATAAAAACAATAGCACAACTCCGAACTCCTGTCTGGTAAACTGCTTGTAAGTCACTTTTGAATTGTTGAATATTTATAGGTATTAATTCATTTCCATTAGCATTATAGCGTTCATCTATCTCAATCACCTGTTCATAAAGTATCGTCGGTAAAATTATCTGGCGGGCAAAGATATTAGGACGGTTTTGGTAGCCAATTCGCAGTGCATCTTTAAACCCTTTGGTGATCAGAAGAACAACCCTGTCTCCATTTTTTTCTAACAGAGCATTTGTTGCTACTGTTGTCCCCATTTTTACCACTTCTATCGCTTCATTATGAATGGGTTCGTTGCTAGCAATACCCATGATATCTCGAATACCTTGGATGGCTGCATCTTGATATTGTTCAGGATTTTCTGAAAGTAGTTTGTAGACTATAATCCATTGCTGATTAGGCAGAGTTGCAATTAAAAAACGTTCAGGATGTTTTGAAAGTCTATCGATAATTGCTTGATTATTAGTAACAGCAACAATATCTGTGAATGTACCACCACGGTCAGCAAAAACCTTCAACATTACTCTGTTTACTCGACACTATAGAGGTAGCATAACAATAGAACTTGGAGTGTTTATACTTCCTCCATTTGAAGTTTTTATTTTTCAGCTAGTGAGGCGTGTTAGTGTAGGCGTTGCCCGCACTTCTCTACGAGACGCTGCGCGTAGCTTGCCCGCAGGGGTACGACAAAGCTCAGTGACCATCGTAAACATCGCTACATCCAACCCAGGCATCGCCTCTAAAAAATTGTAGCTATTGCAACCAGTAAGTTTAAGTATTCTTAAATTCATAATCATGCTATTATAAAACCAATATCAAATCAAATCGGTTCTGGTGGGGATCAGCCATCAGACGCAAGGGGGAAAGTTCGGTGTAAATCCGGCGCTGTCCCGCAGCTGTAACGAGGCTTATGTCTCAAAGTCAGAATGCCCGCCGAAAGTAACAGACAAACTCACATCCATCTGCGAGGTACAGGTGAATATTGCCATAAATATTTCAAACATACATCAGTTTCACATTCTCATAGTGCCAGAGATACGCCACGGACTACTCATGGCTATGAAATTATAGGCAGTTTATTGATAGTTGCAATTGCGCTTTGGTGTAACTGTCATTTACGCTGGTTTTTACCTAGCGTGAAAGCTTTTGTAACATCATTTCTACCAAATTTACTCAATAGCTATGTTGCAGTTGTAAGACTGCGACAACATGTCATATCTGCGATTCTGACTTAATCCTACACACTTCAAAATTAATGCTCGACAAACAACATACTTTATTTGTTTGCACGACCTGCGCCAGCGTCTGGCAAGATGGTAAACGAGTTGGTGAAAGTAAAGGTGAGCAACTACTACTACAGCTTCAGGAACTTACACAAGATTGGGAATTGCGAAATAAATTCCTCATTCAGGGAGTTGAATGCATGAGTGCTTGTAACCATTCTTGTGTTATTGCTTTTGCAGCACAAGGGAAATCAACCTATCTCTTTGGCGATTTACCAGTTGACGGCTGTGCATCTGCTGTACTGGAATGTGCAACTCAATATTATACTAAGCCTGATGGCTTACTGCCTTGGTTAGAACGACCTGAAATTTTGAGAAAGGGTATTTTAGCAAAGATTCCACCACTAAATAAGTGGGCAAAATTAAATATAAGTTGTTGCTAATTGATGATTGGGTAAAATTTCTCAGTTTCCAATCTTTAGTACCTAAATCATTAATCTTAGAAGGAATAGAAAGTAATGCAGATTCAAACAGCAACATTAGGCTATCCTCGCATTGGGAAAAACCGGGAAGTAAAGAAAGCGTTAGAAGCATTTTGGAGTGGTAATGTAGAGTCAGAATCACTACTCCAAACCGTGCAAAAAGTTGAGGAATCTAACTGGAAAACCCAACTTGAAACCGGAATCGACCATATTGGAATTGGAGACTCAACTCTCTATGATCATGTGCTTGACTGGACATTTCGTTTTGGGCTAATTCCTGAAAGATTTCAACAGCTTTTCGGCTTAGAACGCTACTTTACAATGGCACGGGGTAAAGAAGGAATTCCCACCTTGGAAATGACCAAGTGGTTTGATACTAACTATCACTATCTCGTCCCAGAAATTGCTGAAGAAACATTACCATCTGATTTCAGTGACTTTTTAGAACGAGTTAGCCGCGCTCAAAAAATATTAGGTAAACAGGCAATTCCGATTGTACTTGGTCCCTATACTCTACTGCGCTTAAGCAAATTATCACTAAATATTCAGCAAGCAGTATCAAAGTTAATTCCGCTATACATAAACCTACTCACTGAATTAAAAAATCTGGGAGTAGAAGAAGTACAAATACATGAACTTGCACTTGTTTTAAGTGATGCTAAATCCTGGAAAGAAAACTTCCAAAAAGTTTATCAATCACTTTCGTTAGTTAGAATACCCCTACACTTGGTTACTTATTTTGATGATTTAGGTGAAACTTACCCTTGGGTGATAGATTTACCTGTTGTTGCTATTAGCTTAGACTTGACACGCGGACGCAACTTAGAGTTAATTAAAACTTACGGTTTCCCAGCAAATAAGCGACTAGGTGCAGGGATTATAGAGGCAAGAAATATTTGGCAAATTCGTTCCGAGAAAGTTATTCCCATGTTGCAAGATATTGTAGAGACTTTACATGGAACATCTCTACATATTCAACCATCTGCTTCTTTGCAATTTGTTCCCTACGATGCCAAACGAGAAAACCGATTACCATCACCACTACGCAATGTCTTGAGTTTTGCTGAACAGAAACTTCAAGAGGTTGTTTTCTTGGCTCAGACAATAATAGGAGAAAACACTAAAATAGAGCAAGAATTTATCAAGATTAGCTGGAGTAAGTTCGAGGAGTTTAATTCAGTAAAGCAGTCAGTTCAAGAAAGACTGAAAACTCTAAAGACTGATGATTTTCAGCGCTCATTATCCTATGGATTGCGACTTGATTCTCAAATTTCTCTGCCTCTGTTCCCGACAACTACAATTGGTTCCTTTCCCCAAACTTCTGAAGTTCGCCAACTGCGAGTACGCTACAAACGTGGTGAATTAAGTCAATCAGAATACGAAGCTGCTATTGATGCTCAAATTGCTGAGAGCATTAAACTACAGGAGGAATTAGGGTTAGATGTTTTAGTTCATGGTGAATTTGAACGTACCGATATGGTGGAATTTTTTGGACAGCAGTTATCAGGCTTTGCTTTCACTGAAAATGGTTGGGTGCAAAGCTACGGTAGCCGTTATGTTCGTCCGCCAATAATTTATGGTGATGTGGTTCGGACTGAACCAATGACGTTACGTGAGTTTAAAGTAGCTCAATCATTGACTGAAAAACCTGTAAAAGGGATGTTGACGGCTCCTGTAACTATCTTAAATTGGTCTTACCCTCGGACAGATATTTCCAGGTCAGAACAAGCTTTCCAAATTGCTTTAGCGTTGCGGGATGAAGTAGCAGATTTGGAAGCTGCTGGTGCAAAGGTAATTCAAGTAGATGAACCAGCGCTGCGTGAGGGTTTACCTCTGAAGATTGAGCGCTGGAATGAATATCTTTCTTGGGCTGTAGATGCATTTCGGTTGGCGACAGCAGTAGCCCAACCCCAAACTCAAATTCATACGCACATGTGCTACTGCGAATTTGGTGACATTATCAAGGATATTGAACGATTAGATGCTGATGTTATTTCGATTGAAAATAGTCGTAGCAATAATCAAACTTTGCGAGAAATCACAGAGGGTGGCTACTCACATCAAGTTGGTAATGGAGTCTACGATATCCATAGCCCCGTTGTCCCGACAACTGAACAGATTTTACAGCAATTGCGAACTGGAGTTGCTAATTTACCCCTAAAACAAATTTGGGTGAATCCAGATTGTGGTTTGAAAACTCGTCGTTGGTCAGAGGTGATTCCGGCTTTAAAGAATATGGTGGAAGCTACGAAAGCCTTGCGGGAGGAAATTATTACCTCTAATAAGAGTAACTAACAAGTCAAGATCAACCTTACCAACATTTTACTAATTGGCTAGACTGCTTGGAAAGATTTTCTAAAACCTGGGTGGGGATGTGTGATTCGTCATCTTGATAATGAGAAAGGAAAATTTGGTGCGATCGCACTTTTAGGGTTGAGGGATTAGCACCCAATGTTCTCCAACAAGATAGCGATAGCGAAGCGCTACGGCGAAACGCCGATCGCACTTTCACCATTACATGCATTTGGTCGTTGGTTGGAAAATACGAATTTATGCAAAGCGGTAATTAGTGTGTTTTCCCTACAAAAAACTCGGCTTTTTGTTTTAATCTCGTCAAATTTTTAGTTATACGGGTTGCTTAGATCATAAATGTCTACTAATTTTGTTGTTAGTTGGAAAATCCAAGTTTTTGTGTCTAATTTGACTGTCCTTTTGGGGGTATTATGCAGTAATTACAACACCACAGCCACAGAAGTTACACCAATATCAGAGTTTCCCCAACACGAAGGTACTGCAAAACACCTACAACCAGTTGCAGAAGTCACATCTCAAAATACTCCAGCAGCAATAAAAAAACCAGAAGGAATTGCTCAAAATCCTCCAGCATCCACAGAAGAACCAGATATTGAATTAACAGTCATCGACAAGCTACTCAATGAACCTGTTTACTCACCCTTTCGCCGCGAGGGGACAGTGAAAGATTCCACCCGTCCGGTTTACGTGATTACAGGTGAAGAAATTGAAGCGCAAGGTGCTAAAACTGTCAGAGAAGCGCTAAAATTCCTTCCAGGTATCTTGCCTGATGGTACTGTTGGCACAGAAGTAAACGCCTTAAGCGGTCAATTTATCCGAGGTTCTAACTCTGCACAAGTCTTGATTTTACTTGATGGTAGGCCAATTAACGAACTTGGTTCTGGTGGTTTTGACCTTTCAGAATTTACTACCAATATCGTTGAAAGAATCGAAGTATTACCAGGTGGTGGTTCTACCCTTTATGGTTCTGATGCAATTGGAGGGGTGATTAATATTATTACTTGTCGTCCTACAGAAAAAGTGACAACGCAAGCGGGAGTTACTTTTGGCGCATATGGGTTAAATCAACAGACTATCAACAGTAGCGGAAAAATAGGAGATATTGGTTGGGTTGTAGGTTACAACCGTACCGAAGCTGAAAATAATTATCCTTTTTCTATCCCAGAGGCGAACTTCCAGGGAACCAGGGAAAATAATGATGTTCTCTACAACAACTTTAATGTTAAGTTGTCGGCGAATTTAGGAAAGCGCGATACTCTAACCCTCTCAACCCTGTACTTAGGTAAAGACCAAGGAGTAGCAGGAGGAGTCCCCGTTCCTGAACCATTATTTGGTCAAGGCTATTTTAACTCGTTGACGGATAGCGATCGCAAATACACAGACCAAGTTCTCACTGATTTAACCTGGAACTCAAAATTAGGAGGTGGGAATGATTCACTGCTAACAGCCAGAGTTTACGCAGATTTCCTTAACACTCGCTATGATAGTCGCAACTCATCTCAAGCACGATATGATAACGGGCAAACTTCTTATGGATTGCAAACACAACACAGTTGGAAATTTGCTAATAATCAAACCCTAATTTATGGCTTTGATTACCGCAATGTATCAGCTACTAATAGTACATTCGACTTTTCTGTTAATACAAAAACAGTCACTTACGACGATAGTATTAGTCAAGGAGCGCTATTTGCTAGATATGAAATTAACTTTACCCCTAATTTCACTGCCAACTTAGGTTTACGCCAGGATTTTAGCAGCTTGACAAATGGCTCTTTTACATCACCGAGCGTAGGAGCAAAATTTGCTCTTACAGATTCTACCACCTTCAGAGCTAACTATATCAAGAATTTCCGTGCACCGAATCTTTTCAACTTATATGCGAATGGTAGTACTTATGTTGGTAATCCTAATCTTCGTCCAGAGAAAGGCGATAGTTATGATATCGGAATTGACCAGAAGCTAGGCAACTTTGGTTTATTGCGTTTAACCTATTTCAACAACACAATATCAGATTTAATCGCCTATAATTTTGCTGTTCCGGTAGCTACTTATGAAAATATTGGTAAAGTTCGTACTACGGGAATCGAAGCAGTTTTAAATTTGCAGTTAGCGAAGAATCTCTATGCTTTTGTTAGTTATACAGCAAATGAACCTGAGATTTTGAAAAGTACAAATGCTGCCGAAGTTGATAAAGAATTACGGTTCGCTGGTGCAGATAGTTTAAATGCAGGACTTTCTTATGAAACTTCTCAAGGCTTATATGCTGGAATACTAATGCATTCTTTGGGTGCATATCCCACAAACAATACTAATACAGAGTTTTTGTCTGGCTATACTACTTTTGATTTCAAAATGCGAGTTAATCTCAGTGATACCTTGATATTAATAGGTAGTGTAGATAATATATTTAATCATAGATACCAATTATTTCCTGGTTATCCCGATGGGGGGAGGGTTTTTCAGGTTGGGTTGAGTTCTACATTTTGAAGAAAAGAGTTTTTTTTCACAAAGAGGAGAGTTTTGAATGACTGAATTTAATTGTTGGGTAACACCAGTAAATGAGGTTGTGACTAAGGCTTTATCTACAGAGGGGTCTATTGAATATGAATATTTTAATTCGAGTACCGATGTTTTGTCGTCGCTACTTTACACTTTATTTCAGCAAAATTGGCAGCAGGTAGGAGTAGGACATATTGTTCAAGGAGGTGTATTAGAATTAGAATTTAATATTCCACCAAAAATTTGCATCCTCTATGATGGATATCTCACAGTAGTCACAGAAGGTTGGCATTTGCACCTATGTATTGAGGCTAATTTAGGTGGGCCTCATTGTAAGACTCCTTTAGAATTAAGGCAGCAACGTCAAGTAAATCGTGCTGCATTTTATCGACGGTTTAATGCAGAAGGTATCCCTAGAAGTTGGGGAATCGATTTTTGGAATGGTGCAAATGAAAACCTCATGACTATTTTTTTGCCAAATCCGTATGTAGAAGGTGAGAATTTATTACCAGAAGGCAAGCCTAACTTATCAAAGTTAGCTCTTTATGAGGAACTACGAGATATTTATGTATTGGGAAACAAACCAATACCGTTTACCAAAAATCCATTGAAGCATTCTTATATTTCCGTTTGTACCTCTACTCGCTGTCTTCCTTCACGCAAATGGCAACCCACATTTGATGCTTTAAAATCAGCAGTTGAAAATGCAGGTTTAGACATAGAAGTGAGAACATCTGGCTGTTTGGAAGTTTGCCAACAAGGGCCAGTAGTATTTTATTCTGATGATAGGACTTGGTACACTCGCGTTAACTCAAATATAGCTGAAGCTATTGTCAATGAACATTTGCTAAAAGGTAACAAAGTTATTGAACATTGCTATCCACCGAAGTCTGTTTAAATTAAAACTGCGGTTAAAAATCTTCATCTAATTCGCTGAGTACATCTGCCAAATCTCTTGCTCCATGAAATACCCGATGAATCTCAACAGTAGCATCCTGAATCCGATAAAAAATCAGGTAATCCTTAAAATCTTTGATGCGCCATTGCCTGATTTCGCCCAATTTAGATACAACCAACTGCGTCACCTTTCCTATACTGGGAGTTTTTGCCAACTGAGCAAATGTCATTTCTGCCGCCAGAAGAAATTTCACCGCTACATCTGCATTTGCATTGACCAATATGTAATTTGCCTGCTGCCGCAAATCTTACGTTGTTTGGTCTCTGACAACTAACTTATAGCTCATGCGTCGCTTTGTGTTGCTGTACTATTTTCATCTAAAACCGCAGAACGCAAATTTTGCCAATATTCTGGTGTTACTTCCTAAGTGTCCGAGTTAATACCTTCAAGTAAAAGCATTTCTAACTTCGTTTGCGCCTTACGTTTTTTGTCTTGCTGCACCAAGTCTAGAAAATACTCGCCAATGCTGTTGTAAGTACCTGTCATCAATTGTGCCTCGACATAAAGGCGCATCTCATCAGGTATATCAATATTGATATTCCTTAGCTTTTAAGTATAACTACATCTACTATTTTAGCGTGTAAGCCTTCATTCAACCTACAAACGAATATTTGGTGAAAATAAATAAAGTTATTGAACACCACTACCCACTGATAGATAAAAAATTAGATAATATGAATTTTGTCAAATTGTCTCATTCCAAAATTATTTTTTTGTGCCAGGTTTTTCTCATTGTGACTTTAGTAATTGCTTGCCATAGTAGAGCAATTAACACATCTATAAATACCAATAATAACAGCTGTATTCAAAAATATGACTCCAATACTGATTACTTCCCTAATAAAATTAAGATTATTCATGCAACAGGCTTCGCAGTAGAGTATCATAAACACTACAAAATCGTCAAGATAAAAAATCCTTGGCAGAAGACTAACACAGGTTTTCAATATGTTTTAGTCCAATGTGGAACTCCCACACCAAAAGGATTTAATCAAGCACAGATAGTTACAGTTCCTATTAATTCCATAGTTTCTCTATCTACTACTCATTTACCCCACTTAGCCAAATTAGGTGTAGTTGATAAACTGATTGGTATTAGTAATAGTAAACAAGTCAATACTCCTGATGTAGTCGAGAGAATTAAAGTCGGAAAAGTAACACAATTAGGTGATAATTCAAATGTGGATATAGAGAAAGTACTAGAATTAAATCCTGACTTAGTAACAACTTTTGGTACTGGAAATTCCCAAACTGATAGTTATGCCAAACTCACAGAGGCGGGTTTGAAAGTGGGGATAAATTCTGAATATATGGAAGACACACCACTGGGAAGAAGCGAATGGTTAAAATTTACGGCTCTGTTTTTTAATAAAGACGAGCAAGCAGAAAAAATCTTTAGTGAAATTGCCAATAAATATGAACGAGTAGCTCAAAAAGCTAAATCTGTAAAAAATCGTCCAACTGTATTCGTGGGATTCAATTTTAAAGGAACTTGGTATATGCCTGGAGGCAAAAGTTATGTAGCTAAATATCTGGCTGACGCCGGAGCAAACTATCTCTGGAGTGATGATAAATCCTCTGGTAGTTTACCTTTATCTTTTGAAGTTGTTTTGGAACGTGCAGCCAATGCTGATTACTGGTTGAATTTTAGCCAATCTTGGAATTATTTAAAGGATTTAGTCGTAGAAGATAATCGCTATACTGATTTTAAGGCTGTGAAAACAGGCAATCTTTACAATAATAATGCCCGTGTTAATGAAAGTGGAGGTAATGATTATTGGGAAGGCGGAATTAGTAACCCAGATATGGTTTTATCTGACTTGATTAAAATACTACATCCAGAGATATTACATAACCATCATTTATTTTATTATCACAAACTTAGTTAATAATGTTAAGCAAAAAATATAAATTTCAAACCCCCTTAGTAACCCCAAAAACTCCATTTGTCAAAATTATTATTTTCTTAATTATACTTATAAGTTTAATCTTGGCTTTTTTATTAGACTTAGCTTTAGGTTCAGTTGATATTCCCCTGAATGAAGTAATAAAAATTTTGCTCGGACAAGAACCAGAAAAAGTTACATGGACTCATATTATTATCAAATTTCGCCTACCTAAAGCTTTAACTGCAACTTTAGCGGGTGCGGCTTTAGGTGTGAGTGGCTTACAAATGCAAACCCTATTTAAAAATCCCTTAGCTGGGCCTTTTGTATTGGGTATTAGTTCTGGCGCAAGTTTAGGTGTAGCGTTAGTTGTGCTGACGGCAAGTGCTACGACACCAACATTATTAGCAGATTTGGGAATAATTAGTGATTTTGGTTTAGTCATAGCTGCAAGTCTCGGTGCAGCGTCAGTGTTAGGCATGATGTTAGTTGTTTCTCGCCGAGTGCAAGATACAATGACGTTACTGATTTTAGGTTTATTGTTTGGTTATGCTACTAGTGCAATAGTAAGTATTTTGTTGCAGTTTAGCTCAAAAGAACGCATTCAAAGTTATATTATGTGGACGTTTGGTAGTTTTGCTGGGGTGACTTGGAAACAGTTAGTTGTTTTAATTCCTGTGATACTTTTGAGTTTATTGGGAGCAGTGTTGCAATCAAAATCTCTAAATGCACTTTTACTTGGTGAATCTTATGCACGTAGTTTAGGTTTAACGGTGCAGAAAACTAGATTTTCTATTATTACGAGTGCGTCTATATTAGCTGGAGCAATTACCGCTTTTTGTGGCCCCATAGCATTTTTAGGTGTAGCAATTCCTCATCTTTGTCGTAGTCTGTTCAATACTTCCGACCATCGAATATTAATTCCTAGTGTAACAATGATGGGTGCAATCTTAGCATTGTTTGCAGATTTGTTTTCTCAACTTGCGGTAAGTCAGGTGGTTTTACCTTTAAATGCTGTTACTGCTTTAATTGGAACTCCTGTTGTGACTTGGGTAATTCTGCGGCGTAATTCCCAAAAATCTTTTCCGTCATGAGCAAACTAAGTACAGCTTTGCGTAAAATTGTAGCGTTTTTAAACGCAGATGAACGCTAAGGAAAGCGCAGAGGTTTGCCCAATTTATTAGCTACGAATTAATGGAATGGTGTACTAATACCATTTCTTTGTGAGGCTGCGCTAAATTTTCTCGAGTTCTTATTTATTTATTTCTTTGTGTCCAACTTTTGGAGACGCTGCGCGAATGCGCCCTTCTGGTGCGTCCGCTGCGCGTTGGCGTCAGCCTCTCGCAGAGAATGCGGTTCGTTCCTCATATACGGTGCATCTTCATACAGAATTGGTATTACTGCGTGTACCTCTGCGTTTAAAAAAGCTGAGTTCACTCATAGATGATTCTAATAAAGATTTTGGAATTCAAAAAAAATGAGCGATCGCCATTTTATCAGCAAGCGATCGCGCTTGTGTTATTGACAAGAATTGATGCTATTAGTCCTTACCACAACTAGTCCTACCACCACCGCAATAAGTAGTCCACCAAGGATTGAATTTCGCCTTATCTTCCGCATCATTGCTCATGTTTACCAGCGTTTGAAAGCTCGATTTGTCATCTCCATAGCGAAAGTGCATGTGACTTGGGTCACCGTGAGGAACTTGGAAAGTTAGATACTTGAACTGGTTACAAGCGGGGTCTTTACTTTCATCTTTTTCTAGTTCAAATAAATCCCAGACAGCTGTTTTGTATTCTGGGTAATACTTGGAATCACCTACAGCCCCCACGTAAGCATAATAACAGTTGCGGGCAATAGATGTTTTTCCCTCGGTATCTTTGTAGAAGCTAAACTTATCCATTTTTTCAATCACAATCCGTTTGGGATTGCGCGGGTCTTTCATGGAACTATTACTCTCCGTATTCAGAAAAAAAACGCCGTCATATCCCAAATAAGGAACTTTATAAGCATTCGGAGAAAGAATTTGAGTCTCAATCGCTTGGGTATATTGATAAGGGAAAGCAAAAATAGCCAACGTAACCAAACAAACCTGAGAAAATCGTTTAATCATTTCAAGATTCCTGAAACTAATTGTTAACTATTTGAAAACATCAAATTACTAAACTGATGCTGTTCTGCCATCGATATCGAAAAGTCTCGCCTGTCACTGCTGAGAATTCGACCTTCTCCAAGATGTTCTGCTAGAACGACTAAAGAAGTATCGGCAAAATCCATTGGTGTATCACCATAGGTTTCCATCAACTCTGCAATTCGCTGTAAATGAACAATTTCTAAATTAAATATCGTCAAGTATTTGCTTTTGATGAAGTTCCTGAGAAATCTGGGCGGAACTTTGCTACATCCTTCTCTTAATAGTAAGTAGCAAGTTTCAGTGATAACTGGGTAAGTAGTAAGGATTGGCTCATTGATCGTTTCCAGGGCAGTAATTGCTAGAGAATGATATCGATCCTTTATACTGGCAATAGCGACAAAAAATCCTGTATCAGCAAGAATCATTTTGCGACCCAATTTCAATGCGAACAATGGACTTGTAATTACTAGAAAGGTCTGGATCAGCCTCTGGAAGTGAGCCGAGAAACCCCGTTTCCTCAAATATTTCTAGTATCTTCTTACCGCGCCGAGGCTTGTCTGTGCTGGCTTCGAGCAGTTTCAAGGCCTCATCAATCACCTCGGCAGCACTGAACATAATGACCTGTATGAAGTTGCTGCTGGATGCGCTGAATTTGTTCAGGTGTTAAGGAAATCAACATCTTGCTTACCTCATTACTCATATTTCACAGCCGATCACCGCCTAAGTTTCCCTGCCCAACAAGGGCAAAACTACTATGAAATTGCTCCTTCATCAACTCATGTCCTCTGGCTAACGCTAGTTTCGAGGAAACGTGTCGCACTGCCTTAAAACTCCCAACTGATGGAACCAACAATTGTCAAGGGCGCATCTCTTTGAGCAGTGGTTCTACCGTAGGCGAAGTTTGCATAATCTATATCAAATAGATTACGGATATTGATCGCTGCATTAAAACCATCTTTCCGATAGTAAAGCGCTGCATCAGTACGGAAGTAATCTCGGAGTGTAAACGAGTTCGCCAAATCGCCTTGCTTCTCACCCACATAAAACAGCCCCAGTCCAAATCCCAACCCTTTGAAATCGCCCGTCTGAATCTTATATGTTGTCCAAAGACTCGCTTGATGCTCTGGCACGTCTTCCAATCGATTACCCACAAGAAAAATGTTTTTATCCTTAGTAACTTCTCCATCGGTGTAGGCATAGGACGCGATTACGTTCCAACCAGGCAAAATCTCACCTGTAACATCCAACTCAATCCCTCGACTCTGTAGCTCTCCAGTCTGAAAGAAAAATCGCGGGTTAGCCGGATCGGTGGTTAGAACATTCGTCTTGGTGAGTTGATAAGCGGCTAACGTTGCCGAAAGCTTGCCGTCTAGAAAATCTGTTTTGACACCGACTTCATATTGGGTTCCCCTCGTCGGTTCAACTGCACTCAGAGTTAAGTTGGAACCTTCCGGGTTGGATCCTGTGGTCTGGAGAAAAGAGCGACTGTAACTGGCATAGAGAGAAACCGTTTTGCTGGGTTGATACACCAAGCCAATCCGGGGACTGAAGGCGCTATCCTTTTGGACTGGCTCATCAATTCCATTTCCTATTGTTTCAGCTTCATTTGACACCCAATCATAACGACCACCAATCAGGAGTTTTAGGTTATCGCTAAACGCGATCTGATCTTGAAGGTAGACCCCGTAAGATTGAATCGTGTTCAGATTCCTAAAGTTCGGAACAAATTCGGGTCTTGGAATATCGTAGTTTGGGTTCAAAATATCTAAAGGAGGTACATTTGTTAGAGGTCGAGTACCTATAAAATCTCCAACATTGCGCTTGATATCAAAGCCCACTAAGAGTTGGTGTGAAATCGATCCGGTATTAAACTTCCCAAGCAAGTCGATTTGTCCAAAATAGTTATTTTCTGTATTCTCAGTCTCTAAAGTGTCATAGTCGGTTAGGAAGCGATCGTCCACGATGTTGTTGGGATAAGATTCGTTTCGGGTATAACTAGTAAGCGTTACAGCAACATTATTACGAATCTGCCAGTTGCCAGTAAGTTCATACTTTAGCGTGTAGCCAATTTTATGATTATAGATATTGAACAAGTAGAAATCAGGATAGCCAGTGTAGAGGCTCCGAGGTGTCAAGCTACCATCGCTCTTGACCGTAACAAAACTTCTAGGAGGATTTGCAAACCAGTGAATGTATTCATAGTACAGATTCAGTTCTGTTCGATCTCCCAATTTCCAGGTGATTGAGGGTGCGATCGTGGTCAGGTTGGTGTTGACAAACTCTTGAATATTGTTTGACCCTTCATAGCCAGCAATCAAGCGGTAAAGCAGGGTTTTATCCGCATTTAAGGGTCCGGAGAAATCGATACTGGGCTGATAATATCCATAACTTCCTGCCTCAAATCCAAGTTTGTAATAGGGTTCACTTAGGGGTTGTTTGGTAACAGTGTTGATGATCCCACCAGGCTCTAGAGCACCGAATAGAACCGAGGCAGGTCCTTTTAGAACTTCCACTTGCTCAATCGTCCCAATGGGTGTCAAGGTGTTGAAATTACCTTGTGGATAGCCGTTGCGGAGATTTCCTTCCGCAAAGAATCCTCTGATGATTCTGCCTCCACCAGGCGAACCCATAAAGGTTGAACCATCAACTACGCCACTGACTGTTTCCACGGCCTCATTCAAGTTTCTTGGCTTGCGATCTTCTAGCACCTGTCGGGGTATAACTTGAATCGATTGGGGAATGTCGCGTAAGGGTGTATCCGTATGCGTTGCAGTTGACGCATCTGGTACGTTATACCTATCTTGCTCACCCGTCACCACCAATTCAATCGGCTCATCCTGCTGTGCTGCTGGTTCCTCTTGGGGTGTCTCACTAGCAGGCGTTTGGGGTGGCTGGGGTGGCTGTGTCGCCGTTGCAGCAGATGCTACCCCAAAAACCAACCCTGCATTATCATCAAATAACTCAACTGTGGGCATAGCTGCAACACCTACCACCGTCACCCGCACAGTATTTGCATCAATATTCGTAACTGTTATTTCAGTAATTTCCCCAAGCGGTTTTTCCGAACGAAATGTAAAAGCCTCGCCCGACGGTAAACGCAATTGCCCGCCAGATACATCTGCAATAAAATTATTGCCTGTACTGCGATTTGTGACTTGCAGTTGAGTCCCAAGCGGGGTCTCTAAAATTATCTCCACACCTTTGTCGGTGGGATTGGCTTTCACCCCCGTTATTTGAATTGTCGGCGCGGGTGTGGTTTGTGGTGTTGGCAACTGCACTAGCAATTGTTGAGCGCTAGTGCTGGGACGCTCTATCTCACTGAGTTGGCGAATCTCTCTAATTGACCAAGAATTGCGTAGTACCGATGCTACAGATTTACTCTGTACCTCTTGTTTGAGTATTTCAGTAGCAGCTGCGCTGATTGTACCCCAAAGCCAAACATAACTTGTTAGTAATAAAGTCTTCAACAGCTTTCGTTTCATTTCTTGCCCCACACCAAACCCAAACAAGAATTCTTTTCAACAAACACTATCAGTAATCTAGTGCCATGAGAAAGCTGTTTTGGTCTCTAGCGGGAGTTTTTTTTGGTCGCTAAAAGAAGTGTTTGCGTTGCATCAAGTACTCTTTAGGGTTTACACCAAATTTTTTTCTAAAAGCAGCAGCAAAGTGATTCCGACTGGCGAAGCCGATTTTCTGGGCAACTTCACTCACTTTCATTTCTCCAATTTCCAGCAATTGACGCGCCTGTTCTAAGCGGTAATCATGGAGATAAGCAAACAAAGGCTTGCCGAAGACCTGTAGAAACCCGCGCTTGAGTGCATACTCATTGAGTTTGACTAGGCGTGCCAGTTCTGCGGTTGAAGGTGGATTGTCTAGCTGTTGCAATAGCAAATCTCTGGCATAGAGAATCCGCTCTAATGTTCCCGACTTTAGCGGCTTGGGTGTCCGGCTTCCCATCTGAATTTCTGCTTCTTGTTCCAGCAGCAGTGCTAATAGTTCCAGCGCTTTGCCTTCCAGGTACGTGCGCTTGATGATACCCTGATAAGGACAATGCAATATACGCTGCACATTATATTGCATCATCGGAGTCATGAGGTTGGAGCGAAAGTGGAGGGGTTGGTTAGGCTCACGCACTAAATGTTGTAATGCTTTTGGTAGTTCCCCGGAAGAATTGCCGATGAAGGACTGCAACAATTCTGGTTCAAAAGTTACACTCATCGAAAGTTGCCATCCCTCAGAAAACTCATCTTCTCCTTTAACAATCATGCCACTGCCGTGAAAACCGTACTGTCCGGCTTCCGTCTCATTAACTGCCCAAGGAGAGCTTTCCCTCCAGTGTCCTGAAAGCATAAACCAAAACTCTAGGGGATGTGGATGGTCAATGCGTTTTATGATCAGATTGTCACAGTGCTGATGGCTGTGAATGTCCAATACCAAGCTTTGCCGTAATTTAACTCGTCGATAATGTCCTTCTCCCGATGCCTGGGGATACTTGCAGGTCACATCTAACTCATCATCAGGATCGTTACTTTGTGGGGTTCCGTCAATTTTTTCAAAGAGTTCATCTTGCGCTTGTGCTGAAATAATAATGGTCATGATTAATCAAACTAAAACTTATTGAGATTAATTATCACTATTTCCTCAACCTTATACAAGTTAGATTAATGATATTTGTTAGCAATCTTTCCAAAAAATCACGCTTGTACAGTATTTAGAAACAGATCGCTATGAATTGATCAAGTGTATTATTCCGATAATGAGTAACTCAATTCTCACAACTCACAACTTGACTATTGGTTACAAGACATCCCAAAAAACTGTTCGGTGTGTTGCATCTGATATTTCTGTATCTCTGCAAGCGGGGGAACTGGTTTGTTTACTTGGCCCCAATGGTGCGGGTAAATCTACATTACTGCGATCGCTCGCCGGAATGCAACCTCCAATCGTGGGTGAAGTAAGACTCTTAGGCGAAAATATTTACAAGTTAGCACCACAAGAATTAGCCAAACGTCTGAGCTTGGTACTCACCGAAAAAGTTGATGTCGGAATACTATCAGCCTACACTTTGGTCACTCTGGGGCGATATCCTTATACTGACTGGTGGGGAAATTTGACACCCGAAGATGAAGCAATAGTCAATTGGGCAATAAAATCTGTAGGAGCAGTACACTTAGCACAACGCCAAGTTAGCGAATTAAGTGATGGTGAACGCCAAAAAATTATGATTGCGCGTGCGTTAGCTCAGTCACCTATTATTATGTTACTTGATGAGCCAACAGCATTTCTCGATTTACCACGACGGGTAGAAATTATGCAATTGTTGCGTCAGTTAGCACGAGAAACCAATCAAGCGATTCTCCTTTCAACTCACGATTTAAATTTAGCTCTGCGTCTTGCTGATAAAGTTTGGCTACTATCAACTAATGGTATTTTACACGTTGGCGCCCCAGAAGATTTGGTGTTGAGTGGTGCTTTTGCTGATACTTTCGAGAGTGAAGGTGTAGAGTTTGATGTTGCTTCTGGGGAATTTCATCTCCATACATCCCATAAAGGAGAAATTAATTTGATAGGTGAGGGGATTACAGCAATATGGACTATTCGTGCTTTAAAACGTGCAGGCTTCCAAGTTAATCAAACTCAAAATAGCTTACCAATCTCAGTAGAAGTGATATCCAACTATAAACAAGTTTTGTGGAAAATCACAAACAGCCAGACTGTATATACTTATCATTCATTGTATGAAATGATTAATTTTTTGAATTCTTTATAGAAGCATTGCATCCAAGGGAAATAGCAAGAGTAGTAAATGCAAAAATTAGTTGATGTTCTAATGGCAATCTTCGCAGTCGATTAGTATAAGCTATATCACCATTATTAATTTTGAGCAGCGGCTTTTTCTCTTTTCAACCAAAGTTAGTCATTTTACTTCGGTTAAAAATTTAACTACCTAAGATGATATTAACAATTAGATAGCTTGCTGGTTTAACGGAATTACAATTACAAATTCTGTCCCCTGGCCAGGAGCAGAAATACATTGTAATTTTCCCCGATGTTTTTGAGTGATAATCTGGTAACTAATAGATAAACCTAATCCAGTACCTTTACCAATTGGTTTAGTAGTAAAGAATGGTTCAAATAAACGTTTTTGTATATCTTCTGGAATACCCAAACCGTTGTCGCCAATGCGAATAACTACTTGCTTTTGGTTAATGAGTTGAGTGTGAATGCGAATTTGTCCTTTGTCGGTTGCAAATGAAGAATGACTAATGACTAATGACTCTTCTAGAGCATCGATTGCATTTGCGAGAAGATTCATAAATACTTGATTGAGTTGTCCAGCATAACATTCTACTAATGGCAGGTCGCTGTACTCTTTAATGACCTCAATTGCTAGATTGTTAGATTTAGGTTTGAGGCGATGTTCCAGAATCATCAACGTATTATCTATACCCTCATGGATATTCACAGCTTTCATTTCTGCGTCATCTAACCGGGAAAAGTTTCGCAGCGATAAGACAATTTCTGTGATTCGTTCTGCACCAACTGTCATAGAAGTTAGCAAGTTGGGCAAGTCTGCAATCAGAAAATCTAAGTCGATCGCTTCTGTTTCTTGTTGAATTTCCTTTGCTGGATTAGGATAGTTTTTCTGGTATAATTGCAGCAGTCTCAATAAATCTTGGATATATTGATTGGCATAGCCGACATTGCCATAAATAAAATTGATTGGGTTGTTAATTTCATGCGCTACACCTGCTACTAACTGCCCCAAACTGGACATTTTTTCACTATGCACCAGTTGAGATACTAGCTGCTTTGCTTCTTGGCGCAATTGGGCTTCTGAGTATCGCAATATCTGCTCTGCTTGTTTGCGCTGGGTAATGTCGTGGAGAATGACGACATATTCCTGAAAATCCTGATGGGGCCTATCTGAGATGGAAACTTCCAGAGTTCTGTTTTTCCCATTACCAATTAGGATTTGTTCGCTACGCTTTGTCCACTGCTCTGGATAGTAGACTAATGCAGGTAGCCATTTATTGAGGTGATTTCCCCACAACTCAGATGGGTTGACACCAAAGAACGATTCGGTGGCTGGGTTAGCTTGCCGGATAATGCCTTGATTATCTACGACTAAAATACCGTCCTGGGCGACAGTAAACAGGTGTTCGGCAGCAACTCTGGCTTCTGCGATCGCTACCACTTGAGGTAAACTTGTCCAACAGGCGATCGCTACTCCCACAAATGCCACACTCATCAGTAGCACCACAAATATATTCTCACCGCCCGCAGTTGCCACTTTATTAAGTTTGACACCAAATAACCAGCCAACTGCCACGGCGCTGCACAGTAAAAAAATCAGGATGCTCACCTGAAGAATTACTGAATCTTTGATGATTACCACAGGGCGCGTGCGATATCGCCGCATCCACCAATCAGGATGGAATGCAGGGAAATTCACACGGCGAATCATCGCATCTATTCCCATAACACCAATGGGAAATAATAGCCCAATGAGAAAGTTGAGCCAACCCCAGGCAAATCCGCCCACCAACAGCACCACAACTTCTAATAGCAGAATGGCCAGAGATATGCGAGGAAACAAAACTTCCGGGCGATCGCGCCGAAGCCAAAGCCCCAGATGCAGTAACATAAAGGAGACAAACCAACCGATGTTACCAACAGCCACGATTCGCGCCACATCTCCCCAAATCAGATAGATTAAGCACAACACCAGTGTTAATGTCAATGCTGGGACAAACACACCCCGACGGGAAACCACAGAAAATACTGGTGAAATGTG
The DNA here is from genome assembly GCF_036917555.1 of Nostoc sp. Classification (GTDB taxonomy): domain Bacteria; phylum Cyanobacteriota; class Cyanobacteriia; order Cyanobacteriales; family Nostocaceae; genus Nostoc. Next base: position 4,651 of record NZ_JBALDD010000065.1, on the reverse strand, counting down.
GTTATCTAACGCCAGTTGATACAAAATTCGCGGGCAATTAGAAACCACCGTTGCCGAACCTAAAAGACAAGCAGCTACTAGCAAAAAAGAAACACTTACACCAGTGAATCTTCCCCAAAAGGGCAGGGAAGCTGCCGCAAGATTCAGAAAAGCATTGTCTTTAAGGTTGGGATTTGTTGCTAACCGCATCACTACCCAAGACCCTCCCCAAAATATGGGTGGCATCATCCAGGCTGCAACATCTAGAAACCGTAGCGTTTGAGTGGGGTTGCGGCTATCGGCGACAAAGGAAGAAGCCGTTTCACAGCTATAGGTTGCATAAGTGACGAAAAAGAACCACTTTGCCCAATCTACAAAGCTCAAAGATGACCAACTGCTAGGAAAAAACCCAGGACTCACCGGAGAAAACGCTAACCAGCCAAGACCTTGGATACAGAAGGTCATTAGCAGTCCAAAGGCTGGAATTACAAAAAACAAATGTAAAATACTCAGGGCGCGAGTCCCACTAAACGCCACGATAAAGGGCAATAGTGTAAAGCTAATATCCAGAAATATGTCTGGACAGGTAATACCCAGCGTCTCTAAATTTACTTTAATTAAATCTCTGAGTACGATTGTATTCACTGACAGGTAAGAAACCCAATTGAGGAGGTATCCAATTGCTGCATAACGAGCTAGTCCTGGGTAGTTTTGCAGTAGCTTGGTAGCATAGTTAGGTGTTCCTCCAGCTACATTGATGAAATGCATACCTAAGCGTTTTACCTGATAGTTGAGCAGCATTCCGAAAATCACCGCAGGTATCCAGACAAAAATAGCTTGGGAACCGAGAGCAGCATGAATCGCTGGAACCAATGCTGTCCAAGAAATATGAGCTGTCAAACCAAAGCCCCAACTTTCAACAGCACTTAGGCTTCTAGGCAAGCGAGGGTAAGAAGATTGGCCCAATGTGGAGTGAGCAGGATGGGACATGATTGGCAGTGTTAGGTGGGATACTGTAATTAAGCTTATTAGCTAGAGTTCCCATCTCGTAAATGTTCTGAACAAAAACTTTCTGCTCAGAATCATACTTAGATGTTGAGTATATCACCAGAGAAAATTACCTTTATAACACAAGCATTTATTAAGAGGATGTTTTAAAAGTGTTTGGCTGTGATTTTAGGCACTTATTGATCCCCCCTAACCGACGCTAGTCGCTCCATTTGGGGAGACCCCCATGAGCAAGTGGCGTGCATTTAGGAGAATCTAGAACGTTTTGATACTGACAATAGGACTTTTAAAACATCCTCTAACACCATAATTTAGCTTAAAGGTGCGGTGTCTACGACGGGCTACGCCTACGCTCTTTTGACTCGACAATTAGTGTTCAGAGGTGAAACGATCGCCCTTTTTGCTCGACAGTTGGTGTTCATAGGTGGAACGATCGCCCTTTTTGCTCGACAATTGGTGTTCAAAGGTGGAGCGATCGCCCTTTTTGCTCGACAGTTGGTGTTCACAGGTGAAACGATCGCCCTTTTTGCTCGACAGTTGGTGTTCATAGGTGGAACGATCGCCCTTTTTGCTCGACAGTTGGTGTTCAGAAGTGGAGCGATCGCCCTTTTTGCTCGACAGTTGGTGTTCAAAGGTGGAGCGATCGCCCTTTTTGCTCGACAATTGGTGTTCAAAGGTGGAGCGATCGCCCTTTTTGCTCGACAGTTGGTGTTCAAAGGTGAAACGATCGCCCTTTTTGCTCGACAGTTGGTGTTCAAAGGTGGAACGATCGCCCTTTTTGCTCGACAATTGGTGTTCACAGGTGGAGCGATCGCCCTTTTTGCCCGACAGTTGGTGTTCACAGGTGGAATGGTGAGGTTTTGAGGTCGAGTCTAGAGGCGTAGGAGCCTGCGATGTATACGACGAGCTACGCTAACGCATATTGCCACAATGCAATCCTTCATACAGACTACATTATTAATTAGCTCAATTTCTCTGCTGCGCGTCCAAGCAGCAAATCATCGTCAAGCATTGCCTCTGTAAAACCCGAAATGATTAACGAAGAACTGCCGCAAATTATTGAACAAGCTGCCAGAAAAAAGCTGACAAAATTAGACCTTTCTGGCAGAGGTTTAACAACGCTGCCACCGAAAATTGGCCAACTCACCAACTTGCAAACCCTCTACCTCTACAACAATCAACTGAGCAGTCTGCCACCAGAAATTGGCCAACTCACCAACTTGCAAACCCTCAACCTCTACAACAATCAACTGAGCAGTCTGCCATCGGAAATTGCCCAACTCACCAACCTGCAATCTCTCTACCTCGACAGTAATCAACTGAGCAGTCTGCCACCGGAAATTGGCCAACTCACCAACCTGCAAACTCTCAACCTCTCCAGTAATCAACTGAGCAGTCTGCCATCTTTAGTTGGCCAACTCACCAACCTGCAATCCCTCTACCTCATCGGTAATCAACTGAGCAGTCTGCCATCGGAAATTGACCAACTCACCAACCTGCAAATCCTCAACCTCTACAACAATCAATTGAGCAGTCTGCCACCGGAAATTCGCCAACTCACCAACCTGCAAACCCTCAACCTCTACAACAATCAATTGAGCAGTCTGCCATCGGAAATTGGCCAACTCACCAACCTGCAAACCCTCGACCTCCGCAGTAATCAACTGAGCAGTCTGCCACCGGAAATTGGCCAACTCACCAACCTACAAACTCTCAACCTCTCCAGTAATCAACTGAGCAGTCTGCCACCGGAAATTGGACAACTCACCAATCTCACCCGGCTTGAACTTATCAACAATTCCCTAGAACCACTTCCACCAGAAATTGAAAGCAAAGGATTGAAAGCAATATTGAACTTTTACAGGCAGCAACGAGAAACCGATCGCCTCTACGAAGCCAAATTACTCATTGTGGGAGAAGGTGGTGCAGGTAAAACTACGCTAGCCAAAAAAATTCAAGACAAAAAATATACGTTACAACAAGATGAAAATACTACCGAAGGCATTGATATTATTAAATGGAAGTTCTTGCTTGACAATAACAGAGAATTTCAGGTCAATATTTGGGACTTTGGTGGTCAAGAAATTTATCATGCTACCCACCAATTTTTTCTTACAAAACGCTCTCTTTATGCCTTGGTTGCTGATACTCGCAAAGAAGACACAGATTTTTACTACTGGTTAAATGTGGTTGAATTACTGAGCGGTAATAGTCCTTTGTTAATTGTCAAAAATGAAAAGCAGGAGCGCAAACGAGAAATAAACGAGCGGGAGTTACGACATGAATCCACTAATTTTCAGGAAATACTTACTACAAACTTGGCCACTGATCGCGGTCTGCCAGAAATCTTAAATAAAATTAAACGTTATATTACTAACCTACCTCATGTAGGAATAGAACTCCCTAAAACCTGGGTCAAAGTGCGAGAAGCTTTAGAAGGTAACTCTCGCGAATATATTAGCTTGGAAGAATATCTAAACATCTGTGAGCAACACGGTTTTACTAAACAGGAGGATAAACTCCAACTCAGTGACTATCTGCATGATTTAGGTGTATGCCTTCACTTCCAAGATGATGACTTTTTAAGAAAAACCGTGATTCTCAAGCCCACTTGGGGTACAGATGCCGTTTACAAAGTGTTAGATAATCCACAAGTAATTCAAAACCTGGGTAAATTTGATCGCAATGATTTAAAAAATATTTGGCACGAAAACAAATATGCCAATATGCGACCAGAACTGTTGCGGCTAATGATGAAATTTAAACTGTGTTACGAAATACCTAGTCGTCCCGGCACTTATATTGCACCTCAATTACTCTCTGTCAACCAACCTGATTTCAATTGGGATGAATCCAATAACCTAATCCTGCGTTATAAATATGACTTCATGCCGAAAGGTATTCTCACCCGCTTTATAGTCGAAATGCACTCCGATATTGAACAACAAACCCTAGTTTGGAAAACAGGCGTTGTTCTTGCTAAAGACCAAACCCGTGCTGAAGTGATTGAACACTACAATCAACGAGAAATTAAAGTCCGCGTAGCAGGAAAAGACAAGAAAGAACGGCTAGCAGTTATCATCCATGAACTAGAAAAAATTCATAACTCTTACGAACGTCTGCAATATCAAACACTTGTTCCCTGTAACTGTGAAAGCTGTAAGGATAGTCAAACGCCTCATTTTTACCGCCGAGACGTGTTGTACAAATTCCGAGAAAATAATCGCGACCAAATTCAGTGCCAAGATAGCGGTGATATGGTAGATGTCCGCAAACTAATTGACGATGTTTTACCGACCTCACCAACTCTGCAAATATTTATGTCTGAACCCATAACCAGAAATCAAGTTTTCATTAGCTATAGTCATCAAGATCAGGAATGGCTTACCAAACTCCAGAAACACCTCAAGCCAATGATTCGTAACCAAAATATGCTTGTGTGGGACGATACCAAAATCCAGGCTGGTGCTGAGTGGCGCAAAGAAATTGAAAATGCTTTAGCAGCAGCAAAAGTGGCAGTATTATTGGTTAGCCCCGATTTTTTAGCATCAGACTTTATTGCTGATAATGAGTTATATCATGTTCGGTAAATTACTTATGATTAAGCCTCGATTTGAATCCACCAATGAAAACCAGTTAAGCCTTGAATCAAATCTTGCTGTTG
>NZ_JBALDD010000064.1:0-110826 GCF_036917555.1 Nostoc sp. | reverse complement strand
ACTGTACCGCTAGTAAAGTAATTTGGCGTTTTACTACTGAAGACGCTCGTGTCAAACTTAAACATCTTTATCCAATTTTTGAACCCGATCAAACAAGTGATTCTAATGCAATATTTTAGTCTTGCCACGCCAGTAGAGTGTGTTAGGCATCAGCCGTAACGCACCATGATTGAAGGCCACAGTGCGTTACGCCTCATAGGGAAACCCCCAGACGCTCGTTGCGCGGCATGGTCTCCCTTGGGAGAAGACTCAGCTTGCGCTATGCGCAGTATGGTCTTCCCTTCTCCCATAGGAAGAGGCTAGCGTCAAGGGAGAAAACCGCGCTGCTTCACCAAAATCTAAAATTTAAAATCCAAAATAGGATAACAAATGAACAAGCGCATCTTGATTATTGATGATGAAGAAGATATCCGAGAAACCACTTAGATATGTTTAGAGATAACTAATGAATGGGAAGTGCTGACAGCTGGTTCTGGTAGAGAAGGTTTGCTCAAAGCTGCTTGTGAACATCCAGATGTGATTCTCTTAGATGTCATGATGCCAGATATGGATGGCTTGACGACGTTGGAGAATCTGCAAGCAAATCCGGAAACCCAGAATATTCCCGTGATTTTATTAACAGCAAAAGCATAGGCTGCTGAACAGCGTCAGTTTACTCAATTAAAAGTGGTGGCAGTAATTACTAAGCCTTACGACCCCCTTTACTCTGTCTGAACAAGTGGTGCAGGCGTTAATATAGCAATCCTATAGTCAACTTAACGCGAAACGGGCGGTTAGAAACCGCGTCTACACAAACAAAACCCACTGACCTGGGTTTCAAAACCTTGATTTTACGTTAGTCCGCGCAGGTGGACGAAAGCCTGTATAGCCGCGAATTCCATTTGCCAAGGCTTAAGTTGACACCTATGAGCATTCCTGTGCCCCTACAACATGGTCTATTTACGATCGCAGGATAATTAAGAAAAGCTTGAAATAACCTATGCATCGTTAATTCACATCACGATGCATTTGTATAGTGCGTAAGTCCTATCCTATTTGATTTGTGAGAATTGCAACCTCAAGATCCCCGACTTCGTAAAAGTTGTCGGGGATCTTGTCTCTCATGAATGTGTAACTATTTTTCTTTTTCTTTATCATTCTTCATTAGTTTTTCATATTTTTTGCCTACCCTATGAGAAGAAGCTGGCAATCGCAAGCTAGAAGGTAAATATTAATAGTGAAAACCCGACGCATCTTACTGATTGAGAAGAAAAATGCTATTCGGGAAGTGACTCAGCTTTGCTTGGAAACAGTAGAAGGCTGGGAGGTACTGACAGTTGAATCGGGACATGAAGTGATCGTTAAAACAAAGACGCAAAAAGTTGATGTTATCCTTGTCGATCTGGATACTTTTGCCTCCGGTAGAGACTTATCGACAATTTTGCACCAACTACAGAACAACCCCGTCACCCAGGATATACCTGTAATTTTGTTAACGACTAGAGTATTGTCTAAGGAACAATTTACCAAATTGGGGGTAAGAACTGCGATCGCTAAACCTTTCGATTTAATAACTTTAGCTAGCCAAGTTTCAGCAGTGCTGGGCTGGAACCAATAATCAACAACAGTTGAAGAAGAATGTGTGGGGACATTTTGCTGATTTTCTCACCTTCAAGGGCGGTCTGAATCCTGTGACAGGCGGCTTGTGGTTAACAGATGTAGCACACCATCATTTAGCGATCGCAGTGCTATTCATCTTTGCTGGTCACATGTACCGCACTAATTGGGGTATCGGTCACAGTATTAAAGAAATGCTGGATGATGCCAGAACTCCAAACATGCTGCCATTCTTGAGCTTTATTGGGTCTGTTGGTCACAAAGGTCTGTTTGAAGTTCTGAGAACTTCCTGGCACGCTCAACTATCAATCAATCTGGCAATGTTGGGTTCTCTGAGCATTATCATTGCTCATCATATGTACTTGATGCCGCCCTATCCCTATCAGGCAACTGATTATGCTACACAGGTATCTCTATTCACTCACCATGTCTGGATTGGAGGCTTCCTGATTGTTGGCGCAGCAGCCCACGCAGCGATTTTTATGGTGCGGGACTACGACCCAGAAAAAAATCTAAACAACGTGCTGGATCGGGTACTATGCCATTAAAACTATGGCGACTAAATTCCCCAAATTTAGCCAAGGCCTTGCACAAGATCCAACGACACGACGCGTTTGGTATGCGATCGCCACAGCTCACGATTTTGAAAGTCAAGATGGTATGACGGAAGAAAATCTTTATCAAAGGATTTTTTCCTCTCACTTTGGTCATCTGGCAATTATCTTTCTGTGGGCGTCGGGAATTTTGTTCCACGTTGCTTAGCAAGGTAACTTTGAAATATGGATTAAAGACCCCATACATATCTGTCCCATCGCCCATGCGATTTGGGATGCCCAATTTGGACCAAGGGCAATTGAAGCTTACACCCAAGCAGAAGCGCATAACCCAGTAGATATTTGCTACTCCGGTGTTTATCACTGGTGGTACACCATCGGGTTGCGGACGAATAATGAACTTTATACTGGGGCTATTTTCCTAGTTTTGCTGGCAGCTGTATTTTTGTTTGCAGGCGCGTTGCATTTAAAGCCCAGATTCCGTCCTGGCTTGGTTCAAGAGTGCAGAACCTCGCCTCAATTACCACTTAGCGGGTTTGTTTGGTATGAGTTCCTTGGCTTGGGCTGGTCACTTAATACACGTTGCTATTCCAGAATCCCGTGGTATTCATGTAGGTTGGGATAATTTCTTGTCTACCCCACCGCACCCAAGTGGCTTGCTACCGTTCTTTACTGGGAACTGGGGGGCATACGCGCAAAATCCCGATACGCCAGCCCATATATTTAATAGTTCTCAAGGGGCAGGAACAGCAATTCTCACCTTTTTAGGTGGTTTCAATCCGCAGACTTCCTCTTTGTGGTTGACGGATATGGCGATCACCATTGGTAATCTATCCACTCCTATCAATGATTCTCCCTTAGTTAGGGCTTTCATTAATAATCTGCCAGCCTACCGTCAAAGGTTAACACCTTTCATGCGAGGATTATAAATTGGCATGTCTCATAGTTATTTACTAGTTGAACCAGAGGTTGTGGTTGGCCCTCTGCGAGAATCGGCACATGGAACCAATCTCAGTGGATTAATTACCTCTATATATATAGCGGTATCAGCTTGTTTAAGTATTTCAATTTTTGCAATCACTACTTTCCAAGGAAACCCTAGAGGAGCTTATAATTCATATTCTAAAGACCAGCTTAGACCACTAAGAACTCGTGAAGAATGGAGTCAATTGAATGGTGGAATTTTTTTTGGTGCAATGGGTGGCGCGATATTTGCCTACTTTTTACTAGAAAATTTTGATTCTTTAGATGCCATCTTGCGAGGTGCGGTTAATGCTAGTTAATCAAGCTTGTCTTTGGAATTTTGAAAACACCTAGAGGGTGGCTTACATAAATTTTTCAACTTTGAATTCATGAGGAGAATACATGATGGTAGATATAACACAATTAACAGGTGATTATGCCGCTTCATGGCTACCCTGGATAATGATTCCCTTAGTATTCTATATCTTGCCTTTTCCAGTGTTTGCTTTAGTATTTATCTGGATTCAAAAAGAAGGTTCTCAAGATGAAGTATGATCCTTCTAATGAATTCATAACACACCTACTTTTAAAGAATAGGATGATGCTTCTTCGACGCGCGTTAACGCGTACTTTGCTACAGCAAAATTCAACCGCAGAATCATAAGTTATAACTGGGTTACAAACGCTTATCACAAGTTCGGAAGTTGATAAGTAAATCAGCAGTTTTGTTGACTGCTGATTATTTTTTATAAAAAATATTATTTTCCTATTTATACTGACTTATTTTTTGTCTAATTTGTCAATAAGGAAGTCCTACTTTTAATCATCAATTAGGTTACTAAGGCACTAAGTAATTGCCACAACCATTGTCTCATCCACGGTGTAGATGAGACAATGGCAGCAAAATCACAGCCATGAAAACTACTAAATATTGGCGATTATACGGAATTACGGAAGCGATGCCTGCGGTAAATGCTCGCCTACGCGCCTTTTAACCTCCTTCTATTCTCAGCGCTTCTGTAGTTTATTGCCTCAAAAGACGGCAAACACCACTCGGACGTTACGGTTCACCCTAATTACTGAAAGTATTAATTCTTTTACATTAGACAGAGTGAAGACAAATTAATCCATGAACCAACTAAAAACACAATTTAGTTAGTTTAACCGTCCCAAGCAAGGTTCGGGAAACCACCCTTCATGGACTGGCTACCACTAAGCTTCAGTATATATATCAGCATAGTCTGGAGTTTTAACCCCAGGAAAGCCAAATCAAAGGTATTCATGCTGAACTGGCTGATTTCTTGACCCTGTTAGTTCAAAATTTAGTGCTTTATATTCTCATTCATTCATTTGTAGTTATACGGAGCCAGCACCTAAAATGGCAAAAGTAGTTGGAATTGACTTAGGAACAACGAACTCCTGCGTGGCAGTGATGGAAGGTGGTAAACCCACAGTAATTGCTAATGCTGAAGGTTTTCGGACAACGCCATCAGTAGTCGCATTTGCGAAAAATGGCGACAACTTGGTTGGGCAAATCGCTAAACGCCAAGCGGTGATGAACCCCGAAAATACGTTTTACTCGGTCAAACGCTTTATCGGTCGCCGCTACGATGAAGTGGGTAACGAAGCTACGGAAGTTTCTTACAAAGTTCTCAGCAGCAACGGCAATGTCAAATTAGATTGTCCAATAGCTGGTAAACCGTTTGCTCCTGAAGAAATTTCTGCAAAAGTTCTTCGCAAACTAGTTGAAGATGCCAGCAAATACCTGGGTGAAACCGTAACCCAAGCTGTAATCACCGTTCCTGCATACTTCAACGACTCCCAACGGCAAGCGACAAAAGACGCTGGTAAAATTGCCGGGATTGAAGTTCTGCGGATTATCAACGAGCCTACTGCTGCTTCTCTGGCTTATGGATTTGACAAGAAGAGTAACGAAACCATCTTAGTATTTGACCTTGGTGGTGGTACCTTCGACGTATCCGTGCTGGAAGTAGGAGATGGAGTCTTTGAAGTACTAGCCACATCTGGTGATACCCACCTTGGTGGTGACGACTTCGATAAAAAAATAGTTGACTTCTTAGCTGAGAAGTTCAAGAAAGCCGAAGGTATTGACCTGCGGAAAGACAAACAAGCTTTACAACGTCTGACGGAAGCCGCAGAAAAAGCCAAAATTGAGCTTTCTAGCGTCACCCAAGCAGAAATCAACCTACCATTTATCACCGCTACCCAGGATGGACCCAAACACCTGGATACAACGCTAACTCGCGCTCAGTTTGAAGAACTTTGTTCTGACTTAATCGACCGTTGTCGTATTCCTGTGGAAAACGCCCTCCGAGATGCCAAGTTAAACAAAGGCGATATTGATGAAGTGGTGTTAGTTGGTGGTTCTACGCGGATTCCTGCAGTTCACCAGATTGTGAAGCAGGTATTGGGTAAGGACCCCAACCAAAGCGTTAACCCTGATGAAGTTGTAGCAGTTGGTGCAGCCATTCAAGCCGGAGTACTGGCTGGTGATGTAACTGGCATCTTGCTGTTAGACGTGACACCCCTATCTTTGGGTGTGGAAACATTGGGCGGCGTGATGACTAAAATTATCCCCCGCAACACCACAATTCCCACCAAGAAATCGGAAGTCTTCTCCACCGCTGTGGATGGACAAACCAACGTAGAAATTCACGTCCTCCAAGGTGAACGCGAATTCTCTAACGATAACAAGAGCTTGGGAACCTTCCGCCTCGATGGTATTCCTCCTGCACCACGTGGCGTCCCTCAAATTGAAGTGGTCTTCGACATTGACGCTAATGGTATCCTTAACGTCACCGCTAAGGACAAAGGTACTGGTAAAGAACAGTCCATCAGCATAACCGGCGCTTCTACCCTGGATAAAAATGACGTTGACCGGATGGTGAAAGAAGCTGAACAGAACGCTTCATCTGACAAAGAGCGGCGTGAGAAGATTGAACGCAAGAACCAAGCCGATTCTTTGGCATACCAAGCTGAAAAGCAGTTACAAGAATTGGGCGATAAAGTTCCCGATGCTGACAAGACTAAAGTCGAAGGTTTAGTGAAAGAAGTGCGGGAAGCAGTTGCTAAAGAAGACGATGAGCAAATCAAGAAGCTCACCCCAGAATTGCAACAAGCGTTATTCGCTGTTGGTAGCAACATCTATCAACAAGCTGGTGCTAGTGCCAGTGCTGGTGCTGGTGCCGGTGCTACATCTGGTGGTGAACCTCAAGATAGTAGCAGTTCCTCTAGTTCTAGTAACGGCGACGATGTGATTGACGCTGATTTTACAGAGAGCAAATAATTTCTCTAGTTCTTTTGGGAAGATTGTTTTGTTCGATGTCATATTACCCACTCAGGCAAATGCCTGAGTGGGGATTTTTTTAAAGAGTTAGGAGTTTTATAAAGTCCGGTTAATCTCTTATGCCATATCCACAAGCACCTTGGATACTTCAAGGTTATGCTATCCAAACTCTGCATTTGGTAAATATTGACCAAGTGCGCCCCTTGATTCCCTTAGAGTTAGAAATTATTTCTGTATGGCCTGGTAAAACCCTTGGTAGCGTGTATCTCTCTAATTACGGGTCAGGCTCAGTACTGGAGTATAGTGAGTTAGTTGTTGTCCCAGCTTTGATTAATTACCAGAGGAAAATCGGCGCTTGGATTTCTCACATTTATGTAGATAATGCTGATTCGGTGGCTGGTGGTCGAGAAATTTGGGGATTACCAAAGGAACTAGCTAAGTTTACCTGGGAACAAGGAAACCATGTTACCGTGTATCAGGAAAACCGGAAATTGTGCAGTCTTAAATATAATCAACAAAGCTTGGCATGGAGACAGCGGTTAAGTGCCTCTAGTTTCAGCACAAAGGGTGCAGATTTGCTGATATTCCCTGCTGAATTGGAGTCTGTGTTGGGTTTGATTGGTTCTAAGTTAGAAATCCCCACCGAAAGTCCTTTTTCTGGCATAGGTTTGGGTCAACCTTGGTTAACTGTGCGTTGTGAGCAGATGAGTTTGCAGGTTAATGCGCCAAAAGTGATAGCTCAATCAATTTTAGATTAAATTAAAGGTGTTTTATTTGACTCAAAATAAAACACCTTGAGCTTTCACTTTTGTTTATAGATGTCGTCACAGAGATAGCGATCGCTCTCTGCTTTTGGGTTATTCTTCAGATAATCATGCGCCTCATCACAACCGCGTTTGAGAAGTTTATTTAAGTCAAAATCCCAAACCAAAACACCATCATAATCACCAGATGCAATACTCTTACCATCTGGGCTAAAACTGACATCACTGCTACCAAAGCGCTCATAAGTTGTCAGTAAAGTACCATCAATACTCCAGAGTTTCACTTTTGTCACACCAGCTGAGGCAATTATCTTGCCATCTGGGCTGAAACTGACTTTGGTAACAGGCTCATCACAATTTAAAGTGGCTGAACTTTTACTATTTTTGCTATCTAGACTCCAAAGTTTTATGGTGTTGTCTTGACTGGCAGAAGCAATGATTTTACCATCGGGGCTGAAACTCACACTTGTTACCTTGTTACCATGCTCTTCAAAAGATTTAATTACTTTGCCATCTGGTTGCCAGACTTTAACGGTTTTGTCATCACTCGCTGAGGCAATTAGCTCACTATCTGGGCTAAAACTGACACTATTGACCTTGTTTTTATGTCCAGTGAAAGTGTAGACCAGAGTACCATCACGCCGCCAAAGTTTCACAGTATTATCGTCACTTGCTGAAGCAATCATCCCACTCTTGGGGCTGATACTCAAACTCTTTATCCAACTTTTATGTCCTGGCAAAGTCTTTAATAGTTGAGCTTCCTTGCCTGATTGTTCAGGAAGCTGCCAGAGTTTTACTACGTCATCACTCCCAAAAATTGCTATTTTATTGCTATTAGGGATAGACTCTATCCTTTCAACGCGATTACTTTGTCCCTTGATAGTTTTTAACAGTTTTACTTTTGTCTTAGCGTTGCCATTAATTCCCCAGAATTGCACTTCATTCTTATTAGTGCGGATAGCTAAGGTTTTACTATCTGAACTAAAACTCAGCGGCGGTTGCTCGTTGCAGAAATTATCATCATCAAACTGCTCAATATTTTTATTTGGAAGACAATCGAAACTTTTGAGGAAAGTACCGTCAATCCGCCACAGTTCTACACTTCCAAAATTTGTTGAGATCACTAAAATTTGACCGTCTGGGCTGAACTTGAAATTTGATGAATATCTATTGCCTAAATTTGCCTTTTGACTTTTTACTTGAATAGTTCTAATTGGTGTGCCATCACGCTTCCAAAGCTTTACCTTGTCCTTGTCTTCAAGAGTAACCAAAGTTTGGTAATCAGGACTAAAAATACTTACATTTTTTTCAAAAGTTGAGAAAAGAGATCCATCACGCTTCCAAAAATATATTTTGTTATTATCATTGGAACCAAGAATTATCTGACTATCAGGCGTAAAATCTAAGGCTTCAATATATCGGTTTTTGTCCTTATTCTGAAGCTTTGCGAGGAAATTACCATCCATACGCCATAATTCTGATATATTCTCCGTCTCATTTTGTACTAGATTATTAATAGCTATTATCTCTCCATCAGAGCTAAATTTTACTGATATTTTCTGATTAGATTTCAAACTCTTAATTAATTTCCCGTCCCTCGTCAGAAATTTTACAGTGTTATCGTTGTCCAAAATAGCCAACGTTTTGCTATTACGACTGAAACCGATATTTTGGATATCACCATTAAGGGTGGTAATAAGTGTTCCATTGCGACGCCAGAGTTTAATAGTTTTATGTTCACTAGCGGTGACAAGAGTTTCTCCATCTGGGCTGAAGTTAATCTGAGATACTTTATTCAGTCTATTAAGAGTATTAATAAGTTTTCCATTGGGACGCCAGAGTTTGATAGTTTTATCTTTACTAGCTGTGGCAAGAGTTTCTCCATTTGGACTGAAGCTAATCTGGTATACCTTATCTTTGTGACCTTGGAGAATTTTAATTAGCTTGCCATCAGTTGAGGATAGTTCTACAGTATTATCATTCCTTACTAAAGCAATTGTTCGTTTATCGGGGCTGAAACTGCCATTAATAAATTGACCCTGGTAACTTTTGATAAAAGTATCATTCTGCTGCCAAAGTTGCAATGTGTTAACCTGACTGGCAGAAACTAATTTATGGGTATCGATACTAAAAATTATTTTTGAATTACTTTCTGGCAAGGTTGTCTTTAGAATGCCATCACGTTGCCACAGTTTTACTTCTTTATTATTAATAGAGGCAACTATCTGACCATTAGGACTGAAACTGACTTCATTCACTTCCTTACCCGAATCAGTTCTATTAAAAGTTTGGAAATTTCTGCTTTCCAGACTCCAGAGTTTTACAGTTTTGTCCTCGCTTCCAGAAGCAAGCATCTTAATATCAGGGCTGAAGCTAACACTAGTGACTGTATTTCTATGTCCTGTAAAATTAAAGTTAACTGTGTTTTTAGTGTCAATCTTTAAAATTGATGCGCTTAGGGTTTCTTGGGATAAATCAGCCTTGTAAATAGTCTGACCATTACGGCTAAAAACTAGACTCTCGCTATTAACAGCCAACGGAAAAACAAACGACTTAAGAAAAAAGCCGTCAAGACGCCTTAGTATAATATCACCGTTATTTTGTATAACAATAGTTTGACCATCGGGGCTAAAATTGACTCTATCACCTGCACGATTCAATGTTTTGAATGCTTTACCATCCATACTCCATAATTTAATCATCTTATCTTCTTCGCTAGCAGAAGCAATTATCTTTTCATCAGGGCTGAAACTGACACTGCTAATGCTCTGCTTATGTCCTGTGAAAATTTTTATTTCTTGTCCATCCAAATTCCAAAGTCTTAAAGTTTTGTCCTTACTTCCAGAAATCACTTTCTGACCATCAGGGCTGAAGCTAAAACTAGTAATCTCGTCTTCATGCCCTTTGAAAGTGGTAATTTCTTTATTTTCTAACCTCCACAATTTAAAAGTTTTATCTTCACTTGCAGTAAGTATGTTTTGACTGTTGGGACTGAAGCAAAGCCTAGTAATCTTCTTTTCGTGGGCTTTAAAATCTTTGATTTTTCTACCATTGCGATTCCAAATTATCACCATGCCATCTGCACTGCCAGAAGCTACCATCTTACCGTCAGGACTAAAACTAACGCTCGTGACAGTATCACTATGTCCTTCTAAACTGTTACGCTCATTTATGGTATAAACTGCATCTTGTAATGCAGTCTTTACCTGCATTTCAGTTTCGGGTTTTACTCCAACTGACCACCACTGTTGCAGTCGTTTACCTGCTTTTATACTTTTGACCAGCGCCTCTAAATCTTGATTCGATTTTAGTAGCCCTTTTGCTTCTGTACTTGTAGATATGAGTTGGCTATTATTTTGACTTATCAACACCACAGGTAAGAATATTGTTAATGCTCCAGCGATTGTTCCTAGTGATACTTTCCAAAGCAATCCGCGACGTGTTTCTAGTAGTTGCTGCTTAAGAACTTCATTCAGCTTTTCTTCTGTTAGCTTTCGTTGCTTTCTCTCGTTTTCCAACTCAGCAATTAATCTAGCTGATTGTTGCTGGCGCACAAATGGCACTAAATAGTCATGTACTAGTTGATAGCGGTCAGCAGGTGATGCTGGTACCCTTAGCACTAACCCTGATTTCACTAATATTTCTAAAACTAAGTCGAGTTTTTCAGTTTTTACATCTAACTCTAATTCCAAATCAGCACGAGTTTTTAAAGGGCGGGTATTCTTTTCATCTGTGAGTAAATATAAAACTAGTTTGGCTATCTGTTCATTATCAGAACCGCAGTCTTGGACAATTTCTTCTAAAAATCGCCCAACAAAGCTTTCTTTAGGACCATGTTGCTGATACTGTTCTAGCTTTGTTATTTTTTCTGTTTGTAATTGCGCTCCTACTACTTGCAATTCAATGGGGCGTACTTCGCCTAAGTCTCTAGCTAAATCCTTCACCAATTCATCAATTAATGGTGCTTCTAAAACTGACTGGCTTTTTTGAGTTAAGTTTTGAATAATTAATTTAGCGTCTTCTAATGAAAAGTTATCCAAATGGTAGAGAATATCTTTATCTAAAATATTGTTACTAATAACATCAAAGTTTGCCAGCCGATTATTGCATTCTAATAAATAATGTAGATAATCTTCGCGTAAAGACAAGATAACCTTTATATAAGGTATATCTAGACAGTCACGTAAAAATTCGTAAAATTTTCGTCTATTGCTTGGATCATTATAAATGAAGAAAAATTCTTCAAATTGATCAAAGATTAAAACTGTCAGTAGGTTATAATCGTCATGTTTTTCTAATTGATTGAGGATAGACTTTTCCCCTGCTGTGTCTTCTCTTAAGGGAGGAGAGTATTCATAGCTTCTGCCTTCATAAGGAATGCGCGGTAAATCAGAAATAGCATCTCGTAAACGGTTGCCTAATTCTATAATCCAATCTGGATAAACTTGCTGTAAAACAGGCAAAACATCACGAACACCAATGGATCTCTGTTTCAATGCCGGGATTAATCCAGCCTGTAAAATTGAACTTTTACCAACACCTGATTGCCCATGAATAATTGTTAGTTTGCGGTCATGTTGACCCATGCGCTCAATGAGACGATTAATATCTTGCTGTCTTCCAGAAGCAGCGATTTCTGTGGCTACTGTTTCTTGTTGTTCAACGGATGCTAAAGCCGGGTTATTTACTGTTTGTTGTGCTTGTAACCTACCTGCACCAATGAAAGCACGGAAACCATATTGCTGTTCAAGCGATCGCTGTTCTTGTTTAAGATGAAATGCAGTTCGATATTCACCTTTTTGAAAGTAGTTTGCTCGTAACTCTGCCAAAATCTGAATATAAAGTTCTGGATCGTATTGAGCTTTGGTTTCTGCTTTGGCAGTTTCTAAAGTTTGCAGTGCTGCTTCTGGTTGATTGAGTGCAGATTGCGATCGCGCTAACGCAAACAAATACCAACCCTGATGATACGACCTTTCCCAATCTAAATCTGCTTTCATCTCCTCTGAGACTGGCGCAGATGTATCTATTTGCACGCTATCCAGCAGAGAAAGCGCTTGTTCGGCTGTTTGCTTTGCCTCATTCCAAGCGGATTTAGCAATTAGCACCTCAGCCAGAAAGCTATAAGCTCTGGCTAGTTTAAACTGATTAGGATAGGTTTGATGCAACACAATTGCTTTGTTAGCAACAACCTCCAACTCTTCCCACTGTTGCAAATCTTGCAGTACAGAACCCAAAGCGTTGATAAATTTAGCTACCAAATCTTGGCGATTAGCTTGCTCAAATACCTCAATACATTCCTGAAAATAATTTTTAGCAAAACCAATAGCACGATCGCGTTTGGGGTGATGTAACACTGCATAGGTACGCCACCAAAGTCCTAGAGAGTAGAGTAAACAGGCGCGTCGTTCTAGGAAGCGGGGTGATGGAGAATCGTTGACAAAAAGTGCTAAACTACGCTCGTAATATTGCCCTGACAATTCCAGTGAACTAGAATTCGCCCGACCTAGCATAAATTCTAAACTCGCTTCCAGTTCTGGATTCAAACTCAAACGACGATTTTGTAAATCATGCCATGCTGACTCCAACTCAACTCGGCGTGGAGAGCCAACTTGTAAATTCAGCGCCGTACTATCGAGATATCTGCCTGCACCAGCCGCTAAAACTTTTTCAAAGACTTCATCAGCAGTTTGCTGGATAAAATCAATTAAATCATTAGTGGCGATCGCAAATTCAACGATAGTACTCCAACTGTGTAAATCTGGTGCTAATCGCATGAGTTTGTGCAGCACGTCATCCGTTACCCACAACACCAACGGGAAGTGAAAGTTTTTTCTAAACTCCTCCCTGACCTGATTCGCACCACTCAGCACTTGTTCTAGCTTGCTGACCGATTCTAAACCAGATACTACCAGCGCCTGGGGATGCTCAGAACCGAGTAAATTTTGGATAGTTTGGAAAAATGTTTTAATCGACTTATCCAAAACTATCTCCCGAATTTTCAAATCGCTCGATGCTTGCAGACTTTGCACCAAACGCCTTCGCAAACTAGCTCCATTACAAAGTGCCAAAATCAGGGAAAATTCTTCTTGAGAAGTAGCGATCGCCCATGCTAATTCTTGTAAAGAATTTTCGTTGTTGATTGCGAGTGGCTGTGGATCGCTCATGACTAGACCTCGCTTATAGATGGGGAGAGTGGGAGCAGGGGCAGCTTGGGTTAAGGAAATTTATCTGTTAGAGCAGTCAGGGGAAACAGGAGAGAGAAAAAAGCTTAACCCAAGCGTATTGGGAGCAGGGGGAGAATAATAACTCTTGTACAGACGCGATTAATCGCGTCTCTACTTCTAACTCTTAACTTAAAGCTGCAACCCTGGTGCTTCTGCCAAAATCGGATTAATTTCAAACCAAGACCCCTGAGTGTCTCGGTACTCATAGACGAACCGACTGTGTACCAAAACTCGGTATCCATCATCGCCGCTTACCCATTTCCGCTGTTGTACTTGGCGCAACAAATTCCACTCATCATCTGTGATTGCTAAGGTCATTTGATTGCAGTAGGCTCTAATTACAGTTTCTAACCCCGCACGCGATAAAGGTAGTTTTCTTTCCTTTTTGATCCAATCGTTAAGCAGTCTGAGTAATTCGCGGACATGACCGCCACTAATGCGGCAGAGTCTTTCTAGTGTTTCTGGAGTATCAAAAATCTCTGTAATCCAGCCGAGGCGCTCCTCTGGCTGATTATCAGGATAAGCTCTTGCTAGTATCATTTGTGCCAATAGTGCCAGACCTTCAGCGCATTCACTGCCATCGCGTAATTGCACTGGTACCATAGGTAATACTTTTGGATAAACCATAAATCGCTGTGTTAACCTGCTCAAATCGTTGGAAAACATCAACTCTAAAGGCATGGTGTAAACTACGTGGCACTTGAGTTGAGTTAATTGTTCTCCCCGATCTACAAATAGATATTCCGGCTGTGGTCGTCCCCAAGACTTGTTAGCAGTCTCAACGCGATCAAGATTATCGACAATTACCACTAGTCCTTTTTTGCCGTGTTGCTTCAGTTTAACTATGGCAGGTTCGAGTAGTTCGTCATTAATTACATCTATAATGCCTTTTGTGCGCGGCCCTAAATATTCTCTTAACTTGTTGCGAAGTTCAGGGCTATTTTTGGCTTTGGCTGTAATTTTGCCAATGCCTAGCGCCACCACTGATACTCCTTCTTTCTCATTGGCTTTCAGCTCTCCAATACCTGGAATTTTCGCTTCGGCGGCAAACTTACCCTCAGTACTCGCAGAAACTTTACCAATGCCAGGAATTGATGCTTCGGCAGAAACTTCAACTTCTGTCATCAACAGTTTAGCGGCTCCTTGAAGTATTCTCTTCAGACCTTGGGGTTCAGGAATTTCCAGTTTTTCTAAGCTATCAAGACTTTCACTAACTCGGCGAGCTACGCTTAATAAAATATCACTGATATCAACATCACCCATTTCCATGTCTTGACTGGATTCAAAATATACTACATGAAAGTCTGATTGCTCTAATTCTGCTTTCAGCCTGAGCAATTCTGTAGATTTGCCGCAGCCGATGTGGCCTGTAAATAATTCGCAGGTAGGGCCTTCAGGTGAGAAAAATGTAATATTCTCCCTCAACTCCTCAATAATCCTGCCACCGCGCACTGAGGAAAAATCAATATAGTACTTTCGATCCTCGGCATTTTCTACAGCCAAAGTCTTGCTAGGGTTGCAAGCCTGATAAAACTTCTGTAAATCCAGTTTCATTAACTACGTCACAACAAAGCTTTTCTTTATTGTCAACACAAACTCTGTTACATATTCCGCAAAATTAAGTTATTTTTGGATAAAATATGAGTTTTTGACTATCTATCCTCTAACTTCCCAACATCTGCAAGTTATGTAAAGTGGCATAAAGCCCTCCTTGTTGCAGTAGTTGTTCATGACTTCCCTGTTCGATTAATTCGCCACGCTTGAGAACAAAAATCCGGTCTACATTGCGAATTGTAGACAAGCGGTGAGCAATAATAATAGCGGTACGTCTGAGCAAAAGCTGGTTTAATGCCTCTTGAACTGAAGCTTCTGTACCAACATCCAAACTAGCGGTAGCCTCATCTAGTACCAAAATTTGTGGATTGCGAATGGCAGCCCGTGCAAAGGCTAAAAGTTGCTTTTGACCACTAGAAATATTTGTGCCCCGTTCTCGAAGTTGAGTATCATAACCTTGGGGTAATTCTTCTATAAACTGGGCAATGTTGGTTTCTTCTGCTGCTTGTTGAATCTGTTCAATGGTGTAGCCATCTCCTAAAGAAATGTTGCTTTTAACATCGCCAGCAAACAAAAAGCCTTCTTGTAAAATTACTGCCATGTAACGCCGCAGTTCTGCTTGTGGTACTTCCCGAATGTCTACGCCATCTATGAGAATGCGTCCTTGAGTGGGTTCGTAGAGGCGGCACAAAAGACGGATAATCGAAGTTTTACCTGCACCAGTGGGGCCAACTAATGCAATTTTTTCACCAGGATGAATGGTGAAATCTAAGTCTTTAATTACGTAATCATCGTTTTTGTAAGCAAACCAGACGTGATCAAAACGAATCTCTCCCAGTTCTGGGGGAGAAGTGAGGTCTGGGGATTCTAGATTTGCCAGGATTTCGTCGATGTAGCCAAATTTTGCATCAAATATTGAGAAGCGGACATTGGCGCGATCGCGAATTTCTATCGGTTCATCTAATATATCGCCTACGCGTTCAATGGCAGTGAAACCAGCTTGAATTACTGTAAATTTTTCTGCAAAAGCCCTTAAAGGGTCAAATAATCGCTGGGCATACAATACAAATGTAGATAAAGTCCCGAAAGTCAAGTTTTTTTCCAACAGTAACCAACCACCGACGCACAAAACAGCTGCGATCGCAATCAGTCCAATCCATTCTAAGGTTGCTGAAACAAATGAATCATAAAAGATGGTTTTATCCATTTGCTGAGTGTAGTTGCTGTTCGTAGCACGAAATAATTCGGCATTAAATTTTTCTCTACGGAACAACTGCACGACGTTAATACCAAGCACATTTTCTTGTAGCTGTGAATTCAGGATCGAAAGTTCTTCTCGCCCTTTGTAATTGGCTTTGCGGTACTGTCTTTGAATGAAAATAATTACCCAGCTAGTTGGTAACAGCATCAATACCAGCAAGCAAGAAAGTTGCCACTGGATAGAAAACATTAAACTCAAAGTCACCAGCATTAAAAACAAATCGGATATAATGCCAACTGCCCCAGTAGAAAAGACATCGCCTAGCACTTCCACATCGCTGGTGATTCTGGTAATTAATTTACCTACGGGTGTGCGGTCAAAAAAGCGCACTGCTAGAGATGTTACATGCTGAAATAAGTCTTGGCGAATTGCTGCGGTGATTTGTTGCCCTAGCTTTTGGACTATATAACCTTGGAAACCTGTCAACATCAATTGGATTGCGATCGCAATTACCAGTAATCCCTCTAGGATATTCAGCCCTTGCGAGAAGGGACGATTCCTGAAAAATTCGTAAGTGCTTGGTTCGTTACGAATCAGGGAAATTACCTGGCCAATCAAGAAAGGTTGTACGGCATTAGCTAGTGCGATCGGTACGAGTAGGCACATCGACAGCGCCAGTAGCCGTCCGTTACGACGGGCATAAGGCACCAAACGCAAAAATAACCGCCAGTCATTTTCACGCCGACGATCTGGTGTATAAGATTTTTTGAGAGATTGGTAGATGCTCATAGTAAGAGCATTATATTAATGTTTGGAAAAAAACACGCTTGTTTAAAGTAGCGTTTATCTTCCTACTCTGATACCATGCCTGAGATAGAAACTGCAAGACTACTACTAAGACCCGATATTCCTCAAGATTTGGATGATTCCCTTCACATTTTGCAATCTTAAAACTATTAGTCCTCTACCCAGAAATGTTGCCATTGTTTAATTTAATTTGGCGGATCAAAACGATTCACAACCGCAGGCCACAGAATCATTGGCGAACCAACTGCTAAACATAAGGATTTTCAAGGGGTGGAAGCCTTCAGGGTGCGCTGACTGGGTTACAGCACAAGGGTTTGATTTATAATGCCGAGCAAGGTTATCAAATGGCATTGCCTTTACTGGGCTTGTGGTTGCGGCAACGGTTGAGTTGAAAATAGCGATGTAACAACAAGATTCCCGATTTATTTCAAAAGTTGGGAATCTGAGGGCGCACTGCTATGCGCCCCTACAGTATTTGTATTAATTGCTTCATAAATATTCCTATTAAGTATGGAAAACAGCATACTTATTTGTTTACGTCTTATATCTAAAGATAGAAGATCAAGGTTAAAATTTGGGAAACCTAAGAGGGGTTCATTCCCAAGAGATGTCCTACCTACTTATCGCAGAATGCAACTGAGGTCAGATGACGCAACCTTTAAATCAAGTCAAAGAATGGGAACAACGTCGTGACGAAGCAAACCGCTACTACCAACAGGGGAAATTTCAAGAATCTCTCGATCTTGCAACCAAAAATTTACACTTGGCTAGAGCAATTCCAGACCGAGCTAGAGAAGGTTATACATTAAACGACCTCGGTTTAGCTCACCTCAGTTGCTGGCAACCTCAAAAAGCATTAGAGCGCTTTCATCAGGCGCTTTCGGTTGCTATTGAAATTGGCAACACGCCAGCAGAGGCAACTGCACTTAGCAATCTGGGTTCTACCTACAGCCATCTTGGACGCTTTTCGCAAGCGTTGAAATATTTTGACAAAACACTGCCAATCTTTAGGCGATCGCAAGATACTCAAAGTGAAGTTTCTACTCTCAATGATGTAGCCCTAATTTATACCCGCTTAGGAGAACCAAAACGGGCACTGTTGCTACAACACCAAATTTTGAGGATGCGGCGATTGTTAGGTGACTTTTCTGGTGAAGCAACAACGCTCAATGGCATTGGATTTGCCTACAATGTCTTAGGCAAGTTTGAGCAAGCGCTAGAATTTTTTCAAGCAGCACTGCCAATTCAACGAGCTGTGAAGAATTTGCTTGCTGAAGCAACCACTTTGAATAATATTGCTTCTGTCTATCATGATTTAGGAAAATCCAAACAAGCACTATTGCTCTACAATCAAGTTCTTTTGACACGTCGAGCAATTAGCGATCGCTCTGGTGAAGCAACAACCCTTCACAACATTGGTTTTACCTACAGCACCCTGGCAGAGCATCGCCAAGCAATGAAGTTCTACAAGCAAGCCATTGTGATTTATCAAGAACTGGGCGATAATCTCGGAGAAATTTCAACTTTGTTAAATATGGGAAGCGTTTACGCCACCACGAAACGCAAAAAAATGGCGCGATCGTGCTACCAAAATGCCCAAGAGTTAGCAGAGCAAATTGAATATCAGCCACTTTTAGAAAAAGTACATCAGTTCATAGATTCTCTGTAGCGTCCAGTTCCCCTTCTCCCAATATGGGAGAAGGGGTTAGGGGATGAGGGCAACCCTACTAGTGAAATTAAATATGCGTTATCCAGAAGCTTTGTAGAGACGTAGCAAGTGCTACGTCTCTAGATTCTTTTTTACCCTAGCTACAATACCAAAGTTGTAGCTAGAACAAGGACATCTATGAAAGCTTACGAAATTCAAAGCAACGCCGGGATTGATGCCCTGGCATTAGTCGATCGCCCTGAACCAAAACCCGCACCTGGACAAGTTCTGATTCAAGTCAAGGCAACATCCTTAAATTATCGGGATCTGCTGGTTATTGAAGGAGCTTACGGTGCTGGACAGAAATATCCGTTAATTCCCATGTCTGACGGTGCGGGAGAAGTTGTGGCAGTGGGGGAAGGTGTGACACGGGTAAAAATAGGCGATCGCGTCGCTGGTATTTTCTTCCAAGACTGGATTTATGCCTCTTTAACCAAAGAGAAAATGAAATCCGATCTCGGAGGCGGTATCGATGGAATGCTAGCTAAGTATGTCTTATTACACCAAGATGGTTTAGTGATATTACCTGATTACCTATCCTACATTGAAGGCGCAACTTTACCCTGTGCAGCAGTCACAGCTTGGCACGGACTTGTAACAAAAGGCAATATTGGTGCAGGTGATAGTGTTTTATTACTCGGTACTGGAGGAGTTTCAATTTTTGCTCTCCAGTTTGCCAAGATACATGGTGCGAGAGCGATTATTACTTCTAGCAGTGATGAGAAATTGGCACGAGCCAAACAGCTTGGTGCTGACGAAACAATCAACTACAAAACAACACCAGATTGGGAAAAGCAAGTTTATCAATTAACCAATCACACGGGTGTAGATCATCTAATTGAGGTAGGGGGTGCAGGGACTCTGCCAAAATCGCTACAAGCAGTCCGCATTGGAGGACGTATTAATTTGATTGGCGTATTATCTGGCAGAGGAGATGAAATTGACCCCATGCCAATACTTTTTAAGAGTTTAACAGTTCAGGGAATTTATGTTGGCAGTAGAGAAATGTTTGAGGCGATGAATCAGGCGATGCAACAGCATCAAATCAAACCAATTATTGATCGAGTTTTTCCCTTTACTGAAGCGCGGGAGGCTTATCATTACCTTAAAAGTGCGGCTCACTTTGGTAAAGTCGTAATTCGTAATTCGTAATTTTAAAGAGTTTAATTTTATGTTTCAAGTGAGGTTTAAACCCCACTTGAAACATACTTATGAATTACGTTTAAACAGCAGCGAGAGTAGGCGCAGCGAATTTAGCATATCGCTCGATGTAGAATTCTTTAGAGTGAGCGATCGCTTTCACAGATTCACGCTCTTTCAAAGCATGTTTCCATTGGCGTAGACGGGTAAATTGCTCTGGTATTCCAAAACCGCGATACTGCTTGAGTGCAGCCCAGCGCTCAAACCAAGGGAAGTAAGTGAAATCAACCAAACTGATAGATTCACCAAACCAGTAAGGGCCTTCTCCAGATAGCTTTGCTAAACCTTCATTTTCAATGAATTCTAGGTGTTTATATAGTTCCTGTTTAGCTTCTTCTTGTTTTTCGGGATCTGAACTCCGCAGCAGGGTAGAAAAAGCAGGAACAAACCTAGTGTTAGCAAAATCGATCCAGATGCGAGCCTGTGCCCTATCAATGGGGTTGCTAGGTAACAGTGGTGGATTGGGAAATACCTCATCAAGATATTCGTTAATTACCGCTGACTCCCAAACTCGGTTATCGCCATGAGTTAGTGCAGGTACTTTCCCATAGGGGGAAACTTTGGTAAACCCTTCCGGCTTATTTTGCAAATCAATCTCAATCAAATCGAAGTCGATGCCTTTCTCTTGGAGTACCAAGCGGGTACGGTGAGCATAAGGACAAACAACTGCACTGTATACTTTAATTTCAGCCATGTTTAAGTTCCTTGGTAAATAGGACTTGTTAATCGGCATTGGGAATTGAATTTTCATCCAAAATCCCAAATCTTAAATTGTTAGTGTCACAAAATTTTTTTGAAGCGAATGTAGCGTGAAAAATTCTTGACACTAACCAAACTTTTAATAATCAGAAGTTCGTAGTAAGTACTAAAATGCTTAGAAAATAAGGACTAAAGTCCTGACTACAAACTTGCTTACTCATCAATTTAAACTTGACAGACTACTAAAGCCAGGGTATTTCTTCAGGTGCATAACGGAAGGCGCGGAAGACTGTATTTTGCTCTCCACGAGTTACCGGCGACTTCTCACCTGGAATATTCCGAGATGCAAAGTGGGGATTGATGTATTCCCAAACAATTTCCCCTGTAGCTGTCACCTCGAATATTCGACCATAAGCACCTTCTGTAATTAAGGTATTGCCATTGGCCAAACGTTGCGCTCCTGATATATAAGAACTGAAGAAATTTTGGGGCGGATTGTCGGTGTATTCCCAGACTATCTCTTTGGTTTGACGGTTCACCTCAATCACACGGGAAAAATTGAGAGCAATGTTACGACGATGTGCGCCATTGTCAAAAATCAAGATATTACCGTTAGCTAATTCGTTCGGGAAGTGCTGCTGTGCTAGCACGTCATCACCCAGCGTCCAGATGATTTCTCCAGTTTTGCGATCAACAATGACAACTGTGGAGATATTACGAAAGCTCACTATAATGTTGCCATCAGCGAGTTCACCCACAGTATTCCCATGAGTCCATTCATGTCGATGATCCTGGGGTGTAATCGTAAATATATCTGGATCGAGGTGTTCGTGGGCGTGCCAAGTCCAAACGATTTCACCTGCTGGAGTCACTTCATAAAGCACATCCGCATAGATATCACCATCTGGTTCTGTACCTGCTACACCACCTTTGATTCGAGGAACCAAAGACTGAGGTATCTTTTCAATGGCGAGTAGAATTGTGTTGCCATTAGCTAATCTGCGTCCATCATGATGATGATCTGGATGCTTATATTCCCAGATAATATTTCCCTTGGGATCTGCTTCTAAAACAACGCCACTTTTGAATGCAGCCCATAAAGCAAAACGTAGTGGTTCTTCTGGTGGAGTCTTTCCATTATAAAAAAGGTTGCCATTGGGCAAGAGATAACCGTATAACCCTGGTGGATAAGGCAGATTCCATTGGTGTACTACTTCTCCTTCCAAGTTCAGAAGGTAGACTTCACCTTGACCTGTCAGGGGTGTAAAAAGTGTATATCCTTTGAATACTTTTTCGGGATTGTAAGCCTTTAAACCAGTACCCCGACGACGAATAGTATTTTGGTCAACTGATGTTACTGTAAAAGTCATATTTACCTACTAAATATCTAGTTTTTAATCTAAGAACTGGGAGAGAGTGCATCGTGCATCTCTACTTCTATCTAATAATGAGAGCCAGAGGCTCTAGGGAGGCGTTACCAGGCTGGAGCCTGGTAACGAGGCGAACTGTCTTTAATGCGTGAATTTTGAATACTTCGACAAGCTCAGTACAAGTTTTGAATTTTTAATTGTTTATGGTGCTGGGTTTGGCGACTGAGCATGAACTATATCCAACTCTTCCAAAATGTCTTTGTCGAGAAATACATCAACGCTTTCCAAATTCTCTTTGAGTTGTTTCAGTGTGGTAGCACCAATAATTGTGCTAGGCACAAACCAACGACTCCGCACAAATGCCAAAGCTAGATGTGCTGGAGTGAGTTGATAGCGCTTGGCAATTTCCACATAAGCTGCTACTGCTTGACTTACTTTTGGTTTCAAATAGCGCTGACCAAAATTTTCAAATAAAGTGACTCTTGCTTTCTCTGGTTTGCCGTTTAGGTATTTGCCAGTCAAGAAGCCAAATGCCAAAGGACTATAAGCTAGTAACCCAATTTCTTCGTGATAAACTGCTTCTGCTAAGGCTCCGTCAAATACTCGATTCAGCAAGTTGTAAGCATTTTGAATCGAAACAACTTTGGGCAATCCTAACTGTTTAGCAGCGTTACTAAACTGGGCGACTCCCCAAGGTGTTTCGTTACTCAAACCGATATAGCGAATTTTCCCTGCCTTAATTACATCGGCAAAAACTGCTAGCTGTTCAGCGATGGGAACCGTTTTTTCCACCTGAGTCGGATCGAATACCGTTTGCCCAAACCGTGGCACGTAGCGATCGGGCCAGTGGATTTGGTACAGATCAATATAGTCTGTCTGTAATCTTTTCAGACTATCATCTACAGCTTGTTTGATATTATCACGGTCAATTGCTTTGGCTCCACCACGTACCCATTTAAAGCCTCGACCAGGACCCGCAATCTTAGTAGCTATAATAAGTTGATCTCTTTGTTGACGCTTTAACCATTCCCCAATATAAGTTTCAGTTAATCCATAAGTTTCGCCACTTGTTGGCACAGGGTACATCTCAGCCGCATCAATAAAGTTGACTCCTTGGGCTATAGAATAATCTAGCTGTTCATGGGCTTCTTCGATGGTATTTTGCTGTCCATAGGTCATGGTGCCCAGACAAATTTCAGAAACTTTTAAGTCACTCTTGCCAAGTTGGTTATACTTCATAATTTTTGTATTGCTGCTCAGTTGATTTAAAAGTGATATTTTTGTTGGATATTTTGCCTTTTTCTCAGGACGCTATTTTTAAGTACATTAGCTCCAAACAATATTTAAGTTGGCAATAAACCAATATAATTTTTTCACAAAATTAATATTACGCATATACTACTAAAAACCGATAGATAAAACGTATTAAATGGATATGGTTGTTTATTATTGCATAGATGAACCAGATAAGTAAGTTAGTTGGGAGTAAGAAAAAATCTTAAATTGTAGTAGAAAATACTTGCTTTTATTGAGTTTTTGTGACATGGACTGTTTTAGCCGGAGTTTATACTACGTTTTAGCAGTAGATTTACCGTAGTATATCAAAACCTCTTAAGATTTTTCTATAATTAAATCTTAACAAATGTTCATATTGAGCGATTTATTCCTAAGTAGCTGGTGTTTATAGTATTAAAAAATACTACTTTTAGTTAGGAAAGTTTACAATAGCTAGTAGCAATAACAAAGACTTAGGGTTTTAAAAATTTGCATAACCAGGAATTTTTGCTGCGATCGCTGACAATGATACTCATATCTACAGCAATCTGATTTCAGTAACAAGTAAATATAATTATACTGAGAATTTAAAATATTTGCTGAGATGATTATGACATTTTTGATGCATTCAATTGCAGTTACAAAGCGACATATTAATAATTTATCCGGCGTTGCTGAATTTAGATATGAAATGCAAAAATCAGGTATTTTCAACTCTTATTCTCTGTGTTTGTGCGCCTCAGCGTGAGACAAATTCGTATTCTTAATCAGCAATGCCCTTTATTTTGCATTAAATGATTTAGTTATGTTATATTTATAAATAGGAGTATAAAAAACTCTTATTACAACTTTTTTAGGGATTACACCTTTTGATATTAGGATTAGATTCTTGATTTTTCTCCTTATGCCTGGAGTTGCCTTTTCTAGAGATGGCTACATTCAGGATAATTCTAATGTCATTAGACAAAAATGCTCTTGAGCAACCAATAAATAAGTTGTTTGCAGCTCTGCCAGCCAGTGATTATCAGCGTCTTGTTCCCCACCTGAAGCTGGTTCCGCTATTAAATCGGCAAGTCCTTTACCATACAGACGAACCGATTACACAGGTCTATTTTCCTAATAAGGCAGTGGTTTCTATAGTTACCACTATGGAAGATGGCTCGACAGTGGAAGTTGGTTTAGTGAGCAATAAAGGTATGGTGGGTATGCCCGTAATTTTAGGAGACACCACCACAATCACAAATGCTGTTGTGCAAATTCCAGACACTGCCATGCAAATAGATGCAGATATACTCAATAGCGAGTTTAAGCGGGGTACATCGCTTAAAAGCGTTATGCTGCACTATGTCCAAGGTGTATACACTCAAATAGTGCAAGAATCTGCCTGCAACCGTTTTCATCAGCTAGAGGAGCGGCTGGCTCGTTGGCTGCTGACAGTTTCTGACCGTCTGGAATCAAAGGAATTTCCGCTTACCTAAGAATTTATCTCACAGATGCTGAGTGTAGATAGCGCTGGTGTCAGTGAAACAGCTAGCACCCTGAGCCAAGCTGGAATCATCGCCTACCACTGTGGTCAGATTAAGATCCTAAATCGAGAGGCTTTAGAAAAAACCTCCTGTGAATGTTATCAGATTCTAGAAGATGAATTTGTTCGTTTATTGGCCAATAAGCTCAATAAACGGCGAAAATAATTTTTTTTAAGCTTCTGTGTACGCAAGCGCACAGACTTAAACAGATGTGTTCATTTAAGCTTTTGTAGATTGTTCCTATGTTTCTTTAGCGAATACACCTTTTGACATTAGGATTTGATCCTTAAATTTTTTCCTTGTGCCCTGAGTTGGCTTTTCTAAAGTCACCTACCTTAAGGAGAGTGGCTTTTAATGTCATTAGATGAAAATATTTTTCAGCAACCATCAAATAAGCTGCTCGCAGCTTTGCCAGCTAGTGAGTATCAGCGTCTTGTCCCGCATCTAAAGCTAGTTTCACTCGAAGTTCCGCAAATCCTTCACGAAGCAGGCGAACCAATCACACAAGTATATTTTCCTGACAAGTCAATGATTTCTGTAGTTACGACTATGGAAGATGGCTCAACGGCGGAAGTTGGGATAGTAAGCAGTGAAGGCATGACTGGTATCCCGGTAATTTTAGGAAACAGGATCACAACCACAACATCATTTGTGAAGATTTCGGGCGCTGCTATGCAGATGAATGCAGATGTACTTAGAGCCGAGTTCAATCGGGGCGAAGCGCTTCAAAGCCTGCTGCTGTCCTACATACAAGCTATATACTCTGAATTGACGCAAGCAGCTGCCTGCAACCGTCTGCATACACTGGACGAACGGCTGGCTCGCTGGTTACTGACAGTCTCTGATCGTGTGGAATCAGAAGATTTTGACCTCACGCAAGAATTTATCTCCCAGATGCTAGGTGTACGTCGTTCCGGCGTAACAGTAGCGGCTAGCAGCCTCAGCCAAGCCGGAATGATCAGTTACAAACGTGGTCATATTAGCATCCTCAACAGAGAAGATTTGTCAGCAACTTCCTGCGAGTGTTATCGAGTCATACAAAATTTTTGAGTTATGTGTGCGAAACCGAACAGACTTGCAAAAGTAACTTGATTTAAAGTATTTTGAGCAAATTTATTTTTTAATGTTCAGTGAGGGAAAAGACTCTTAAGCCGCAAGTAAATAGGTTAGTTGCGGCTTTGCCAACTAGTGATTATCAGCGTCTTGTTCCGCACCTGAAGTTGATTTCGCTTCCGACTCGGCAAGTCATTTACGAACCAAAAGAACCGATCGCACACGTCTATTTTCCCCTAAATGGAGTAGTTTCTTTAGTCGCTAGTATGGATGATGGCTCGATGATGGAAGTTGGGATAGTGAGCAATGAAGGCATGATCGGTATCCCAATAATTTTAGGAGGCAACACAACAACCACAAAAGCGTTTGTACAGGTTTCGGGTGCTGCTATGCAGATGGATGTAGATGTACTAAAAACCGAGTTCAATCAGGGTGGAGCTATTCAAAACCTGCTGCTGCGCTATGTACAAGCTGTATACACTGAATTGGCGCAAGGATGTGCTTGCAACCGTTTTCATACCGTAGAGCAGCGGCTGGCTCGTTGGCTACTGACAGTCTCTGACCGCTTGCAATCAGAGGATTTTCTGCTCACGCAAGAATTTATCGCCCAGATGCTAGGTGTACGGCGCTCCGGTGTGACAGTGGCAGCTAATAACTTGAGCAAAACCGGAATAATTCGCTACCAGCGTGGTCATATTAGCATCCTCGACCGAGAGAAATTGTTAGCAACTTCCTGTGAGTGTTATCGGGTGATCCAAAACGAATTTGCTCGGTTGCTGGGGAATTAGCCAAGGTGCGTAGGCGTAGCCCGTCGTAGACATCGCCAATGAATCATTTGAAATTACTATGTCGGAAACCGGACAGACACTTGCCAGTTAGTTCCTTTAAGATTTAGTAAAGTATGGATCAAGTAGCATTGATAAATATAAAACTCATATCTGAAACCGAGAGAATTTGTCAGCAACTTCCTGCGAGTGTTATCGAGTCATCCAAAACGAATTTACTCGGTTGCCGGGGAATTAGCTAAGGTGCGTAGGCGTAGCCCGTCGTAGACATCGCCAATAAATTAATTATTTAATCATTGTTAAGTTACTATGTCCGAAACCGGACAAACACTTGCTAATAAGTTTCTTTAAGATTTAGTAAAGTATGCATCAAATAGTATTTACAAATACGTGCCTTTTAATGTGATTACTACTTCAAGTCTTTGAGCTAAATAGTGGTGAGAATAATGTCTAATCAATTGATATCTTTTCAAGGTCTGCGATTGCTCATTGTTGATGACGATACTGATACGAGAATATTACTTACCTTCCTCTTTGAATTAGAGGGAGCAGAGGTGATTGCAGCGGCTTCAGCAGATGAGGCTCTAAAAATAATGTCATCTTTTAAACCAGATATCCTAATTAGTGACATTTGCTTACCCGATGAAGATGGCTGCTCACTACTCTTGAAAATCAAAAATTTGGAAGCAAAGCGAGGTAGAAAGATTCCAGCGATTGCTCTAACGGCATCTACTTTCGAGGGCGATCGTAAACGTGCATTATTAGCAGGTTATGATATCAATGCAAGCCGATAGACTTAGACGAGTTAACTTCTATGGTTGCTACTTTAACTAGAACCGAACAATACGTTTGATATATTTGGATGCAACAAGGGACAAGCCAGTAAGTAAGAAAGCTTTAACTAAATTTTATTTATTTTCAAAATGCGATGTCTACGACGGGTTAGCTCGTCGTAGACATCGCATTTTTTCAGGAATCTTTTAACTAATTTTATTTTTTATTAATTTCGCTATCAATAAAAAACTTTGAAAACACAGTGATATAAAATATACTAAGAATAAATACAGAGAACAACCAAGTGATTCTCTGCAAGTACTTATTTTTTCATATCAAGGAGTGCATTATGGAATATCTTGCATATTCTCACATGTTTATTGCTCAAGAAGAGGCATCTGGAAACACTAAGTATCATCTTCCTCAACCTCAATTCAATTGGAAAAAACTGCTTAAATCTTCGGCTTGGTTAGCGTTGGCTGGTGTGGGTGTATTATTTGCTGCTGTAACCCAAATTCAAATGAGTTCGGCTGCCTATGTAAAGACTAACGGCAATTGTTTACGTGTCCGTTCCGGCCCAAGCACCAACTACTCTTATGTAGACTGTGTACCAAATGGCGCAACACTTCCAGCAATTGAAAGATATGAAAACGGTTTTGCCAGACTTTCTACAGGTAGATACGTTTTTGCCCGATGGATTGGTGATAGACCTAGCAATCGTCCTGTGACTAGACCAGGTGGTGTTGGCGGTTCGGTGATTCTTACCCCTGGTTCAAAAGGTCTGCTCGTCAGAGACCTGCAAACAGTTTTAGGTAATCTCAGAGTTGATGGAATTTACGGTCAAGAAACTGTTAGCCGAGTCCGAAGCTTTCAGGCAAGTAAAGGTCTACTTGTAGATGGTGTTGTAGGCCCCGAAACTAGAGCAGCTCTGGGTATTTAGCCAGAAGCCACCCTTGGAAAATCTTGTGGTTCGCTAAAAGCTAGTACTTTGTCTAAGCTAGTGCAAGAGGGTTTGTAGTAAGCACTTTAGTCCTTACTACGAACTTTCTTACCCATAAATGTAATTTTGTACAATCTGCAAAATGCGCTCTGCTGCATGACCATCCCCAAAGGGATTGATTGCGTTTGCCATCGCTTCATAAGCATCTGAGTCACTGAGTAACTCAGCAGCGGCTGCAAAAATGTTCTCAGTCGTAGTGCCGACAAGTTTGGCTGTACCAGCTACAACAGCCTCTGGTCTTTCGGTGGTGTCTCTCAAAACTAGTACTGGTTTTCCCAAGCTGGGGGCTTCTTCTTGTAAGCCACCAGAGTCAGTGAGCAAAAGATGCGATCGCCCAATTGCTCCCACCAATTCGCCATAATCTAGAGGATCTGTCAAGAAAATTCGGGGATGATTCCCTAAAAGTTCCTGCAACGGGACTCGCACGGTCGGATTGCGGTGTAATGGTAAGAGCATTGCTGTATCAGGAAACTTGTCTAAGATTTGCAAAAACGCCTGAGCGATCGCTAACAGAGGTTCTCCCCAATTTTCCCGACGATGAACTGTTGCTAACATAACCCGATATGATTCCCAGTTTAAGCCTGGGACATTACAAACTACTTGGGTTGCAGCAACATTCAATAATGCATCAATTACCGTGTTACCCGTCATGTGAATTTCACCCAAAACACCAGAACGATGCAAATTCTCCACAGCCCAAGGAGTCGGCGCAAAGTGCAATTGAGTAATTTGAGAAATCAATCGGCGATTAGCTTCTTCTGGGTAAGGATTGAAGATATCATCAGTTCTTAACCCTGCTTCTACATGACCAATAGGAATTTTTTGATAAAAAGCTGCTAAAGCTGCGGCAAAAGCAGTGGTAGTATCTCCCTGCACGATTACGAAATCTGGCTTTTCCGCTTTAAATAATGCTTCTAACCCTTGTAAACTACGGCAAGTAATATCATTTAGAGATTGCTGAACCTGCATAATTTCCAAGTTATAATCCGACTTGATATTAAACAGTTGCATAACTTGCTCAACCATCTCCCGATGCTGTCCAGTTAGAATTACTTGCAACTTAAATTTTGAAGACTTTTGGAAAACCTGAATTACTGGAGCAAGTTTAATCGCTTCTGGGCGAGTACCTAAGATAATGCAAACGCGTTTTTGATTAGTCATTAGTCATCTGTAATTTGCCATCTATAGTTAATGGTCTATAGTCAATGGTCTATGGTCAATAGTCAGCGGTCAATCCTCATATAAACCATAAATATTAATGGACAAATCACACAAGATATAAAAAAACCCGGCTTAACCGAGCAAATGCATTGTTTGTCTAATTAATCTGTAATGACTATTTAAAAGTTCAAATTATAAAAACCATGAAAAAACCCGGCTTAACCGGGCAGACGCACTGTTTGTCTAATTAACCTGTAATAACTATTTAATCTCACAAGTTAGAGGGCAAGCAGCGTAAACAGTAGCCTGCATTTGGTCTGCCTCTCCATGTAGCCAGCTTAACCATTTAACTTCACTAGGATGAACTCCCTTAACAGTTAGCACACCCGCAGCCAATACAACTGCCATGACATTAAACATTATTAGAGCGCCCGCTACAAGCAAAACCGCACTAACAGGCATCACAGATTGCAAGATAATCGACAACAGACATCCGACCGTAGCCATCAAGACAACTAGTGGAAAACCCACAACCAACAAACATACTGCTAATGTAAAAGTCCATATTAAAAAGCTTTTAATCATCAACAAGGAGTAGGTCTTTCCTTGATTAGAGCTTTGAGCAGAAACCATGACTTTTCCTCCTAAAATACACAACAAATTTTAATTTCAGTCATATCTCACTTTTTGCGAGTAAACTGAATTGTTTCAGTGAAATTCAGTATATAAAAACTAATTGGAAAAATGAGCATTTGTTTACTAAACTTTACAGTTAATTTTTTGTAATTATGGATATAAAGTCAACTTTCTATCTATTAAAAAAACCTATTCACTGCATCTACCTTTAGGTATATAACCTAAAAGGTATGGGCTTTTAACCTTGATCCCCACGATATCGCTCCTATTCAACTTAACATTTCTTATAAAAATTAGTAGTCTTTCTCATAATTCCTAGACAGGCTGGATAAATGATCTGCTAGTATTTGTGCTGTTAATTGCTGGCAATTCGTGTCTATGTCTGGGATAAATTTCTCATCTAAGTCATGAGAATATTTACTTTAGAAATAAAAGCATTAAAAAATACTTATTTATCTGTGCGTATTTACTGAGGTCTTTTTAGTCCTTACGTGTGTTAAACCAGTTTAGATAGGTTAAATAATCTATCTAAATATTCTGAGTAGTGAAATATTAGGAAATAAAAGATACCAATTGAGATGGATGAAATAGATTGATCGTGGTTCTAGAGTTTCAATCGCCTTCTATCATCGCTAAGGCTTGCAGACAAGCATTCTCCAAAAGTCATCAAAGCAAGTGACTTTACTTCTCGTTAATCCAACTTTTTAACTGCCAAATGTGAAGATATATGACAGAATCACAGTCTCCCTTAAATTCTAACTCTGCTGGCGGACGTAATCTACCATCAATGCCGCCGCCACCACCGCCAATCCCAACCTTTAGTACGCAGCGGCAGATGACACAAACACTCGATATGTCAATCGATAGGGGTACTAATTTGCCTGTTGCAGGTCATCGTCCAGGTAGTCCACCGCCAATACCTAATTCAGTTCGGCCTCAAAACAGCAGATCAGAACTCACTTTAGAGAAGTTAATTAGAGAAGCTTACGATCAAGGATATTCTGACTTGCACTTGGGTGTGGGTGAACCACCCCGCTTCCGCAGCCGGGGAGAAATTCAATCAGGGGATTATCCAGAAACGGATAAAGAAACTTTTATGAGTTGGTTGCGGGAGGTGATGAGTGAGGGAGAAATTCAGCGCTTTGAAGAATCCTTAGAATTTGACGGAGCAACTCAATACGAATTTGCTCGTGTGCGGATTAATGTTTTTGGCTCCCTTAAAGGGCCTGCAATGGTGTTGCGGTTGATTCCGCTAAAAATCTTAACTATGGAACAGTTGAAATTACCTCCAATTTTTCGGGATATTTGTCATCACCATAAAGGTTTAATTTTGGTGACGGGGCCCACTGGTTCTGGTAAGTCCACCACAATGGCAGCGATGATTGACTACATCAATAAGGAGATGGCCAAACATATCATCACCATTGAAGACCCGATAGAATTTGTCCATCAAAGCCGCAAGTCTTTAGTCAAACAGCGGGAAGTGGGAATGCATACCCGGAAATTTGACAACGCTTTGAAAGCAGCTTTGCGGGAAGACCCAGATTTGATTCTGGTTGGGGAAATGCGGGACAAGGAAACCGTTAACACCGCCCTAAAAGCTGCTCAGACTGGTCACTTAGTCATGGGAACCTTGCATACCAATAGTGCGGTCAAAACCATTGAACGGATTCTCAACCTCTATTCTGGTGATGAACAGGATGCAATGCGGGTGGCGATTTCTGAGTCTTTAGTGGCAGTAATTGCTCAAGGTTTGTGTCGCACAACTGACGGTAAACGGGCTGCTTTCCACGATGTGCTGATCAATACTGAGGCGATTAAGGAATGGATCAAAGACGGAAAGTATGATGAAATTGGCGAGCTGATGAAACAAGCTGGCTTTGACGGCATGATTACGATGAATCAGTCATTGCTGAATCTCTATCAAGACGGACGAATCACTGAAGAAACTGCTTTGGAAATGTCACCAACTCCTAACGAAATGGCACAATTTCTCCGAGGTCGAGTTTAACGATTGAGCATTGGGCATTGGGGATTAGTTATTTTTTCCCTGCTCCTCTGCCCCCTCTGCTCCCTCATCTTCCAATACCCAATCCCAAATATCTTTGCGATCCTGGTTGAGGTTATAGCTAAGGTAAAAGGTAAAAGAGAGAATTTTTACTTTTAGTTCCCTAACCTCTATGAATAACTTGACGACAAATAAACTATCTACACCCCAGCTGTTTAAAGGCATTGCGCTATTTACACCTGGAGGAGATTTAATTTACTGCATCGACCCTAGCAAGCAAGGTCGATGGCATTTGCATTTGTGCTCGGCTTTGCAAGAAATTCTAGATTTACCAGAGCCACCACACTTTTTAGTGCCTTGTTATACTGCAACTATTGACAATTGGTTAGATCCGCGCACTCAACAAGTGCGAACTTTTGCTGAAGCTTATCCGGCTGTAATTAGACACCAAACTTTGCTTAATGCTATTTTTGGCACAGGGGAACTAGTATGGCAAGCAGCTCCTTGGCAAGAGGGATTATGCGATCGCATGGTGTTAACAACCTATCGTTCGTCATTTGGGCAGCTTTGGGAGGATCACGATTTAATTGTCCGTCTAGACCTTTCTGAACCTGTGCCAAAATATCACCAACCAGTAATAGTACAAAAAAAAGAAGCCATTACCCAAGGCTATGTTCTCCGCTTGTTTGTTGCAGGACATAGCAGTTCTACTGAACGCATTCTGCAAAATTTACATGAATTGTTAGAGCGATCGCTCAAACACCCTTATACTCTGAAGGTGATTGATGTTTTAAGTCATCCAGAACAGGCAGAACTAAATCAGGTTTCTGCAACTCCTACCCTTGTCAAAGTTTGGCCTCACCCAATTCGGCGAATCGTCGGAGAGTTGGATCATGTAGAAAAGATTTTACAGATGTTAGCTGCTAAGGAAAAATTTTAAGTGTCATTTCATCAATCGATATTGTGCGCTCTCCGTTTTGAGCTAATGAGCCTTTGCTTAGATCCCATACTTTAATTGTTGTATTTGTCGCTACTACTTACAAGGGTATTGCCATCTCGATTAATAGCGACAGATAAAACCCAATCAGAATGTGCATCAATGGTGCGAAGCAATTCTCCTGTTTATAAATTCCAAACCCAAAATTTGATTATCAGGACTGATGGCAATACAGGCAATTGTATTTGTAGGGAACATCGGCTTATTAGAGCTTATTTCTTGCGATCGCACTCTAAAGTCACTCACAAACTCGCTAGTTTTGTCAACTCTCTTCGCCAATCTTCATCATGCCGTAGGACAATAATATGGTAACTGGTGCTGTGCTTGAGATTATCTCGATCAATTTGGTCTTGCTTGCGTTTTTCAGGGCTGTCATGAACTGAACCGTCGCAGAAAACAGCAATACCATCTTCCTTATAAAGAAAATCTGGCTTACAGTTCGCCTCTGGAATCAATTCCTGTACAGCATCGGGTAGTTTATATCCGCGTTGATAAATTTCGTCTAAAACTATTCGCTCAAATTGCGAATTTGAATCTGTTTGTTGCAGCAGTTGTTGATACTGTTGTAGAACGACAATCGGGATGACTGGATTCGAACCAGCGGCCCCTTCGTCCCGAACGAAGTGCGCTACCAAGCTGCGCCACATCCCGCCATAAAAATGGCATTGTAAATTAAGAATATCATAACCTGTGCAAAATAGCAGAATTACATCTACATCTATATATATACGATCGCTTCATCAAAGACTTTGCTTGCTAGGATTAAATTTGTATAACTCTAGTGGTAAAAGCGGATTGTGACTGTAAAACCAGACTGGTTGCGGGTGAAAGCACCTGGGCGTGAGCGCATCGGTAACGTTAAAGAAATTTTGCGGGATTTAGCCCTCAATACAGTTTGCGAGGAAGCGTCCTGTCCGAATATTGGTGAATGCTTCAACGCTGGGACTGCCACGTTTTTGATTATGGGGCCCGCTTGTACACGCGCTTGTCCCTACTGCGATATTGATTTTGAGAAAAAACCCAAACCACTAGACCCCACGGAACCTACACGACTGGCCCAAGCTGTTCGCCGCATGAATCTTAATCATGTAGTCATCACTTCTGTAAACCGAGATGACTTGCTTGATGGTGGTGCATCTCAGTTTATGGCGTGTATTGATGCGGTTCGCACTGTTTCACCCAACACCACAATTGAGGTGCTAATTCCTGACTTATGCGGTAATTGGAATGCTCTAGAGTCGATTCTACAAGCTGCGCCAGAGGTATTAAACCACAATACCGAAACTGTTCCACGACTATATCGCCGGGTACGTCCCCAAGGAAACTACGATCGCACATTAGAATTATTGCAACGCACTCGCCAAGTTTCTCCTAGCACATACACTAAATCCGGCATCATGGTTGGACTCGGTGAAACTGACGCAGAAATTCGTCAAGTCATCCAAGACTTGCGAACAGTGGATTGCGACATTTTGACCATTGGGCAATATCTCCAACCCAGTCAAAAACACTTGCAGGTAAACAAATTTGTCAATCCAGAACAATTTGCTGACTGGAAGGCATTCGGTGAAGAAATTGGATTTTTACAAGTTGTTTCTTCACCATTGACCAGAAGCTCATATCATGCGGAACAAGTCAGGGAATTGATGGAACGTTACCCACGCTCAAAAGTTAGGAGTTAGGAATTAGGAACTATGAGTGAGCAGATGTACTCCAACACAAAACTTTCTGTTGCAATTCTTGGTGCAGGTGCTTGGGGTGCATCTCTGGCAAATCTCGCCGCTGCAAATGGTCATCAGGTGCGCGTGTGGTCGCGTCAAGGTTCCCAAATCCAAGCAGTTTTAAAAGATGTCCAAATAGTCCTGTCTGCTATCTCAATGATTGGTGTGAGAGATGTTGCTTCCCAAGTTGAGTCTTTTCCCCTTTCTCCAAAGACAATTTTTGTGACGGCGACAAAAGGCTTAGATCCCCAAACCACCTGCACGCCTTCACAAATTTGGCAAACAATATTCCCTAACCATGCAGTGGTTGTTTTGTCTGGGCCTAATTTATCAAAAGAAATTCAAATGGAATTACCAGCAGCCACGGTGGTAGCTAGTAATATTCCCACGGCTGCGGAAGTAGTGCAGTTAGTATTTTCTTCTCATCGTTTCCGGGTATATACCAATCCCGACCCCTTGGGCGTGGAACTGGGGGGAACACTGAAAAATGTGATTGCGATCGCAGCTGGTGTGTGCGATGGTTTACAACTGGGAACCAATGCCAAAGCTGCTTTAGTCACCCGTGGACTTACAGAAATGGTTCGCATCGGCAACAACTGGGGCGCAAAGACAGAAACATTTTATGGTTTATCGGGTCTAGGAGATTTGTTAGCAACGTGCAACAGTCCCTTAAGTCGCAATTACCAAGTTGGCTACCAGCTAGCTGGTGGTAAGTCACTTACAGAAACTCTCGCAAATTTACAAGGAACTGCTGAAGGAGTGAATACTTGCCGGGTTTTGATGCAACGAGCCAAGCAACAAAACATTGCGGTCCCAATTACTGAGCAAGTTTATCGGTTACTTCAAGGCGAAATCACACCCGGACAAGCACTTGATGAACTGATGTTGCGAGATATCAAGCCAGAGTACAACTACTAGTTAGTAGTCTGTCAAGTCAACTATGCTGCGTAAATAAGTTTGTAGTAAAGACTTTAGTCCTTTTCTTAAGCACTGAAGTGCTTACTACATACCAGGCTTTCGGTAGCTTGATGGACTACTAGTAGTCTGTCAAATTGAAATTGGCAGGTTAAAGCTGACATACAAGAGGATGCGGGGACACGGAGAGAGGATTTGATAATTTATCCGCATCTTCTATCTCCGTGTCAAGAGAATTTTTGCCGTTAATGCTAATCACTTCTCTGATATCTATTAGTTCTACTTATACCTGAATAATCCTGAGAAAAAATTGGTAAATCGTCAGGATATTACTTTTGTCGCCATGTAAATGTGACTATGCCAATTATAAAGATGACATTCACTGAAGGATGTTTATACTGTGTTACAAAAGTTACTATCAAAAAACCATCAAGGTTGAAATATTAACTAAGTAGTTGAAATATTGAAAACCTAGCTGTGGATTTAAATAGCTATTGGTTGAATCAAAAGTTTAGCAGCCGATTAAGTTCAGTAATCCTGTATCCAATAAAACCCTTACAGTTAATTTCTAAAAAAATTGTAAGGGAACGTTCAACCATGTTAGTTCATCGTTAATCGCGGGAACAATAGCAACAGTTGAATAGCTGACCGTAATCTAAGCTGACCGAAATCTATTGTTACCTGGAGCCATTGAGACTATCTTTATGCCAGCAACATCTTTTTATGCAGACGCCCCCTACAACACCAAAAAGTCTAACCAGGCTTTGGACTCGGATCTCACGGTTGATGACAGTGAGTTATCGGTAGATGACCTACAGGAGCTAGAGATAGCTTCTGTTGACAATGCTAACTTTGCTGCTAGCACCAACCGTCGGAGTACAGACCTAGTACGTCTATATCTTCAAGAAATTGGTCGGGTTCGCTTGTTGGGGCGTGATGAAGAGGTTTCAGAAGCTCAA
This sequence comes from Nostoc sp., assembly GCF_036917555.1. Taxonomy (GTDB): domain Bacteria; phylum Cyanobacteriota; class Cyanobacteriia; order Cyanobacteriales; family Nostocaceae; genus Nostoc. Next base: position 74,069 of record NZ_JBALDD010000064.1, on the reverse strand, counting down.
AAAGTCCAACGCTACTTGCGGATGCGGATAGTACTTGCTAACGCCGCCAAACAAGGGGATGAAGTGATTACGCCCTATCTTCGGTTAATTGAAGTTCAAGAACGTCTTACCTCAGAACTGGGACATCGGCCGTCTTTGGAAAGATGGGCTGCCACTGCTGATATAGTTTTATCCGATCTTAGGCCGACTTTGGCAGATGGCAAACGTCGCTGGGCTGAAATCGCCAAGTTGACTGTAGAAGAGTTGGAGCAAGTTCAGTCCCAAGGACTCCAAGCAAAAGAACACATGATTAAGGCGAATCTTCGCTTAGTTGTGTCTGTTGCTAAGAAGTATCAAAATCGTGGTTTGGAATTGTTGGATTTAGTCCAAGAAGGTACATTAGGTTTGGAGCGGGCTGTAGAAAAATTTGACCCAACTAAGGGTTATCGCTTCAGTACTTATGCTTACTGGTGGATTCGTCAGGGTATTACACGGGCGATCGCTACTTCTAGTCGCACGATTCGCCTACCGGTTCATATTACCGAAAAGTTAAACAAAATCAAAAAGGCTCAACGCAAAATTGCTCAAGAAAAAGGTCGCACCCCAACTCTAGAAGATTTAGCAACTGAGTTAGAGATGACACCGACCCAAGTCCGAGAAGTTTTGTTGCGGGTTCCTCGCTCCGTTTCTTTGGAAACCAAAGTAGGAAAAGATAAAGACACTGAGTTAGGCGAATTACTCGAAACTGACAGTGTAACTCCAGAAGAGATGTTAATGCGAGAATCTTTACAAAGAGATTTGCATCATCTTCTGTCAGATTTGACTAGTCGAGAGCGCGATGTAATTTTGATGCGGTTTGGTTTGGCAGATGGTCATCCTTATTCTTTAGCAGAAATTGGCCGCGCTCTTGACTTATCGCGCGAACGAGTCCGCCAAATTGAATCCAAGGCTTTGCAAAAGCTGCGTCAACCCAAGCGCCGCAACCTCATCCGCGACTATTTGGAGTCTCTAAGTTAGTCATTTGTCATTAGTCATTTGTCATTAGAAAACTACACTTGACAAATGACTAGGACAAAAGGCTGATTTTATTCCCAGGTCAAAAGCCTCTTAGAAGCTTGTAGCAAATAATTTGTATTTAATTGTACAAGAGTTTCCCTAAACCTTTGCTCAGATATCTTAAAGGTGGGGATAAACTCAGCAATTCAAAATTCACTCATTCAAAATTCAAAGTCAAGGGATGTAATCGTTACAAACATCCTAACTATTAGCTGTATGCAAATTAAATGCACTACAGCTTATTACTTGGATTTTGAGCAAGATTTTATAAATTATTCTTAAGTATTTAGTAAATATTGTCAATAAGCAATGATTGTTGCAAATTGCTCAAAAGATTTGTTATATTCTCAATTAACGATATTTGTTGAGAAATATTAGTATGACTGTCTACACAACTACTTCACTTAAGGCAGAATTGAACGACCGAGGCTGGCGTTTAACTCCCCAACGCGAAACAATTTTACACATTTTTCAAGAACTTCCGCAAGGTGAACATCTGAGTGCGGAGGATCTTTATCATCGGCTCGAAACTGATGGTGAAGGGATCAGTCTGTCAACTATTTATCGGACTTTGAAGTTGATGGCAAGGATGGGAATTTTACGGGAACTAGAATTGGGCGAGGGACATAAGCATTATGAGATCAACCAGCCCTATCCCCACCATCACCATCACTTAATTTGTGTTCGATGCAACTCAACTATTGAGTTTAAAAATGATTCAATTTTAAAAATTGGGTCAAAAACCGCTCAAAAAGAAGGTTTTCACTTACTGGACTGTCAAATGACCATTCATGCAGTGTGTCCCAAGTGCCAACGGGCGCTGATGCCGCTTTAGCACTTGGGTGGATAAATAAGACGAAACTACTCAAATTAACCAAATAAATGGAATCTGAGCAGTTTGTAATTTGCTGTTACTGGAGGCAAGCAACCAGTTGGGAACTGATACTAACGACACCAAAGCGGATGTTAAAAGCGTCCGCTTTTAAGATCCTTGAGACTAATGCCGTAGAATTCTTGGGCTTGTTTAATCGCTTTTTTGGTGTCATCTGCCATCACACCATTCAGCTTGCCTTTATAAAAACCCCGCTCCCGTAGTCGGGTTTGAATTTCTAAGGTATTAAATTCGCTTTTGCTAACAGTATTAACTGAGCTATATAACTTAGCCCGTGTAGTTGGACCAGCAACACCACTTGCTGTCAAAAAATTAGCTGCCTGAAATCGGCGTACAGCATCAGCAGTATAGGGGCCATAGTAGCCATTTGGCTCTCCCTCTAAATATCCTGCCTGGATCAATTGTTCTTGAACAATTCTAACTGGCTCACCGCGATCGCCTACACGAAGTTTGTCTCGATTGACTACCTTTTTGGGAGCCTCTTCTCCATCACCGATGCCAACTCCCGGCAATTTACTCAATGTTGCTGGGCCTGCAATTCCATCAACGCTTAATTTGTAAGAATCTTGGAACCGCTTGACAGATTCTTCAGTAATTGGACCAAATATGCCTGTAGCGTTTCCGTAATAAAAGCCTGCGACTCTTAACTGTTCTTGCAAAGCTCTGACATCTTCACCTTCATCTCCCTTAGCAAGGTAGTTGGGATTGCGGCGCTTGCTGGTGGCTGAACTAGTAGTGCTGGGCTTTTTGGCTTGTGCGCTTACAGCAGTGCTTCTTTTAACTTGTGTAGCCGTAGTTGTAGGCTTTTTGGCCTGCCAACTTTCTAATTTTTGCAGGGTGCTTGCTCCCACAATGCCGTCCACTGGTAAACCAGCGGCCTTTTGGAAGCGCCGCACAGCTTCTTGTGTGGATGCGTCATATACTTGGGTAACAGAAGATTGGTAAAAACCTGCTGTTCTCAACTTTTGTTGTAAATTCCTGACAGAAGGGCCTTGATCGCCTTTTTCCAGTGCCATGACGCTACTGACGGCGCCAAGAATAGATAAAGACAGAGCAAGGGGCAACATATACTTCCAAGCCCTACCAGAAAGCCTTTTCCAGTCTGGCGCAGCTGCTTTGTTAAACAAAGAACTGAGGGAGACCAATTCACTGGGTGTGCTGTCTTCGTAGGCGAAAGCTAGGTGCAAATACGCAAGATTCTCCATATTTGTTTCCTACACCATTGATTTTTCTTCGATAACTGCTTCAGCTTGATGTACTAGGTTCCTCAAAGCTTCTAATGTTCCTATATTTACATCCTCCCACAAATTGCGCTTGTGTGCTTCTAATAATTTTTCAGCAATATCACGCAGTGCATAAGGGTTCTTTTCCTGAATAAATTCTGACACAACTGGATCGAGTAAATAAGCATCTACTATGCCTTGATACATATAATCTTCGACACATTTAGCTGTTGCATCGTAGGCGAATAGGTAATCTACCGTCGCCGCCATTTCAAAGGCTCCTTTGTAACCGTGGCGCATAACTCCTGCAATCCACTTGGGATTAACTACGCGAGAACGATACACTCGTGCAATTTCTGCTTTCAGTTGACGAACACGTGGTTGGGCGGGTATAGAATTATCTCCAAAATAAGTTTGGGGATTTTTTCCCTGTAGAGAACGCACCGCCGCTGTTAAGCCACCCTGAAATTGGTAATAATCATCAGAATCGAGTAGATCGTGTTCGCGGTTGTCTTGATTGTGCAGGACAATTTGCATTTGAGACAAGCGTTGCTCGAAGGCTTCGGGGGAGGGGAGTGGGGAGTTAGGAGTTAGGAGTGAGGAGTTAGGAGTGGGGATTGGGGACTGGGAGTTAGGAAGAATTTCTGCTCCCCTGCTCCCCTGGTTACTGAGCGACTTGCCCTGAGCGTAGTCGTTGGCGCAGCCTCTCGTAGAGAAGGGAGTCGAAGTCTGCTCCCCTGCCAAGTTTCCCGATGAGTAGGCGTAAGAACTCCAGTTAATGTAGGCGCGGGCTAAATCTTCGTCATCTGTCCAGTTTTGCGATTCGATTAAACCTTGGAGTCCGGCGCCGTAAGCACCTGGACGAGAACCAAAGATGCGATAGCGCGATCGCACCACGGCTGCTTCTAAAGTTAATCCTTGGCTTGTCCACAAATCAGTTTCTTGGCGAACTGCATCGGCTAGGGGATTTTGTTCTGGCGGTTCATCCAAGTCTGCCACTGCTGATACTGCTTGATCGAATAAGTCAATTAAGTTGGGAAAAGCATCCCGGAAGAATCCAGAAATTCGCAAGGTGACATCTACACGAGGACGCCCCAAAATCGCTAAGGGCAAAATTTCAAAATCTACTACTCGCCGTGCTGCACCATCCCACACAGGTTGAACTCCGAGTAAAGCCAAGGCTTCAGCTATATCATCACCGCCTGTTCTCATGGTGGCTGTTCCCCACATTGATAAGCCTAGTGTTTTGGGATACTCGCCATGCTCTTGCGTGTAATATTCTACGAGGGTTTCAGCAGCTTTTCTGCCGATATCCCAAGCTGTCTCTGTGGGAATGGCGCGAATATCGACAGAATAAAAGTTTTTCCCTGTTGGTAGAACTTCTGGACGGCCGCGCGTAGGTGCGCCAGATGCAGCGCTGGGGACATATCCGCCATTGAGTCCGTGTAATAAATGGGTGATTTCTTGATCGGTTTTTTGTAAGGCGGGAAGGAGGCGATCGCGTATCCAGGTACAGACGCGATTCATCGCGTCTGTACAAGATTCCTGATTTCTAAATTCTGAATTCTGAATTCTGAATTCTGAATCCTGATTTATTAGTTGTTCTACTAGAAGGGCGGCGTATTCTTCTAGGACTTCGACGATATCACCGAGGGTACGGCATTCTGTGCCATTGACTATTGAGTATTCACCACTAGGCATTGACAAATCGGCTGTGAGGGGATCGAAGTCTAAACCCCAATCTTGAGCTATGGCACGGGTAATACCTGAAGAATGGCGATTGGGGATGCGAGCGATCGCTACTATTAAGTCTCGGAGTTGCCGTCCTTGAGGACATTGCCCAAAAATGTGCAACCCATCGCGGATTTGGGCTTCTTTCAATTCACAAAGATAGCCACCGATAGAATTCAAAATTAAAGATGACGCTCGCGGACTCGCTAACGCTGCGCTAACAGAATTAAAAATTTCTGTTTCATTTTGGATTCCTAAATCTAGATGGAGATTTTCTTTGATTACCAGTTCGTGGATGCGATCGCGAATCACTGGCAAACGCGAAGGATCTAAACTGTCCGCCTCATAATACTCATCAATTAAATTTTCTAATTGTTGCAAAGAACCGTAGAGTTCCGCACGAGTCATCGGCGGCGTGAGGTGATCTATAATCACCGCTTGAGCGCGACGTTTGGCTTGGGAACCTTCACCAGGGTCATTGACAATAAACGGGTACAGATGGGGAAGTGCGCCAAAAGCCACTTCTGGATAACAATTACTCGATAAAGCCACACTTTTACCGGGTAGCCATTCTAGATTTCCGTGTTTCCCTACATGAACTACAGCATCAGCACCAAAAGTTTCTCTGACCCAATAGTAGAAAGCTAAATAAGCATGAGTTGGTTCTAAATCCGGTGCATGATAATTCAAACTGGGGTCATTATCATAACCCCTGGCTGGCTGAATTCCCACGAAAATGTTGCCGAGTTGAATTCCGGGAACGGGGAAAGAGGCAGAGGGGAAGAATTCTTGATTGCTCCCCTGCTCAAAATTACCCCACCTTTCACTAATACCCTGCTGCACTGCTGGCGGTAATGAAGCGAAATATTCTTGATATTCTTCCCAAGAAACACTTTGGTGTACCGGAAGCCATTCTTGACCTTCCGGATCGTTAGTTACGCCAGCTGTCAGCCGTTGAATCAACTCATCTCCTTGAGCAGGTGGATTTTCTACTTCATAACCAGCCAGATGTAGAGCTTGCAGGATTTCTACACAACTTGCTGGGGTGTCGAGTCCCACACCATTGGCGAGGCGGCCATTGCGGTTGGGGTAGTTTGCCAGAATTAAGGCAATTCGACGTTCTTGGGGTGGTTTAGAACGTAGACGCGCCCAATTTGCTGCTAGTTTAGCAACGAACTCGATGCGATCGCTCACTGGTTCATAAATTACCACATCTGTTTCTAAATGGGGATTACGAGTTTGCAATGCTTTAAAAGACACAGCACGAGTAATAATCCGCCCATCTACTTCTGGTAGCGCCACATTCATCCCAATATCGCGGGGAGAAAGCCCTTGAAACTGCGATTCCCACTGCTCAATTGACCCGCCACTGAGGATTACCTGCAACACAGGCACATCTAATTTTTGCCACAGGTCGGTTTGGGGTGTTTCGCTTTCCAAGCGTGCTAGAGAAAAACTGGTGGTATTTAGCAGCACAGCGATTGATTCAGCTTCTTTGGGTTGGAAAAATTCACTCAACTCAACTTGCACATCAGGTTCACGCAATGAAGAAACAAATACTGGCACTGGTTGTAAATTTTTCTGTACCAAAGCTTCGCATAAAGCATCAATTACTTTAGTGTTTCCTGCTAAATAATGAGCGCGGTAGAAAAGGATGCCGATTTTGGGCATGAGGCATGGGGCATCCCTTCTCTGCGAGACGCTACGCGAACGGCTTCGCTCAGGGCAAGTGGGCATTGGGTATTGCAACCCTTGAGCTTCAAAGGTGGATGAACGGAGTTCTGAGGTGGATTCATCCGGTTCAAAGGTGGATGAACGAGTATCTGAGGTGGATTCATCCGGTTCAAAGGTGGATGAACGCAGTTCTGAGGTGGATTCATCCAGTTCAAAGGTGGATGAACGCAGTTCTGAGGTGGATTCATCCAGTTCAAAGGTGGATGAACGCAGTTCTGAGGTGGATTCATCCAGTTCAAAGGTGGATGAACGCAGTTCTGAGGTGGATGAACGGAGTTCTAACTCTCTTCTGCTCCCCCGGTTACTGAGCACAGTCGAAGTATGCTCCCCCACTCCCCACTCATACAATCCCACACGCGGAATTGGCCGGGGTAACGGCGGATTATATGCAGTTAATAAGCAACTATCGGAGATAAATTGCAGAGCATTAACAAAATTTTCCACGCCGCCTTCGCTAAAATACTGCCATACTTGGTTAACAACACCCAAGGGCACGGTAGACTGGGAAATTAAATCGGGATCAAAAGCGTCATCCCCTGGCATTACAATCAGGGTTCTACCATTACGTTGCACAATTTCCTGCACTACTTCTAAGCCATAACCCCAGTAAGAACGTCCTCCTAACAGGCGCAAAATAATTACTTGAGCATGTTCTAAAACTTGCTCTCCATAATTATCTATGCTTAATTGTTGCTGCAACTGCAACAGATTAGCGACTCTCAATGCAGGAAAGCTCCCAGGTAATTTTGTCACCGCAGCTGCCAAAGTTTGAATATCGGTATCAGCAGCCGTAATCAACACGAAAGGCGCGGGAGTTTGTTCTAAAAAAATTAAACCCTCTGACTGATTCCATCCACCCGATGTGCTACTTATACGATGCATAATCCTGTATTACCGTTTTAAGTTGTTGGTTAGTAGATAATTAAAACAAACTTTTTTCCCTGGATTCAGCCCCCTCTTACCAAAACGACTGAAAATGCTTAGTTCTCCTGATTTGAGCTTTTCTCGAACCTTGCCTATTGTTGTATTTAATCAGCTTGGGGAATTGTTAGAACAGATGGCTCAAACGGTAGGAAGTGCCACTCTGGTGTTGATAGAAGCTGTGTTAGTACGAATTGGTATACCTGTGGAGTGGCAAAGGCAAAGGTTTATGCTAGTGGTTTCTGAGCAGTTTAGTGCGCTCTTGGTAGGAAACTTTGAAGAGGAGCATACTTCGACTGCGCTCAGTAACCAGGGGAATAGGGGAGCAGGGGAGCATACTTCTCTACAAGAGGCTGCGCCAACGACTGCGCTCAGTAACCAGGGGAGTAGGGGAGCAGGGGAGCAAGGAATTTACTCGGTACTCAATGCTCAGTTGACGTTTAATTTTGAGGCGATCGCTTCTTTTGTCTACAAATTGAGAGACTTGTTTGAGTGCGATTCTTATACTCACCAAAATCTTGAACGCTATCAGCAAATTATTAGACCCAATGATGCCACACTCCAAAGTCAATTCACGCTGTTGTTATTAGAATATCTCCTAACTCAGCCAAACCAAGAAATAATAGCACCTCCAAGCCCAATTGGGCCAGCAGTTTATATCTGTCAGCCAGTGGAAGATGCTTTAAAAAAACAGATTTCCCAAGAGCGGCTATTAAATCAGGTAACAACGCAGATCCGCAAAAGCTTAGATTTGCCTGTCATTATGGCAACAGCGATTACACAGGTGCGTGAGTTTCTGGAATTAGACAGACTAGTAATTTATAAATTTGCAGGTTCCCAAGTCAATACTCAACCATACCAGTCTGATAGTATTCCCCTCAATGAAACGGCACTGACAACAGGTATGGAACTATCAGTTAGGGAACCTGCCGAAATCTATTTTTCTATACATGAGAACAAGGGTGAACACTCGCCTTTTGTATCAGTTAATAATCAAATCCTATTAGAAGACTACCAACAGTATGGAGGTTATATTGTCTATGAAGCTCGTGCTACAGGTGCTATTACATCGGTGTTAAATTACACGGAAAAAAATGCTTTGTCCGAACCTCTCAGTGTTGGGAGAAGTATCGCCAAGGCTTTACTTTAGCTGTGGATGATGTCGAAAAAACTTATGCTCTGGAAGAGTGTTTGTTGAATTTTTTAAGGGAATGCCAAGTTAGGGCTAAGTTGGCTGCACCGATTATGTTTGAGGAAAAACTGTGGGGATTGCTGATTGCTCATCAGTGCAATGAACCGTACCAGTGGAGTGATAGCGAAAAAAACTTGCTGGTTGCGATCGCAAAACAATTAGCGATCGCAATTCACCAAGCTGAGTTAATGCAAACGCTCACCCAAGAAAAACAAACTCTTGAACAACGAGTTATTGAACGCACAATGGCTCTGCGTGATGCTCTCCTCGCCGCCGAAGCTGCTAGCCGGATCAGAAGTGAATTTCTCGCTACCATCAGTCATGAATTGCTCACGCCTTTAACTTATGTGATTGGGATGTCTTCGACGTTATTACGCTGGTCTTTGGGTGAATTGAGTCAACGACAACGCGGTTATCTGCAAACCATCCACGACAGTGGAGAACATTTATTAGAAATGATTAATGACATTCTCGATTTATCGCAAATCGAGGCTGGTAAGACAGCTTTAAATATTTCGGAATTTTCTTTGGTGAATGTTGCCGAAAATGCTATGAAGTCACTGCAAAAAAAAGCAACGAGCGAACAAATTAATCGATCGCTTTATCACCGATGCCGAACGAGTAGAACAAATCCTTTTGAATCTATTAAATAATGCGATTAAATTCACCCCAGAAAGTGGTAACGTTACTTTACGTCTTTGGGTGGAAGATAATACTGCTATTTTTCAAGTGGAAGATACCGGGATTGGCATTCCCGAAGAACAATTACCATTACTGTTTGAGAAATTTCAACAACTCGATACACCTTATCGCCGCCGCTACGAAGGCACTGGGCTGGGACTGGCTTTAACTAAACAACTTGTAGAACTCCATCGAGGTCGAATTGAAGTAGAATCAACTGTAAGTATTGGCTCGATTTTTACTGTATGGATACCAACTTAGGCAGTGAGACTGGTGAGTTAGAAGTTATTCGATTTGAGATTTTAGACTTTGGTGTGAGCGCTCAGTCGAACGCTTCTTTCTTCAATCCAAAATCAAAAATTCTCCCCTTGTCTCTTTCTTTAATTTGAGGCTAGGCTAATTAGCATTTTTTCAAAAATTTTCAACACATACTCCTCTCCATTGTCTCTAATAAAAAGGCTAAAATTTGGATGAGAGTTGATTTCAATTAACCAATATTGATTATCTCGATCTAACACGATATCAAAACCACCATAATCAAGGTCTAACTCTTGAAAAACTGGTTGAGCAAAATTAGCAATTTCTGACAGTATTTGTGGATCGTTGATATACTTGGCTTTCGCACCATCCCAGTGTAGAGGACTGAGATTACCGACAAATTTGGCATCAGTTATATCTTTTTCATAGAGTAGAACCAACTCTTTATTTAAGAAAACGGCTCTATATTCAGATTTTATGTGAATAAATTCTTGGGCAAGAGCGACGTAATCATACTTATTATTAATATTAAAAATTTCTTTTAAAGCAGTTTCAATTTCATTTATATTCTCACATAAAAAGACATTATGTCCGCTCGCACCAGAATTTCTTTTAATAATCACTGGTGTTTCAAAATTTTCTTTTATTTCCAATACGATATCTTCAATAGTTGGGATTTTTAAGTAAATCTTATATCGGCTGTCACAAAAAGGCGAAAGAAAACCTACTGTCCGAGGAAGTTTAACTTTTTTATTTAAAACATGATAAGTGTATTCTTTGTCTTTGATAAGATGTGCTACTGCTTGATTAAGTAACGGAGTGCTATAGTTACAAAAATAATGTTGTTTACTATTCAATTTTATTTTGATTAAATTTTCAGATGGATGAAAAATTTCATAGCTGATGTTTAAGCTTTCACAAGCTTTGAGCAATAGCGAAACGTTGTCTAACATAAATACTTAAAGTTAAACGTCTAAATTACGAATTAGGAATTAGGAATTACGAATTATTTTAACTTGCTGTTTGCCGTTTAAAAATTACTATCTCAGTCCCAACAACCGGGTTACGAGCTATGAGTCTATTTTGGGAGTCGATAATTTCTAAATGAGTAAAATCAAGTTCTTGAGAGCGTTGTAATATCTTTGCAGCTAGCTTGTCCTGCTGAGATTCTTTGAGAGTGTACCAATCATCACTAATTTTGACAGTCAAGTTACTTGTACGGAAGTTAGCTTGAATTGACTTTATCAAACCAGAGGCAATGCGATCGCTAATTTCGGCTACCTGATTTTCAATAGCCGCAATCAAGGCTTGTTCAGGTGTCAATTCTATGATTGGTGTCGGCGTTGGTGTTGGTGTAGGAATTGGTTCTGGTTCCGGCGTTGGTGGGGTGGTTTGTACTTCTGGCGGCGTAATTTCCTCTGGTGGCTGTGGTTCTGGTGCGACTGACTCCAGTGGAGTAGTTACCGTTGGTGTTGGTATCAGAACCTTTTCAACCGGGGGAACAGTTGCTACTTCCGTAGGTTTACCAGTAAAGATAGTCGTAGTTGTCCAAACAAGAATTACAGCAATTCCAGTAACAATTCCTGTCAAAGCTGTATCTGATAACTTTGTTGACAAATTTGATGGTAAAAACAAGCGGATTGTCCTTAACAATCCACCCCACCACAACTGAAGCTGCTGGAAAAAACTGGGTTTGTCCTCAGTACCAGGTGGGGGTGCTGTCTCTAGTTTTTCTACCGTTACTTCTAAAACCCCAATCGTCCCTTGGAGAAGTTGGATAATTTTAGCCTTCCAAAATGGCTGAACTCTCTGGTAAGGTTTTTGGGGAGGTTGAGTTATCTGCTCATCCGTCGGTTTTGACTGATTGTCTTGTGACATGGAACTTTCACCAAAAGCAGCGAATCAAAGACAAACAACGTACATTATTACTGGTGCTGCCTTCTTTTGCATTAATGTATCACTTCATTGCTCATTGTTTTCGCTAAACTGACTATTTATTAAATTTGGTGACTTATGAAACTGAAACGCCGTCAATTTTTATTTTTAAGTAGCCTCAGCGCCATTAGTACAGGATTTTTAAGCTGGATGTTTGCTCATCAAAATCATCAAAGTACTGATATTAGTGATTCAACAACAGCTGTAGCCGCTAACCCAGCCAAAAAAGACTTGTTATTACGTTTTGTGTCTGTAGCAGATACGGGAACTGGGGCTAAAGGACAGTATGCTGTGGCTAGAGCGATGAATGCGTATCATCAGAAAAATCCTTATGATTTAGTCGTTTTAGCTGGAGACAACATCTACAATAACGGCGAAATTGAAAAAATTAATGCAGTTTTTGAGCGTCCCTATCAAGGTTTGCTAAAGCTTGGTGTGAAATTTCAGGCTTGTTTAGGTAATCACGATATTCGTACTGACAATGGCAATCCACAAGTCAAGTATGCTGGCTTTAACATGAAGGGACGTTACTATACATTTCGCCGGGGAACTGTGCAATTTTTCGCTTTAGATACTAACAGTAATGCTGATTGGAAAAACCAGCTAAGTTGGTTAGAAAAAGAATTAAGTCTTAGTAATGCTCCTTGGAAAGTGGTGTTTGGTCATCATCCGATTTATTCATCGGGTCAATATGGGAATAATCCAGATTTTATTAAAACTTTCACTCCTCTATTTCAAAAATACGGTGTTCAACTTTACATCAATGGTCATGAACATAATTATGAACGCACTCGTGCTATTGATGGTACAACTTACTTAATTTGTGGTGCAGGTGCTGGTAATCGTCCTGTAGGGCGTTCTGAGTGGACAGGGTATTCTACCAGCGACTTAAGTTTTGCCTCTTATGAAGTGTATAAAGATAGAATAGAAATAAGTGCGATCGCTACTAATAATCGCGTTTTTGATAAAGGTATTATTAAACTAAAATCAGCGTAATTATTATGAAAGTCAAGCGCTTGAAAATGCAATCATTCCGTGGAATCGGCGATTTGACGCTTGATTTTCATGAGGCTGAACCAACAGTACTTATTGGTATCAATGGCGTTGGTAAATCAAGTATTCTTGATTGTCTGGCTATTCTTCTGTCACAGTTTATAGGTAGGATTGCATCGAATGAGGACATGTTTACATCTGCCAACCAGAGTATAAATGTTTTGGGCAGTCAAATAAATATTCAAGGGCATATTTACGGGAGCCTTAATTTATACTCTGATAATAGTAGTCAATCAAAGTTATTCGGAGAGCAAAACAGTAAAATTCGTAATTTCAGCGAACAAGATATTACGAATGGATGCGATGAAACATACAACGAAATTCAAGTTTTACTCGACTCTTTATCAGTAAATTGGTTTCTAAAAAATGATTTTAAAGGAAACAGTAAAAATTTAAATAACTATCAGGACGAATTAAAAACAGTTGTTGAAGAAATTCATCATCAATGGCAAAAAAATCCTGAAACTAGTTTGCCTCTAGCAGTTTATTATCGAGTAAATCGTGCAGTTATTGATATATCTCTCGATATTTCAAAAGATTATTCATTTGAACAGACAGATGCTTATGAACAGGCATTAAATGGTATACAAATCAGCTTCAGTACCTTCTTTCAATGGTTTAGAACGTTAGAAGATTTAGAAAATGAAAAAAGGCGAGACACTTCAAGTTATAGAAGCCACCAACTAGAAGCAGTAAGACAAGCTATTTCTTCATTAATCCCTTATTTTTCAAATTTACGTGTGCGGCGTTCTCCTCTGCGAATGACTGTAGAAAAACAAGATCAGGAGTTCACAATTAATCAGCTATCTGATGGTGAGAAATGCTTGCTGGCAATGGTGGGAGACTTAGCAAGACGATTAGCGATCGCCAACCCAGGTTTATCAGATCCGCTCGAAGGTGAAGGTGTTGTTTTAATTGATGAAATTGAACTCCATCTACATCCCAAATGGCAACGAGAAATTATTCCAGCTTTGACAAGAACATTCCCTAATTGTCAATTTATTGTCACTACCCATTCACCTCAAGTAATTAGCCAAGTCAAACCAGAAGGAATTTACATTTTAGAAAAAACAGACGAAGGTGTTGTTGCAAAAAGACCAGAAAGTTCCTTTGGGAGAGACAGCAATCGCATTTTAGAAGACCTCATGGGTGTTCCAGAACGTCCCCAGGAAATTAAGGAAAGTCTTTTAGAGCTTTTTCGACTAATTGATGCTGGAAATATTGAAGGTGCTAGGCAATTACGTCAACAATTGGCTATTGAAATTGGAGCAGATGAGCCAGAGTTTGTTAAAGCGGATGTACTCATTCGGCGGAAGGAAATTCTCAATCGATGAAGCACATCAAAAAGAGTCAGGAACCAGAAAAATTTACCAAATGGAAGGCTTTGGAAAATGATGAGTGGAAACCTAGCTGGGATGATAATTTTCAAACACCAGAAAAACCTATTGTACATGATGCTTTACTAAAGGAACAGGGATATATCTGTTGCTATTGTGGAATGCGTATCACCAGAGAAACTAGCCATATAGAACACCTCAAGCCTCGTAGTGCTTATCCAAATCTGGCGCTGGAGTACACAAATCTTATCGCTTCATGTCAAGGAGAAAGTGAAGAACCTCCTACTGTTCCGGTGCATTGCGGACATAAGAAAAAGTATTGGTACGATGAAAATTTGATGGTTTCACCCTTGGAAATAAACTGTGCTGATTTTTTTAAATATCCTGCTTCTGGTGAAATTCAACCGACAGATAATCCAGGTAAAAAAGCTGTTGCTGAAACAACAATTAAAAAGCTAGCACTTGATATTGACAAACTGCAAAAGATGCGTAGAGTAGCAATTGATGCTGCATTGCTGGCTACTGAAGGTTTGACTGAAATAGAAATAAAACTGCTTGCTGAAGGTTATGAAAAACTGGATGTTGATGGACAACATACTCCGTTTTGTACCGCAATTAACTATTTACTCAAAAATTATTTTTGATTTAGTAAAGTGTGTGCGTAGGCGTAGCCCGTCGTAGATATCGCATTTACTTTATACTAAATAACATTACATTAATACTCATCGCAAAACGTTTATGATTCTTGAAGCAGTTATGCTTCATGTCAAACCTAGTTTGGAATCCGATTTTGAAGCTACTTTCACAAAAGCTTCTAAAATTATTTCCTCAATGGACGGATATTTATCCCATGAATTGCATAAATGTATAGAAGTCAAAGGTAAATACTTATTACTTGTCAGATGGGAAACTTTAGAATCTCATACTGTAGGATTTAGAAATTCTGCTGAGTTTCAAGAGTGGAAAGAACTTCTGCATCATTTTTATGAGCCTTTTCCCATTGTTGAACACTTTAAAGAAATTGAAATATAAAAAACAAGAACCCCGATTTATCAAATAAAACGGGGTTCTGCGATTATACTCACTCTACTCGTTGCAACTGCGCTACTCTTGGATCAACAATTTTTTGTCCCAAGCTAGAAAATTTAATTGCCACAGACATCTTACTACCCGTTCCGAAAACATGAGTAATTTCACCAAGCCCAAAAGTTTTATGTAATACTCTATCGCCTACTTGCCAATTCTGCTTCGTATCTTGTTTTCCATTCGGAGTATAGGCACTTTTAATATAACTTTGACGACTTAGGCGTTGAGTAGTTAATAATTCTTCTGGCAATTCGTCGAGAAATTGCGATCGCACAGCAGGTTCACGAGAACCATACAAACGGCGTTCACGCGCGTGTGATAAATATAACCGCTCTTGGGCGCGAGTAATTCCCACATAACACAAGCGGCGTTCTTCTTCCAAAGATGCCGGATCGCTCAGTGAGCGGTAGCCAGGAAATAGCCCTTGTTCTAATCCCACCAAAAATACTACGGGAAATTCTAGCCCTTTAGAAGCGTGCAAAGTCATCAAAGAAACGGCTGTTTGTCCTTCTTTTAAGTTATCCAAATCGGAACTAAGGGCGGCACTACTCAAAAAGTCTCGCAGGGAAATCTCTTCGTTTTCTTCTTGAAATTGCAGTGCAGCGTTGTAAAGTTCTTGGACGTTTTGTACCCGATCTGTAGCTTCATCTGTGCCTTGATTCATCAAGTCTTGAACGTAACCAGAGTCTTCTAATATTCCTTGTAAAACCTCAGTTACCGGAAGCGTAGCAACTTGTCCTTGCCAACGGCTAATCATTGCGGCAAAGTTATTTACAGCTTTTGTCGCCCGTCCAGCTAATGTATTAACTGATGTTTCATCGCTGAGTATTTCCCACAAAGTTGTCCCTAATTGCTGGGAGGCGTTCACCAAAGCATCAATAGTAGTTTTGCCAACTCCCCGGCGGGGAGTATTGATAACTCTTAATAAACTGACTGTATCAGCTGGATTATTTATCGCTCTTAAATAAGCAACAACATCTTTAATTTCTTTGCGATCGTAAAATCTCATTCCTCCCACAACTGTGTAAGGAATTTGATATTTCACCAACAATTCTTCAAATGGTCGAGATTGAGCATTCGTTCGATAAAGTATGGCAAAACAACCCCAGTTCAACTCTGGATTTTGGTTTTTTAAAGTGCTAATTTGATTAATTACAAATGCCGCTTCTGCAAGTTCTTCATCGGCTTTGTGACAAGTAATCTGTTCACCCGTCCCCCGCGTCGCTTTCAGGACTTTATCTATCCGTTGGGTGTTATTTTCAATTAA
Organism: Nostoc sp.; assembly: GCF_036917555.1. Classification (GTDB taxonomy): domain Bacteria; phylum Cyanobacteriota; class Cyanobacteriia; order Cyanobacteriales; family Nostocaceae; genus Nostoc. The sequence continues at coordinate 57,724 of NZ_JBALDD010000064.1, read as the reverse complement.
TTCATTAGCTGCTTGCAGAATGTTTTCACAAGAACGATAATTTTCTTCTAGCTTAACCATCGTCCGGGTGTCATCATCTACCAAACCATCGCCAAAGTCTTCCTGAAATCCTAGCAAGATGGTGAAATCTGCCATCCGAAAGCTGTAAATTGATTGGTCTGCATCGCCGACAACAAAAACTGAGCGATTTTCCCATTCCCATTCGCTCTTTTTGGTTTCGCCATTAGTAACTAATAAATTAATCAGTTGATACTGAGTGCGGTTAGTATCCTGATATTCATCTACGAGGATATGACGAAACTTGCGATGCCAGTAACCCAATACTTGCTCGTTTTGTTGAAATAATCTCGTAGGTACAAGAATTAGATCGTCAAAGTCAAGAGCGTTGTTTTGTGCTAATTTATCTTGATATAAATTGTAAACTTGGGCAATTACCCGTCCGCGATAATTAGGTTGATCTCGCTCAAATTCTTGGGGTGATAAACCTTGGTTTTTAGCATTACTAATAGCGTAGCGGACAGAGCGGGCATCAAACTTTTTATCGTCTAAATTTAGCTCTTTATTAACGATTTCTTTGATCAGACTGATAACATCTGATTCATCAAAGATAGAGAAATTGCGATTCCAACGGCGTCCTTTTTCGTCTACGTATTTTTCAATATCAAAGCGGAGAATGCGAGAAAATAGACTGTGGAAAGTGCCACACCATAAGTCTTTGATCGTGTTTTTGTAAACTTGCGATCGCAGTAGCGTTTGCTGGTATTCTGTCAACAAATCAAAACGTTGACCGTGTTGTTTCATTGCCAGTTGTTCAGCAAACAGCCGTTGAATCCGGTCTTTCATCTCCCGCGCGGCTTTGTTGGTAAAAGTAACCGCCAGGATATTTTCTGGATCAACACGGTGTTTCAGAATCAGATTGGCAATACGATAAGTCAGCGCTCGTGTTTTACCGGAACCTGCGCCAGCAACAACTAGCAACGGGCCGCAGTAATGTTCGACAGCTTGACGTTGGCTGGGGTTAAGGTGACTAAGAAAGTCGATGGTTGTTGTCATGGATGTGAAAAAGCGATGTCTCCGATGGTCACTGAGCTTGTCGTTCGCGCAGCGTCTCGTAGAGAAGTGCGGGCTACGCCTATGCCTGGCGTCACATCAATAGAGAGTTGCTATTGCCCAGGTTACAATATCCTAACGAAACTTGGTCAACAAAGATTGTGTGGCAATATTCTTAACCAGAATGGTACTCTATCATGATTTATGTGGAAGCAAGAAAAAGCTATGCTGTCAGTCAAAGGCAGATTCCAAAACGGTGTAGTTCATCCTAACGAACCAATTGAAGGGCATGAGGGACAGTCAGTTATAATTGTGTTTGTTGAAGAAAACCACACACCTTAGCTAGCAACACCAGAAAACTCAGATTGGGATCAACTGAGGCAGTTGATTAAAAACTGTGCAGTTGATACAGATATTGGCGATTTGGCACACCAGCATGACCATTATCTCTATGGAATGCAAAAGCGAGAATCATAACCTTGACGAAAGTTTTTGTCTTCACAGCTGCCTGGATTGCCCTTCTTAATATTAGGGATAATCTTCATCACCAGGCAAGTGAGGTAATGGATAGACTTGTGCGTTTAGAAACGCCTTTGGTAACAACAGAGTTTGTACTATTGGAGATTGCAGATGCTCTGTGTACACCAATTAGTCGTGTTCAGACAGTTGCTTTCATTAACAGTTTGCGTTGCGACTTTTAAAAAGTGTGCAAATCCTCCCTTTCAGTCAAAAATTGTTGAATGAAGGTTGGATGTTATACAGCCAGCGTCCCGATAAAGATTGGGAGTTAACTGACTGTATCAGCTTTGCGGTGATGACACAAGAGGGGATTACTCAAGCCTTTAAATCTGACCGTCATTTTCAGCAAGCGGGGTTTACCAAACTGTTGTAAATCATAAAAAATACTGGGATTTAGACAAGGTTTTTGCCAGGGCAATTCATGAATTGCCTCTACAATACGTTAATTTTTCTACGTAGATAGGTTAGCCACGAGTTATTCCTGCGCGTTCTGTCGTAAAATCAGCGACGGGGAATCAAACATCATAAAAATACTGGGCAAGCTCTTACTTGTTCTGTTGTTAACAGAGCTTCACAGCTATTTTCAGTTAATTTAACTACGGATTTTTGTAGGGACACTGCAATGTTCCCTAGCCCGTGGTTTATTGAAGTGAAAAACGCTGTGATACCTCGCCGACACTATTGTCACCAATCGGACTATTCACTCCTTGAGTACCCAATTGACATTGGGTAGTGATACACGGTACATCATGATTCAACCGTTAAATTTTTAAAGATGAAAAATTTCTTTAATTTCAGGTTTAACCAATACAAGGAGGGGTGGATATGGATGTTAGCTTAATTGTATCCAACATTTTGAATCCGCCAATCCTGTTTTTCTTTTTAGGCATGACTGCTGTTTTTGTCAAGTCTGATCTAGAAATTCCCGCACCAATGCCCAAACTTTTTTCGTTGTATCTGCTGCTTGCGATTGGTTTTAAAGGAGGGGTAGAACTAATCAAAAGCGGTATAACTCAGGAAGTAATCCTCACACTCGCGGCAGCAATGATGATGGCTTGTGTTGTTCCAATTTACACCTTTTTTATCCTGAAGTTGAAATTGGATACTTACGATGCGGCTGCGATCGCTGCAACCTACGGCTCTATCAGTGCCGTCACCTTCATCACGGCTAGCGCTTTTTTAACTGAGCTTGGCATTACTTTTGATGGTTACATGGTGGCAGCCCTTGCGCTCATGGAATCCCCAGCGATTATAGTTGGTCTAATTTTGGTGAATATATTCACCAACGATGGAAAGCGGGACTTTTCGTGGCCGGAAGTTTTGCAAGAAGCATTTCTTAATAGTTCAGTTTTTCTCCTAGTCGGTAGTCTATTAATAGGTGTCTTGACAGGAGAACGCGGTTGGCACGTATTAGAACCCTTTACTCAAGGGTTGTTTTATGGTGTTCTCACCTTCTTTTTACTGGACATGGGACTAGTCGCTGCCAGAAGAATTAAAGACTTGCAAAAAACCGGAGTTTTCCTGATTTTATTTGCCATACTAATTCCAATACTCAATGCAGGCATTGGGTTAGCGATTGCTAAATTCATCGGTATGCCTCGCGGAGATTCGCTGTTATTCGCTGTATTGTGTGCCAGTGCTTCTTACATTGCTGTCCCGGCGGCGATGCGGATGACTGTTCCCGAAGCAAATCCCAGCCTGTATGTTTCTACCGCTCTAGCAGTCACATTTCCGTTCAATATTATTGTAGGAATTCCGTTGTATCTTTACGGAATTAACCTATTTTGGAGGTAATAATATGCACGTAGTTAAAAAGATAGAAATTATCGCCAACTCCTTTGAGCTTGCCAAAATTTTAGATAAATTAGACAAGTCGGGTGTACATAACCATGCCATAATCCGAAATGTAGCTGGTAAAGGATTACAAGGAACGACAGAAGATTTAGACATGACCATGCTTGATAATGTTTACATCCTCGCGTTTTGTATGCCAGAACAACTTAAGCCGGTTGTCGAAAATATCAAACCACTCCTTAATAAGTTCGGAGGTACTTGCTACGTTTCCGATGTGATGGAGATTCGCTCTGTCAGATGTGTTGCGTCGATGTAAGAGAGTGATAAATTCAATGAAGCATTTCATGGAACGTCGTGATTTTTTAAAGTTAGGAATGACCGGGGCGTTTGGGATGATGCTATCTGCCAGCGATTTACTCTGGCGGGTTGAACAGGCTAAAGCTGCCGAAATCCCCTCAACTTCCCCTGAATCCCTCAGTCCCGATGCAGCCTTACAAAAGCTGATAGAGGGAAATCAGCGGTTTATTGATCATCATCCCCAATATCCCGATCAATCTGAGCTGCGGCTGCACGAAGTTGCTCAAGCTCAACATCCATTTGCAACTATTCTTAGTTGTGCGGATTCACGAGTACCCGCAGAAATTGTTTTTGATCAAGGCATTGGGGACATCTTTGATGTTCGGATTGCCGGAAATATTGCTACACATGAAGCGATCGGTAGTATTGAATATGCAGTCGCCTTATTAGGTTCTCCACTGCTGATGGTGATGGGTCATGAGCGTTGTGGCGCAGTAACCGCAGCTGTCCAAAAGGAATCATTACCTGGTGATATTAGTACTTTTGTTAAGGCAATTAAGCCAGCCCTGAAAAAGGTCAAGAATCAGCCGGGTGATGCGGTTGAAAACGCTGTGGTGGCAAATGTGCAATATCAAATTGAACGGTTGAAGCACTCAAAGCTTTTAACTAAGCAGGTGGAGTCAGGCAAATTGAAAATTGTCGGGGGTCGTTACGACTTGGATACAGGTAGGGTGACTATTATTACTTAATTCCGTAGAGGATTCTGAGATGAGGGGGAGCAGGGAAGCAGGGGAGACAAGGAGACTTACAGTTATTTTCAGGTAAATAGACCACGCGGTAGGGGCACAGCATTGCTGTGCCCTTACGACAGATGTGGTTCAAATACATGAAAATTGCTGTAATTCATAACTTACACAAGTAACAAGTCTTTCCCCTTGTCCCCAAGTCCTCTTTCCCATGCCCAACATTTAATCCTGCACAGTCATTGGCAGACGAATAGTGAAAGTAGAGCCAATTCCTGGCTGACTTTTGACAATAATTTCACCACCCATCATCTGGCAAAAGTGGCGGCTAATTGCCAACCCCAGTCCCGTACCTCCATACTTTTTCGTAGTTGAGGTATCACCTTGTGTAAAAGGTTGAAATAACTGCTGCTGTTGATGGTTAGACATACCGATACCTGTGTCGGTAACGGTGAAAATAATGCTGCCCAAAGGAGCCTCCGGTCGAAATTCATCCTTTTCTCTGTTGACTGTCAGCGTCACCTTGCCATTTGTAGTAAATTTACTGGCGTTGCTGAGTAAGTTTAACAACACTTGCCGCATCCTAGTTTGATCGGCGTACATGGTGCCAAGTTGCTCATCAAAATCCACCTCTAAAACATTGGCATTTTTTTCTATAGCTGGTTTGACTGTGAGGACAATGTTATGAATCAGCATTGCAATCTCGAATGTCTCAGGATACAAGGTCATTTTCCCCGCTTCAATTTTTGACAAGTCGAGGATTTCGTTAATCAAGTGCAGTAGATGCTTACCAGCAGCATTAATTGTTTCTAAATCTGTGATAAAATCTGCCGATAAACCAAGATCGGTAGCGTCGTCTTCTAGTAGTTGGCTTAAGCCAATGACAGCATTTAATGGTGTGCGTAATTCGTGGCTGACATTGGCTAAAAATACGCTTTTTGCTTTGCTAGCAGCTTCGGCTAATTCTTTAGCTTGTTGTAGTTCTTTTGTTCGCTCAGATACTCGCTCAATTAGACGATTTAGAGATTTGGCGAGTAGGCCAATTTCATCTTCAGTGGTGACAGGCGCTCGCAAATCGAAATTATGTTTCCTTGCAACTTGTTCAGCTACTTGGGTTACAGTGATAACTGGTTCTGCGATCGCCCGACTAGTACGCCAAGCTACAATAGCTGCGATCGCTACCGAAACCAGCATACTCACGATCACGATCAATCGCTCAACTATTCTCGCCTGCTCAACGGCTTTTTGCCTTTCTTGCTCTTGATCTTGAGCAGTTTGCAGGATGTTAGTCAAGCTTTGAGAAAGCTGGTCTAGCCGCATGGCTGTTTCACCACGCATTATTGTTAATAACTGCGATCGGGCAGAGGAAATCTTCTGAGGTTGTACTTTTGGGGAGTCAATTTTCTGTAAGACGACCTCGATTTGGTCAACGTAGGCTTTTAAATTAGTCTTATAATCCAGCAATAACGTCTGTAAAGTCGAACTTGTTGCTGCTAGTCTTTTAGGTTTACTATCGATAAATCCGCCAATTTTTGACTCTAGTTGCTTGGCTTTTTCAACATTCTTCAGAAAATCAGCTTTTTTGCTTTGCAGTTGTTGTGAATTTTCTAATACAGCAACTAGGTTAGAACTATGTAATTGCGCCCCTACTACGGCATCTTTATAATTACTTAGTAGTTGTCCTTGTTGATAAGCTTGATTGAATTGTCTAACTTCCCTTCCCCGGTAGTAACTAGCAATCACTAACCCAGTCAGTGAACCAAAAAAGCCAATTCCGATCGCTACAAAGTACCCATAGCCAATTTTTTGATGGATACGCCAAGAACTAGCTTTGAGTTTTCCTCGTGAAGGAAATTCTATAGTTGGGAGTTCGTCTGTCGATGGCTCTTCGGCTGACACTTTTTTGCTTTCTGAACTGCTGTAGATAGGGGTTGGCTTTTGAGGAAAGCATTTCTCAAACCTCCTTGCCTTCCCGCAAAAATAATCAAATTAGTCTAAATTGTCAAAATACCTTAATTAGTCATTAACATCTACATTATCTTCTTTTATTGCAAGAGCAAATCATTGCTTGCTAGATAATTAGCATCACCCTAAATTATATAAGTAAATTTTACAACAAGTTAACCAAGTATAATTACTAGATTTCACAGAATTCACTTTTTTTTAGGAGCAACGATATAGTTTTCTGCACTAAAAACGCGCCTGAGAGCGTCTTCTCCTTACCACACTACTTTCTTCAATATGCGGTTGATAGCAGGCAATGAGTTTTTGCGATCGCCTACGCCACTACTCTACCTTACTGCTTCCTTATAAAATTAATACAATCAGGAGAAAAACAAAAGGTTTCATACTTCTTAAGGATTAAGGATTGGGCAAAAGAGTGCTGAGTTTGGTTTATCTCCTTGTCCCCTTGTCTCCATCATCCCAGGCACATATATCATAAAATAGTTTAAAAGTCTAGCCTATATAAACACAAAAAAATTTTCATTACGTATTAATATCAATACGAATGCGTTAATTGACGAACGCGGCTTAAAATAGCTTTAATATCGGATAAAATCGGCTTCTAGGCTTATATAAATGAGAAGTGGAGTGATTTTTGCATCATTTGTACTTAGATTTAGTACGATTATGAGCAAATGACATGAAATGGGATAATCACAACCTGAGGATTCCAGTTGATTCCAAAAATAGAACTTAGGAAGTTGATTGTAATACATCCTGCTGCCTTCTGAGTTCTATCCTCCTACTGATTGTCTACCTTGTAGTTGATGCAGTAGATAGTACGGGGCAACTATGGTTATAGGGTTATAGGACACTAAAATCTTTTTGTGCCTTTCACCAAATTGTACTGATGCACAAGTACATTACCTAATCAACAACCTTTTGGTTGTAATTATCCAGATTAGAAAAACTCAACAGTCAAATTAATAGGAGCGAAAATGCCAGAACAAGAATTTACTGAAACCGCATCTAAAGAGACTACAGTGGCAGAGATCAACAACCAAACAGGAACCATCACCAAACTCCAGCCTCCGGCACAGTCTCAAGACGAATGGCTAAAATACGGGGAGCAAATTTCTACCTTTTTAGCAACATTACCAGATTATCTGGGAAGCTTCTTTAATCAATATAAGCAACCCCTGGTAACAGTTGGTTTAATTGTAGGATCAATTGTTGCCGTTAAAGTACTCTTGGCAATATTAGATGCTTTGAATGATATCCCTTTGGTAGCGCCTACTTTTGAGCTGATCGGTATTGGTTACTCTGCCTGGTTTGTTTACCGCTATTTACTCAAAGCCTCAACCAGGAAAGAGTTAACTAGTGAAATCACCACTCTTAAATCACAAGTTGTTGGTAAAGAAATTCCAGAAGCTTAATATCTAATTATCGCTTCTCTATGAGACCCTTCTCTTGAAGACGCAATGCCCTGAGCTTGCTTCCACGTTCGCGGAGCGTGCCGTAGGCAAGTGGTACGGCAAGTTCAGGGCATCACGCTACGCGTAGCTTGCTCCTGTGTAGAAGTACGCTCTAATTCCAAATCCCCGAAGTCTGAACGCCGACTTCCGGCGTTCAGACTTCTCTCAAAATGCCCTACGAAGTTTACTAACACTTCGTATAGAATTCGCTCCTTCTGACCCTGCGTTGAATTACGAATTACGTTAGCGCAGCGGTAGCGAGTCTTCTCCCTTCTCTACGAGACGCTCCGCGAAGGCGTTAGCCTCTCCCTTTGGAGAAGGGGAGACGCTTTAGCGCATAGCGCAGCGTAAAGCCTTCTCTTCTCTTTCAGAGACGCGAACGCGAACGCCAACGGCATGGCTTCTCTACGAGACGCTACGCGTAGCTTGCTTCTCCGTAGGAGTACGCTTAGAGCGAGTTATCGAGCGTCACTACGAATTACGAATTAGTAATTATTGTTGAGGCGAACCTCCGGTGGGCAATTTAACTTTTGGGTTCGGTTTTGGAGTGTGTGGAAGTTTTGGAGATATTTTGGGCGATGCCTGCGGTGGGCTACGCCTACGCATTATATTAGGAGATGTAATTGCCTCCAATTTGCCCCGTTTAACTAAAGCTTGATGAATCATTGCTGCCACTTGTGCCCGACTAGCTACTTTGTTTGGATCTAGGACTTGAGGATTTGGATAGTTAACTACCAGACCATTGGTTGTAGCAGCAGCGATTTTGCCGATAGCATAAGGTGGAATATCTTTAGCATCTTTATAGACATTGATAATCTGATTTGGGGAAGTGGGTGCTTTCAAATTCAACCCACTGACAAGGGCAACTAAAACTTGCACTCGTGAAATATTTTGTTGTGGTTTGAAGGTTTTTTTCGGGTAGCCTTTGAGGAATCCGCCACTAATGGCTTGGTCAATTGCTGGAGTTGCCCAGAATTTTGTTGGTACATCTTGAAATGCGATCGTAGTCTTAGACGGTTCTTGGTCAAAGGCTTTTTCTAGTATGGCAGCAAATTCGGCGCGGTTTACAGGCTGATTTGGTCTAAAAGAATAATCAGGAAACCCTTTGAGAATCCCACGGGCAGAAAGAACGTCTATAAAACGCCGACTCCAAAAGTTATCGGGCACATCGTTAAATGCAATTGGCGGCGGAATGATTGATTTTGGTTTTGCCGGAGTTACTAAAGGCAACGCTGATGATTTGAGTGATGACTCAAGTTCTGTTGGAGGGGATACAGGTGTTTGTGCTTGTGGGGATTGAGTTGGGATTACCAGAACAGATGGTAACATTGCGCGGTAAGGAGTTGCACTGTTAGTTGGGAATGAACGTGTGGTGGGTTCAACAACAGCTTCAGGTGGAGAAGAGGGCAAAACGTTGTTGGGGACTGCATAAGGTTCTACCTTGGCAGTAGGAGAGGGCAATACTGGATTTGGTCGAACACTAGGAGATGGAGTGGAAGAAGGCAACAGCAGCCCGTTTAAGTTCCAACTAGAATCCCTGCGGGACAATGACCAAAAAAGAATCGCTCCGATAGTGGCGAAGGCAACCAGAATGGCTATAAATTCATCAAAGCCAAGGGCAGTTTTTTGGGATGACTCCGGTTCGGAAGGAGGTCTATTTGTCATCGTGATTACCCAGGTAGCAGTAAAAATTTGTGTCTAAACAAATTAAGCCACAGATGACTCTTTTACACCAGCCCTTTTTTAATTCGTAATTCGTAGTAGGATATCAAGTTTCTGGTTCAATACTGAGCGATGTCTAACGACAAGCCGCTTTGCGTCTACGCAATTGGGCAGCTAGGCGATCGGCTCTTTGGGATTCCTGTTCTGCTCTTTGAGATTCCTGTTCGGCTCTTTCATCGCCATTCAACAACGAATTATCTTGTAAATCCCACCAACGCAGCCAGGGTAATTCCACATTCTGATAAACTCCTAGCCATAAGCCTAATTCAACACCCAAAGAAACTATAGGATAATGTCCTCGTTCATTTGCTGGTAATATCTGATACTGTCCTTCAATTAGATGATAAACCTCTAGGCTGGCTTTACTCGCTTCATAAATGCCGTAGAAGGGAGGACGAATGACTTGCTCATAAATCCAAAATTTCCCCTTCAAAGGAGTTTTATCCCGTTCTTCACTACCATCCCCAGAGACAAATTCTAAGACAATCAACGGGGCAATAAACTCTCGCCACAACACATAAGAACGTCGCGTTTTCCCATTGAGCAAAAATGGTACATTCGGTACATAAAACCAATCAGGTGCTTCTGCGACTTTTTCAGGGGGATCAGTCAAGCGCCAGTAAATGCCTAAGTCTTGCCCTATACAGTATTCACCTTCAGGATTTAATTGCTTGAGGATGGGTGTAATAGAGTCAGTCAGTAAAATGCTTTGGGGATGTTCTTGCCAGTTCTTGCCTTCGGCACACTCCACGAACACAAAAGTACCATCGGACTCAGGAAGTTGAGTATGATCCGGGAAGGGGAAAGGAGTGAGGGCGTTGGGCGGATTGGTTACAGAGGTCATAACGCTACCTTTGCACTCTTGGTAAAGGTTATTTTTAGTTTAGCTTGCGATCGCTTTCTGAATATTCTCCACCCAGATTATAAATTGCACGCCAATTACTTCTAGTCGCCTGAGAAAGATTTTTACCTTGATAGACCACTAGTTTTATTAGATACCTAAACTAAAACCGGATTTTGAGAGTGGCAGAATGTAAAATATTAACTTATTCTTTACCTGTCTTTGAAAAAATCAGGGTGTCTAGTGCCAGAAGAATTTAGTTGCCAAATTTCACCGCCATTTTTGTCTGAGGGTAGCGATCGCGATCTTGGTTTAGATTCAACCCTCCAAGAACTACCAATGTATAACTTCCCGGTGGAAATTAGCCACACTGGTATGGAAGTGGCTAGTTTTTTGGAAAAATACCCCTTGCTACCAGGAGTAATTTTGGTAGAACAGGGACAATTTATTGGGATGATTTCGCGGCGGCGACTACTGGAATTTTCGATTCGTCCATTCGGACAAGAGTTATTTATTCAGCAACCATTAGCTGTTCTCTACAGCTATGTGCGGACACCGATGTTGCTGGTTGCTGATACAACATCGATTTTAACAACAATGCAACTTAGCTTAAAGCGATCGCCAGAATTATTAGCAGAACCAATTGTAGTACAAACCGAATCTGGTGCTTATAGATTGTTAGATGTCCAAGAATTGAATATTATTTCTTGGCAAATTCGGGGAATCGACAATCTGATCCGCTATGAACGCAGTCAAGCCCAAATGATTCAAAATGATAAAATGGCAAATTTGGGGCGTTTGGTAGACGGCGTAGCGCACGAAATTTTAGACCCAGTGGGTTTTATTTGGGGTAACATCATTTATGTTTCAAATTACAGTCAAGATTTACTCAAGCTCATAGCAGCTTACGATCAAGAGTTACCATCAGTTTCTCAGGCAATTAATCAGATTAAAGAAGAGATTGAATTTGATTTTTTAGAACAAGATTTGTCGCGATCGCTTGCTAGTATTCGCACGGGAGCGGAAAGATTAAAAAAACTCGTTACTAGCTTGCAAAACTTCTGTCATATTGATGAACTTTATCCCAAGCCAGTAGATTTACACGCCTGTATAGATAGCATCATTTTATTAATTAATAGTCGCCTTCAAGGAGAAATTGAAATCGTCAAATACTATGGTCAATTACCCCCTGTGTATTGCTTCATGGGGCAGTTTAACCAGGTTTTGATGAATATTTTAAGCGAAGTTGTAGATGCTTTACTTAATGAAGCAGTGCGACAACAGTTAAATTCAGAAGAGACAAAGACTGTTCAAAAACCTCGAATTGAGATTACCACAGAAGTTATATCACAAGAAGCAAGCAATCCAGATGCACCTGATTCTCGCTGGGTTTTAATTCGCATTGCTGACAATGGTTCTGGAATGCCTGAAGACTTACAACAGCAAATTATGGAGTCTTTTTCTCTGGAAACAAAGAATGGTAAAAATACTAGTTTAGCGGTAAGTTATCGAATTATCACCGTCAGACATGGTGGGAAATTGAATTTTCATTCACAGATTGGTATAGGTACAAAATTTGAAATTTTATTACCTTTAGTTTGATTGATTCAGAATTCAAAATACCCATGATAACGTTTCGTTATATTAGACAAATTTTCTGCTGGATAGGAATTTGAACCACAAACTCCGTTCCCTTTCCAGGTGTGGAAAAAAATTCTAACTTGCCGCCATGTTTTTTGGTGATGATTTGATAGCTGATAGCCATTCCCATTCCTGTTCCCTTACCAACAGGTTTGGTTGTGAAGAAGGGATTGAAAATCTGTTTTTGAATCGATTCAGAAATCCCAGAACCATTGTCTGCGATCGCAATTTTTACCCATTTCAAATCAACGACAGAGGTACGAATCGTGATACAACTCGGATTATCCCGGATTTCTTGATAAGTTCGTTCGGTATTGAGTTCTTCAAGGGCATCGAGAGCATTTACTAGAATATTCATAAATACCTGGTTTAGCTGTCCGGCGTAGCATTCTACATTGGATAAATTGCCGTAGTCTCTGATAATCTGAATCTGTGGACTTTTGTCAGTGGCTTTGATGCGGTGCTGCAAAATCATCAAAGTATTGTCGATGCCTTCATGAATATCTACCGCTTTGAACTCACTTTCATCTAGGCGCGAGAAGTTACGTAGTGACAGCACAATATTTCGGATACGCTCCGTCCCGATATTCATTGAGTCCAATACCATAATCGCGTCTTTTTCTAGAAAGTCTAAATCGATGGTTTCGCGTTCAGTTTGAATTTCAGCAGGGGGGTTGGGGAAGTAACGGTGATAAAGCTCGACCAGTCCTAGTAAGTCATGGGTATATTGCTTTATATGGCTGAGGTTTCCGTGAATAAAGCTAACAGGATTGTTGATTTCGTGAGCAATGCCTGCCACCATTTGACCCAGGGCAGACATCTTTTCGCTTTGAATCATTTGAGCTTGCATAAAATGCAAGCTATCTAACGTATTTTCTAACTCTAGGCTTCTATACTGCAAGTCTGTGCGAGAGTCTTCTAACTCACAAATAACTTTCTTCAATAAAAATTCCTTCGTACTAATGTCAGTTTCTAGCTGGCGGCGTTCAGCTTCACAGCGTTCTAGCTTTTTTTGCAAGATACGGTTTTTCTTTTTCAACTCTTGGAGCTGTATGGAATCGTCTTGGTTATCCATACACTACTTATTTTGTTCCCATTAGCAGTGTGACAAACGTTTTATTGTGAAATTGCGTTTGACCTTTGTCAACCAAAGGAGCAATTTCACCGTAAGCGTAGAAACCACAGCAAGGCAATGCCTTTGGTAAATGAGTTTTCACAAGCTGATATTCAAGTCTTGTCAAAGTTCCCAGAATTCGCCGACGGGCTGCACAGGAAATAAGTAATGCTGCTGTTGGCTCCACACCTGGATAATCGGCAAGAGCATTCTTTAAGGATGTCTCTGAAGCGGACAGAATATTGTCACGAGTTGCATCGGTGATTTGTACAACTGCCTGTTCAGGAATATCTAAAAAGAACTTCACGCTACCAGACTGTTGATCGTAGCCATTGGGTGCCCGTAAATAGAAATGATTTTGATCCTCAAAAACTGCTAGAGCATAGATGGCATAATTGGATGCAAATCTTTCTTCACCAAGATAATGCTGATAGAAATCTAAGGCACGCTGTCCATCAATTTCATAAACGACGTTGCCATCCACTTTAGTTACACGGCTACGTTGACTAATGGGAGTCCAACCACAGGCAACTCCGTGAGAAAATAGTAGTTTTCCAGAGAATAACAGCACTGGAACTGAATCACTCAATACTTCACCCTGGAAGAATTGGTAGGTTTTATCAAAGGTATAGTCATCGGCAGTCGTTCCCCCAATGATCGGAACATCCTCTCCCAGGCTTTGTTTTAAACCCTCTAAAATCAAGACCCCATTGCTCGTCAAACTATCGGGAAAGGTGAGGCACAATTGGGGTAGGGATGCACTCTTTGCCTTTGCTTGTGCGATCGCTTGTTGGGCTGCAAGGGCTGGATTTTTGGATGCTCCTCGTCCAATACCTGCCCAAATTTCCACTTCATCACTAGCAAACAGCATTAAAGTTAGAGAATCTTGCTGAAACTCCAGAATTGAGGAGATTTCTCCATTCGTAGTTCCACCAATCAACTCAATTCTGGGGAAAGCATCCTGGATGCGTTGCAAAATTAACGCATGGTCAAAGTCTATAGCAGTGAATAAAAGTCCAGCCTGAGGAATTGCTCCTGCAAGGGAACGGCTACATTCTTGAAGAACTTCAGCGATCGCATTTTGAGAATCAGGATCGTCACTATGACCAACAACAACTCGAAACACAACTATCTGCTACCTTATCGTAAGTTTGAATCCTAGCGTGCTAATTCAATCTTGATATCAGCACCCAGTAACCTACATTTAGATTTCCCACTTACTTGAACTAAATCTCGATTCACCTGATTGTTTTTTTTCGCTGTATCTGACGATACGAAATATGCTTAACAAACTTGGGGAGCATTTTCTACAAAATCAACTCCCTAGTTTCCAGTCTCCTGTTCAATTCATCTGCAATAAATTTTCGCCACGTTGATAAATGTCCCGCGCGTAATCAGTCCAAGCGCCTTGTCCCCAATAACGAAAACAACTAGTTTGCAGCAAAAGGTTATGTAGGAGAACGTTACGGTATTGAGATTGTCTAGTAATCGGTTCTGCTGAGTCAGTTTGCAGTAATGGATCTATCTTTTGATGGAATAAACTGCTTAATTGATACATGGGAGACAACACATTTTCATATCCTTTTACCCAACTAATATGATTTGTCCACGAGGCTCCATCCAGATGAAAATTAGAGTTTGTTTGCTTTAATTCTTGAATGGTATTCTCTACAGCTTGTGGTTGAATATTATCTGGTGAAACTCGCTCCCAAATTTGATGTTGTCCTACTGGCTGACAAGTTGGATAATCTTCAGGTTTGCATCCAGCAGCTTCGATTAATTCTAAATATTCTGTACCACACATCCCAACTACACCTGATTTTCCTCCCCCATTATTTACCATATCCCACCAAGCTTGTTTAAAAGCGCTAGGAAATTCATTCATCATCACGCCGCCATTTTCACCATCGCCAATTTGGCTAACTATTGGTGGTACAAACACACTGCCAATTTGTTGTTTAGATAATGTTTTAGCTTCGTAATAAGGCTGCATCTGAGCAACTAATTTCGTATCGGAACCTTGGGTTTTAATTAAAGCTGTGATGCTAATTGTTTCGCCTTGAGAATTCCGGGCAATTAGACGATGTGGTAAATGTTTATAAGTCAGAGATTGACCAGTAAGAGTTTCTACAGAATGTTCTTGAACAAGTAACCAGCGATATCCACATTCTTTTAGCGCTTTCACAAATTCAAAGAGAGCATCAGGGTGATTTGGTAGGTGCATTTCTGGGGGCGAAAATCCTTTGACTCGCGCTAGTGCTTCCCAACCGAAAATTGCCGCAAAGTGATGTTGCCATGCAACTATCTGTAATTTAATATCTGCTATGGGTGTGGAAGGAATAACTGCATGACCCCACATTGTACCCAGCCACTCTACATAAGGTTGGTAGGTGCGATCGCAAGTGATACGTTTAAGATTATCCAGAACATCACCGCGTCCCATTTGCCGCAGTCCCCACAGAAGATTACCAGAGTAATCCAACATCACACGGGGATTGCAACCTTGACTTACAAGTTCGGGGATCAAGTCACCCATACGGCTATAACAATATGCAAAAGGATCTGCATTGTGGTTATCCCCTTCATGAGGATGTTCAAACATATATTGCAGATTGCTGATGAGTGTACCGCCATTTCCAGCAGGTATAGTTGGCTGGTGCATGTGTAAGGCGATCGCAAACACAGCATTTACGTCTTCTAAACGAATATTCGTTGTTGGTAAAAATACTGGTTGATCGTGGTTAACTACAGAGAGAACCTCTGTTTCCCAACCAGAAATATTCGGCAAGCCATCAATGATTTCGGGCAAAGGAGTCAGGGTTGTGGGGAAGGAAAGCATTTCTGATTGCTCTGAAACAAGGTATGTCTAATTATGCGATCGCACAGCAATTTCTGATCTACAACTTTATCTATTAATGCAAACTGCGATCGCTTTGTAGTCTGCAATATCTGTGTAATTCAACAGTTCAGATATTCCACTTATATAAATAATGTTAGAAAATATACAGCCATCCTATTTAATTTGTTGTTAGAGGCGTACATCTGTACATCACTACAGATAATTCAATATGTTGCAAAAATTTTTGAAAATGGTATGATACAACTCGAAATTAACAAATTCAGATTTCATCTAAGTAAGTTGGCATCATAAAACTAAATTATATAAAGAAAGATAAACGAGGTTATAACCGTCTTTCCTTTGCCTCCTGTCTTATCCAACGACAAATTTTTAGGTTTGAATCTGTTGCCTTCTTGGAGAAAATTGGTATAAATATTAACAAGTTAAAAAATATCAAACTTCTCTATCTTTGATTTATGCAAATTTAATTTTAGGACGGGTCTAATGAAACTAAAACAATTTGGAATTACATTTTTGAGTGTTTGTATTGCTGCTTTTTCGGGAATGAAAGCAGCAGAAGCGGCATCATTTTCAGTAATTGCCGACGATCTTAATAGTCCACGGGGTCTAAGTTTTGGCCCTGACGGCAGTCTCTATGTCACAGAGGCAGGAACAGGCGGAAGTGGAGCTTGTGTTCCTTCACCGAGTGCCGCAGGTCAATCTTTATGTTATGGCACAACTGGTGCAGTGACAAAAATTGGAAATGGTACACAAGAACGTGTACTTACAGGACTTCCTTCTTTAGCATTACCAGATGGTACTGATACTGCTGGGCCTCATGATATAAAATTTGATGCCAGTGGCAAACCTTATATTGCAATTGGGTATGCTTCTGATCCCACATTTCGAGCCACATTAGGTAACACTGACTTGGGAAAAATCATCACTGCTAATTTCAATACAAATTCCTGGACTAGTGTTGCTGATTTAGCTAATTATGAACTTGCAAATAATACCGATGGAGGCGATCTAATTAGCAATCCCTTCTCTCTTCTTTTAGATGGAAATAAGATTGTTGCAGTTGATACTGGTGCTAACGAGTTACTCAGCGTAGGTACTGATGGCAGTAATTTAAAGGCGATCGCCACAATTCCCCGGCAGACATTAACTAATCCAATTTTTCCCTCTGGTGCATCGTCATCGCCATTTGAAATCCAAGCAGTACCCACAAATATCGCTAAAGGCCCAGATGGCGCTTATTATATTAGCCAATTAACTGGTTTCCCTTTTCCAGAAGGTGAAGCAAAAATCTATCGAGTTGGTGCTGATGGTCAACCAACAGTTTATACCGATGGCTTTACCCAACTTACTGACTTAGATTTTGATAGTCAGGGTAATTTATATGCTTTGCAGTACGCTAATCAGTCACTCTGGAAAGGTAATGTAGATGGTTCTGTAATTAAAATAGCGAGGGATGGGACTCGCACAACTATTCTTAATGGCAATGGATTAGAGTCTCCTACTGCTTTGACTATTGGTGCTGATGATGCTATTTACGTGACAAACCGAGGCGATGGCCCAGGACAAGGACAAGTTATCAAAATTGAGAATTCCAAGTCTGTTCCTGAATCTACTTCTACTTTCAGCTTATTAGCATTTCTTGGCACTGTGAGCCTTACTTTTTTGCACAAGGGTAAAGCCAAAGGAGTGAAGATTTCGGACAAGTTTGTTCAGGAGTGTTGAGTCACCAAAACAGTGCTGAGTCACCGAAGTTCAGATCGGTGGCTTCCGCCGATCTGACTTCTCGCTGAGTAATGAGTGCTGAGTAAAAAGTAAAATTAATTGCACTCAGCATATAGGGTAGTCGTGCCCATATAGAGCAAAGATAGGAATGCCTGCGGGGGACTGTGCTTAGGATATGTCCTTGCTGAGTGCTGAGTAACGTCAACACTCAGCACTCAACAACTCAACACTCAACACTCAACAACTCAACACTCAACACTCAGCACTCAGCACTCAGCACTACTGAAGCGATCGCCTTCGGCGTCCCCCCTTCTCTACGAGACGCTACGCGAAGGGGTAAGTTTTTCAATAAACCGTTGTCTTTTTGGTGCTGGTGGTGTTGCTATTCGTAAAATTAGCTCTAACAACCAAGGGGCGAGGCGTTGACACAACACGGCTAAATGACTTTGCCATCCGACTAAAATTTCTGATGAATCATTCTGCATTCCGCTGACGAGTGCTTTAGCCACTTGCTGGGGAGTCATGGGGATCACCCAGCGAAATAATTTTAAGTCGCGCACCATGTCTGTGTCTGTCAGAGAAGGCAGTAATGCAATGACGCGGATATTGTGTTCGGCTAGTTCTTGGCGCAAGGCTTGGGTAAATCCTAAGATGGCAAACTTGGTTGCTGAGTATGTCGCCATCGTTGGTGCAGCCACTTTCCCCATCAGGCTCGATACATTGACAATTGTCCCTTGTCTTTGGCTGGCCATGCGTCGAGCAATCAAACTAGTGAGGTTGTACATTCCCAACAAGTTCACAGAGAGTTCTTCTTGAACTTGGGGCATTTTAGATTGCAAAAATGAACTTTGATATGCGACTCCCGCACAATTAACCAGCAGGTGAATCTGTCCATAATTGCGCCATAGTTGAGCAACAGCGATATTTACTTCTATTGTTTGCGTCAAATCTAAGGCCACGATCGCAGCTTCTGTACCCATAGCCTCGATTTCGTTGGCTACCTCCAATAACTTGCGGCGATCGCGTGCTACCAATATCATCCGTTTGATACCTTGTTGCGCTAATTCGAGGGCGATCGCTCGTCCAATTCCACGCGAAGCCCCTGTAATTAGGGCAACTTTACCTTGAATCTCCATTGGTTTTATCCTCTAAAATTTAAGTCTTACCAAACTCTTCGTTATTGCCGATACACACAAGCAAGAGCTACCTCCTTGTCGGCACAAAGTAAGACAAATAATCAATCACAATTCAAATCAAACTGAAACTAAGCCTTTAGCAACCAGATATTTCTTGGTTAATCTGCAATCCCTCATAGTTGTCTATATGAGGCAGAAATTTCTCGTTTTGAACCCGTCAAAGCCTAACACACTTGGCTGAATGGTTATAGCTCATAGATTTTATTTCTCCTAGATCCGAGCGTTCATCAGCATTGCTGTCATACACACGTTAGCAATTAAATCAAGCTATTGCAATATTCTTTAATCAGGATTTCTTAATACTTCTTAACGACAAGTATATATATACAAAAGATTTTATTAAATAAGTTTTTATGAATCCCTCAGTATAAATATCTCATTTTCCTGACAAATAGCCTTGTTTTAGGAAATTGTGATATCTAATTCATGATTTAGAAACAAAAAAGACATATAGCATTTTGGCTGATGGTTGCAATAGTTAGAACTTTTAGCTAACTCATATAATTGCAACAGTATATTTACTGTTTTCTTGAAAAGTAAGGTTGATGGCTTTTATTTATTGAAAATAATCAAAAAGAGCTAGATCGTTGTCTGAAATTATCTGCCAAAACTTTATGATAAATAGTAATTTGTTTAGGTTTAGCTTTGAGTTCATCAAAGTAATGCTTGAGACTTGCCTGGTCCATAGCAAACTTCAATTGTTCTCGAACAATAAGATCGCCGATTTCTCTAATAAATCGGCGATCTGAAGTGTAAGTCAATATGATTCCAAATTGATGATTCCGCCGAAAACTGCACTCCGTACATTTACGTAATTATTAATTATTACCCCACGGTTAAATCGGCTTACTCGCAGCAAGGATGGATATGAATACTGCTCGGTTAAAAATATTCGTAGGTTGGGTTGAGCATAAGCGTTACCCAAGAAACCAAGCAAAATGTTGGGTTTCGTTCATTAGCCCAGAGCCAGGCATCGCACTTTTGATCTCAATGTCTGAGCCGTCCCCCCTTACCAAGGCTACGGTGTATACACAAGTCTCAAATAGCTAACTCACCTGGTTTTTTGCGTCAGTTTTACCCCACCCTAACCCTCCCCGATGCATTGGGGAGGGATATTTTTAATTGCAAGTGTTGGTGTTGCTTTTGGACTTGCAAGTGTCATTCAATACAACATAGTAGTAAGAGCAGATGGTACTGTCCGTCCCACGGAAGAAATACGGTTAGTGCAAGCAGCAGTAAAGGGAACAGTTAGAAGCATTAGGGTGAAAGAAAATCAAGTTGTGAAAAAGGGAGATGAGATTGCACTGCTCTACGACACCCAATTACAAAGTAAAAAAAGCCAAATTGCCGGAAATATTCGGCAGAATCATTTACAAAGAACGCAAATCGATGCACAACTAAGAGCGCTACAGACTCAAATCACAGCTGAGTCCAACTCGATGCGGCGGGCGATTATCTCTGCGCAAGCCGATCTGAGTCGTAATCAACGGGACTATAAAGACAAGCAAATTACGACTCAGGCAGAAGTGGAAGAAGTAGAAGCCTCTGTGGAGTTAGCAAAGGAGGAACTGAGGCAATATCAGCAGCTAGCAGATACTGGAGCGATCGCAACTCTACAAATTAAGGAAAAAGAACAAGCTTTCAAAGCAGCACTTGCCAAATTAGAACAGATCAAAACTGGACTCAATCCCAGTAGCGCAAATGTGGAGATCGCCCAAGAAAGGATTCCTCAAGAACAGGCAAAGGGTGAGTCTACCCTAGCTACATTGAACAAAGAAAAACAAGAACTGATTGGCCGTCAAGTAGAAATTCAAAATCAAATCAGCAGCGCTCAAGAAGAGCTAAAACAACTCTCAACAGAACTGCAAAAAACTGTAATTCAGGCTTCAGAGGCAGGCACTATCCTGAAACTAGAATTAAGAAATCCTGGGCAAGTTGTGCAGATTGGGGATGCGATCGCTCAAATTGCTCCTAGTAAAGCACCTCTGGTGATCAAAGCCCGTGTTGCCGCTTCTGATATTAGCAAAGTACAGGTGTGTAAAGTCGTACAAGTAACAAAATGTTCACAAGGGGAAGTACAAATGCGGCTTTCTGCCTATCCTTACCCAGATTACGGTATCCTCAAAGGTGCTGTCAGAGCCGTAACCGCCGACGCTATTACATCTCAAGTTAACGGCAATCCAATTCCGCCTTACTATGAGGTGACAATTGAGGCAGAGAGACTTTATTTAAAAAAGGGCGATAAATCCTATCCCATTCAATCAGGGATGGAAGTTACAGCTGATATCATTTCCAAAAAAGAAACCGTAATGACATTTATTCTGAGAAAAGCAAGGCTGCTAACAGATTTGTAGGCTTCTTCCTGTATTCCACGCCATTGAGAACCACTCAGAATTTACGCAAAACCGGAAACCTCGATCCTCCCTAATTCTCCTCAAATACTTGTGTGTAGACACAAGTATTTGAGAGTTGCACCACAGGTTTTTGATCCCTCCAACCCCCTGCAAAAGCGACAGGGGTGTTTCATTGCCTCAAAGGTTGATAAGGGGCAGGAGTAGGTTGAGGATTTGATGGTTTGCTAGACTGGGGAGTTGATCCACTCCAAACTTGATTCAACTGAGCTACTGACAACGACTGTAAAATACTGAGATTAAGCGGCTCTTTGCTGATAAAAGTCGCGTAAGAAGGCTGCAAATAGGAACGATATTCAGGGCGGTTAAGGAGATGGGTTTCTAAAAAAGCGACGCTGAGGGCGTTGAGATAGGAATAAACAGCAGCACGATCGGGGGGGCCCAGCAAGGCAGGTGGCACAGGTAAGACATCGTTTTGAGGAGTAGGTTCGGCGATCGCTGAGAAGTGGGTGGCATTTTCAATTAAAGCCAGGTACTTATTGGAGTCAGAAAGCCAGGTAAAGGGGCGAATTTGCTCAGATACGGGTGGTGCGAAAACATCTTGACTACCTGCTACCAGCATGACCGGAATTTTAATTTGACTGATTCCCGCCTGACCCAAAACTGAGCTGTCAATGGGATTAATCGCAACGATCGCCTTGATGCGATCGTCTTTGAGTTCGTAATTTTTTGGAGGTAAATCGTTTGCTTGACACTGCAAAAACAGCGACAAATTAAAGGATGAATTATCGGGTTTACAATCTTGCCTCAGTTGACTAAAGTTAATATTCGCTCCTGCTAAAGTCAAAACAGTATAACCACCAAAAGACTGACCGATCGCCCCAACTTGCTGAAAATTGAGTTTTCCCTGGAGGGTGGGATCGGATTTATCTAGACGCTGGAGTTCATTGAGTAGATATTTGATATCCAAAGGTCGGTTGATAAATTCTGCTGCATCAGGCGGCCCTGCCAAACCCGCAAAATATTGTTGAAAGCGTTCGGCATTACTACCAGGGTGTTCTAGTACTGCAACGGCAAAACCATAGGATGCTAGATGTTCAGCCAAGTAGACAAAGGTAGAGCGGTCTGAGGCCAGTCCGTGAGAAATTACAATTAGAGGAAAGGGAGGCGAGAGTAAATCTCCAGCTTTTTGTGAACCTGCTGATGGCAGATAGATATCCACAGGTAGACGGCGTGAGCGAGAAATGTCATTTAACTCCAGGCTTTTTTTCTGCCAGGTAAATTTTCCTGGCGATCGCAAATCTGGTTTTTGGGAGAAATCAATGTTGGAAGTGGCTGCTTGAGCGATCGCTTCTTTTTGAAGAGAGGCAAAAACTTCATCCTTTCTTTTGATCAATTGCGACAAGTCATCGACTATCCTTAACCCCTCTGTGAAATTCACCCGGATAGTATCGCTAGGAAATTTCCGCAATAAATTGACAACCGTTAACCCCTCTTTTTGATCAGCAGCAGACAAAATTAAAGAGGCACGTATGGCATAGAAGCCATTTTTTCGAGACTCAGTGAGGAGTAATTTTCCCAGTTGTTGCACCAGCTGCTCGCCTATCGGTGAGTAGGTAACTTGAGATACTAGTGTAGGAGTGATATTAAAGCGCTGCTGGAGTAGATCCCGCAATTGAGCAAGTTGTTCAGGAGTCGCACGACTAGCATAAAATGAAAAATCCTGATCGATTTTGCCAACTTTCGCAAAGGTTTCCAACGAATCCACCGATAAGGAAAATTCGCCGAAGGGAGGATAATAAAAGCTAATGCGTTCAGCCCCCAATCCGGGAGTAGCAGTCAAGAACGTAGATAGCAAACCTAAACCCAGATATCTCAAAAATTTTTTCATTAGAAAAACCCACTATCTAACCCTGCTTAAACTTGTTTAAGCAGGGAGGAAAGCGGGGCGGGATATATAACCGCTTTCCTGTTGAATTGGTTTAGATATATCAAACAGGCTAGAAGCACAATAAAGCAAGTACTTACCATAAATTTGACAGGCAGGAGCTTTTAACGATCAAAATTACATAAGTAGCAAATTTTTCAGTCAAACAGCATCAGTAGAGCGATAATAGATATAGAGATCAAAAGAGATCAAAATTAAGTTATATGTCCTTTGCTTCCTGCGCCTGTTCTGTTGTCGTCCTCAACC
The DNA here is from genome assembly GCF_036917555.1 of Nostoc sp. GTDB lineage: Bacteria > Cyanobacteriota > Cyanobacteriia > Cyanobacteriales > Nostocaceae > Nostoc. The sequence continues at coordinate 34,261 of NZ_JBALDD010000064.1, read as the reverse complement.
AACAACAAGAGCAAAATATCTCCTACCAAAAGCAGTGCCAGGATGTGCCAGTTAACCACAGTAAGAGTGCGGTTAAAAGTTGCACTGTAATTGAAAATGGTCGAGTGGTCGTTAAACCCTTACAACCACTATTCAATCAGACTTCCGAGTAATTTTCAGGAATTTCACCCCTTCACTCTAAAGGTAAAACATCGTGGAAGCGGTTGTAATCAATGTAGCGATTTCCATCGGGTGTGTGGTGAAAGATATCGACAAATTGATTGTTCCACAAAATCTCATTAGCACCATAGCTATGACGGGCATTGACGACCTGGACAACCGTTTCATCAATGCCACTCAAAGAAACAATCAGCATAGTATTTGTCTGGGTTAATGATTCTGGTGTCATCCCATATAAAGGACTAAACTCATCAATCACATGCATCACTGACCAGCTTAACGTGAAGCTAGGTGTTTGGTTCCTCACCAGTTTGAGATCGTGGAACCGACGCATGAATTGTCCTTCTAGGGTTACTTCGTCGCGCATCAAGTAGACTCGCATCTGCGCCTCCAGAATCGTATTGCGACGCTTATTAGCACTGCGAAATATGAGAGTCGGCATCGCATCATGAACTGTAATGACAGCAACACGGCTAAAGAGTACACGGGCTGTAGGCCGAGAGAATCGAGCAAAGGCTAGTCCTGTCATCACAGCAATTCCCACCAAACCGATCATTGCTTCGATGGTGACAATAATGTTGGCGTAAGTTGTTTTTGGATACATTGCCCCATAGCCGATGGATGCTAGGGTTTGGACGCTAAAGAAAAAGACATCTAAAAAAGAGCCTGATCGGGCGTTGGCAATACAATCTCCTCCGATCAAGTAAGCTAGGGCAAATAGAGCATTAATAGTTACATAGAAAGTACAAATCAGGAGCAGAAAGCCAGTCCAGGGAATCGTTAACAGCAGATGATAGGGATCGCGCCAGTAGGAATGCCATGCACCCATACCTATAATCTCAAATTTTCCATCTTGAACTTCAATTTTAATCGGTGAGATCGGACGGTGTCGTTTCTTGAGTGAAAGTCTCTTCAGTCGAAATTTCATTGCAAGTAGCCAAAAGAACGGCAACTGCTTAGTATTGTAAATTAAGTTGCTTTAGAGACATTCACTCTAGACAATTAGAGAGTAGGGAGTGGAAATTTAAACTTTCTTTTCTTAAATCAGCACAAAAATAGGGTGTGCAATGCCCACCCTACTAATTTATCTGCTAGAAACTTATTGTTATGGCTTTAATGATTGACTTTTAGAACAGCGGTCAAACCACTCCTGGTATTTTTTCTGGTGTGACTCATCTTCAACAGTAATGGTAACACGCACCTGCTTGCAGCCGTTATTTCGTTCTAGTGCGATCGCATTCAATAATAAATTAGCAATTTTAGGTGAGCTAAATTCGCCGCTTACCGTTAAACCGTTGTCAAAATGTGTAACTTCAAGTCTTTCGAGTTCAGCCAAGTCAACGCCAGGAATTTCTCCTTGTCCTAAATCAATTTCTGCGAGTTGTTTGTGTTCTGGGCCAATTTGTTCCACAATCAGCTTTTCACGCCGGACAGGAACTTGTACCATCCGAGTTTCAATTACTTTGCGAACAATTACCTCACCAACTTTACGCTTACTGCTTTCAACAACTAGTCGTTCTTCTAGTAGACGAATAATCTGTTCTTCAGGAACCTGTTCTAAATTATTTAATGACTCAACTGGGCTATTTATCATTTGATTGTTAGCTAGTTGCTCAGTTGAGTTTAAATCGCCTGGTGTTTCTGATTCTAAATATTCAGGCATATATTCAATTTCTGATTTGTTTAAGTCTATGAAAACAGATTGAGTCGGCTTGTCTATTTTTTTTATTCTCTGGCTCTGCAACTGAAATAAAGAAGGATGTTTCTCAGCTAACTGCTGGCTATATTCAGCAGTTTTTTGATTAGCCTGGTTAGATATAACGAGGTTTAGCCGACGATTACCATCCACAATTAAATCATGAACTACTCCTACTAGCTGACCTTGATTATCAAACACAGCAAAATTGTTCACCTTCTTTCTTAAATCTGCCAGCGAGGAGATAGTGCGAGAATTACCCTTTGCCTGTAAAGTATTTTTTGCCATAGTTTGGCTATTTATCTGGAAAGTTTACTAACTGCTTTCTACTTAGCTAAATTAAATGTATTAATCATCTGGATACCATTTAGAAAATATTGGCGATCGCTGCATTTATCCAACTCATATCCAGAGTAATATTTGCAATCAAAAGTTCTAAGTGGTATGAGCTATTGTAAGCACAGGTAAAGCTAATTCAACAGCCTTACCTGTACTGTATAGAATTAATTATTAGTCATTAGCTAGTAACTAATGACTATGTTTAGTTAGCGTTCTTCAATCGGAAGATTACCAGAATTAACATCTAACTCTTCACGACGCACGGTTTCTTGAGTTTCAACTGTGTCTTGATCGACTACTTTTCTAACTCTGACTTCTTCACGCAAAAATGCTTCTTTGCGAACATCAGCAGTTTCTTCATGGATTTCTATGCGAGCAACTTCACCTTCACGGAAGTCTGCTTCGCGCCCAGAAACAGCCGTACCTGCATCTGCTGGAGTTACACGCTCAATCACAACTCGTTCTCTTTCTACTGGTATTGCAACCCGTGCAGTATCAGTTTCAACACGCTTGCCAATTGTTACTTCTCCAGTTTTTTGGCGTCGTTTGCTGGCAATCAGCCGTTCTTCATACAATTTCAGAGTTTGATTATCTTGCTCATTTAACCCGTATAAAGCAGGCTCATTTTCGTAAGTATAGCTATCACGGGCGTAACTAGGAGTTGTAGGAGTTGTACCTAATGGAGGCTCATTTTCGGAAGTATAGCTATCACGGGCGTAAGTTGGAGTTGTACCTAATGGTGTTACAGGCGATCCTAAAGGATCTAATCCTGCTAAAGGGTCTAATGGTGTTGCAGCTTCTACAGGAAGGTTGTAGTTTGTGGGTTGGCGATATACACCACGCACCCGTTCTTCATAGTCGTAATCAAGGGTTTGACGTTCATTAAACTCAGGCAAATCTTCAGCTTGCTCTCTAGTCAAGCCAATTGTGTAAACGCGATCAACGTTATAATCAATACGGGCGCGGCCAATTGGCAGTAATACTTTTTTACCAAAAATCCAGAAGCCTAAGTCAACAACTAGATAGCGAAAATGACCTTCTTCATCAACTAAAACATCGCTAACAGTACCAACTTTTTCATCAGTTCCCTGTGTATATACACCCAGCCCTTTAATGTCATGACCATCAAAGCTCTCTTGATAGCTAGGCTCAAAATCTTCTAATTTGTAAAGAACCATTATGTTTAACCTCAAATATTTTTTTGTCATCTCCTAACAACTAAACTAGACATTTATTTATTTTTGCACATCCTTCTGCCGAATGAATTATTTTCAGGGTTAAATAACCGAAAGTTATAGAGAATTTTGATTGATATGGCTAACTATAGACATGAAATTAGGAGCATCTCGTTTTACTTTTGTAAAGATATATCTAGCTTTATTAGACAGAATTCACTATATATATTAAAATCCTTACCGCAAAGTTTTGTATCTTTGGATCTGTACATGTGTTCTCAAAATATAATTTTTTTTAATGTTAAGACTCCCGACTTCTTAGAAAGTCGAGAATCTTGTTATTGAATAAAAAACACAGGCAGAGATAAAAATTTACTTTGCCTGAATGATTATTTTTAAATAAATCTATCAAACAAATTTATAAACCAGCTAATTAAATAACTTTATATGCAGCAACACCATATTATTGCACATGTAAATTCCCCGCAGTATCAACATCTAACTCTTCTCGACGAATAGTATCTTGTGCTTCCACAGTGTCCTGTTCTACTACTTTCTTCACCCGGACTTCTTCACGCAAAAACGCTTCTTTATGTATCTCAGGCGTTTCTTCATACACTTCTATGCGTGCTACTTCCCCTTCTTGAAACTGAAGTTCATTAGAATTTACAACCTTTCCTGCTTCTATTGGCGTAACTCGCTCAATCAGAACTCGTTCTCTTTGAACGGGTACTGTAACGCGTACAGTTTCTGTTTCAATATGCTTACCAACGGTTACTTCTCCAATTTTGATGCGGTGTTTGTTGGCAATTAATCGTTCTTCATAGAGTTTAAAAGTTTGATGAGATTGCTCATTCAACCCATATAAATCTGGATCTTGTTGGTAGTTGTATGTATCGCGATCGTAACTCACACCGCTAGTTGGGGAACGAAATACAGTACGTACCTTTTCTTCATAATCATTATTAATGATCGCGTCTTCTGTGTGATCGGGTAAACCTTCTATTTGCTGTCTACTTAACCCATCAACATAGACGCGTCTTTCTGGATAACTGATCCGGCAAAGACCAATTGGTAGTAAGATTTTCTTGCTAACAAAATCTAAGCTGATATCAATAATTAAATACCGAAAATGACCATCATCATCAACTAAAACGTCAGCAACCGAGCCAACTCTGTCTCCTCCGTCAGTATAAATATCCAGCGCTTTGAGATCGTCTCCGCCAAAACTATCTCGATAATTTTGGTCAAAATGTTCAAGTTTATGAAGAGGCATACGCTGTTCCTAAGTTGTTTATAAGGTTTATTTACTAGTCTAAAAAATATTGTCCTAAGTATCCTCCTGCTGGCGACTGAGTTCAATGGAGATATTTGAGGATTTATATTATTAGGGGAATACTCAAGTGAAACAGCCCTGCGTTTTAAGGGGATTGAGCGATCTCGTCTGCGTCAGTCCTAATTAAGAGCCAATACTGAAACAATGGGAGTAGATACTACAGAACCATACAGATTATGAGTGAACTTCCAAATACTCTTGAAGATGCGATCGCCCAATCTCGTGTAGCCGTCCAAGCTGCCCTTGCAGATGGCTGTACTCGCTTACAAGTTGAGTTCCTGTTCCCAGAACTAAAGTTTATGCCGGTGGCGGAACAATTTCTGCCAGCGTTTACAGATTATGATTCCCGTTTGAAGATTTTCTTTGCTGACGCTGGGGCTGCGGCTCTAGCCCGTCGTGATTGGGCAGATGCACCATTTCAAATTTTGGATATTGGTACGGGTAGGGCTGCTTCCTTGCAGACAAAAATTCAGCCAGAGGATGAAATTTTCTTATTCATTGCCCCCACATCTGTAGAAGTGCCGCAGTTGGAAAAGCTGTGTGAAGTAATAGGCGATCGCCCTTTAGTTTTGTTAAATCCCCGTTTAGAAGATTCTGGGGTTGTGGGTATTGGTTATACAGCGAGAAAAATCCGCGATCGCTTTATCAGTACCATTGAATCAGCCTATTACGTGCGCCCCATCGACGATCAAAGTGCCCTATATCGCTGCTACCCAGGACAGTGGGAAGTTTGGCTGGAAACCGGCGGCGAATATCAAAGAATTGCCGAATTACCCACAAAACCATCTGGTGATGATTTGGATCTTATTGTTTTAAAAGGACAACCGCAAACAACAGACGCGACACCTGCGAAAAAGCCCAGTGTATTTAAGAGTTTGCAACGGTTCTTAAAAGCATTGAGTAGTTAGGATAATGCAGAGGTAGCAGAGATATATTTTATTATCTGCTGCCTTATTTTGAGTTTTTATACATCGCATTGGTTATACTTACTAGGAAAAATTGAACAATCTAGATGTGTATCGCTTACAGTTTCTTAAAGGTGCAGCACGCGTAGAGCGAATGATATTTTTACAAGTAGTTTAGCAACAACCCTTTAACTTACAGCATAATCTGTATACTGCCGTATGTAAGGCGGGTGAAACCCAACCACAATATCGTGTTTTGGTACTCCCATTGCTGTAAGTTGCTCACCTACATCCTCTTCTGTACCATTCCACTGAATCCAAATTTTGCCGTTTTTAATATCAAAATGCATCACAGGGCCAAAAACCCTACGTCTATTTTGCCAACCAATATATATGAGTTGGTAATGGTCTTGTTCTACGTCAAAAATTGTTTGAGCTTCAATTTCATTATTAGAGGAGGCGCGTTGAGCATATTCTGTAAGTAATTGCCGAATACACTCTCGATATCTATCTAAATCTGCCATCGGATAATTTCCTCCGTTTCCACATCATAAACTATCAGATTGATCTGACTGCGCTGGATAATATAGCAATCCTTGCAGGAGTTACGAACAAAAAGATCCCCGACTTCTTCAAGAAGTCGGGGATCTGAGCTTCTCACTACTTTTACCCCCTTGTTAGTCACTGGTTGGGCCTGCTGAAACCCTAGAAATAAAGTCGTCTTTGGGATTAGGAGCGAGAGGATCTATTAGAACATAAGTTATTGCCCTTTGACTATTTGGTTGTTGAACTTTAGGTTGAGAAAGATTTGTACTAGAAGCAGGGCCAACCATTACTATTGGAGCACCCCAATAAGTAACTTTCCATACCATTCTATTCTGCATACCTCGGGAAGCGTCTGTATAATTCATAAACTCAACCGTAGTCCTAATTGGCTTTCTAGTTAAAAGTGAAAGCGTTGTTTTATTTGCTAATTCAAGAGCTTCTGTAGCAGAAACAGGTAAATTATCTGGAGGATTCATTGGCAGGAATTGAACCCCATCTCTTCCTTGTAAAACTTTTTCTGCCAAAAGAGAGATAGTTACAGGTATCTCAGATCCTACAGTAAGTACAGGTTTTCCTGGTTGCACAACTTGAGGAGTTGACTGTCCACGTACAGCATAAATACAACTAACCGTTAATAAAGGTAGAACGACGAGTGAAACTATCCATTTGTATTGCATTTACCACCTTCTTTTGTAAGTGGAATAAAGGATGTTAGTCGCATGAAATTCAAACAAATAGTGTTTTTTGGGTTGGGGTTATAGGTCATTTTTAACACCACTAATTTGAAAGTGCTAACTCCTAACTTTTTTAATTCGCTTGCAATGGCGCATTTAACACTTTCTCAATGCGATCGCGCGTTTCTAATAAGTGCGCTTTGGTGTATTCATCCTCAGAATTAACACCCTTGAGTTTTTCATCAAGTTGTTTTAGTTTATACCATGCTAAAGTACGAGCATCTTCTGGAACATTTTCTTTTCGCAATACCATACCAGTCAAAATGTCCAAATATTGACGCTGCAAGCCTCGCCGCAAACTGGCGATCTTCATTGGTTTACCTTTTGGTTGAATAACTTCCGTCCAAATACCAAACTGTAAAGTGTCAAATAGTTCTGGCAAACTCAGTGCTTTTCCTTCGGGAGTTTTGAGTTCAATATCCTTAAGACGAGAGAGGCGATCGCCTGAGAGTAAATCTCGCAACACAGAACCCTGCATCAGTAGCACTAAGTCATGAATGGGAAAATCCAAACGACCAACTTGTGGAGAACTACCCCAATGTCGCCAACGAGAAGGTGCTAATTTATTCAGTAATTCTGGTGAAAAACTGAGGGCATCTTCTGCAAATACATATTTTTGTAGCGTTTCTAAAGCTTGGCGTTGTTCTTCAACTGGTACTGGTTCAAATGGTAAACGGTGTTGGGGGACTCCAGAGACTTTCTCAGAAGGTATCTCGCTGGGGTGAATGCGATAGAAAGATTGCCCCCCAATGTATTTTGTTGTGAAATATATTTGCTGGAAATAGTTACCCAATACTGTGCTAAAACGTTCGCTGACATCGCTGTAACTATCACCAGCCATTGGGAAACGCTTATCCAGACGTTCCCACATCACCCGCGAATTATTCAACTGCCACTGAGAATAAAGCAGCACATTACCGCTGTTATCCCAAGCATCAGCTGTGGGGTCAAGGTCATATACATCTTCATCTGTGGAATAACTCAACTCTGGCTTGTAGGATTGTGCAGCAATTTCCTCCAAAATTGGCTTTTCTGCTACGGGAGTTGATGTCTGAATTATTGTGTAGCCGTACTTAATTGCCCATTCATCATAAGGCCCCACCATACTCGGAAAATAATCTCCTTGTTTTGTCCCTTGAGGGGCGATATTTGGAGGAATATAGTCCATGACAGAAGTTGTCAGACCTTTATTTTTGGTAATTTCTGTATTATTCATCTCTTGTGGTGGTAGCAGCGTGCTACCACGGAAGTTATGACGTAAACCAAGAGTATGTCCAACTTCGTGAGCGATGATTAAACGTAGATATTGATTAATATATTCTTTCACCTGGTCTGGAGTAGCCATAGTATCAGGCAGCAGTGACATCGCCAGTGAACCAAAGGCAAACTGGTTAGCAGCTTCCATCCCGTAGCATAGATCGTATTCGCCTGCCATTTTCGATAAACGATTCAACAACCCCTGTTGCCCTTGCATCTTCTGGGGCACACCATTGTTTTTCGCATCTAAACCATTGCCGCAAAGTAGACGATTTTGCATCAAAGCTGATAAGGTAGTGCGATTTTCTGTTTGGCTGGGTTGGACGATTTTGCGATATTCACTCTTGAGTGCCCGGATAAAGCTAGCATCTACCAGAATGTCTGCATCCAAAATTTCCCCTGTCAATGGGTTAACGCGGGATGGCCCCATCGCAAAGTAGCCATCGACTGTATTAATCCAGCGAATCGTGTTGTAACGAATATCTGCCGGGTCCCAGGTAGCATCATCTGGCATTTGGCGGACTTCAATTGCATCCTTGAATCCGGCTTTGAGAAAGGCTTTGTTCCACATGAGAACGCCTTCTTTCATGGCATCGCGGTATTCTAAGGGTACAGCGTTATCAATCCAGAAGACAATCGGTTTTTTGGGATGAGAAATGACTGCTTTCGGGTCTTGTTTTTCTAAATGCCAACGATTGATGTAGCGGACAAAAGAATCGCTGCGATCATCGTCTTTGGATAAATCTTGGTACGCGGTGATGAAATAGCCAATGCGATCGTCAGCAAAGCGCGGTCGATAATCTTGATCGGGTAGTTGGGAGAGACTGTAATGGACGCGCAGGGTAAAGCCACGGTTGTCAGCTAGCGATGCAAAGCTTGCTACTTCACTGTTGGGTTCAACGCTACTAGAGTAATTCAAAACTGACTCGACTTCTAAGTTTTGGGGAAAGGCTTTAGCAGTACCAAAATAGGACTGGTCTGTGCTTGCGGGAACTCCTAAACTTGCAGATAATCCAGCTAAGTCTGTGAGTAACAAATCTCCCAAGTCAATGAGAATAGTTTTGCGTTGTGGATGAATGCTTTTGATGGAAATTGTGTAGAGAACAGAGTCACTAAAAGATCGCGTCAGCGATCGCACCTGGGGATCTCCCTCACGAGTGCGAAAATTCACATTGCGGATGACAAAGTGTAGTTTATCATCTACCCGTTGGAAATAAAACAAAAAATCTTGCAGAGGCATACCACTGTAAATACCTTGTTCGCCAATACCGGATTCCAGGGTTGCGGTAGCTAGGTAATTTTTATTAAGTTGTTCTGGCTTAATTTCTAGATAAATCTTATTCTTTTCTTTATTGCGATAAAGTGTGAACAATCCCCCTGACTTTTGGGTATTTTTAATTACTTCGTCAAATGGCTCTAAATCATCTTTTGCTGCTGGTTTAGGACTAGGTTTAGGCTTTGCATTCGGTTTTTCTGCTGGTTTTACAACTTGTAAAAATGGTTGCTGACTTGCTTGTTTTAGGTTTTTGACTATCCAAATAAACGGTTGAGGCTGTACGTGTTTATTTTGATTAACTACCCAAACTTGCCCTGATGGTAGCCTCTGTTTCTCAGGAGTACTAATATCCTTTAATGATAAAGCTGAGATTTTAATTGAAGAAGTTTCTGTCGATAACTGACTATGGGATTTTTTTTCATTTCTGGCTGTAACCACATCTTCTACAACGATTTGGTTGGCTGACAAATCTGTATCAACATTGTTAACAAACGGTGACTTAGCGCTAGCTGTCGCTATCCCTAAAAACAAACTATGTAACAAAATCATATAAAAGGTTAATCTGTTCATTGCATTCATGACCTGATAACTATCTCTCGTTAATTTTTAACTTTTGCAAAGCCAAATAGCCTGCCCTCTGCCGATTCTATCTCTTAGCTGCTTTATATTAGGCAACAAACTTTCAAGTTAAATTTTAGTTGCCATTTTTCAGCTTTGTTGTGCTGTTTTAGTGTAGGATTTTTCCTAACAATTGTATCTCCGACAAACAGTAAGTATGATTTTTACATCAGACTAGTAAATTTATGGGAAAAAAGTATAACAAATTAGCCAAAGCATGGAATTACTTGGTTTTTGAAAGAATTTTTAAGTTAACACTTTGTTTACATCATAAGAAGAAGCTTAAGGCTACTACAGGTGAGCAAGAAGCCGCCATCCAGAAACACCGTTGGCAAATTCATCAGAAGTAGCCCGTCGTTAACATCGCCAACTCATGATTTTTTTACTATAGTATTTATTTATACTATTGATTGTTGGGAATGCAAACCAAACTAGCATAGAAAAGTTTTTAATTCAGGATTATCAAAAACAGTTATTTAAATGTAACAACGGAAACAAAAATGTCAACATATTTATCTCAAGTCTGGCAACTACTGAGAAATTATGTGAGTGGTACAAGGTTACAAGAGATGCCAAAGACCACATCACCAGAAACTGAAGCAGTTTTAACTCTAGGAAAAAATATTAAAGAACCAGATAAAAGCGTGAGATTAGCTCAAGATAATTTGCAGGAATATTTATACTCTCCAAAACTGCAAAAAAGCTTAGAAAAATGGACAATACCAAAGAACGGTTTGACTTCTCAGATAGACGATCGCACATTGGGCACTTTACTCACTGGGTTTTGCTTTAAAGTATGCGATCGCCAGATGTATGAGGAGATTTATGATTTATTGGGTAGTGGTGCCCTGAAACCTGAAATAGTCAACCAACTAATGGAATTGGTTGTGACTAGTCAAAAAATTCGTCCAGAATTGCTTTTTGGGCGGCTAGAAGATTTTTATCGTCGCTGGTGTCACGGAGAATTTATTGATGGGACACCAGATGATAACCTGCCTCAGAAAACAAAGTTAAAGCTAGCGGCACAAAATATTGCGCTCGGGTTGAGACAGGTAGACATATATACAGGGCTGAACGTACTGATTTTATTATTAGAGTTACACCGTTACGCCCAAGGGCGAGATGAACTCAAACAAAAAATCACCTTCTATCCATCTGCACAACCGGACACAGACAATTTTTTCACATCCCAACTGCTGCGGATTATCAATTATAGCGATGCCCTGGAAATTGGCAACTTTAGCAGTATAGTTGGACAATTCCTTAAAGGCGGTAACTTTCGCAATGCTTACCTCGGCGATGCCAACCTTACAGGGGTAGATTTTAGTGGTGCTGACCTAAGCCTTGCTTATCTCGGCGATGCCAACTTAACTGGCGTAAACTTCAGCGGTGCTAACCTTAGCGGTGCCAACCTCGGCGATGCCAACCTCAGCGGTGCCAACCTCAGCGGTGTTAACCTCAGCGGTGCCGACCTCAGTAGCACCAACCTCAGCGGTGCTAACCTTAGCTGTGCCAACCTTAGCCGCACCGACCTCAACCGCGCCGACCTTAGCAATACCAACCTTAGCCGTGCCGACCTTAGCCACGCCGACCTCAACCGCGCCGACCTTAGCAGCACTAACCTCAGCCATGCTGACCTAAGTAACGCCATCCTTTTCGGTGCAAATCTGAGTGAAGCCAATCTTAATAGCGTCAGCCTTAGCCATGCCGACCTTTGCCGCGCCGACCTCAGTGGTGCTGATTTGAGTTACGCCATCCTCAACGGTACTAACCTCAGTGACACAATTCTTTTCAGTACCAACCTCAGCAATGCTATCCTTGTTGCCGCAGACCTCAGCTATGCCAAACTCAACGGTGCCAAACTTAATAATGCCAGACTTAATGGTGCAATGTTCTTAGGTGCCGACCTCAGCGGCGTAGACCTGAGTCAGGTGATTCTCAATGAAGCTGACCTCAGCGGCGTGATTCTCAACGACGCCGACCTCAGTGGTGCTGACCTCACCGACGCCATCCTGTTTGGCACAGACTTCAGCTATGCCAACCTTAACAGTGCTAACCTCAGTGGCAGTAACCTCAGTGGTGCTATCCTCAACGGCGCGAATCTTAGCCATAGCAACCTCAGTTATGCCATTCTAGGTGGTGCAGACCTTAGCGACGCCAATCTAGAAGAAATGATCTGGGGTAAAAAGCAGCAGTGGGAAAGTGTGCGGGGATTAGAGACAGCAGTTAATGTACCGGAGGCGTTGAAGGAAGAACTGGGATTGAATTGAGATGAGACGAGATTTTATACTAAAGTTTAAAGAGCCAATACATTTATCTATAAATATGTATAGGTTTCTCCATACAACTAGAAAGCCCCCAGATGAATCCAGGGGCTTGGGTAATTTCGGTTGCGATCGCCTACGGCGGGCGGGTACGCGATCGCAATCTGCGATAAATGCACTCTAGAATACTTAATTAATTACGGTGATTATTGCTGTAGTGAACCCTTGTACCTGCCCAAAGCAACTTCTCCCGCAGCGTCTGATAGTAAGAATTGTTCTCGCGCAAAATAATAAATTTAGCCCGACACTCTGCCATCCGCACATCAACACGGTGTCCCGGCCAAATTGAAGTCCCTAAAACCCCATCTGTCCACAGCTTGGTACTCAAATCGTAATCCCCTAAAGGCCAAATACTCACCACAGAACCAGGGGGTAAAACGAGGGGACGACTAGAAAGGCTCATTGCACAAATAGGAGTGACGGTAATCGCCTCCATACCATCATGCATAATTGGCCCATTAGCAGAAACAGTATAACCTGTGGAACCTGTAGGAGTGGAAATAATCAACCCATCCCCGACGTATTGATCGACTACCTCACCATCGATTTCCATTTCCAGAATTGAGGTGATCATTCGGTCAGCGGAGGCGGGTTTAACACAAAATTCATTCAAAGCCAGGTAACGTTCGCTCACTGGTTCTAAATTAGATCCATGACCCTCATACACCGCAGCTTGCAACATCATCCGTCGTTGGATAGCATAGCGATCCTCAAACAGCCGATCCCAAACTTTCTCTGTATCCTGAAACTCTTCCACTGACTCAGTTAAAAACCCCAGATGACCTCCCACATTCACTCCCAGAATTGGGATACCAGCTGGGGCTAAATGTCTGGCACCAGTTAAAACAGTACCATCGCCACCGAGTACCAAAGCGAGATCGATTGGTTGACCCGCCGAAGCCAAAAAGACTGGATAGGGGTTGTCTTTCGGCCCGCTAGGCCCCATCAACACTTGGCAATCGCGGCTTTCTAGTTGTTTAGCACAGATTTCTGCCCATTCTTTACTCCGGGCATCCCGCGCTTTATAAGCAATGATTACCTGCTTGAGTTGCACGCACAATTACCATTTCAGGAGATTAAACTGCTCCATATCGACGGTATCACGGTTGCGATAAATGGCCAGCACGATCGCTAAACCCACCGCCGCCTCGGCTGCGGCCACGGTAATCACAAATACTGTGAAAACCTGACCCTTAATTAATGTTGAGTCGAGGAAGTTGGAAAATGCCATTAAATTCAGATTAACAGCATTGAGCAGTAATTCAATTGACATCAGCACCCGCACAGCGTTGCGGCTGGTAATTAAACCGTAGATGCCGATGCAGAATAAAGCTGCTGCTAGTAATAAAAAGTACTGGAGTTGCATGAATCTGAGTATCCCTCCTGGAAAAATCTGGCTGTTTTTCTGCGACTCAGGTCGCAAATATTACTCTTTTGTTTCGCTGGTTGTTGATACTAGTTCTCTGGGGCGTTCTTGCAAAGTCAAAACAGTTTGCCCCAGATCGGATCGTGTCAGTTGATCTGGCAAATACTCACGACGTGCCAAAATAATTGCTCCTACCATCGCTATCAGCAGCAAAATGGAAGCCAGTTCAAAAGGTAGTAAAAAGTCAGTGAAGAAATGTTCTCCAATCAAAACTATAGAACTTTCACCACGCGCTACAGGAGCAGTTGAGTAGGTCCAAGGGGTAGCCAGCACCATCGTACTTAAAAGACCAAACAATCCTACGCTAACTACACCCGTAAGTACTTTACGCACCCAAGAGTTAGGAAATGCTACAAAGTTCTGTCGCTTGTTCACCAACATAATGGCAAACAAAATCAGCACGTTAACCGCCCCAACGTAAATTAGTATTTGTGCAGCCGCAACAAAATCAGCATTTAGCAACAGGTACATTCCCGCTATGCTGATGAACACACCCCCTAGCAAAAAGGCAGAATAGACGATGTTAGAGAACAGCACCACACCAATGGCTGCCCCAATCATCATCACGCCCAGTATGCCAAGTGATACTAACTGTACTCCTTCTGCTAGATTCACTGTTTTTTGTCCTTAGTCAATTGTCATTGGTCATTAGTCATTGGTCATTGGTCATTGGTCATTAAGAAAGGACAATGGACAAATGACAAATGATATTTATTTTTCTGTTTGTTCTACCAAGTCTTCTGGACGCGCACCTGCACGTGGCGCATCTGCGGGTAGTCCGTGGGGTTCGAGGACGCCTTTGGGTAGGTAAACTAGTTCACGCAGTGGTGTAACCATTGGATCGTCTGTTACCTTATAAGGCAGACGACCTAGTGCTACGTTGTCGTAGTTCAATTCATGGCGATCGTAAGTGGAAAGCTCATACTCTTCTGTCATCGATAGACAGTTAGTTGGGCAAAATTCCACACAATTACCGCAAAAGATACAAACTCCAAAGTCAATGCTGTAGTGGTTGAGTTTTTTCTTTTTGCTGGCTTTGTCGAATTCCCAATCGACTACAGGTAGGTTAATTGGACAAACGCGAACGCAAACTTCGCAAGCGATGCACTTATCAAATTCAAAGTGAATCCTACCGCGAAACCGTTCGCCAAGAATTAGTTTCTCGTAAGGGTACTGTACAGTAATTGGACGCCGCCGCATGTGGTCGAAGGTGACAGAAAGTCCCTGACCAATGTAACGCGCAGCTTGTACCGTTTCTTTGGCGTAATCACCAACTTGTTTTAGGAACTTTAGCATTGTGTTTCACTCTCTCTTTTGAAGCTATCAGCGTTATTTGTCCCTTGTCTTTCGTCCTTGGTCATTAGTCATTTGTACTAATGACCCTTACGGGTGACGCTCCTGCGTCGCTACCGCTTCTCTACGAGACGCTGCGCAAACGCTAACGCCAGTCACTCATGGGGAAACCCCCTTGGCGCTAGCCTCTCCCTTTGGGAGAAAACCGCGCTGGCTCACTAATGACTAATGACTAATGACTAACCACCAAAAGCGAAGGGAAAGGCTAGTTTCAAGGCGGCGGTTAATAGCAGATTAACCAAACCAACTGGCAACAAAAACTTCCATCCTAAATCTAACAGTTGGTCAATCCGTACCCGTGGCACTGTCCAGCGCAACAGGATGGCGACAAACACTAGTAAATAGGCTTTGAACACGGTCATGATGATACCCAAAGCCGCAGTTACTATCTGGAACACAGGATTTACTTCACTGACTCCCAGCCAACCAGCAATGAGGTTGAGGGGAATAGGAAAGTCCCAACCGCCCAGATAGAGAATTGCTACTAGTAAGGAAGAAAGGATCAAGTTAACGTAGGAACCCAGGTAGAACAGACCGAATTTCATACCTGAGTATTCAGTCTGATAGCCAGCGACGATTTCTTCTTCCGCTTCGGGTAAGTCAAAGGGTAATCGTTCGCATTCAGCTAGGGCGGCTATCCAAAAGATCAGAAAACCGATTGGTTGTCGCCAAATGTTCCAGCCCAGAATGCCGTAGCCAGACTGTTGATTTACAATATCAACGGTGTCGAGGCTGTTAGACATCATAGCGATCGCTAACACCGCCAGCGCCAAAGGAATTTCATAACTAATAGATTGCGCTGCTGCCCGCAACCCCCCTAAGAGGGAGTATTTGTTATTAGATGCGTAGCCAGCCATTAATAAACCAATGGGTTGAATGCTTGACAAGGCAATCCACAAAAATACGCCCATGCCCACATTGCTAATTACGATATTCTGTCCAAAGGGCACAATCAGGAACGACAGAAACACCGGAATTACAACAATAATCGGGCCAAGGGTAAACAGCCAGGGGTCAGACTTGGCTGGTACTATATCTTCTTTAAATACCAGCTTCAGACCATCCGCTACAGGCACCAGCAACCCAAAAGGCCCTTGGTATTCTGGCCCAATTCGCTGCTGTGCAGAGGCAGAAATTTTCCGTTCTAGCCAAGTAGCAACTAATACCCCCACTGTCGCCCCAATCAGCATCAGTATCATTGGCAGCGGCATCCAAATCGCTTTGGCTGTTCCTGCTGGTATACCTAAATCCCGGAGGGATTCAATAAAAGTTCCTTGGAGGTCAATTCCTGAATTCATGTTTCCGCTCTTTAAGACATCGAGTTATGGTGAGTTACAACTATTAGTTAAATTAATACCTGTAAATTCACTCATTTTTAATTTTTGCTGTAATGACGCCCGATTGAAGATTTGTTGCCAATTCCCATGCCTAGTATATCGTTGGATGGTTTGAGCACCCTGAAGCGAGATGAGAACTTCTACTTATGGTTGGCATTGAGATTCGCTATTGAGTGGATATAGGATGAGAGGATAAGGAGAATAACTATGCCCTATACCCCATACCCAATGCCCAATTACCGTTTGTCAATGGGGGTATAAGTTACTTCGTGATGACCGTTGTAAACCTGGGTAGGACGGAAAATCCGGTTTTCTGCTAGTTGTTCTTTCCAGTGGGCTAGCCAACCGGCAACACGAGCGATCGCAAATATTGGCGTAAACAAGTCTGTGGGAATCCCCATCTTTCTATACACCAAACCGGAATAAAAGTCAATATTGGGATAGATCCCCTTGCTACCGAGTTTTTCCTCTACCACTCGTTCCATTTCTTGAGCAATGTCATAGAATTTGTCATGGCCAAACTTCTCAAACAGTTGCTCTGCTAGTCCTTGTAAAATTGTGGCTCGTGGGTCTTTAACTTTATAGACACGATGTCCAAAGCCCATAATCTTAGATTTACTTTGCAGACAGTCCTCTATGTAGGGACGGACATTTTCCACAGAGCCAATTTTTTCCAACATCTGAATTACTTCTTCATTGGCTCCACCATGCAGAGGCCCACCCAAAGTTCCGACAGCACTAGCAACCACAGCATAAGGATCGGTCAAGGTGGAAGCTGTCACCCTGGCACTGAAAGTGGAAGCATTCATTGTATGCTCGACCTGAAGTATCAAGCAGATATCAAAAATCCGCGCCATCAGAGGATCGGGTTCTTGCTCATTGAGCATGTATAAAAAGTTAGCGGAGTAGTCTAAGTCATCACGGGGACGTACCGGATCGTTGCCTTTTCGCATCAGTTGGAACGCCGCCACCATTGTGGGAATGGTTGCTATCAGGCGCACCACCGAATCTCGAATATAGACAGGATTATGTAAATCGCGGAGCGAATAAAACAAGCCTAAAGCAGCAGCGGAGGCTTGCAAGGCATCCATTGGATGACCGCTTTCTGGAAAGCATTTCATCATGTCCCGAATGCGGTATTTTATCCGTCGGTGGTAACGAACTTCATGCTCAAATGTTTCCAGTTCTTCTTTGCTTGGCAGTTTACCCCAGATTAAGAGATAAGCAGTTTCTAAGAATGTACTTTTTTCTGCTAATTCCTCAATCCTAATGCCACGATATTCTAGTATTCCCTTTTGCCCATCAACATAGCTGATACTTGATTGAGCGGCGGGAATGCCTTCTAAACCAGGCTTGTATTCGCACACCATCATGGCAACACCATTCGCTTTGTGAAATATCTGATCAAGCTAACTTACCAGAAATTTATTGTCGCCATAACAGTAGCCGTTCTAACAACAATCGAAAATGTTGAAAAACTGTTATAGCAGGTACTTGGGCGGTGTCAACCAAAACATCTGACTACGACCCAGAGGAGAACCTGTTTCTGGTAGTTTTATCCCAATCATACCTGCTTTTTTCAAGACTAAGCTTGCTTTGACTTCTCCCCACAGGAGAATTTCAGCCCAACTGGTCAAATCAGGTTCGTGTCCAACCAGCGCCAGTTGGGTATTTTGGGAATAATTTCTTGGTTCTAACCAGTCTTTTAGCCAACTAGAAATTTGACCATTGTGGGCGAGGTGGCTAGATTCCTCTAACTGAGAGCTTAGTTTTTCTGCTATTAAAATTTCAGCCGTTTGGCGGGCCCGCACTAAGGGACTGGTGAGAATTAAATCAAAGTTTAAACCTAATTTAACAAGTTTCTGGGCAACTTTCTCAGTTTTTTGCCTTCCTTCTTTGGTAAGGCTGCGCTTTTCATCTTGGATGCCTAATCCCTTGTCTTCAGCGATGCCATGACGAATTAAATATAGTTCCATATTTTTAATTTTATTAGCGTAGCCTGTACTGAGTTATTAGTTACGCTTATGTTCATTAATCTATCTTAATCTTAATCATCATTACGTATTCGTGAATCTGCCATCTGTCTGATGTAGTAAAGTGTTAGGCGTTTTAACATGTTATGGATATGGCAAAATGATGGTTGAGTTAGTCATGTGACTTTGACCACTCATTTTCTCGAACACCGCGCACCCAAGCAGTGCTATCAGCTAAATCTTGGCGATGTCTACGACGGGCTACATCTACGCTCCACATCCCAATAAAGCTATCATTTATCAAGTCAATATCTGGCGACTGAGAGGCAGATTCAACTACTGCATATCTTTGTCGCAAAAAAGCAATAAATTCCATGAGTTGACGCTGTGCTTCAGGAGGAAGGGATAAAAACTCATTCAACAATTCTTGCTGTGTCATTCTTATGCCTTAAAAAAATTGAAGGTGATAACTATAAAATATTTTGACACCATTTACACTGCTGAAACCTCTGTTTCAAAAATTGTTGGTTGGGACGGCAGATTTCATCTTTTGGAACCTGTAGCTTTCTTCCCTGAATTGTTCGATACTCAGTGGTTCGGAGAATAGGGGAAATATAGACCATCATTGTTGTTGGATTAATGGCAATGAGGTTTAAGTCAAATAAGGTATGCAAATCAGCACGTAATAACAAACCATTTGACGGATGATTATTTTCAGTTTCAATGTAAGGAATAATGTAGGCAGCTTCAAGTGCAGCCTCAGCATCAAAATTTGTAATTGCACATTTGCAAGAATAGGCTTTCAGCAAAGATTGACGAAACTGTGATTGACCCTGCCTCCTAACTATTGATACAGCAATTTTTTGACGAGCCTCAGTATCACTTGTACAAGTGAAGAAGTTTTCCTTATCAAGCTCTTCTATTGCGGGCAATAGTTCATTCGTCTCTGGCGATGGCTCTGACTCAATCAGCAGTATTTTAGGCTTTGGTTCTATCGGTAGCTTCTGGAGGCTTAGATATCTCACTCTCCCTTTTAATAATTGATTTACAATTCTTTATTCTCTCAATTGCTTTGCCATCTTTTGGATCAACTTCCAAAGCTAGTTGATAAGCATCAATTGCAGCTTGATACTGCTTTTTTTTCTTCCAATCATCACCTTGTTCAACAAATACATCAACAAGTCTTCGCCCTTTTTCTAACCTTTGATATTTGAGAGAATGTTCTTTTCATTCTGAATCTAAAAAGGGAGCAGCTTTACTATTGAATCTACAACCGCCACCTCCAAAATTAAAATTTATACCTTGAAATTGAGGTAATTTTTTTAAATTTTTTTGTTTTAGAGGGAAATCAAAATCAACAACTGAATCTATTTGAATGTAAACGAAAAAACATCCAGCATTATCGGATATGTACGCTTCACTTAAATCTGAATATTTTTTGCTATCTAAAACCTTTAGTTGATAATCTTTTGGTGCTGCAATAATATGACCAGCAGCAATAAAGCCACTAGGTTCATTGCCAGTATTTCCGCTTCTCTGAAAGTACGCTCTATCTCCAACCTGTATGAATCTAGAATTCGAGCAACTCCAGGATGTTTCGTAGTATTCTCCTGACGAAATTTCTGACTTTATCAAGCCAGGAAGTTTACTATTTTTAATGATTCCTTGTCCACTGTTATATTTTGCTTCACCGTTGCAAAGAAAAATTATAGTTTCCATCATAGATAAAATTGACTAATCATGATTGTCATGATGCTAGCCATTTATAATACTAAAAATAAGCCGTATATTTACCCAATTTAGAGTATGTGTAGCAGTTATTATAGGGTAAATAACCTTACGATCATTGGTCAGCGTTAGGATAAAAGTCTAAGTCTAAAATCTCATCGCCAGTAAAGGGACAAGCGATCGCAAAGTTATCCTCTGATAAACTTGTTTCCACCATTGCCTCTCGCCGCGCTCTTTGATATATAGTATTAATCCACTCAGCATCATTTAAAAAACGCTGCAAGCTAGGACTTTCTTGCAGCAATTCATCTATATTCAGTCGCTCACGGGTAATGGTAACTTGCCAACTGCGGCTGCGGCGTTCGGGTTGATACTTCCACTTCAACAAATGTGATAAGACTAACCGCAACGCACTTTGCAACGCCCGTTGTTGACTCTTACCCAAGTCCACCACTTCCTCAATTAAGTGTTCTAAATCCAGCGCCTCCCAGTGGTGCGATCGCAAAAGCTCTGCTGTCTGCTCTACCCAAGCATAAAAATCTTGCTTATACAGAGTTTGTAAGATTTGGAGTTTTATAGACTTCATGGCGCTCCTTCTTCACAAATAAATAGGTAGGCGCAAGTTAACTTTGATTAAGTTCAGCATTCGTCATAAAACCCAAATTCCCGACTTTTATCAAAAATCGGGAAGGGATGCTATCTGAACAAACTTGACTGCTGCATTGGTTAGGAGTTTTCCACGTCTCCTTGAGTTCCCTCTACTCCGACTGAATCGGATTATCTCTAGGATTAACTAACCTCAACAGTTTTTGCTTAATTTGAGCGTCGAATACTTCCCATTTCATTTTCGCATAAGCAGAATTTTCGTTGCTGCCAGATAAGAAGCCCATTGGAATTTCAAAGCCGCCTGCGCTTGTTCTTCCACCGCCGAAAAAGCGCCCTGCACTATCTTGTCCAAAGGCTTCTTTGATGAATTCATCGGGGTCAAGGGTAAGTTTGCTGGTTCTCAGGGAGCCAATGACTATTTCTAATTCTTCGTCTTCATCGTGAACAATGCCGTAAACTACGGCAGTGTGAACGTTTTCTTCGGTGACAAGAAAATCAGCCGCTTGGGGGATGGCATCACGGTCTTCGTAGCGTAAGTAGCCAACACCAGCAATGGAAAAGTTATTTTGGACGATGCGATTTTTGAGCGATCGCTCGATCACATCCATTACCCGCTTGGAACGGTTCGCCTGTAAAATGGCATTTAGCAGTTGGGCGTCATAAAATCGGCTTAAATACGCCGCTGCCATAAAATCTTCTTCTTGCGCTTGCATGAGCCGATTTGTATCCGATCGCAAGCCATGCATCAAGGCAGTAGCGCATTTGACATGTTGATTTATGCTGCTATCTAATGCTAATAATCCTGTTTGGAGATATTGAGTAAAAATTGTTGCCGTCGCTCTTACATAAGGACGAATATCCTCAAACTCTGATTGCAGATCGCCTTGGATACTGTGATGGTCAATGAGTACCACTAAAGGAATTCCAGCCTGCTGCACCGCTGACAGTAGTTGTGAAGTGGTTCCTTGGTTGTCAATTAAGACAAAACCTTGATAAGATGACAAATCTTTTGTTTTCAAGGTTTGTGTTGTCCAGCGTTGGATAGGTAAATTAGTCAGCCTTACCAAGGCAATATTTTCTTGATGGCTCAATGCGCCAGCATAAATGATTTCACATTTGATATCATATTGCTGGGCAATTAACTGGTAAGCCCAGGCACAGGAAAGGGCATCAGGGTCAGGAAAATCTTGCAAAATTACCAGTTGGCGATCGTGTCGGTGTGCCAAAAGGGTTTTTTGCAGTTCTTCTGACTTTTGTTGTGCCAGAGAATTACCACGCTGACTAAGATATATAGCCCCATCACCTACCGATGGCGGTAATGACGGACTTTTAAATGCAACTTCCACTGGCGCTTTCTCGATTTCAGGTTCCTCTGGGTTTGGCTCTGTGGTCAATGACAAACTCTCAAACTGAGTAACGGGAGAATTAAAGTACATAGGGAACTTTTTTAAAGTGTGAGGCTCCTTTAATTCAGAAATACTACGAGCAGCAATTCACTGAATTTAGCCACATTATTATGATCTTCGCAAAAATCTGAAAACATTGCACTATACATCTAAGTATATTTCTTGTCACTAACAGCGCTCAACAATCAACTAATTTCCACTAAAGGGCATACAGCAAAGAAGTTTAGGATATCGGGCTGTATCTGGCAGCATAAATATGTATTAGGAGTTTTGTTCTCTTTCGTAAATTGAATCAGGGGGATTTTTATCTAACTTAGGGTATATTTTCTATTTTATACTTTAAAATTAGTCCTTGATTTTTTAAATATTCTTATACTTACTATTCTCATTCTTGTAACTATTGAGCAATTAACAATTATTTTTGATTAACAACGCGTGTTTCCTATCCCCTTTGAAAATTCTGGAAATTTAGAGTAAAGTCCAATGGAAAGGGGCAAAATACAAGAAAAGTAAAGAGCAAAGGGGAAACCTATATACATACAACAAATTTAAAAGCTTGATAGTTGATGCAATCGCCTTCGTTGCCAGCCATATAGCCACCAATTTTTTAACATTCAATAACTAAAGTTATTGGCTATCTCCCAAAGAAAGAGGGTATTTCTTCTTTTTCCTTTGCTCCTCTGATTTTTTGCTCAAAGACCTATAACATACTTTTGCCACTCTGTATGCAGTCCACTCTTAAGATGTTTGCTGACCTCGAAATAGAGACTGCTATAAGGTTGGCGCGGGGGATGACGCAAAGGCATGTGAGCTTCGTGAGGAGTCCGACTGCCTTTTTTGACATTGCAACGGACACAAGCGGTAACAATATTCTCCCAAGTATCGCCTCCGCCGCGCGATCGCGGTATTACATGGTCTAGTGTCAACTCATCCCCTGTGTAACCACAGTATTGACAGGCATGACCATCACGGTGCAATATATTTCGGCGAGTTAGAGGGATTTCTTTATAAGGAACGCGTACATAATGACGCAACCGGATCACGGTCGGCAACGGGAAATCTGTGTACAGAAATTTACCGTTGTGTTCCACGCGTTCTGCTTTGCCCTTGATTAAAAGAACCACAGCACGACGCCAACTCGTTATATTGAGAGGTTCGTAAGAGGCGTTTAAGACTAAAACCTTCCCCATTATTTGCGCTCAGGGTATGAGTTTTACAATATATTAACACAAATACACCCTGCTAGGGAGATGAGAAGAAATTATACTTTCGGGAGAATTTGGAAATTAAGTTAGGAGTTAGGAGTGAGGAGTTAAGAGTTGGAAAGTCAAATTTATCACTTGATTAAAATTATTACCTAGACTGACGCAATCGTGCAGCGTCTCGTAGAGAAGAACGGAGTGAAAAGTTGAACTGTAAGATTTACTTCTAACTCCTAACTCCTCACTCATAACTCTTAACTTTTACTCTAGCGCCGCAACATCTTGTATCAATTCCAATCTGAAGGTTAAACTTCCTATTTAATCTGATCTCGCTTTTAGGAGCGTGTATAGATAGATAACTTGAAAGTTTAGCCGTGGCGGGATAGGAGTCAGTACAAATGTTAAGTCGCAAACAAATCCCTGGTGTAGTTCCTAATCAGCAGTGCGATACCTACGCGTGGTTTTCGCAACGAGCTTGGGTAGAAATTGATTTAGAGGCGTTGTCGTACAATGTAAAGCAATTGGTGGAGTTTTTATCGCCGCGTACCCAGTTGATGGCAGTAGTAAAAGCTGATGCCTATGGACATGGAGCAGTGACAGTCGCCCAAATTGCCATCCAATCGGGAGCTAGTTGGCTGGGAGTGGCTACAGTTCCAGAAGCTATTCAATTGCGAGAAGGCGGGATTCAAGCGCCCATTTTGATTTTAGGGGCAACTCATACACTAGAGCAGATTCATGCGATCGCACAATGGAAACTTCAGCCCACACTCTGTAGCCCTAAACAAGCTTTAGTATTTTCTGATACCTTAGAATCGATGAATCATGGTTCTCCAGTGCCCGTACACATTAAATTAGACACGGGAATGTCTAGATTGGGAACTGATTGGCAGCAAGCTGGCGAATTTGTGCAATTAGTGCAGCGATTACCGCATCTTGAGATTGCCAGTATTTATTCTCATTTGGCGACAGCAGACGATCCTGATACCACGGCAATGGAGGCACAGCATAAACGATTTGAGGATGCGATCGCTCAAATCAAAGCAATGGGAATTCAAGTACCCTGTTTGCACTTGGCAAACTCAGCTGCTGCACTCACAAATCCAGCACTGCATTACGACATGGTACGTGTAGGTTTAGCTGTTTACGGACTATATCCAGCACCGCATTTACAAAATGCGATCAATCTCAAGCCCGTTTTGCAACTTAAAGCACGAGTCACCCAAGTTAAAACAATTGCTGCAGGAACTGGTGTTAGCTACGGGCATCAATTTATTGCCCCACACGAACTTCGCCTCGCAGTTGTGGGAATTGGCTATGCTGATGGTGTTCCTCGCAGTCTTTCCAACAAAATGCAGGCGTTAATTCGCGGTCAGCGGGTGTCGCAAATCGGGACAATTACAATGGATCAGTTGATGCTGGATGTGAGTACCATACCTAATATCCAAGAAGGAGAAGTAGTCACCTTATTAGGAGAACAGGGAAAAGAACAAATTTCAGCGGACGACTGGGCAAAACAATTAAACACTATTTCTTGGGAAATTCTCTGTGGATTTAAGCATCGTCTGCCTCGTGTTGCAGTCATGTAATTGGGCATGGGGCATGAGAAGAGACAAGGGGGACAGGGAAGGGGGGGAAGACAAGGGAGAGATTGATCGATAACTTCCCCTTGTCCTCCTTATTCCCTATTCCCAAAAATAATTTATTATGCTATGATAGTAAACTGATGATGCGGATGTGGCGAAATTGGCAGACGCGCTAGATTTAGGTTCTAGTTCTGAAAGGAGTGAAGGTTCAAGTCCTTTCATCCGCACTTTTGATAAATTAAATTGCCTTGTTTAGGCTGGTACTTAGTACTTGAGTGAAAACTTCAAGGATAGTTACCAGCCTATTTAAATATGGCTTATATAAAAATCGGCGGTAAAACACTCTGCAAAACTTCCCTTTTGCAGAATGTTTAATCTACGTTTTTAAATATAAATAATAAAAAATACATGTGCTAAAAGCAATAAATAAGTATTATTACTGAGGTAGATTTGAAGTTACCCGATGCAAAGTGGCTTCATTTAGTTCTTATTTATTTACAAACTAGATTTTACTTAAGTGTAAATACAGAAGTTCAAAGATATTACCATCAACAAAATCAGTATTATTTCTCTGGTCAGATTGGGGTTACTCAATGGAAAGTGGCTTCATCTAGTCTTGACATTTTTATGTCTTATTTCTCGAAAGATGTTTATAAATCTCAGTAACACTAAGTAGATTAATCACAATTTACGAATTTACTAAGATTTGCTCATCTCAAAATACGCTACTCTCGTTGAGTTTCACCACAAACCTAGACGTAAACTGATGTACTTTAAAATACAAAAGTTTAATGCTTTTTACTTGATTTTAATTGTGGAATAACTCTACACGAATTTAGCTTACACGTATCGAATTTTAGCTGAAGTAAAAGCAAAATGAGCACAACTCCTATAGGTAGCTACAGGTTGTTCCAGAAACTACATCCGCTATCTCTGTTGGCACAATTAACTAGTCGGCGTGCTACGGGTTGCTTAAGCGTATTTACCGGGATAGTTTCTTGGTCAATCTATCTAGAGGACGGTAAACTTACTTATGCCTCCTATTCAGATAAACTATTTGAGCGCCTTGACAGTCACTTACGGCGCTTGAGTCAGCAAATTCCTGCTCTCAACAGCGCCACTCGTGTACAGATGCGGCTGATGTTTGAGATGAAGAATGAACATCAATCAATATCAAATGCGGATTACCAAGCTATTTGTTGGTTAGTAAATCAGGACTATATTACCTCTGTGCAAGCAGGAAACCTGATAGACGAATTGGCAAAAGAAGTAATGGAATCATTTTTGTGTTTAAAAGAAGGTAGCTATGAATTCAGTCCAGAAAGCTCTTTGGATGAATTACCAAAGTTCTGTCGCCTGGATTTACGGTTACTTGTTGAACACTGTCAAAAGCAGTTACGAAATCGGCAAAATATTCAGTCATCAATTCCGGCTGGTGGGAGTTCCCAAGTTTTTTCTACAACACAAACGTCTCAAGTTCAGCCACAGATGCAAATAAAGATTGGACAAAAATTGCCAATACCAATCAATTTTGATATTCCTGATAATAATAAAACTACTCAGTCAGCTGTTGGCAAAAAACTATATACAATTGCCTGCATTGATGATAGCCAAACTGTTTTGAATTCCATTAAGCACTTTTTGGATGAAAACACATTTTCAGTTGTGATGATCAACGATCCGGTAAAAGCTTTAATGCAAATTCTGCGCAGTAAGCCCGATTTGATTTTACTAGATGTTGAAATGCCAAGTTTAGATGGCTATGAACTATGTTCCTTATTACGTAAACATTCAGTTTTTAAAAATACACCGATCCTTATGGTGACTGGGAGAACAGGATTTATTGACAGGGCAAAGGCTAAAATGGTCAGATCGTCAGGATATTTGACTAAGCCTTTTACACAATCAGAATTGCTAAAAATGGTTTTTAAGCATCTTGGTTGATTAAAATAAGGCAAATAAAAATAACAAAATATGTTTAATTTATTTTTTTAGGAGATTTAATAGTGAGCCTGACTTTGCTTGGCACAATTTTGATTGTAGAAGATTCTCCCAGCGAATTGGAATTAATGAGCCATTATCTGAAAGAGAGTGGTTACAACGTAATTAAAGCAAGTGGTGCAAAAGAGGGTTTAGAAAAAGCTGTGTTAGAAAAACCAGATGCGATCGTTACTGATGTAGTAATGCCAGAAATGAGCGGATTTGAATTATGTCGTTCTCTAAGAAGAAATCCGATTACTGCAAAAGTGCCGATTGTGGTTTGTAGTTCCAAAAATCAAGAGATTGACCGTTTGTGGGCAATGAGACAAGGTGCAGATGCCTATATAACTAAACCTTATACCCGCGAACATCTCCTACGTACTATTAAATCAGTGGTAATTTGAATTAATGACTAGTACAAACATTACTCTTTCTTCAAAACCAATCCCAAATAATTTAGCAGATGGTTATCTGAAGTTTCAGCTTAATCAACAAACAACTGCTGTTTTATCAATGAGGCATACGCAAGAAGCAATTCTTGTGTCTGTTGAATCTATTACGTCAATACCCAATATGCCGTCCTGCATATTAGGATTAATGAATTGGCGGAGTCGGATAATTTGGGTAGTTGATTTACCAAGAATGCTCAATTTAGAATACCTAGATTACCGACTGCGCCAATACAATGTAATCGTTATCCAAGTGGAATCATTAGTGTTGGGCTTAGTTGTACAAGAAATAAAAGGTACAACTAAGTTCATCGTTGATGATATTCATTCTCCTATCGGACAAGTGGCATCCAGTTTAGTTCCTTATTTATGTGGGTGCGTTGTGCAACAGAAAGAAATATTACTGGTATTAGATGCACAGGCAATTGTGCAGTCTTCTATTCTCCGCAGTGATTAGGGTTTACTACTAAAAAAAAGATTTTTAGTGTTCTTATTCACATACTTAGGAGAACTACTTTTATGTTTAATAAAACCAACACGAATCAAGGTAATAGCGCTCAAAATCGAGCACCACTGATTTCATCTCAAAAAGCCATTGGGACTGTAGTAAAACTACCAACTAAGCTGACTACTGAAAGTGCTAATAATTCTTCTTTGAATCAGGGGATTGCCTCTTTTACAAGGCTGGGATTGGTTAAGAAAGCGACTATTTTAGCGATCGCAATCGGTACAATACCAGTTTTGGGCATCGGTGCGATCGCTTTTGGTTTTGCTAACAAATCTATTACTAAGCAAATTACTCAATCTCAACAAGCTGAAGCCACTGGCTTAAGTGATAAAGTTAACCGCTTTATGTTGGGACGCTACGGTGATATTCAGGTAATATCAAACTTGCTATTTTTGACAAGTTCTCAAGCTAGTATTAGTACTCAAGAAAAGCAAGCAGTCTTAGATCGGTTTGTCGAAGCCTACAAAGCTTATGACAGCATTGCTGTTTTTGATCGCCAAGGTAACTTGATTGTTCAGTCCACAGGCGGGGAACCCTTGGAAAATCAAAAAGACCGTATCTATTTTCAAGACGCTTTACAAAAAGATACTCCTGTCATTAGCAAACCAGAAGCAGCAAAAAATACTAGTGTTGTGAGTATTTATCTAGCCGCACCTGTGAAAGAGACAAGAACAGGTCAAACTATTGGCGTGGTACAAGCACGTATGCCCGTAAAATCTTTAGGGGAAGTCATCAAAAACTACGTAGCCAATGGACAACAATACCATTTGCTCGATGCTTCGGGAACGGTTTTCTTGAGTCCCCAAAAGGAATTATTGGGGAAAGAGGCCAAGGGAAAGTATTCTAATTTACCTAAGCTGCTAGCAGCTAAAAAGGTAGATAGTTTTATAGAAGTTCCCAAAACTCACAAAAAACAAGAGCTAGTTAGCTACGTACCACTTAGTACCCTAGATGGCTTACCTGATTTAAACTGGCAGGTACTTTTATCTACAGACACCGCAACTGTATTTGAGCCGCAAAGACAATTGTTGTGGACTATAGCCATCGGCACAGCACTGACAGCATTGATTGTGGGTGCGATCGCATCTCGGTTAGCTAAACTGACTACACAGCCAATTCTCAATGCAACTGCGGCATTAGCAAAGTTAGGTCAAGGTAAATTTAATACCCGTCTGGAAATTGAAAGAGAAGACGAATTAGGGGTATTGAGTGCAAATATCAACCTGATGGCTGAACAATTGCAGGTTTTAGTTAAGGAACAGCAACAGGAACTGGACGTTGAAGGGGCAAAATTACTAGCAGATATTACCCTACGGATTCGGAGAATTCTCAAAACTGAAGATATTTATCATGCAGCAGTCAAAGAAGTTCAGCGAATCCTCAAAACAGACCGAGTAATCATTTATAGTCTGAATCCAGGTACTTTGGCTGGCGTTGTCGTTGCGGAATCGGTAACTGGTAATTGGCCGGAAATGCTGGGAGTGGAAATTGATGACCCCTATTTTCGAGAACATTATCTAAAAAGCGATCGCAATGAAGAGGTGCAAGTAGTTGCCAATATTCATCAAGACCAAAGTCTGAAAAACGCTGACGGTTATATCCAACTGTTGGAAAAATTTGCTGTCAAAGGTCATTTAATCGTACCGATTCTTGCCCAAGAAAAACTTTTAGGCTTATTAATTGCTCATCATTGCGAAACTCCTCGTGTTTGGCAACAGGCAGAAATTGACTTGTTTCAACAAATAGCAACTCAAGTCGGCTATGCCTTAGAACAAGCCAAGTTATTAGAAGAGATAGAAAAAGTCAGAGATGTAACTGTGAGTGGATCAGACGAAACACTGCAACAACAACTTTTACAACTACTCAACGACGTAGAAGGTGCAGCTAGAGGCGACTTGACAGTACGTGCAGACGTAACCGCTGGTGAAATCGGCACTGTTGCCGACTTTTTCAACTCCATTGTGGAAAGCCTCCGGGATATTGTTACCCAAGTTAAACAAGCTGCTATCCATGTGAATAGTGCCATTGGCTCTAACGAAGGAGCCATCCGCCACCTAGCAGAGGAAGCACTCACCCAAGCTGCCGAAATCAACCACACCCTTGATGCTGTTGACCAAATGACCCAATCAATGAAAGCTGTAGCCGAAAGTGCCGAAAAAGCTGCCTTCATTGCTAACCATGCTGCTCACACCGCCACCAATAGCGGACACGCGATGGATTTGACAGTACAAAATATCCTCTCTTTGCGGGAAACTGTGGGTGAAACTGCCAAGAAAGTGAAACGTTTGGGAGAGTCTTCGCAACAAATTTCTCGCGTGGTTTCCTTGATTAACCAAATCGCGATTCAAACCAACTTGCTTGCTATCAACGCCGGCATTGAAGCAGCACGTGCGGGTGAAGAAGGTCAAGGTTTTGCCGTGGTGGCTGAAGAAGTCGGCGAACTAGCAGTTAGGAGTGCCGCAGCAACCCAAGAAATTGAACAAATTGTTGAAAATATCCAACGAGAAACCAGTGAAGTAGTGCAAGCAATGGAAATAGGCACTACCCAAGTGGTAGAAGGTACTCGAATTGTAGAGGAGGCGAAACAAAGTCTGAGTGAAATTTTAGATGTATCGTGTCAAATTGACTCCTTAGTGCAGTCGATTTCTACTGCAACAGCATCTCAGGTTGAAACATCACAAAGTGTTAGCCAATTGATGAAAGATATCGCTGCTATATCACAACGCACCAGCGATTCTTCTCACCAAGTTTCCCAATCTCTGCAACAAACTGTGGACATTTCCCAGCAATTGCAAGAGACTGTCGAGGCTTTCAAAGTTAGTTAAGTTTGTCATTTGTCATTTGTCCTTTGTCCTTTGCGATTTGCTAGTGACCAATGACGAATGACTTTTGTTATTTGTCTGTTGTCATTTGTCTTTTGTCCTTTTACTAATGACCAATGACGAATGACTTTTGTTATTTGTCCCTTGTCATTTGTCCCTTTACTAATGACCAATGACCAATGACTAATACTTCGGCTTCTCTGCGAGACGCTACGCGAACGCTCAGTACAAGTGACTAATGACCAATGACCAATACTTCGGCTTCTCTGCGAGACGCTACGCGAACGCTCAGTACAAGTGACTAATGACCAATGACCAATGACTAAGGACAAAAACCATGCTACAAGACAAAGAATTAGAAATCCAGATGCAGTTTCTGGAAGAAGCAACAGATTACTTAAATACCTTAGAAGGGGTATTGCTAGAAATTGATACTAGTAACCGCATCGATTTAGATAAAATCAATGCTGCACTGCGGGCCACTCATTCTATAAAAGGTGGCGCAGGGATGATGGGATTTAAATCACTAAGTGATTTATCTCACCGTCTGGAAGATTCCTTTAAAGTTTTAAAAACTAAAAAAAATTCTTTAGAAATTGATACTCAGTTGCAAAGTTTATTGCTATCTGGAGTTGACTGGCTGCGTCAAATTGTAGAATTGCTTGCAGAAGGGAATGTTGTTGAAGATCAGTGGTTAGCAACTTTTTGTTATCCCATCTTTGATGAGTTACACGATCGCTTGGGCGACCCCACTCCAGAAGATGCCTCAACTATGCTATCCCCAGAGGACGGGCAAGACGTTATTCCTTTGCTATTTGCCACAGAAGTAGAAGAGTGTTTGCAGCGTCTAGAATCTATATTGGCAGATACCAAACAGCCCGGATTGCATGAAGAAATTACGATTCTGGCAGCTGAATTAGGCGGTTTGGGAGAAATGCTCCAGTTGCCAGCTTTTAGCAAGCTTTGTGAGTCGGTAACGCAGCATTTGGAAACTGTTAGTAGCGATGTCTTCGACAACCCCTTCGGGGAACGCATTCCCGAAATTGCCCAGTTAGCATTGCAAGCATGGCGGCGATCGCAAGCTTTGGTGCTGACAAATCAGTTAGATAACTTGCCTACAGAAATTGACTTGGGTAGTTATACGCAATCCCAGCCATTATTACCAGCAGAAGTAATACCACAGCTTTTCCCCACAGATGTCCTCGACACAGAAGTAGTGTCAACAGCGGTTTGGCAAGCAGAGATAACTCCAGAAACTTGGGTTAAAGATGAAGCAATCGCAGCCAATTTTACATTTATAGATGCAGAATTTGCCGACGACGTAAATGCTGTTAATATCACTGAACACAATACAATATTTGCTAAAGAAGAGAATCCTCCAGATGCCAAATTTAGCGAAGGCAAAGGAGAGCCAGTTGCGGTTGGTAAAGAACGAGAAAGTCATGAAAATAGCGTCCGAGTTCCTAGCAAACAACTAGAGCAAATTAATGATTTATTTGGCGAACTGATTGTTCAGCGCAATGGGTTAAACTCGCAACTAGAAAGATTACGCAAACTCGTTCGTAACCTCAACCAGCGAGTCCAAGTTCTCGACCGCGAAAACCAGGAATTACGTATAGTCTCCGACAAAATTTCTACTCAAGCTACCATGTCTAATGGGGCACAGCTACAAGCTGAAAATGTCCACCAAGTACAAGATACAAACACAGAATTTGATGCTTTAGAAATGGATCGCTATAACGAATTAAACCTGCGATCGCAGGAAGTTATGGAAACCATTGTTCAGGTACAGGAAGTCACAACAGATGTGCAACTCAGTGTAGATGATACAGACCATATTGCTCGTAAACTCAACAAAACATCGAAACAGTTACAGACCAAGCTAAATCACATCCGAATGCGGCCGCTGTCTGATTTAATTGAACGTTTTCCCAGAGCTTTGCGCGATTTAAATGTCGAGTATGGGAAAAATGTTCAGTTAAAAATTGAAGGTGGCAACACTTTAATTGAACGCAGCATTTTAGAAGCTTTAAACGAACCTTTGATGCACCTATTAAGGAACGCTTTCGATCATGGTATCGAAGACTCTGCGACGCGTCGCCTTTTGGGTAAACCAGAACAAGGATTGATTGAAATTACAGCTACTCACCGCAGTAATCGTACTCTCATTACTATCCGTGATGATGGTTGGGGCATTTCTCTGGAGAAAATTCGCACCCGCGCCCTAGCTATGGGATTGGATGCTTCTTTACTCGCTAATGCTAGTGATGAAGAACTATTATCACTAATTTTTGAACCAGGTTTTACTACCTCTGAACAAGTCACAGCATTATCTGGTCGCGGTGTCGGTATGGATGTGGTTCGCAACAACCTCAAACTGATTCGAGGAGATGTGAAAGTTGATACGGAACCAGGAGTTGGTACTACCTTCACCTTATCAGTGCCGTTTACACTTTCCGTTGCCCGAGTTCTGCTGGTAGAAA
Organism: Nostoc sp.; assembly: GCF_036917555.1. Taxonomy (GTDB): domain Bacteria; phylum Cyanobacteriota; class Cyanobacteriia; order Cyanobacteriales; family Nostocaceae; genus Nostoc. Next base: position 1,040 of record NZ_JBALDD010000064.1, on the reverse strand, counting down.
TCAATAAAATTCTATTAGCATTCCCCACAGATGTCATTTCAGAAATATCTTTACTCCAAGACGAGCGAGTTTTTGAAATGGCTGGTAGCGAAGTTTTAAATTGGCAAGGAACCATGCTGCCACTGATTCGCCTAACTCGTTATTTAGAGTTTAATTGCCTACGCTACGATAGCTCAGAGTTGGAAATTCCGGCAGCCATTAGTACTAACAGTGTGTTAGTAGTCAAAGGTAATAATCAACCAGTTGCAATCCAAATAGACCGTTGTTGGGGCGAACAAGAAGTTGCTATTCGCCAAGTTGAAGGGAATATACCTTTACCTGAAGGTTTTAGCAACTGCACAATTCTCGGTGATGGTCGAGTAGTGCCACTAGTGAATGTCAATGAGTTGCTGTATTGCATTGCTACCAATCCGCGGACACCTAGAGGCACTCAATTACCATCAGCAAGGTTAAAAACACCGTTTCTAATTTTTGATGAAGACAAAATATCAGCAGCATCTATTAAGCACAAAGGCACAATTTTAATCGTAGATGATTCAATTAATGTTCGCCGCTTTTTAGCCCTGACCCTTGAAAAAGGAGGGTATCAAGTAGAGCAAGCTAAAGATGGTCAAGATGCCTTAGAAAAACTTCATAGTGGATTGAAAGTTGAGGCAGTAATTTGCGATATTGAAATGCCTCGCCTTGATGGTTATGGCTTTTTAGGTAAGGTAAATTCAGACGTTGATACAAAAAATATTCCAGTTGCGATGTTAACTTCTCGTAGCAGCAATAAACATCGGCAACTAGCTATGCAATTGGGGGCACGGGCTTACTTTTCTAAACCTTATAACGAGCAAGAATTATTGCAAACGCTGGAGGAAATAATTCATCCTGTTGCAGAAAAGGCAGCTTCTAATTAAAAATTGATAATTCATAATTAAGTTTCAAATATTTTCGTAGGGCGATTAAACTCAACGAGGTTGTCACCAACCCCGTTGGTCTTCAAAACCGTGCATGAGAGTTTCCAACTCACACGGCTCCTCAATGATTCGGTGCTT
>NZ_JBALDD010000063.1:0-577640 GCF_036917555.1 Nostoc sp. | reverse complement strand
TAATCCACCTCAGAACTCCGTTAACGAGTCTTTGATACTCGTTAATCCACCTCAGAACTCCGTTAACGAGTCTTTGATACTCGTTAATCCACCTCAGAACTCCGTTAACGAGTCTTTGATACTCGTTAATCCACCTCTGAACTCCGTTAACGAGTCTTTGATACTCGTTAATCCACCTCTGAACTCCATTAACGAGTCTTTGATACTCGTTAATCCACCTCAGAACTCCATTAATGAGTCTTTGATACTCATTAATCCTCTTGCAAAAGTCCCCTAACACCCCACCCCTAACCCCTCCCCGATGCCAAGGTGAGGGGAGAATTTGACGTAAGTCAAAGGCGGGGTGGGGTTCTTTTTTTGATTTATGCAAGAAGTCTATTAAACCTCTTGCAAAAGTCCCTAACACCCCACCTCCAACCCCTCCCCGATGCCAAGGTGAGGGGAGCGTTTGCTTTAATCAAATGCGGGGTGGGGTTCTTTATTTTTGATTTATGCAAGAGGTCTATTAATGAAGCTATGAACTTCACTGTTTTACCTCCTACCCCATGCCCAATGCCCTATCCCCCAATTTTATTTGTGTCAATGTCAAATTTGCTGGCGATCGCTTCGATTATTTTTTGCTCAGGTGCTGTAATCTGATTATCAAGCTGGGCAATTTTGTAACATTGAGCCAACAAAGGTATGGCAAAATCACGATTCAGTTGATTGAGCAATACATCTAAAGGCTTGGGCGATTTGATATTTTGGGCAATGGCATCCAACGAAGTCGGATTGAGGTTTAGAGCTTTTAATTCTGGTAAAATTTCTTGCCAAGTCTTTTCTGGATGACTAGCTAGGATCATGTGAACTAAGATTTGATCCATGAGAGCTTGTTGAGCGATCGCACTTTCTAGATACTTTTCACTTTCGGCTTTTAATGTTGCTAATGTCTGTGGCGATGCCAGGGAAGTAGATTCATCCAGCTTGGTTTCGTAAAATCGACAAGCAGCATACCCCAATGAATAGATCATCGTTGCATTTGAACTAGCTCCAATCACTGCACCCGCCAAGGGTACATTTCGCAGCAAGCCTAACCCCGCAGCTTTTAACAAACGACCTCCACCTAAAGCCAAGCCAAAAATTGCTAAAATTTCACCTTTACGGGCAGGATCTTTTAAATCTAGCCCGTAGACAGATGCAATTTGATAAAGCATTTCTGACTGCAATTTTGTTGTGGCTGTTAAATCAATTGCCAACAATGCCACTGCTATTCCTGGCAAAAAACTAGTGGCTAGTCCAACTGTGGCTGCTTTAGTTGCTTTTTCCACCATGATTCGGTGAGCAAGCTGGCTGGGTGATTCATTTGGATACTGTTTCTTGAGCTTGTTTACTGCCGCTTCTGCTTGTTCCAAATCAACAAGGTTAGTATCGCTAATCAGCCAATTGAGATTTAATACTCCAGATAGTTTTCTAATCAGCCAATTTTCGCTGAGGCGATTCACAACCTCACCGCTGGTTTGAGTTGTTTGCTCAATGAACTTGTGTGTTTCTTTCGCTGTTGCTTCTCCCACCCCGATTGCTGTGTCTAAAACTGCTTGGCCAGTCTCAGCAACAGTTTTAATCAAAGACTCTACTATAGACGGTTCATTTTCTATTGATGATTGAGCCTGGATTTTTACTTCTGAAGTTTCTCTGGGTGAATTAACTAATTTATTCACTTCTATTTCTTGGGGTTTATCTGCCATTGCTTGACACCATCTTGTAAAGCCTCTCTTTTTTGGTTGTATCGAAGTTTGAGGGGCTTGACATCTCCCGACAAGTACAAGTTATAGATCAACAATTCCTGTGACGCTTTTACCGAAAGTGACCTAACTCCCATAAAATAATCGCGTTGAGTATGGCGTTGAAATGGTCAATCTAGATACAGGTACTGTGTTTGCGTTTATTTCTGAAGGCTCACCTGTACGTTATGAATTACGACAATATGTACATGGGCAACAAATGGTAATTACTCAAACAGCGTTGAAAGAAGTCACTGATATTATTCAATGGTCAGGCGGAGTATCAGAACAGACCAGAGCAAGTAGATTATTGCAAAGATTAAATATCATACCTGACAATACCTCAACTCTAGCTCTAAACTTACAGCCGACTAGAAGTTTGGGGACAAATGATATCATCATTTTAGGAACAGGGGATCAGTTAGGAATTGTGACAATGACAGCAGATGCTAAAGCGGTCAGAGCAGCACTTTCTCAGGGTGCAAAGTTCAATGTGTATATCCATCTGCCTTGTCCTTTAAGAGGAAATTAATTATGCAAATTACTATTGCACCTTATCTTTTAAGTACCTATAAGCTGATTCAGTGTGCTTTTCCCAACGGAATAGAAGCACAAGACTATTTACCACTGTTGGCATTGCTTGATGATGAAATGTCAGATCGAAATTTGGCAGAAGTCGTGGCTCACTACACAACAAAACATTATGGCGTTGTTCTAAATGATGTGTATCGTGTGAGAACAACTGATGTGCCAAAGGCTGAAACTATTGATAAGGTGAAACAGCGTTTGCTTGTTTGTGGTTATGAAGAATGGCTCAAAGAATCTGAATAGCACTCATCTCTCACCTCTATTTCTGGTTGGGGTTTGTCTGTCATTGCTTACTTCACCCTATCCTCTCGCCTCTAGCCCTGTACCCGTATCAGCTTGACTTTCTAAAAAGTCGTTATCTTTAAGAATTTCATAGAGATTAGTATCTTGCTCTAGCAAACAAGCGTGTCCACAATTGGGCAACACTACAATCTTGTTATTTGGTAAGATGTTCGCTATTCGGTTGACTTCACTTACAGAAGGCAAAAGGCGATCGCTAGCACCAGCAATCAACAAAACTGGTTGAGTTAAGCAACTTAACTGCTCCTGATCAACATGAAACTCTCGCAGTAAAGACAACCGCCAAAGAACGGTTTTTTCCGGGACAGAACGCATAGTTTTCAACAAATCGTGGCGATCGCTGCGAGAAATGCGTTGCAAAGATGCTAGAAACGGCAACAATGCAAGTGCGCCAATATCATACAATCCTGATGGAATTAAGTAAGTTAGCTGGGATGCCCAACTTAACCAAGGGCGAAGACGAAAGGCCGAAGCTGGGTTAATTAAGATAATTCGCTTAAATAAATGGGGTGCTTGGATTGCCACTTTCATTGCCAAGCAACCACCAAAGGACTCACCACACAAGTAAACTGGCCTCTGAGAGCTTTTTTCTAATTCAGCGTCGATCAAGTCCAGTACACTCTTGGTGAGTACATCCCAAGTGTTCAGGTCTTTCCGGGGGAGCGCCAAACAACGGACATCAAAGCCAGCTTCTAATCCTGCGGTTTGCGATCGCAATAGTTGACCAGTTCCATCCATTCCTGGCAAATATACCAGCAACGGATACTCTGGCTGTACTCGTTTAGGAGTTAGAAAACAAGGGTTTAGCTCAACTTCTGTGATAGTCATTAGTCATTGATATAAAACTTTTGAACTGCTGATTGTTGCTTATAAAAGCTTCAGTGCTTTTGATTTTAATAGCAACCTTGACGCAGTAAATTACTAATTTCGCCGTGACAGTGTTCTGTCAGTTCAGCCACAACAGTTCTGGCTTGTTTGCCATGATATTTTTTATGATGTTGGGGTGTAATCCAATAAGGACGACCGATTAACACCGCAACCCGACGATAAATTACCAAAGGATGCCAACCACCTTGATTAAATAAAGGTTCTGAAGGGTCAAATACGCTCAAAACCTTTAAAGGGAAGCCATTCGTGTTTACCTCTTCTAAGGAGGCGATCGCGATCGGCAAAATAGCTAAATCCTGCACATTGGCTCGTAATGCCAAATGGGCAAATCCCCGCTGAAACTCACCCACCTGGCTTGGCTGAGTAAATTTCACCATTGGTGTAGTCCCTTCTGGAAATACTCCCACCATCTGCTTGGACTGCAATAGCACCTGTGACTGCGAAAAAAAGCTTTGCTGGCGGTTTTGAGTTTCTTCCAAGGGAAAACACCCCAATTGACCGGTGACAATCTCTCGCATGATTGGAACTTGTCCCATATAGTGATGGCAAGCAAAGCGAATTGGATTCGATAACGCCGCCATTAAAATCAGTGCATCCATAAAGCTGCGGTGATTGCTGACTACCAAGACGCTGGCATCTCGGGGAATGCGGTCTTCGTAATAGCGGAACATTTGCGTTGAGAATGCCGCCACCAAAGCGCGAGAAATCTCTAGGGGGCTATTTCCACTCATACCTAATCAATATATTTTCCGGTAAATATGGCAATTCGTCTTAATTTAATTTTTACATTTCTTTACTGTTGCCATGACCGTCTTAAGATAGAAATATCTAATCTCCAAAAGTAACTAGATTTTCTGGGTTCTCAATTATGTATTCTTGAACACAAGAATATCTAATATAAACTATTCAAAAAAATTATGATTAGTTTATTTCCATTTTTTAGGTAAAAATGAGTTTAATTGATGCATATTAAAAAAAAATTTTGGATTTGAGAAATTTGCTAGTATGAATATGTTATTGGAAAAAATAGTAATAATGTTGTATAATTACCTGGTTTTGTCTTTTGTCGAAAAAAGGTAAGATGTAAAACGTTTTAATAAGTTAATTTTTATTTTGCATGAATCTAGTGAATAAAAAAGAAAAGACATTTGCGCTGACCACACCCCTATATTATGTAAATGATGTCCCTCATATCGGCAGTGCTTACACGACGATCGCAGCCGATGTAGTGGCGCGATTTCAGAGGCTACTAGGGCATCAAGTATTACTAATTACAGGTACAGATGAACATGGGCAAAAAATTCAGCGATCGGCAGAAAGTTTAGGCAAAGCACCACAAGAGTTTTGTGATGAAATTGTCCCAAGTTTCGTGAGTTTATGGCAATTATTAGACATTCAATACGATCGCTTTAGTCGAACTACTGCACCTCGTCATGAAGCGATCGTTAAAGAATTCTTTGAGCGAGTCTGGGAATCTGGTGATATTTACCAGGGACAACAACAAGGCTGGTACTGCGTATCCTGCGAAGAATTCAAAGAAGAACGGGATCTGTTAGAAGGACACCGTTGCCCAATTCATACTAACAAAGAAGTGGAGTGGCGAGACGAACAAAATTATTTTTTCCGCTTATCCAAATATGAAACCAAGCTGACAGAATTTTATCAATCTAAACCGGATTTTATTCAACCAGAAAGTCGGCGCAACGAAGTTCTCAGCTTTGTCAATCAAGGACTGCAAGACTTTTCCATTTCACGAGTGAATTTAGATTGGGGTTTTCCCGTACCAGTCGATCCCAAACACACCCTTTATGTCTGGTTTGATGCGCTGCTAGGTTATGTCACAGCATTACTTGAACCAGATGCAGAACCGACTTTAGCAAATGCTTTAGAAACATGGTGGCCGATTAACCTGCACCTAATTGGTAAAGATATTCTGCGCTTTCATGCAGTTTACTGGCCAGCAATGCTGTTATCGGCTGGCTTACCCTTACCAGAGAGAGTCTTTGGGCATGGCTTTTTAACTAAAGATGGTCTAAAGATGGGCAAAAGTCTGGGTAACACCCTTGATCCTGTGGCATTAGTTAAGAGCTATGGTAGTGATGCCGTTCGTTATTACTTCCTTAAGGAAATCGAATTTGGCAAAGATGGAGATTTTAATGAAGTTAGGTTCATTAATGTTGTGAATGCAGATTTGGCAAATGATTTAGGTAATTTGCTCAATCGCACTTTGAGCATGGTGAAAAAGTACTGTGCTGAGAATAAAGTACCATCAATCGGCAATGAAGCGATTCCTGACGAAAATCCTTTGAAAGCCATTGGTTTACGTCTAGAGGAACAGGTGAAACAAGCATACCAGGAGCTAGCTTTCAGTCAAGCTTGTGAGGTTATCCTTTCACTGGCGCAAGCCAGTAATAAATTTATTGATGAACAAGCTCCTTGGTCATTATATAAACAGGGACAGCAGGAGTCAGTGGAAAAGGTTCTCTACGCAGTTCTAGAATCAGTTAGACTGGCAGCTTATCTGCTATCCCCAATTATTCCGAACATTAGTAGCGATATTTATCAGCAGCTAGGCTTCAGAATAAATTTTAACGATCAAAAACAAAGTTCAGTTACTGCTCCTTTTGCAACCCATGCTACATGGGGTCTACTATCGAGCAAACAACAGTTGGGTAAACACCAACCTGTTTTTCAGCGAATAGAACCCCCGAAAAACGATTAGTCCTTATCAAACTCTGATTTTGTTCAATCTTTTATTTTCTCACAAAATTTATCGTGGCTGAATTTAAATTAGCCGCAGAACATTATCATAAGCCGCTGTGACTAGCATCTAAAAGTTGGTAATTTGTATCAAAAATAACAGGGATAAAAATTGAGGTATCACAACGATGTTGAATAATTTGGAAAACGATTCAATATTTACCCCAGAACAAGTTTTGGAGAATCGGGGTAGGGTCGCCATATTTATTGATGGCTCAAATTTATTTTATGCTGCACTGCAACTAGGGATTGAAATCGATTACACGAAGTTATTATGTCGATTAACAGGAGGTTCTAGATTACTGCGTTCTTTTTTCTACACTGGTGTAGACCGGACAAACGAGAAGCAACAGGGGTTTCTGCTGTGGATGCGTCGCAATGGCTATCGAGTCATTGCTAAAGATTTAGTCCAGCTACCAGATGGCTCTAAAAAAGCTAACCTGGATGTAGAAATAGCAGTAGACATGATGGCACTAGTAGATTCTTATGATACCGCAGTTTTAGTCAGCGGTGATGGAGATTTGGCTTATGCAGTAAATTCAGTCAGCTATCGTGGCGTGCGGGTAGAAGTTGTGAGCTTGCGTTCGATGACTAGCGACAGCTTAATTAATGTAAGTGATCGCTACATTGATTTAGAAGCCATCAAAGAAGATATTCAAAAAACCCCTCGCCAAAGCTATCCATACCGCCCGTTATCTGGGATCGGTTTTTTGGAAGACCCCAGAACTAGTGATGGACACCTAGAAATCCAAGAATAATGGCATATCAATTTCATAAAAGAGGGAGATGGGGTAAGAGAAAAATTCAAAATTTCTCCTCCACTCCCTCCTTTCTTATTTTACCTTTGGCTTTTTTCTTGGTATTTGGTTTAATTGCCTGTGGGGGCAAATCCCCGCCAGCTTCTCAACAAAATACTGCGGCTTCATCTAATCCAGATAGCAATTTGACTTTCTTTGATGTCACCCTAGAACAAGCAGATGAAGTGGGAAGACCAATTTGGAAAGTCAGGGCTAAAACCGCAAAATACACCAAAGAAAAACAAATTGGTCAGGCTGAAAGTCCTTATGGTGAACTATATCAAGATGGTAAAATTGTTTACCAAATCAAGGCAGATGTAGCAGATATTGAACAAGATGGGAAACAGTTGTTTCTAAAAGGTAAGATATTTGCCACAGATCCTAATAATGGGATTGTGTTGCAAGGTAATGAATTAGAATGGCGTCCCAAAGAAGATTTGTTGATTGTTCGTAACAAGATTAACGGCATCCATAAAAAACTACAAGCAGTAGCGCAGGAAGTGCGAGTTAAAACCCGCGAACAGCGGATGGAATTTTCTGGAGGAGTAATAGCAAATTCTATCGATCCCCAGATGCAAGTGAGAACTGAACATTTAATCTGGAATATTAAAGAAGAAAAACTGATTGGCGATCGCCCCCTAGAAATTGACCGCTACAAAGATAATAAAATTAGCGATCGCGGTAAGGGAAATTCAGCCGAAGTCAACTTAAAAACAAAAATTGCCACTGTTCAAAAGAATGCTCAACTAGAATTACTAGACCCACCACTGCAAATAGCTAGTAACTCTATGACTTGGAACATGAACGCAGAAACTGTCACCACAAACTCACCTACGCGAATGTTCCAGCGTGCCGAAAATGTCACAGTGACAGCTAATCAAGGTGAAATGAAAATACCGCAAAAAACCGTTTATTTAACAGGTAATGTCAACGCCGTTGGTCAGCGTCGCCAGTCTCTAAGATCCAATACACTAACTTGGTATTTAGACAATAAGTTAGTTGAAGCTCAGGGAAATGTTGTTTACCGACAAATTGATCCCCCATTAAATTTTGTGGGTGAAACAGCAGTTGGTAATCTGCAAACAGAAAATATTCTTGTCAAAGGTGGCAGTTCTAGCGGTAGGGTAGTAACGGAGATTATTCCTCAAGAAAGAGCCAAGCGTTAGCAGTAAAATTAGGTGAATGAAGCCCACCTTCACCCAGAAATTTTGGGTTGGTCGAGTACTAGACTAGGATCTTAGTAATACAAGCCTTTTGATAGCCCATGAATGGATCAAACCGATTAGGTAACGAATCCTTGCCAACATCCCAGCAAACAGAACATTCTCACTATCACGATACAGACCACGAGCATACAGATCGGACTCATGGGACTGGAGAGTTGGCTCATCCTCACATCCATAGCGAAGAGTCTTTACGGCGAATTATCAATCGATTATCGCGTATAGAAGGACATGTTCGAGGTATTAAGTCAATGGTGCAGCAAAGTACCCCTTGTCCTGATGTTTTACTGCAAATTGCCGCAGTGCGAGGCGCATTGGATCGAGTCGCGCGAATTGTTTTGGATGAACATTTAACTGAGTGTATTGCTAGAGCCGCACAAGAGGGTAATATTGATGTTGAAATTAAACAGTTAAAAGCTGCTTTAGATCGATTTTTACCTTAAAAATTAGAAAATAATGTATAATGCATTTGCAAAACTGCTAATACACTAGCAGCGATACATCAAAATTTAATAGTGCATCGTGACATTCACCCCAGCAATATCATATTGTGAACTGGTAGACAAGCGATTTTTATAGACTTTCTTTTGTTCACTTTTTTTAGAAGGTAACGAGGTAAAATCTTATTTTATCAAATAATATGCTGTGCAACAATGATGGTTTTTAGCTAGACTATGATTCTAAAAAACTATCAATTTCATTATTCTTTAATTGGAACTCTAGATAAACCACTAATTCTTTTTTTGCATGGCTTCATGGGTAACATTGATGAATTTGATGAAGCCATAAAATTACTATTTAACGAATTTTCCTATTTAACACTTGATCTCCCCGGACATGGCAAAACTCAAGTTTTGGGTGAGGACGAATACTATACAATGGCAAATACTGCTCGTGCTTTAATCAACTTACTGGATGAGTTAAAAATTGCCAAATGCTTTTTAGTCGGTTATTCAATGGGTGGAAGATTGGCTTTATACCTAGCCCTGAATTTTCCAGAACGTTTTCATAAAGTTGTGCTAGAGTCAGCTTCCCCAGGTTTACCAACAGCAGAACGATTAGAACGGATTAAACTTGATACACAAATAGGTAGAAAATTAACAAGAATTTTTGAAAAAAGTGATTTTGCCGCTTTTTTATCAAATTGGTATAATCAACCAATTTTTGGTTATATAAAAAATCATCCAGAATACGATCGCATGGTAGAAAGTCGGTTGCAGAACAATCCACATGAGTTAGATAAATCACTGCGCTTTATGGGTACTGGATGCCAACCTTCTTTATGGGAAAAGCTAAAATGCAATACAATTCCCATGCTTTTACTAGTCGGTGAATCTGATAAAAAATTTATATATATTAATACAGGAATGGCTAAAATATGTGAATTTGCTAAGATAAAAATAATTAGCAATACTGGACACAATATCCACTTTGAAAATACTTTGGCATTTGTGGAAAATATCAAAAGTTTTTTCTCCACAGCAAGTTAAAAATTAGGATAACTTCACTACTTCTTTACTGGCTTGCTGGAAGGAGTTGGGGATGGGGTCAAATTCGGGGCTATTGGTTGTTTAGCTGCGGTTAATTCTTCTTGCAACATTTTCTGATAAACTTTAGGCAAAGAGTTACTAACAGAATTAGTTTCTATGCCATATCCCAGACTTGTCCAGGTGGGAGAGAGTCGCCGCAAAACATCATTTAACTTTCGCTGACGCAACAGTTGAGAAATATTAATTCCCCAAACTTTAGAATCATTTAACCAACGGTAAACTACTACATCTTGATATTCTGCTTCAAAACTATAAGTAGTCCAAAACATCATCTGCATCGGCTTTGGGTGATAACGAGGGGCTAAACGATACCAAGTAATGTTGATAATTTGATATCTGCCAGCAGCGGTAGAACAATTACCTGTGTTGGGACCTGTGATAATTGTGACGCATATCTCAGGATGTCGGCTGAGGTCGTTGACTTGCTGTCCACCGTATAAGAGCGAATAGGGACGGTTTCCACTAGCCTCACTTGCCGAGATGGTTCGCATTAAAGCGCGAATATAAGGGTCGCCCTGTTTCATGACCAAAGGCGGCTGTTTACTTTCAAAGATGGGATCGGAAGGCGATCGCAAGTCTCCAATATACCATTGCAACAAATACACAAAGCCGAGAAGCGCGGCTATTGGGCCAATAAGTTTTTCAACACCTTTGAATTCAAAGCCTTTCAGAGTCTAACTCCTTCAAATTCACTCTCTTTGCTAACAAAAATCATCGACGAACTGATTCCAGTAAAGTTCACACCTGATTGTTATACCAGTTCTGTATGAAGATCCGCCTTATGAACCCCCCTGTAGTCCCCCCAAGGCATCGGGGGGACGGCATTAGCCGGGGGGTAAAATATATTGCAGCTTTATCAAGAAACGGCATTAGTTATTATTTCCGATTTGCTCATTTTTTTTAGGAATTAGCAAAAAAGAGTATAAATACAGGAGTTTGTAAGTAACTGAGGTACAAAATGCAGGACTCACGCATCAAATATAAAAAGTTTCTACCTCCTGCCTCAAAACCCGTAGCTTTGTACTTCATACAAAAGAAAACTACTGTAAGTATAGCAAGCGAGATATTCTCAAAAATCTTGAATAAGTATAAATTAAATTGCTTATAGTAGCATCTGCTGTCAGTAATAATTGCTTCCTTACTCAAATCGGGCGATAAGTCGATACAGCCTCATTGCAAAGGTTTCGATTTAAGTTGACACCGATGCACATCTGTGATGCTCTACAGTCTATATTACAACCGATTGAGAACTGCAATCAGGGAGATTGGGTAATTAATGAGTCTTTTTCTCTAGCCCCGCGTCAACTTCGTATCTTAAAATACCAGGAATTTTCTGAAGACACCGTAGATAACAAATGTTACTGTGGTCTAGTTGAAAACCAAGAGGCAGATAGCCTTTACCAATATTGAATCTGCTTTGTGTTTTTACACAATAGTCATAGTCATGGGCACAATATTCAAGTAGCTTGAAATATGAAAATCACTCCTATTCACCACCAGTTTGAAAAACTATGGTTAACCGTTTTACTTCCGTGAGTACTGCTCTCACACTTAAGGTAGTTGGAATAATCTGCATTTTGTCCTTTTTCGTTGACTTTTTGATTCTGTTGTTACCCTTTCAACCCACCGATCGGGTATGGCAAATCAATTTGGGAACAGCGCTCGTTGATCGAGGAATTGTTCCTCTAGTCGGTTTGGGGCTTCTATTTGCTGCCTATTGGATTGAGAATGCTGATGCAGCAAGCGATCGCCCTCAAGGTATCGATTTAAGATTTCCCGCCGCGATTATCTCAAGTATTTTAGGGTTGATGTTCTTGCTGATTTTTCCCCTGCACCTAAATAACGTCAATCAAGCCAAGACTCAAACACTCAACCGAATCACCCAAGAAGCAGATCAGGCAGAAAATCAACTGAACACTCGGTTATCGCAATTGCAAGCACAACTGAATACTGATCAAGGAAAAGCGCAACTAGACCAGTTGCGAAACCAAACCAAAGCTCAGTTTAGTGAAATCCTCAAAGATGACCAAAAATATAAGCAAGCAATTGAAAGCCCTCAAATTCCCGCAAATATAAAAGAGTTACTGAAGAAGGCTAAAACAAATCCCCAAGTACTTGACAAAGCTATCGAACAACAAACAGATATTCAAACACTGCAAACTCAACAACTGAGCCAACTTCGCCAGCGCCGAGACGAAGCACTGCAACAAGCTAAAGATACTGCTTGGAAGTCTGGACTGCGGATTGGTATTAGCAGTTTACTATTGTCCATTGGCTACATTATCATCGGCTGGACAGGCTTAAGAGGTAGGGGTGCTGTACAAGGTGGTAAACCTAGAGCTACCGCACGCTAATCCACTATTTGCATGGCAGTAGGATGTATCCAAAAATTATTGACGGATTATACTGCCATGCGCCTGATAGCTAATAACAATAACAAGGCAATTATCACTGAGTAAAATCGCTATAAAACTTGAGTAATGTTCTCAATTTACATACTGACATATAACGAAGAACTAGATATTGCTGCTTGTATCGAATCGGCAATGTTATCAGATGACATCATTATTGTGGATTCATGCAGTAGCGATCGCACTGTGGAAATCGCCAGTCGCTATCCCATCCGCGTTGTCCAACACGCTTTTGAAAGCCACGGCCACCAACGTACCTGGATGTTAGAGTCTATACCCCCGAAGCATCAATGGGTTTACATTCTCGAAGCTGACGAGCGCATTACACCAGAACTGTTTGCGGAATGCGAAAAGGCAAGTCAAAACCCAGATTATATCGGTTACTACGTGGCTGAACGCGTCATGTTCATGAATCGTTGGATTCGCTACAGCACACAGTATCCCCGTTACCAAATGCGACTCTTCCGCCACGGAAAAGTGTGGTTTACAGACTACGGTCATACTGAGCGAGAAGTTTGTGAGGGTGCAACTAGTTTTTTAAAAGAAACATACCCACACTACACTTGCAGCAAAGGTTTGAGCCGCTGGATTGATAAGCACAACCGTTATTCTACGGATGAGGCTCAAGAAACATTGTATCAGCTAGAACAGGGTAAGGTTAACTGGCAAGATTTATTCTTTGGCAAATCGGAAGTAGAAAGACGGCGTGCCTTGAAGGATTTATCTTTACGTTTGCCCGCCAGACCGTTGCTACGGTTTGTATATATGTATTTTATCTTAGGTGGATGTTTAGATGGACGTGCCGGAGTCGCTTGGTGTACATTGCAGGCATTCTACGAATACCTGATTTTGCTCAAAGTCTGGGAAATGAAGTATCTACCAAAACCTAATTTAGATGCAACAGCAATTTTGGTACAAGAGAGTACGCAACAGTTGCAGTGCGCGGATTCTGAAACTACACAGGTTGATGTGGCGTGAAGGGGGCTGGAGATTAGAAGGATTTCCTGTATAGCGATCGCAAAATCATAGGGCGTATAGATATGCTACACAGATCCTTAACTTCGTAAAAGTTGTCAGGGATCTTGTTTTTCATAATTCAAGACTAGATAAAAAAGACTTCCAAATAAAAAACATCCCAAATTGTCTAGTGGGATGGGTGTCTCCATTTCTTCTATATTCAGGGCAAGCAGAATACTCACCCCACAAGATGGATAATTTATTTCTTGGAAATCCCTAAAGCACCTGCCTGATTGCGATTGCCTTCTCGCTTCTGAGAAAGTGCGAACGGGTTGTGGCAGCAAGCGCCTTATGAGTTATTAGTCATGGCCAGAGCGATTAACTAATGTGGAGCAAAGCTGCCTTATGGCAGCTTTGCGAAAGTGCTTGCTGATTTATTTATTGGATCTCCCTTAAGAGATGGGGCTGGAATTAAAGAGTAAGGAAATTCAAACCTGCTGCATACCAAGAACTACCATCTAAACCTACGTTATCAAGAAAGTTGCCTATAGTTGCATACGAATCAAATGTAGAATTCGCAAAGCTCTCATAATCAATGTAACCACCATTGACCTTGCTGGCATCTTCATCAGTAAGTGCGGTCAGAAAAGATAAGTTTCCAATGTCCATGATTTACTCCTAAAATAATAACCTTTGAAGTAACGAAAGCAAATACAAGAAGATTGTTATTACTATTCTTGTATGTTTTGTTTTTAGTTGCTTTCAATACTGTTGCTCGCTTGTTTAATAAATAAGATAAAGAAAAATATTTGATGAATCAACCATCTTTTGTGTATATACAGATGCAACTATAAGCATTACTATTTACATAATTGTGTACCGGAATATTCAGAAAAGTGCAATTATAGCGATTCTATTTGATTTATGAACTTACTTGTGGAGTCAGGCAATCTGACTTTTCCCGTTATCTCCTTGATTGAGCGATGTCTACAACGGGCTGCGCCAACGCTTACTATACCCCTAGCCCAAAATCCTATTCTCTGCTGATTTATTATCATTAATCTTAATTTATTGAGAATAGACTCTAGTCTGAAACCCATGCTATTTCGTGCTTTTAAGACTTAACGGGAAAAGTCAGTTATAATTAGATGCTTAAAAATTAATTTTTTGGACAATTTATTCTTTGGAAGTCCCTTATTACAGGCAATTCCTTTAGCAGGACAGGTATACAAAACTCTCAAACAGCTTTTAAAAACAATACTGAAAGATTCTAATGGCAAGTTTCCCCAGGTAATTTTGGTAGAGTATCCTCGTCAAGGAATTTGGGCGATCGCTTTTGTTACCGATGCAATCAGCAGTGATATCCAAGCCCAGATGTCTCTTCCTGTACTAAGTGTCTTTATCCCCACCACCCCAAATCCGACTACCGGATGTACGCAGTCGTTCCTGAAGACGAAGTGGTGATCCTCTCCATGTCGATTGAAGACGCCTTTAAAATAGTTGTATCAGGTGGCATTGTCGCCCCCAATACGCCTTTGGTTTTTTCCAAAGAGTCTACATTGGAAGTGAAACACGACAAAATCAAGCAGCAGGTTATTCCCGTTGAAGAAACTTAAAATCAATCTGGCATAGTCACAAGCAAATGCGTAATGTTGTTGTTTAACTGTGCCAAAATTGATAGGCTTGTAAGTTTGTCTTGCCCAGTTAATCAGTTCTTGCACAATCACCCCTCAGTTTTATGCAACCTCGTAAACCCCAGCAAATTGCTCGTGAATTGGCGCTTTTAAGCCTTAGCCAATTGCCAGTCAACCCAAAGAAATTAGATAAATTGGAAGACGATCAACTAGTATCCAAGTTAGTACTAGGTGCAGTACGCACTCTGACCTCAGAAGTACAAGATACCCTCGATAATGCTGCAGGTGAACTGCAACGCAGTAACGATCGCCTTTTAAGCAGCCAAACTCGCGCCTCCGACCTCAATACTGCCAGAACAATGCTCCAAGAAGCGATCGCCTGCACCCAGACAGCAATCAATCAGTTGGGTACGGCAGTTGATTTCCCAGTATTGATTCAGTTAGCTAATCAGGACAAGGGAGTTCGGAATTACGCTAAAGAGCTTGTAATTAGCGTCAACGAAAATCGACACATTATAGATGAACTCATTTCTGCTGCCTTAGTAGATTGGCAAGTAACTCGCCTCGCCCAAATTGACCGCGATATCTTGCAAATCGCCGTAGCAGAAATGAAGTTCTTAGGAGTTCCAGACAGTATCGCCATCAACGAAGCTGTGGAGCTAGCCAAACGCTACAGTGGAGACGATGGTCATCGGTTTATTAACGGTGTTTTACGCCGAGTCACTGAGCAGAAAAAAACTGCGTAGTACTGCTGCGGAATTCATAATTTCTATACTGCCGTGGAAAAAAGTCTATAGCCGCTTCTGCGGCTTCCTCCAAGCGAAACTTCTCACTTTGGGAGTAAGGGGAAACGCTGCACAATCGCAAAAAACTCTCTGTTATAACAATTCTCCTCAAACTGGCGCTGAAAGGTGAGGATAACCCGGAAGTTTTCACCCCAAGAAAAAGTGCAAAGTTAAATTAAACTCATAACTTATAACTTATAACTCATATAACTAATACTGCTGCAATGGTTTTTAATTGGTTCCGTCGTCAACCTAACGATTCCTCTAACACTCCCTCTGATAAGAAACAGGAAGAAACTCCTCCTGCACAAAAACCCCAACCAGAGCCAGCCGAAACCTCAACACCAACTGCTGAAACTGCACCAGACACAACGGCAGACTTATTGGCATTTGCGAAAGCAGCCTACAAAAATATTCAGCAAAAACAGCAAGTTGAGGTAGTAGAAACCCCACCTGATTCAGCAGATACCTTAGCATCATCAATACAACCTGAAACCGCAGAAACGGTAACTGCGGAAATCACTGAAGCAGAAGCAACTGAGGAACCTGCTAGTACAAACGTAGAAACTACACAGGCAGAAGTTATCCAAGCTGTTAGTGAGGAAGAAATTACAGAAGATTCCTCAGTGGCAGCAATTGCTGATCAGCCAGATGTTTCCGGTTCAGAACTCACGGCAAGTGAAGTTGAACCAACACCCACCGAACCACTAGCTAACTTATCCTTCTTAGAACGTGCGGCGGCAGAACGGCAAGCAAAGCTAGAACAACTAATAGCCACCGCCATAGAAGTTCCAGAACCGGAGGTAGTACAGCCAGTAGCGACAACCTCAGAAACAGGAGAGGAAATTCCCGGATTGGTATTTGATGATGGGTTTGTCTGGTCGGCAAAAGTTCTAGCAGCTCAAGGTAGAAGTGCAGAAGACGTTTCTATTGAAGAAATTACCTGGCTGAAAAAGCTCCGGCAAGGATTAGACAAAACTCGCCGTAGTATTCTCAATCAACTGAAGGCGATCGTTGGTCAAGGGCCGCTAAACCAAGCTGCTGTGACGGAAATTGAGGCATTGCTTTTGCAAGCGGATGTAGGTGTAGAGGCGACAGACTTTATTATCAATGCCTTACAGACAAAACTTCGAGAAGAAGTTACTGCACCTGAAGAAGCGATCGCTTACCTGAAAAAAATCCTCCGGGATATGCTGGATGCACCGAGCAAAGCATCCCAAAAAACTACCTTTACCCCAGAAAAAGAAACCTTGAATATTTGGTTAATTACTGGGGTGAATGGTGCGGGTAAAACCACCACCATCGGCAAAATTGCCCACCTGGGACAAAAATCTGGCTATAAATGCTTGATTGGGGCAGCAGACACATTTCGCGCCGCCGCCGTGGAACAGGTGAAGGTTTGGGGTAGTAGAAGTGGCGTGGATGTAATTGCCAATCCGGGAAAGAATACAGATCCGGCAGCAGTTGTATTTGATGCGATCGCAGCCGCCCAAGCGCGTCAAACCGAATTGCTTCTGGTAGATACAGCTGGGCGACTGCAAAACAAAAAAAATTTAATGGACGAACTCGGTAAAATCCGGCGAATTATCGATAAAAAAGCCCCAAATGCCAAGGTAGAATCACTATTGGTTCTAGATGCCACTTTAGGCCAAAATGGACTGCGGCAAGCCGAAGTTTTTTCCCAAGCTGCCCAACTCAGTGGTGTTGTCTTAACTAAGCTAGATGGCACTGCCAAAGGCGGCGTTGCTCTTGCCGTTGTGCAGCAGCTAGGTTTACCCATTCGCTTTATTGGTGCTGGCGAAGGAATTGAAGACCTACGCCCCTTTTCGAGCTATGAGTTTGTCGAAGCTCTCTTGAGTGGTTAGTTGAAAAATTTCGAGTTAAAAATTTTTCTTAATAAACTTAGGACTTACGCAATACTGTATGATTCTTCTCTGGGAGACACTGCGCGTTGGCGTAAGCCTCTGACAGAGAAGGAGATTCGATAAATTAAGCTTTTTAGCTATTTTTTCGTAAGTCCTAAAGCTGATAAATTTAGGCATGACTGATCTGTTATTATCACTTGAACTAACTAGAAATAGCTCAAGTCCTAAAATTATGAATTTGTCACAATAAATGAGTGACTTTTGCTAAAATTTCTAGCTAATGCCCTTTTTTAAGTCTTAAAGGGCCTTTTTAAATGTAGTAGTACGGTATTTATAGCGGTTCCCAATTGCATGGAATACAGACCTAACCCCCAACCCCTTCCCTTGAAGGGAAGGGGAGTAAGATTCAAAGCCTCTCTCCTTTTAGGAGAGAGGTCAAAACTGTACTGCACCTAAGCGAGAACCGCTATAGTGCGACATACAAAAGCCCTTAGACTTTCATCTTGCAGCAATTAAAAAAGGAATAGAGACGCTCACCCTCACAAATACAACTATTATATTGTGGGATGGACAGCAGTCTCAGGGGTGAGCAGTGCGTTGGGGAAGCAGCGCGGGTCATTTCAGTGCTGCGGGAGGTTTTCCCTCCATAAATGTCAATGTCTGATATTGGCTATGGCGACTTGTACCCCTCCGGGGAAGCAAGCTACGTGCAACGTCTCTCGATAGGTTTGAATTGTGATGGTTAAATGAAAATACTCTTTCTGGCTTTTGACTTAAAGTTTTTGGAAGATATTTCTTCTATTTTTAGTGTCATCTCTTCTATTCATATCTTACACTTACCAAATGACTCACTTCTAGAATAAATTATAGGCTAATGGTTTAACTCTGTTACATCTGACTAAGAAGATAGAATTGCTTCACTTTTATCTCGTTTGGATGGGTTTAAATTTTGCGTATTCAGCAACTCAAAATTCACAAAACGAGAAATTAAAAATGGAAAAGCTCAATCTTGGCAATTATCCCAGCAATTATGGTATACAAATTAAGTATTTGAAAACTTATTTACATATTCTCAGGTTTGGGAACGGGTGTAAGTCTGTTTTTTAGCAAATAAAGCTCGATTTGAGTGCTTATAGAGGTTTTCACTCAAAAGACTTCTAGTCTCCTAGTTGCTTCTGCCCAAACAGTCCCTCTGAAAGCGTTATATCATGTCCGTATAATTAGTTATAATTCCCACAGTCATTGCACCCCACCCCTTAATCCCCTCCCCGCTCTTCGGGAGGGGAGACAAAGCGTAGCTTTGGCGGGGTGGGGTGATTCGGGTTTTATAAGTAATCAAGTGGACATGATATTATAAATTATTCTTTGAATAAAGTATTTTTATGACTTTAGAGATATGCTTTGGTAGTTAAGTTATGAAAAAATGAAAAGCTTTCTGATATATCAGCAAAGCTAGTAATTTTTACGGGTAGAATTTGGACTAAAAATACATGATTTGAAATTACTAATATTCCATCAGAAATACAATAAGCAAATAAAATTTGTCTGTTACGTCTTTATACTCTTGCTAAAATGGCAAGTCTTGTCTAAATATGGTTTAGCAATGCCAAAGCCAAAAGATTTATAAGTAATCTAAAATCTGCCAATATAAAGTGCAATAATACCTGTGCCTGTGTCTCAACTGCCCTCTCAACCCACTGATAATAATAGTAGTGCCACCACAGATGTCACACCAGTCGTGGCACTCAAAGAACTCGTGGCAAGGTTGCACCGGGAACAGAACAAAATTCAAGATTTGCTAAGTTCTTTAGGATTTGCCCTGAGAAGTTTCAATAATTTGAATCAGTTTTTGGAACTGATTCCGCTGATGGCAACAAGAGTCACAGATGCAGACGGTAGCGCCCTGTTTCTCTACAAACCTAATGGTCAAGTCAGGTTAGAACAGTTACATTGGCAAGATAGTGGCCAGCGCAAGAATATCCGCAAAGCGCTAGAAATAGCCAGTAGTCAAATCACGCTTTTGCCCAATACTGCCCCCCTAACGAAAGCCACGGGGATTTTGGATGACCAGATGCATCGCTATTTGGGGCCAGATGTGCAAATCTTTGGTACGGCGATTCTGGTAAAGCATACAGAACGGGGATGGCTCTATGTCTTGAGCCGCGATCCAGAATATAGTTGGACAGAAACCAGGCAAAAGTTAGTTAGGTTAGTGGCAGACCAAACAGCAGTAGCGATCGAAAACGATGAACTAGCTGTAGAACTAAGAAAAAAAGAACGCCTAGACCAAGAACTAGAAATTGGCGCAGAAATTCAACGCCGACTTCTACCACGTCAATGCCCTACAATTCCTGGTGCAGTTTTGGCAGCACGCTGTAAACCTGCCAATCGGGTCGGCGGAGACTACTACGACTTTATTGCTACCAATCATAATAAGATTCAGCCCAAGATCAAACGTGGAACCGAAACTAGTTGCTGGGGTTTGGTTATTGGAGATGTGATGGGCAAAGGTGTCCCTGCTGGGCTGATTATGACGATGATGCGGGGAATGCTACGAGGAGAAGTTCTACATGGTAATTCCCCCGCCAGAATTCTACAAAACTTAAATAGAGTTATGTATGCGGATTTGGAAAATTCCCACCGCTTTGTAACGCTATTTTACTCAGAATATAATCCCCATAGCCGAATTCTGTCTTATAGCAATGCGGCACACAATCCTCCCTTGTGGTGGCACGCAGCTACAAAAACTGTCACCCGTTTAGATACTTTGGGAATGTTAATCGGTTTGGATGCTAACAGCCAATATGAAGATGCCCAGGCACAGCTAGAGCCTGGAGATACAATTATTTACTATACAGATGGCTTAACTGATGCCGCTGCTGCTGGTGGCGATCGCTTCGATGAAGACAATTTTGTTGCTGGTTTCAATACTGCTTGTAAATACTGCAATGGGCCAGAGGAGATTGTGGATTACCTATTTGACCAAGTTCAGCAATTCATCGGTGCTGATAAGCAAAACACCGATGATATGACACTAGTTGTTCTGCAAATCTTATAATCATTGGCTATTTATACTCGCTCAAGTCATGAGTCAATGCTTGAGTTTATGGTGACAGAAGATTCACCACAGTGATTCCACTAAATTTAATTTTTTATTTCTTTTTCTTTGAGTTTCCGTAGCGATCTCTCAAACCTTTGCACATCAACCTTTTTTGGTGACTGTTTGTATTTAGCCTTTAGGATAAAAATATAAAAAATGATCGTTAGAATACTTTTCTGTTCAATTAAAAACTATATATTTTGCACATCTAGCACAGTAGGAAACGCCAAGGGGGAGAGCAGGTAAAAGGTAAAATGTACAAGGTAAAAAGTAAAAGGTAAATTTACTTCTTCATTTTTGCTTTCTTTCTATCCTTGTGACGCAAGCATTTGGTCTGCTCACTTTTGGCGTTTTAATTTTTTCTTTCTCCGCCGTAGTAAGTTCACAACAGCTACGACGGAGTTTTGCTTTCTTTGTTTCTTCGGTCTAGATTTAGTTTTTTTAAACTTCCTTGGTATTTAAGCTGCTAACCTTCATTTAATAATTTGTCAAGATATTTCTGAAAATATTTTAGATGAAGAAATTAGATTGCTATTCTTGCGCCCCAGCTTTTTGCAGACTCCACACCACATTCTTATAACCATTAAATTCTGCAATCATCAAAGCAGTATAACCACCCCGGTTTTTCAAATTCACATCTGCCCCAGCTTGGAGTAATAACTGCACAATTTCGCCATAACCTGCTGAAGCAGCCCACATCAATGATGTGGCCCTCGCTGAGTCTTGAAAATTCACATCTGCCCCCTTTGCCAGCAGCAAATGTACGATCTCTTTGTGTTTGCGTTCGGTTGCCTTGATCAAAGCAGTTTTGCCATCATCCCCTGGAATGTTGACATCAGCACCATAGTCTAACAACACTTGCACCGTTTGCGTGTGTCCTTGTGATGCAGCCAACGTTAAAGGTACTTCACCAAGATTTTTCCCATTTATATCTCCGCCAGAACATAGCAGTGCCTCGACAATATGGCTATGTCCCTGCAATGCTGCTACAAGCAGTGGTGTATCGCCCAGGTGGTTGCTAATTTGGACATCTGCACCCCTGTTAAGTAATATTTGCATGACATCAATGTAGCCTTCCACAACGGCAAGGTGTAAGGCAGTTTCACCATCTTGATCTTGAAGATTAATCTGGGCATCTCGATCTAGTAAAGCTGCTGCGATCGCACTGTGTCCAGCCGCTGCTGCTGCCGATAGGGCAGTTCCACCATCAGCGTTTTTCACATTCACATCAGCCCCTGCTGCTAGCAGTGCTTCTACAATCTCCAGATGTCCCAAGTCTGCCGCTAGCATTAAGAGTGTCTCACCCTCTTCATCGTGGATATTGACATCGACACCAGTTTGGAGAATTGCTTCTATAATTTCTATTTTTCCCTGCTTAACAGCGAGTTTCAACGCCGTATCGTCATCTTTATCAGCGATATTAACTTGGGAACCAGCAGCCAATAAAACTCGCACTACATCAAGATGACCTTTGAGTACTGCTGCCATTAAAGCTGTACTGCCATCTTCATTAGTGGCATTAGCATCTGCACCTCTAGATAGTAAAAGTTGCACAATGTCAAGCTGTTTTGCACTAACCGCTAACATCAAAGCCGTCAAACCATAAAGTTTTCTGGGCAAGTTGATATTTGCCCCAGCATCCAGCAGCGATCGCACAATTTCGGTATAGCCTAAATTAGCAGCAAACATTAACACCGTAGTGCCTTGGCGATCGCACGCGTCCACCCTCGCACCAGCAGCCAATAGCGCACACAGACCCTTGATATCGCCACTTTTAGCAGCTTTTAGCAGCAAAGTATTGTTGTTTTCAGTCATGAATGAGATCCCACACAGGGGGTTTTGTTCGTCTACCCTCAAAATTTAGTCTGAGATTGTTTATCCACTTTGGCAAGAGGGCAAAGAAAAATAGTCGGGGGAGATGGGGGAGTCTCTTTTAATTTGTGCAAATTTAAGTACAGAAAATAGAGTTATGCTAATTTTTATGAAGATTTAATGATTAGGCGAGAACACGATGAGTCTGGAACTTTCTACGTCGGTTAAATATTGGCTGAACTTCATTCATCCTGTGCTGATGTGGGCGCTATTAGCACTTTCAATTTATGCTGCCTACTTGGGGCTGCAAGTACAGCGTACCAGAAATGCTCAGGGGGAAGAAAAGAAAGAACTGATTAAAGGTAGATATAACGTCAGACACTACCAAATGGGGTCTATACTCCTAGCTTTGATGGTAGCAGGTGCGATCGGTGCTATGGCTGTCACTTACATCAATAACCAAAAATTATTTTTCGGTTCTCACTTACTAGCAGGACTGGGTATGACGAGTTTGATTGCATTTTCTGCTGCTTTGTCTCCTTATATGCAGAAAGGGGCAAATTGGGCGCGTGCAACTCACATTTTGTTGAATTTTATCCTTTTGGGACTTTTTGCTTGGCAGGCTGTTACTGGCGTGCAAATTGTCCAAAAAATTCTGACTCAAGCATAGTTAGGAGTTAGGAGTCCAGAGTTTTTTTTGACTCTTGATTGGAGGCGGAGCGTCTTTGGCTCCGCTTTTGACCGGAGGCGGAGTGTCTTTGGCTTTGTTCTTAAATTACCGCTTTTGTTTAGAATTAGCAGGAAAGGGTATTTCCAAAGATTTATGAAAATCTTCCTGAACTTTGCGAGTTAAGCGGCGGGAGACTTGGCGGACAATTTGGTTAAGTAAGCGATCGCCTGTAGATTGAATTATAGATTGGGGTAATCGCTGAATAAACCTGGGAAAGTGAAGATAAACTATCAAATCCAATTCCCATTCAACTCTTGTAACCTTGCCAATGCTAGTGGAAACATCAGTTTCTTTTAACTGTAGAGATGCACGATAGTCTACGTCATAACCAGGCGGTTGGTAGTCAGGAATGGGGATTGTACGGATGCGGTAAATACCCTCCTCTGGGGGCAACAATTCCAAACCTATTTTCGGTTCTACTTCATAACCAAAAGAACCAAAACGACCAATTACTAAAGCATAGCCATTTTCCCCAAGTGATTGTACCTTCATGGGTTCAGCACAGCGCGAAAACCATGAAGCGTGAGCATTGAGATACTCAGCAACTTTCTCTACTGGGGCAGCCATTTCCATAAAATCTTGATAACGACCGTAAAATTTTGTGAGCGTCGCTACATTTGGTTCTGTTAATGTGTCCTCGGCTTCTTGGCTAGACACTACAGGTAAAACTGCTTCTGTTATTTCCCAGGATTTATATTCGCCTTTTCTTGAAAGCATAAATGCATTACTGTATATTTTGGCGTTGGTCTATATTAATGATTCCCCATACACCTGGGTCATTTCGCATTCAGATCCCATTTTGACCGAAACCTCATTAATCTGCGATCGACTCCATAGAATTACTAAAATAAAGAACTGAACAAGCACACAATAGTTTCCCAGGATAGCATTTATTATGAAAGCATTTGTAGCAGGGGCAACAGGTGAAACAGGTCGCCGGATTGTGCAAGAGTTGATAGCGCGGAATATTCCCGTCCGAGCCTTGGTGCGGGATATAGAGAAAGCTAGGGGTATTCTGTCTCCTGAAGCCGAATTAGTGGTAGGCGACGTATTACAACCAGAAAGTTTAACTGCTGCGTTGGGAGATAGTACAGTTGTGTTGGTTGCGACTGGCGCAAGACCTAGCTTTGACCCCACTGGCCCCTATAAAGTGGATTTTGAAGGGACTAAAAATTTAGTAGATGCTGCTAGGGCAAAGGGAATTGAGCATCTCATCTTAGTTTCTTCTTTGTGTACTTCCCGGCTTTTCCATCCGCTGAACTTGTTTTGGCTAATTTTGTTGTGGAAAAAACAAGCTGAAGAGTATATTCAGAAAAGTGGTCTTACTTATACGATTGTCCGGCCTGGGGGGTTGAAGAATGAAGACAACTCCGACCACATCGTGATGCAAAGTGCAGATACACTGTTTGATGGTAGCATTCCCAGGCAGAAAGTCGCCCAAGTTGCTGTTGAGGCGCTGTTTGAAGCAGATGCACGCAATAAAATTGTCGAAATTGTTGCTAAACCTGAAGCAGTCTCAAAAAGCTTTAAGGAGCTATTTCAGCAGTGCTGATATTCCACAGGATTTTATTGCTTCTGTCTGTTAATTCTCATCCCCAAGATCATCGGCTCACATCTTTATGGAAAAATAATGCCTACGCACTTTTTTAATTAGCTTGCATTATCTAAATTGACCCCCCTTTGATTCCACTTCCTAAAGCGATCGCTCCATCTTTCCTGCAAGGGCTTGTTCCCAAATTGACAGATCCTCGGGTCGGTCAATATCAGCTAAGGGCAACAAGTCCACGTATGATAAATTAAGTTTCTGGGCAATATCCACGGTTTTCTGGAATACTTGAGCAGTTCCCCACTCGATGTTAACGAATAGCTGCGGGATGGGTTGGCGCAAACCAATTAAGTAATATCCACCATCGAGCGCAGGCCCAAGTACGAGGTCAAAGGCGTGTAACTTCTCAAAGGCTGTTGCTAAAATCTGGGCATTCACTCCAGGACAATCTGTACCAATGATAATTACTTTTTCTGCACCAGATTGAAAAGCATCAAAAAGCGATCGCACCATCCGCAAACCTAGATCCCCTTCACCTTGAGACTGGTAAACCAAATCCAACCCCAGCCAGTCTTGCATAAGTTGTGAATCACCACCTGCAAACCGCACTTCTACAGATATGTCAATGGCTTTTTGCAATTCTTTAACCTGAAATATTGTATGCTCAGTCATTTCCCGTTGAAGATTGGCAGCACCAACATTTCCCAAAACAGGTATCAATCGAGTTTTTGTCCTACCTGGTTCTGGATAGCGAGTGAAAATAATCAGGTGCTGTTTTGAGCTTGCTGGTAAGTTCAGCACAAAATACCTTATTTAAATCAACTAAAAATATCTTAATAGCAATACTTGTCGTTTTCGTTGGCTCTAGGATGATCTTTTCCCGTTCGCATAGCCCCCAAAATTGTAGAAACATAGACACAACGTCTAGCTTTCCCACCATTCAAGCTGTAGAATGTTATTTGTCCTAATCCGCCTACTGTACATTGATTTCCAATTTCAGAGATAGGACAACCGTGATAGTTAAATAAAACTCGCCACATTTGCTGTGAAGGGTGTTTTAGTAAAGTTGTCTCTTTTTTTCCTTTATTGTTTTCCTCTTCATCAATGCTAATGTTTGGCTCAAGGTTATGCCATAGGTTGCCATTGTTTTTAACAGTATCAGGAATGAATTGTCCTGCTTCTGCTTGATGAACTGCCCATTGCACGACACCATTTTGTATGCGAAAACTAGTTTGCCTGGTCAATTTATCTTTAGTGGCTTGGCTTTGCGCTTGGCGCATAGCATAATAAACCTCATTTTGGGTAACGTTGAGACGGCGAGTCTCCACAAAAGCCAGCCAATTGGATATTCCAATCGTAGCTAATATACCAATTAATACAATAACTACTAACATCTCTGGTAAGGTAAAACCACTGTTAGAATGATTATTCTTCAAGAGATTTTTTGCAGAAACTAAAGGTGGTAAATGCACCAGGCTATCCATTTTTATTCTGATAGTTTTTCAGCTACCTAGCTGTTAAACAACGTTTCAGTTTTTTTAGCTTTTTACTTCGCGCTGGTTAGTAATATTGTCGAGCAACGTAGGCATTATAAGGATTATGAAAATTTTTAATAATAATTTTAAAGTAAAATTTATACGCTGAAGTCTTAAAGAATTATTCAGAACATAGTTCCATAAAAATTTAGCCGCAGTTAAAGCTTTTTGCCGATTAAACGGCTTTTGTAGGGCTTTGCATGTCAGGTATTTGTATAAATTTGTCAGGCTTAGATTCCAAGTATGCTTAAGTACTAAAGGTCTTTCCTTATATGCTCTCTCAAGCACCTGCAAGCAAGCTTTTTCTTGCCTTACAAGATTAGAAGAAACTGAATTAGCACTTATTCTGTACAATATTTTTACAGATGGTACGCATACAAAATCAAACTGGCAAGCTAATCGCAACCACATATCCCAATCTTGAGCAGCACTTAGAGATTCATCAAATCCACCTAATTTAATTAAAGCTTCTCTACGAATCAAAGGATTGGAGCCATTTTCTAAAAAGTTTGTCACCAATAACTTTTCATAAACGTCTCCATTGGCTGTACTGTGTGTACCAGAGAGTACTATTTCACCATTTTCATCGATGTAATCAGTCCAACTGTAAGCAACTGTCGCAGTAGCGTTTTCTTGCAGAGCTTTTAACTGAGACTGAAGCTTATCAGGTGTCCAAAGATCATCCGCATCTAAGAAACTAACAAATTCTCCAACTGCAAGCTGTAGACCTCGGTTACGACTAACGTTTCCGCCAGCATTGGCATAGGACAATATTTTTATTCGGGGATCTTTAATTTGCGTAACAATATCTAAAGTTGAGTCTTCTGAACCATCATTAATTACAATTAATTCTAGGTCACTCAAAGTTTGATTTAGAACAGACTTAATTGTGTGAGTAATAGTCTTTTCACTATTATAAGCAGGGATAATTACAGAAATTTTTGGTATTGTTTTGCTGGCTTTCATCACGTTATCGCGCTAGCTTATTTTTTAATACTCTACCTAGATGACATTTTAAGTAGTAAAGAGGACTCATCATACTAGCCAAGTAAAACTCTATCTCAAAAAGAGCAATTAGATTATTTTTTAATTGCCCTCTATGCTGAATTAGGTGCTGTAATACTCGGCGTAAATTCCCTAAAATAGTTTTCACAAAAACTATTGGTTTTTGCCAATTTTTAGCATTTATCAAGCGTAACTGGAAAATACAGAAGCCACAGCCGCGTGCCACAGTTAGTAGATAATCTCTCTCAAGCCGCCAATGTGGTATCTGATGATAAGTATGCATAGTGGGATTATACCAAATTTGCCAGCCTGCTTTGTGTAAATATAACAGTGGTTCTAAATCTTCACCACCTATCATCGACTTCCCCAGTCTGCCCTTAAGAATTAGTACTTTAGGAACACTTTCATACCATGCTTGTTTACGGACAACAAGCGCCGCACCAGGAGGAAGTCTTAAATTGCCTGCATCAAACAAATATGGATTTGAACCATGTTCTCTGATAGCTAAAAAAGCTTGAATTCTTTCAAAATTTTCTGGCGGCTTTACTTCAAAACTACCATGAATCTGTCCACTCCAAGCACCTGCTTGAGGATGCTCTAACCCAAAGGTATATGCTTCTGATAACCAATCAGGAGCAGGTAAGTTATCATCATCTAAAAATGCGATTAGCTGCCCTTTGGCTTCACGTACTGCTCGCAATCTGGCAAAAGCTGCTCCCTGTTCGGGTTCTAAAAAATATCTTAAATGACAGTTTCCATTATATATTTTTTGGTAATTCTGAATTATTTCATACGTATTATCAGAACTATTATTATCCACAATAATAATTTCCCAGCTAAATTGTTCTACTCCTGTCTGGGCTAATAGCTTATCCAAAATTTTAGGTAAACGGGTTGCTCCATTGTATGCAGGAATGGCTACGCTAATATCTAAATTTTCGGCTGTTAATTCAGTCATAATACCTAATATTTTAATAACTTATTTTTTGAAATATCCATTTTTCCAAAGATAAAAAGGACTAATGAAACTACTTAAAAAAAGTTCCATTTCGCAAGCAGCTACCAAATCATCTTTCAGATTAGTTCGATATTTGAGTAAATGGAACGTGATTTTACGCAAGTCATTTATCATATAAGACAAAAGAGCAAATGGTCTATATATTTGTTTTGTATTTACCATTCTAGTTACACAACGGCTAAGTCCAATACCTCGGAAGAATGGAATAAGATAATCTTTTTGCAAACGCAATTTTGGGATTTTGTGTGATATTTCCATTTCTGGGTTATACCAGATTTCCCATCCTAATTTTTGGATATAAGACAACATTTCTAAATCTTCACTGGTAAGCATATTGCCTTTAACTCTACCAGTTAAAATAGACTTATCTGGTACACTTTCTAACCATGCTTGTTTACGGACAACAAGTCCGGCAGAAGGGGGTAGTAATTTTTTAGATGCTTCATATAATAGCGGTAGATTACCTCGCTCTGTAATTGCTAAGAATGGAGCAATTCGCTTAAAGTTTTCCGGTGGTTCTACTTCCCAGTCTGGGTGAATTTGGCTGCCGTAAGCTCCCGCTTTGGGATATTTTTTACCAAAAGTATAAGCTGCAACTACCCAATTTGATACTGGGTAGTTGTCATCATCTAGAAAACCTATGAATTTACCTTTAGCTTCTAAAACTGCCTTTTTTCGAGCATAAGCTGCACCTTGTTTTGCTTCAAAGCAATACTTTAAAGGGTAAGGACATCGCCAATCTTTTTGATAGGTTTGAACAACTTTAGCTGTATTATCAGTGCTGTTATTGTCTACAACTATAATTTCCCAAGATAAACTTTCGGTGTGAACTTGGTTTTGTAGTCGTTCTAGTAGTTCAGGCAAACGACTTTCACCGTTATAAGTTGGGATAGCTATAGTAAAGTCAAGGTTCTCAGTCATTTTCCGAAAAGTATATTTTGATGATGACGCTTTTTATTATGTTCAGGCAATGGCTAATTTATCAATGGCTCTTAAATAACTCTATCAAATATTAAAACTGCACATGATGTTTCAATTTTGCTATCAATGTGCAGTTTTATGTTCAGCAATATTACGTATTTTTAACCAAATACTGGTATTTAAATTACTTAACTGCATTTATCATCTTTTGCTGTCAGCATTGAGCCTAAGAGAGTTTTCACAATAACACATCGCTTTACGTTACTAGCCAATGCAGGATTTGTAGAGCTTGGTACAGCTACCACTATTTTTAATCCAGGTGGCTCTGTCGAGGGGGCTATAGGTGTTCCAAAGCTTGCATTGGGTAAAGTTCCCATATAGTCAAAAGTAATTTTTGCTGATGCATTTAAAGAATAGGATAAAGTAGAATCGGCAGTGTTTTCAGTAGTGCTATTTAGATTTGTACCTAGCAAAAATTTATCAGAGCTAACGCCTATATCCGTTCCTAAAGGTTTCCATGTGCTGATTCCAGTATCGGTACGAAAAATAGCAACCTCTTGGGTTGTGCTATTTTTCCGAAAACTGACACTGTAGCTAAGTTTTTTGTTTTTAGCTTCGCGCTGTGCTTGTTGCAGTGCAGCAAAAACGGCGTCGTTAAACTTATTTATACGTTGCCGATTTACAAAAGCAGCCCAACCAGGAGCTGCGATCGCTGCTAAAATTCCTACTAACAGCAGTACTACTATTAACTCTATAAGACTAAATCCACCATCTTGTTGATTATAGCCATTAGTAGAGGGTCTTTTTGCTAAATATTGCTGCTTTAGCTTTGTTTTTCGGCTGTGCAACTGGAAATAATCTAATAGTTTTAAACTAAGAATATTCGGCATACTATCCTGCTTTTATTAATATTTATCAAAGATAGAAGCTATTTTGTAAAGATGAAACTGCTTCCTTGAACCTTAATGTTTGCACTCAGAAAATAACTAGATTTGCTCTGCGCGTAACGTACTTTAGTTTCATCATTTTGTATTAAACGAGCTTGTGCATTACCCCTTAAATAAACTTCCACAGCACTTCTATTATCTGTACCAACCGAATTTACACAAGCATAGAAGCCTGTTCTAACAATGGTTGCTGCTGTTGGAACTTGATTAAAGCCAGTAGAGCATGTCACTGCTGGGGCTCCCTGTGCTATTGTTGTTTGATCTATAAAATCAACCAACACCATGGGAACTTGATCGTAAGTCCCCCCTCCTGCCCAACTATTCATTTTTGCTTGTAATGTTATGCCTTTTTGTGATAAGTCAAATGGTTTAAAACCTTTATCTGGACATGGGAGATATTTTTCGGTTGCAGCAAATCCAGAACAAGCCACTGTAGCAGCAGTATTTGGAACGCCATCTTTAATTTGCCATCTAGCGATGCGGGCAGTGTTAGACCAAGTAGTACTAGTGTCTTTAATTAAATAGTAGGCAACTAATGAGTAAACAAAAGTATCATCTTTTTGAGTGCCTGTAATTGTAATTGCTTGGTTAACTAATTCTCGTTTCCAAAAGACAAGTACAGGAACTTTATCTGTTCCACTAGGTAGTTGATTCCCAGTTGTACTTGCATTTGGGCAAGTCTTATCGGTACTAGTATCAACAGTACCGCTTAGACAAGCAATTCCAGTAGCATCATAAATATATATCGCTTGTTGGAGATCGCGAGTAATATAATCTAGTGCAGTTTTAATTTCTTGCTCAGAGGTTGCTTTGGCTTGTTCCTGACCATCAGTGTTTAAAACACTGATCATAAAACTTAGTAACGGCGTAATTACTAAAAATGCAATAAGCATAGCCACCAGTAATTCAATCAGCGTGAAGCCACTATTTTTGTTTTGCTTGTGAGAGGGTTTTAGCTGAGTAATTAACAGCCACCTCAATATATTCATTTTGCTACAGGTTCTCCTTAGTGACTGATACTGAGTTATGAAATTATTTATGTTTAGCGGGTTAACTATGGTTGACAACCACCAAGGCGATCGCACAAAGCGCTATAGGAGCTTTGACCCCTGACAATTTCAGTTGTCATTTCTACTAGAGGCGCTTTGCGATCGCCTAGTCCCCCTGTGAATGTTGCTGCTTTTTTTCCACTACTACCCGCAGTTAAAGAACCAAATTCAGCATCTGAACGATATACCCGAACTCCCAAACGATAGCCTTGACCTTTATCAGCGTCGCTACCTGTGACAGCAACGCGAATAGCCTGAATATAAAACAAATCGCTAGTACAGTCGGGACTAGCAAGGCTGCCATTTTTGTTAAAGCAATATAAACCAGTGCTAGCAGTAGGAGCTAACGTACTACTCAATAGATAGTCACTGCTTGAACTAGATACATTTCTACTTGTGCTAGCAGCCAGTGTAACGGTGATTGTCGGATCTGAGATTGTTTTTGACCTAATAGCATCAATGAAGGCTTTAGCCGCTCCTGTTGCCAATTCCACCCGTTTAGCTTGCACACGAGTTGCTGTTGACATTACTAGGACAGGTGCGATCGCTACCAGCAAAATGGCAACTACGAGGATCGCCACAAGCGACTCAATGATCGTAAAACCAGATTCGTTAGACTGGGCAGATAATTCTTGTAGTTGGCGTGGGTTCATACTCAATTTCTTAATAAGGCTATGTTTTAAAGTAATTTGCGCTCATGTGTAATACACTTGTAATCTCTCTCCAAACCTCTCCTCTACAAGAGGAGAGGCTTTGAATTTTCCCCTCTTCCCCATTAGGGAAGGGGGCTAGGTCTGTTAACGTGGTCTATTCACCTAAAAAGTGCTGTAAAAACTCTCATTCAGACACTTTAGGATGGTTGGAGTTGGCAGTTAGTAGGACGTTCAGTTGCTGGTAGTGCAAATTTGAAACCGCTGCCGAAGTAAGTAGTGTTTGCAGTATCAAATCCATCTGCTGCTTGAGTTTGGACAGCACACAACAGAGTTTTCACCCAAAGGTCATCGCGGCCTACTTCTCTGAAGTATTCACTCGGAGGATCTGTTGCTGGAGTTACAAAGCGCTGGGCAAACAAGTCGGGGTTTTGCGCTAATAACGCCACATCAAAGCCCCAGTTACGGTTAGGAGGGTTATAATAAGGCACTTCCCCACTAGCATTAGTAGCGTAACTACTATCTGATGTGTAACCAGGTCTGTCAGAATGCAGAACTCTGAAAAAGATACTGTTATTCTTGGCAAGGCTAGCAGCGTCAGTATTATTCGGGTCAGAAGTGGTTGCAGGAGAAGTTGTTGGCCCTGGTCTAACAAAAACTTGGAATGGTGCGCTAGCAAAGATACTGCGCTTAAATTGGATGAATGAACCGTTGATATTGGCATCAACCCCATTCCAGTTTTCCAAGAAGCGCACAAAGTTATGCAAACCCCCATTGAGTTCGTAGATACTTGAACCCACACGAGCAGGAGTATCACCACCCGCAACTACTAGATTAAAATTGGTTGCACTTGCCTGAGACAACCATCTGGTGTTTTTAACGAGACTAGATGATCCTGCTAAAGTGGCGTAACCTTGATCTTGAGGTGCTGCGGTTGTTACCTGTAATTGCAATACAGGTTCTAATAACGGCTGGTATGTCGCATCTATGGGTGTAGGAATAAATCCTGTTGTAGTTCCAGGAAAATCCCTTAAACTAGAAGCTGGTGATTTGTGGTATCTGAAGAATAGACGATTAGTGGCGTTGTATTTTATCTTATCAAGTCCTGACCCTGGTGCTTTAGTGTAATCAGTATCTGTTGTAGTTGCAAACCATAGCGCATTACTTGCTGTTTCAGGTATGGTGCCGTCACTAAATTGGTTTACTACCTTCTTTCCGCTCACTGCTGTTTTTATGCCCAGTACAACCGGAGTAGCGGTATTAAAAGGTATCAAAACACCAGAAGCATTAACTATTTGACCCAAAATATTTCGTTTGTAGGCAACACGGCGGGCAAATCTTTCAAAACCAGACTGTGCCGATTGGGCGGTAGTACCAGCTAAGAGTTTGCTACGCTCTGTATTTGTTGGAAGATTATAGGATTGTATTGTTTGATCGCCATCGTAACCAATATACCAATCAGTTACTCCACATTCCGAAACTGGTATTTTGAAGCACATCTCCATTACATACTCTGGGAAAGTTCCTCGGCGTTGAATGGGTGTGACAAAATTATTCAAGTAAGAACTGTTGTTTGGATTTGGAACAAGACGAGTAGTATTATTAAAGTCATTTGTAGTATCTGCTGGTCCACCCTTGTAGTAAGTATCATCATTAGAGGCAGTGAAGAAATTAGATGAAGTGACAAAGTTATTATTCCAAAAACCTACCTTTAGTCGGCTGAGTATGAGGTTAGGATCGCTCCCTTGGTTATTTCGCAAATCGTAATCACCCTCATTGCGGAAACCTTCGCGGAAGTTACCAGACAGCAAGGTGACAGCATCAGCAATTACTGATGCTGGTCGCCAGGTTTCGCCTGTTGTGCAATTAGGTAGTCTAGAGTCATTCGGCCGACAAGCAAAGTCAGGATCGCGATTTGCCGCAGCACGAGTATAAAATTTAGTATCGTAAGTACTATCACTGGGAGCAGGTAAAAGATCCGCACCTTTAAATTCTTGTTTAGTATGCAGATTAAAATTGCCTTTAACATACGCTGGTAGCTCAGTTGCTAGAATCAAGCCTTTTTCTTCGGGTCTGTAATCATTCAGACGACTCAAGTCACTGCCATTAATCAACATAATGGCGTTGGGTCGACGTTCTGGATCTAGCTTGTAGTCACTGGCACTGGCATTATCACTAGTTAAGTCACTGCGATCTTTTTGAGCATCATCACGAGAGGCATAGATAATGCCGCTATTGGGCAATAGATATTCTTTATCCGATGCAGCGCCGATTGGTTGTGTGCGAAGCTTACTTAAATCTATGGTAGTGGCACGAATTTCTAGAGGCTGACGCTGTTCGACTTCCAGATTGTAGTTTCCAGTTAATGTACCACCTTTATCTATAGCTTTAATTTGTCGGGCATCAAGAAATGCAGTTTCTTTGATTGCGCCATCAGGAACGTAGGTAATACTTGTACTCAGACTGCCATCAGCAATTTTGATTGCACAGATGGTAGAGTCAATTGCTGATTGCTCAGAGAGAGTGAGTTTGCTATCTGTTGCTTTGGCCAGTGCTTGCCGTAATAGTGGATTGACAAGGCGACCATTAGGAAATACTAAGTTGGCTTGATGTTTCA
Organism: Nostoc sp.; assembly: GCF_036917555.1. Classification (GTDB taxonomy): domain Bacteria; phylum Cyanobacteriota; class Cyanobacteriia; order Cyanobacteriales; family Nostocaceae; genus Nostoc. The sequence goes on along the minus strand of NZ_JBALDD010000063.1, from coordinate 543,192 downwards.
AGCGATCTAGCAAAGCTACGCTAGTGTTAGTAACATCATCATCGTTAGTCGCAGCTGCAAAAAAACCATTACTATTTACTGCCTGTCCTCTAATTATACCAGCGGCTGTAGTCGCGGGAGCAGCGTAAACAATCCCATTGTTAGATGCTGCTACTGTTGTCAAATCAAGGGGATTGTAGGTATTTGTAGTTGCTGTTGCCTGATTGGTAGGGTTATAGTAGCTACTGACACAAGCCATAGGTGTCTGATAATCGTCTGCTGTAGCCGCTAGAGGATTGTAGGAATCAAAATTGTAGTGATACACTGCCGTGGCACGCATTACCAAATCACCACGTTTTTGTTTACTCGCATTAAGAGGATCGGTCGGATCGGGTACAAGCATAGGCATACTATCAGGCCAGACTACTGTGCCAGCATTTTCGTTGACACCCGACGTACTTGGATCGTTAGGGACTGTTGTTGGACGAGTAGGTAGTCCAGAACCTGTAGGTTTATATATTCCAGCACCTGTAATCACCCTCAATCCACCGACCACATCAAGGATATTAGTTCGCGGTGAAGCTGCTGAAATTTCCCAAAAACCATCACGCCCTGTTACACCTAAATCTGATAACTGTCTAACCCGAGTGCTACGAGTACGATTTTTGGTAGTGCTACTTGTCCACTTCACCGCAGGAGTGATGGCTTGGGGAGTATCCTCTCCTACAAAATCTCCTTTTGTACTGTCCCATATAAGTTGAGGCAGATTGTTGCCTACTACGATGCGATCGCCTAACTCTGTTTCTGTTACGGGAGTATTATCTACAATGTCTGGATCTCTAGTAGGTAGTTGCGCTGTATTTAGTGTTAGTGTTGTATTAGCATCTGTTGGATAAATCCAGGCATCCATTGGACGTAGTGTATTAACAGAACCTTTCATAAAAGTTGCTGCATCTGCTGTGGTGTAATCGACACCAGTAGATTTTTGAATGCCAGAAGTACCATAAGGAACTTCTTTAAATGGTACACGCCTAGTACGTTTACGGAACCAATTTCCCAATTCTTCCTTACGTACTTTAGTCGCATCCAAGCTTGGATCGCTTAGAAGCCGAATATTTATATTAGTTTGGATTTCTTGAGGATCAGTATTAGCTAATTGTGCGTTCACTAATAAGTCTATGCGTTGATCATAAGCCTGAGTGTTATAAGCAATGTCATTCGAGTTATTTGAAGTGGTTTTATTAGTACCTGCTAAAGATTTATTTGTAGTAGGCGCACCATTTTCTACAAATAAATCTACGTATGTTCCACCTGTATTACTTGTACTAATTGGACCACTAGTTGCAATATTACCGCCAACAACTATCTTGCTATTTTCTCGTTCGTAGTAACATGAATCACTACTACTGACTTGAAATAGAGTTATATCTTGACTACTTTTAGCAGTAAATAAGTTACTGTTGGTAAAGATGCGTCCATTGAGACGGAATCTCGGCCCTGGTGTAATATCTAAGTCATCTTCATAAACAACAGCATTATTAGTAATAGGAACTTGATTACGATCTTGTTGCATTTCTAATGCGGAAAAGCCCTTATTACCTCGATACTTCTCATATTTGGTTGTATTAAGAGAAGTAGCTTGAGCAATATCACTAATGGGAACTGTTACTGCATAAACGAAAAAGCTTTTTTTCAATTCGCCAGTAGGTAGTTTATACCAACCCGAACTACCTACTAAGCTGGCACTAGTATCACCAGCTACGTCACAAGCTCCACCTGCCTTAGTTGGTAGCATAGGAGGAGTTCTAGCATCTAATGGGCTTCTACTTCTGGTTTGGGTTGTACCAGTTTGGGGGGGAGTGCGGAAGTAGAGACCATAGAGAATAAAGCTATCAAATTTACCGTTATTATCTGTATCAGCAGGAAATTTCCAGGCTGTTTGTATGGTTTCTTTATTTTCTAAAGCCACACTACTACCTGCTTCAATCATCGGAGTTGAAGTACTTTTATTAAGGTTATAAGCCAGGGTTATAGGAGTTTCATCACCAAATGTATAGATAGAAAGTTTATTAATTAAGGTATTGTATAGTGTTACATTTGATGGTACAGATCGTGGTAGAGTCGGGTCAGCAAACAGTGCAGTTATTTTGGCTTTAGCTCTGTCTAACGCAGGGGTGGCAGCTTGTATTGTCGCTTCATTCACACGGACGTTACTAGCATTTTTAGAACGCTCAAAAGACCGAAACAAAATTGCAGTTGTTAACAGTACGACTACCAAAACTACCATCGCCACTGTTGGCAACACAAAGCCAGAATTAATCGAGCTGCGTCTTCTTTGAGTACCAGAAATAGTTTGCAAAAGCAAAATAATTTGCTTATTAATTGCAGATAAAAACTGCTTACTAATTTGTCTGAAAGTTTTTTTAATTATCTTGAATAGCTGACGTTTTCGTGGCATAGCTGCTTCCTGGTCAAGTGGATTATAGCTGGTTTTCTATTTTTTAAACTTCTTTCTTCATGCCTATCAAGTACTTTCTAGGTATGATTATGAAACTATTTTTATCTAACTACTGCATTTGGCTTTACTAACTTCCAAGGAAAGTAGCTATAACAAAAAATAATTTATTAAATTTATATCATTTATTAATTTTTATTTTTATCCGGTAAACACTGATTTTTTCAAAATTATTTAGTTCAAGTCTGATAAAGAATAAAAGCATTACTTCACAGTATATTTGCGTAAATGTATTTTATTTGAAGGCAAATTTATGAAGATGTTGTCACCAGAGTAGGCTTATAATACCCATCTGTTAAAGAAAAGATATCAGTGAGATGCAAAATAATCAGATGTGCGGCTTAGATTCCCGACTTCTTTAATTAAGAAGTCGGGAATCTTGTTGTTCACATTGCTTTGATTAATTACTAATTACTCACTAGTACACCTTGGCGTAAATCGCACTACCACCTTTAAAGGCAAGCAAGCTTCTGCCACAAGGTACGAAAAATTAGTACCCTGTGGCAGAAGCTACTAGGCATCAGAGATGCAACACGCAGTCACATTAAGTGCTACGGTGTATACACAAGTCAAATTACCCCCCTTAATCCCCCCTTATAAAGGGGGGAAATAAGAAATCTTGTCCCCTCCCCAATACATACGAGGAGGGTTAGGGTGCGGTAAAACCCTGGTTAATCAGCTATTTCAGACTTGTGTGTACACCGTAGCCTTTTGGGTGAAGGGGAGACTCAGGTGCTATGTAGCAATCTGTGGTACTGACACCTTTACCAGCACTTTTTTGCTAAAAGACAGACCGTTTTCATTTTTGTCAATGATAATCGTGTCTCCAGAGATAAAAGTATTCTCCAATAACTTGGTGGCGAGGGGGTTTTCTACTTCTCGCTGAATTGCCCGTTTCAGTGGGCGGGCACCGTAAACTGGGTCATAGCCTGATTCAACAAGGTGATCGCAGGCTGATTGGGATATCTCAAAGAAGATTTTTTGCTCGCGGAGGAGATTTTCTACCCGTTTGAGTTGAATGCGGATGATATGCCGCATTTCCGTGCGATTTAGTGTATGGAAGAGAATAATGTCATCGACGCGGTTGAGAAATTCGGGGCGGAAATGCGATCGCAAGTTTTCCATTACTCGCTTCCGCATCGTTTCATACTTGGAATCATCACCAGATACATCCAAGATATGTTCGCTACCAATGTTACTGGTCATCACAATGACGGTGTTACGAAAATCTACCGTCCTTCCTTGAGAGTCAGTAACTCTCCCATCATCCAACACCTGCAATAAAATATTGAACACATCGGGGTGTGCCTTTTCCACTTCATCCAACAGCACCACTGAGTAAGGACGGCGACGAATCGCCTCGGAAAGTTGACCGCCTTCTTCATATCCTATGTATCCTGGAGGCGCACCCACTAAGCGAGAAACTGAGTGTTTTTCCATATACTCAGACATATCCAAACGCACCAATGCATCTTCAGAATCAAAGAGAAACTGAGCTAAAGCACGGGCAAGTTCGGTTTTACCCACACCTGTAGGACCCATGAACAAAAATGAACCAATAGGACGAGAGGGATCTTTCATCCCTGCACGGGCGCGGCGAATTGCGGCTGCTACTGCTTCTACAGCCTCTTCTTGCCCAATGACTCGTTGATGCAAATGACTTTCTAATTGCAGTAATTTTTGCCGTTCCGATTCCAACAAGCGATTGACGGGGATTCCTGTCCACTTTGCGACAATTTCGGCAATATCGGCTTCGGTGACTTGTTCTCGCAGCAATGTGGAACCTTGGTTTTGAATTTCTAAAAGGTTCGCTTCTTTGGCTTCGCGCTCGTGCTGCACTCCCTCCAATTTGCCATACTTCAATTGGGCAGCTTTATTTAGATCATAGGCGCGTTCTGCCTGTTCAATTTGCACTCGCAGCGCATCTTCTTCTTTCTTTAAGGCGCTTATAGCCTCCAATATCTGCTTTTCACCTTGCCATTGCTCATTAAATATTTGCTGTTTTTCCGTTAAATTGGCAATTTCTTGCTCAATGCGCTCTAAACGTTCTTTCGTTTGGGGAGTACCCTTTTCTTCGCCAGCTAATGACAGCTTTTCCATTTCTAACTGCATGAGGCGGCGATCAATGGTTTCCAATTCGGCTGGTTTGGAGGTAATCTCCATTTTCAACTGTGCTGCTGCTTCATCTACTAAGTCAATAGCTTTATCTGGTAAGAAGCGATCGCTAATATAACGTGCTGACAGGGTTGCTGCTGCTACCAAAGCCGAATCAGAAATTTTGACGTTGTGATGCACTTCATAGCGTTCTTTCAATCCCCGCAGAATCGAAATAGTATTTTCCACACTTGGCTGATCGACAAATACTTGCTGAAAGCGGCGTTCTAGGGCGGCATCTTTCTCAATGTGTTTGCGGAACTCGTCGAGGGTTGTCGCGCCAATACAACGTAGTTCTCCCCGCGCCAGCATTGGTTTGAGCAAATTTCCCGCATCCATAGCCCCTTGTTGGCTAGAACCTGTACCGACTACGGTATGTAGTTCGTCAATAAACAAAACAATGTCACCGTTAGATTCAGTAACTTCCTTGAGAACCGCTTTTAGACGTTCTTCAAATTCACCTCGTAATTTTGCTCCAGCAATTAAACTGCCGATATCTAACGAGATCAACTTGCGGTTTTTCAGAGATTCAGGAACATCACCGTTTACCATCCGTTGTGCTAATGCTTCTGCGATCGCTGTTTTACCTACTCCAGGTTCACCAATCAGTACGGGGTTATTTTTACTACGACGAGACAATACTTGAATTACCCGCCGAATTTCATCATCCCGCCCAATTACCGGGTCGAGTTTTCCAGCTTTTGCCTGTTCTGTCAAATCTCTACCAAATTTTAGTAAGGCGTCATAGCGGGATTCTGGGGTTTGATCTGTCACCTTTTGGCTACCGCGAATAGTTTTGATAGTAGCTTCGAGTTTAGGTGCATCTGCGCTAAAGCCTTTGAGTATCTTTCGTCCAATGCGATCGTCTTCAGCAAAGGCCAAAAGTATGTGTTCCACGGAAATGTAGGAGTCTTTCATCCTGGCTCTAGCTTCCTCGGCTCGGTCTAGTAAAATATCTAAATTACGGCTAAGGTAAAGCTGATCGCTTTTACCAACTTTCGGCTGGCGTTGGGTAAAGGCTTCTAGTTGCTGCTGCAAGCGGATTGGATCGACCTCAGATCGAGCCAGGATACGTATTGCTAGACTAGTGGGTTCTTCTAACAGGGCAATAATTAAATGTTCAACATCTAGTTGCTGTTGTTGATAAGCACGGACTATATCCTGAGATTTAACAATTGCTTCCCAGGCTTTATCAGTAAATTTATTTGGATCTGTAGGTTGCATCTTTAGAATTTTGGAATTTGGATTTTTAGTTTAAGGATTGGGGATTATTAAAGGGAGTTGGGAGTTGGGAGTGGTTGTAACCCTACTCCTTAATACCCAGATAATTATCCAAACATTCTCAGCGTATATCCGCGTGTATCTCCGGTGGCAATTTGGGATTGGCAATTGATGATAATTTAATCCATTACCTATTTCCTAATTTAAAACGAAAACACTGTTATGAGCAGACTTTCCCCGATGGTGTTATTGGAGCGATGTTTACGACGGACTATTCGACTTCGCTATTAATGTTGCTCATCAAGGACAGTATTGGAGTAAAACTAATAGGATTTACGTAGAGGAGATCCCTTAACCCGCCTAAAAGGGGAAAAGTCTTGCGCGTCTGGGTTTACTGACACGAGACGACAGTGTGCAGGAAGAATAAATCTCTCTCCAGCTCAACTTTTTAAGACATCTGTGTGGATTTTCCTATGGCTCTTAAGCACAAGTTGCTGCCCAGATTCTCGGCTTATTGAAGAAGTCGAGGATCTGAATCCAGCTTAAATAAATGACATTCCACCCTACCGGATAATTAATTTTTTGGAAATCCCTGATAAAAATTACTGACTCACAAGTTGCTCTTGTGATTCTTGTTTAACTCCCAATCCTTGGGTTCCCAGTTGAATCAGTTCAATTTTATACCCATCTGGATCTTCCACAAAGGCAATTACTGTCGAACCATGTTTCATCGTCCCTGGTTCGCGCACGAGTTTACCGCCCTGATTGCGAATTTCTTCACACGTAGCGTAAATATCATCAACGCCAAGGGCAATGTGACCGTAAGCATTTCCTAATTCGTACTTTTCCACACCCCAATTGTAGGTTAGTTCGATCACCGAGTTGTCGCTTTCATCGCCATAGCCAACAAAAGCCAGGGTAAATTCTCCCCCTGGAAAATCTTTCCGGCGCAGCAGTTTCATTCCTAGAACTTCACAGTAGAACTTTAAGGATTCTTCAAGGTTGCCCACCCGCAGCATTGTGTGTAGTAATCGCATATTGACCTTTTATCTGTGATTGATTTAGTGTTATTCTCTGCAAACATTTTACCTAGCTCAAAGTCTTAAGGTAAAAATGCCGTCACAGAAAGAATTAAAAGCCGAAAGGACAGGATAAACAATTACCCATTCTTGGCATTGCTCACTATCCCGATAATGGAAATCTTCTTTAATCTCAGCCGAGAAAGTCTCTTAACCGCCTATGCTAACGATTGGGTTAGGCAACTGGACTGGATGCGTAACACACTCGAATAAAGGATAAAGTACAGATGAGTAAATTTCTAGATACTGCCATTGAGGCGATCGCAGCCCGTGAAATTCTTGATTCACGCGGTAGACCGACAATTGAAGCCGAAGTGCATTTAGCTAACGGCGTTGTCGGACTGGCACAAGTTCCCAGTGGTGCCTCTACTGGCACTTTTGAAGCTCACGAACTGCGTGATGGTGATAAAAGCCGTTATGGGGGCAAAGGCGTACTCAAGGCAGTACAAAACGTCAGAGAAGCACTTGCACCAAAATTGTTAGGCTTGGATGCCCTTAATCAAGAACTGCTAGACCAGACAATGATTGCGATAGATGGTTCTGCTAACAAATCCAATTTGGGGGCTAATGCGATTTTGGGGGTTTCTTTAGCAGCTGCTAAAGCTGGTGCTGAGTCTCTAGAAATTCCTCTATATCGCTATTTGGGCGGACCTTTAGCGAATTTACTCCCAGTGCCGTTGATGAACGTGATTAACGGTGGCGCACACGCCTCAAATAACGTGGATTTTCAAGAGTTTATGATTGTCCCAATTGGCGCAACTTCCTTCCGGGAAGCATTGCGCTGGGGTGCAGAGGTGTTTGCTACCCTCAGTCAAGTGTTAGATGAAAAGGGTTTGCTTACTGGTGTCGGTGATGAAGGTGGCTTTGCCCCTAACCTAGAATCTAATCAGGTGGCTTTGGAATTGCTAGTTGCTGCCATTAAGAAAGCTGGTTACAAACCAGGGGAACAAGTAGCTTTGGCGTTAGATGTGGCGGCTAGCGAGTTTTACAAGAATGGTCAGTATGTTTACGATGGTAAACCTCACGCATCGGCTGAATTTATTGATTATTTAGGACAACTAGTTGACCAATACCCAATTGTGTCAATTGAGGATGGCTTACACGAAGAAGATTGGCAAAGTTGGCAATTGCTCACTCAGAAGTTAGGTTCTCAGGTGCAGTTGGTAGGAGATGACTTGTTTGTGACTAACGCTACTCGCTTGCAAAGAGGCATCCAGGAAAAAGCCGCTAATGCCATTTTGATTAAACTCAATCAAATTGGTTCACTCACCGAAACCTTGGAAACGATTGATTTGGCAACTCGCAACAGTATCCGTTCAGTAATTAGCCATCGTTCTGGTGAAACTGAAGATACAACGATCGCTGATTTAGCTGTAGCAACCCGTGCCGGTCAAATCAAAACAGGTTCTCTGTGTCGTAGCGAACGAGTAGCAAAATATAATCGCTTGCTGCGAATTGAAGATCAACTAGGCGATCGCGCCGTTTATGCTGGTGCTGTGGGGTTAGGGCCGAAGTAGAGAGTAGGGAAGTAGGGTATTTCCCCATTCCCCACTTCCCACTCATCACGGATAAAACCCCAACTTGGGCAACCCCAAGGTTTCATCCCAGCCCATCATCAGGTTTAGACACTGAATAGCTTGGCCCGCCTGTCCTTTGATTAGATTGTCAATTGCTGACATGACAATTACGCGACCTGTGCGTGGGTCAACTTCTACACCGATGTAACAAAGATTGCTGCCGTTAGCCCACTTGGTTTGGGGGTAAACGCCGCTACCGCAGACTCTTACCCAAGGAGAGTTGCGGTAGAAAGCCGAGAAAATTGTAATTAAATCATCTCGCACTAGACCTGGGTCGCTCATTGTGGCATATACTGTTGCCAAAATACCGCGTACCATTGGGATAAGGTGCGGTGTAAATTGGATCATGAGTTCGTGACCGGCTAAGTCACTGCAAATTTGCTCAATTTCTGGGGTATGACGGTGACGACCAACATTAAAAGCTGCTATGGAGTTGTCTGCTTCAGCTAGTAATAAGTTGGTTTGAGCCTGCCGTCCACTGCTAGATGTGCCAGACTTGGCATCGATAATAGCTGTTTCTGGCCTGATTAAGCCTTGCTTTAAGAGTGGCGAAAGTGCAAGGAGACTGGCAGTAGGATAGGAACCAGGACAGCCAATAAGTTGAGCTTCGGCAATGCGATCGCGATACAGTTCTGGTAATCCATAAACTGCTGTAGCTGCAATTGTGCGATCGCTTCTCTCTATACCATACCAATTTGTATAAGTTGTCAAATCACTGAACCGATAGTCTGCACTCAAATCTAGTACTTTACATCCTTTTTCCAACAATTTGGGCGCGATTTGGCAAGCCAGACCATTTGGTAAAGACAAGAAAACTACTTCACAACGGTGAGCAATTATTTCTGGTTCTACTGCTTCTATTAGCAGGTTAGTTGCATGAGCCAGATGCGGGTAGAGATCCCCAAAAGATTTCCCGATACTACTTTCACCTCCTAAATAAACTATTTCGACTTCTGGGTGATCCATCAGTAGTCGTACTAACTGCACTCCACCATAGCCCGACGCGCCAACAATCCCAACGGGTACGCGTCTAAATTTGCCCATGATCTGAAATCCTTATCCCATGAATGGTTAATTCGTTCTCAGCTATCAACAATATCAGCGACCAGACGCACAGCGCACAAAAGGTCTTAAACCCCTCTACTTTGTTCTGAGAAGATGGGGGAGCAAATAAACGATTATTATTCTTCTTCATCCCCTTCATCCTTTTCTGTCGCTGCACTTTATCCCCACTTTTTATGACAAAAATTTTTGCTCGGTTATCAAATCATTGCTAGTCTACTTCTCTGCCTTATAAAGGAGCTACAATCTAAAAGAAGAAATTGTTAAAAAAATTTACGTTTATAGCTGGAAATCTTTCTGTGTCACAGCCTAATCCTACCCAAGCTTTTAAATTTGATTCGATTGATGCCGCTTTAGCAGACCTAAAAGCTGGTCGCGTCATTGTAGTGGTAGATGATGAAAATAGAGAAAATGAAGGCGACTTAATTTGTGCTGCCCAATTTGCCACACCCGACACGATTAATTTCATGGCGGTGGAAGCAAGAGGACTAATTTGTTTGGCAATGACAGGCGATCGCCTAGACGAGCTAGACTTACCCTTGATGGTAAGCAACATTACAGATACTAACCAAACTGCCTTCACTGTCAGTATTGATGCCGGGCCAGAATTAGGTGTCACCACAGGCATCTCAGCAGAAGACCGCGCCCGAACTATCCAGGTTACTCTCAACCCGGCCACAAAACCTACCGATTTACGTCGTCCTGGTCATATTTTTCCCATTCGGGCTAAGGTTGGAGGCGTACTCAAACGCGCAGGACATACGGAAGCGGCTGTGGACTTAGCTAGACTAGCAGGGCTATACCCGGCGGGGGTAATTTGTGAAATTCAAAACTCCGATGGTTCAATGGCGCGGTTGCAGCAGTTGGTTGAATACGCTAAACGTCACAATTTAAAAATTATTAGTATTGCGGATTTAATCAGCTATCGCCTACAGCACGATCGCTTAGTGTATCGTGAGGTTATTACCAAGCTGCCTAGTCAATTCGGTCAGTTTGAAATTTACGCCTATCGTCATACCCTAGATAATACAGAACACGTTGCAATTGTCAAGGGCGATCCAGCTAACTTCAAAGATGAGCCAGTGATGGTGCGAATGCACTCAGAATGCTTAACTGGTGACGCTTTAGGTTCTTTGCGCTGCGACTGTCGGATGCAGCTTGTAGCTGCACTGAAAATGATTGAGTCAGCTGGTCAAGGTGTAGTTGTATACTTGCGTCAAGAAGGGCGGGGAATCGGCTTGATTAACAAGCTGAAAGCCTACTCGTTGCAGGATATGGGACTAGATACAGTGGAAGCTAATGAGCGTTTGGGATTTCCTGCTGACTTGCGAGACTACGGTATGGGGGCACAAATGCTCATGGACTTGGGTATCAAAAAAATTCGTTTGATTACCAATAATCCCCGCAAGATTGCTGGTGTCAAGGGTTATGGGTTAGAAGTAGTCGATCGCGTGCCATTGTTGATTGAGGCAAACGACTACAATTCCTATTATCTAGCGACAAAGGCGAAAAAGCTGGGTCATATGCTGTTACAGACTTATCTGGTAACAGTAGCAATCCACTGGCAAGATGACCCGGAAGCTGTGACGGAACGTTATGAACGCTTAGAGAAACTGCGACATTTAGCGAAAACTAACGATCTATTGTTGCAGGAAGAAGCGCGTCCCTTGGCGATCGCTATATTTGATGAGCCATCTTTAACAGTACACTTGGGTTTCGATCAGGCAAAAGTTGCTAGCTGTGATTGGTATCAGCAGAGTGGTCATCCTTATATACAAGCTATCTTCCAAATTCTGGACAACCTCGCAACTTTGCCATACATCCAGAAACTAGAATTTCTGATTTCTTCTGGTTGCGATCCTTTGAGTAATTTACAAGTCCAACTAGATCGGCAGACATTCGCACATGGTACATTGCCTTCATCGATTAGCGATCGCTTGGAGACGCAGCAAATTTACAGCTTTGGTAAGTAGCCACGAATTAAGAGAAAACTTTTTAAGGGGGTTGGAGATTTATTGTGCCTAAGTTTTACCTTCCCCCGAACTTTTCAGGCATTCTGCTACATCAACCGATTTCTCATCTCTTTCGGTAATAGTACTGGAATCGGCGAACCTGTGAATCCATCTACATCACGAGTAATGATCGCTTCCAACCCCAACTTCATCGCAGACGCTACTTGCACCGCATCTTCACTCATCAGTCAACCTCAATGCGATCGCCTGTTCTAGGACATTGCGATCCACTGCACAAATTTCCATCAGTGCTAACAATTGAGTCGCTGCGGCAATCGCAACTTCAGCACTTTTGGTCTGGCGTCTAACTAAATAATGTATATCCGTAACCGTTGTTGCCGACATAAATCCTTCAACTTGCCCCGATTCAACTGTCTCTAGCAAAAAAGCAGCATCCGCCACAAAAGGTTCACGCGCTAGCAAAGCATCCAGCAGAACATTCGTATCAAATAAAACTCGCATTACAGATACTTTTGCACCAACCGCTCATCTAGCATGGTTTTTACTTCTTCATCTGTAAATGGCTGGGTATTAGTCTTGGCAATACCGATTAAACTTGCAGCTAAACCCTTTGGCTTTAACGTTGGCTGAAGTTTTGGTTGGAGCGATCGCATCAATGTATTGATTAACTGCCAACGATCCTCGGCAGATAATCTCAGCACTTGATCTTCAAGTTCACGTAAGGTCATAGCATTTACAAAGTCAATTTCAAAATTGTCAGTCTTTTCCCAGATTACCTAAAATCAAAACACCTCTCCCCAAAAGCGAGAAGGGAAACAATTGTACTAGAAAAAATAGGGTGGGGTCGAAAATTGGTGATGACTAATTAATAATGAGTTGCCGACTTGCGATGATGCACAGCTGTCACGCCATCATTATCCAACAATTTGCCATTCTCGACAGTCGCATAAACTAGCCAGTGGTCGCCAGATTCCATCCGGTTTTGTACGGAACATTCGAGATATGCTAGAGCATCGGTAAGTATGGGAGAACCGCTTTCCGTTTCTTTGGCAGCGACATCAGCAAATCGGTCTTGTCCTGGCCCAAAAGGTTTAAGGAAGTGCTTCATCAATCCCAAGTGATTCCCCTCTTTAAGAATATTGAGGACAAATTTGTTTCCTGTATGCGTCAGTGTTTCTACTGCGCGGTCTTTGGCGACGGCGATGGTTAAACCAGGTGGACTAAAGCTGGCTTGAGATACCCAAGAAGCTAACATGGCACTGGAGCGATCGCCTTCCTTGGCTGTGAGAACGCAAAGAGAACCTACAATCCGACCAACTGCTTGTTCTACATTTGTTGCAGGTTGACTTGGCGATCGCACTTTTCTCGCTTTCTTCAGTGCTTGGGCAAAGTCGGTTCCGGCTTCTTCACATAATTGCAGGGTAGCATCGTCAGGTTTGAATTTTACGCGGATCGTATCAAAACCAAACCGATAGCCAGCATCTTTTAATTTACTCTCAATTAAATCAACCGCTTCCCCACTCCAGCCAAAGGAACCAAAAGCACCAGCGAGTTTATTGTTAGTAGCAGTGGATAGCACAATTCCTAATGCTGTTTGTACAGGTGTGGGTGCATGACCACCGAGAGTTGGAGAACCCATGATGAAACCACCGGCTTTTTCCACAGCTGCGCGGATTTCTTCTGGTTCAGTAAATTCGCAGTTAATCGATTCTACAGCGACACCAGCTTTGGTGATGCCACGAGCGATCGCTTGGGCTAATGTGGCTGTATTTCCATAAGCTGATGCATAAATTAACGCTACTGTCAAGTCAGCAGATGTTTGCTGTTGACTCCATTCTCGATAAGCCTTGGTCAATTCGATTAAGCCATAGCGTACCAAAGGTCCGTGTCCAGTGGCATACATTCTCACTGGAAAATCAGCTAGTTTATCCAGCGCTGTTTCAACTTGACGGGCGTGGGGAGCCATCAAACAATCAAAATAATAGCGCCGATCTTCGTTATATACTTCCCAACCTTCATCAAATACCTGATCTCCACAAACGTGCGCCCCAAATAACTTATCTGTGTACAGAACTTCTGTTTGCGGATCGTAGGTGCAAAGTTGATCTGCATAGCGGGGATTGGGGGTGGGAATAAATTGTAAATTATGCCCGTTACCCAAATCTAGAGTTTCTTCGCCCCGCATGACAAGAATTTGCAAGTCTGGATTTTCCAGCGCTGCACGTAAATTTATCGCCCCTGGATTAGAACACACAAAGGTGATTTGCGGAGCAATTTCTAACAAAGCTTTTAAAGTTGCAGCGCGGTTAGGATTTACGTGTCCCAAAATTACATAATCTAAATCTTCAAGATGGAAACGTTGCTGTAAAGCTTCTAAATAAATTTGCGTAAACGTTTCCCCTGGAGGATCGATTATGGCAGTTTTCTCACTTTCGATTAAATAAGAATTAGCAGTTGTACCCTTGGCAAGAGCATATTCAATTTCAAATCTGAGCCTTGACCAACTGCGCGATCGCAGTATTCTTGTATCTGTAGCTATTGGATAAACTTGAACGTCACGGGGTTTATTTTTTGACATGGCTGAAAGAAGAGTTATGAGTTATGAGTTATGAATTATGAGTTGAAGAAAGTCGTTAATCTAAATATTTTAACTTCCGTTGTGCAGACGATATTTTTATTAAACTCGTCTCTACAACTCCTAATTTTTAACTTCTAACTTCTAACTCCTAACTCCTAACTTTTTAGTAGTGATTACCAACTTTACGATGATGCACAGCAGTCAAACTTTCTGGCTTAGAAACCCGTCCGGCGTAGACTGTGCTGTATACTGCCCAGTGGTCACCGCAATCCATTCTACTGATGACTTCACACTCCATATAGGCGAGGGCATCGTTGAGGATGGGCGCACCATTTTCGGCTGGCTGAGTTCTCACACCTTCAAAGCGATCTGCACCAGGGGCGAACCGTTTCAAAAAGTGTTTCATTAATGGTTGGAAATTGCCTTCTTCTAAGATATTGAGAACAAAGCGATCGCCTACTTGCATGAGTGATTCTATTGCCCGATCTTTAGCGACTGCAATGGAGAATCCCAATGGTTTAAAGCTGGCTTGAGCAACCCAGGAGGCTAGCATGGCACTGGAAACATCGCCTTTTTTGGCAGTAATAATATATAACCCACCACTGATTCTACCTAGTGCTTTATCTAAATCAGCACCAAGGGATTTCATCGCTTTGATGCTGCGATCGCGTGTTACCCATTGAGCTAAGTCTGTACCCGCTTCTTCACACAACTTGTAAGTGTTTTCCGTGGGTGTTTGTTTAATCCGAATCGCTGGAAAAACTGTTGTCAAACCCAAATTGCGGAATTTACTCACCAAAGGATCTATTGGCTCATCATCACCACCGCCGGTTTCAAATACGCCGATAGCTTGCTTTTCTTTGGCAGATCCTAAAACTGTGCTGAGTGCAGCTTGGATGCTAGCAGCGCCCGAAGCCGGAGATAGACCAACGATTAGCCCAGCACAACGGCTAACTAATTCCCGCAGTTCTTGTAAATCGACTTCAGATCCCAAATCGACAATTTCCACGCCGACACCAGTTTTACCGATACCGTTGGCAATTGCTTGAGCTAGGCGATCGCTATATCCGTATTCGGAAACGTAAAATATTCCAACTGCCGTTTCTGCTTTGGTTTGGCTTTGGCTCCAAGTGCGATAACGTCCAACTAATTCCTCAACATTGTGAGATAATAATGGCCCGTGTCCTGTGGCAATCATACCGATGGTTTTCAGTTCCGCCATCCGCTTCAGCGCAGACAAAACTGACCGGGCATTTGGCCCCATCAAGCAATCGTAGTAATAATGAAAGTCTTCTTCAATCGCCGCTAAGTCTTCATCAAAGGTGCTATCTGAGCAATAGTGCAGCCCAAAAGCATCGCAGGTGTAGAGAGTTTTGGTTTTGTGGTCGAAGCTGAAAATGGTATCTGGCCAATGTAAATTTGGAGCAATTACAAATTCAAATTCATGACCATTCCCCAAATCTAAGCGATCGCCATTTTTCACAATCCGCCGTTTGAATGGCTGATGTACCAAATCCTCAAGAAACTGAATCGCCACTTTAGAACCGACAACAGTAATTTCTGGAGCCATTTGCAGCAAATCTTTAACTAAACCGCTATGGTCTGGCTCGGTGTGGCTGATAATCAAATAATCAATCTCTGTTGGATTAATTAGTCCGGTGAGCGTATCGAAGTATAGTTGACGAAACTTTTCATGGGAGGTATCAACTAACGCAGTCTGCTCCCCACGGATGAGAAACGAGTTATAAGTAGTACCGTTTTGCAGACCAAACTCAATATCGAAGCGATCGCGATCCCAATCCAAAGAGCGAATAGCCGTCGTCTCTTGAGCAATCTCTACAGTCTCTATGGTGAGCCGTTTTTCAGTTTTTTCGGTGAGCGCTACCATAACTCCCCTCCTTGACAAATTGAGTATTTATTCCTCTAGGCTTATTGTTACACGGCTTGAATGTTAATTTTTATTAAAAAACCTACAACTGACTTAAAAAAGTTAAAAGTGTGAAACTACAAAGGCACAGAGAGGAAATTTGGTTAGCCTTGGAAATTGGTAATTCTCGACTGCATTGGGCATTCTTTGTAGGCGAGACGCTTTACTCAGCTTGGGATACCGACTATCTTTCTGAGTCTGTCATACAACACCTAGCTGAATGTCAAACCCTAGATGATTTCTTACTGGCAATTTCTCCAACCCATCAACAAAGTAATTTTCTCACAAATACTTCACCCATTTGTGCTTTTGTCTCTCTGCCCCCCTGCCCTCTTATCCTCGCCTCTGTAGTTCCCAGCCAAACTGCTATTTGGCAAACTTACCCAAATACTTGCGTTATTAGCTTAGACCAAATACCACTAATAGGTGTGTATCCTACATTAGGAATTGACCGCGCTTTAGCTTTGTGGGGTGCGGCGAAAACTTGGGGTTTTCCAATGTTAGTGATTGATGCTGGGACAGCGCTAACTTTTACGGCTGCAGATGCTAATGAGTGTCTAGTTGGAGGTGCAATTTTGCCGGGATTAGGTTTGCAATTTGCAACTCTCGCTCAACAAACAGGACAATTGCCATTAGTGGAAATACAAAATTTTCCGTCTCTACCACGTTTTGCTCTCAATACGACAGAAGCAATTCAAAGCGGGGTAATTTACACTTTAATAGCTGGAATTAAATATTTTATTGAAGCATGGTGGCATTTATTTCCTGATGGGAAGATTGCAATTAAAGGGGGCGATCACACTTTATTACTAAATTATCTGCAAGCCTTGTATCCTGAAATTGCAGCACATTTGATTGTGGAACCAAATTTGATATTTTGGGGAATGCGGGAAATAGTAATGGAGCATAAAGAATAGGAATCCAAATTTTTACGGCAAAGAGACAATCTAAAACCCAGATAGCATAGAATTAAAAGAGAAGTTTCCCCCTAAATCAACCATGCCCAAAACTTCACAGCTAGATGTCATTATGCAGCAATTGGATGCCCTTTCTTCAGCCGAATTACTAGCAGTTAGGGCAAGAGTCGATGCCTTGATTGAGGGACAATCGTTGCCATTGGGCAAAGGAATATGTGTAGTGGATTGGCAACAAACCCTGAATGAGCTAGTTTAACTTGTTGAAATTATTATTTTTTTAAATACCTTGAATAAACTCCCGAATGTCAACCGCTACAACCCCAGCACAAGATTGTGGTAAGTCATTTCCGGCATGAGCAATCATTTTCAACTCAACTTTCGGCATCAGTTGAGCATAAACCCGACTCTTAGCTAAAGCATCTGGTGTATCTTGCCCACCTTGTAAAATAAAAGCTGGGACATCTATCATATAAAGCTGCTTTTGCAGTAATTCCGCCTCAATTTCTACTTGTCGCCTTTTGAAGAGTAACTGGCAACCTATGGGATACGGCAATAGCGATTGACGCAACTGCAAGTCTTGTGCAATTTTTTCATGCCAACCCAGGATTTTAGTGAAGGGAGTTAGCGATCGCAAAAATTTAACTATTAGTGGTGGATAATTCAATAATCGCCGCATCTTCTGGCAATACTCTTCTTGTCCTGCTATCTCTACGCCCTCTGGTGCTAGCAGTACCACACCATCAACTTTCTCTGGATACTTTAAAGCATAGCTAGCAGCAATCCAACCCCCAAGAGAATGCCCCACTAAATATACTTTTTCTAGCTTCACAGCTTGCAAAAATTCAGCTATACATTCAACTTGTAAATCTATCGAATGGTGGATATTAGGATTTTCTGATTCACCAAACCCTAACAAATCAGGTGCAAAACAATGAAAATCTTGTGCAAGGGATTCCATCACAGATAACCATTGACTGCTCTCATTCCAAGCACCATGTAAAAAAATTATAGGAGTTTTTTCACCGACTTCACGCCAGAATAATAGCCCTTGAGAGAGCTTTCTCCGGGAGTTACGGAATAGTGTATCCATTTTATTTAGTAGTTAACTTTTAGCACCATAATAAATAGTCATTAGTCATTAGTCATTAGTATCTGACAAATAACTAATGACTAATGAAAAAAATATTGTTATGCCAGTGTTGTCAAGCCATTCAAGTAGTCTTGCAACTGCCGAGTATGGTCGTGAGACATCTTTCCTGAAGGTAGTAAACTGGGAGAGAAAGCTTGGATTTCCATGACTTCTAAAGTGTCTTGAATCTCCATTGTCCCATGCACCTCGGCTTCAACCACAATACAAATTGAATGGATTCTGGGATCTCGGTCTGGTGCAGAGTAAACTCCTACTAAACGGTTAATTTTCACCAATTCTAGCCCGGTTTCCTCCATCAATTCCCGGCGGACTGTATTGGGAATATCTTCTCCCCAATCTACAATCCCTCCAGGCAATGACCAAAGACCATTGTCACGCCGCCGGATCAGTACAATCCGACCATCGGGTAAAATTGGGATGATACTAGTGCCAGTAATGGGATGACGAAATATAATACCCAATACTGTTTGTCCAATACGCCATAAGCTACGTGTGGACTCTACAGCTGCCGGAAAAAAAGCAATAACGTTCAATCTTCAAAATTTATGTGTTGTATTCTATAGTTCCCTACCACTTACATCGGCTCAACTAATAAAATTTTTGTTGAGTTTTGTTTTATACAAAAGTGTTTGTGGATTGAGATTTTATTCTCACGATTTACGTAGAATATTATCAATTCTAACATCAAGTTTCATGAGAAGCACTGTATTTATATATACATAATATTTCTTGAACCAGGTAAATTTTCAGTTTCTAGCTAGCATTAGTGCTGCTGAAACTAGCTGTTACTAATAGATTTTTATAACACATTAAAAAAAATAAGATGAATAATAAGTCAAAATCCCAAATTCTGAATTCTGAATTTATAAGAGGTAGTTAAGTAGAGTTTAAAACTTACAATTAATTAAAGACCACTAAATCAAAAATTAGACTCTATGCTTAAACTTACCTATGCCTCCTGAGTTTTGATGACCGACTCCTGAATTATTTCTTGATAATATTGGTTTGTTTCAAGAGCAACAACTAATGAGCTAATTTACAATCATTTGACAGATTGGAATCTCAGAAAAGATATTTTTCATCTTACTGGCGGGGATCAGTCATAATTTTATTGACAAAGTTAGGTATAATGCGATAGACTAGTACACTGTTTAAAGCATATTTATTGCTGCACTAGGCTAAAAGTATATCAATAACATTGGTAGCTCATATTGCCTACGTGATGCCTAGTTGCTAGTTTTTTGTTGTTTATTAATAGAGGTGAACATGGCCAAGCGCCGTAACCCGAAAAAAGAAAAGGCGCTACGTAACCAGGCGTATGCCAGAAAGTTTCGTAAACGGACTACGACAGGAAGAATGCAGAGAAGGTTCCAACAAAGACCACCAAAGAGTGAGGAAGAAGAAGGCGCAGCAGCAGCTGACACTGAATAAGTTGTCTGCCTAATTCCTTGTTATTTGGTTTATTTAGTTTTTAGGGCGCACATTTGTACGCCCTTATTTATTTTTGGGGATTGGGGATTGGGGATTGGGCATTGGGCATTGAGAAAAGACAAGGGAGAGATTTATTCAATTTGTATCCGTTATCCCCACACTCTCCACTCCTCAATCTCTCTATTGAGCAATTTGAGCACGGGCGGCTATGAGTGCTTTGCTTACCTGTACAAAGCCAGTACCTCCGTAACTGTTGCGGGCAGCAACAACTTGACGGGGGGATATCGCCTCATAAATATCTGCTGCAAATGCCGGGTGTAGTTGTTGCCACTCTTCCAATTTCAAATCTTTTAGGAGTTTACCTGCGGCAATACTAGTTTTTACCACCTTACCCACAAGGTTGTAAGCTTCCCGAAAAGGAACGCCCCGTGCTGCCAGATAATCTGCTACATCGGTAGCATTAGAAAAATCTTCTGCCACAGCTGATGCTAACCGCTGGGTACGAAATTCTAAGCCTTCCCTGAGCAAAATCGTCATCGCTTCTAGTGAGGCTTTGACTGTGTTAACGCTATCAAATAGACCTTCTTTATCTTCTTGTAAGTCTTTGTTATATGCCAGGGGTAGCCCCTTCATGATGACTAACATCGCCTGGAGATGACCGAATACACGTCCTGTTTTCCCCCGCACCAATTCTGGGACATCAGGATTTTTCTTTTGGGGCATGATACTTGAACCAGTAGCACAGCTATCTTTGAGGGTGACGAAGCGAAATTCTTCAGATGACCAAAGAATGACTTCTTCTGCAAGGCGGCTGAGGTGAACCATAATCAAGCTAGCAGCACACAAGAATTCGATCGCAAAATCGCGATCGCTCACTCCATCAAGGCTATTAGCATAAATATCATCAAAATTCAAGAGTTTGGCTGTGTAATGGCGATCGATAGCGAAAGTTGTGCCCGCTAAAGCACCACATCCCAAAGGTGAGATATTCACGCGGCGAGAAACATCTCCTAAGCGTTCCCAGTCACGTTGCACCATTTGAAAGTATGCCAAGAGGTGATGAGCTAAACTCACGGGTTGGGCGCGTTGGAGGTGGGTATAACCAGGAATCAGAGTTTCAACGTGCTTTTCGGCTATATCCAATAAAACACCTTGAAATTCTCGCAATTCACTTTTGATTTGTTGGATTTGGTCGCGGAGGTAGAGTCTGGTGTCGGTGCCAACTTGGTCATTACGCGATCGCGCTGTATGCACCTTTTTACCCACATCGCCAACAATTTCTGTCAGTCGGCGTTCAACTGCAAAATGTACATCTTCAGCATCGACACCGGGCTGAAATTTCCCCTGGCGGTACTCTTGGCGAATTTGTTCTAAACCGGCAACCAGTTGCTCTCCTTCTTCTGGGGAGATGATGCCCGTGTGAGCAAGCATTTTGGCATGAGCTTGAGAACCAGTAAGGTCATATTCGATTAATTCAATATCAAAACTTATACTGGCATTAAAACGAGCGATCGCTGGATGCAACGCTGATTCAAACCGCTGGCTCCAAGTTTCTTTTTTGGTCATAAATTATGAAAAGAATGGGCGAGAGTTAAGAGTTAAGAGTGAGGAGTTATGAGGTTTTGACTCCTAACTTCTCACTCCTGACTTTCAACTCCTAACTTTTAAATTTAACCGTAGCTAGTTAGATTCCGAATCATATAGCCAATGACTAAACCAATCAACAATGCCCACACTTGACCTGTTTGTATAAAGTGGCTCCAAGCTTTTTGCATCTGACCCATAACGTTTGGATCGGTGATTGTTTGTGCTAAGGCTGTCCAATTTACAGGCAAATGCCAAAGTAACTGAGATGTCAAATCGCTGTAATTGCTCATCTTTGGTGATTAAGAAGTTAGGGGTGGCAAATTTCAGCATCAGTTTATTATTTACATTAATTACTGATATTTACTGAAATATTGGATATAACTTCAATGTCTTAACTCAAGATGCAGCCGATGCCAACCGCAATTTCTCGGCAGTCCGCAAAATTTGCCCCGCTAAAACTGCTGCACCAAAACCATTATCGATATTTACTACGCCTACTCCCGCAGCACAAGAGTTAAGCATTGTCAATAGTGGTGCTAAACCACTAAAACTTGCGCCATAACCAATGCTGGTGGGTACAGCAATTACAGGACAACTCGCTAAACCTGCGACAACGCTGGGTAAAGCGCCTTCCATCCCCGCCACAACAATTAATACCGATGCTGACTCAATCAGGTGGCGGTTACTTAGCAAACGATGAATCCCAGCAACACCAACATCCCAAAGGCGCTGGACGCGAAAACCAGAAAGTTCAGCAGTGACAGCAGCTTCTTCAGCAACGGGTAAATCGGCGGTACCAGCAGAAAGAATGCCAATTTCACCCTGGAATTGTGGTTCGATGGTAGGGGGAGCGATCGCACAAATTCGCGCTGATTCGTAATATCGCAAACCGCTAACTTTTGATTGCAGTGCGGCATAAACTGCTGATTCAATGCGAGTTGCCATTACCACCGGGTTGCGGAGGCGCATCACTTCCATAATTTGAGCAATTTGTTCGGGCGTTTTACCAGGCCCCCAAATCACCTCTGGAAAACCAGTTCTTAGCTGGCGATGGTGGTCAATTTTGGCAAATTCACCTACAGATTCATAAGCTAAATCTTTGAGTGAGTCTAATGCCGTATCTGGGGTAACTTTACCATTGGCAACCGCTTCTAGGAGCGATCGCAAAGTTTTTTCATCGGTCATGATAAGGATGATGAGAGGGATGAAGCAGATAAGGGAGATAAGGGAGATGAGGTGTAATCCATGCCCAATGCCCGATGCCCTATGCCCTATGCCTAATCGGTTACTTTCAGTTCGTAGAGATTCCAGAATGGCCCACCAAGAGCAGTATATTGAATTCCTTGGAAGCGATCGCGCACTGCTTGCAGATTCAACCTCTCCACTAAATGAATAAACGGCAACTGTTCTGAGGCAATGCGCTGATATTCATAATAAACTTCTTTGCGCTTGTTTTCATCCAATACCTGTGCGCCTTTAATGTAAAGCCTGTCAATTTCCTTTTCCCAATCGGAAACTTCCCAGCCAATTATGGGTGGATCTCCCGGTTGTGGCCCCAAATTAAATGCGTGGGATGCACCGGTAATTCTCCATATTTTGCTAGCGCCGTGGGGTTCAATACCGCCTTCAGTAAATCCTCCAAGGTAACAATCCCAATTATGCGTAACTTTGAGTTTTTCTAGATAGGAATTGAAGCTGAGAATTTGCAAATCTACTTGAATCCCAATATTACCGAGATCCCGCCTGATTTGGGATGCCATATCTCCTCTAACTTTTCTTTCCGAATTCGTTAAGAGTGTAAATCTGACTCTATTACCATCAGTATCTAAAAGCTGATTTTGGTCATTATATTTGAAACCAGCTTGTAACAATAATTTCTTCGATTTATCTGGTTCGTAATTATATACCTTTAGCCCTTTTTCTGGAGTCAGGAAATAGGGACTTTTGACATAAACAAATGAATTTTGCAGTTCCCCCAGTCCCCGATAAACATTTGTTTTCATCGTTTCGCGGTCCAGGGCGTAGGCTATAGCCTGCCTGAATTCCTTTTTATTAAACCATATAGATTTAATTGGGTCTACAAAAGGTTTACCCTGAGAATTCTTTGCTTTAATCAGATTGAAAGCAATAAAACTCGTACTTGTACTTGGCCCACCGTTATAAATTTTAAACTTTGCCCGTTTTTCTTCTCGCTTCAGCAAACTGAAACCTTCAGGAGGAACTTCTAAATTATCCAATTGCCCAGAGCGAAAACTAATCAACTGGTTTTCAGTAGATTCAATAATTTGCCAAACAATACGCTCAATGTAAGGCTGAGAATTACCCTGAGTATCTTTGCGCCAGTAATATGGATTACGCCGAAATATAATTCGCTGACTGGAAACGTAACTTTCCATGATATATGGGCCGTTACCAACAATTTGTTTCGGATCAGTGCCTGTTCCCCACATTGAGAGAAACCTAGGATTTCCATCAGATCCAACTGTGCGAATTGCTTTCTGTAGAGCATGGGCTGGCATAATTGGGAAACGACCTACATATCTTAAAAAAGGAGCAAAGGGTTCTAGTATACTGAATTCAACTCGGCGCTCATCGATTTTTTTGACCTTTGGCAAAGTTCCCTTATCACCAATTCTTAGGACATCCTTGGTAGAGGTGGGAATTTTGGGGTTGAGGTAGATTTCGTTATAAGTAAAGACAACATCATCAGCAGTCATTGGCTGACCATCTGACCACTTAATTCCTTCTCGCAGAGTGATTACAATCCGTTGACCATCTTCAGAAACTTCCCAGTCGTCTGCTAAAGCAGGCTCTAGTTTTGTGGTTAGGGGATTCTCATTAATCAATGAGTCATAGATGAAGCTAAAAACGCTATATGCTGATTCATTTAAAGCATAGTTAAAAGTTGAAGGCTCACTCAAAACTGCGGTGACGAGTTGCGGTACTTGAGCAGCTGCGCTTTTAAAGTTCGCTGGGTTGCAGGCGGTAAGTGTAAGTGCTGTTGCTAAAGTCAGAATTATTGGCAACCAAAAACGCCTAATTGCAAAAAAGATGGAGGGTGATTTCATAGAATTAAATTTACTGGAATTTTGTCTAATTATGGTCAATAAATTCACCCGCAGGTTTATAGGACAAAGATTCAAGTGCGTCTAATTCTATATCTGGAGTAACTTTACCATTGGCAACCACTTCTAAGAGCGATTGCAAAGTTTTGTCATTTGTCATTGGTCATTTGTCCTTTGTCCTTTGTCACTTATCAGTTATCAGTTGTTAGATGCCACTAATTACTGACTAATGACTAATGACTAATCGGTTACTTTAATTTGTTCAATATTCCAGAATGCGCCACCAAGGGCAGAGAATTTAATTCCTTCAAAACGATTACGCACCGCTGACATGGAATAAGGATTAACCAAGTAAATAAAAGGTAAATTTTCTTGAGTAATCCGCTGTGTTTCGGCATAAATCGCTTTAACTTTAGCTTCGTCCAATTCTCGTGCAGCTTGAATGTAAAGATTCCCTATTTCTGCTTCCCAAGGAGCAACCTCCCAATCCTGAATCGGCTTTTGTCCTGCTTGAGGTTTCTGATTAAACATATGTAATCCGCCTTCAGGTGCCCAGACATTAGCACCATCATTCGGCTCTAATCCGCCGGTCAAACCCATCAAAGAAGCTTCCCAATCCAAGGAGTTAGAAGTTTTGTCAGTAAAAGTATTCCATGCCAACGGGGTGAAATCAACTTGAATGCCGATTTTGCTCAAGTCTTGTTTAATCTGCGATCCCATTGCCTCACGGATTTTATTTCCAGCATTGGTAAGCAAAGAGAAACGGACACGATTTCCCCGATCGTCTACTAACTGATTGTTGTTGTACTTAAATCCTGCTTTTAGCAGTAATTCCTTCGCTTTTTTCTGATTGTAATCGTAAACTTTTAACCCCTCTTTAGGGGAAAGGTAATAGGGGCTTTGTACAGAAATCGGTGAATCTTGTGGCACACCCAAGCCGCGAAAAGTATTATTAATCATCGTTTGGCGGTCAATTGCATAAGCTATAGCTTGCCGAAATTGCACATTATTGAACCACCGAGACTTAACTGGATCGACCAGTGGTTTTCCGTCCCTTTTACCTTTGTTGAGATTGAACCAAACAAACGATGTACTAGATGTTGGTCCACCATTATAAATTGTGAAATTACCCTGTTTTTCTTGCACCTTTAGCAAAGAAAAGTAATCTGGCGATACTCCCACAGTATCTAACCCACCAGAACGAAATTGCAGCAAGGAGGTATCTGTTGATTCCACAATTTGCCAAATTACCCGTTCAATATAAGGCTGGGAATTACCTTGAGCATCCTTGCGCCAATAGTTGGGATTGCGCCGGAAGACCACACGCTGACTAGTATCGTAGCGCTCTATTTTGTAAGGGCCGTTGACAATAATTTGGTCGGGAGGAGTATCAACGCCCCATTGCGTCAGAAAAATCGGCTTCCCATCTTGGTCTTTCGTTTTTACTGATTTTCGCAACACATGAGCGGGCAAAATGGGATAACTTGTACTTAGCAAGAAAGGTCTAAAGGGTTCCGGTACGCTAAACTCAACCCGGCGCTCATCCACTTTTCGCACAGTGGGCAGTTTCCGACTTTCACCAATCCTCAAGCCGTCTCTTACATCTGTAGGAATCGCTTCGTTAAAGTAAATATTGTTGTAGGAAAACACTACATCATCTACTGTTAGCGGCTGACCATCAGACCATTTCAACCCTTCGCGTAGGGTAAAAACAATCTTTAATTTATCATCAGAAATTTGCCAGGATTCCGCTAAAGCTGGCTCGACTTTAGCAGTTATCGAGTTTTGGGTAACTAGCCCCTCGTAAATTAGAGAAAAAACATTGGGAGACTCTTGACTCAGAGGGTAGTTAAAGGTTTTGGGATCGCTGAGAATGCTACTTACTAACTGCGGCACTTGAGCAGCTGCGCTTTTGAAGTTAGCTGGGTTGCAGGCAGTAAGTATAAGTGCTGTTGCTGAAGTTAGAATTATTGGTAACCAAAAATATTTAATTGCCAGAAATATTTGTCTAACAAATTTCATAATTTTAAATTTATTTTGATCCTAATCAGTTTTCAATATCTTGCTCAGAGGCTAAAAGAAAGTTATTCTGAAGCACCTAGCAAGACGACAGCATAAGCACATATACCTTCTTCACGTCCAACAGGGCCTAATTTTTCGTTAGTAGTAGCTTTGATACCAATTTGATTTGGTTGTAATTCTAAAACCGCCGCTAGTTTGTCGCGCATGTTGTGAATATGCGGTTTTAATTTTGGACGTTCTGCTACTATCACTGAGTCAATGTTTCCGATCTGCCAGCCTTGATCGCGAATCAGTTTATGTACTTGAGTTAATAGTACTAAACTATCTGCTCCCGCCCATTTTGGATCGCTAGGTGGAAAATAATGACCAATATCCCCCAAAGATAATGCCCCAAGCATGGCATCCATAATTGCATGGGTCAGCACATCAGCGTCACTGTGCCCCAATAAACCCAGTTCATGGGGAATTTGAATTCCACCTAAAATCAAAGCGCGATCGCTCACCAGTTGGTGAATATCGTAGCCATTACCAATACGAATTTTAGTCATTTGTCATTTGTCATTTGTCATTTGTCATTTGTCAGGAGTTAGAAATTATTCTCTTCCTGCTCCCTTGCTCCCCTGCTCCCCCTGTTTCGATTTTTCCAGGAGATCGGGGCGGCGATCGCGAGTTTTTTTAATTTGTTGTTCGTAACGCCACCGCGCGATCGCGGCATGATTCCCACTGAGCAAGACATCAGGCACTTTCAAGCCGCGAAAATTGGCAGGACGAGTATATTGGGGATAGTCCAATAACCCTTCTTCAAAACTTTCTGCTGTCAGGGATTCAGTTTTGCCTACGGTTCCTGGTATTAGACGCACTACGCCATTAATCAAAGCCATTGCTGGAATTTCCCCACCAGTCAGAATAAAATCGCCCAAAGATACTTCACGAGTTACCAAATGTAGCACCCTCTCATCCACTCCTTCGTAATGCCCACAAATAACTACTAATTGGTCATAATTTGTCACCAATTCTTTCAAAAGAGGTTGATTAATTGCTTGACCCTGTGGACTCATCAAAATTACTTCTCTTCGAGGTAGAATCGGCAGCGACTCCACAGCGGTAAAAATAGGTTCTGGCTTCATTAGCATCCCAACACCGCCACCGTAGGGTTCATCATCTACTTTTCGGTGCTTGTCAGTGGTAAAGTCCCGTGGGTTAACCAGATGCACTTCGGCAATCTGTTTGGCTAAGGCTTTACCTAGCAGCCCAGAATTGAGAACAGAGTTAAAACAGTCAGGAAAAAGCGTAACTATATCAAAGCGCACAGTTATTCGTATTCGAGGACACTAATCTTAAATTTGAATGTCTAGCAAACACCATCAAGCCAAGGTCAGTTCAAGGTCGAGTCAAACTTCAGTTAAACTTTATCAATAGTATCTAAAACTACCAGACCTCTTGGATTTTAGATGGGATCAAAAGTTTTTCTAATTACTTAATTTATGTTTAAATGTTGTCACAACTACATTTAAATTAATAATCATATCAAGTTAACAACTTCCAGGATGCATCGAGCCAGTCTCAGAAAAAAGTGTAGTCTTAACTGCTCGTCCCTAACCCAAGAGTGGGAATCTAGCCCCCTAAAGACTATTTTGCCCTGCTGCAAGTGGACAGGTGAAAAACAAGGCGCTGGCTTTGATGAATGGGAACGAACACGTTTAGACTGAGGTTTCGTGTGCGTTAAGCAAGAATTTGGAGAGTGGCTGACCCAGTTCCAAACTTCAAAAAAGTGTCCTCTCAAAGAAGCAAAGCGCAAAAATCATTAGGCTTCTGAACCTTGTTAAATTCACCTGAAGTTGTTGACAGGAGAAACACAATGCCGCAATTACAAGCTAAATCGCTAGAAATGAGGACACCCCAAGCAACTAAAACCGCCGTTCTGGTTATCGGAGGCGCAGAAGATAAAGTTCATGGGCGCGAAATCCTACGAACTTTTTTTGGACGAGCCGGTGCTAGTAAGGCTTATATTACAATTATTCCATCTGCCTCTCGCGAACCCGCCATCATCGGTGGTCGGTATATTCGCATTTTTGAAGAAATGGGTGCCCAGAAGGTAGAGATTTTAGACATCCGTGAACGAGAACAGTGTGAAGCCTCCCAGATCAAAGCATCCTTAGAAGCCTGTAGTGGGGTATTTTTGACCGGAGGGGACCAACTGCGTCTTTGTGGCGTATTGGCAGATACGCCAGCAATGGAAATTATTCGCCAGCGGGTGAGGGCGGGGCAACTTACGTTAGCAGGCACCAGTGCAGGAGCGGCGGTGATGGGGCATCACATGATTGCTGGCGGCGGTAGTGGAGAGACGCCCAATCGTTCCCTAGTAGATATGGCAACGGGTTTGGGATTTATTCCAGAAGTAATCGTTGACCAACACTTTCACAACCGTAATCGGATGGGGCGACTGATTAGTGCGATCGCAGCTCATCCTGATCGCTTAGGTATTGGCATTGACGAAGATACTTGTGCTGTGTTTGAACGTGATGGTTGGCTACAAGTTATGGGTAAAGGTAGTGTCACCATTGTCGATCCCACTGAGCTGACCCACACCAACGAACCCCATGTCGGTGCTAATGAACCGTTAACTGTGCATAATTTACGTCTCCATATCCTCAGCTACGGCGATCGCTTCCACTTGTACCAGCGGACTGTATTGCCTGCTGTACACCGAATCTCCAGCTGACGGGATAGAGTATCTGAGGTTACACTGAGTTGACCGCACATTTATTATTTCTTACCGTAGAAAAATGATAAGAATACTATGTAAAAAGAAAAAACTGTTTGCAATGAACAGTTTAGCGGTCAATTCCAGTAAGAAACTAGAATTTTGGTTCCGAATCTCCATCTACCTATTCCCATGAGAATCCTCAAGATCCAGACATTACGCGGCCCAAACTATTGGAGCATTCGACGCCACAAACTGATCGTCATGCGCCTCGATTTAGAAACCCTTGGCGAGACGCCCTCGAATGAAATCCCTGGCTTTTATGAAGGATTAGTTGAGGCGCTGCCGAGTCTGGAGGGTCACTATTGTTCGCCTGGCTGTCGCGGTGGTTTTCTGATGCGAGTCAAAGAAGGCACTATGATCGGGCACATAGTAGAACACGTAGCCTTAGAACTCCAAGAATTAGCTGGGATGCATGTCGGCTTTGGTCGCACCCGCGAAACTGCCACGCCCGGAATTTACCAAGTAGTAATCGAGTATCTGAATGAGGAAGCGGGACGCTACGCTGGACGAGCCGCAGTACGGCTATGCCAGAGTATCGTTGATCGAGGCCGTTATCCCAAGGCAGAACTAGAGCAAGATATCCAAGACCTGAAAGACTTCACTCGTGATGCTTCCTTGGGGCCTTCTACGGAAGCGATCGTCAAAGAAGCAGAAAAAAGAGGCATTGCCTGGATGTCGCTGGAAGCCCGCTTTTTGATTCAGCTAGGCTACGGCGTGAACCAGAAGCGGATGCAGGCGACAATGACGGACAACACCAGCATTCTGGGTGTAGAACTAGCTTGCGATAAAGAAGCGACTAAACGTATCCTCGCTGCTGCTGGTGCGCCAGTACCCAGAGGTACAGTAATCAACTTCTTAGACGATTTGGAACAAGCCATTGAGTTCGTTGGCGGCTATCCTATCGTTATTAAGCCTCTGGATGGCAATCATGGACGTGGGATCACCATTGATATCAGAACTTGGGAAGAAGCTGAAGCTGGATACGAAGCTGCCAGACAAGTTTCTCGGTCAATTATTGTTGAAAGATATTACGTTGGGCGTGACCACAGGGTACTGGTCGTAAATGGGAAAGTAGTAGCAGTAGCCGAACGTGTCCCGGCTCATGTCATTGGCAACGGCAGATCCACCATTGCCGAACTGATTGAGGAAACAAACCTTGACCCAAATCGCGGTGAAGGACATGATAACGTCCTGACCAAGATAGAACTAGACCGCACCAGCTACCAGCTCCTAGAAAGGCAAGGTTACACCCTAAATAGCGTCCCACCCAAAGGTACTATTTGTTATCTCAGGGCAACAGCCAACTTGAGTACAGGTGGTAGTGCCGTAGACCGTACCGATGAAATTCACCCAGAAAATCTTTGGTTGGCGCAACGAGTAGTTAAGATTATCGGTTTGGATATCGCCGGACTCGATATCGTCACCACAGATATTAGCCGTCCTCTGCGGGAAGTAGATGGCGTGATTGTTGAAGTTAACGCCGCTCCCGGTTTTCGGATGCACGTTGCCCCAAGCGTGGGTATTCCCCGCAACGTTGCTGGTGCAGTGATGGATATGCTGTTTCCTAACGAGCAATCTAGCCAAATTCCCATCCTCAGCATCACGGGTACTAATGGCAAAACCACCACTACTCGACTACTAGCACATATTTATAAACAGACTGGAAAAGTAGTAGGTTATACTACTACTGATGGAACATATATCGGTGATTACTTAGTAGAATCTGGTGATAATACAGGTCCCCAAAGTGCCCACGTCATCCTCCAAGATCCCACAGTAGAAGTAGCAGTACTGGAAACGGCTCGCGGTGGTATTCTCCGTTCTGGATTGGGCTTTGAAGCAGCAAATGTAGGAGTAGTATTGAATGTAGCCTCCGACCACTTAGGAATAGGCGATATAGATACCATTGAGCAGTTAGCTAATCTCAAAAGTGTAGTAGCGGAAGCTGTATTCCCTGATGGCTATGCGGTACTTAACGCCGACGATCGCCGCGTCGCCGCCATGTCAGAAAAAACTAAGGCTAATATTGCTTACTTCACTATGAACCCTGATTCAGAATTAGTGCAGAAGCACATCCAAAAGGGTGGAGTAGCGGCAGTATATGAAAATGGCTATTTGTCAATTGTTAAAGGTGATTGGACACACCGCATAGAAAGAGCCGAAAATATACCTTTAACAATGGGCGGACGTGCGCCGTTTATGATTGCCAACGCTTTAGCAGCAAGTTTGGCAGCGTTTGTACAAAACGTCACAATTGAGCAGATTCGTGCTGGTTTGAAGACCTTCCGGGCTTCAGTTAGCCAAACACCGGGACGAATGAATCTATTTAATTTAGGCAACTACCACGCTTTGGTGGACTATGCCCACAACGCAGCTAGTTACGAAGCTGTAGGTTCCTTTGTGCGGAACTGGACTACAGGACAACGAATAGGCGTAATTGGTGGCCCAGGCGATCGCCGCGACGAAGATTTTGTTACTTTGGGCAAATTAGCAGCGCAAATTTTTGATTACATCATCATCAAAGAAGACGATGATACACGGGGACGACTACGGGGATCAGCCGCCCAGTTGATTATTCAAGGCATCACGGAAGTTAAGCCTGATAGCCGCTATGAATCAATTCTGGATGAAACCCAAGCGATCAATAAAGGCTTAGACATGGCTCCTGATAACAGTCTAGTGGTAATTTTGCCAGAAAGTGTTACTCGCGCAATTAAGTTAATTAAGCTGCGTGGTTTAGCCAAAGAAGAGACACACCAACAAAATCCCGGCACAACTGTCATCGATTCCCAAAATGGAATCGCACCTTCTTCTGTTGTTAATACTTTGCTGTAGTCAGGAATCAGGAGGAAGCACCGCGTTGGCTTCTCCTGACTCTTTTAATTACTGTTTTTCTTCTTCCTGATTGGTTTCCTCGCTGGGAGTTTTCATCTCCTCCTTAAAACCTCGTAGGGTTTTGCCCAGTGCAGTCCCCATTTCAGGAATTTTTTTTGGGCCGAAAATTAGAATAGCGACTATGCTAATTACAGCTATTTCTGGCCATCCCAGTCCAAACATATAAATTTCCTCTAAGGCATCTGTAATTAAATATAGACATTGATGGCTCAAATCCGATAAATTCGCCAGTGATAAGTGCTCGACCCTTTTGCAAAAACAGGGTATAAGGGCGATCGCTCCAACAGACAACTGATATCGAATTGATATCAATTCGTCAATAATCAGCTCAACTAACTTCCCATTGGATTAGTAATTGGCAAACCTAACCAATCACTTAATTCATGAGCTAACCATTCAAGTTCTGCTTCAGATTTAATACCGCCATTGTTCGCACCAATCTGATATTTTTGTCCTCCTGACCAAATATATAGTGCTGAAACGGTAATTCCATTAAAGTATTTTGGAATGTAAACCAGCTTATTAATACTTTGTCTCGGTAATGGACGCCGTTTATCCAATTTCCAAGTAAACAATTCCCAGGTTAAGGTCATTTGTTCTGAATTCAGGCGTAAGCAGAGGCGTCCAAACTTCAAGAGAAGAAACTCATGTATGGCCCAACAGTTAAGACCCAAAAAGGGAAGAAAAAATAAGGCTAACCACTTACCAGAAAGCAAGAGTGTGCCAATTATCCAACAAAGCCAGAATGAAGTCGAGGCGATCAAAAATAAACCCATGAATACTGTTGATCGATTAAAACCAGCTGGTGGAACGATAATTTCTAGAGAATCCTGATTTTTGGTTAATTGAATCTTACTCCCATCTGGTTTGCCAACAACCAAAGTAGGTAAATTTATTGACTGTGGTTTCTCTAAGGCTGCGATCGCAACAGCAGCAGAACTCAAACGCTTTTCTAAACTGGGTTCAACCATCGACTTTAACCAATTGCTAAAGCTGGGACTGAGATTAGCCGCTAGCTCAAACTGAATGCGAAAATCTTTTTGGGGTAAATCGGCTGGGTGAGTACCCGTCACCAAATAAATTAAAGTTGCACCTAAACTATAAAGGTCAGAAGCGGGAACAGTACGCCCGCCAAATTGCTCCTGTGGCATATAGCCATAGGTTCCTACCACAGTCCTAGTCCCGGTTTCTGTGGCCAGGACGGTTTGCACCGAACCAAAATCGATCAGATAAACTTCACCGACACTATTACCAGAGCGATCGCCCAATAATATATTGCTAGGCTTAATATCACGGTGGATCACAGGCGGATACAGCCCATGTAAGTAAATCAGAATCTCTAAAAGTGCTTTGGCTATCTGTTTGATTTCAGCTTCGGTAAAAGTTTGCCCAGTTTGTAAGTATTGCTCTAAAGTTTGTGCTGCAATATAAGTTTGTACTAGCGCAAATCCTTGAGTAGTTAGTGAATTTACCTCAAAATAGTCTAAATAGCGAGGTATACAGGGATGTGCTAGGTTTTTTAAAATTTTGGCTTCCCGCTCAAACAGCTTGAAATCGTCCCATTCAGAGTCACTACCAAAAGAGAGTAACTTGATGACAACTAATTCCTGAGTTTTTAAGTCACGAGCTAGCAAAGTTCTACGCCCAGCTTTTTTACCTAATAGCTGCTGAACTTCGTAGCGATCTCCCAATATTTGACCAATCATAATTAGTAAATTTTTATAATTTAAACATTTGAATTTAGCTAATTATATTTCAAAATATTACATAAAATACTACTCGCTAATATCCATACGTAACCAATCGCTTAATTCATCAGCTAACCATTCCAGTTCTGCTTCGGATTTAATTGCACCACTACTACCACCAAGTTGATATTTTTTTACTCCTACCCAAATATCCAATTGTGCGGGAACGGCAATTCTCGTGCCTTCAGAATCTTTAGTAAAATGTTTGGGAATATAAACTAACTTATTAATACTTTGTCTTGGTGATGCACGGGGACGATAAAATTTCCAAGCAAACAACTCCCAGCTTAGGGAAATTTGTTCGGAATTCAGGCGTAAGCAGATATGTCCAAATAAATGAAATAAAAATTTATACACCATCATGAAGCCAGCACCCCAAAAAGGAAGCGAGAACAAGGCAAAGGGGATGTTGACAGGAAAAGGTGCTGAGAGTGCGCCAATTGTCCAAAATAAGATAAATGAATTCCAGATGATCGCAAATAAACCTGTGAATACTATCGATGGATCAAAACCAGATGGTGGAACGATAATTTCTAGAGAATCCCCATTTTTGGTTAGTTGAATCTTACTCCCATCTGGTTTACCAACAACTAAAGTAGGCAAGTTTGTCGGTTGTGGTTTCTCTAAAGCTGCGATCGCTTGTTCAGCAGAACTCAAACGCCGTTCTAAACTAGGTTCAATCATCCACTTTAACCAATTGCTAAAGCTGGGACTGAGATTAGCCAGTTGTTCAAACTGAATGCGAAAATCCTTTTGGGGTAAATCGGCTGGATGAGTACCTGTCACTAAATAAATTAAGGTTGCGCCTAAACTATAAAGGTCTGATGCTGCAACAGTGCGTCCGCCAAATTGCTCTGGTGGCATATAGCCATAAGTTCCTACCACAGTCCTTGTCCCGCTTTCGCTAGCCAGGACAGTCTGTACTGAGCCAAAATCTACCAAATAAACTTGACCGACACTATTGCCAGAACGCTCCCCCAATAAAATATTGCTAGGCTTAATATCACGGTGAATTACAGGCGGATACAGCCTATGTAGATAAATGAGAATTTCTAAAACTGCTTTGGCTATCTGTTTGACTTCAGCTTCGGTAAAACTTCGTCCAGTTTGTAAACATTGCTCTAAAGTTTGTGCAGGGATATAAGTTTGTACTAGAGCAAATCCTTTGATGGTTGGTAAATTTACCTCAAAATAGTTTAAATAGCCAGGAATTGAGGGATGTGCTAGGTTTTTTAAAGTTTCGGCTTCTCGCTCAAACAACTTGAGTGAATCCCACTCAAAGTCACTGCTAAAAGAGAGTAATTTAATGACAACTAATTTCTGAGTTTGCAAGTCACGAGCTAATAGCGTCCGTCGCCCTGCTTTTTTTCCAAATAGCTGCTGAACTTCGTAGCGTTCGCTTAATATTTCGCCAATCATTATGGTTTCTTGTAATGCTACGGTTGAAAAGTTTTATAGCTTATAGCTTTTCAATTTGGCAAATCGATATCTTTAGTATAATTGCGTAGTTCTATGCCCTCCCAACTTTGGCCTTATATTACCCCTGGTATTCCCGATGAATTATTCGAGCATTTGCCAGGAATTCCCCTGAGCCAGCGAGAAGTCCGACTACTATTGATTGCCCAACTGCGGCTAAAATCAGATTCCGTGTTGTGGGATATTGGTGCAGGGACAGGTACAATTCCGGTAGAGGTGGGGCTATTGTGTCCAGGCGGACAGATTATCGCTATCGAAAGGGATGAAGAAGTAGCTAATCTGATCAAGCGTAACTGCGATCGCTTTGATGTGAAAAATGTCGAAGTTGTTGAAGGCAGCGCCCCAGAGTGTTTGCATGACCTCAAAATTACCCCTCACCGCGTTTGTATTGAGGGAGGTCGCCCCATTCAGGAAATTCTGCAAGCAGCTTGGCATTATTTGCCGCCATCCGGTCGGGTTGTAGCCACAGCTGCTAATCTAGAAAGTCTGTATGCTATTTCCCAGAGCTTTTCCCTATTAAGGGCTAGAAATATCGAAGTTGTCCAATCTGCGGTTAACCGCCTAGAGACACGCGGCTTTTCTCAAACTTTTACCGCCGTTGATCCCATTTTTATCCTCAGTGGTGAGAAACTAGACTAAATCCAAAATACTTCTATGCCTTGGTCTCGGATTATAAGTGGAATTGTTGCGATCGCTCTTGCTCTTTGGGCAACCCTTTTGGGGGGTTGGTACTTTACCATCATCTTTGCGGTCATCATCTTTTTGGGTCAACAAGAATATTTTAATTTGGTGCGAGCCAGAGGCATCGCTCCCGCCGCTAAAACCACTATGGCTGTCAGCCAAGTATTACTGGTTATTTGTACCCTTGATGGCAGTTTAGCTGACGCTGTGATGCCAATAGCTGGCACACTTATTTGTTTTTACCTGCTGTTTCAACCCAAATTTGCCACGATCGCTGATGTTTCCGCTTCCATTATGGGGCTATTTTACGTAGGTTATTTACCAAGTTACTGGGTGCGGCTACGAGCAATTGATAGCGCTACTTTTAGCAATCTCCCTTTTGGAGGTTACTGGCCCACAACCTGGACAGATTTCTGGGAAAAGGCAAATTCCGCTTCTTTAGCACAAGGTTTTACAGCCACACTACTAACTTTTTTGTGTATTTGGGCAGCTGATATCGGTGCTTACACTATTGGCAAATTCTTTGGGAAAACCCGTTTATCTGACATTAGCCCGAAAAAAACTGTTGAAGGCGCTGTCTTTGGTATTACTTCAAGTGTTGCCGTAGCCATAGCAGGAGCCTATTATCTCCACTTGCCCAAATCCCCCTTCACAGGTTTAGCATTGGGTTTGCTGATTGGTATTGCTAGTCTTTTAGGGGATCTCACAGAATCTATGCTCAAGCGGGATGCTGGAGTTAAAGATTCTGGGCAGTTAATCCCCGGTCATGGTGGTATTTTAGACCGTACCGATAGTTATATTTTCACAGCTCCTTTGGTTTACTATTTTGTGACATTACTTTTGCCACTAGTTAGTAAATAGGTGAATTGGGCATGGGGCACTTGTACTGAGCGACTTGTGCCGAGCGAAGCCGAGGTAAGTCGAAGTATTGGGCATTGGGCATTGAAAAGAGGCAGAGGGGCAGAGGGGAAAAACTACTGCAACTTCCCTGTGTTTCCCTGCTCTCCAGTCCCCAGTCCCCACTAGGCGCTATATCATTTAAAATAGGGTATTAATATTTTTTAATTTGTCATCATCAAGGGTTTACGTTAATCCGCCCACGACATACCAGCTTGCCTGGGATCAGCGTTAATTCTTCGATATCGACATCTGAGCCAAGATCCAGATTGTACTCATAATTGTCCTTTAATATATCTCCCCGATCAGGCTTGATTGGGATATGTACCAGTTGCAACTCATGCCCACTAAGTAATTGTAAGCTCAGACAAATCTCTAGAGGCGTTGTTTCACTATCGGTTACTCTCAAACCTCGCAGTATAATTTGGTTGTTCCCAAGGAGAATTTCTTGCCACTTGATTGGTTGTGACTGGGGGTAATCTGTTGGTAAAACCTTAACCAATAGATCGCTCAAAGCAGTCGATAATAAGTCTGATGAGAGAGAAGCGTTAAGATCCTTCTCATCTACGATCAAATCGCCAATCACTGGTACTGTTTCTAACAGTTGCAGATGTTTTCCCTTGAGTACGGAACCGATATTTACCCGAATATTTTCTGCTATTAATTGAATTTGTGTAATTAGGAGACCTTGATAAACTGCATGAGTAGCAAAAACAGATACCGAAGGAATGCGTCCAGAGAAAAGTTGGCGATCGCTGGCTTTAATCTCGACTTCTAATTCCGATATTTGACTGACCTGCGCTCTTAACCAAAGCTTGACTGCTGTTGTGAGTACCTGTGTAATTATGCGGATTTTATTTCCACTTCTTTTTTGGGGATTTTGCTCTGGCATTTAACCAATCTGTTTATGAGTATTTGCTCAACAACCGAACCGAAATTAAATAAGCTTTAAATGTAACATTTATGCCTACTCGTTACAAAATGCAAATATCATTTAATTGATAACAGTAAATAAGCAATTTCCACATGGAGGTACGGTTACAAAAAATTCTTGCTCAATGGGGTATCGCCTCACGTCGTGAAGCCGAAGAAATGATTAGGCACTCACGGGTGCGGATTAATGGGGTATTGGCACATTTAGGTCAAAAAGTCGATCCCGAAAAAGATGCGATCGCAATTGATGGTAAGCCTGTATCCCAAAAGCAGCGTCCAGCTTTAATATATCTATTGCTGCACAAACCACCGGGAGTGGTTTCAACTTGCTACGACCCTCATCGAAGACCAACAGTTCTGGATCTACTACCGAAAGAATTACGGGAGGGTTCAGGAATTCACCCAGTTGGCCGTCTAGATGCAGACTCTACAGGAGCATTAATCCTGACCAATGACGGAGAATTGACATTTGGATTAACCCATCCACGTCACAGTATTTCCAAGACATATCATGTTTTGGTCAAAGGACATCCTTCAGAAACAGTACTGCAAATGTGGCGTCAAGGTGTGATGTTGGAGGGTAGAAAAACCAGGGCCGCTAAGGTACACCTCATAGAACGTCGTACCGAGCAAAGTGTTTTAGAAATAGTGTTGCAGGAGGGAAGAAATCGCCAAATTCGCAAGATAGCTCAACAGTTAGGATACCCAGTAATCAAGCTGCATCGGACTGCGATTGGCCCAATTAAATTACAAACTCTAAAAGAACCCTTTTTGTCAGAGGGTAAATATCGTTCCCTTAAAGATTATGAGATTCGCTTTTTGCAAGATCAGATAACGCAACCTAATTATTGATTCAGTGGAATTAAGGAGTGTCAGTAGGCATGAAATGGCTAAGAAAGAAGAATAATCACCAGCCATCACTTTCATTAGAGGAACAACGAGCCGAAAAGTTGGCAGAATTAGGCGCTCAACTTTGGGCATTGCGTCAAGAACAGGGTCTATCTCTAGAACAAGTGGTTGCATTGACCAGGATTCCCCGACGATTATTGCAGGCGATCGAAGAAGGTAATTTAAACGATCTACCAGAACCAGTCTATATTCAGGGTTTGATTAGGCAATTTGCCGATGCACTCGGCTTGAATGGAGTAGAATTTTCTGGCACTTTTCCGATCAGTTCTGCACAAGTTAGCCCTCTAAGTAGGGGGAATACTTCACCCCTGGCTCAACTACGTCCGATTCATCTTTACTTTCTTTACATATTCCTAATAGTATGCTCTGTAAATGGGTTATCTCAGTTATTAAATAACGCCTTACTACAAGCAAATAATAGCCCAAACCAGCAATATCCAAAACAAAAGTCTGTTGTTAAACCAGAACTAGCTCAACTAAAAGAGTCAACACAGGTACAACCTGTCAGCGATACCCTGAGCGATGTCCAAAAGGGACAGGTTGTCCAAGTTGGTGTCACTTTGAAAGCCTCATCTTGGATTCGTGTAGTAGCCGATGGCAAAACCGAGTTTGAGGGTATTCTGCCAGAGGGAACTCACCGAGTTTGGAAAGCCCAAGAGCAACTGACAGTGAAAACTGATAATGCTGGTGGTGTGTTGGTGAGCGTCAATCAAGAGAAAGCCAAGAAAATGGGAGAGCCAGGGAAAGAAGAAGAAGTTAGGATTGCTGCCAAGCCTAAATTTTGAGATGAGGGAGATAAGGAGGTATTTATTTCTCCTTCTGCTCCCCCTGCTCCCTCATCTCCCCATTCCCCACTCCCCCTGCTCCCTACTACTCACTCCCTACTCTTCACTGGGCTTCCGGGGCGCGTCCATTAAGTCTGGTAAGAACTTTCAAGCGATCGCGCAATTCGTCTGTTATCGCTCCTGGTTGATAGCGCCACTCCCAGTTCCCCTCAGCAATACTGGGAAAATTCATCCGCGCTTCGTTTCCTAATCCCAAAATATCTTGCAAGGGAATAATCGCTTGGTTGGCTACAGAATTCAAAGCTAGGCGAATCAAATCCCAGTGAATGCCATCAGGGCTGATAGAACCTAAATAAAGCAACAAGTTTTGCTTTTCCTGCTCCTCAGCTGTATTGAACCAGCCTATAGTTGTATCATTATCGTGAGTCCCGGTATAAACTACAGCATTGTGCCGATAATTGAATGGTAAAAATGGATTAGTGGAATCAGCACTAAAGGCAAATTGCAAAATTTTCATCCCCGGAAATTCATACTTGTCTCGCAGCGCTTCTACCCCCGGTGTAATTACTCCCAAATCTTCTGCTAAGACGGGTAGTTTGCCCAACTTTTGCCTAATCACTTCAAAAAAAGCATCTCCAGGCGCTTCCACCCATTTACCATTCATGGCAGTTTGTTCACCTTGCGGCACAGCCCAATAAGCCTCGAAGCCCCGGAAGTGGTCAATGCGAATTATGTCTACATAATCCAGCATTGCCTCAAAACGCTGTACCCACCACTTAAAGTCTTGTTTTTGCAATTCCTCCCAGTTGTAAACTGGGTTTCCCCACAATTGACCGGTGGCGCTAAAGTAATCTGGTGGAACTCCTGCCATTTGGGCGGCAGCTCCTGTCTGTTCATCTAGACAAAAGATGTTGGGATGCGCCCACACATCAGCGCTATCATGAGCTACGTAGATGGGGATATCGCCGATAATGTCAATACCGCGCATGTTGGCGTAGCTTTTAAGCTCTGACCACTGGCGGAAAAACTCAAATTGGACAAATTTATAATAAAAAATCTCTTCATTGAGCCGCTCCTGTACTTGCTCCATTGCTTGTGGATCACGCTTGACAAGTTCTGACGGCCATGCGTGCCAGTTTGCATTCTCGTTGGCATCTTTCAACGCCATAAATAAGGCGTAATTATCTAGCCAATAGGCTTTGCTGTCGCAAAAACCTTCAAACTCTTTTTGTTTGATAGGTGTGGCATTGGCTCTAAAATGTTCATAGGCTTTTTTGAGTAGCCCAATTTTAACCGCCACAACCTTCTCGAAATCTACCTTTTCTTCTGGAAAACCTGGTAAATTAGCAAAGTCTTCTTCTGTTAGCAAACCCTCATCTTGCAGTTTTTCTGGGCTAATCAACAGGGGACTTCCCGCCATTGCCGAGTAGCACATATACGGAGAATTCCCGTATCCAGTGGGGCCCAAAGGTAAAACTTGCCAATATTGTTGATGGCTTTCTTTAAGAAAATCAATGAAGCGATAAGCTTCTAAGCCTAAATCCCCAATGCCAAATCGACTGGGAAAGGAGGTAGGATGCAGCAAAATACCACTTGATCTAGGAAAAGGCATAAGTAATCTAAATTATAGGAGGGAGCAATTGTCTGATGGAGACGCTAGGCGATCGCATCGAATCTATCACAGAACAGTATTCGATTATCAGTTATCAGTTGTCACAGAGCTAACAAATACAGTTAACTATTAACTGTTCACTGTTAACAGATTATGACTTACCGAAATCCTACACCGACAGTTGATATCATTATTGAACTCGTAGATCGACCTCATCGGCCAATAGTGTTAATTGAAAGACATAATCTACCTTTAGGTTGGGCCATTCCTGGTGGTTTTGTAGATTATGGGGAAGCGGTGGAAGTGGCGGCGCAGCGAGAAGCTAAGGAAGAAATAGGTTTACAGGTGGAGTTAGTTGAACAATTACTGGTGTATTCTGACCCCGATCGCGATCCGCGTCAGCATACGATTAGTATTGTGTTTTTGGCGACAGCTACGGGGGAACCTCTGGCTGGGGATGATGCTAAGGGTGTAGGCATTTTTGAGTATTGGCGAGTGCCTGGTAATTTATGTTTTGACCACGATCGCATTTTGCGCGATTATTGGCAATATCGGCATTATGGGATACGTCCGAGGTTGGGGTAAGAGGGACGAACCGCCAAGACGCCAAGGGCGCGTTCGCCCAGCGTCTCGAAGAGAAGGAAGAGGGGAGAGGAATACCTGTGACACAAAGTTTTTGTGATTATACTGTGTCAGTGGTATTTAAAGGTGCGTTATGGACGCTGAGGAACTTTTAAAACAATATGCAAAAGGTCAACGAAAGTTTGATTCAGTAAATCTGAGAGGAGTAGACCTCAAAGGTGCAAATCTGAGTGGGATTGACTTAACAAGTGCAGATTTGACGGGAGCAGATTTAAATAATGTCAACCTGAGTAAGGCATGTCTTAAAAGCACAAATCTCACCAGGGCATCTCTGACAA
Organism: Nostoc sp.; assembly: GCF_036917555.1. GTDB lineage: Bacteria > Cyanobacteriota > Cyanobacteriia > Cyanobacteriales > Nostocaceae > Nostoc. Next base: position 501,332 of record NZ_JBALDD010000063.1, on the reverse strand, counting down.
GCGCAAACTTAAGTGGTTTGCTAGAAAGTTCTAGTTTAAATTTGAGTTGGGCAGACCTAGATAATGCCAATTTGAGTGATGCTACGCTAAATTCTGCCAATCTAACTGAAGCTTCTTTCAAAAAAACAAATCTTGTGAGAGCTAACCTTAGTGGTGCAATTTTAAGTGGGGCTAACTTGTTTGAAGCTGATTTGAGTCAAGTAAACCTAATTCAGGTACATTTCAGAGATACCAATTTGCAGGGAGCCAAAATTCGGGGTGTTAATTTATCTCAAAAGAATTTATCTAGTATGAATCTGGCTGAGGCTGATCTAGGTGCAGCAAATCTCAGAGGCGTAAATTTAAGAAAAGCCTGTCTCAAAGGGGCAAATTTAGAGAGAGCGGATTTACAACAAGCGGATTTAATGAAAGCAAATTTGAACGGAGCAAATCTTAGAAAAGCTGACTTAACTGGAGCAAATCTTTACGGAGCCAATCTTCAAGATGCAGACCTGACTGGTGCGATAATGCCAGATGGAGAAGTCTACAAACCGATCACAGCTGAAGCGGAAATCGGTAAACAGGAAACATCGTTAGAGAAAGTAATATCTATGACCCGTAAAGTAATTAATACTGATAACGCACCCGCTCCAGTCGGTCCTTATAATCAAGCGATCGCAGCTTCAGGTCAATTTGTATTCATTGCTGGACAAATTGCCATCGATCCCCGCCTTGGTGATGTCGTCTACACTGATGATGTCAAAAAGCAAACTGAGCAGGTATTAGCTAATCTTGAAGCCATCCTCACAGCAGCTGGTGCGACTTTTGAAGATGTGGTGAAGACCACTGTATTTTTAGCTGATATGAATGATTTCGCGGCGGTGAATGCCGTTTATGCGAAATATTTCTCGGAAAATACAGCCCCAGCACGGGCTTGTGTGCAGGTATCGCGCTTACCTAAAGATGTGTTAGTAGAAATTGATGCGATCGCAGTGATTAGTGGTTAGGAGAAATAGAACAATGAGCAAAATTTTAACGGTTACATTTGATGGTTCTGTTTTGCGCCCGGATATTCCACCTGATTTAGAACCGAACAAACGTTGAAGACCAAGTAAAGCAATTTCGCCAAAATCCAACATTACCCCCAGAAGACGATCGCCGTCATTTTCTGTATAACGTTTTCATGACAAATCGTAGGCGATCGCTCAATTCAATTGCATAGAGATGTTAAAGAATTTTGCCTCTTTTATGACAAAGCATGACGGTCTACCATAGAGACGGTGGCAGAAAAAGTCAAACCACGCTTGGATGATTAAAAATGAAATCAATAAACGAAAGAGAACAGTTAATTAAAGATATCAACGTACTGCTAAATCAATCTTATGATAGTACTTTAGATGAAATTCACGCACTTTTAAAAAAAATCGATGATGTAGAAGATGAAGAAGACTTAAAAGCTATTAAAGAAGCTAGGGAAGATATACGCATTAATGGCAGTGTGTCTTGGGATGAAATTAAAAACGAAATAAGAAACGAAATAAACAAGGATGTTGCGTGAGTTACGAAGTGAAATTTTCCAAGAGTGCGAAAAAGCAATTTAGGATACTACCTCTAGACGTACAAGAGCACATACAAACTAAAATCAACGACTTGGCAATAGAACCTTGTCCAAACGGGGTAAAAAAATTACAAGGTGATGATAATTGTTAGGCTGTAGGTAATTGATCGTAAGATTCCGGTTCAATATCTGGTACTTTCGCTAAAACTGCATCGTATTTTTCTCGACTGCCAAGCTTTGCTAACTCCCCTAGATAAATTTCAGTTGTTAGTGCAACAATTTTCTCCGCAACTGCTGTCGCCACAAACTGATCGATAGAAATACCGTCTTGTTTGGCAAGTTCCTGCAAACTTTTGTACAAAGAGTCAGGAAGCTGGACGCTGAGGTTGCTCATGACAATGCTCCAATAGATTGCAAAAACTCCGCAGGTGTCAATATTTTTATCCCAAACTGCTCAATGCCATTGAAGTCACGAGCATTATATGTTATTACGCTATCACATCGCGCCTTGACTGCTAGCTCCAGCACCATATCGTCTTTCGGATCGGGCAAGTAAGGTCGCCAGAGGAAGAAAATTTGATGTCGCGTTGCAACCGAGCAATGGAACTCGATAAATTCTTCAACATCTAGTGCAGTGAGATAGAGATTTGGGAGTTGCCGTGATAATACTTCTCGATACTCCAAAACCAGTGGAACCGAAAGATGGATATCAAAAACCCCTGTACCCACAAGCGTCAGCAGACGAAAAGCACTCCCTCGTTTGGAACGCAGACCAGCAACGATAACATTTGTATCAAGGACAACTTGTGGAACTGTCACAGAGGCATGATACTGGCTCTCGACTTACGAATTAATGCTGTTTTGCAGTTCTAATACCAATTTGAAAAATGATTATGAGGAACTTTACCTTTTTGATCACAAACTGTATTGCGATCGCTCAATGTAATTCAGTATAAATATAGCGCTTAGAGTTTGCGTTAAATACAAGCGATGCCTGCGGTGGTCGCTGACTTGTACTGAGCGACTTGCCCTAAGCGCAGTCGTACCCCTCCGGGGAAGCAAGTTACGCGTAGCGTCCCGCAGGGAAGGGAGTCGAAGTAGCTTTATCGTAACACTTCCCCACGGGACGCTACGCGAACGTGGAAGCAAGCTACGCGCAGTGTCTCGTAGAGAAGTGCGAGCTACGCCTACGCAAAGCTGTATCCCTATGGTATCAGTCAGATAAAAACAGGGAATTGTCTAAATCCACTCAAATCCCTGTGTGGCTAAAAATTCTTTAGCTGGTTCCAAAATATCTTTGCTTAAAATCATTTTGACTTTTGAAGAACTAAGATACAAGCGAAAACGCTCAATAAATAGTTGGTTAGCAGGTTCAATTTTCCTAATGGCACTCCAGGGAATCAACAACGGCGTAAGCCCCAAGCTAAACAACGAGAAAATACTCAAATAAATCCCTTGATGAGTTATACCAACATTTAAAGTCCTTTGTAATACACCAACCCCACACAACCGCTTTCCATTTGCGAGAAGTTTTGTGGCGGCGCTTCTTTCGTGCGGTAGAGTTTAGCGAGGCGATTCCAGTCATGACGGAATAGAAAAATCATGACTATCGTGGAAAATGTAAAAAAAACGATGTATATCCACTGAAGGTTATGTGGCATTTGTTTTTAAATCATTGATGATTGATGCTTCAACTGTAAGCGATGTCCAACAACAAGCTTCAGTGTGTCTACGTACTCACCAATCAATTACGTTCCCTTGAACCTTTCAAAATTATCGAAGCATTCCGGTTAAAAATTGCTCAATTGAAACCCTATTCATTGAAAAAACTGGCCTTAATTAAAGCCAGTTTTTTGATTTTATTGCTAACTTCTAGCAAAACTTACGACCGAGTATTAACGGAACACACTTGAGAAGATATTATTAAACTTTCTCATTAAAATGTCAACATTTCACTACTTGTTTCTGCAAAATTTACCATTTAGGTATCGCCGCTTTCCTTAAATTTTCAGACTGTGCTGACAAACTTTTATCGCCAAAATGCTGATTCATCAACGCGGGAACTTGTGTAGCTTGAATTCGACTATGGCGTGTTTTATCTGGCATTACTAAATTCGGCCCAGCTTTACAGTTCTTCATACAACCAGTGCCCTTAATTGTAATTTGGTCTTCTAAACCGCGATCGCTTAAAGCCGCCTCCAACGCCTGACAAACTGCTTTACCGCCACGTTTCATACAATCAGACTTTTGACACACCAAAATCGTGGCCTTAGTCTTAGCTGGTTTTACCTTGACATCATCAATAAATGGGGGTTCTTCTCGTGCAGCGATGGTTTTAACTGCCGCTATTTCAGAACGTGCCACCATCACACGTTCCGCTTTCAGTGTAACTTTGTCTTTTTTTATATCGTATTCTTTATAACCAACAACTTGTAGCCAAGTACCTGCTGGTAGCCGCATGTCAAAAGCAGCCCGTAAATGTTTAGCGAGTTTAACGTAGCATTCACCCTCATGAGTAGCCAGCAGTAAACCTTTCAGCTTATAGCCATCTTTAATAACAAAATCTATAAATCTGCCCTCAAAGCAAAATTTTGATACTTCCATATTGTGAGATCCACCCATTTTTTAACCTCCTTTTAATTAATACAAGCTACCAAGCAAGATATTCTCAGCAGCTAAAAATTATAACTGTTGGTAGCGATTTTTCCAGCAACACTCAAGAGTCCAAATCTGGTCTTGACGAGAGGCTGTAAATCGCCGTACTACACTCCAAAGTTGAACAGCCGCAGTCAGATTGCTAATTTCAACTTTTAATGGCTGGTTAGCCGCACAACTACAGGGAATGTCTAACTCCTTTAGACGTTGATAGACTTGCCAGCGGTCTACCCAATTCACCTCTACAAGGTGGTTTATTTGTATTTCTGAACTATACGATTTCAAGAGAATTGCCCTCAAAATGCAACAAACTTGCAGTAACTACCGCCATTTAACTCCCTGCTTTTTGAAAGTCTTAGTAGTCTAGCCTCTCAAAACCAGCATACCTTAAGTGCAAACAATTCTCATTAATTTTGGAAAAAGAATAAAATTTTGCAATCATCCCATGAGGGAGATCGGGTGGATGACCTGGACAATTAGGGCAAGGAGGTATTTACTCCCCCATCTACGCTCACTTCTTGGGGTATGTATGCACACTTAAGTTTTCATGTCAATAATAATGAAAAATATACACAACTAGATGAGCGTGCCATAATCCAGCAAACAAGAAACTTAAGACTTTTAGTAAACAAAAATACAAAATCTTGTCATGGCAAATTGGCTTGCTCTTATTGTGAAAATGTTAATATGTAAACAATGAGCAGTTAAAATCTATAATTGGTAAATAGCGAGGAGAACAATGTCTGAAACGCAAACTTTGTTACGGAATTTTGGTCATGTATATGACAATCCTGTGTTGCTGGATCACAGTGTAACTGCTCCAGTTACAGAAGGATTTAACGTTATATTAGCTAGTTTCCAGGCACTGTACTTGCAGTACCAAAAGCATCATTTTGTAGTTGAAGGCTCAGAATTTTACTCTCTGCATGAGTTTTTTAACGAAAGCTACAACCAAGTACAAGACCACGTTCATGAAATTGGCGAACGTTTGGATGGACTGGGTGGTGTGCCAGTAGCTACCTTCAGCAAATTAGCAGAATTAACCTGTTTTGAGCAAGAATCTGAAGGCGTATATTCCTCTCGCCAAATGGTGGAAAACGACCTAGCTGCCGAACAAGCAATCATTGGCGTGATTCGTCGTCAAGCTGCTCAGGCAGAGAGTTTAGGCGATCGGGGCACACGCTATCTGTACGAAAAGATTTTGTTAAAAACTGAGGAACGTGCATATCATTTATCTCACTTCCTCGCCAAAGACAGCTTAACTTTAGGGTTTGTCCAAGCAGCTCAAAGCTAAAATTCTCATAATCTAGATTTGTCTAGCTAGACTGAAAGAAAAAGTTGGCAGCCCAACTGTTAAAATATTATAAAAAATGGCAGAGAATGGTATACCTAATTTCTCTGCCATTTTTCATCTAAGTAAACATATTTATATAATATTTAACGTTGAAAATATTTAGCAATTAGCTAGTTAAGATAAATTTTTATTTAAGTAATTTATTTATGCATAAATAAGCAGACAGACAGATGCCAAAATAAATCATCATTTATCGCAAGGTTCATCAGATTAAATAATAAAGATTCCCAAAAGCTTTAGAAATTTGAGGATCATAATTAAATAAAATTAGAAATACAAAATAATTGTTGAGCATTGGGCATGGAGAAGAGACAAGGTAAACAAGGAAGAGGGGAAAGACTTGTTCAATAATTCCCCCTTGTCTCCTCTGCTCCCCTACTCTCTTCCTGTGATCAAACTTAGAAAACTTAATAATAAAAAGCACCACAGGGGGTAAAGACCCTTAAAATGATCAGGATTTCTATTCTCATATTCCAAGGCAACGACTATGCCCCGCCGTGACGACCTTCAGAAGATTCTACTGTTAGGTTCTGGTCCAATTGTGATCGGACAAGCCTGTGAGTTTGACTACTCTGGCACTCAAGCCTGCAAAGCGCTGCGAGAAGAAGGCTATGAAGTGGTTTTGGTCAACTCCAACCCTGCAACGATTATGACCGACCCGGAAACGGCCGATCGCACTTACATTGAGCCGCTAACTCCAGAATTGGTCGAAAAAGTCATTGAAAAAGAACGCCCCGATGCTCTACTACCAACGATGGGAGGACAAACCGCCCTCAACCTCGCCGTTGCTTTAGCCAAAAATGGCGTGTTGGAAAAGTACAGCGTTGAGTTAATCGGCGCTAAACTCCCAGCGATCGAAAAAGCCGAAGATCGAAAACTGTTTGGTGAAGCAATGGCAAGGATTGGGGTAGCTGTGTGTCCCAGCGACACAGCCGAATCTTTAGAAGAAGCCAAAGCTGTTGCCCGCCAAATTGGTACTTATCCTCTAATTATTCGTCCAGCTTTCACAATGGGTGGAAGTGGCGGTGGTATTGCCTACAACCAAGAAGAATTTGAAGAAATGGCACAGGTGGGTATAGATGCCAGCCCTGTTTCGCAAATTCTCATTGACCAGTCTTTACTTGGTTGGAAAGAATATGAACTCGAAGTGATGCGTGACTTGGCAGATAACGTGGTGATTATCTGCTCCATCGAAAACCTTGACCCGATGGGCATTCACACCGGGGACTCTATTACCGTCGCTCCCGCGCAAACCCTCACTGATAAAGAATATCAAAGGCTGCGGGATATGGCAATTAAAATCATCCGTGAGATCGGTGTAGAAACTGGCGGTTCTAATATTCAATTTGCTGTCAACCCAGTTAATGGAGATGTGGTTGTAATTGAGATGAACCCCCGTGTTTCCCGCAGTTCGGCTTTGTCTTCCAAAGCCACGGGTTTCCCCATTGCCAAAATGGCTGCAAAATTGGCTGTGGGCTACACCTTGGATGAAATTAAAAATGACATCACCAAGAAAACTCCGGCGTCCTTTGAGCCGACAATTGACTATGTGGTGACAAAAATCCCCCGCTTTGCCTTTGAAAAGTTCCCTGGTTCGGAACCAGTGCTGACAACCCAAATGAAGTCAGTCGGGGAAGCAATGGCAATTGGGCGGACGTTCAACGAATCCTTCCAAAAGGCACTGCGATCGCTCGAAACCGGACGTGCTGGTTGGGGTTGCGACAAAGCCGAAAAATTACCCAGTGGTGAACAAATTCGCGCCCAACTGCGGACACCTAACCCCGATCGCATTTTCTCCGTGCGCCATGCCTTGCAACTAGGGATTAGTGCTGAGGAAATCTACGAACTGACTGGTATTGACCCGTGGTTCCTAGATAAATTTCAGCAACTGCTAGATGTCGAGAAATTTCTCAAGCGGACACCTTTACAGCAATTGACAAAAGAGCAACTTTATGAAGTGAAGCGGGACGGATATAGCGATCGCCAGATTGCCTATGCCACCAAAACCACCGAAGATGAAGTTCGCGCCTACCGCAAGTCACTAGGAATCATCCCAGTTTATAAAACTGTAGATACCTGCGCAGCTGAGTTTGAAGCGTTTACCCCCTACTACTATTCTACCTACGAAGAAGAAACAGAGGTTTTGCCAGTAACCAAGCCAAAAGTGTTGATTTTGGGTGGTGGCCCCAACCGCATTGGACAGGGAATTGAGTTTGACTATTGTTGTTGTCATGCCGCTTATGCTTTGAAGGATGCGGGGTATGAGACGATTATGGTCAACTCCAACCCAGAGACAGTTTCGACAGACTACGATACCAGCGATCGCCTTTACTTTGAGCCTTTAACAAAAGAAGATGTTCTTAACATCATCGAAACTGAAAATCCAGTCGGGGTAATTATCCAGTTTGGCGGACAAACCCCGCTAAAGTTGGCTATCCCACTCCAGCAGTTTCTCAGCACTCAGGACTCAGGACTCAGCACTCAAATTTGGGGTACATCGCCAGATTCCATCGACATGGCAGAAAACCGCGAGCGGTTTGAAAAAATTCTCCAACAGTTGAATATTTCCCAACCGCCCAATGGTATCGCGCGGAGTTACGAAGATGCGCTGATTGTTGCTAAACGCATTGGCTATCCGGTGGTGGTGCGTCCTAGCTATGTGTTGGGGGGACGGGCGATGGAAATCGTTTATTCCGATGCTGAGTTGGAACGCTACATGACCTTTGCGGTACTAGTGGAACCAGAACATCCGATTTTAATTGATAAGTTTTTGGAAAACGCGATTGAAGTCGATGTCGATGCGATCGCCGATCATACAGGACGGGTAGTGATTGGTGGCATCATGGAACACATCGAACAAGCAGGGATTCACTCAGGAGATTCTGCTTGTTCCTTACCTTCTATTTCCCTATCGCCAGCAGTTCTCAATCAGATTCGCACTTGGACGATACAGCTAGCACAAGCATTGTCAGTCGTAGGGTTGATGAATATTCAATTTGCCGTTGTCGGTGCAAGCAGCTATTCTCCGCAAGTTTACATTCTAGAAGCCAATCCCCGCGCTTCTCGCACCGTGCCATTTGTATCTAAAGCTACGGGCGTACAGTTAGCTAAACTAGCATCCTTAATTATGTCGGGCAAAACCTTAGAGGAGCTACATTTTACAGAGGAAATCATTCCCACACATATTGCTGTAAAAGAAGCAGTATTACCCTTTAATAAATTCCCAGGAACTGATACAATATTGGGCCCAGAAATGAGATCCACTGGTGAGGTGATGGGGATTGACAGCGACTTTGGCCGTGCCTTTGCCAAAGCGGAGATGGGTGCTGGGGAGCGTTTACCGTTAACGGGAACTGTATTTGTATCAATGAGCGATCGCGATAAAGCTGCTGCAAGTGGTGTGGTCAAGGAATTTATTGATTTGGGCTTTACAGTGATGGCTACCCTTGGTACACGCCGAGTTCTTCTCGAACAGGGGTTAAATATTGAATTAGTGTTAAAACTCCATGAAGGTCGTCCCCACGTCCTAGATGCGATCAAAAACCAGAAAATCCAACTTATTATCAACACACCATCAGGGGAAGAAGCCCAGACTGATGCTAGGTTAATCCGCCGCACAGCCTTAGCTTATAAAATTCCCATCATTACTACTATCGCCGGTGCAAAAGCTACCGTTGCTGCCATCCGTTCCTTACAAAATACGACTTTGGACGTTAAAACTATCCAAGAGTACTGCCCGATCGCTAGGGAGTAGAGAGTAGGGAAGCAGAGGAGCAGGGGAGCAGGGGAGACAAGGGGAATGACTACCCCAATGCCCCATTCCCCATGCCCAATTCCCAGGAAAAATTAAACAATTGTTAGAAGAGAATGAATATAGTTCTCATTGAGATACTTTAACAAATATGAGGAAAATTATTTCAACCAGATCATTTCTTAAATTGACTTGTAGTCAGCCTTAAGATAGAGGGCAACATTACATGAACTGGAAAAACCAGGAAATTTCATGTCGCTATCTAGCCAAAATCTTCTCATAAATGTTACAATTATTAATAGGACTTCCAGAGAAAATGTTTAAAAAGCAACCTTTTATCTAACTGTGGATACTTGTGAAAAGTAGGAAATAACTGTAGTTTTAGCAGTTAAGAAGCCTAAATTTGATTATTATGAGCAGCCGAGTTTCTCAGGCGCGTAAGTTGCAAACGATAGTACGGGTTCCCAGTCAGACTGGGTAGCACCCTAATAAATAAAGAAAGCATCTATCCCTTAATGACCCTACCGCCAACCTCATCATTACCAAAGAGTAGCGCCATGAAGACCGCTCAGACAGCCACAGACCTCGTGCGGACTTACCTGCGTGAGATTGGCCGTGTGCCACTGTTAACCCACGAGGAAGAGATTTTCTATGGTAAACAGGTGCAACGTTCCTGCGCTTTGCACGAATCAAGGGAATCTCTTGCCACCCAGCTAGGTCATCAACCGACTCTAGAAGAGTGGGCCAAAGCAACAAACCTAGAACCAGCAGAGTTGAACGAAGCGATCGCAGATGGTGAAATTGCCAAGCGCAAGATGGTAGAAGCCAATTTGCGGCTGGTAGTGTCCGTTGCCAAAAAATACATCAAGCGCAATGTCGATTTACTGGACTTGATCCAAGAAGGTAGTATTGGTATGCAACGGGGCGTAGAAAAGTTTGACCCCACCAAAGGGTACAGATTTTCTACTTATGCCTATTGGTGGATTCGGCAAGCTATTACTCGTGCTATAGCCGAAAAAGCTCGTACAATTCGGTTGCCGATCCATATCACCGAAAAATTAAATAAGATTAAAAAGGCACAGCGCCAATTGTCTCAAAAGTTGGGACGCGCTCCTACGGCTGGGGAGCTAGCTCAAGAATTAGAATTGACGCCCAAACAAGTACGAGAGTATTTAGAAAAGGCGCGTTTGCCTCTTTCCTTGGATTTGCGGCTGGGTGATAACTACGACACCGAACTTGGAGAAATGCTGGAAGATCCAGGGGCTTCTCCCGAAGAGTTTGTTATGCAATCTTCCCTATCTTATGACTTAGATCGTCTAATGGGCGATCTCACGCCACAACAGAGGGAAGTAATCACACTGCGCTTTGGCTTAACTGATGGGCAAGCCCTGACTCTGGCTAGAATTGGTGAAATATTGAACATCAGTCGAGAACGAGTCCGACAAATTGAACGGGAAGCTTTAAGCAAACTTCGCAAGTCTAAAGCCAATATGGATGAATATTTGGCAAGTTAGAAGTTAGGAGTGATGAGTTGTAATTAACTCCCCACTCCTCACCTATTTATTGGGGTGAGAAAATACGCTGACTTTGGTACGGTTACACCTACTGCCACTCTTAGGCTAGGCTGTTACATTAGTTGACAGGAAGACAAAATAACTAAGTCAAATCCAAAACAGACATTTAAAATTCTAATCACAAGCACCGCAGCTAATAGTGGTAGTTAAGGAGCTAAAAAATGAGTAACCCATCCAATCGTGTCTCAGAATTTTTTAATAGCGAATCAGAAACTAACGATTTACTATGGCAGTACGTTAAATCCTTGAGTCCAGAGACAGTTACCCAGCTATCCAAACCCACGTCTGCCGAAGTCTTTCAGGTGATGGAACGGAATATTACAGGACTATTAGGTAATCTACCTTCAGAACACTTTGGTGTTACTGTAACCACAAATCGGGAAAATCTAGGTAGGCTTCTTGCTTCTGCGATGATTAGTGGTTATTTCTTGCGTAACGCTGAACAGAGAATGAATTTTGAAATGGTTTTACAAGGATCTGAAACTGACAACAGCGAAATTGACTAGAAATGTAAAATTTGGGAAATTCAATCAATATTGTTAGGCTGATAGCTAGTCATAGTTACGGCGATACGAATTGAAAATAAGTCTCTGCGAAATCTTTGCCGCTAATTCCGGATTATACATCAGCTAAGTTTTTTAAAATATCCAAAATAGTGACGAATTCAGGTTGAAATTTCAATGCATAGGCGCTTCACCTTCCCGCAGGGTAGAAACGCTGAGGTTGGCGCAGAGGAACGCGGAGTCTTTGATTTCGCTTCTCTGTGAAATCCTGTAATTTTGTGATTAATTCAATCAATTATATGATATCAGGCTAGTTACTTATAACTCCCGAACCTATACAGAAAGCATAAAAATTCCTCCCCTTTAAGCCTCTGCGGTCTGAATAATAAGTTTTTAACCAGACACGATATTAGAGGTGTATTTGTAGCTGATTAATGCACATTTGTGGATAAACGAACAGTGCTAGATGACCTATGCAATAAATCTAAACTCGGCAGAGTTACAACTAGTCTGCCGAGTTTTGTTATTAGTCAAGAGTCAAAATTCAGGAATTCTTTCCTTACTCCCCATTCAATTATGAGTGAAACCAGTTCTTTCCTACCCCATAAAATCATCGGTGTTGCAGTAATTTGGAATGACCAAAAGCAAATTTTAATTGACCGCCGTCGTCCAGAAGGAGCGATGGGTGGTTTGTGGGAATTTCCTGGTGGTAAGATAGAGCCTGGTGAAACCATCCAAGAATGTATTCAACGGGAAATTTCTGAAGAACTGGGAATAGTAATTGAAGTGGGAGAGCATCTGATTACTATTGACCACAGCTATACAAACTTGCGCGTTACCCTTACAGTACATCATTGCCGCCATCTTACAGGTGTCCCCCAACCTTTAGAATCCGATGAAATTCGCTGGGTAACTTTGGAAGAACTGGAGCAATTTACTTTTCCGAAAGCAAATATTCAAATTATTGCTGCATTAAAAGGGACTGAGGACTAGGAAAGAAGTAGGGGGAGTAAGGCGAGACAAGGGGACAATGAGAATAACCATACCCAATGACCAATGACTAATCCCGTAACAATCTATTAATTGCATCAGGTTGAGTCCCGCAATTTTCTACAATAGGCGCAGGGACTTTGATTTAAGGTGTCAGCAAATAAATGCCTAAAACCGTTGCCGATGTGATGAGCCGCGATCCTATTGTTGTCCGGGAGGAAACTCCACTTAAGGAAGCTATCCAAATTCTCGCAGAACGCCATATCAGCGGACTACCTGTTGTGGATGATCTTGGTAAATTGGTGGGCATTATCTCGGAAACCGATTTGATGTGGCAAGAAACTGGTGTTACTCCACCTGCGTACATTATGTTTCTTGATAGTGTTATCTATTTAAAAAATCCTGCTACGTATGACCGTGATTTGCACAAGGCTCTAGGGCAAACCGTCGGGGAGGTGATGAGTAAAAACCCGATCGCTATTTCCCCTGATAAAACTTTAAAAGAAGCAGCTACAATCATGCATGATCGCAGCGTTCATCGCTTACCAATACTTGACAGCACAGGTCTAGTAATTGGTATTCTCACTCGTGGTGATATTATTCGGGCAATGGCTGCTAGTCAAGATTAGTCAAAAATAGAGACGCGATTAATTGCGTCTATCTTTTTTATACATTTGAAAATCAAGGATAACTAAATGAGTATTACTCCGGAGTCTGTTAAGCAATTGCTTAGTTCTGAGGATTTAGGCGATCGCTTACGTGCTGTAAATCAAATCCGCGAATTGGAACCTGCGATTGGTTTTGAATTAATTCAAAGTGCTATTGGCGATCGCAATTCCCGTGTCCGTTACTCAGCGGTGAGTCAAATGGATACACTCGGAACCCAAGATTTACAGTTATCCTTAGATATTTTGCGCGATCGCTTGCTTCATGACTCCGAAGTAGATGTACAAGCAGCAGCAGCAGACTGTTTGGGCGCTCTAAAGTTAAGCGAAGCTTTTGAAGATTTACAGCAGCTTTATCATACAACCGATGAATGGCTAATACAATTCAGTATTATTGCTACATTGGGAGAGTTGGGCGATCCGCGAGCCTTTGAACTACTCAAAGAGGCACTTTCATCAGAAAATGAATTAGTCCAAACTGCTGCTATTAGTTCTTTAGGTGACTTGGGAGATGTACAAGCAGTTCCTCTGTTGGCTCCCTATGCTACCAACCCAGATTGGCAAATTCGTTACAGACTTGTGCAAGCCTTAGCTCATTTGGATAATCCAGAAGCCAAATCTATATTAGAAACTCTGGCTAATGATGAAGTAGATGCGATCGCAAGCGAAGCCAAAAATTCTTTGCAGTCAGTTTAAGTCTATCTAAGGTTAAGAGAATTCACCTTAATATAGATTTATCTGACAGTAGAAAAAATTCGACCTGGTTGGGATAATTTTGCATTCCAGCCAGATCGAATAGATCAATTAGAGTTACTTTTAGCAATTAAAAGTAACTTTTTTATATTTAGGATAGGACTATTGAATGACACTTTTGCGACGGCGAGACATAACCATGCCAGCACCAACTAAACCCAAACCTAGCATTGTGGTTGGCTCAGGAACACTAACTGCTTCGAGAGTTAAGTGGTAAGTGCTTGAATTTCCATTAAGAGAAGCACCCAAATTGCCTGTCGCAATAGTTTTTCCTTTGAAATTAAATGTCCCCGTAATCCCATCAAATTCGTCATTAATGTTACTGTTCGATTTCCGAGTTCTGGTAACTACAGAATCATCTAGATCAAAGGTAAGAAGCGCAGTAGTACTACCCAGGGTTCGGAATCCGAAATCAATGAATGGAGTGTAAATGCCTGTAGAGTATGAGTATGTAGCGCTTGTGGTTGTTCCCACTGTTGGTAGATTAGCTATCTTGGTTAAATTTAGAGTGTTAATTTTAATACCTGAGCTTAAGTTTGGTAAGAAGGCTGCAAAATCATCGTAAGTATCATCAACATGAACAGTCTTAAATCCAATACTAGTATTTTTTGGATTGACTCCATCAGAAAGAACGACAGATTTACCACTAAGACCAATACTCCCGTTCAGGCTCACAGCTTGAGCAGAACCCGCAGAGGTAAACAACCCAGCAGTAGCCAAGGGGATTGCAAAAGTAGCAGCCAGAGTAGCGTTTACTAATTTAGATTTTAAATTAATCATGATCCTTTGAGAGTCCTAATAATAATATGGAACAGAGAAATTGATTGCTTGACTTTTACTATCAGTAATCTATTTAAAATACTGTCAGTGAAAGCGAAACTTGTGTGATGTATTTCTTATCTCCATAGAATCACATAGACTTAGAACCTGCAATATTTACTGAGTGGTCTTCATCACATCTTCAACGAATAAATCGTCTTCATAAAGTTTTAATTTCTTACATATCTGCGCTTCGTATATCTCTGACTCTCTATGGTTGAAATTCTTGGCAATAGCTCTAACTTTAAGAAAAACTATTTACGTAACAATATAAAATAAGTGTATTTTTATATTGTTAATAGCTAAACTCTATTTTAGATAAATGGAGTATGAAGTGTATCTATAATCTTTCTAATTACTAAATATTTAGTGAAACGGTTCCTCTCATAGAATAAATGGGAGGAACCGCTGCATTTGTTTACTATAGATAGTCTTGGTTATCAAATTGAATGTTTGTAACAAACAGCTAATTGCTAGCTATTATCGCTGTTCTTAAATATGTCAGATTTTTCAAATGCTAAGAGCCAAATACCTGTGGCCAGGTTGTCACAACAAAAACTACAACGGCGGCGATCGCTAACAACCCTTGAATCAAATTTCCAACCAAAGACCCGACTACAATTCCTATACCTGCTTTAACCGCCAACCCGAATTCACGTCGATAAAGGTACTCACCAATAATTGCTCCCAAAAGCGGGCCTAGTAAAATTCCTAACAGTGGTCCTCCAAAAGGTAAAGTTGGCAATAATCCCAAAAACCCTACCACCAAACCAACAATTGCGCCAATTTGCCCCCACTTGCTAGCTCCAGCTTGTTTTGCTCCCACATAGCTAGCTAAAAAATCCACTCCGACACTCAGCAGTAAAACTAGAATTGTCACAATTAGTGGAATTTTGATAGCTGCAAAGGAACTACTAACGATACCCCAGATGATAATTGCAATTAAAATTAAGCTGCTACCGGGAATGGCTGGAACTACAGCACCAATAATACCCACAACCATTACAGCAACTAATAGCCAATAAATAATTTGCATAGATCAATTGT
Source organism: Nostoc sp. (assembly GCF_036917555.1). Taxonomy (GTDB): domain Bacteria; phylum Cyanobacteriota; class Cyanobacteriia; order Cyanobacteriales; family Nostocaceae; genus Nostoc. The sequence continues at coordinate 485,684 of NZ_JBALDD010000063.1, read as the reverse complement.
AAACTTCCAAATTTTCTCATAGAGGCGCACATCTGTGCGCTCCTACTGTTTATTCTATCTGGGTAAGATAGCGAAAAATGCCTAGTACAATGTGGTGCAAGTTTGCCTAATGCTTCTAAACTGCTATTTAAAAGCTCAAAACCTATGACGAGAAAAATATTAACTGGACTAAGTTCTGAAGCCTACGAGCACCCCTTTGATCGCAAAGCCTTGGCTTCTTTGCAAAATATGCCTGGTGTCTCCCTACTACTCAAAAAAATTAACGAATACGGTATTGATCGCCTACTAAGACTGCAAAGCCTTGGTAGTGAAATTAGAATTTCGCCGCGTAATTTTCCCCAATTACATCAAACATTTGTAGAAACCTGCCAAATTCTTGATGTTGCTCCACTTCCTGAATTGTATCTATTTCGAGGCACAGGTCACATTCAAACCTACATTGTTGGCGTGGAAAAACCCCTTGTCGGTATCAATTTAGATGCAATGGAGTGGCTTGGTGTAGATGAGTTGGTTTACGTTTTCGGACACGAAATCGCTCGTATCAAGAGTAAGCACATGATTTATCACCAAATGGCAATTGTTATGCCAACGTTGAAAAATTTGTTGAGCAGTACCACACTGGGATTCGGTGGCTTAGTAGCTGGTGGAATGGAATTAGGTTTGTATAATTGGCGGATGATGGCTAGGTTCACTGCCGATCGGGCTGCAATGCTTGCTTGTCAGGATATTGACGTAGCAACTACTACATTGATGAAACTCGCGGGTTTACCAGATGAGTATTTGACTACTGCTGTAATTGAAGATTTCCTCGTCCAAGCTCGTGAGTTTGCATCCAATAACTTTGATAGTGTGGATAAAGTTACTAAAATATTAAGCTATACAGAGCCTGGGCTTTCTTGGATAGTTATGCGAACTGGCGAATTATTAAAATGGGTTGATTCAGGAGCTTATGATAATTTAATTCAACAGGCAAATTTAAAGACACCGGAAGAATTAGAAGAAAAAGAAGGAAAGACACCAGAAGAAAAGGAAGGTTGGAATTTTTTGACTTCTTGGTGAGTTAATAATTCGTAATTCGTAATTAACTTATAGATACGAGCAAGTCAATTTGAGGTAATAATTACAAATTACGAGTTATTCTTACAGATGATAAACCTAAATTTAGGCTAAGTCGCTTGGTTGGATAAATTCGAGTGAAGAGTAACGGCTAATTTATCAGCAATTCCTGCAATCCAGTTTTCATCTTGTTTGGTGTAACTTCGAGGAGCATTTGCTCCCAAAATTAATGCACCTTGGTTGCCAATAGGTTGACAAATTACACCTTGAGTATTTTCTGGTAAATAATCAAATTCAACCCTACCTGGATATATTTTTAACGCAACTAAATAAATCGGTTTTTGTTTTTCGAGTACCTGTTTTAAGATTACTCCTGGCACAACTTCAGATTTAGTACTCAGAATCCCGCGACGCAACAAAACTTTACCTTGATAAAAAACCACAAGCGATCGCGTTACTGTATTAGTCAACAATAAATGAGATGCCCAGGCTAGCTCTGTTTTCACGGCTTCGGGTAAATCTGCTGCGAGTACAAAACCTTCTTCTCCAATTAGTTCTACAATATCAGGCGATCGCGGCTGAACTTGCTGCCAAATTAAACCCGTCAAAATTAACACTGCACTCAAAATCACGCCCACTACATCACCACGCGATTGAGACTGGGTTAATTCGGGTGTCAATAAACGGTTAATCAATAAAAGTACAGCGCCCAGCCCACCCACGACAATGGGTAGACGCCGCAAAACTCGATTAGGATCAGGTTTAGTCATCCTTGAGTAAAGTTATGAGTTATGAGTTATGAGTTATGAGTTATGAGTTCAAGAAGGTTTTTAACTCCTCACTTCTAACTCCTCACTCCTAACTATTCTCACTCCTCCCCTGGTTCAATAATCCGCTGGAAAAGATAACCAGTACCCCGTGCGGTGAGAATCAATTCTGGGTTGCTAGGATCATCTTCTAATTTTGCCCGCAAACGTGATATATGCACATCTACTACGCGGGTATCTACATGACGTTCTGGTGTATAACCCCATACTTCCTGCAAAATTTCTGAACGAGAAAAAGCTTCTCCAGAACGACTGACTAACAACTCTAACAAGCTGAACTCCATACCTGTCAATCGAATCCGCTCATCGCCTTTGTAGACTTGTCGCTTATTCGTATCAATTTTAATATTAGCGACATGGATTACCCCAGAACTGGGAATTCCAGAAGCACCGTTTTTATCTACTCGCCGCAGCACCGAGCGAATCCGGGCTTCTAGCTCCTTGGGGGAAAATGGTTTAACTACATAGTCATCAGCACCTAATTCTAATCCGGTGATGCGATCGGCAACATCACCCAAGGCTGTTAGCATAATAATGGGGACATCTGATTCTTTTCGTAATTCTTGACATACACCATAGCCGTCTAGCTTTGGCATCATTACATCTAAAACTACCAGGTCAGGCTCTGTTTTGCGAAAAGTATCTAAAGCTTCTTCCCCGTCGCCAGCTGTCACTACATCGTAGCCAATCATGGAAAGGCGTGTTTCCAAAATCCGGCGAATGCTGGCTTCGTCGTCTACCACCAAGATTTTTTCTTTATGGCTTTCCAAGTTTCTCTAGGCTCCTTAACTAAAAATTTACATGATTAATTTTTAATACCATAATATTAAGATATCATTCCATGAATTGATTTGGAAAAAGCTCTAAATACTACTATTATTAGTTTTTAGTTTTTTTCAAGAATTAAGTAAATATTAAGATTATTTAATAAGATTTAAGAATGGCAAAGCCAAAAACCTTTTTCACTTGTAACGAATGTGGAGCAGAATCGCCCCAGTGGTTTGGTAAGTGTCCAGCTTGCGGCACTTACAACTCGCTTGAAGAACAAATTTCTATTCAATCCTCAGTAGATGTACCCAGTCGGGGAGGAGTGAGTAGTTGGCAATCAGCTCAAGGCAATGGTAAATCTCACGCTAAACCAGCTAAAGCGAGAGCCTCTTTAACATTTGATCAAATTACCGATCGCCAAATTGCCCGTTGGGAGTCTGGTTATGAAGAATTAGATCGAGTGCTTGGAGGCGGGGTTGTCCCTGGCTCTATGGTGCTGATTGGTGGCGATCCAGGTATTGGTAAATCGACTTTATTGTTGCAAGTATCTAATCAATTAGCACAGAAATACCGCATCCTTTACGTAACTGGTGAAGAATCGGGACAGCAGGTAAAATTACGAGCTTCCCGGTTGGGAGTATCAAAACCCCTAAGTGTGGTGAATGAGGAGAATGTTAAGGTAGTAGTAGATACTACACTTCCTATAGACCCTGACAGTATAGGTGCAGATTTATATGTACTGCCAGAAACAGATTTAGAAGAAATTTTACGCGAAATAGACTCTCTTAAACCAAATGTGGCGGTGATTGATAGTATTCAAACGGTGTTTTTTCCGGCGCTGACTTCTGCACCAGGTTCAGTAGCTCAGGTACGGGAATGTACCGCAGCACTGATGAAAGTGGCGAAGCACGAAGATGTCACCATGCTGATTGTGGGACACGTCACCAAAGAAGGAGCGATCGCTGGGCCAAAAGTTTTAGAACATTTAGTCGATACAGTGTTGTATTTTGAAGGCGATCGCTTTGCCTCACATCGGTTATTACGGACAGTCAAAAACCGCTTCGGTGCAACTCACGAAATCGGCATCTTTGAAATGGTGACAGATGGATTGCGAGAAGTCTCCAATCCCTCAGAGCTATTTTTAGGCAACCGTGACGATCCAGCACCAGGTACGGCAATTGTGGTTGCATGCGAAGGCACTCGTCCGATAGTTGTGGAATTGCAAGCTTTAGTTAGTCCTACCAGCTACCCTTCCCCTCGGCGGGCTGGAACTGGCGTAGACTACAACCGCCTAGTGCAAATTCTCGCCGTCTTAGAAAAACGAGTGGGAATTCCGATGTCAAAGTTAGATTCCTACGTTGCTTCTGCGGGTGGGTTGAATGTGGAAGAACCGGCGGTAGATTTAGGAATAGCGATCGCAATTGTAGCTAGTTTCCGTGATCGCATAGTTGATCCCGGTACAGTATTAATCGGTGAAGTTGGGTTAGGTGGACAAGTGCGATCGGTTTCCCAAATGGAACTGCGGTTAAAAGAAGCTGCTAAGTTGGGATTTAAAAGAGCGATCGTGCCAAAAGGGACAAAATTTCCCGACTTGAATATTGAGATATTACCAGTATCCAAAGTCATAGATGCAATTATCGCCGCCATCCCCCATCAAGAATTGACAGCAGACGATTTAGAACCCGATGAAGATGAGTAACTGCTGGGTACTGGGAAATTGTTCCAAATTTTCGCAGGGTTCAAAGCAAATTCTATAATTTTTACGAGTAAAAACTCAGTCCCTAATCCCCAATCCCCAGTCCCACTCACTTTTACACACCCAAGGAAAACCCACCATGACAGCCCTTACCCAAGACTACCAAATCACTTGGGAAAAACTACCTGATGATTACAAACTCCCAGATGATCCAGTGGACAACATCAATCAACCAGCATTAGCTGCTGCACTCACGGAAAGCCTACAATTAGCCGGAAAAATTTCAGCTAACGCCCTAACTCCAACCAATTACGGCATTTGTGCCACTCTAAACAACAAAATAGTCATTAAAGCGCCTGATTGGGCTTTCATTGCCAAAATTAATGTTAGTAGAGAAGAAGTAACACGCAGTTACACACCTGAATTACAGGGTGACATTCCCGTAATTGTGATGGAATTTATTTCCGATACACAGGAAACAGAATATTCTATCAAAGCGACATATCCCCCAGGAAAATGGTTTTTCTACGAGCGCATCTTAAAAGTGCCAAACTACATCATCTTTGAGCCAGATAGTGGCAGTATCGAAATATATCGCTTACATAACACAGAACATTACATTTTGCAGGATACTGATGAAAATCAACGCTACTGGATAGTAGAAATGAATCTTTACGTTGGGGTGTGGCAGGGTACTCGTGAAAACCGCACAGAAAAGTGGTTACGATGGTGGGATGAACAAGGAAACCTTTTGCTTTGGGGTTCCGAGTTAGCCCAACAGGAACGCCAACGCGCCCAACAGGAACGACAACGCGCTGAACGACTAGCAGCACAATTGCGGGCGGCGGGAATTGAGCCAGAAGATTAGACTTCCTGTAAATAATTTAGGTTTGCTAGATCAGCAAAAAATTTGCTAATCTAGCATTTTTTTTATAAAGATGAAATTTTAAATAATACCAATTACAGCCAAAAGTGGAGAGTATTTTTGTTAATTATTATTGCTAATACTATCAAAGCTAAGACTAATTTGTTCCCGTTAAAACTTGAAAATATTATTAACAATTTTCAAGTTTGCAATTGATAAGTATAAAATTATACTTTAATTTAAAGGCATGATAAAAGCGATCGCCCAATCCCGCAAAGAAGAATGCGTAGGCGTAGCCCGTCGTAGACAATCTTGCGAAAAATCGACGCGGCAAGTTGCGAGTTTTCAAAACTCTCAGAGAACAAATCCTCAACGATCCCGCCTGGATACCGCATCAAAGTAGACTCAAGCGAGACTTTAAAGACAAAGCATTACGCTCAGGAGTCTTTTTTGATACGCAGCATGATTTTCTGCTCTTGAGGAATCACCTGCACTAAAAATTTTGATAGCTGATGCCGAAGCAGCTATCTGATAATGATATAGGTTCTCAGAAAGATTAATTTTTGAGAGCGATCGCATATTTAGCACTTGAAATACATATAATATTTCTTTCAGCAAGTCTATAGCAACCTCAGTTTTTATGAAAAACCATAATGTCACGCTATATCCTTACTGTTCCTCAACTCAGTTTCAATTGGGTTACTAAGGGGAAAATAAGGTTCAGCAGCAAATCTAAAAGGCGATGCCCTGAACACTTGCAGATATTACCGCAGACACTGATATATGTTGCGGCGGTTAAAATACTTAAGTATGAGTAGTATGATTAAACTACTCAGGTTAAAATTGTCTATTTGGTAACACAAGACCATCAGAAAATTGTAGAAAAGTGTATTTCCTTGGCTCGATAGTGGTGTTAACCTCAATTTAAAGGATGTTATCAGCCTTTATCTGCTAGAGTTTCTGACTTTCAGCAAATTAGATAATTTATCAAGAACAAAATCGCTAGGAGTGCGATGATGATGTCACAGTCCCCTATGACAAGACCAGAAATAGCTGCTGGAACTCTAATCGATAACCGCTATATTATCCAAAAACTTCTAGGACAGGGAGGATTGGGACGAACTTACTTAGCATTTGACACTCGTAGGTTTAATGAAGCCTGTGTTCTCAAAGAATTTGCACCCATTGGCACAGGCGAAAGTGGACTGGAACAATATCGTAACTTATTTAAAAGAGAAGCAAAAATTCTTCATCAATTGCAACATCCTCAAATTCCCAAGTTTTTGGCTTGCTTTGAAGGAGATGGTCGGCTATTCCTAGTACAAGAGTATGTTGACGGTAAAACATATTCAAGACTCCTAGGAGAACTTCAACGTCAAGGAAGAAATTTTTCTGAAGACGAAGTTATACAGTGGCTAAAGAATCTGCTGCCTGTTTTAGAATATGTCCATCAGCACAACATCGTCCATCGAGATATTTCTCCTGACAACATCATGTTACCTGATGGCAAGGATCTGCCAGTGCTGATTGATTTCGGGGTAGGCAAGCAAATGGCTGACATGAACGAGGGGAGAAGTTCCAACCAACAGGTAACGTTTGTTGGCAAAATGTCCCTCGTAGGTAAAGTGGGATATGCTCCCCGCGAACAAATCAGCCTGGGTTTATGTTCACCCTCTAGTGACCTTTATGCTTTAGGTGTAACTGCTATTGTATTACTCACAGCTAGAGATCCATCTTTACTAATGGATCAATACTCACTTGAATGGAACTGGCGTGATTATACCTATGTTACTGATGGGTTTGCTCAAGTACTTGATTGCATGTTGGAAGATAGACCTAACAAGCGGTACCAAACAGCCAGCGAAGTTGTTCGAGATTTAGAGCGTATTGGAGAACCAGAAGTGGCAATGTCTTCTGCAATCATGGTTGATGATTTGCCAGCCACGGTATTTAACCCTGAATTTCAGGCTATGTCGGTCATATCGCAGTCATATAATCAACCTGAAGAAACAATTTTTAGTTCACCTACTAGTCCACATACTGGGCAACGAATTGAACAACAACAATCTTCACTTCAACCAGCATTTATCAAACATTGTCAGCAAGAATTAGCCTACCACATTGGTCCAATGGCAAATCTGATTATAGAAGAAATACTAGCTCACAATCCTTATATTTCAGCTGACCAATTTATTGAACTTGTAACTAAGGAAATTCCTAACTTTCAAGCGGCTTTTGAATTCAAAAAAAACTTATTCTCATAGAAATTTAGACATCACGAATTGAGGAATAATTTTTAATCTTGTAGCTAATTCTGTGGGTTTAAGTCAAGAGAGCCAATAAAAGTAACAAAGTTTTTTGGCAGGGTCTAAATACCCATTATAAAAATTAATTATGTTAGCATGACGCAAAGCTAGCCTGTATACTTATATGGGAATCTTGCTACACGCAACGTCTTCTAGAGAGCGTCATTACGTTAACGTAGCGGTAGCTAGTCCGCGTCCCCTGCTCTTAAGCAAGCTAAATGTAGCGTCTCGTAGAGAGCATAATTACGAATTATTGTAATCGTTTGTACCTCCTTGAGTACGTTTGATTCTTTTCATCGCCATTTCTAAACTTAACTGCATCCGTTTAAAGGCTTTAGCTAAATTACCAATTTCATCATTAGACATCTGCTCAAATTCAACTTCCATGTGTCCGGTACTAACTTCTTCGGCTATGCGAGTCATACGTTTGAGAGGCCTCACAACTTGTCGATTCAAGAACAAGTTAACTAACAGGATAGTCGCTATAAATATAGCTGATACAATCAAGATAATTAGTAAGGAAGACTGATTTGCTTTGCTGATGACATTCTTTGCAGGTACTGATATAATCTGAGCGCCAACAATTTCATTAAACTTCCACCCAAATCCATTAGCAGCACCATAAAGACTAATCATACTTTGAGGTGCAGCTTCAGGTACACTATGACAGACTAGACAACTTTGTTCAGAAACTGCTAAGGGGCGAGCAATATAAAAGATATCCCCACCAGGAATTGAGCGAAATCCACTAACTTCTTTAAGGTCTGATTTATTTCTGAACTGTTCTACAATTTCCGTTTCAAAACCGTCAGCCTTATCCCGAAGATTTGTGGGATTGAGAGTTGCTTCTTTATAAAAGAAATCACGGTAATCTGTTGTTTTCCGTAAAATTTCAAACACCTCTCGTGCTGAGTATCCAGGCACGGTTTGCGGCAAAAATTCAGTAGCCAATTTATCAACTAGCTCTGGATTCACTTGAGTACTGGTGTATTTCCGAACAGAACTCATTGTTTGGATGAGCATGAGACCAGTTGAGCTAATATCTTGTTTAGCATTCTCCCTCAGTAGAGAAGAAAGAGTAAATCCACTCAAGCTCAGACCAAATGTCAAAATTACCAGTAGCAGAATTGTAAATTTTTGTTTCAAATTGAGATTCTTTAGCATAATTTTAGATTACCTACAAGTCAAATTATTATGAACAAATATATCTAAAGTTACTGTTTACTCTAACATGAGCAATCAACTTTCATTTTTTCGTATAAAGGCATAGTTTAGCCAAAACTATCAGGGTATACCCAACTTTATACTAGTAGTAATTATTGAGGTTAATGAAAATGTTCTCTAAGTAACTAAGTACCAAAAAGCTACAACAGCAATTCAAATGGAATTCCCAAAAATTCGTGTTGGCTGAACTGAAATACCGTGCCAAAATAAATACCAGCAATTGTCAAATATTACTAATGGTGTGGAATGCAGGAAAGTCTTTATTCGGGGGACGCTACATTATTGAAAGCCAACTAGGTGAAGGCGGAATTGGCATTACTTATCTTGCCAGAAATCAACGAAATCAACAGCGAGTGATTAAAACCCTCAAAGAAGAAATCCTGAATCACCCTGCCTGGATACTCCACCGAAACAAGTTACGGCAAGACTTTCGTGATGAAGCAGTTCGGCTGGCTGTATGCCACCATCCTCATATAGTAGAAATAGAAACCATCTTTGATGAGGGGAATTTGCCCTGCATGGTGATGGATTACATCGAAGGGGAAGACTTAGCACAGCGCTTGAGGCGAATAGGGGTGCTATCAGAGGCAGAAGCATTACTCTACATCCGGCAAATTGGCGATGCTTTGACCCTAATCCATTCTAAAGGACTGTTGCATCGGGATCTCAAACCACGCAACATTATGATCCGCATTAATAAATTAGAAGCAGTGCTGATAGACTTTGGCATTGCTAGAGAATTTGTTCCTAATATGATCCAAAGGCATACAGTGTATCGTACTCCTGGTTTTGCTCCACCTGAACAGTATGAATCAGAAGCGCCGCGAGGAGAATACATTGACATTTACGCCCTAGCCGCTACTTTGTATAATTTGCTTACCGCAGTTGTGCCAACTAGTGCAGATGATAGACGTCACAATATTAATTTAGAACCACCACAATATTTTAATCCCAACATCAGCAACAGGGTAAATCAGGCTATTATGTGCGGTATGGATCTAGAGTCAACGTATCGTCCCCAGTCTGTGCAGGAGTGGTTGGATTTATTGGGTCCTGATACAGGGGAAGATATAAGCAAAATATCATCTACTTTAGTGATAAAGCCTAGACTGCAACTACCAGTACCTGTTGTATTAGATCGGCAGAACTGGCAGTGTGTACAGACCCTCAAAGGTCATTCTAGTATGGTTCATGCGATCGCCATTAGCCCAGACGGGCAATTTATTGCTAGTGGCAGTAATGACAACACCATCAAGCTTTGGCAAGTGGGTACTGGCAAGCTAGTGCGTCAACTAGGTCGTTGGTCTTCTAGTCATTCCAGTATGGTTCATTCCGTCGCCTTTAGCCCAATATCTTCAAACCTTTCTTATCAAGGCGAGTCTGGCAAATCTGCAGGAGTTGCAGAGCTGAACCGGGGAATTTTAGCTAGCGGGAGTTGGGATAATACAATCAAATTGTGGGATGTTAACACAGGTAAAGAAATTCGTACTCTCACTGGTCATGCTAATTGGGTGAATTCCGTTACTTTTAGTCCAGATGGCAAGTTTCTGGCTAGTGCCAGTGCTGACTGCACAATCAAACTGTGGCAGGTACACACAGGCATAGAAATCCAAACTTTTATAGGTCATTCTGACCCAGTTTCGTCAGTCGCATACTCTCCAAAAACGCCTGCAACCAATAGCCAGGATAGACAGCTGGTAGCTAGTGGCAGCAATGATTACACTATTAAACTGTGGCAAGTACACACAGGCAGAAACATTTACACACTCACAGGCCATTCTTTTTTTGTCAACTGTATTGCCTTCAGCAAAAATGGGGAAATTATCGCTAGTGGTAGTGGTGACAACACGATTAAACTGTGGCACATAAATACAGGCAAAGAAATTCGTACTCTCACGGGTCATTCTGATTCAGTTTGGTCAGTCGCCTTTAGCCAGGATGGACAATTTCTCGCTAGTGGCAGTTGGGACAACACTATCAAACTGTGGCACATACACAGTGGTAGAGAAATCAGCACACTTACAGGGCATTCCAATTATCTTAGATGCGTTGCCTTTAGTCCCGATGGCCAAACCCTGGTTAGCGGTAGTGATGACGACACTATTAAAATTTGGCGAAGGGGGTAGTAAATAATTCGTAATTTTTCTATAAATCTACAGATAGAACTGCGATCGCCCCAAATTTGTGACAATAATGACGGCAACCGTTATTTTTGAACAATAAAAATTATATGGGCTTTGGTATTGGTGATTTATTCTGGATTTTCCTCCTTCTGACTTCTTTGCAACCCCTTTGGCAAAAACGTCAAATAGAATATCGGCGCTTGCGTGCTTTACAAGAATTCCAGCAGGAACGCAAAAGTCGGGTAATTTTACTGATTCACCGTCAAGAGTCCATTAGCTTTTTGGGAATTCCCATATCTCGCTACATTACTATTGAAGACTCAGAACAAATACTACGAGCAATTCGCCTTACACCGCCAGATGTAGCGATTGACTTAATTTTGCACACTCCTGGTGGTTTGGTTTTGGCTACCGAACAAATTGCCAGAGCGTTAATTCGCCACCAAGCAAAAGTCACAGTCTTTGTACCCCACTATGCCATGAGTGGCGGTACAATGCTTGCGATCGCCTCTGACGAAATTATTATGGATGCTAACGCTGTCTTGGGGCCAGTTGATCCCCAACTGGGTAATTACCCCGCAGCCAGTATCTTGAAAGTGGTTGAAGATAAACCCATCAGTGAGATTGATGACCAAACCCTAATTATGGCCGACCTCTCACGCAAAGCAATTGGGCAGGTACAGCGGTTTGTACGAACTTTGCTAAAAGACAGTATACCTAAACAAAAAGTTCTGCCAGAAAATATCGAACCGATTATCGAAGCCTTGACAACTGGGCGCGTCACCCACGACTATCCCATCACTATTGAAGAAGCAACAGAAATGGGGCTGCCCGTAACCGTCGGACTGCCCCATTCTATTTACGATCTCATGGATCTGTACCCACAGCCACAAGGAGGACGACCCAGCGTGCAGTACATTCCTATGCCTTACAATGACCGCCGTCCAATTCTACCTACACCCAAAGGCAGACCCTTAGAAGAACCAAATCAGATGACTTGAGGGGCTTTGGGGTAGGAGTTTTTTGTGGCGACTAGGGTGTAGCTGTTGGTGTAGCTGTCGGTGTACCTGTTGGTGTAGCTGTTGGTGTAGCTGTCGGTGTAGCTGTTGGTGTAGCTGTCGGTGTAGCTGTTGGTGTAGCTGTCGGTGTAGCTGTTGGTTTAGCTGTCGGTTTAGCTGTTGGTTTAGCTGTCGGCTTAGTTGTTGGTTTAGTTGTCGGCTGGCTGAAGAGTGTCTTTGCTTCTTCATTCAGCTTTTGGCGAAGTGCTAAATTAGCAATTCCAGTTTCTTGCAACTGATATTTCTTCTGATACTCCTTCACCACTTCTTCCGTGCGGGAACCATAAAAATGATCGCGCGGCAGGGGAGGATTTGGCTTCACCACTACATTCAAATTTCTGTGCAGAATTTGAATGATGTTAGCAGCAAAATCTTGGGTTTTTGGCCCTGCAATACCATCAACTGGTTTTAGCTTATAACCAGTCTGAAAGTCTCGAATTGCCTTTTTAGTTTCCTGGTCTGTCAAAGCAGTATTTGTTACCTTGACGTTATAGCCTAATCCCCGCAATACCTCACGGAATTGCTGGGGCGTATAACTTTTTTGAGGGGCTGCAAAACCTGTGTCTGCAATTACCAAACTAGCAGTCATCAGGCAAGTAACAGCAAAGGTTGCGCTTGATTTTCCAAACCCACACCACATACTTAAAAACTCCTTTGGGTTAAATCAGCAGGATCATAAACGTTAACAGCTGCATTTTAAGTTTGTTTAATAACTTTTTTCACGATTATTTAATGAATTTTGAACAAATTGTGATTTTTTTTTGTTAAATTTAGCTAAAATTTAACAAAATAATTTGTGTCATCTATCAAAAGAAGTATCTTATATTAGCAAAGATACAGCGGTTATCATTTGAAGCGAATATACCCTTTTAACACTAAACTGCGGTATAAATCACATCTGTGCATTGGTGTCAACTTAAGGTGAAAGGCAGTCTCTTTACCTGTGGCTGTGCTGCAATGAGAAGTATTTTCAGCAAGAGGTTGGAAAAGAGGTTTTAAAAGAGTTTTGTTTTGGGATGAAGTACTTCTACTGGGGTCTACTCGACTGGAAATTGCTGTAATTGGTTAGAAAGGGACAAAAATTAATAAATGAAAGAATTTATGTTTTAAACACCTAAGGAAGTATCATATATTACAAAAAATGAAAAATATAAAATCTTCTAAGCAGCGTAATCTCTGGTTTGAAAGATTTATGGCAATTGCTGCCACAGTAAATTTAAGTTTAGTGTTGTTTGATTTAAGTTACGTACCTTGGCGAGATTTCTACTTGCGAAAACTTCCCCAAATTACTAAGATTTATGACCAAATCAAAGGTATTGAAAGTCATCGAGACACAAAAAGTTATCTAGAAACAGTAGACGCATTAGAAGAACAAGTTAGGCAAACAGGGTTACAGTCGTCTCAGGTAAATAGCAGGCTAATACAAATAAGTCGTCTAAGCAGCGAGATGATTGACAGTAACCCGTTTGCTGGAGCGAATAAGAGTGGGACGCTGGAAAAAATCAAACAAAGGATGCGATCGCACATCCGCAAAGAATCTGCAAAACAGTCCTTCGCTACTTTTTGGAGTCAGCCATATTTATCACAAAATGGCTGGCTTGAAGAAATTAATTTTTTTAACAAGAGCATCCGCCCTTTGATCGCCAGTAATTACTACCGCCAAATCGGGGAAAATGGGGATTTTGTTGATAAATTCTGGATAATTGACTTACCCTTTGTGATTTTATTTGGTGTAGAATTGCTGGGGCGTACCTTCTTGCTCAGACGCCAACATCCCGGTTTTAGCTGGTTAGAAGCAATATTGTGGCGTTGGTACGATTTATTTTTACTGATACCATTTTGGCGAGGGTTGCGAATCATACCTGTATTAATTCGCCTCGATCAAGCACGGTTATTGAATCTGCATCCAGTGCGAAAGCAAATTAATCAGGGGATTGTCGCCAATTTCGCCGAAGAACTCACAGAAATTGTAGTAGTGAGGGTGATTAATCAGGTTCAGGGTTCAATTCAGCGGGGTGAGTTAACAAGCTGGCTCTCGCAACAAGAAAATTTACGTCCCTACATAGATATTAATAATGTGAATGAAGTGGAAGCGATCGCTGGTCTTTTGGTAAAAACAATTGTCTACCGAGTTCTACCCGATATCCAACCTGCGATCGTTGCCATTCTGCGCCACAACATCGAAACCGTCTTCCATCAAGTCCCCGTCTACCGCAACCTCCAGAATCTCCCTGGTGTAGGACACGCCCAAACCCAGTTAAGCGAACAACTGGCGACTCAAATCACAACTAATGTTTACAAAACTTTAGTTAGCGCTGTTGAAGACCCTGTAGGAGCAAAACTCACCAGTCAATTGGTACAAAGCTTCAGTGACGCTTTAGGATCTGAAATCAAGGAAAAACACGTACTTTCAGAAATTCAGAGTTTACTTTTTGACTTCTTAGAGGAAATCAAACTCAACTACGTCCAGCGTTTATCCCAAGAAGACATAGACCAAATTATCGAGCAAACGCGGCAGCTAAGAACACAAGTATCAGTTCCTGCAGTAGTCGATAAAGGCGCTACTCTCCCAAAAATACGGGAAGGTAGGGAGAGGAGAGGGGCAAGGGAGCAGGGGAGATGAGGGGATAAGAAGAACAACCAATGCCCAATGTCCCATGCTCAATCCCCAATGCCCAATGCCCAATGCACGACTATAAAAGAAATGCGCTAAACTCGAATTAGGCGAATCATCATTTGGTTCGTCACAAGACTTCTTGGAAGATATACCTATCGCAGGAAGTGGGTCGATGCCCACTTTTTTTATTGAATTTTCTCATGGCTCATCCTTTAGTTCCACAAATTATTGATTTGGCGACACCAGTGGCAGAAGAACTGGGATTAGAAGTGGTTGGCGTGGTTTTTCACACCAACCAAAGTCCACCAGTGTTGCGAGTAGACATTCGCAATCCTGAGCAAGACACTGGGTTGAACGATTGTGAGAGGATGAGCCGTGCTTTAGAAGCCTCCTTAGATACTGCGGAAATCGTTCCAGATACATACGTCTTGGAAGTGTCTAGTCCTGGCATTTCGCGGCAACTGGTAACAGACAGGGAGTTTATTTCCTTTAAAGGATTTCCTGTCATTATCTCCACAACGCCCCCCTACGACGGACAACAAGAGTGGATTGGTCAGTTGATTCGTCGGGATGAGACAGCACTTTACTTAAATCAAAAAGGTCGTGTAGTCGAAATTCCCCGCTCCCTAATTACTAAGGTGCAGTTAGAGGAGCGCCGATAAACAAAGGGCTATGGCTCAAGAGTTAGAGACTAGAGCACCTTAGCTCAAGGCTAAAGATTAGGAACTAAGGGCTAAAGGTTAGAGGCTAGGGGCTAGAGGTTAGAGATTAGTTTAAAGCTATTCTCTAATCCCTGGCTCTAGTGCGTAGTTTTCAGTCCCTAGTCCCTAGTCCCCACTCAGTAGAGACGCGATTAATCGCATCTCTCCCCACTCCCTAATTTTTAATGGAGATTGCTTATGTCAATGGTTACTTTACCTGGATTAAAGGAATTAATTGAAAGTATAAGTCGCGAACGGAATTTACCCCGGCTTGCAGTTCAATCAGCTATTAGAGAAGCACTACTCAAAGGTTATGAACGTTATCGCCGCGCCCAAAATTTAGAGCGCAAACAGTTTGACGAAGATTATTTTGAAAATTTTGAAGTAGAACTCGATATTGAAGAAGAAGGATTTCGCGTCCTTTCCACCAAAACCATTGTTGAAGAAGTAGATAACACAGACCACCAAATTTCCCTAGACGAAGTTCAACAAGTTGCTCCCGAAGCGCAGTTAGGGGACTCTGTGGTGCTGGATGTTACCCCCGACCAAGGAGAATTTGGTCGGATGGCGGCGATGCAAACTAAGCAAGTATTGGCGCAAAAATTACGGGATCAACAGCGCCAGATGGTGCAAGAAGAGTTCCAAGATTTAGAAGGAACTGTTCTCCAAGCAAGAGTCCTGCGGTTTGAGCGGCAATCAGTGGTTCTAGCAGTTAGCAGCGGCTTTGGTCAGCCAGAAGTAGAAGCCGAATTACCGAAGCGGGAACAGTTGCCCAACGATAATTATCGGGCAAATGCCACCTTCAAGGTATATCTGAAAAAAGTCTCCCAAGGTCAGCAACGAGGGCCACAGTTGCTTGTGTCTCGTGCTGATGCTGGTTTGGTAGTTTATCTTTTCGCCAACGAAGTCCCAGAAATTGAAGATGAAGTGGTACGGATTGTTGCAGTAGCTAGGGAGGCAAACCCCCCTTCCCGTTATGTCGGCCCCCGGACTAAAATAGCAGTAGATACTCTTGATCGCGATGTAGACCCAGTAGGCGCTTGTATTGGAGCTAGGGGATCGCGAATTCAAGTGGTAGTCAACGAATTACGCGGTGAAAAAATAGATGTAATTCGCTGGTCGCCAGACCCAGCAACATACATTGCTAATGCCTTAAGTCCAGCACGGGTAGATGAAGTACGCCTGATGGACCCAGAATCGCGGCAAACTCATGTACTTGTAGCTGAAGATCAATTGAGTTTGGCCATTGGGAAAGAAGGACAAAACGTCCGTTTGGCAGCCCGTCTGACTGGTTGGAAAATAGATATTAAAGACAAAGCTAAGTATGACTATGCAGCAGAGGATACCAAATTTGCAGCCGTCAGGACAAAATATCAATCAGAGGAATCAGAAGAAGACGATCTTGAATATGAAGAAGAATTTGAGGATGAAAATCAGAACGAATTAGAAGAGGAAGATAGTTTTGACAATAACGATGATGAATAATTGATTAATTTTGTAAAGTTTTGATACTGTAAGATTGTAGTCTCAGTCTCAAGGATTATTTTCTCAAAAGCTACTTGGTATAAGTAAAAAATAGTAATAATAAACTTCTTTTTACATCCCAAATCCTGGACTGAGATCACAAAGAATTGATGAAACCAAATTATCGGCGCTGTATTAGTTGCCGTAAAGTAGGCTTAAAAAATGAGTTTTGGCGGATTGTCCGCGTCTTTCCATCGGGAAAGGTACAATTGGATCAGGGCATGGGGCGTTCTGCCTATATTTGTCCAGAAACGAGTTGCTTACAAGCGGCTCAAAAAAAAAATCGACTAGGGCGATCGCTACATGCATCAGTGCCAGAAGCGCTGTACCAAAGCTTGTCGCAACGTCTAGCCCGCAGTAATACCCAAAACCAAATTTAGTTGGAACAACTTTGTGACGTAATCATTAGAGGAATTGGGTCGAAAGCCGAAGTCGCACTTTCATCACACTCCCTGTTGAGCGTTAAGGTTAGTGCCAAAATAGTAAATGGGTGTAAAAGGCATTCGGCTCTCCAATAACGAGGGGCGAGGCACCATTCCCAGAACAAGATGTAATCGATTGTGTTGTGGAAGACTCAGAATCAACAAAACAAGAAACTACAAAATGGCAACCTGGTAGTGCTCAGGCGCAGTTCGGCGTCCAGGGTTCCTATAAAAATCTTTTATTTAAGAAATTTTTATGGGTATCACTCAACCATCATTCCTGGTGGGGATGCCATTATTAAACCGAAACATCTCTCTTTCCTGATTGGAGGCACCGGCAAAAACTGAACGGCAGTCTAAAAACAGTAATCCAAGGATGGAGATGTCGCACTCCCAGGCAACCATCCGCTAAAACTGTAAATTAAAGGGGAAGAGTGGATGAACAACGGCAAAGTTAGAATTTATGAATTATCAAAGGAATTGAATTTGGATAACAAAGAGCTACTAGCAATTTGCGACCAGCTCGATATTGCGGTCAAAAGCCATAGCAGCACGATTTCAGAATCCGAGGCAGAAAACATCCGGGCGGCAGCAGAAAAGCTTGCAGCTACGAATGTGTCAGCCAAAAAGGAACTAGGTACAACCAGCCATAAGCCAAATTCACCACCCAACGGCGGACGTAACCGACCTGCTGCACCCCACAAACAGCAAATTTTGGAAATACGCAAACCCAAAATATTGAGAAATACTACTTCCAACGCCCCAGAGGCGTCACTTGCTAACAATACCCAAGCTGCCTTGTCTGAAGCTAATCCTCCCTCTCCTCCACGGCCTTTCGCTACACCAGTCTCACCCCTGAAACCGGCAGCACCAACTCGACCTGTGCCCCGGACTCAATCTGAGACTCAAGAGCAACCTTCGATCGCTGACTTGGAACAAACGCCTAATCCAAATCCGGCGTCGGAAAAAATAGCATCCCAAAAACCGGAAAAAATAGTTCCGCCCAGACCGAAATCGGAAAAACCGATCAAACCACAACTAGTTGCTCCTCCAGCCAGACCTGAGGCAGAAGAAGCCCAAGTGGTAGATGAGCCGCCAGGATCTCAGGCAGATAAACCGATCCTCAAACGCGACCAACGGCTACGACCCGCGGAAGGCGATCGCGAGCAAATTAAGCCAAGAGTCGCTAAACTGCCAACAGACCAGTCCGCACCATCTGCACCACAAAGAACAAGTCGTCCCACCCCTTCACCCAGCAGACCAGAGCCGAGAGGCAATAGACCGTCTGCACCATCACAACTGGGAGAGGGACAAAGACCCAGACCAGCACGTCCAGGTGAAGCAGTAGCAGCCGCAATGCCGATCGCTACTCCACCCAGACAGATGTCAGGCACAGCGGGTAAATCTCAAGGATTGGGTGATGAGCCAGTCACACCTGATCTCCTCGATTTGAAACGCCCAAGTCCGCCTCGACCGACCAAAGGCGGCAAAAAGTGGGTAGAAGAGGAAATAATTGACGAAGTTAAAGAGAAGGCAAAAGCTGGCGTCAAAGGCAAGCGAATCAAACCCATACTTGATGATGAGTTTGAAGAAGATTTGCTGGATGATGACGATATAGATTCACCAGCCATAGTTCAAGTCAGCCTTTCTATCGCTCGTCCTCCCAAACCGAAAGCGACTCGACCTGTACAGATGCCAGGTGCAACCCTTGCTAGCGCCCCAACTGCAAGAGCCAGAAAGTCTGGTTCCAGGTCTGGTTCCAAGTCTGGTTCTGGGCGCGACCATCACCAAAACCGTCGCCAAGAAGCCGAGACAAAGCGCGATCGCCCCGAAAAAGTGACGATCACAGGGCCGTTGACTGTGCAAGAACTGTCTGACGTTTTAGCCGTTCCCGATACAGAGATTGTTAAAATCCTGTTCCTTAAAGGTATGGCGGTGAGTATCACTCAAAATCTAGATATTCCCACAATTACCCTGGTAGGAAAAGAACTAGAAATAGAAGTTGAAACCGCCGAACGAGAAGCAGAAGCTCGGAAAATTACGGAAATGGTCGGTGCAGAAGACCAAGAATATCTCCACCGCCGTCCGCCAGTCGTGACAATTATGGGTCATGTAGACCACGGTAAAACAACTCTGCTCGACTCAATTCGCAAAACCAAAGTGGCTGCTGGCGAAGCTGGCGGTATCACTCAACACATTGGTGCTTACCATGTAGATTTGGAACATGAGGGCAAACCTCAGCAGATAGTCTTCCTGGATACTCCTGGTCACGAAGCCTTTACAGCTATGCGGGCACGAGGAGCGCGGGTAACAGACATTGCCGTCTTAGTAGTGGCTGCTGATGATGGTGTCCGTCCCCAAACCATTGAAGCCATTAGCCACGCCCAAGCCGCAGGAGTACCAATTGTTGTTGCAATCAACAAAATTGACAAAGAAGGGGCACAGCCAGAGCGGGTTAAACAAGAACTGACCCAGTATGGTCTGACATCAGAAGACTGGGGCGGTGAGACAATCATGGTTCCCGTGAGCGCCATCAGAGGTGAAAATCTGGATACGCTCTTAGAGATGATTCTGTTGGTAGCAGAAGTTGCAGAACTATCTGCCAACCCAGATCGTACCGCCAAAGGAACTGTCATTGAAGCACATCTGGATAAAGCTAAGGGAGCAGTTGCTACCCTGCTAATTCAGAATGGCACCCTGCATGTGGGAGATATCTTAGTAGCTGGCTCGGCCTTCGGTAAAGTCCGGGCGATGGTGGATGACAGAAGTAAGAGAGTAGACATTGCTTCTCCTTCCTTTGCTGTCGAGGTACTAGGTTTAAGTGATGTGCCAGCAGCCGGCGACGAGTTCGAGGTCTTCCAGAACGAAAAAGAAGCCAGAGCGCTCGCTAGCGATCGCGCAGACAGACAACGCCTATCCCGCCTATTACAAGGACGTGTTACCCTTACAACCCTGTCGGCTCAAGCACAAGAAGGCGAGTTGAAAGAACTCAACTTGATCTTGAAAGGAGACGTACAAGGTTCGGTGGAAGCCATTGTGGGAGCGCTCAAGCAAATCCCGCAAAACGAAGTCCAAATTCGGATGCTGTTGGCTACGGCTGGAGAAATCACCGAGACAGATATCGACTTAGCAGCTGCCAGTAACGCTGTAATTATCGGCTTCAACACCACCTTTGCCAGTGGCGCTAGACAAGCCGCCGATGAAGCAGGTGTCGATGTCCGGGAATATAACGTCATCTACAAACTCCTAGAAGATATCCAAGATGCCTTGGAAGGTCTTTTGGAACCAGAGTTGGTGGAAGAACCCTTGGGTCAAACCGAAGTCCGTGCCGTCTTCCCAGTCGGTCGTGGTGCGGTTGCCGGTTGCTACGTTCAATCTGGCAAGTTAGTTCGCAACTGCAAAGTCAGGGTGCGACGTGGTGGTAAGGTGATCTTTGAAGGCGTCCTTGACTCCTTAAAACGGATGAAAGAAGATGCTCGTGAGGTCAACGCCGGTTATGAATGTGGTGTCGGCATAGATAAATTCAATGATTGGGTTGAAGGTGACATCATCGAATCTTATCAGATGGTTACAAAGCGCCGCACTCTCACCTTAACGAGATAGTGTTGAGGGTAAAATTGTTAGAAGTTAGGAGTAATAAATTAGGAGTTAGGAGTTAAAGGCTGCTAATTCTTAACTCCTAACTCTTAACTCACAACTTTTTTATAATATGCATTCATTTCGCTCTGAACCTATTTTGTGGATTCACGTCGCTGGATTGGCGACGTTGCCTGTTTTTTTAGTACTCTGCTTATTGTTTTTGTCTGTAGGCGAGCCATTTTTGCCAGTCTGGATGGAGCTATTCTTAGTTGCCGCCATTGGTGTTCTCCCCCTGCTATGGATGCAGTTGCGTCGCCCCTTTTATATATTTGCTCTTTTAGGAATAGCTCTAAAGCCAGAGAATCTGACTGAACGGCAGCGGAAAATTCTCTGTTTAATTAATACAAAATTAAATCGTATCCTGGCATTAGTAGCAGCAGTATTGTCAGTTTGGATACTGTGGAATCTTTACCAAATTGCCCCATTAGTCGCAAATTCAGCTAAATTCCTCCCACAATGGCGCAGCCTTGCACTAGTGCTTGCGGGATTGGCCTTTTTGGGCAGTAATCTATTTTTACAAATACCTGTGAGTGTAATGCGAGTTTTGGTGATTAATGAGACAGAATTCGCTGGCATTGAGCCATTATCTTTAGAAAAGATTAAGCAAGATTTCACCATTTTAGGAGTGCGGGTTAATCAAATCGTGCCCCGATTATTGCAATCCTTGTTTAGGATAAATACAGATTCATAGTAGCCCCTAAAGTATATGACAGCGGATTTCAAGTTGGTAAGGTACACGGGCTAAGTCTGTTACCCAGGTATAAAGCGTGTTTTACTCCTGAATTCTGAATTCTGCTGTATTTCACTTTAAAGGGCTAGAGAGAAAAGCAGGGGAGGCAGGGGGCAGCACTTCTCTACGAGACGCTGCGCGAACGGCTACGCTCAGTGACCGAGGAGCAGAGAAGAATAAATAACCAATGCTCAATGCCTAATGTCCAGTCACCGTTGAAGTTTAAAATAAAGGAATAAGGAACTATGGCTCAAATTCCAGCTTCTAGCGATCGCCAATTTTCTGCCGATACTGAAATTTGGTATAGCCTCAAATGTGCGATCTCCACTAGTTCAGGTTTTCAACGTTGGCAACTAGAACGCGATGCTCAATTGCATGGAATTCGCTTGGAACAGCAGGTACAGCGGTATTTACGAGAAACTTTAGAAACTTTAGCTTACTAAACACCAAATAAATCTTGTAAGCTTGTTTGCAAGCGGCGGAGTTGACGGTATGCACTCTCCAAGCGATCGCCATCAACTTCCATTTCATTTGTGGGATAATTCTTAATAATTTCAATCAGCGACACTTGCCCGTCTTGATTCGCAGCAAGTACCAAAGCGGCTCGTAAAGCTTGCCGATTTGCTCTTTGAGACGGTGTAGAAATAACTTGACTAATTTGCTCCAAAATAATATTTCCAATCTGGCTATTCAATACTTTATCTAAAAATACAGGATTTACCTTTATTGGCTTTGTTAAATACTGACGAATGGCTTTGGGGTCTTGTCGCGCCAAAGCTAAATTAACTTTTAGTAAACCTGAAAGTTCAGCTGTTTGGGCAAAGGTGGATAGTTCCTTTACAGAAAGTGATTCACGGAAGATACCATACTTTAGCACTATTCGTTCTGCTGCAAAGGCAGGAGTGGACAAAAACAGAAGACAGATAATGCTTACTAAAACTAAGACGCGACATAGCCCTAAAAGATTAAAATGCATTTCTCTCGATTTCCAATAGGTTTGCTTTTTTTTGTGATGATATTCCAGCAGAATTAATTGCAGCATCTCGCTTTAGGGAATACTAAAAATCGCCTCATCCCCATAGTGCCCCTAAGAAAATTTTCTGAATAACAGAATATAACTAATGTATAAGTTCTGTGACCTATCTAGGGAATTTAGCTGAATCAGTGCTAATCATCCAGTATAGTTTGGCATGGGTTTTAGAGCAGCTATAAGGCTGTTATCTTTAACCTTGTTCGATATACCGTAATTCAGACATCACAGACGGAAAAAATGAAATATTGGGGTTCTCACATTTCTCTAGCGAAAAATTTTCGCCTTCTTTCCAGCAGTCATCTCAGATATACTTTGCGCGTAGGAGCCGGGCTAACGGCAATACTTGTTGTTTTTAGTGGGTCAATACTACTACCTAGTGAGGTTAATGCTGATACCACTCATCTAGAAAATATCGCCCCAACTCATACAGCGCAAGCTCCTGCAACTGCCGCAGCGATTTATGTTAATCCAGCAACTGGTGCAGATAGGGCTGGTGCTGGTGCAACCTCGGCAGCACCCTACAAAAGCATCAGTTTCGCTCTCAGTCAAGCCCAAGCAGGTGCAGTGATTCAATTAGCACCTGGTAACTATAACCAGGAAAGTGGTGAAACCTTCCCGCTTCTACTTAAACCAGGGGTGACACTGCGAGGTGATGAAGCTACTAAAGGTCAGGCGATATTGATTACAGGTGGAGGTTTCTACACTAGTCGCACCTTTGCTAGACAAGACATTACCATCCTTGCCGAGCAAGATACCACGATCGCAGGTGTCACCGTCACCAACCCAAATAGCCGGGGTACGGGTGTGTGGGTGGAGTCAACTAATCCGATTATCAAAAACAGTACTTTTACTAACAGTGTCAGAGAAGGTGTTTTTGTAACGGGTACAGGCAATCCCAAAATTGAAAGTAACCAGTTTGTGCAAAACAAAGGCAATGGGATCTCAATTGCTAAGACTGCTCAAGGAGAAATTCGGAGTAACTTATTTCAGGATACTGGTTTTGGTCTTGCGATCGGTGGGACTTCCACACCTCTAGTTGTAGAAAACCAAATTATCGAAAACCAAGACGGTCTTTTTATCTCAGAGTCAGCCAAGCCCGTATTGCGTAAAAATTTCATTCAAAACAATAAACGGGATGGAGTAGTAGCGACTGTCAACGCTTCACCCGACCTTGGCACCAACGAAAATCCTGGTGGCAATCTTATCCGCAATAACACTCGTTATGATGTGAACAACGCCACTAAAACCAGTAAAATTGTTGCTGTTGGCAACGATATTGATCAGAAAAAGATTTCCGGCTCAGTAGATTTTGTTGCCGCCAGTGTTGATGTACCGCCTGGAGGGCCTGTTGCCTTTAAAGATGTACCAGCAAATTACTGGGCAAAAACCTACATCGAAGCTTTAGCCTCCCAAAATATTATTGCGGGCTTTCCTGATGGCAGCTTTAAACCCAATGAACCTGTAACCCGCGCTCAATTTGCCACTATTGTCACTAAAGCCCTAAAGCCACCAACTAAACGCACAGCCATTCAGTTTAAGGATGTAGCAAGCAATTTCTGGGCTTACGCTGCCATTCAATCTGCTTACCAGAGTCAATTTGTTTCTGGCTATCCCGATGGCACTTTTAAGCCACAGCAGCAAATTCCTAGAGTGCAGGCGTTAGTCTCTTTAGCTAATGGTTTGGGCTTAACTGCAAATAATCAAAATGTCGTTTCCTTTTACACCGATGCTGCTCAGATTCCTAATTATGCGATCGCACCAGTTGCCGCCGCAACTACACGGCAATTAGTAATCAACTATCCCACAGCCAAGCAACTCAATCCTAATCGTCAGGCGACTAGAGCCGAAGTTGCTGCCTTTGTTTATCAGGCACTTGTCAATGCTGGACGTGCCCAACCAATTCCTTCATCTTATTTGGTAACAGTTCAGTAAATGTCTAGTTAGCAAATTGGAAACGCCAGACTAACAAATTATCAGTCTGGCGCTTTCGATTAATGTGAGTTTTATTAATTTTAGAAGTTTGTAATCATAAAATTTGGGGTCTTTAAATATAGCTGACCTCATTTGAATGTGATTGGGTTTATGGTCAGGATCTTTATATTGGCTGACCCCGTTTCAACAATTTATATTTTCTCAGAAATTTTTGCTTTTTGGGATTTACTAATAATTTTTTTATTTTTTCTTTCTGGATATTTTAATCTTCATAAAAGCATGAGTAAATTTGAAGAAAAGATATATTAAAAGAAAGTAGTCAAAAATTAACTAGCTAAGATTTCTCCCTTCAGGAATTAGGATTTTTACCCGAATTGGGGCGTTGTTGCCGACGCTGTTCCCAACGCCAGAGGAAAACCATTAAAGCAACTATTCCTACTTGGAGAGCTAAACTAGGCAAAGCACTCTCAACATTGCGTCCGGCTAGCACTTGGAAGAAAAAGACGAATGCACCGAGTAAGCCAGAAGCACCGAAAGCGATGTAGAAAAATTGTCGGAAGCCGCGATAAGGAGCGGCTATTTCTGCTTTCAGGCTGGCATACTGTTCAGGGTTAAGGCGATTTTTGGGATTTTGATTTACCATGATTAAATCATGTTATACTTTTAGATTGTGTACGCCGATGTGGCTCAGTGGTAGAGCAGCTGATTCGTAATCAGCAGGCCGTGGGTTCAAATCCCATCATCGGCTCTGATGAAAGTATTCTTCAATAGTCTAGTTTGACATAAGTTGTACAGTGACTAATTATATGTCGTCGGTGACATATTACTGACTGGGATATTGTTATCGGTCGATTTTATAGCAATGCTTGCGATCGCTGCTGCTGGAGTTGGTGCTACCTAATTTAGTTGAGCAAAGACAGTCCCAGTGAGGCTTGGACATCTGCCGATATTGCTTGGGAAGAGGATTTAGAACCTTCAATGTGGTGTTAGAGCAACAAAACCAAGACTGCTGTAAAGTAAGTAGCGATGCCTGGGTTGGGCTACGCCAACGCATCTTTTTGAAAATCAAGCGGATCGCAGGTTATTGGCAGAGGGCGATCGCTTAATTTTCTCAATTAGACTGAGATAGATTTACTAAATAATTCACTAAATCACTCTGACTGTTTACTGTTAACAGATTTAACACCCCTCCTTCGATTTTTAAGTCAGGTGGATTATTGCAGCAAAGGAGTTGTGCCATTACCGTTAGTTGACGCATTGGCAATTGCAGCTTGAGTAGGTTGAGTAGTAAGAACCGCTACAAGTGGAGTAACTTTTGAAATAGATTGTTTATTTCGTTTGCGATTAGAGCCGCCAGCCTTGGAATACTCTATACTGTTTCTGCCGTAGACAGTTGCAACTCCACTTAGCATTCGTTCAGACATTTCGGAGAGAGCTTTATCCATCTGGGTTACTGTTTTACGCGATTCTTCCAGATTGGACACCAGCGTATTATTAGCTTCTACCATCGCACGGGTAGTGTTGATTAAGTGGTTGTAGCCTTCAATGGTTAACCCATGTCCCAAATCCAGATTTTCATCAATAGATTTAAGCAAGGCGAGACGAAGTTGAGCTTTGTCAATAGCAGCAGAACCACGAGTTTTTAAAGACATAACACATCTTTTTTTAATTCCTTTTTCAAGATAGTGGAGTATCCTTTTGCCTGAGATGGGTAGTTTTGTGGATTTATTTCATTAAAAGTTGAACGAAATAATTACGAGTTTGCCTGTGTTTTTACTCATTTTTCATATCGATTTGTTGTTTGAGAATAAGTGCAATCAGCAACAGTAATAACAAAATCAACAAATGTGTACCCCGAAATAACAAATGCATACCCCGAAATAACAAATGCATACCCCGAAATAACAAATGAGTACCCCGAAATAACAAATGCGTACCCCGAAATAACAAATGCGTACCCCAAAATAACAAATGCGTACCCCAAAATAACAAATGCGTACCCCGAAATAACAAATGCATACCCCGAAATAACAAATGAGTACCCCGAAATAACAAATGCGTTGGCGTAGCCCGCCGCAGGCATCGCCAAATTTATAAATGGAATCGCCGAAATCACAATTGCGTTAACGTAGCCCAACCCAGGCATCGCAAAATCATTGCGCCTACGTTATCATTCAACCCAACCTACGCAAAATCAGGTTTTTATCTCTAACACCGAGGTATTGGGATATTATGCAGGATAATAGAGATGGTTCAATTAGCGTGTCTAAATTTTCATGCAGTTTGAGTGGGATGAGGCGAAAAATTTAGAGAATCTTCGCAAACATGAGATTGATTTCGCCGATGTTCCTGAGATGTTTGAAAGTCTAATGCTAATTGAGTTAGATGCTCGTTTTGATTACGGAGAAGACCGTTGGTTCGGTATAGGTTTCCTCGGTAACGGTGTAGCCGTTGTAGTTTGGACAGAACGCAAAAATAATGTGATTCGGATCATTTCAGCACGAAGGGCAAATCGGTATGAGCGACAAAGACTTGAGAAATACCTCTCGTACTAACTGGACAGCATTAGAGTCAATGAACGATCAAGAAATTGACTACTCTGACATTCCACCATTGACAGAAGAGTTTTTTCAGAAAGCTACTCTCCGAGTTCCCGCATCTCAAGCACAGCAATTGGTACAGATTGAGCCAGATATACTAGAGTGGTTTCAAGCTCAAAACGGAGAATATAAAACCTTAATCAACTCTGTTTTACGTCGTTACATCGAAAACTGCGACGAACAGAGAGCAGTGTAACAATTCAAAATTCAATATTACATTGCAAATTCCCCCGATTAGATGACAATTTATATTGGGTGGGTGTTGCTTAATATTTCCTTAAAAGCGCGATCGCCAAAATAACAAATGCGTTGGCGTAGCCCAACCCAGGCATAGCTAGATTAACTCTTGATTATGAAAGTAAAATGAAATTATCCTCCACCTAAGCCCCATCATGGTTGTCCCAGAACTCGAACAACAACTCCTTCAGCTTTCACCTGACGATAAATTGTATATTATCCAACTCCTGGCACAAAGCCTGACTACATACAATAACAACACCCAGCCTGTGCAAACAAGCAAAATATCAGAATTATTCCGTCAATTTCCCGTGGCTGAATTACCCGAAGAATTTGACCTGACTCGATTACTAAAAACCCTGATTGAGTTCCTACAACCAGTAACTCCAACCGAAATAACAGAATATCCCTTGCCTCAATTCTATGGATGTATCCAAGATGAAACCTTCTTCCGTCATCCCCAAGGACAACAACCAGAACGCGAACCAATCCTGTGAAATTCTTGCTCGATACTAACACCTGCATTATCTATATGCGGGGTAAAAATTCCACTTTAAAACAGAAACTAAAATCCACTGCCACTAAAGATATTGCCGTTTGCTCAATCGTCAAAGCTGAACTATTTTATGGCGCAATGAAAAGTGCCAACCTACAACGGAATCTTACTTTACAACAACAATTTTTAGCCCAATTTACATCACTACCCTTTGACGATTTAGCAGCAACGACATTTGGGACAATTCGCTCTCAACTAGAAGCATTAGGTACTCCCATTGGCGCGTATGACTTACAAATTGCCGCCATCACCCTGACAAATAACTTAACCCTCATCACCCATAACACTAGAGAATTCCAACGCATTAATAACTTGTTGATTGAGGATTGGGAGATATAGCGATCGCCTAAATCACAATTGCGTTGGCGTAGCCCAACCCAGGCATCGCACCCTTGTTTTACCTGAAACTGCCACTGGGCGATCGCCTGAACAACCTTTGCAACTGTTAGAGTTTGACAAGCAAGCGGCATTAGAGGTACTTTGTCAGGGACAAACTGTGATTCCTTTCTGGTGCGATGCCTGCGGCGAGCTACGCTAACGCGTGCATCAACAATTAAGGGACAATCTTAAAAATTATCGTAAATAAGTAGTGATGCTATAATCTTTGATACTAGTGTAAATTTTGGTACGTATATTCAACCTAAACAAAGACCATCTTATAATTGAATTCTTTGACATAAAATATTTCATGATCAAGCCAGCTTGCAATCCAGGTTCAAGGGTTCGTTACAGAGCAAACATCAAATTATCTAAAGAGCAAGATGAAGAACTTAATATTTCTTCATCACTTGTGTCTGAAACTACTTCTTTACATGGTGCGCTTACAGCATCAAGAAATGATGTGCGTGTCGTGGAGCTTTTTGCTGGAGCCTGCGGAATGGGTGTTGGATTTCTGATGGCTGGGGAGCAAAAAAAAGGATTTATAATTATTAATTCTGCTGAAATTAACCCAATATATTTAAAAAGCCTTGAAACTAATTATCAATCATTTTACAATAACTCAACTAACCGCATTGAAGACTGTATTCCTTCAGATTTTACTCCTACAGATTTAACTAAAAACTAAGAAAATTTACGGATGCTGGGTATGTTCTTTTTCCCGCAGTTATAGTTCCTGCTTAATATAGTGTAATCGCTGATGTTAAAACCATTCAAATTATTATTTTATTAATTTAAGTTAATATTCAAATTTATGAATAGAGCTGATACTAACAAACATGAGAATTATGAAATACTTAATTTAATTGGATATGGTTTAGCTAAATTTGATATGGATTTTGTTAGAGAATTTAGTTTTAAAACTAAGCAAGAGTTTTTTCTTTATTTTGTAAACATTGGTATTGCTAAAACTGTAGGAACAATAAAAAATAGACAAGATTTATTTGATCCTTTTTTTGATAATGCAAGAAAAGGATGGTGGCAAAAGGGAAATATATATATTCATCGAAAAATACTCATTGATTCCCTCTTTGGTTCAGAAGATTATAAATCTTATGCAAATATTATCAAACTCTACTTAGATAAAAAAATCAGTAGTATAGACACTATAGATGCAAAATCTATAAGCCCTATTTTAAAGAGCAAATTTAAGCAACTACAAGATACGGGAAAAGCAGCAGAACTGTTTTTTATGAAAAACTATCAAAGTATCCAGGAATTTAAAGATGGTTTTTTAGAGGATGCCCGAACGTTTGGAGATGGCTACGATTTTCAAGTAGATGTTTTCCAAAAAGCATTTTTAGCTGAAATAAAAGGCATTAAATCTAATTATGGTAGTGTAAGATTAACGAATAATGAATTTTTGAAAGCGCAGGAATATAGAAAGGATTATGCTCTGGTCGTAGTAAGTAGTTTGGAAGATGTTCCAAAGTTTAGTATTATTTTTGATCCTGTAAGCAATATGAATTTTACAAAAAACATTATATTACAAAGACAAATAACTTTTAATACTAAGTTTCTTCCTTGGTAATATAAATTATTAATAATTATATAATTTACTATATTTTAAATGATTTAGCAGAAATAGCAAGACGAATCACCTCTACCTACAGAAGTTATAGACATTAACTCTGTTACTGGTGAAGGAATTAGAGGGACACCCGGAGCAAGTGGTGCGTGGAAAGATAATTTGATCTTGCAAGCTGTTAATGCCCTGAAAGATCAGCCGAGATACCAAAATACGGCTACATTAGTAATTGTCAATTTAGATTCTAATCTGAAGAAAAGCGTTAGTAGAAACTATACTCAGCTTGGCAGTGTTTTACCTGGTGATGCTGGAACAATACCTTATGGAGTTGACCGCAACTATCCCGCGTTATTAATGACTAGATTAAAAGGTGAGGTTGATTCTCAAGGTGGTTAGGATGGAGTGCCTTTCTGCGTTACAATTATCCGATTTCCAGATGGGAACTATGCGTTTTCTGTAAATGAAAGCTAATTTAAATTTCTTCAGATACCCTAGATAAACAACTTTTGAGCAGTTACTATCTTCTCAAACGGAAAGTGGCAGCGATCACAATGCTTTTGCTTCCATAAGGCACAGATTTTAAACCTAACCCCACACTTTAGGACATTTGGAAAGTAAACGCAAATTATGGCGCTCACCGCTCATACCACATCAAAAACAGGGACAATTTTGCTGTGCGATCGCGCATTTTTGACAACCAGAAAAATTCACACTATTTTGGGTTGATATGCGATCGCTCTTTTGAGCCAGAGCCTCGAATTATTCCTCAAATTCAGTTTCACAGAAAGCTTTTAACAAATCGATACAATTAGCGATCGCCATCGTCGGTAGAGACAACCAAAAACTATAATGAATGCATAAAGCAACCAATCATAGATAGGCAAGATTAGGAGAATCTAAACAATGCAGGCTCATAGCAGTTTAGAGCAAAGGCTACTTGAAAAAATTCGCCAGCTACCTCCCGAACAAGTTTTGCTAGTTGAAGATTTTATTAATTCTCTGGAGAAGCAAAATACAGAGTATAGCCTTACCTTTGCAGCAGCAAAACTTTCTGAACCAGTTCTGCTTAAAATCTGGGATAACCCTGATGATGCAGAATATGACAAACTATGAGTTTGGTGATGTTGTTTTAGTGCCGTTTCCTTTTACTGACCAGACTACTACTAAAAAACGTCCAGCAGTAGTTGTGAGTTCTAATAGCTATCAACGTGAACGTTCGGATTTAATATTGATAGCTATTACCAGTCAAGCAAATCCAGCAACTTCCTTTGGTGAAATCACAATTACTGGATGGCGAGTAGCTGGTCTTCTCAAACCTTCAATTATCAAACCAGTTTTGACTACCATAGATAAAGGGCTAGTGATTAAAAAGTTAGGACGACTTGAGGAAGCAGACTTTCAGACTTTGTAAAACCTTTTTCTGGCTATTTTGGGTTGATATGCGATCGCTCATTCCAGTGAAAGCCTCGAACTATTACTCAAACTCAGTTTCGCAGAAAGCTTTTAACAAATCGATACAATTAGCGATCGCTCCTAAATGAGCAATTTCATATCCATGTGTATTTTGTGTGGGAAATGCCAAACACGCAGCACGCCCAACATGACCAAATTTCATTGCAATCGAAGCATCACTACCAAACTGACTCAGTATCGTTAGCTGCACTGCTATATCGAGTTGATTGCCACTATGGCGCAGTTGTCCATTTAGCCCCTCATCATATATTCCATAGGCATCTTGAGATAAAAGTACAGGACTTTCGCCATCTTCAACAGGATATTCTTCAGATAATGGACAAATTTCTAAAGCAATCAAGGCATCTAAACGCTGATTTTGGGTGAAAAATAGCGCCCCAATTGCTCCCACTTCTTCTTTAGCTGACGCTACTAAATAGACATCGGCTACTGGCTGTTTGAGATTTTCAGCCAAAGCTAACAAAATCGCAACAGAAGCTTTGTTATCCAAGGTGTAACCAGCAATATGATCCTTTAACCGAATTGGACGCTTGCGATGTTTGCCAATCACCATTCTAGTTCCAGGTCGAATACCAGCTGCTTCTAATTGAGCAGATGTCAGCTTCGTTTCAATCCAGGCATTTTCCCACTTAACAGTAGTATCTTCCTGCTGCACTTTTTGGGGTGATTCGTGGGAAACGTGGCGGGAACCAAAACTGAGAATACCGTTGATAGT
Organism: Nostoc sp.; assembly: GCF_036917555.1. Lineage (GTDB taxonomy): Bacteria > Cyanobacteriota > Cyanobacteriia > Cyanobacteriales > Nostocaceae > Nostoc. The sequence goes on along the minus strand of NZ_JBALDD010000063.1, from coordinate 453,616 downwards.
TTCGTTATCTCCCAGTAAATCGACAACACCTTCGCCGTAAACCCACGGGAAAGAACCGCCAAGTTTGCTGACTTTGACACGACCTTCATCACCAATACTCTTGACAATTGCACCAATTTCGTCTTTATGTGCTGTGATGGCGATCGCTCGGTCTGGGTTTTTTCCTGAAATCTTGGCAATAATATTATCGGCGCGATCGCACCAGACTTCTACACCCAGCGCCGCAAATCGTTGCATTAACAACTGGTTAATCTCAGCTTCTGCACCACTAGGGGAATGGTGCATGACCAATTCTTCAATAATTTCAAATAAGCGATCGTAATCCCACATCAATTAGTTTAGTTTTCAACTGTTATATGAGACAATTATGCATTAACAACCCGAACTACTGATACAAGTGCTGCTCTTTTTCGTTGACGCTTCAGCACTCCTAGCGCACCAAAAGCACTAAGGGCTAAAATCCCCAAGTTCATTAGATACTTCCAAACTAAGTACGTCTATTGAGTTAATTTACGTTGTTTTACTTAACTATGCCTCAAAAATTCATCAAACACAGGTAAAAACGCTTAAAACACTGAGATTTACATTTTATTGATAAAAAATAAGCCGATTACAAAGAAATTGCAACCTTTCCATGCTAAAGCGTGGGCATTAGCCACTTTTCTGCTAATGATGAACTAACTGCAACAGAATGACATAACTCTTCGTAGACATCCCTGTTAACTTCGCTTTAATTTCAAAGCCTCAGTAGCCGATACACCCTCACCCTGACTGCCAAAGTACCACAAAGCTGTAGCAGCCTCAGCACGAGTTACTGGTTTTTTGGGTTGAAACAGAGTCGTATAGCCAAACACCCGACGAATATTCGATTGTTCGCCATTCTGGTAATCAGCCAGCACTGCTCTTAAAGCCTTGGAGTCAATTCTCGCTGCATCTTGGAAACCCCAGGTTTGTTTGACCGCATCTAAGTTAGCAGAGGGTAAAGCTTGGCGAGTATCTAAGGGTAATTTCCACAGCAGCAACTGTTCCCGCGTTAGAGGTGCATCAGGACGAAATAAAAGTACTGTAGAATCTCCAGACAAAGGACTGGGAATTAACCCAGCTTCAGCTAATCCCTGAATTGCTGGAAAATCAGGGTCTTTTGCTGATACATCACTAAAAGCTGGTTGAGTACTTTCTGATGCCAAGCGAATCTGTTTAGCTGAATTGTTGGTATACACAGCATTGTTAGCAGCAATTAGCCAACGAGCATATTCCCGATGTGTAACGATTTTACCGGGTTCAAACTGGTTAGTTGTGTTAGTAGAGTTGCTCTTAGTTGTCTTTGCTTCTATAGATAAAACACCTAATGCAGCCAAGTCCTGGATGTGTTGCCGCCATTCTTGCGGTGCCTTATTCAGATCGTTGAATGCCTGAGATTCGGGTGTAGCTGTAGGAGTTGTTTGGTTATTAGCCGTACTTGGTGGCTGTGCTGTCAAGTTTGCAGGTGATACCGGGCCAATGAACTGTCGATCTCCTGGTTGAGCAGCGGCGTTAGTAGTTTCGTTAGGATCTGTAGTTGAGGTAGGTTGTGCTGATGCTGTACTATTCGGTACGTAATCAATCAGTAATTCAGTGGCTGTTTGGGGTTGATTAGGTGTGGCATTAGTAACTGATTTGGGCTGAATGGAAACCTTCAACAGCAAATCGTTGCGACGTGCCTCAAAAGCCCCTCCTGTATCATCTGTCGGCTGTTGTAAAATCTGCCAGTTATTTGTTTGAAACTGGCTGCGATAAAAACTAGCAATAAAATTACTGGGGTCAGAACTTAACCAACGAGTTGAGATTTTGTTTTCTGAGCCGCTAGCAGGTGTAACTTCCTGTAGTTTGGCATTGGAATATAAGGGGATATCTTTAGGAAAATCAGATGGTAACTGAACTGCTGATTCATTTTGCTGTGCTTGCGGTTGATTACCTTGAGATTCTCCAAAGACAACTCGATCACTTTGCAGTTTCGGATCTGCCGCCAAAGATTCCTCAAGGTTTTTGGCGACTGGACTATTAGCACAGGCTGTTAACGAAGTGAGTATAACAGCCCAAATTAGAAATACAGCTGGACGTTTACAGGAAAGCACAGGAAATCACAAATTGAGTTTCAATTCCTACCCTAGCGCAGACTGTCCATTAAATGGGAATGGGGTATGGGGCATGGAGAAGAGACAAGGTAGACAAGGGAAAGACTTGTTCAATAATTCTCCGTTATCCCCTCGTCTCCCCTGCTCTCCTCTGACTTTATATATCACCAAAAGACACTACCGACTCACTACGTCTTCTTCGTAAATGTCTATTTTGGTGATGATATCTCCAAAAATGAGTAAACGGTAGCAAAAGCTACCGTATTGTCTTCGTTTTACAGCCATTAGGTTTTGATAATTCCTATGCTTATTTATAGAGTTCCCTAAAATTCTGGAAAACTAACATTTTTAAGAAAAAATATAAATAAACCTGAAATCCTTGCTAGATAGGAGTTTTATGAGTCGGGAGTTTGTAGTAAGGACTTTAGGATTTAGATGAGGACTAGAGCCACCGACTACAAACTGATCAATAGTAGATTGTGAACCAATTTTTCAGAGAGTTATCTAAATATCCAAGTTCTAGAGCAGATAACTAATTGATAACTGGTCAAAAAACAGTTTAGCTAGCAAAAGCTTGAATCTACTTGCAGATGCACTAGTTGTAATGCGATGCCTACGGCGGGCAAAGCCTACGCCAAGCAACTGAAGTGATAGACTAGGAATGAAGCTCCCCTTAGCCTCACCCAAAGAGGGAAATAGATCGAGTTCACTAACACTGGCTGACAATCGATTCTGAAAATTATTCATCTGACGATGGTAATATGAGTCAGGCAATAGCTGAAAAATGCCAGTGTTAAACAATTCCAGGAACTTAGCGTAAGTTCGTTATTCTTGACGACTGGGGTAAATAGGTAAAGCAGTCAAGTGTCGCAGCAGTTTTCCTAGTATCTCTAAATTGATTTTCTGGAGAAAGTGCTACTTGTGCTGTAGTCAAGAGTTTATTAACAGCCTCGAAAGCAGTGAGTGCTTCCTCTAAAAGTGCGTAGTTTACCGCCGTAGGCATCGCCTCTATGTTATCCAAAACTTTCCCTCAATCAACCCATCCCCTGTTATTCTTGGATAGGGCTGTGGTTCTTTTAGGAAAGCTGGAAGGTGCGCTTCGCAAGTTATAGAAGTAGTATAGAGTTGGCTTTAGCTGTTTGTCCCAATGCCTAGTTAATGATTGGCTAGAAGCGAAAAAGACACTTCATCAAATGCACTGGCGGTTGAGAAAACCCTCTACAAACTTGGTCTGAACAGTTAACAGCTTCCTGATAGATTAGATACAATGAGCATCTGTGTTTTCTTGGGCGTAGGCGTAGCCCGTCGTAGACATCGCTTGCTCAAAGCGATTACTCAAAATGACATGGTGCTGCACTAGCCGATCTGACATAGTTATTAAATTTTTCACCTGCTAGCTCTGGCGAAAATTTTTGATTCAGGGCAAATTAAGACTTATATTCAAGGGGCAAGGGTGTATCTTGGAGATGAAGTTAACCAAAAGGGAGCAAAAGGCTGAAAAAGATATATCTGATGTCAAAAACACAGATCGGATAGGAGTATGAAAATCTAAAATAGATATTAAGAAGAAAAAACAACGACCATCAACAACCGTCAGTCCTTTTTACTTTCTGTAAAGCGTCACCGGGTTGTTACCAGTGCTGAAACACGATTACATGCAAGTTTCCCAGGATCAGCCTATTTATTTTGAGGCTCCACTCCAGCTGTTACTATTTGTCGATGGACGCCCTAAGTCCCGTCAACAGGTGCAGCGAATACGTGCTTACTTAAAAGAATTGCAGGCTGAGTATAGTTTTGAACTTCAAACTATTGATGTTGGTCAACAACCTTACTTAGCAGAACACTTTAAATTGGTAGCAACGCCAGCTTTAATCAAAATTCACCCGGAACCACAACAGGTTTTGGCTGGGAGTAATATCATAGCGCAATTGAAAAATTGGTGGCCTCGCTGGCAAGCTACTGTAGACGCCCACTTAAAATTACAGGAAGACTTACAAGAACAGATAGACGATACTGTTAGGGCAACATCACCCAAATCCACCATCCGTTCAGTTGCTGTTTCTGCCGAACTTATCCGACTCTCAGACGAAATTTTTCGCTTAAAACAAGAAAAAGATAACCTCCAAGAGCAGCTACAGTTTAAAGATCGGGTGATTGCGATGCTGGCACACGATCTCCGCAATCCCCTAACTGCTGCCGCGATCGCCATAGAAACTCTCCAATCTAACTACGATTTAGAAACAGGCCAATTCCAGCGCCTCAAACCATCCTTGACAGCGCATCTATTAAAACAAGCCCGTAATCAAACTAAGATCATTGATCGGATGATTGCCGACCTTTTGCAGGTAGGTCGTGGCAAAGATACAGAGTTTCCTATTTTACCACAAAAGGTACAGCTAGGTAAACTGTGCTTAGATGTACTAGAAGAATTGTGCGATCGCTACACCGCCAAATCCCAAGAGGTGGAAACAGATATTCCCAATGACTTACCTTATGTATATGCTGACCCAGAACGCATCCGCCAAGTGCTAGTAAATCTGTTGGATAATGCCATCAAATACACTCCAGAAGGTGGCAAGATTAGCATCGCCGGATTGCACCGCACTACTCAAAAAGTTCAGTTTAGTATTGGCGATACTGGGCCTGGTATTCCTGTAGAAAATCGCGATCGCATCTTTGAAAACCACTTCCGCCTGCAACGGGATGAAGGTACAGAAGGTTACGGCATTGGCCTTTGTTTATGCCAACGCATCGTTCTGGCACATTATGGCCAAATTTGGGTAGATTCTGCCCCCAATAACGGAGCATGGTTTCACTTTACACTGCCAGTTTATCCTTCTTAGGTATTGGGGCATGGGGCACTTGTACTGAGCGAAGTCGAAGTATTGGGCATTGGTAAAAAAACTAGCAACACTTAATGACAAATGACAATTAATAACTTGAGATAAAGCGATCGCGTCCCCCGGCCTTTGCTTGGTAGAGTGCTTTATCTGCCAGCACGATCAACTCTGAAGGTGAAGATTCCCAAGTCGGGACAACAGTTGCCACGCCCATACTGAGAGTGACGTGCTGACTCACCGCAGAATCGTCATGAACAATTTGCAAATCTTTGATTCCCGCTTGGATCGCGGCGGCAACATGAAGTGCGCCAGATGCAGGGGTGTGTGGCATAATCACAGCAAATTCTTCGCCACCATAACGCGCTACTAAATCCTGATGTTTTTGTGCCTTAAGGCTTAAAACAGCACCCACCTTTTGTAAACAGACATCCCCAGCAGGATGGCCATATTTATCGTTATAAAATTTAAAAAAGTCGATATCACACAAAATCATTGACAAGGGAGATTCCTTTTGTACGAGCTTAATCCACTGAGTATTGAGATAATCGTCAAAGCGGCGACGATTAGCCAACTCAGTTAAGCCATCTACATTGGCTAGGTGGTGCAAAGCTTGGTTTGCTGCCTCTAATTGTTTGTATACTTGCGCTTGCCGTAGCAGTCCGCGCAACCGACGGCGCAATACAGGCAAGTGAATTGGCTTAGTGACATAATCAGTCGCCCCTGCGTCAAAAGCACGGTTTACGGATTCCTCATCGTCCAAGCATGTGATCATCAATATCGGAGTGCGCTCCCATATCTGGGAGATCACAGTATTGTTAAGGGCTGAGTCAGTATCAAAGGTTGCAACAGCTGATTTTAAATTATTCTTGGCAATCTGGCGCAAGTGCTCACAGCAGGTAAAGCCATCCATCACAGGCATTACAGCATCTAGCAACACTATATCCGGTTTGATAGTCTCGTAAGCATCTAAACATTGCTTACCATCATTGACCTCGACCACTCGATAATCTTCTTGTTGCATAGCTTTACGCAACAATATTCGGATGGTCTTGTCATCATCAGCCACTAGAATCAGTGGCGGTTGGTTAGTAGAAACAGGAAATGGGCTTATGCCTGACATGAGTTGCCTTCCACTTGCTGGACTATCCTGAAAAAGGCTGTGCAACTCAATCGCATGGGGGCGATCGCTATTTTCATCAATGCCAGGATTTGTGGCAAAGGTGTGTCTGGCTTCACAATCAACTGTTTTTTGACAATGGACTGCCCAATGTTGTTGGGCCAAGCAAGCGGTAGATAAATAAGTTGCATAGACAATCTGTAATTGGAACACGAAGGCAATTGCTACCTTTTTGTTCAGCGATGGTTATGGGAGGAAATGTTACTTTTATATTTCCCTATTGTTAAAGTCAAATTACGATTTTTTTGAGAATTACAAATACACACCTTAATTCTTGAGTTGTGTAGTTAGTTAAGAAACCTAACGAGCCAGAGCGAGGCAATTGCCAAATTACCCTCAGAAGATAGTTAATACTAAATATTAATATCAACTGACTGAAATTTATTTAGTCTATTCAACAAGGCTTACTGAGGTTTAGTATAATTACATAAAATTGAAATTTAACTTAGTTTAAAGCTTTATTTTCAACTGACTCTATAACAATTTAGTTATAGCCATAAACCCCCCATAACTACAGTTTTGCAGATCATACTCAATTCTATTTTAACGGACTATAGTCTTTTATCAGTTGTTTTTATACGAATGAGTGCTATTAGACTCAGAATGAATTCTGAGGCAGATGAAAATGAAATAGATAGCGTTGCAAATCGTTCTGGGCTAATAAATGAAGTTAAATTTTTATTTAATTAGGTTCAGTATATCTAGTTATCTAAAAAATAGACTTTTTTTTGGAAAGATAGCAATTTAGTAGCTAAAATTATATGTTACTACCAGCTACTAAATTAATATTAATATTTTGAATAACTAATCCTCTAAGTGCTTTACAGACAGCACAGAAAATGCTATATTTTTGATTATACAAATAAAGAAAAGTTCTTACAAAAATAGTCTAAACATCTTGACATTCGCTAAATATTTAAAATGCCAGACTCATTAATGTATCAGCAGGATAATTTTGTTGTTCTCGAAACAAATCAACCAGAACAATTTATGACACCATCAGAGTTATTAGAAAAGCTCAAAACAACTCTTCAACAACTCATAATTCAAGATTTGCCGCCTGACTTGCAAAAATTTGATACTGTGGAAGCTCAAGCACAATATTTACTTGACACTAGCTGCAAATTAGATATTAGCCCTGGGCAATATTTACAGTGGTACGCAGTTCGTTTAGAAAAGTAAGTTTTTGGTTAAGTGCTTAAGAGAAGCCCAAAAGATTTTAAGTACAAGTTGCTGCCCAGATTCCCAACTTTTTGAAGAAGTCGGGGATATAAATCGTGGTTAAGGGAATTCCAAAAAGAATAATTACTAATTCATAATTCATAGTTAAAGACACTGTACATTAGTCCACACACTCATCAAAAATTTAGTGGTCAACAAGATAATGGAGAGTACAAGAGCTACTACTAATTGTAATTATGAATTATTAATTATGTTGACTGTTGCAGAAATATGGGTAACAAGAAGTGATAAAGGAAGGAAGTTTGGGTAATGATAACTTTTGCTATTGACTACTGACTACTGACTAGTGATTCTTTTTGAGTATTGATTAACGCTAGCTCAATTATATTTTCAGATGGCTGCGTTATTTGAATTTCCAATCCAGGTCCAAAATAATTGGTCATTTTTTCATGCTTTTTTTGCCACACATCAATTGGTATTAGTGGTGAATCAAATTCTAAAATTAGGGCATAGCTCCCATTAACTTCTGTTTCTCGTAACCCTGTGACTGTTGGCCGTTCTTGGTCAGTGGGACTCAAACCCAGAAAAGAAAGTGTTGTATCTAGATGAGAATCTTGACCGTAGCAATATCGGGTAATGTCTTTGCGAATTTTATTTTGCGTATCAGTTGCTTGCTGCTGGCGCAGTATCAATGCTGATGGTGAGGTAGTTTGAGTAAATGGTACTGGCTTAAGTTCATTAGCTTTTAGTGCCAGCCCTCCCAATAATAGAGGAATCCCGTAAAAAAATCCGACAAGATTGAGTGTGGCATTATTATTAGCATAGGCGACGAAGCCAATGATGGTTAATATGCCACCGATAGTTAGACCGAGTGTTCCTAAAGAGATTTGGCGTAGCATGAGCTTAAATTAGTATAAAGTCTGAATACCTTAGTTTTATTATCATCGGCTATGAGCAACAAATTAGGAAAGAACATCGTCCCCAAGTGCTAGTATTCAACTAACCTTAAATTGCCATATTAAGGCGGTTATAAACCGCACGCCAGTTGCTAAAGAACCGGAAGGAAAGACACCAAGAGCGAACAAGTCAGGCATTTTTGCCCAAATCACTGGCTTCGTCTAAACGAGACTTTACCCACCTTTGTCTTTGTGATTTTCAAACACTCAATTTTTCCTTAGTCTACATTCGTGCAGGATATCGTAGGGAAGACAAGTGGCTCTAAGTACACAGTTTCGTAAATTCGTGACCAATTGAGGGTTTGAGTTTAAACGCAGAGGGGAGGCAGCGCGCCAAGGGGGTTCCCACGGCAGTCGCTCATGGGGGGAACCCCCTTGGCGCGCTAGCCTCTCCCTTTGGGAGAAGACCGCGCTGCCTCCCCGTTGTAGCGACTGCCGTCACGCAGAGTATAGCGCAGAGGAGCGCAAAGTTTGTTTGAGTCCATTCGCTAAGAACTTCAGGGTTAGCTGTACTAAGTTGACTACTGAGGGCGTATAGTGTCCCAGAATATTAGATTTTGAGTTAACTTTAAATTTAAAGGTAGTTAAAGATGGGAAAAAAATAATGGATTTACAGACTATAAAAGAACGAATTGTGGCAGTTCAAAGTAAACGCGATTACCTATTAAGCTTACTGGAGCAACCAAACCTGGGAACTTTGAGAATTGACGTAAATCAGGCTTTGGAAGAACTGGATGAACTAATTGATGAATTTAGACGCACCATTCCGGTAGAGTAGAATTTATCAAAAATTACGTCGGTTTAACCTCAACTTCAGGCTAGACCGACGTTATTCAGTCGTATCATGTCTTTAAATCCCCAGAATTGAACTAGCCTGAGTTGGCGAAGCAATAATCATTGCATCATTTATCCTGCCACTGAACCATCTCCTGCACGCTGACCCAGTCGCCTAACTAAGACAATAAGTTCGCTTGTCGGTACATCTTTCTTGCAAACTTCATCAAAGCTAGACATTGCCTTTGTACCGTGAAAATTTACGTCTTCCACTGATGAGTAAGCAAGTATCTGGGTGTTCGGAGATATAGCTTTAATTTGACTAGACGCACTCCACCCATCCATGACTGGCATCTGTAAATCTAAAACAATTACGTCAGGATGGCAACGTTTAACCATTTCTATAGCTTCTTCACCATTACTGGCTAAACCTACTACTTGAATATCTTCTTGGCAAGAAAAAACCAATTGTAAGGTTAAGCGAGTCAGTTCGTGGTCATCAACTACTAAAACACGCAAGGTAGAAAGCTCGCAGGATAACATTAACATTGAGGGGAAAGACAAATTTATTTAGAATAACCTCTCCAGTCTATGAGAACAAGTGCCAGCACTGACTCTATCCTATGGTTGAATAACTTGTGTGAATCTATGAGGAGAAACAACTTAGACAACTGCTCAAAAAATTCAATTTTTTCAAAACAACTAAGTTGAGCTAGTTGTGAAGGTATAAGTAACTTATTTTTTAATCAATCAGGTTGGGACTACACCAGTTGAGCGTAATGCCATGTTCATGAGAATTTTTTGTGAATTAGCTTCTGGAGAATCATCATAAGGACGCCGTTGAATGTAAGTACCATCAGCTTGTAATTCCCAAGCTTGGCGATTATCTGCGAGCATAATTCCCATAATTTCTTGCAAATCTTTAGCAATATCTGGGTCTTTTACTGGGGTAATTACTTCGACTCGGCGATCCAGGTTGCGGCGCATCCAGTCAGCACTGCCGATATAAATTTCCTCCTGTGTATTGTTATGAAAATAATAAATCCGAGAGTGTTCTAAAAAGCGACCGACAATACTGATGATGCGAATGTTTTCACTAATGTCTTTGATTCCTGGGCGTAAACAACAAACACCCCTAATAATTAAGTCGATTTGCACTCCGGCGCGGGAAGCTTCATATAAAGTGCTGATAATTTCTGGATCGACTAGGGAATTCATTTTGGCAACAATCCGTCCAGAAAATCCATTTTGAACATTTTCAATTTCGCGGCGAATTAGTGCTAAAAAGCGATCGCGCATATTCACAGGTGCAACCAGCAACTCTCGATAAGATTTTTGCAGGGAATATCCTGTTAAGAAATTAAATAAATCTGTGATGTCAGCACCCAATTCTTCACGGCAACTAAACAATCCCAAATCTGTATACAGTCGTGCTGTTTTAGGGTTATAGTTACCAGTTCCAATATGCACGTAGCGACGTATCCGGTCTTTTTCGCGCCGTACCACCATGACGGTTTTACTATGGGTTTTTAGCCCGACTAAACCATAGACGACATGAACTCCAACTCTTTCTAGTCGTTTTGCCCAGTAAATATTATTCTCCTCATCAAATCGCGCCTTTAATTCCACCAGCACAGATACTTGCTTGCCATTTTCAGCAGCGGCAATTAAGGCGTTGACGATGGGCGAGTCACCAGAAGTCCGGTAAAGGGTCATCTTGATGGCTAACACATTCGGATCGTAGGCAGCATGGGTAATAAAGCGCACTACTGTAGCCGAAAAGGATTGATAGGGATGGTGGACTAGTAAATCCTTTTCTCGAATTACAGCAAAAAAGTCTTTTCCTTCGTCCGTCTCCAGCGCATCTGGGTCTAAACTCGGTTCTCTCAGCCTTTGCAGGCGTAACGGTACAACAGATTGGCGCGGTGGATCTTTGAGTTCCGGCAATGGCAAGGACATAAAGTACATTAAATCCCGCAGTCCCAAAAGACCATCTACCTCGTAAACATCACTTTCTGTTAATTCCAAATCATGCAATAATCGCGATCGCACTATTTCAGGAGTCTGGGATTGAATTTCTAGCCGGACTGGACTACCACCCAGGCGCCGTTTTCGCAATTCCTGTTCGATCGCTAACAACAAATCATCTGCTTCATCTTCTTCTAAGACCAAATCGGCATCACGGGTAATGCGGAACGGATGATATTCTTGAATGTTCATCCCTGGAAATAGAGATTCCAAGTTATGAGCGATCGCTTGTTCTAAAGGTACTCCAGTCCAGTGAGCAGGTTTTTCGCTGTTCTGATCTCCCAACTCAGGCGGTATCGGTAAAAATCGTGGTAGAACACTAGGGACTTTGATTCTGGCAAAGAATTCTTCTTCGGTGTCTGGGTTCTTGACTACAACAGCCAGATTCAGACTGAGATTAGAAATAAAAGGAAAGGGATGACTAGGATCAACAGCCAGAGGAGTCAAAACTGGAAAAACTTGTTCCTCAAAATAGCTGTTGAGATGAGTCCGCTGCTTTTGATTTAAATCTATGTAATTCAGAATATGAATGCCATGATTTACTAGTAGAGGACGAAGTACTTCCTCAAAATGTTGATGCTGTTTCTGAAAGTCGGGAGTTAGGGTAGACCTAATATCGTCTAGCTGTTGTTGTGGTGTGCGACCATCAGGAGTTAACAGGCTAACTTTTGCCTCTACTTGTTGCTTTAAACCAGCAACGCGCACCATGAAAAACTCATCCAAATTAGAGTTAAATATTCCCAAAAACTTGAGGCGTTCCAGAAGAGGCGTGCGATCGTCACAGGCTTCATGTAAAACCCTGGCATTAAATTCTAACCAGCTTAACTCCCGGTTAAGATAATATTGTGGATCGCTGAGATTGATGGGGGTAGCGCTTTTCTTAGATTTTGCCATAATGACCTAAAGGCAGGCAGATGTGGCCCATTTAGCTGGGGGACAATAAACATAGTAAGTTAAATGGTGCATAGAGGCGAAGCAGCTTTTCCGGGGGTAGGAAAAGGGAACTTCATTTGTCCTTAGTTTCCTTCGTTGTGGCAAACGGCAATTGCAAATTTTGGTCGTAGAGAAAATCTTTGTCAATCGTGATCTCGCGTGTGGGCAAGTTACCGTTATTTGTGATGCCATCTTGAGGCGGGATTCGCAATGTATACTTACCAAGCGGAACTGCATCTAGACGATAAAGACCAAATTCGTCACTTGCAGATGAAGAAATTCTTTTACCCTCAGCATTGATGACTTCTACCTTTATTCCTGGTATTGGCTTACCTGCGGCATCTGTAATTCTTCCTGCTAAACCATATTCTACTCTGACAGGGAAATCTAACTTAGTCACAGCAGAGCTTTCCACCTTAGCGACTATCGTACTTTTCTTCACAGAAAGTTCTACAGGTAATCCTTGTGGGTCAAATTGAACTACATATACACCTTCTGGCAAATTACCTACGAAGAAATTACCTTGCGAGTCAGTTACAGTTCCAGCGACGCTTTGACCTTGTTTATTGATTACTTGGATAGTAGATTCACTTAAATTAAAACCTTTCTTTGCTCCTTCTATAACAATTCGTCCAGCGATCGCACCCTTATCTTTACCAATAGAGGTATACTCCGAAGGAGTCATTCTCCCACCTACAAAAGATAAATCTGATACTAGTGAAATAAACAGGCGATCGTCACCAATACCACCAAAAATGTTTTTAATCCTAGAAGGGATGCCCTGATATTCGACTCTAGCGAACAAACCTGGTAACACACGCATACTAGCACCAATCACTGGGCCAATATCTCCACCTCTATATCCTAGTCCAATGCGCCAACTTAAGTCTGAAAAGTTACTGGTATTACGATTGAGGGTTACAGTGAAACGTGTAGGCAAGTCGCCGCCAGATTCAGTCCCCAATGATAGTAAATATTCTCTATTCAGATTATAGCTAAAGTCTGTTGTATAGATATCATTGACGGCGCTCAAAGCCAGACTGCTATTCTGTGTTGGTCGATAAAAAGCGTTAAATAAATAACGTCCAGCAAAATCAGGCACGCCTCTTAAAGATAAGTTAGAAAACGGACTGAATGAAAAAGTCGGCAAAATGTAACTAGTTGAACTCTTCTCATATTGCCGATTACGGGCTACGACTCCCAGAGCCAAAGTATTACTAAAAGTATACTTAGCTTCTATACTATGGTTATAGCGATCGCGCGATTGATTATTGTATAAATAACCAGCAGGATATAATTCAGAATTGCCGAAAATTTGCAAGCGATCTAACTGGAAATCTAAATTAGCTGTATAGCCAAATTGACCATTAGAAGTGCCAACACTAGCAGCTATAATTGCTGGATTTATTAACCGCCAAATAAAACCTGCTTGTGTTTGTGTTCTATCAGAAAGTACTTGTACTGAACTTTCCACAGTCAAGTCATTAGAAATTCCCTGACGCGCTTGAAAAAATCCACCAAGCTTACCTGAGTCAGCGTTAACAAAATCATCAAATAAACTTCTCTGAAGATAGTTACCACTTAAACCAAAACCTGCTAGTTGGGTGCTTCCGCCAGATGGTAACAATAAATCAGAAGCTCTCAGTCTTAAAGAACGAATTTCTGTAGGTATAGTTAGGTTATTACGGTTAAAAATCAACAATTCAATGTCATTGGTTTGACCAGCAGGTAAATTAACATCTAAAAATTCGTATTCTCCACTCAGTCCTACTTGCTGTTGAGCAACTATAACTCCACCAACTCTTAACTGTACAAAACTTGCTGGAGCAACTCGACCGTTAAAGCTTTGTACAGGCTGGGATTGTCTGGATAAAAGTTCAGTTGCACCATAGCTTGCATTAGCATTAAATCTATTTAAGGGGAGATTGGTATGACCAACTTGGAATCCAGTCAGATCAATATGTGACAATAAGGGATGTAAACCGATTTGTTGACGACCAATCTGATAGATAAATTGATTTGAACGTTTAAAGAAAAAGTATTCAGCAATCTCCGGCTGGTTAATAAAATCGTTCTCAAGACGTATACGCCACAAACCCCCAGCTAAACGTCCTCCAAAAAGAGTAGAACTGTGCCAGCCTGAATTACCAAAAGTATTAGTAAAATTTAACTCTTGCCTTAAGTTTGATAAACCACTGCTAGGAGGTAAAGCTTCAGGTTGGAGATCAGTAGCCTGAGTGCTATATTGCCCATTATTTCTTCGCCAAGGCAAATCAACTATTAAAGCTGCATCTGAGGCTTTTAACTCAATATTTGTTGCTAATTTTGATTGTAAAACTGCATCACTAATATAGGTAATGGTGTTGATTGTCTGAAGTTCATTTGATGTCAGTGTAACTTGACCAGAAGGCGTTTTAAGTTTTGTATTATCACCAGATTTTTCAACAGTAAAGCCAGCAATTTTAGCAAAATCCAGTAATGGAATTAATAAAATCTTTCCCTGTTGGATAATATCTAAATTACCAACTTCTTGGTCATTAATAATTATTCCCAATAATAAGCTTTGTGCTTCTACAGCTTTATTTTCGGCAAGATTATTGAAGACAGGATAATTTTTTACTACTGGGTCTGTTGATGTTGTAGGTAACTCACCAGAAACTGAATTCTTTGTAGTTTGGGCAATTAACTTTTTAACAAGTTGCTTATTGACAGAGCTTTCAGGTATTTTATTTAGCTTTTTAACAAGTTGCTTATTGACAGAGCTTTCAGGTATTTTATATGGAGAAAATTCTGCGGCTAGGGTTTCTGGTGGGGCGATCGCTGCTGCAACTATCTTATTTGTCTTCTTAGTATTGGCATCGAGTAGCTTTGCGAAAAAGAAATTCGTGGGCTGTGCGATCGCAACTGTTGGGGGAGGTGTTGGATTATGGTAGGGCATATTTAAGCACAAAAGTTTCTATGAGTAGCCAAAAAAGTTTTTCGGCTACCAAATCATTTCTAGAAAAAGTGGCAATTAATTTACTTTGAGAATTTGAGCTTTGGAATCTGCAAAATCTATTTACGCTGAAGAGAATTGCTCAGATTCCTACCACCTGGCTTATTTCCAGACTGGTTATTCTTAGCAGCCGTAACTGTGAATGGAATAGCTTTATCAATTGGTACACCACTCAATTCCCCGTTGATATCCAAGACGTAGTTTCCAGGGGGTAGAGTTTTAGTAATAGGTAAGTACAGTTGACGAGTATTATTAGGTAATACTGGTAATGATGGTAATGAGCCTACATCTAATACAGATTTTGGTAATTTTTCTCCCGGTTTACCTGTATTAGCTATAGGTTTAGTAGCTTCACTACCTGGATATTGAGCAGCAGGCCAAATAGCATACTGACCACTTAACCGTACATAAGCATTACCTTTATTAGTAACATCAAATACAGCCTTGAGAGCATTCGGTTTGGCATCAACAGTAATAGAATTGAGGACACCAATTTTTTTAATCTCTCCCACATAACCATAAATTACTACCCCTAGCCGTGCATTTACCCTCACTCCTTGAGATGATTTGATTGGGTTGGGCGAAACTTCTTGGAGATAAAGTACAGCACGATGTTCACCTGGTTGGGGTTGAACTTTAGGACGAATAGCAAAGCGTATGGTTTGCGCGCCTCCAGGTGGAATTGTAAATTGAGAAGGAGTAAAAACTATCCACTGATCTAAAGATTGCTCATTAGAAGCAATGTCTTGGGCTTTATTATCTTCATTCATTGCCCAAGATTTGACACTGGCTTTTAGCGTCACTGGTTCAGAAGCAAGGTTAAGAACGCGAATAGTTTCAGTGCGTGTCTTATTACTATTAATTTTGACTTCCAATCGAGGTGGAGTGACACCAATATTAATTGCTGAAGCAGAAGGTATGCCCAGAGCCAAGGCTCCTAGTAAACTTAAAGCTATTTTGCTGATTTTTTTTAACTTTGGGATTGTGTTTTTCACTTTCATATTTCACATTACGAAAAAAACTAACGCCGATTAACTGTTACCGCCACATTGCCACCATATAAACCTGCTGACTGAGCAGTTGAGAGATCCATTTTCAATCGAAATCCCCCTTGCACTAAAGCTGTATTGCTATTTTGATCGCGGGAAATTTCAGTGATGGGTAATGGTTCTATGACTACTTGAACTGCCGAATTAGAACTCTGGGGATTACTTACCGCATTGTTGCGTCCATTTTCAGCCTTCATTTCATAAGTGGCATAGAGAAAACCAACTTGTTCTATAGGCACTCGCATTTGCCAGAAATTGGGAAAATCACGGCTGATAAAGTTATTAAAACCCGGAGGAGACAGCAATTGTTGTGAATTGGCAACAGACTCACTTTTGGCTGCAGGTACAATTTCTGATGCTGGTAAAGGAGGAATAACTAGTGTTTGAGGAGTAGATAACTGATTAATATTTGTAGGTTCAGTAATTCTCAAGAAAGACTGCCCTAAAGAAGGAGGCTGTGGCAATACTAAAAGTGTTATGCTTATAAAAAAGCAATTAATAATTTCAGTCCATAGCTTCTTTCGTGTTACTAGATTGCTGTCACCCTGTTTACATTTGTCTGGCATTTGGCATCAATCTCCACCATCCTTAAAGAACATCAAATAAATTTACCGACGCAAAGTTCAACCCCAATCTAAGAAAATTAGATTAAAGACTGCGTAAACATTGTTAAGTATTAGGTAAGGCTAAGGGTAGATGAAAAATATGTTGATATGATTAATCTAAGAACCTTAGCCCTGATTAACTAAAGTTGCTGAATAAAGAGATGAAAGTGTAATCAAAATGCCAATTCCGATGCCGTTATCCCTCAAACAGCAATATAAATTAGTTTGCGGTAGCTTTGATGTCAAGGGTTGCTCCGCTATATGTACCTGCTTGAGCAATTCCATTTCCTGGCACATCTATGGTTAAATCAACGCCACCAACGAAAGGAGTGACTAAGCCAGGGACAGGAGCAAAGTTTGGATTAGCGCCATTAGAACTCAGGGTTGCTGTAGCAGTACCATTGGTGAGAGCAGCATTTGCAACTGTTGCGTCGACAGTAATCCCCAGACCACGAGGGCTGTTAGACCAAACTGCAAATACCTTAGATATTGTTTTATCCACTGAGAGATTTGTGCCGTTGGTGTTGAATGGAGTGCTTTGATCGAGTGTACTACCGCTTGAATTTGCTGTACCGGTTTTATCAGTACCATCACTGGTATATGGTCCACTTCCAATTAATGTCTTTGCAGATAAGTCCGCAGGTTTAAGGTCTAAATCAATTGTGCTGACAGTCCGCAAGTAGAGAACTTCGGGTACTGAGAGAGTAACGGCCACGTTATTTGTAGTAGAAACTTGAGCATTGGCGGGTGCAACAATCACACTACTCAAGGCGCTAACAAAGGCAGAGGTAGCGGCGATAACTACTAAAAATCTGGTCTTCATGATCAACAATTTCTCCGTAATATTGTGTCTGTGTGAATTTAATTTGAGCTTGAGCAAATCTCAATATCTCGTTAAGCAAACAAATTTGATTTGCGGTTGATATCCAAGAAATAAAGTTCCAGTAAATTTACTGTTTATTAATCTTGGTTTATACGTTGTTTTATAGCTGTTGTCTTACAAATCACCTCCTTGTTAAATCACCCACAATTCTGTGCCGTTAGTCCCGTTCGTAGCAGTGAAGAACAGCCGCGTACCAACGACAGTGAGCTTGGCAGGGTTAGCAATTCCTGTAGTGTAAATATTGCTAAATTTCCGCGTACCAGAAACTGTGCCGTCGCTGCTCCACACTTCCCTGCTGCTACCATCAGAAGCCGCAAAATACAGGGTGCTATTGAAATTGACGAGATTAGTAGGAACACTATTATTCGGCTGGCTATTAGAATCGTTACCAGCCCAAATATCTTTAACTAGTACTGTATTGTTATCAGTACCATCTGTTTTCCAGAGTTCGAGACCACTTGCTGAGTCATAAGTCACGAAGTATAAGGTATTGCCAACGGCAGTCAAATCGGTAGGGCCAGTACCAATATTTGGTGCTTGTGTAGTGTCATTCTTAACCCTTACAGTGCCGTTAACTGTGCCGTCACTCTTCCAAAGTTCTGGCTGAAAGTTATTGCTATATTTGACAAAGTACAAAGTATTGCCAATAGCAGTTAAATATTCTGGCGCTACGCTGTTGTTACCGGATGTTGCATCTTTAACTAAACTAGCTGCTCCAGCTTGATACTTCCAGACTTCAAATCCGCTCGTACCATTATTGGCGGTGAAGTAGAGGCTACTGCCTATAGAAGTGAGGCTGTTTGGCGATGAACTGAGTACTCCTGTCCTGATGTCAATAACTTGTGTTCCGTTTTGAGTACCATCACTTGACCAAAGCTCAGTACCATAAGTGGGGTTATTGGCTGTGAAGAACAGCTGACCATTGACATTGGTGAGATTCAATGGTTTGGAACTATTGACACCAGGATAGATATCTTTAACGATCGCAGATGTTGTGCCGTTATATTCCCATAATTCCTGACCATGCGTGCCATCATCAGCAGTAAAGAAGAGTTTATTACCAACAACAGTAAGATTAGTAGGGTTAGAACTGCCAGAATTAGGATTAATATCACTAACTATTTGGGCTTGAGTGCCATCATATACCCAAAGTTCTCTACCTTTGACTCCATCATTAGCACTGAAGTATAGCTTGTTGTTGAAGACGGTCAGATTAGCTGGGTTAAAATTGCCAGAATTAATATTAGTTAGGCGAGTAGTATTAGCTACAGTACCATCACTCTTCCACAGTTGAGAGCCAGTACTACCATCGTTAGCAGTAAAGTACAAAATATTACTTCCGACTGTTAGATTGCTGGGATTTGAACTACCAGAACCGGAGTTGAGATCAAGCATCCTGGCTTGAGAATACCCAGACAAGTTTAAGGTGTAGTAAGTGTTGGCAGAACCAGAGACGTAAACGCGAACATAATAAGTCCCAACCCCCAAATTGGCGTTTATAGTTTCATTCGTATTCCCTGATTGAGCAGATGTTTGAATTACACTAGCGTTGCTATCCAACAGTTGCACATCTGCATTGTCAATCAACTCATTGAGGGTGAGATTGAATCCACTATTGGTATTAGACTTGAAAGTGTAGTAATCAATAGTGTCAATATTACCCACAAAATCGTTGAAAGTTTGAGAACCATTTAAAGTACCAATATCTTTTGCTGTAGAGAAGGAATTGGGAGCTTGATCTGCTGCTATGGCTTGAGCAGAAGTACTAAGAGTGTAGTTTGTTGCTACTCCTGTAGCAGGAGTAACAAGAGCGTAATAAATACCTGCATTCAAGCTGCGCCGAATGGTATCTATAGCAGTTCCTGATTGATTGGAACTTTGAATATTATTACCGTTAATATCTACCAGTTGTAAATCTGCATTTCCTGTTACTGGTGCTAAGGTGAAGTTAATTAAAGCAGCAGAAGTCAAATCAAAGCGATAATAATCTTTATTGTCAGATGAATTAACAAAATCTGAGTAGCTGTTAGTAGTTAACGGATTAATATTACGAGCTGTTCCTAAAGTGTTACCCGCATTATCTACTGGATCTGAAACCAGCGAAATCTGCAAATTATAGTTAGTAAAACCTGATGTTGCCTGAACTACACGAATGTAGTATGTTCCCTGGCTAACATTGCTGTTGATAGACTCTGAAGCATTGCCAGATTGAACAGAACTACCAATGATTGTCCCAGAAGAACTAAATAAGTATACATCGGCATTAGCTCCTAAGCCATTTAGGTTAATGCTGAGGTTCCCGTTGTTATTTAATTGAAATTTGTAATAGTCATTATCATCTACAACTGCACCAGTACTACCTACAAAATCAGTGGTGTTATAACTGGTGATTGTACCAATATCAAATGCGGTTCCAAGTGAATTATCAGAGCGGTTACTTTCTAAGATGATTTCAGATGAGAGACTGAGATTATAGTTTGTGCTAGTCGTACCCAAAACCTGGGCATAGTAAGTGCCAGCCGCTATGTTCCCACGAATTGATTCTGGGGTAGTACCTGAGTTAGTAGAGTTATAAAGAGAACTGCCAGAACTATTGAGCAATCTTAAATCGGCATTACTGCTCAAGCCATCCAAGCCCAAAGTAACAATACTGGAACTGCTAACAGTAAATTTATAAGTATCGCGGATGTCAGAGCTACTAAGAGAGTTTTGAAATATGCTCGTTGTGCTAGTGAGAGAACCACCAATATAAGTTGCAGTATCTAAAGCTGTGGCTATTGTACTTCCCGGATCGGGGAATCCAGAATAAGTTGGCATAGTTATTTATTATTTTTTATAAAGTTCAAGCACATATACTGGCTACAAGTTACTCAGAACATTCATCAACACAAAAACTATGTATTAGCTGATGCGATAAAATTTTTAATGTTCTTTGGCATCTCTCCTTTAAACTTCATTGCAAATAGAATTTAACTCTTAGGTAAAAGATGATGCCTGCGTGTAAGTACTTAATTAGATGAAGCTAATTGTTAAAAAAATAAATTATTTATGTAGATAATTTTAGTATAAAAAATTTTTTGATTAGATCCTGATTAAGGGTCTTTTCAAGCAAAATAATCGATAATACCATATCTGTTTTATTCTTTGCTAACTCGCTTACCCAAAGCATTTTTCGCCGCATTGCAATATGTTCCAAGCTACTCGTCGCCGTCTCGCCCTTTGGTATACTTCTGTCACTGCTGTATTACTACTACTGGTTGCCAGTGGCGTTTATTTATACGTTAGCCTCAATTATTTTATATTTGAAAGGTTGAATAACTAAGCTTCTACACCCACTTTGGCAAGACCCTGGCATCTTAAGATCAATAGCGATCGCTTTTTGTTTTCCAGCAAAATCTCACACTTCGTTGCTATCCCACCTCAGAATCAATTCTGATGCTAATAGCTAAAGTCTTTTTTTAGAGAACTAAGTACAAAATTTTTGGGAACTCCAAAAATTAAATTACTCAATTCCTCCATCCAAGACGGCTATCAAATTCTTCTTCCCCTGCAATGCCAGCTCCCTTTGCTCACTCAGGGATTGATTATTTTTTATTTGGAAGTCCTTTATACTGGAGATTATAGCGATGTCTACGACGGGCTACGCCTACGCAATAACTTTGGGGCGTAGACAGCAAGTAGTTTACTGCTAGGCATGGCTTTTCTCAAATGTGAATGTAGGTTTTTCAAAAAACTTTCAAAGACTCCCCTGAATAACCAAAAGCAGACAGATGGTTAACTAATGTTAAAAAAGGTTAATCTATTCATAAAGTAGTCAGGCTGGGAATTGAATATCACATTAAAAAAAGTTAATGGAAGCTGGAAATATTGATACAGAAGCTGTGAGGTTAGAAGCCCTCCGCCAGTATCAGATTCTTGACACCGAACCCGAAGAAGCTTACGACAATCTTGCTCAGTTAGCGGCATTTATTTGTGGCACTCCCATATCCTTGGTAAATTTTATTGATGAAAACCGTCAATGGTTTAAAGCGAAAGTAGGTTTAGATGTATCAGAAATGCCCCGGAGTGTTGGATTATCTTATCTTTGCCAACAGCAGCGTCATGTTGTAGTGATTTCTGATACCCTAGCTGATGAAAAGTTGGCAAATAATCCAGTCGTGACGGGCTATCCACATATACGATTTTATGCAGGTGTACCCTTAATTACTCCGAAGGGAGATATATTGGGAACTCTGTGCGCGATTGACCAAGTTCCACGGCAACTAAGCCAAAAACAAGTAGAGGCGTTTGTAGGTTTGAGTCGCCTGGTAATCGACCAACTAGAACTCAGACGTTATGTAGCTGAGGTATCTCAAGTTGCCGAAAAACTAATGGCGCACGAGCAAGCAGCCCGCGCCCAATCTGAAGCCGCCAAAACCCGCATCGCCAATCTTCTCGAAAGTATCACTGATGGTTTTTTTGCCCTAGATAAAAAGTGGCAATTTACCTATATTAATGGTCAAGCAGAACGGCTGTTGCAAAAAACTCACAATGAGCTTTTGGGTAAAAACATCTGGGAGGTGTTTCCAGAAATTATCGGCACAACATTTGATTGTGAATATCGCAGGGCAATCTTAGAACAGGTTAGTGTCGAATTTGAGGAGTTCTATCTGCCACAGCAGCAGTGGCTTAAAGTCCATGCCTATCCGGCAAAAGACGGCTTGTCTGTTTGTTTCCAAAACGTTACTGAACGACGGAAAACAGCAAAAGCACTACGAGAAAGTGAAGAACGTTGGCAATTAGCATTACATGGTAATAATGATGGTATTTGGGATTGGAACCTCAAGACTAATGAAGTGTTCTTCTCAACTCGATGGAAGGAAATGCTCGGCTATAAAGACCACGAAGTTTCCAACCGTTGGGATGAATGGACAAAACGAATCCATCCCGATGAGCAAGATTGGGTATTTCAGGCTTTCCAAGACCACTTTGCCAAGAAAACACCGTTTTACGTCTGTGAATATCGAGTCCAGTGCCAAGACGGCAGCTATAAATGGATTCTAGATCGAGGACAGGCACTTTGGGACGCATTGGGTGATATAGTGCGGATGGTTGGTTCTTATACTGATATCACAAATCGCAAGCGGGCAGATGAAGAATTAAAGCGGCAAAATCTGCGATCGCAACTATTTGCTGAAATTACCCTGAAAATTCGAAAATCTTTACAAATAGATGAAATTCTTCAAACCACTGTCACAGAGGTACAACAACTACTACAAGCTGACCGTGTGTTGATTTTTCGACTGGAACCTGACGGTTCGGGAACAGTGGTACAAGAAGCAGTGCTGCCTGGTTGGCCGATAATTCTAGGAAAAAATCTTTTTGACCCCTGTTTTAAAGAAGAATATATAGAGAGGTATCGCCAAGGGAGAGTAAGTGCCCTTGAAGACATTGAGGCTGCTCATATTCAACCATGCCATCGAGAATTTCTTCAGCAGTTTGCTGTCAGGGCTAATCTGGTAGTGCCGATTCTTGTCAGGGACGGTATTTGGGGTTTATTGCTAGCTCATCAGTGTGCCGCACCTCGACAGTGGAATCAGTTTGAAACAGATTTGTTACAGCAATTAGCTAACCAAATTGGGATTGCTTTATCTCAGGCACAACTATTAGAAAAAGAAACCCAGCAAAGTCAGGAACTTACTCGTTCTAATGCGGAATTAGAACAGTTTGCCTACGTAGCTTCCCATGATTTGCAAGAGCCATTGCGGATGGTAACTAGTTATTTACAACTGCTGGAGCGGAGATACAAAAACAAACTCGATGCCAATGCGGATCAGTTTATCACCTACGCAGTAAATGGGGCCAGCCGGATGCAGACCCTAATCAACGATTTATTAAACTATTCCCGCGTCAGCACTCGTGGACAACCTTTTGTGCCAGTTGATTGTAGTATTGTCTTAGAACAGGTGCTTGCTAATCTTCAAGTTGCGATCGCAGATCGAAAGGCAGTTGTCACCTATGATACTCTACCTCAAGTGATGGCTGATGCTACCCAATTGACACAAGTATTTCAAAACCTGATTGCCAACGCGATCAAATTTTGCGATCGTCAACAGCCATTAATTCACATTGGAGTAAGTAAGAGAGATGTAGATGTATTAGATGGAAAAAATTTAAATTTTATCCCCTCAGAGGATGAATGGTTGTTCTGGGTGCGTGATAATGGAATTGGTTTGGAATCCCAATATACTGAACGTATTTTTATAATTTTTCAGCGCTTACACGGTAGAGACAAGTATCCAGGTACTGGAATTGGTCTAGCAATTTGTAAGAAAATTATCGAACGCCACGGCGGCCGGATTTGGGTTGAGTCGAAACCGGGTCAAGGCTCGACTTTCTACTTCACAATTCCAGATAGAGCAGGTAAGCAATGGTAAATACCATAACAGCAATTATGCCTATTGAGGTTTTGTTAATAGAGGATAATCCTGGCGATGTCCAACTGACACGCATCGCTCTAGAAGATAGTAAAATCTCAATTCACTTGAATGTAGTCGAGGATGGTGTAGAGGCAATGGCATTCTTGCGAAAACAGGGAAAATATGCTAGATTACCTCATCCAGATATTGTATTGCTCGATTTTAACCTTCCGAAAAAAGATGGACGAGAAGTATTAGCAGAAATAAAAGGAGATGAAAACCTCAAACGAATTCCTGTAGTAGTTTTGACGACTTCCCAGGCAGAAGAAGATATCCTCAAAGCCTATAACCTTTTTGCTAACTGTTATATAACTAAGCCAGTAGATTTCGATCAATTTGTTAAAATTGTCCAATCAATAGAAAATTTTTGGTTTGCGATCGTAAAACTGCCACCGGAGTAATGGAAATGGCAGGTGAAAATATTATTAAAGTTTTGTTAATAGAAGACAACCCTGGTGATGTCTTATTGTTACAAGAGTTATTCAAAGAAGTTACCACAGTTGTAGTTGAGTTGATGCCCGTTAAACGGCTTTATGAAGCAGTCAACTACCTAACAAACGAAATTTTTGATGTTATTTTGTTAGACCTCTCGCTGCCAGATAGCCAGGGATTACAAACCTTTGTCATTGCTCACAATCAGGCAAAAGCAACTCCAATCATTGTGCTGACGGGTATAAATGATGAAACCCTAGCAACTAGCGCAATGCAACAAGGAGCGCAAGATTATTTAGTGAAGGGGCAAGTAACTGGTGACTTGCTGGTGCGATCTATGCGTTATGCCATCGAACGTCAAAGGGCAGACAACGCACTGCGGCAGAGTGAGGAGCGATTTCGGGTTGCTCTGAAAAACTCTCCAATCTTTGTCTACAACCAGGATAGAGATTTACGGTACACCTGGGTTTACAATCCCCCATCTGGGTTGACAGTTGAGAAAATATTGGGCAAACAAGACTTAGATATCATTCCATTAGAAGATGCTCAACGTCTGATTGCAATTAAACGTGGAGTGCTGAGTACAGGCATCGGAACGCGAGAAGAAGTATCAATTACTATCAAAGAGACAACGCGATATTACGATTTAACTGTCGAGCCACTACGGAATGAAACCCAAGAAATTATCGGGGTGACATGCGCCAGTATAGATATTAGCGAACGACAAGCTGCGCTACGCGATCGCAAATTGGCAGAAGAAAAAATTCGCGAACAAGCAGCATTACTAGATGTCACCACAGATGCCATTTGCGTCCGAGATTTAAACAATCAAATTATCTTCTGGAACAAAGGTGCAGAAACACTTTACGGCTGGCAAGCTACAGAGGCTCGGGGTAAAAATGCTAGTGAGCTTTTGTATGATGAACCTTCACCGGAAATTGAAGCGGCTCTATTGCAAGCTATTAGTCAAGGTAAATGGCAGGGTGAGTTAACAAAACTTACTAAAATGAACAAAGAGGTCCTTGTGGCTAGTCGCTGGAGTCTGGTTTGCGATGAACAAGGAAAACCCAAATCAATTCTCACCGTTGACACAGATATTACCGAGAAAAAGCATCTAGAAGCCCAATTATTTCGCGCTCAACGCCTGGAAAGTATTGGCACTTTAGCTAGTGGTATTGCTCACGACCTCAACAACATCCTGACACCGATTTTGGCAGGAGCGCAACTGCTATCGCTGAAATTTCCCGATGCAGATGAGCGGACTCGTCATCTACTAGAAATTTTAGAAATTAACGCTAGACGCGGTGCTAATTTAGTCAAACAGGTGCTGTCTTTTGCACGGGGTGTAGAAGGGAAGCACATAACTTTGCAACTCAAACATATAATTGTGGAAATTGCCAAGATTCTTAAAGAGACCTTTCCCAAATCGATAGAAATCAGCACTAATGTACCGCAAGATTTGTGGATGGTTTCTGGAGATAGTACCCAACTGCATCAAGTGCTGATGAACCTCTGCGTTAACGCCCGCGATGCTATGTCTAATGGCGGTACTTTGAGTCTCTCTGCCGAAAATATGTTGATTGACGCAAATTATGCGCGCATGAACCTAGAAGCCAAAGAGGGGTCTTACATAGTGACTACTGTCTCCGATACTGGAGTTGGGATTCCTAAAGAAATGCTAGATAGAATTTTCGAGCCATTCTTTACTACAAAAGATGTCGGACAAGGCACTGGTTTAGGACTTTCCACAGTATTGGGGATCGTTAAAAGTCACGGAGGTTTTGTGAACGTGTATAGTGAACCGGAAAGTGGCACTAGCTTTAAGGTTTACTTGCCAGCAGTGGGGGGAATAGAAACACTCAGCCCCGAAGATTTGCCACCACAGACAGGACATGGAGAATTGATTTTGGTTGTAGATGATGAAGCCGCCATTCAAGAGATTACGATAACATCATTAGAAGCTCACAACTACAAAATCTTAGTTGCCAGTGATGGCATTGAGGCGATCGCGCTATATGCTCAAAATAGAGACAAAATTAGTGCTGTCCTTATGGATATTATGCTGCCCTCACTGGATGGTTTAACAGCCATGCGTACCTTGCAAAAAATTAACCCCCAAGTCAAAATTATTGCCAGCACTGGACTTATGTCTGACAATAAGCTCAGTGCAGTAGCAGCTATTGGTGTCAATACATTTTTGTCGAAGCCCTATACTGTCAACGAATTATTGCTTTCTTTACATAAAGTACTATCGGAAGTCAAGTAATTACGTAATTATACTATTAATCTTAAGTATAAAAAACTGCTTTATTGATGTGAGTGCAAATTCCTTGGATTTGATATGATTGAGCATCTGTTAACACACTCCTTTTACCGATACTCACAGCTTGGCTAAATCAATATGCCTCGGTTTCTTAGGTTAATCATCAATATAGTAGTCTTAGGTGCATTGTTACTCATATCCCAGCAAGTTTGGGCGCAAGATTGGCGTCCGGTTCGCGGTGGCATCCCTTTCGGTATCAGTGGTATAGCTTTGATAGAGCAACAAAGCAATAGGCTCGATTTTCTGATTGTCCATGACAACAAACAAAAAAACCAAGGTCGTTTAGCAATTATTACGATTAAGGGTAAAAGGCAGCCTGAATATTTCCCCTTGAATTGGCCAAATAATACAGAATTGCCCATAGACTTAGAAGCTTTAACATCTGTTCCAGAGAAAACAAAATTTTCTTTTATAGCTTTAAGCAGTTCTGGGAAAGCTTATCACATCAGGTTCGAGCCTGCCAATAAAAGCATCTCAGTTCTCAAAGAATTCAATCTACCAGGAATTATTCAAGGAAATAACTTTGAATCATTTGGATTACAAAATATAGATGGTAAATTAGTTGCTCTTTGGGGACATCGAGGTGAAGGAGAACAACCAGCAACTATTTTTTGGGGAATGTTTGACTTGGCTAAATATCAAATTACCCTCGCAGGTTCTGCCAATCTAAAAGTACCGTTTCCATCTGGAAATGTTCGCCATATTTCAGATATTAAAGTAGACCCCGTAGGAATTGTATATATCACTTCAGCAAGTGATGCTGGGGATGATGGCCCATTTCAGTCGGCTGTGTATGTAGCTGGTTACTTGGGATTGCGTGGCAACAAAATTGTATGGCAGCAAAATTCTCAATTTGTTCCTCTCTACCGCTCTAATTATCACAAAATTGAAGCTATGGAACTTGTTCCCGGTGCAGAAGGCGGTGTAGTAGTTGGTACAGACGACGAGAATTTAGGTTCTTATGTGTACATTGTGGGTGGAAGTAGCTGACAAAGATCGGCACAAGAAAGGAAGGACGATCAATTGCTTGTCCAAGCTTGTTTATTTGCGATCGCCAACCAGTTTCCTTAAACATTAATATGCATATATTGAATACTTTGTCAATATTTTTAGGGCGATCGCAACCTAGTGTAGGTTGACCATTATCTCATCGATAACGACCACCCATTAATTACCCCTACACATTAAATCGGAACAACATTACATCCCCTTCCTGCACAACATACTCTTTCCCTTCACTGCGAACCAACCCTTTCTCCTTCGCAGCATTCATAGAACCAGTTGTTACCAAGTCTTTATAAGCGACTGTTTCGGCGCGAATAAATCCCCTTTCAAAATCACTGTGGATTACACCAGCAGCTTGAGGTGCAGACATTCCCGTATTAATTGTCCAAGCGCGGGTTTCTTTGGGACCACAAGTAAAATACGTCCGCAAGCCTAGAAGCATATAAGTTGCCCGAATCAATGATTTCAAACCGCCTTCTTCCACACCTAAAGACGCGAGGAAATCAGCTTTATCTGACTCTGGTAATTCTACTAATTCCGCTTCAACTTGAGCCGAAACTATCACAACTTGAGCATTTTCTGTCGCTGCAATTTGCCGCACTATTTCCACAAAATGATTACCAGTTGCCAACTCATCTTCAGATACATTGGCGGCGTAGATAATTGGCTTATAAGTAAGCAGATCCAGTCCTTTAATAATTTCTGTTTCTTCTTCGTTCAAGCTCACCTGACGCACCGATTTACCTTCATTTAAAACCACAGCTAATTTTTCTAAGACTGTGATTTCAAACTGTGCATCTTTGCTGGTACGAGCTTGTTTGCGAGTGCGGTCAATTCGCCGCTCAATTTGTGCTAAATCTGATAAACCCAACTCTATATTAATAATTTCAATATCTCGTGCTGGATCAACAGAACCAGCAACGTGGATAATATCATCATTTTCAAAACAACGTACCACATGAACGATCGCATCAACTTCCCGGATGTGGGACAGGAATTGATTTCCTAGTCCCTCACCCTGACTTGCACCTTTAACTAAACCGGCAATATCTACAAATTCAACCCGCGCCGGGATAGTTTGTGCCGAACTGGCAATCTTAGCAAGAACATTTAACCGTTCATCCGGTACTGCGACAACGCCGACATTCGGTTCAATCGTGCAAAAAGGGAAGTTAGCTGCTTCTGCTTTGGCATTAGCAACTACAGCATTAAATAAAGTAGATTTTCCGACGTTGGGAAGTCCGACAATTCCGGCTCTTAGCATTTTGGATTTTAGATTTGAGATTTTGAATTACATTACCAAGGTAATCTAAACAGGTTCTGGTATGGTTTGGGGAATTGGTGCTGGAACCGTCTGAGGAATGGGAGCAGGTACTGGTTCTGGTACAGGCCCAGGTAAAGGTTGGGGTATCGCTGGCCCAGGTACAGGTTCGGGACTCGGTAGCGGATTCGGCTCAGGATTGGGACTCGGTAGTGGACTCGGACCAGGAGTAGGAATTTGTGGATCGGGTATAGAAATCGCAGTAAGATTCAGCATGGTAAGTCTAAATTAAATTATTCAACCTTTCCACGCTAGATGACAACCTCATCTGTTGACATCTCCCCAAATAGCTATACCCACGAACACTTCCTTTAATAAATTACCGCTCTTGTCATTCTCTGCGTCCCTTTGCGCTTCCCTTTGCGCGACGGCAGTCGCTACAACGGGGGGAACCCCCGCAACGCGCTGCCTCCCCTTTGCGTTTAAACTCCAACCTCAATTCGCCACCATTTGCACAAAACTACTGCTCCTTTACCTTTTCTACCACCTCTGGCACTGGATCGTAACCACCTGGATGAAACGGATGACAGCGTAAAATCCGCCGAGTTGCCATCCAGCTACCACGAAACACTCCAAATCGTTCAATGGCTTGAATAGCATACATTGAACAAGTTGGTTGAAAGCGACAAGTCGGAAGAAACAATGGCGAGATAAACATTCGGTAGCCCCGAATTAGCCAAATCAATAATAATTTCATTGCAGCTACCCAAATCTTATAAATTAGTAACAGAGGTAAAAATTCTCATTTTGTTGCATCTTTGTTAATTACATTTTCTGACTCCACCTCAATTCCGGTTTTATGGCTGCAAATTGCGTCGGCTGCAATTTGGGTGTTACTCATCCTCCTGATTGCATGGGTGATAAACCGCTTTACCGACAAGCCAGAAATCGTGCGGAAGATAGTTCATATTGGCACTGGGAATGTGATTTTAATCGCTTGGTGGCTAGATATTCCCGCCAGTGTCGGGATTACAGCTTCTATTTTAGCGAGTGCAATCACCTTATTATCCTACCGATTGCCCATTCTTCCTGGTATTAATAGCGTCGGACGGCAAAGTTTAGGGACATTTTTTTACTCTGTAAGTTTCGGTATTTTAGTTGCCTGGTTCTGGTACTTGCAACAACCCCAGTACGCAGCACTCGGAATTTTGATAATGACTTGGGGAGATGGACTAGCAGCCTTGATTGGGCAGCGTTTTGGTAAACATAAGTATAAAGTTTTTGGGACAGAAAAAAGTTGGGAAGGCTCCCTAACTATGATGCTCGTTAGCTATCTCGTAAGTAGTTTGATTTTAGTTGGAACTCAAGGAAACAGTTGGCAAACTTGGGCAGTATCACTGTTAGTCGCAGTTATAGCTACTGCTTTAGAAGCTGTTTCATTTTTAGGTATTGACAATTTGACAGTTCCTTTGGGTAGTGCAGCACTTGCCTTCTTTTTAAGTCAGTTAGTTTTGAATTAGTAATTACCTTGAGTACTATTTCTAATTGAGCAAATAAGAGATAGTGTCAAAAATTCATCGTTAGTGAATAAATAGCCTGCAACGTTTCGGGGTTGAGTAAATCAGATCATATCTCAGTAGCACTATATTTGAGATTAGAAAAGAAATTGGATCTTAAATTATGGCTTGGGAAATTACCACTGAAGAGTTGTTGAAAAAGTACACTTCCGGTAAACGTAACTTTGCTGGGGCTGTGGTAATTAGAGAAAGAGGATATGGGCGAGAGTTCATTGATCTCGAAGGTGCTGTCTTGTGAAATATTAATTTGCATGGAGCCGATTTGAGGGGAGCCGATCTAAGTGGAGCCGATCTCTTTGGTGCTTCTCTGAGAGAAGCTCGGTTGGATGGTGCGATTATCAGGGATGCTAACTTGGAATGCGTTAATTTGTTTAGGTGTTATTTGATTGGTGCTGATTTGGTTGGAAGTAACTTGTATCATGCTAATGCCATCGGTGCTATTTTCCGTGAAGCTAGATTTTTGTATGGTGGTGAGCATAACGTTTTCATTTGTGCTGATTTCCGAGGTGCTTCCATTGCCCACGACGCTATCTGTAGAGCCATGAATGTAATTTGGGATACTACTATGCCCGATGGCACTATTGAACGTGGCCCCTACTTTGGAGAGTGGAAATCTATCAGGAAGTAAGGGAGCAGGTTCAAGAACAGGCTTGATAGCATTGAGTTTTTCTATAATCTCCTCAATAAATATTTCTTCATTTTTTTCCTGAAGTTCCGTAGGAATATTAGCAGAGAAATCATACCCCAAGAAAAAGTGGTAAAAAGTCAATTTTTCGTATCGGCTCAATCAACAAAAAATAAATCTTTTTGAATATATTCAATATCACCCATTACGTGAAAATTGAGCCGAGTCTATTACCGCGATCGCTCCAAAATCCAATCGAGTAAAATCGGATTGACTAACTCCGGCGCTTCATCCTGGGGACAATGCCCTACTCCCTCTAAAGGAATAAACTTTTCTACTTGCGGAAAGTTAGCTAATTCTCTACCTAAGTTTATTGGTTCCCACGGATCAGCCGTTCCCCACAAGATAATCACCGCACAGGATAACAGTGGTAAAAGTTCTTCTGGTAGAGGCCCTGTGGAATAAGAAGTAAAAGCTAGGAACACAGCACCAGCCCCTGGATCGCTTGCTGGTGAAGTGAGAATATCTACCAACTCATCTGTCACCATCTCAGCATTCGCATAGGCTTGCAGCAGAATTTTCCGCACCGTTTTCGGTTTGGCGAGTTGATTGAAAAAGAAATCACCAACTGGTTTGATAGATAACAGACGTTGGAGTAGAGGCGCTCCGTAACGACGAGATAAAGGTAAAGTTACCCGTTTGCGATCGTGTAACAGCCGTAAAGAACAGTTGAGTAATGCAACTCCCAAGGCAATATCTGGGTTGCTTACTGCGGCTTGCATGGCGACAATACAGCCAATAGAATTTCCAACTAAAAAAGCTGGCTCACCGACAACTTCGCAGCAAAAATCTGCTACTTGCTGTCCCCAGGTTTCTAATGTGTAAGTAATTTTTTCACCAGGTTGAGGTTTTGCGGAAGCGCCAAAACCAATCAAATCGATCGCATAAACACGGCAATTTTCCGCTAATACGGGAATATTTTTCCGCCAGTGCCACCAAGAAGCACCAAATCCATGCACCAGGATAACAGCTGGGCCAGTAGTTCCTTGGGTTTGATAGCAGATCGGAAAATCTTGCCAAATCCAGGTTTTTGTAGAGTTAAGTGCTGTTTTTGAACTTGAGGTTGTCATGATAAATTTGATGTAAAGAATGCTAAAAGTTTTTCAGTAGCAAGGCACAAGTAAAATTGTTTTTAATTTGCATAAAATTTATCAGATTTTCAAAATAAACCCTTTGCTCTAGTGATAGCCTATATATATACCACAAAAGTTTCTAGGCTGATAATACTAGTATTAAGCTGATAATTTTATCCAGTATAGAGAGTTCTCATCTTGTTGATAGAGGTAATTTACTCACAACTGAGATTATGTCAGTATTAGAAATTATAACTTCTCTAATATGAGTAATATTTGGGCTATTTTTTAGATGTGAGTAAATTAACATCAGTGCTAGATTCAGTAGTTTCACAATTTACGATCGCAAATTTGGTCTATAAGATTGGCGAATATGAGGCATCGGCTAAGGGGTGGTTTGCAACTGGAAACTGACGCTGAATTTAACAATATTTTTCTTGTTCCTAATTCTGCGAGCCAGAAAACATGAATCTACTAGAAACAATTGATACTCCCGTTGGAAGCTACGCACCAGATTTTGAACTGCCAGGAATTGATGGTCAAGTACACCATCTCAGGCGTTATCTTGAAAAGTTCCGAGCAGTCGGCGTTATTTCCATGTGTAACCACTGTCCTTATGTAGAGTGGTATTTAGGCAGACTAAAAAACATTCAAGCCGAATTTGCCCCAAAAAGCTTCACACTAATTGGACTGAATGGTAGTAATGTTGACTACGACACTAGGTCAAGCTTTGAAAACATGAAAGCTTTTGCCCTACGTCACCAGTTGAACTTCCCCTACCTGTGGGATTCAACGCAAGATGTGACCGGTAGTTTCGGCGCAACAAAAACACCAACGGCCTTTCTAATAGATACTAACGGTATAGTCCGTTACAAAGGTAAAATTGATAATCATCCCCAAAAGCCATCATCAGTGGGACAGGATTATTTGAGAACTGCGATCGCTTCTCTGTTTAAAGGTGAAGAAATAGCCATACCACAAACAGAACCAGTAGGTACTACATTGATTTGGCGTAACTAGACATAGATAGTCCCTGTAACTGCTATCTTAAATTGGAGGCAATTGCAACTTTTTTGATAAAGCGTAACTTCATGGGAACGAATTACCGACGGGTTTTACTCAAACTGAGCGGTGAAGCCTTAATGGGCAACATGGGCTATGGCATTGATCCCGAAGTGGTCAAAGGAATAGCACAAGAACTAGCAGAGGTGATAACCACTGGCACTCAAATCGCCATAGTTGTTGGCGGCGGCAATATTTTTCGTGGCGTCAAAGCAGCGTCGGCGGGGATGGACAGGGCAACCGCTGACTATATCGGGATGATTGCCACGGTAATGAATGCCATGACGCTGCAAGATTCGCTAGAACACATAGGAGTACAGACGCGGGTGCAAACTGCGATCGCTATGCAAGAATTAGCAGAACCGTATATCCGTCGTCGTGCTATCCGTCATCTTGAAAAAGGGCGGGTGGTAATTTTTGGTGCTGGTTCTGGAAATCCCTTTTTTACTACAGATACTACTGCGGCATTAAGAGCCGCAGAAATTGATGCTGAGGTGATTTTTAAAGCCACCAAAGTAGATGGAGTATATGATGCCGATCCTCATATTTATCCTGACGCCAAGCGTTACAATAGCTTAACCTACGCGCACGTTTTAGCCAAAGATTTGCGGGTGATGGATAGTACTGCGATCGCCTTGTGTAAAGAAAATAATATCCCAATTCTGGTATTTGACCTAACGGTGCGAGGAAATATCCACCGAGCAGTCTTGGGAGAATCCATCGGCACCCTTGTGGGAGGTTCTTGTGAAATTAGCTGAAGCTGAAAGTACGATGCAAAAAACTGTTGAGGCAACTCAACGAGCTTTTAACTCGATTCGCACTGGTCGCGCCAATGCGAGTCTATTAGATAAGGTACTGGTAGACTATTACGGTTCGCCTACTTCCTTAAAATCACTGGCAAATATTAGCACGCCGGATGCTACGACGATCTTAATTCAACCCTACGAGCGCAACACCCTAAACATCGTTGAGAAGGCTATTTCCCTCTCAGATGTGGGTTTAACACCCAGTAACGACGGTTCTGTAATCCGGTTGAATATTCCGCCCTTAACGAGCGAACGCCGTAAAGAATTCGTCAAAATGGCATCTAAGTATGCTGAAGAGGGTCGTGTTGCTATTCGCAACATTCGCCGCGATGCCATAGACGCCATTCGCAAACAGGAAAAAGCCTCTGAAATCTCCAAAGATGAATCAAAAGACCAACAAGACAACTTGCAAAAACTGACAAACGAGTATAACGCCAAAATAGACGCACTGTTGGCAGAAAAAGAAAAAGACATCACGACTGTTTAAAGTCTAAAGTCTTAAGTATAAAGGCTGAAGGATAATGGATAAATTCTTCAGCCTTTATTATTTCTTAGGTATCTAACAAAAATTGATCAAGTATCTGAATAGAAAATAAACTAATTGAGGAGCAAAAATTCAGCCTTATGTACGACTGCATCATCATCGGCGCTGGACCAGCTGGTGGAACAGCTGCATATCATTTAGCCAAACAAGGTCGCTCAGTATTAGTGTTGGAAAAAGAATCTCTGCCAAGATATAAACCTTGTGGTGGTGGTGTATCTCCAGCGATCGCTCAATGGTTTGACTTTGATTTTAGCCCAGCGATTTCTGTAAAAGCCGACTCCCTTCGTTTTACCTGGAAATTGGGCGACCCCGTGGAAGCAAAAATCGCCACCAAAGAACCAATCTGGATGGTGCGACGAGATATTTTTGACCATTTCCTAGTGCAGCAAGCACAGAAGCAAGGGGCTGAAGTACGAGATAATACGGTAGTAACTGGTATTGAATTTCAAAGTGACTATTGGCAAGTTAACACAGCTAATGGCCCAGTTACAGGTCGCTATTTAATCGCGGCTGATGGTGCCAAAGGCCCAATGGCAAAATGGCTAGGTTTCAAAGAACGTAAACGTCTGCTCACAGGGGCTTTAGAGGCAGAAATCCCTGGCATTATAGAAAACAAACCCACAATTCATTTTGAATTTGGCTTGGTTAAAAACGGCTATCTCTGGAACTTCCCCAAAGCTGATGGTTATTCCATAGGTGTTGGGACGTTTATTGGTCGTCAACCCCAGGACTTCAAAAATATTTTGGATGAGTATGCCAAATCGTTGAATCTAGACCTCAAAATCGGCAAACAATATGGTCATCCCTTATGTATTTGGGATGGTAATCAAAAGCTGCACACGCAAAATGCAGTTTTAGCTGGGGAAGCTGCTTGTGTGGTTGATCCCATGACAGCAGAAGGCATTCGCCCTTCAATTTTTAGTGGTTTACTCGCAGCCGCAACCATTAATGAAGCACTTTCTAGTGACACTAATGCTTTAGAAAAATATAGCAAAGCCATTAATGAAGAATTGGGTACTGAGATGGCTTGGGCGCAAAAATTAGCTGGAGCATTCTATCGCTTTTCCAATATTGGCTACAAAGTTGGTGTTAAGCATCCCTCGGCTCCCCAGATCATGGGTAAGATTATGTGTGGAGAACTGCGCTATGGCGATGTTACCGGTCGTGCCCTTAAGCGTTTAATTCCTGGTTTTGGAGGTTAATTAACCAGATAAGTTACTTGAGCAACTTGTTAAAGGTAGGCAAACTTCCGCCAGATTGTACTAGGCATTTCTCAATATGGCAATTTACTTGACAAAACGGCTGTCTATATTCGCTAATATTCTTGCTCTTGTCCTCTTCATGCCGGGAATTGCCTTAGCTGCACCCGTTCAAATCAATACGACTTATGGTGTTATTTTCGCTCCAAGTACCAAAACTGCAAGCTACCCCACCTCGTCAGACATTAGCCTGACTCCCTTACAACGCCAGGAACTCCAGGCTGTGCGTCAGAGAAGAAATAGGGAAATTGTGGCAGTATTAAACTCATCTCAGCGTGACCAACTTAATCACAATCTCCGAGCTGGTAATAATATTAAGCAGGCGCTAGAAAAACTAAATTTACAACCAGAACAGCAAGATTTAGTAAAGGCGATCGTGCAATTTACTAACTTGAAAATGAAAGCTATTTCATCTAGGTATTTGCTGACAATAGGAGAGAATTAACAATTCAAAATTCAAAATTCAAAATTAAAGACATTTTCAAACGGGGATTTAAACCCCGACTGAAACTGATACTACGTATAGACGTAGGGATCTTAAACCCTTTAATTTACGATAAAGGTTTGATTTGTAGAACTTATGGAAACAGCTGACTAATCTGGACTTCAATTTCTGGAAATGCAATCAAGGATAAGGTTGTATTTTTCTGCAAAATAAATTCAAGATTGTAACCTTTCAAGCTTGGTTCGCGGAAAACGTAAACCTGACGCTGATTTACATCCGAAATCCAGTAGTCAGCAATTCCTGCTGTAGTATAAAGAGGCACTTTTTGTTTGCGATCTGTCTCTAGTGTTGAATAGTCAAAACCATTAACCAATCGAAAACCCTCACAGAGGTGGCTACAGAGATGATGGTAGGTTATTACTAGCTATAATGTATCGTTGTAGAGGATAGCAAAGTGTTACTAAGGGGCAAATAAAGGCAAATCCCTCAATAGTTGCCTAGAGAGGGATTTAGTGTGGGCTAGAGAGGGATTTTGGGGTGAGTGTGGCGTTGATTTTTTAACTGCTAGTTTAAATTACTTGCTTTCTCAACTGCTTCCTTTAACTCTTCAAAGGTAATACTACCGTCTTTGTCTGAATCATACTCTACTAGTAACTCCTGGGGACTAGTGGTATTTGTTTCTGATGAGATGATTGCACTTAAGCCAGGACTTAAAAAAAGATCATTAATGGAGATTTTGCCGTCTTGATCGCCATCTAAGGTATTAAAAAGAGATTGAAGCTCTTGCTCGGTTGTCATAAGTTTCTATCTGAATTGATTTTTCAATTTAATATCTCAAAATCTTGACAAAGACGCAAGGACAATTAAGACAGTTAAGGAAAATTTAATGAAATTTTTATACTTGGCAATGTTTTTTATAAGAGACTCGACCGCCCACTAGAGATTTTTCAACCCGCTGGGTATACAGTAAAATATACTACTAAAAACTGTCAAGTATTAAGCAAAAAAATTACAGTTATGTGTGGGATGTCGGGAAATGGGAGTATTATGGCCCGTGGGAGAGTGTGGCAACAAGATTTTAGCGATATCTGGCTCAGGTTCGGAGTATTGGCTCAACTAAATGGGATTTTGCACCCGAACTAAGGCAACTTATACTAGCGATGCCTGCAGCGGGCTGCGCCAACGCTTGAGATAATCAGATGTACAAAGCGTTGTTGCTGCATGAAGGGGATTTTTGGCGCTCATCGGGTAACTTGCCCATCAATCAGTTCTACCCGTTTATCCTCTGTAATAATACCCGTTTCAAACATCTGGTGATATTCGTTTACAGTCCACAGGCGCACTCTAGTTTGTGTGATTGTATTTCCTCTAGCCATCGCACATCACTTTTAGGCAATTATCTCTTACTCTCAACTTTGACAGCATCTATAATTAATCTTGCCCTATTTAGTTCGTTACCATGTCGGAAGAAGATATCCGAGCCGCGAGGCTGGAGAAAGTAGAACAGCTCAAGCAGTTAGGGACTAATCCTTATGCCTATCGTTGGGAATCTACCCATCATGCAGCGCAATTGCAAGAAAAATTTGCCGATTTATCCAGTGGCGAAGAAGTTGATTTAGAAGTTGCCATAGCCGGACGCATTATGGCACGTCGCGTTTTTGGTAAATTGGCTTTCTTCACCTTACAAGATGAAACCGGTACAATTCAGCTTTATCTGGATAAAAATCGCATCCAAGAAAGCATGGCAGATATTGATGCCGATGCCTTCAATCACTTGAAGCAACTTACAGATGCAGGCGACATTCTCGGAGCCAAAGGTACTATTAAACGGACTGAAAAGGGCGAGTTATCTGTCTACGTTAAACAATATACTATCCTCACTAAATCCCTGTTGCCCCTACCCGACAAGTGGCATGGATTAACGGATGTTGCCAAACGCTATCGTCAGCGCTATGTTGACTTGATTGTTAACCCAGAAGTGCGGCAAACTTTCCGCCGTCGCGCTCAAATTACTGCTGGTATTCGCCGCTATTTGGAACAGCGAGATTTTCTGGAAATTGAAACACCAGTTTTGCAAAGTGAGACTGGGGGTGCAGACGCACGTCCATTTATCACCTACCACAACACTTTAGAAATGGAATTGTATCTGCGAATTGCCACAGAACTCCATCTCAAACGGCTGATTGTGGGTGGTTTTGAAAAGGTGTTTGAATTGGGGCGAGTTTTCCGCAATGAGGGAATTTCAACTCGACACAATCCCGAATTTACGACGATTGAAATTTACCAAGCCTACGCCGACTACAACGATATGATGGCGTTGACTGAAGGGATTATTACCACTGTTGCCCAAGAGGTACTCGGCACATTACAAATTACTTACCAAGGGGAACCGATAGATTTAACACCACCTTGGCGGCGGGTAACAATGCACGATTTAGTTAAAGAATTTACGGGCTTGGATTTTAATTCGTTCCAAAGTTTAGAAGAAGCAAAAACAGCAAGTAAAAATGCTGGTATTCCTGGTATAGATGAAGCCCAATCAATTGGTAAGTTATTAAATTTAGCCTTTGAAGAGAAAGTAGAAGCCAATTTAATTCAACCTACCTTTGTAATTGATTACCCTGTAGAAATTTCGCCCCTAGCAAAACCTCACCGTTCTGTGCCTGGTTTGGTAGAACGATTTGAGTTATTTATAGTCGGGCGAGAAACTGGGAATAGCTTCTCAGAACTTACCGATCCCATCGATCAAAGAGAACGCTTAGAAGCTCAAGCGGCGCGGAAAGCTGCTGGCGACTTAGAAGCCCAAGGTGTAGATGAAGACTTTCTGACAGCTTTGGAATATGGTATGCCGCCTACAGGTGGTTTAGGGATTGGGATTGATCGATTGGTGATGTTATTAACCGATTGTGCCAGTATTCGGGATGCGATCGCCTTCCCCTTACTCAAGCCAGAAAAATCAGAATCATCCCCAGATGAAGCCAGTAGTAACAATTCGTAATTGAACCGGGGACTAGGGACTAGGTACTGAGGAAGATTTTAACTCTTCCTCCTCATTTCCCTAATCCCCGCAGTCCTTATACCACTACTTTTTCTAAGATCAGCTTAGAACGTTTCACTTGCTCAGGAATCGCCACAGGATAATCTCCGGTGAAGCAGGCAGAACAGAAACTATTGGTGTCTTCTCGCGTCGCTTCCAGCATTCCCCCCCAACTCAGATAGGCGAGGCTGTCTACTTCCAGTTGCTTAGCAATTTCTGCTACTGACTTGGTAGCAGCAATTAACTGATCCTGAGAATCGGTATCGATGCCATAAAAGCAGGGATGAGTTACAGGCGGAGAAGAAATTCGCATGTGTACCTCTACTGCACCTGCATCACGTAAGGTTTTGACTAGTTTACGGCTGGTAGTACCCCGTACAATCGAATCATCTACAATAATTACTCTTTTCCCTGCCAGCACATCTTTGAGGGGGTTGAGTTTCATCCGAAGACCCGATTCCCGCATCATTTGGGTTGGTTGAATAAAGGTTCGCCCAACATAGCGATTTTTAATTAGTCCTTCGCCGTAAGCGACACCAGATGCTTGCGAAAATCCAATAGCAGCAGGTATACCAGAATCAGGAACACCAAAGACAATATCAGCATCTACAACAGATTCTTTAGCTAGCTGGTGTCCTAATCGCATTCGATAGCTGTACAAACTCTCGTTGTGCATGACGCTATCAGGGCGGGCAAAGTAAATCATTTCAAAGATACACAATTTCCGCTTGGACTGTTTACTCCAATGATAAGAAGCTAAACCTTCTTCAGTAATCCAAACTAATTCACCTGGTTCTACGTCTCGCAAGTATTCGGCTCCAATGATGTCTAAACCACAAGTCTCGGAAGCCAAAACGTAACGGACTGGATTACCAGCCAAAGTGCCGATTACTAAGGGGCGGATTCCATTAGGGTCACGGACACCCATAACGCCGACGGGAGTGCCAATAACTAAACTAAAGGCTCCTTGGCAACGGTGAAATGCCTGAATTGCACCTTCTAGCCAATCAGCGCCCGTATCTATGGCTTCTGCGATCGCAAAAGCGATCATTTCTGAGTCTGTTGTTGTAACTAAGTTACATTTATTCTCAAGCA
Source organism: Nostoc sp. (assembly GCF_036917555.1). Taxonomy (GTDB): domain Bacteria; phylum Cyanobacteriota; class Cyanobacteriia; order Cyanobacteriales; family Nostocaceae; genus Nostoc. Next base: position 413,018 of record NZ_JBALDD010000063.1, on the reverse strand, counting down.
ACTCTTGACGCAATTGCACGGTATTGACTAAATTGCCATTATGTGCTAGGGCTATTAAACCTAAACGGGTTTCTAGTACTGCAGGTTGAGCATTAACTTTGCGGCTAGAACCTGTTGTGGAATAACGAGTGTGACCAACAGCAAGACTACCGGGCAATTGATCCAAGACAGATTCATTGAAAACTTGAGACACCAAGCCCATGTCTTTGTGGAGATGTACCTTTGTCCCCTCAAAAGTGGCAATACCAGCTGATTCTTGACCCCGATGCTGGAGGGCATACAATCCAAAGTAGGTCAGTTTAGCAACGTTTTCTCCTGGGGCGTAGATCCCAAAAACACCACAAGCTTCTTCTGGCTTGTCAGGCTGATTTTCATGACTATTGATTGGGTTGTTGGTCTGGTCGGGGTATTCATCCGAAGTGACAGAATGAATAGAAATCATGCTAGCTTTGCTCCTAGTGGGGGGTCAATCAATCTTGGATTTGAGATTGACGATTTTGGATTGATCGCACCGTAGTAAGGATGCGGCTTAGGATTTGAGAATGCCTATTTTAGATTTGTTTCGCCCAGTAAGAGCAAGATATGAACTAGAAGCAATGCCCCTAATCCAAAATCTAAAATTCAAAATCTCAAATTGGTAGTCAGTCACTGGGATTATATAGATGGCTGCGGAGTTCTTAACAAATCTTTAACCATCCATTAAAACAGTACCGTAAATTTGCTCAGAGACGCTAATAGTTCTGAGTGAAGTCTAAATATTCAGCACTCAAAACTCAGCACTCAGAAGTAGTGGTATGGATGGTGAGACGTCTGGCGATCGCATGGAAATAGCGATCGTTCATATCTTCGATACTAACTTTGATTAAGGTTTGGTTATCAGTGGTGAAAACCCCCAAACCCGTCTCAAAATTACCAACTACACCGAGTTTCTGCCACTCTTGACTTAGATGTTCCTGTAAATATGATTCCCAAATTTCTTGTTGTGCTGATGCTACAGAAACTAAAATTCTGGCACCACCTTCGGCAAACAACACCTCGTCGAGGCGGTTTAACTGTGTTGGTGCTATTTCTAAATTGATTTCGGCACCAAAATTGCCAGCAATGCAACATTCGGCTATGGCGATCGCCAATCCTCCCTCAGCAGAATCATGGGCTGAATGTACCCAACCATTACGAATTCCCTCACGACAAACTTTCTGAACGCGACGTTCCAAGTCAAAATCTACTTGTGGTGGTTTTCCAGCAACAGTATCGTGGATAGTGGCTAAATATTCAGATGCTCCCAAACTGATTTTAGATGCCAGAGGCAATCCGAGAAGATAAATCACATCGCCGGATGCTTGCCAACCTTGACTACAAATTTTGGTTATATCAGGAATCAAGCCCACCATACCGACAACAGGGGTGGGATAAATGGGTTGTGGGATGCCTTGAGAATCGAGAGTTTCATTGTACAAAGAGACATTTCCGCCCGTGACGGGTGTCGCCAATTCTCGGCAACCTTCCGCCAAACCGCGACAAGCTTCTGCCAATTGCCAGTAACCAATGGGTTTTTCTGGAGAGCCAAAATTTAGGTTATCCGTCACAGCCAGAGGTTCTGCACCCACACAGCTAAGATTGCGTGCCGCTTCTGCCACCACTGCCTTAGCTCCTTCGTAGGGGTGAAGATAAACATAACGAGGATTACAATCTACCGTGGCTGCAACACCGCGTTGGACATTGTGAATTCTTCTCTGCTCCTCTGCCTTTTTGCTCCTTTGCCCCTTATCCTCTTGAAGGGGGCGCAAACGGATAACAGCTGCATCTGCACCACCTGGCAGCATGACTGTATTATTTTGTACTTGATGGTCATACTGACGATATACCCAATTTTTAGAAGCGATCGTGGGTGTATCGAGCAAAGTTAAGAGAATATCCTTCCAACTTTGCAATCCTCCTGGAAGTTCTATTCCAGCAGTTGTGGAAGCAGGTAGGGAATCAGCAGTCCATTCCCAAGCTTTACGTGCATATTCTGGTGCTTCTGCTAACAACTCCCGGTTATACAGTGGGGTATTCTCCGCCAAAGCCTCAGCGGGAATTTCTGCTGCTACTTCACCCTGAAAGAGAATTCGCACGATCGGTTCAGCGATGACTGTCCCGGCAACAACGGCTTGAAGTCCCCACCGATGGAAAATGTCAATTAATTCTTGCTCACACCCTTTATGAGCAACAAACAGCATTCGTTCTTGAGATTCCGAAAGCAGATATTCATAAGGAACCATCCCTATTTCTCTGACGGGAATCTTATCTAAATCTAGTTCAATTCCCACACCGCCTTTTGCTGCCATCTCTGAGGTAGAACAGGTGATTCCCGCCGCTCCCATATCTTGGGCGGCGACAACTGCACCCGTCTTAAACGCCTCCAGACAAGCTTCAATTAACGACTTTTCCAAAAAGGGATCGCCCACTTGCACAGCAGGGCGATCGTCTATGGATTGATCGCTCAATTCTGCACTAGCAAAACTCGCGCCTCCCATGCCGTCGCGCCCAGTGGTGGAACCAACATACAACACGGGGTTGCCTAAGCCAGATGCTCCAGATTTGACGATTTCTGATGTTTCCATCAACCCTAGTGCCATAACGTTCACTAGAGGATTTTCAGAGTAAGCAGAGTCAAAGTAAACTTCGCCGCCAACGGTGGGTACTCCCACACAGTTACCATAATGAGAGATTCCTGCCACCACACCGCTAAACAGTCGTTGGGTTTTGGGATCTTCTAAAGAACCAAAACGTAACGAGTTTAATAGGGCAATGGGACGCGCACCCATTGTAAAAATATCTCTGAGAATACCTCCGACTCCCGTTGCAGCTCCTTGAAAGGGTTCGACCGCTGAGGGATGGTTGTGAGATTCAATCTTAAAAGCTAATTGGAGTCCATCACCCAAGTCTACAACACCAGCATTTTCACCAGGCCCCACCAGGATGCGGGGGCCATCGGTGGGAAATTGTTTGAGTAGAGGTCGAGAATTTTTATAACAGCAATGCTCAGACCACATCACGCCAAACATTCCCAGTTCAGCTTTGTTGGGATGACGGCCTAACCGACGGACAATTTCTGCGTATTCTTCTGGTTTAAGACCTTCAGCAGCTATTTCTTGGGGGGAAAAGGCTGGTTTTGAGGTTGCAGTCATGAAAGTAATGCACTCTGGGGGGACAGAGCATTATTCTATCGATTTACTTGCCCTGTAAGTACAGTTCCAGAAATGCAGATAATTCTTCTTTGGATATTTCTTTCTGAACTACTTGAATCACCAAGTTGTAAGCTTGCTCTTGAGATAGGTTGAGAGTGTAGCCATTTAAGTTCAAAAAAGTAAGTATAACAGCGAAAACGGTACGCTTATTGCCATCAATAAACGGATGGTTCATTGCTAAATGGTAGAGGTACGCTGCTGCTTGCTTGTGAATTGTTGGATGGAGAAGTTCACCGCCAAAAGTAGCTTGAGGTTGTGCTAGTGCTGAATCTAGCAAACCTTCGTCTCTAGCACCTCATGTTCCACCAAATCTTTGAATTTGGCGTTGGTGAACATCTAAGACTTGAGAAATAGTGAGAAATTTAAGAGTCTGCAAGCTGAAGGAATACCTCTTCCCATTTTTTTTCAACTGCTAAGTAAGTCTGCCATACTTCTTCATTTGAGGCAATCTGATTTGAGGCAGTATTTTCTACTTTATCTTCATTTTGTTCAATTTTACGGAAATATTCAGCAAAATCAGGAATATTTAATAATATTTTTTCAGTAGCTTCGTTTTCTTCTGTTTTTTGTAGATAAGCAATAATTGCAACTGCTACTCGTAACTTCTCAGGAGAAAGTTGATGCAAACGGCTTTCGGCTTCTGATAAATAATTGCTGTGCTTTTGTTCTGTTGCCATCGTTACCCCAAGCTAGGTTTTTTTTGCCAATTGTGAATCACTTATGCTGCTAACTCTAACTTATCGCGCTTACAACCACCGCATCATTTAAATTAGTAGCTGAGTTGGTAAATGGCGTTAAAAGTATTTTGGGATGCTAATTAATTTATGTTGCAAAACACGACGCCTACGGCGGCAAGCTACGCACTTTTACTTTCCTGTAGATTGAAGCGCGATCGCTCTTTAATTTAAACTCTAACTAAATACTTGTATTTCCATCTTGGTAAATATTGGCAGAAGATGCTTGTGCAGCCTTTCTTACAAGCAAACTTATTTCTTGGATGGAGGGGTAGTAAAACCTCAGAATGCACTCAACAGGATTATTCCGACAATCAGGTAGACAAGATGAAGATTATTAGCACAAAAAATGCTTTAGTCTTTAAAGATAACTTGATTTTTTAATCTTGGTGAAATTTCTAGCTCCTTTACCTACGTGAATTTATGGTCACTCAGAGATTATTCGGGTATATGCAGTTTAGATGTAACAATCAAGTGACGAGAATCACACATATCGATGATTAGGATCGTCTCGCAGCGATCGGTAACTAGGCATAATTAATGACAACTGAACTCTAGCCGAGTCATTAATAGGGAACACACTTAATAGCCGACAGCCTTAATCAAGGACTGTCGGTTTTTTGTATTTGTCATTTGTCATTAGTCATTAGTCAAATGCCCAATACTTCTCTAAGAGACGCTACACACTCAGTACAAGTACCCCATGCCCATATCCATAAAATTTCCCCACAACTGGTTGGTAACTTGACAGAGATTTTGCCACAGCCACTACCAAATGTGGGGAAGGTATGATCAAATTGGGGATTTTATGCCTATCGAGTGCTAATACCTCGCACTCACTCTAGTAGACCGGAAGTATATTCCTAGAACCAACACATACTTTGTATTAAGACATCGCTTGAATGATGTAATCAAAGTAAGGTGCTGCTTCAGCAGCGTCTTCTGCACTCAGTAAGCTAAGGGAGGCTGTTTTGAGGGAATTAATCGCTTCTACCATTCCAGGCACGGGAACGCCCAATGAATTGTACATTTCCCGCACACCAATCAAACCGATTTTTTCAATTGGCTCTTTATCACCGGCAAGTACACCATAGGTAATTAGGCGTAAGTACCAGCCAAAATCACGGATACATAGAGACCGTTGGCGTTCACCGTAAGCATTACCTCCGGGGGAGATAAAGTCAGGACGCTTCTGCCAAAGTTGTTTGGTTGCTTCCTGAACTATCTTTTTTTCGTTTTCGGCTAAGGTAGCTGCAATCCGCGTCCGTTGTACGCCAGTTTGCAAAAAGTCTTTGATATTTTTAAGTTCGCCACTGCTGGGATAACGCAGTTCGTCGTCGGCTTTGAGAATAACTTGGCTAATTACAGTCATGATGATTGAAATCACCTGAAATATTATCTGTTAGTTTAGCGAGTTGGAGGTACACAAGTGAAGGGATCGAAGTTACTTATGTATTGAATTTATCTGTTTGGGGAGAGTAGGGAGTAGGGAGTAGGCGAAATGAAGGGGACGATGACCAATGACTAATGACAAATGACAAAAATAATTTGGCAACAGGGTGAATTAATTGAAGTGACGATCGCTAATCTGAGTGATACAGGCGATGGTGTGGGGCGCGCTGATGAGCGTGTTGTGTTTGTCCCAGATACTATACCAGGCGATCGCGCCATTGTCCGCTTAGTTCATGTTAAACCTAAATACGCCCACGGTAAGCTCCAACAGCTATTGTCACCATCCGCCCACCGTATCCGACCCAGTTGTATTGTGGCTGACAAGTGTGGTGGTTGCCAGTGGCAGCATATTAATTATGATTACCAGCTAGCTGCCAAGCAAAATCAAGTTATCCAAGCTTTGGAACGCATTGGCGGTTTTATCCAACCACCAGTAGATCCGGTACTCGCTGCCCCTTTTGCTTTAGCCTACCGTAACAAATCTACATATCCTCTGGGCACATCGGCAACAGGACAGGTACAAGCTGGTTACTATCAAAAAGGTAGTCACCAATTAATTAATTTAAATCAATGTCCAGTCCAAGATGTGCGATTAAATCCCTTACTTGCCGAAGTTAAGCAGGATATTCAACAGCAAGGTTGGCAAATTTATGACGAACAGCGCCACCAAGGAAAAATTCGCCATCTCGGTTTACGCATTGGCCGACACACAGGGGAAATGTTGCTGACTTTGGTGGTAAAGGACTGGAATTTATCAGGAATTGAAACCCAAGCCCAGGAATGGTTAAAGCGCTATCCGCAGTTAGTGGGAGTGTCGCTCAATCGCAATAGCGATCGCACAAATGCTATCTTTGGATCAGAAACCCGTTGCATCGCTGGAGTACCCCACCTGCGTGAAAATTTTGCTGGACTGGAATTTCAAGTACGCCCAGATACATTTTTCCAAGTGTATACAGAAACCGCAGAGGCACTATTGCAGGTAATTCAATTAGAACTCAATCTTCAAGGGCATGAGTTCCTAGTTGATGCTTATTGTGGTATAGGGACTTTAACTTTACCCCTCGCCAAAAAAGTACGTATTGCTACAGGATTAGAAGTGCAACCAGCAGCAGTAGAACAAGCAATTTTGAATGCCCACCGCAATGGAATTGATAATGCGACATTCCAAGCCGGGGCAGTAGAGAAATTGCTTCCCCAAATGGGCACAATACCAGAAGTAGTAATACTCGATCCGCCACGTAAAGGGTGTGATCGCGCAGTCATAGATACTTTACGGCAATTGAAACCATCTCGGATCGTTTACGTCAGCTGTAAAGTAGCTACCCTCGCCCGCGACCTGAAATTGCTTTGTCAGGATGGGCAATATACCATTACACGGGTACAACCTGCTGATTTTTTTCCTCAAACTGCTCATGTTGAAACTGCCGCCTTTCTTGTACTATCACATTTTGACAAGGGTAGTAATTCCTTCAAAAAAACTGAAATTTGAAAATTTTAGTTTAGTGCATACTAAAGATGCTAAAATTGAATTAAGCCAAAAATAAAAACTCATTTTTTTTAAATAAATTCAAGTTGCATAGGTTATTAAAAACATGAAGAAGATTGTGTAAATTATAAATCGGCAACTAACTAGAGTATGCTAATACTCTCTAAAATTAACAGCATATTTTTAATCTGCTGACTTCATTATCAAACTTATTCCAGCCGATATATACCTAAACAATCCCCATTCATAGTTATAGAGCCAATGCTCCCTAGCATTTTCAAAATTTAGTTTTAAAGACGCAAGTTTGAAGGCAGCATGACCACCTCAAGTTTTATCAGGGTGACTGTAATAGCAAACTGATGTCTAGCTAACTGAAAGCTATGGGGTTTCTCTTGTGATTACTATTTCACTCCGTCCAGTTGGACGTTATTGGGGCACTATTAGTTTTGCCTCAACCCTCTACCTTTGTCCCATATTAGACTTATTGTTGGCAGAAATTCCAGCAAGATTACAAGCAGAATTGCGGCTAGGACTTCAAGAAGCTCTAGTCAACGCAGCCAAACATGGTAATAATCTCGATCCGAGTAAAACAGTTGTAGTTCGTTTTTCCGTAATAGATAATCAATACTGGTGGATAATATCAGACCAGGGTAGTGGCTTTACTCCTTCATCTACTAGTAATGAAGAACCAACAGACTATCTTCCACCAGATGAGTCAGAAAATGGTCGTGGTTTATGTCTTCTGCATCAAATTTTTGATCAGGTAGAGTGGAACCGTAAAGGCACAGAATTGAGGCTTTGTAAACAAATGGAAAATCGCCGGGGATTATCTCTGCTACGGTAGGGTAGTTAAGAGTTAAGAGTTGAATAATAATTCATGACTCTTAACTCTTAACTTCTAACTTTTTCCGTGAGTCGGACAGGGAGGGGCAGAAATAGAGCGATCTAACCAACCAACTGCTTGTTCTAATCTAGCTTGAGCTTCTTCTGGCTGATTCTTTAAAAGATACACAATCGCTGCTGCTACTTGTTCATTAGCGCGAGAATTGCGGTTAGACTTGAGGCGATGCCAATCGTTAGGGGAAATAGTCAGCCTTTCCATAAGGGCTTGAGCTAGTTCCAGAGTACTAAGTTCATTCAGTTGACTGGTTTTAGGCAGCTGAGTAGATTGAGACATAATTATGAGTGCTGAGTGCTGAGTGCTGAGTGCTGTTAGCGGAAGCGGGGCGTTTAGCCCGTGCTGAGTCAAAACTCATAGTTTTAATTTTGACTATTGGCAGACTCGCCTTTAATCTTAGTTTACTACTTGTACATGAAGCCGTCTAAACAATCACAGCCGTCAGCAGAAAATCCCGAATCAGATTTTGAACAAGAATTAGAGGAAGTAGAGCGATCGCTCCTATCCTTAAGAGAACGTTACGAGCAAGTGCAACGCGATCGCCAACAACAGGCACAATGGCAACAGCGCCGCGATCAACTAAAGCACAATAAATCTCAGACACCAGAAATCAAAGCAGAGTTACGGCAAATTCAACAGCAGTTGGAAAGGCTAGAACTAAACTTAGAAAGCCAGTTATTTTCTTGGCGTAGCCTCAAAAAACCTTTCTGGCAAGTAGTCCGCTTTGGTGGAATGGGCGTTATCATAGGCTGGATATTAAAGTCTTATGCTGGGTAAATATGGTAAATCGACGGATTGCAGAAATATTGCGAAGTGGCCAATCTGATGAGTCCCTCCAAGTGCAAGGCTGGGTACGGACAAAACGTGAGTCAAAAGGATTTGCTTTTATCGAAGTCAATGACGGCTCATCGCTAGCTAATTTGCAAGTCGTCATTAATCAGGATTTGCCAGATTACGAAGCTATATTAAAAAAATTAAATACAGGTGCTGCTGTCGAAGTGACAGGCGTACTAGTGGCTTCTCTTGGTAAAGGACAACGGATTGAGTTGAAAGCCGACTCCGTGAAAGTTTACGGTGAAGCTGATCCCGATACATATCCACTGCAAAAGAAACGCCACTCCTTTGAGTTTCTGCGAACCATTGGACATTTGCGATCGCGTACCAATTCATTTGGTGCAGTTTTCCGCGTCAGAAATGCTTGCTCTACAGCAATTCACCAATTCTTCCACGAAAGAGGCTTTTTGTGGGTACACACACCGATCATCACTGCTAGCGACTGCGAAGGTGCAGGTGAACTTTTTAGCGTTACCAGTTTGGATTTAAAGAATATTCCCCGCACAGAAAATCAAGCAGTAGATTACAGCCAAGACTTTTTTGCTAAACCCACATATTTAACAGTTAGCGGCCAGTTGGAAGCGGAAGTTATGGCGATGGCGTTTTCTAACGTCTACACCTTTGGCCCTACCTTCCGTGCAGAAAATTCCAACACCTCCCGCCACCTAGCAGAATTTTGGATGGTTGAGCCAGAAATGGCTTTTTGTGACCTAGAAGGTGATATGGATTTAGCTGAGGCGTTTCTCAAACACATTTTTAAATATGTGTTGGAAACTTGCCCAGAAGACATGGAATTTTTCAATGAACGCATTGATAAATCTGTGTTGGCGACAGCCGAAAATATTATTAACAATCAGTTTGAACGCTTAACTTATACAGAAGCCATCAAACTTTTAGAAAAAGCTGATGTTAAATTTGAATATCCTGTAAGTTGGGGTTTAGATTTACAATCAGAACACGAACGCTACCTAGCTGAACAATTATTTAAAAAGCCTGCAATCGTTACAGATTACCCAGCGCAAATCAAAGCTTTTTATATGCGCTTGAATGACGATGAAAAAACCGTCTGTGCAATGGATATTCTTGCACCTAAAATTGGCGAAATTGTCGGCGGTTCGCAGCGAGAAGAACGCCTAGAAGTTCTAGAACGCCGCGTGTTAGCGCAAGGATTAAACCCAGAAGAGTTGTGGTGGTATCTCGATTTACGTCGTTACGGTACTGTTCCCCATGCTGGTTTTGGACTAGGTTTTGAACGACTCGTGCAATTTATGACTGGTATGGGAAATATTCGTGATGTGATTCCCTTTCCCCGTACACCGCAGAGTGCTGAGTTTTAGTTTGAGAATTTTAAAACCAGATGATTAGAAATCGCATCTATACAAGCTAAGTCCGTTGGCGCGGACTAATAAAAACTTTGAAACCCGCATTCGCGGGTTTTGCTTTTATAGCCGTGTATTTCCTAAAGTGATTAGTTAAAATTAGGGTTTTTGAATCTCCTCTTGTAAAACTTGAATTTGCTCAATAGGTAATTCAGTAACTTGAGCAATTTGTTCTAAACTCATTCCAATTCGTAGCAAATTTAAAGCCATACTTTCTTGTTGTTTCTGCTTTACCTTCTGCTTTATCTTTGGCTTCGCCTTCTTCTGCTATCCTCCATAAGATTTGTAAATAATCTATTCTTACTTCGGAGCTTATTTACAAGTTGTTACAGGTATCTAAGGGACTCTGGCACTGCCCAAATTTTAATTTTTCTATCAATGCTATAACTAGCAATGAATTCACGATTGCTACTCATAGCAACATAACCAATTGGCGCTGTATGCCCCTGCAATGTAGATAATTTTCTGTTCATTGCTAAATCCCAAACAACTATTTCGTAATTCTCTGTACAGTAGATGAAGACTCTACCATCTGAACTTATAAGGCAGGGAGCAACACCCGAAGATGTATAGAGAATGCGATCGCTGATCAATTCCCACACACACGCCTTATTTTCACGGATTCCGCAAGCCAAAACTTGCCCATCAAGGCGATTCGCAAGTGAATTTACTGTCAGGGTAGGCAGATTGTCTAATGTTTGAGTAAGTTCTCTTGTTTCGGTATTCCACAGTTGTAGCCTATTCTGCAATCTCTGCTTGAAACGTGCAACCAAGAACTTTCCATCAGGGGTGAAGAGAAGGGGTGCAGTCAACCAAAGGTTTAGCTTTGATTGATTCCATGAATTATCATAAGGAATTAAAGCCACATCTTGAAATTGATGATGGAGGCGACGAGTATATGTTTCATAATCCCAGATATCTAACTTTCCTGTTCTGCCTTGAGTATAGCTAGTAGCAACTAATGGCTGTTTAGTTGGGCAGACAGCCAAGCAATGGGGATGGGCTTGAACAGTACCCATAAGGTAATCGGGATAAGTGCCAATCGGCTCTTGTGTTTCTGTATCTAATGGCCAGAGAAAGTCCTGAAAGCTAATAATACACACCTTGCCGCTTTTGCCTAAACAAAATTCGTGAGCCATCGCTAGATCAAAATCTTTCTTGCTTTGACCTGTTTCCAAATGCCAAATATTAACGAAAGATTGCTTATAAGACAGATCCTAATAGCAAATAAGGGTGTTATTGTAGTCTGCGATCGCAAAATAATATGGATGATGTTGTTCAGGGTTGTAGCAATCTAGATAAAATTCTGTCAAGGTATGTAGGCATTGCATTTTTGCAAAGGGCAGATAATTCAATATGGCTTGTTCAGCAGTAGCTTCGCTGCTATAGGACAATAAGAGCAAAGCTGATTGCCGCCCTTCTCTGACATCATCGCCCAATGCCTGGATTACTAGATCAAATCCTTTAGGCCCATATTGAAATGCTTCTAAAAGAGCATCCACTTTTTCTTTTGTAGAACCACCGCGCAAACGATATCTAATGCCCTCTAATCCCTCTAGTGCTGCACTAGAAGAAGAAACTAGGTCGTGTTCTCTCATAACCTCGCTGTTATCTGTGGGGGAATTTATCTAATAGTGTATGTCCATTAAATCTGCCAAAAGCGGAGAAATCTTGAGCGCATATTTTGCCAGTATAACTCCTTAGTCAGATTGGGAATACCCACATTGTTTAGCTGACTCAAAACCTTTGCTTCCTACTTAAATAGTTCAATGGCTTTGGGGTTATTCTCAGTCAGCATTTTTAAGACTTTAGTTTTGCCACGCTCGTCAACTTCAAAAGTGTTACCAAAGCTACCTTGCCCTAGCGAGACTTGAACATTTTTGAGACAGAAACAAGGCTTCAACCTAGACAGGTAAAAGAAAATACACCGGAGGCTCAAATATTTAGAATATGCACCTGCAATAATATCTCTTTTATACACAATAAATTAGGGTTACAACAATTGTTGTAACCCTACAGATTTACTATATTAAATCTGCTCGAAAAGCACTATAAAATAACAATTAACCTTATAACTACCGAATTATGAGCAATTATTCACATTTACTATATCTAGATTAATGGTTTGCCAAGACAAATACTTTATTGCTTGCCTGCGTGGGATAAGTGACGCTAGTGTTAAAAGAATTGTGCAAAGTAAAACCCTAATCCCAGAAATCGAGTAGGAAGCTAGAATAGCAATTCCAAATAAACAAGTAGAATCTAATACAGATATTTTAGATAATAGACGCACCCAAACTCGTATCCAAGTTCGCATTCCTAAAGACTTGTATGAGGAACCAGTTATTTCACGACTGGTTTCTCACTATGGGGCCATAGTCATTATTGCTGATGCTCAGGTAAGCGCAAACGTGCCACAATATAGCTGCTTCGATCTGGAACTGCGAGGTACTGTTTCTCAAATTGAAAGCGCCTAACTTACCTGGATGAACTGGATTTAGAAGTTTTGCACCAATCCAGCCCTGAAGAAGATGGATGGTAAATCTTAGTTAGGAGTTAGGAGTTAGAAGTTAAAAAATTCATAATTCGTAACTCCTAACTTTTAACTCTTAACTTTGTTTAAGCCATTTGATTTTCAATCGCCCACCGCGCTAGTTCAGTGCGGTTGTGGAGATTGGTTTTGCCCAACATATTGGACACATGGCTTTCAACCGTGCGCTGACTAACATTTAGTTCTTCAGCAATTTCCCGGTTAGCTAAACCCCTAGCGACAAACTGGACTACTTTCAGTTCGGTTGGGGTTAACTGTACATCGAAGGGAACCTGGATGCGGGAACCGTTTTCGCCTCCTTTTGCTTGGTGTTCTTTCCAACGGATAGTTTGTTTCAGCGAGGATTCAACTTGCGCTACGAGTTCTTCTGGTTCAAAGGGCTTGACCATATAAACATCAGCACCTTTATTCAGACCCTTAACTCGGTCTGCACTTTGTCCCTTAGCTGAAAGGAAAAGAACCGGAATCCAGCTGGTGCGTTCGTTTTGCCGGACTTGTTCCACAAAAGTATATCCGTCCATTTCCGGCATCATCACATCGCAGATGATCATGTCTGGAACATCTTGCTCTAAAATTTCCAGAGCTTCACGTCCATTTTCGGCGGTGATGACTTCATATCCCCGGAACTCTAAGTAATCCTTCACCAGCAAGATGAGGTTAGGGTCATCATCAATCAATAGAAGTCGTTTGTGATCTTTCATGCTGGGCTCTTTCATAGCAGTGGCACTTGTCGCGCTTCGGTCCATCAAAGTCTTGAATATTTATCCTCTATGGTGGGTTATTCGAGATGTTGTCCTTTTTCCTACTTAACTTGCCTTTGCTGTCTCGAAGTCTGAAAAATGCCGAGCACTTTCAATAGACTAGTAGCTCGATAGCAAAAGTCCAGCAAGGATACGTATAGCAGTAGTATCTATAATGCGCTATTATATATCGCTTTGAAAGGGGCGGGGTAAAAAACACTGATTAAATAATAATCTTTCGGACTCACAAGTAAGTATTGGCTTAAAGATGACCCTACCTCAAAACCAACCCGCACTTTCTTAAAGCTTACTGCTATACCATATCCTTTGGTTGTTAAGCCTTTATGAGGTGTTCACAAGAAACTAGGGAAGTTTCTGGCAAAAGATGGATTGAAAACGCATATTCTTCTACCACCTTATTGCCTATTGAGTGTTCTCGGATGATCCGCAGGGTAACTTCCGGGTTTGCTTGGCGATACCAGACACCATCAGGGTAAACCACCATTATGGGTCTAGAACAAGAAACACGCAAGCAATTGGCTTTAGTTTTATAGACGCAAATAGAATGACTTTAGTGCGGCTTATTGAGTTTTAAATCTTTAAGTCGCTTTTTTCAGTAATCCCAGAATTCCAGACTAGCTCGTTTTGAGCAGCAATTGCCTGGTCAGCGTAAATAAAAATGTGTCGCTGAATTTTTGCAAGTCCTAAACTTTCTACACAATTACTCAGGGTCTTATGTTCCAAAGATTGAGTGGTTTTGGGAATTTGATGGCTGGACTGGATCACTGTCACTGTATTGTTACTCATCAAGCGGCTCCCTGATTACAGTTCTATAACAATTTGCAAGCTTTGCAAATAAAGTTGACTGGGGAGTGGGGAACAGGGAATGGGAAAGAATTCTCATACCCCCTACTCCCTACTCTCTTCGTAACTTACGGAACAAAACCCGCAAGGTATAAATAATTAAGCATTTATACTTAAGTACATCTATGACCCTCTAGTTCGGGAACCCGTACTCAAGGCATTCTTGCCATTAGACGCCACTTTTCGGTAAATTAGCACTCAGGAGTTGAGAGTGCTAAACTGGAGAAAATAATTATGGCAGCTTTATCTCTAAGCGTTTCTACAGTTAAACCTTTAGGTGATCGCGTTTTTGTAAAAGTGAGCGCCTCTGAGGAAAAGACCGCAGGTGGTCTGTATTTGCCCGATACCGCCAAGGAAAAGCCCCAAGTAGGGGAAGTAGTGGCCCTTGGTCCTGGCAAGCGTAATGACGATGGAAACCGTCAGGAATTAGAAATTAAAGTCGGCGATAAGGTGCTGTACTCTAAGTACGCTGGCACTGACATCAAACTCGGCACCGAAGAATATGTACTGCTTTCTGAAAAAGATATTTTAGCAGTTGTTATCTAGTGGGGAAAAGGGAATAGGGAACAGGGAACAGGGAATGTCAAAAATAAAGACAATGTCCCATGCCCAATGCCCCATGCCCAATGCCCAGTGCCCAATTCAAAAAAAATTGACTTACTCCCGGAATTTAGACACCTATGGCAAAGCGCATTATCTACAACGAAAACGCCCGTCGCGCCTTGGAACGAGGCATTGACATCCTGGCTGAGGCTGTAGCTGTTACCCTTGGTCCCAAAGGTCGTAACGTAGTCCTAGAAAAGAAGTTTGGCGCACCGCAAATCGTCAATGACGGTGTAACGATCGCTAAAGAAATCGAATTAGAAGACCACATTGAAAACACTGGTGTAGCTCTGATTCGTCAAGCTGCTTCTAAGACCAATGATGCTGCAGGCGATGGCACCACCACTGCCACCGTTTTAGCTCATGCGATCGTCAAAGAAGGCTTGCGGAACGTTGCAGCTGGTGCTAATGCAATTTCGCTCAAGCGTGGTATAGACAAGGCTACTGGCTTCCTCGTAGAAAAAATTGCTGAACACGCCCGTCCAGTGGAAGATTCCAAAGCCATTGCCCAAGTTGGTGCGATCTCGGCTGGTAATGACGAAGAAGTTGGTCAGATGATTGCCCAAGCAATGGACAAGGTGGGCAAGGAAGGCGTAATTTCCCTAGAAGAAGGGAAATCTATGTTCACCGAATTGGAAATCACCGAAGGGATGCGCTTTGACAAAGGCTACATCTCTCCCTATTTCGCTACCGACCCTGAGCGGATGGAAGCGGTTTTTGATGAGCCTTTCCTACTGCTGACCGATAAGAAAATCGCTTTGGTACAAGACCTAGTACCAGTGTTAGAGCAAGTAGCTCGTGCCGGTCGTCCTTTGGTGATTATTGCTGAAGATATTGAAAAAGAAGCTTTGGCAACCTTGGTAGTAAACCGTTTACGCGGTGTACTCAATGTGGCTGCTGTTAAGGCTCCCGGCTTTGGCGATCGCCGCAAAGCACTACTGGAAGACATCGCTGTTTTGACTGGTGGTCAACTAGTTACCGAAGATGCTGGTTTGAAGCTAGATAACACCAAGCTGGATAGCCTGGGTAAAGCTCGCCGGATCACCATTACCAAGGACAGCACCACAATTGTTGCCGAAGGTAACGAAGCTGCTGTTAAGGCTCGTGTCGAACAGATTCGTCGTCAAATCGATGAAACCGAATCTTCTTACGACAAAGAGAAACTGCAAGAGCGTCTTGCTAAACTCTCTGGTGGTGTCGCTGTGGTGAAAGTGGGTGCAGCTACCGAAACCGAAATGAAAGACAAGAAACTGCGCCTAGAAGACGCTATCAACGCCACCAAAGCTGCTGTGGAAGAAGGTATCGTTCCTGGCGGTGGTACAACTCTGGCTCACCTAGCTCCTGATTTGGAAACTTGGGCGAAGGAAAATCTTAAGGATGAAGAGTTGATTGGTGCGTTGATTGTCGTTCGCGCCTTACCTGCACCTCTGAAGCGGATTGCTGAAAACGCCGGTCAGAATGGTGCTGTGATTGCTGAACGCGTAAAAGAGAAAGAATTTAGTGTTGGCTACAACGCTGCAACAAACGAATTCGTCGATTTGTTAGCTGCTGGTATTGTTGACCCTGCGAAAGTGACTCGTTCTGCTCTGCAAAACGCTGCTTCTATCGCTGGTATGGTATTGACAACCGAATGTATTATAGTTGACAAGCCTGAGCCTAAGGATGGTGCTCCTGCTGGCGCTGGCGCTGGTGGCGGAGACTTCGATTACTAATACTTTGTAGTTACATAATTTCTGAAAACAGCTGCTTCCCTTGTGGAGGCGGCTGTTTTTTTGTGTCAGCAGAAGAAGAAGAGTACCCTGACTTTTCACGGTATCTGGAAAACCTCTCTCTAAATCTCTCTCCTAAAAGGAGAGAGACTTTGAATTTTTCCCCTTCCCGCGTCGGGAAGGGGGTTAGGTTTTTCGTGCGCTTTTCCACATAACGTGAAAAGTCAGAACAGTACCCGACTGAGTTTGTGTGTTGGTTGCTTGGGGTAGAGGTGCAAAAAATTGAAGTTTTAAAAACGGAACTCACGCTTGAACCAATTCGTGTGAATTTTGTGACTGAAAGAGTCTGTAATTTATTAAGATATCGTTCAAAAGGAAGCGTTTAAATTGATTATTCGTCAGCTTAAACGGCGCTTTGGTGATATTGATGGATCATTAGTTGAGCAGGTTCAGAATTTATCTGTTGAACAGTTAGAAGAGTTAGGAGAGGCTTTGCTAGATTTTTCTGAAGTTGCTGATTTAGTAGCTTGGTTAGAGCAGCAATAGAGCAATTAATAAAAATGATTTACTTTTAAAGCTACATCATATTTTAGAGATTGAGGCTGCAAGTAGTTTTCCGCTTTTATCTTGAGCTTGCAATTTTTGAATAATATGCTCAATAATACTATTCAAATCCTTCCGGCGGCGCATTGAGCGTTTGGGGTCAAGTTGACCGTGTTTCAATAATTCTCTAACCTTTTCTCCTAGCTCAGTTAAGTAAAACCTCAGTTGTTCTTCACCCTGTTCGCGTAAAATTTGCCGACATTCAGTTACGATAATATCGCCATTTTCGAGAGTTTTACTAGCGTCTGATTGCTTTGGTGTTGCTTCGGACAAGTTTTTACTTTTTTGAGCGTTTAAACTGTTAGTTAGACATTTTTCTACAGCCTTGACAAGTTTTGGGTCAGATTCTACGACTTCTGCGATCGCTCTTAATAAATCTGCAATTTGTGATGCTTCCATTATCTACCTACTCTCTGAATAAATTCTTTAGTTAATTTCACCATAGAATCATGAGAATCATCATATTTTTGTTTATATGTCAAATAATTACTCAATTCTAACCCTTCTGCAATTTTGGCTCTTTCTAAAATTTTGGTTTCAAAAACTTGTGGATAGAAAGGGTTAACAATAATAGAGTTTAAATTTTCACTTTGGGCTATAGTTCGGTTGTAACGAGAAATTAATGTTCCAACTGCTTTTAAGTTATGTACATAATCTCTATTAAACTTTTCAATGTGTTCAAGTAATAAATCTAACCCATGAATTGACATTCGGTTTGGTACACAAGGGATTATACAAGCATGGCTAGCTAGAAATGCACTTTTAACTACTGCGTTAATATTTGGAGCGCAGTCTATTAAAATATAATCATAATTATTTAGTAAGGGTTTGAGGATTGTACGAATAAGATCAACAGGTTTAAAGTTAAAATAATAATAAACTGATGGCAAGTCTTCCTGGATTTCAAATAGCCTTGGGCTGCTAGGTATTAGATGTAAGTGGGCAAAAGAATTTCTGCTCCTAACATTTGAAACATTGTGTTTAACTATAAAATTTTCCCTTTGAACATTTTCTAAAAAATATTCAGGATCTTTAAATAAATAAGGCAATGTCAATTTTTTACTTTCAAATTCCTTTTCCCAAACCTCTTCTGACATTAAAGCACTAGTCAAATTAGTTTGAGGATCAAGATCAATAGCAAGTACACGCTTTTTGTACATGGTATCGCCGGCTAAATATTCCGCTAATGCCATAACGATGGTAGTTTTACCAACTCCACCCTTCAGGTTGCAAATGCTTATCACTTTAGCTGTCATAATTTCTGGTAGATTGACGCATTTCATGGGCTACAGTTCTATGTTTCCCTGAAAATATGCCCAACTAACAGGTTCATTTCTACTTTTCCATAAAAACCCATGAGCCAAATTAATCCCGAAACAACCCCCTTACATACCTTAAACCCACTCAACCGATTTTCTGACAGAGCAGAGGATTATGTAAAATATCGACCAAGCTACCCCGCAGATGCAATTGATATTATCTTGGAAGGATTAGGTGAAAGTTCACAACTCGTAGCAGCAGATATTGGTGCAGGTACAGGAATTGCTTCAAGATTGTTAGCTGAACGCAAAGTTAATGTCATCGCCATAGAACCAAACGCGGCGATGCGAGAAGCTGCTCAATCACATCCTTTGATAGAGTTTCGTGATGGAACAGCAGAATTTACCCAACTACCTGATAATTCAGTTGATTTAGTTACTTGTTTTCAAGCTTTCCACTGGTTCAATCCCGAAGCAACTTTATTGGAATTTCAGCGCATTTTAAAACCATCAGCACGCTTGGCTGTGGTGTGGAATAACCGCGATCAAGAAGATGCCTTAACTACAGAATATAGCCGAATAGTCCGCGAAGCATCTAATAATCACCCAGCAGAATCTCGAATGCAGTCGGTAGAACCACTGTTAGTAACTCCCCATTTTATTAATATCAACGAATATAATTTTACTTATAGACAACAGTTAGATTTAACTGGACTTATTGGACGAGCAATGAGTGTTTCTTACCTCCCGCGTGAAGGCTTGGGATATGAACAGCTTATTGATAGGTTTCAAGAATTATATGAGCATTTTCGTGATGAGAGTGGTTTTGTCTATATGGTCTATCGCACTAGCGTACACCTTGCTGAAGTAATTTAAAAATAAAAATGGGAATCATAATAAGTAGGGTGCGTTAATTCACTCTTAATAAATATCAGGATTCACATGGCACAACCAAAATATGAAGGTTATTGCGAATGCATTCCTACCAAGTTAGTCAAAGAAAAATTTGGAGATGTTAATGTTTATGCACAAAATGCGAAATCACTCTTAACAAAAGCTACTGGTTTTATTGGTAATTATGATTTTACTCTAAATCCTTACAGGGGATGTCAATACGGTTGTAGTTATTGCTATGCTGCTGCATTTACCCCAAATGCTCAAATGCGCCAAGATTGGGGTAAATGGGTAATTTTTAAGGAAAATGCTGCTGAGATTTTAGCAAAAGAATTAAAAAAATGGTATGAAAAAAATCCCCAGACTCCTCCTAGTATATACATGAGTAGCGTTACTGATCCTTATCAACCACTTGAGTCTAAACATCAATTGACTCGTCGGTTGTTGGAGGTAATGCTAGATATGGGGATTGACGGTTATCCAACTCCAACCTTGGTGATTCAAACTCGTAGCCCAATTATTACTAGAGATATTGATTATTTACAACGATTTAAGAGATTGCGAATTAATATGAGCATTCCCACTGGGAGCGAATTAGTGAGAAAAGATTTTGAACCGCGATCGCCCAGTATTAAAGCCAGACTAAATGCTATCACTAAAATTAAACAAAGTATTGATTATTATAAAGGTTTTCTTCCTAAAATTTCTATTACTATTACCCCTCTACTTCCTACTTTGCCAACTGATGAGTCTGCTTTCATTGACAAACTAGCCATCGCCAATAGAGTTGTAATTCAAACTTTTCATGCTAGCCAAAGTCGTTCTCTCATTGCATCAACTCGCCAAGAAGCTGAAGAAATTAAGCAAAAATACGCTTGGTGGTATGAGGATGAGAAATTAAGCTATAGGAAATTTAAGGAAAAGTTAGTTTCTCAGCTTCCAGGTGTAGAAATTATGGAAGGTAAAGAGGGATTTTGCTATGAATAATCCTATCGTAAATTGGTGGCGAAGTCAGCAGTTCAAATTATCTTTGAAACGCGGGGATATCCGACGCGCAGTCCAACTATTGCAAGAGATTCAAAAATCAGGTGCAAGATTCTCATGGTTAGAAAAACTATTTAGGGATAAACTTCAACTTGAATGTTATTCCCAAGAATACAAACGTCAAACAGAAACTTTAAATAAACAACTAACAGAAGCATCCCAGGGAAAAGATAATCTCATATTAATCCCAGATGAGGAATTTGTTAAATATATCTATAAAGTTTTCAATTTAATACAGCACGATGAATATAAACTGCAATCTACTGGTATTGATGAACGTATATTTAATGATTTGGAATCAAGGCTAGTTGAATATCTCAAAGAAGAATTTAGTAAAATTCCTGAAAAACAGTTATTTATTAAGTTAGAAGACGCTCTTGAGGATATTAATAACTTAAAATTTGGACAAGATCCAGACTATCGTTTTAGTCTAACTCCTCATGTCTACTTTATGAAGTATTTTTTAGAAAATGTATATTGCATATATTTAGCTTGGTTTCTTATTTACCAAGATGCTTTACTACCAAGTAAGGTTAATATCCTTGATATTGCAGCAGGCCCAGGAACAGTTGCTTATGGTTTAGCTTTATTTCTCCAAAGTAGTAGCGGTTTTTTTCATATACCGCAAATGCACATATCTTATTACTCTTTAGAAAAACAAGATGCCTTCCAGTTTCGTGGACTTCAGTTTTGGCGACGATATATAGAGTCGCGTTTAACCCCTGTGAATGCTTTTTTCCGCTTTGTTACTACTGATATTTTTACTTGGAAAACTCAATCGAATAATCTACCTAAAGACTTTTTCGACTTTATCGTAATTTCTCACTGCTTCTTTGCAGATCCAGCCAAGAGAGTTGAAGCTAATAATACTTACAAGCAAATATTTGCCACAAGCTTAAAAAGTTCAGGTTATATTCTACTAATTGTGCAAGATAAAAAGTTATTTAAAATTTATGATGTTCACCAAGTTGAAAACCGAGAACAGGAAAAAAACGTAGTGGATAAATTTCTGGCAGAATTGGGATTAGAGTTGGTCTGGTATAGATATCTAACCTCAACAGGTTCAAGAACATCTTTGCCCGGTGCTGAATTTGCTAAGTTTGCTCAAGACAAATTACCAAAAAAACTGTATATGAGTCCAATACTGCAACATTATTTTGGTCAAAAGCATCAGTCAAACTATACATTAGATGATTATGTAATCTTGGCGAAGAAATCATGATAAATTGCAGGTAACGCACCAAAGAATGCATTAAATCAATATAAGATATCTGAACTTTAATCTTGAATTTATAAATGAACTGCAATTCACAAACAGCAGAAGGTTGGCATGGCAAACTTAATTTAGTCTATGCCGATCGCCAAGGTGCAACCCAATTAATTTACAATCACCAACAAGCGCCCTTGAAGGTACAGCGCCCATTTTACCCAGAAGGGGAAAAAGTTTGTCATAGCGTCATTTTACATACAGCTGGGGGAATGGTGGGAGGCGATCGCTTATCCTCTAACATCCACCTCCAACCCCAAACCCAAGCCTTAATCACTACATCTGCCGCAAGCAAGATATATCGCAGTAATGGCTTGCAAGCTAGACAAACTATCGAGATACAAGTTGATGCTGGTGCTTGTTTAGAATGGTTGCCGCAAGAGACAATTTTATTTAACGACGCGATTTTTCGGCAAGATTTACGGGTAGAATTAGCAACCGGGGGCAGTTGGTTAGGCTGGGAAATTACCCGATTTGGTCGTAGTGCTAGAGGAGAAAAATTTTACCTTGGAGAATGGCGATCGCACACTGAAATTTGGCAAGAAGGTGTTCCTTTATGGATTGATCGCCAATACTTACCCGGTAGTGAAGAAATTTTCCACAGTCTTCACGGCTTGGCTGGAAAACCAATAGTAGGTAGTCTAGTTTGGGTTGGTGGTACAGTTTCAGCAGAAATTGTCGAAAAAACGCGAAATTTATGGGATGGGCAAGGAGAAGCGGGTGTTAGCCGATTACAACATGGATTATTGTGTCGATATCGCGGTTCTTCTACATCTGAGGTAAGAAACTGGTTTATTAATGTTTGGCAGATGCTGCGAGTTTCTTTTTTGAATCGTGGTAATTGTATACCAAGAGTTTGGCAGGTTTGAACTAACCACAGAGGAGGAAGTACGAATGCAACTTACGCCGCAGGAAAAAGATAAGCTACTAATTTTTACAGCTGCTTTATTAGCAGAAAGACGTAAAGGAAGAGGTTTAAAACTGAATTATCCTGAAGCGATCGCTTATATTTCTGCTGCCATTTTAGAAGGTGCAAGGGATGGGCAAACTGTAGCTGAATTGATGAGTTATGGTACAACTCTCTTAACACGAGATGATGTCATGGAAGGGATACCAGAAATGGTGCATGAAGTGCAAGTTGAAGCAACTTTTCCTGATGGTACAAAGTTAGTGACAGTACATAATCCCATTCGTTAAATTTACTTCATATTGTGTTATTTTTAAGACTAAAGCTTTTTATAAATATGTATAATAATTAAGTATATAATTTAACAGATTATCAAAAGTGTACTGCTTGACTATCATCAAGTATAAAGGCAATGAATACAGGAAACACAGGCTTTAAAGCAACTATTATAACCACTGCCATAACTACTGCCTTTGCCGTTGTTGCCGGAATAGTTAATCACATTATGTCTGGCAACAGAGACAGAGAAAATCAGCAGACAACTGCATCATTAAAATATACTGAGCAGCAGCTAGAAGAATTATATGGGCCACTTGCTTTTCTGATCTGGGAAGGTAGATGTACTTATACAGATTTAGCAGAAAAGTTAAGAGAAATGCGCGGTCAAAAACGTATCTTAGAATCTCTTCAAGTAGGAGAAAAAAATGGTTATACAATTTTCCCCTTCAAAAACGAAGCAGAAATTAAATTATGGGTTTTTTGGATAGAAAAAGATGCTTTTCCCCGCCATGAAAAAATTAAAAAGCTTTTGATGACAAAGACACACTTAATTGAAGGTGAAATACTGCCAGAAAGTTATCTAAAATTTTTGAATTATCATAATTCTTGGAAAATGGAACATCTGCGGTGGCAAGAACAGCAAATTGAATATTTGTGGAAATCAAAATTTGACTTTCCATTCCAATTTGAAGATGAAATTCTTAAAACTTTTAAAAATCTTAAGCGTCAACAAGCAAACTTTTTAAAAGTTAATCATGACTTACACAAGAATACCGTTAAACTTACGCAAAAATATCCAAAAACATGAATTTATTGAACCGCCTTCTCTGCAAGAGGCTTCCACCAACGCGCAGCGTCTTGCAGAGAAGATGCCAAGAACGTCAAGAATTCATAGAGTGTGCATAAGTCTTATTTAAATGAAATATTGGATTGAACATGATACCAGGAGAAATCATTACACCAGTAGGTGAAATTGAACTAAATGTTGGTCGTCCAACTGTAAAATTGCAAGTGTCAAATACAGGCGATCGCCCCATACAAGTAGGTTCCCATTATCACTTTTATGAAGTCAACACTGCCTTAAACTTTGACAGAGAACAAGCGCGAGGAATGCGCCTCGATATCCCCGCAGGAACCGCAGTTCGCTTTGAACCAGGCGATGAAAAAGAAATAACTCTAGTCCCTCTCGTTGGTGCTCGCCAAGTCTACGGCTTCAACGCCAAAATTAACAGAAACCTCTAAAAACCTCCGCGTACCTCTGTGCTTCCCTCAGCGTCCCTCTGGGTTTAAAAAAGGTTATTGAATAGGTTTAATTTCAAACTCCAATTTGGAACGATAAAAACAAACATCGAATTCTAAGAAAAAATTAGTTTGTCCAAGAATTAAAGGAGTGTTAAGACTGCTTAATTCTCATCCATCCTCTGCGATCCTTTGCGCCCCTTTGCGTTTAAACTCGATTTTAACCTCGATTACTAAAAGTGCATTATGCCTTACATAATGGATCGCCGCGCCTACGCCGAAACTTATGGGCCAACTGTAGGCGATCGCATCCGACTTGCAGACACAGAATTATTTATTGAAGTTGAACAAGATTTCACTACCTACGGCGACGAAGTGAAATTCGGCGGCGGTAAAGTCATCCGAGACGGAATGGGACAATCCCCAATTTCTAACGCTGATGGTGCTGTAGATTTAGTAATTACTAATGCCTTAATTCTCGATTGGTGGGGTATTGTCAAAGCAGATATTGGCATTAAAGATGGCAAGATTTTCAAAATTGGTAAAGCCGGAAATCCTTATATTCAAGACAATGTAGATATTATTATTGGCCCTGGAACTGAAGCCTTAGCAGGGGAAGGAATGATTCTCACTGCTGGCGGTATCGATGCCCATATTCATTTTATTTGTCCCCAACAGATTGAAGTGGCGATCGCTTCTGGTATTACCACCATGATTGGTGGTGGTACTGGCCCAGCTACGGGTACAAATGCCACTACCTGCACCCCCGGCCCTTGGAACATTTACCGAATGCTGCAAGCTGCTGATGCTTTTCCTGTCAACTTAGGATTTTTGGGCAAAGGTAACGCCAGTCAACCCCAAGGACTTGTAGAACAAGTAGCCGCCGGTGCAATGGGGTTAAAACTACATGAAGACTGGGGAACCACACCCGCAGCAATTGATACCTGCCTTAGTGTTGCCGATGCTTATGATGTGCAAGTAGCGATTCATACTGATACCCTGAACGAAGCCGGATTTGTCGAAGATACGATCGCAGCTTTCAAGAATCGTGTCATCCACACCTACCACACTGAAGGCGCAGGCGGAGGACACGCACCAGATATCATCAAAGTTTGCAGCCAAGCCAACGTTCTGCCATCTTCCACCAATCCCACACGTCCTTACACCCTCAATACCTTAGATGAACACCTGGATATGTTAATGGTATGCCATCACCTCGACCCAGCGATCGCCGAAGATGTTGCCTTTGCCGAATCTCGCATCCGCCGAGAAACCATTGCAGCTGAAGATATTTTGCACGACTTAGGCGCATTTAGTATGATTTCTTCTGATTCCCAGGCAATGGGAAGAGTAGGCGAGGTGATAATTCGCACCTGGCAGACATCTCACAAAATGAAGGTGCAACGGGGAACTCTGAACCCACAAGGAACAGAGCAAAAAGCAGATAATTTTCGAGCAAAAAGGTATGTTGCTAAGTATACGATTAATCCGGCGATCGCTCACGGAATTGCTCAATATGTGGGTTCAGTGGAAGAGGGAAAATTAGCAGATTTATGTTTGTGGCGTCCTGCATTTTTCGGCGTGAAACCAGAGATAGTGATTAAAGGCGGGATGATTGCATGGTCGCAAATGGGCGATGCTAACGCCAGTATTCCCACACCACAACCAGTGTATATGCGACCGATGTTTGGTAGTTTTGCAGGGGCGCGTCATGCCACATCATTAACTTTTGTTTCGCAAGCAGCTTTAGAGAAAGAAATTCCCAGCCAGTTAGGTTTACAAAAGGCAGCAGTTGCAGTTTCTGGGACACGCCAATTAAGTAAGCGAGATATGAAGCTGAATGATGCACTACCCCACATTGAAGTTGATCCAGAAACATACCAAGTCAGGGCCAATGGTGAGTTGCTGATTTGTGAACCTGCAACAGTTTTACCAATGGCACAGAGGTACTTTTTGTTTTAATTCATGACCGAGCAACTTTATCGCTTTTAAGGATGAGAGTAATATTGTCCTGATAAACTTTTTGTTTTAGAATTACGATCAAATAGTTAAACGTTGCATCTGATGTAGAAAATCATGTTACCCTTTAAGAAAAAAATTGTGACTGATGAAGCGATGTGTCCGGTAGCAGTGTTGATTGATTATCAGGACTGGCAGCAAATTGAGAAGATATTAGAAGCTCATCAATCACAACAAAAACAAGAGTTTAATTTAAACCAGTATGCTGGTGTAATTCAACTAGCTCAAGACCCTTTGGAATATCAGCAGAAAATTAGGGATGAGTAGTGTTGACACAACCTTTGATTTTTTTAGATACAGATGTAGTCATGTATTTTTTGGGTGTCGTTTGGTAAATCCAGTATCATCAGGATAATATTTTATTTCAGTGATTACTGAGATTGAATTGCTCTCTTACCCGAGTCTCAGTTTAGAATAAGAAACACAAATTATTGATTTTTTCAATAAAATTACAATCCTTGGTATTGATAGTAATATTAAAAATTTAACAATTGCATTTCGCAAACAATACAAATTCAGGCTTCCTGACGCAATAATTGCAGCAACTCCAAAATCTCTAAATGCAACATTGTTTACAAATGATGTAAAATTGGTTAATTTAACAGAAATTAATACTCAGTCAATGCAAATTGTGTAATGGGTGCGATCGCAATTCCTTCCACAGTAGAATTTCAGCAAGTTTTAGATAGAATCGCCTCTGAGACATGAGCGGTCGCCTGCTTTGCGCTGAGGATGTATACCTTATTTATCCTAGTCACACAGCTACTCTTACTCACCATATAAAAATCCCTTTATTTTTCCAAATTTTAATTTTTAATTTTTAATTCACTTATTGGTAACAGCAAACTATTTTCAACTTCCTGCCTGACTTCACAGCTAACATAACAATCGCTCTCTAGACAATCCATCAGCAGTACATTTGCATCGTAATACTGGAATAATAATTCCTGTTGTGCCTCGCTGAACTGCCAGTCATGACAAATATTACGATAATTAGAAACTACAAGCTTTATTTTTTTACACCAATTCTCTCTATTTTCTTTCCACCAGTTTTGAAATGTTTCTTTGTTATGATTAGGATTTGGTAACTCATTCTTAAGTTGGTTAATGACTAAAATTAATTCCATTTTATTTTCATAACAAAGTATTTCATTAATATCAATAAAAATTCCCTTGTTAGGAGAAAAATAATCATAATTTTCATATGCAATCAAATCGTAGTAAGCCTTATCAAGACCGCTAGAGTTTTCATAAATCAAGTAATGGTTATGAATCCCAATTATTCCAAAATAATTAGCTAATTCAATATATTCATCTTTCTCTAAAAAATCAAAGTTATAAATAAACTCTAAACATAGATAAAAAACTCGGATAACCACTAATTCATCGTGACACACAACAGAGAGAGATTTTTTATGAAGCCATATTAAAAACTGTTGCAACTTCTCATCTTTAGCCAGTAATTTATCAATTTCTAGCTTCATCAAGAACACCAATTTATCAGCATTTCGCATCATACCAGCGGTAAGCAAAAACACTTCTCTCCAGCGTTTTTCAGTGATATGAGCCGCTAAATTTTCCCAAGCAGAATTAGCAACAATCTCCCTAGCAGTAAAATATTCTTGAAACGTTAGATGTGAAAAGGAATAGATACCCTTTGCCCGTTCTACTAGTAGCCCATGTTGTGCTTCAATCGCCTTCAAAACAGCTTCGCTGTCTAGTTCCAATTCTTTTAGCTCAGTACGAGCATCACGTAAGTTACGAATGAAGTCAGTAATGTATGCTTCAACCGTTTTTTGCTTAAAGAAATAATCTTTCTGCTCAAAGCTAGTAAGGGCAATTTGACTCAGCAAATCTTCCTTACGGTGCAGCGACAGGTTTTTATAAACTTGATCGCGCTCAATGTTGCGTTTAGCATCCCATTTTTTGAGCAATACATCCAACCCTTCTTTATAAAGTTCGGAACGATTTGCTGGAAAATCTGCGCTTTCCCCAAATACCAAACACAGCAGCGTTAACAATAGTGGATTGGTTGCTAATTCTTGAATTGGTTCGTTATCTTGCAGCTTGTGGATGAATCTTTCAGCTTTTACGGGGTCACTTAACCGAAACCAGTTTTCGACAAAAATGGCAATTTGGTCTTGGTCAAAATCCGCCATTTCTACCTCAGTGAACCGTTCAAAGGTGTATTCTTTGGCAGCAATTCGACAGGTAATCATGAACTGATTGGTATGAAACTGATCGGAAACTTCCCGAATTTTTCGTAAGACACGCTTAGTATCTTCTTCTCGAACTTCATCCAACCCATCTAGCAACACCAATGCCTTACCCTGTCTCAAAACTTGGTCTGTTTTAATGCTGGCATCCTTCACTCCACAACGCGACAATTGTTGAGCAATATATTTCAGAATGTCTAGCTGCTTAGGCGCTTCTGCAAAGTCTTTCAAGGTGATAAATAAAGGAACTCGGTTTGTCAAAAACTTCCCCTCAATGCACTGCATCGCCAAATACTTCAAAAACGTGGTCTTCCCTGCTCCAGGTTTTCCCAAAACCATTAGCTTACTGTAGCGTTGCACCACTTCCAGTCCCGATACTCGCTTCTCTGTTACTCGGCCGAGTCCAAAGTGATCAAAGTGTTCTGGATCGCAGTTTTGCAACAGTTCAGGGATATCCAGTCGCCTGCGTCCTGTGATTTTCTCCAGAATGTTGACGTTGGTATAGATGCCTCGCTCTCCAGTTAATTCAATCGGCTGGGGCATATCCAGCACCCGCATAGTTCCACACTTTTCTTTGACGCTGAGTTTCACTTTCTCGCGGATTTCTTGAACTAAGGCATCAACATCATCCTCTGCAATATCAGCAGTTAAGTTATCCGAAGGTTTTTGCTGTATATATCGCTTTTCGAGATATTCCCGCAAGCGGGTTTCTTTCACAGGTCCATTACCACTAATACAGAACTTCTTGTAAATCCCCGTTAGACAACTGCTGAGATTGCTATTAGAGATGTTGAGCGCTTGTGTAACTTGAACTCGACTCTTGCCACTACTGAAGATTTCCAAAAAGACTGCCTTTTCTCGGTTTGATAATTCGCTGTATTGCTCTAGTTGTGTCAGGAAGTCTCTTGGTAACAACATATACCTAATGTGAAATTGCCTTAAAGTTCAGTTTAGCTTGCGTTTCCAGAGATTGGCGGCTAATAGAGATATGTCAAGACAAGTCAATCTAAGTCACTATAAGTCAAGTAAATAACTACAAAAGAAAATTGCGACATTGAACTCAGTCAAGCAAATGAGGCGATCGCAACGCAATGCTAGAAACACTAATTCCCCTAGTTATCAACAAGTCTATTGAAGTCATCCTAAAGCTACTACTGGAAAAAATCTGGGCATGGCTGTTGACGGATAAAAGCTTCCAACGCCTTAACCATTTTCTGAAAATGCAGATTTTTGTACTCTATCTGGATTGGATTTTGCTCAAAACATCTCTAAAATCTCTGCCAGAGCTAGCAAAAGAGAACAATTCAGACACAAGTGGCTAGTTGTGAAGGAGGCGACGGTTTCCTCTATGCTTTAATTTTGAAAACAAATTGTGCAGAATGCTGAACAGGGCCTATCCTAAATACGGGAAAGTTCGCTCTACCATAAGAAGTATGTTGTCTTAAGTAACTCAGAAGGCACTCTTAACTCTTGGGCGATCGCCTACGCAATTATATCTCCAATTACCTATGAAAACCGATACATCAAAGGCTACATAAGTCATTCCATTATCTGCTGTATCCAAAGCTAAAATTTTACCAGCCATAATTTAATAGTAAAAAATACTTCTTAGGTAGGGAGGCTTACTAAAAAACTTGGCAGACAAATTGTTACAAATACAGCTAGTCTTACAAAAATTTACTTTTACCCCATACCTTGCATCTATATGACTTCACAATCTTCTCGCTCTGACAAAATTCTGGTTGTTGATGACTCTCCTGATAACGTGTTTTTGATCAAAACTATTTTGGAGGAAGAAGGTTACACAGTTAGCACCGCAGAAAATGGGATTTCGGCCTTGGCAGAATTGAAAGCTTCTCCTTGTGACTTGGTTCTGCTGGATTTGATGATGCCAGGTATGGACGGGTACGAAGTCACCAAGCACATTCGTGGAGAGATGAAATTGCCGCAATACATCCCCATATTGCTGATAACTGCCCACGATGCGCCCAACGTCGCCCACGGACTAGACTTAGGTGCTGATGATTTTATCCGCAAACCTGTAACAGTAGATGAATTGCTGGCACGAGTGCGATCGCTCCTGCGTTTGAAGCATAGTATGGATGAACGTGATGAAATTGCCCGCCAGCGAGAAGATTTTGTCTCCCGCCTCACCCACGACTTACGTACTCCCTTGGTAGCTGCCGATCGTATGTTGATGCTATTTCAGCAAGGTGCATTGGGAACATTATCAATGCAAATGCAGGAAGTAATCGCCATCATGGCCCGTAGCAATATCAACCTGCTTTCTATGGTGAATACTTTATTGGAAGTTTATCGTTTTGAAGCGGGTCGCAAAAGTTTAGCGTTTCAACCGGCTAATCTGGGTCAGTTGCTAGATGAAGTGATTGGAGAATTGTCACCCTTAGCTCAAGATAAAACACTGTCCCTAAATTTGGATGTTACTGAAGAGTCAAGCACAAACACAGTCATGGGCGATCGCTTGGAACTGCATCGTCTATTTACCAACCTCATTGGAAATGCGATCAAATTTACCGAAGCTGGGTCTATTACTATTCGTTTTACTTCTCAACGCCAGTTCAACAAAAGTAATCAATCTCAGTTCTCTGAAAAATCCAATTCCGTTGACTACATTAGAATTGAGATAGCGGACACTGGCCCAGGTATTCCCCCTGAAGAACAAGCCACCATCTTTGAACGATTTCGCCAAGGCAGTCATAAGAGTTCTGGTAGTGGCTTAGGACTGTATCTTGCTCGTCGAATTGTCGAAGCACATCAAGGCATTATTCTGCTTAATTCTGAGTTGGGCAAAGGTAGTGTATTTATTGTGCTTTTACCCATTAAAACATGAGAAAATTAGTAATTACAAATTAGCAATTGTAAAGTTTTTTATCTTGATAATTCATAATTTATAACCTTACTACTATCTACCGATAATTTAAAGTAAAAAAAATCAATTGAAAAATAAAACGCTAAGAATTGACGAATTAAATATGTTGAGATAATAGCATTAGTATTAAATAAATACTTTTTGATAGGACAAAACAATGATTACCACTGAATTATCTAACATTGGCAATATTATTCAGACTCAGCGAGAGTTTTTTCAAACGGGCAAAACTAAAGATGTAACTTTTCGCATTGAACAACTGAAAAATCTTAAGCAAGCAATCATTGAGCACGAACAGCCAATAGTCGAGGCATTACAAGCGGATTTAAGTAAACCAGAAGTAGAAACTTACCTTACAGAAATCAGCGTAATTAAGGATATTGATTACGCCATCAAACATCTTCAAAACTGGACTAAACCCCAAAAAGCACCGATTTCCTGGGATTTTTTTTCCTACTCAGCAAAAATTTATCCAGAACCGTTAGGGGTTGTCTTAATTATTGGGCCTTGGAACTATCCATTTAACTTAATTATCTCACCGTTAATAGGTGCGATCGCAGCCGGTAATTGTGCAATTATCAAACCTTCAGAAATTGCTTCTCATACGTCTGATATAATTGCTAAGATTATTGCCAAACATTTTGACCCTGCTTATCTTGCAGTAGTAGAAGGAGGCGTGGAAGCAAGTCAAAAACTACTAGCAGAAAAGTTTGACCATATCTTTTTTACTGGTGGTACAGCCGTCGGCAAAATCATCATGGCAGCAGCAGCAAAATATCTCACACCAGTGACTTTAGAATTGGGTGGCAAAAGTCCTTGCATTGTAGATACTGACATTAATCTTGAACACACTGTCAGACGAATTACTTGGGGCAAATTTATTAATGCTGGACAAACTTGTATCGCCCCCGACTATCTTTTAGTTAATAAAACAATCAAGAAAGATTTAATAGATGGTCTGGAAAAATCTTTAAAAGAATTTTATGGTGAAAATCCTGTAAACAGTCCTGATTATGCCCGGATTATCAGTCAAAAACACTTTGATAGATTGGTGAGTTTTCTCAAAGACGGTGAAGTTATCATTGGTGGAGAAAATCAACCTTCAGAGCGTTATATCGCCCCAACACTGATTGATAATGTCTCATTAGAAGATTCTGTAATGCAGGAAGAAATTTTTGGGCCCATTTTACCGATCATTGAATATACTGACATTGCAGAAGTGATCGCTTTAATTAACTCTAGACCCAAACCCTTGGCATTATACTTATTTTCTCAAGATAAAAATCTGCAAAAGCGAGTTTTGCAGGAAACTTCCTCTGGTGGAGTCTGTATTAACGACACAGTTATGCAGGTTGGTGTCTCGTCTTTACCATTTGGTGGAGTGGGAGATAGCGGTATCGGCAACTATCACGGCAAAGCTAGCTTTGACACCTTTTCCCATAAGAAAAGTGTATTGCAAAACTCCTTCTGGCTCGATTTAAAATGGCGATACGCTCCATATCAGGGCAAATTACCACTCATAAAGAAACTTCTGGGTTAAAAAAGTTAGGAGTTATGAGTTAGGAGTTATGAATTTTTAACTCTAAATTCCTAACTCCTAACTTCTAACTCTTAACTATAAATTATTAAAACCCAAAAGCGTTGCTGTAACGTTCCTCAGCCCAAGGTTCACCACGGCGATGGTAGCCATTGCGCTCCCAAAAACCAAGTTCTTCACCAGCTAAAAATTCCAAACCATTAATCCACTTAGCACTTTTCCAAGCGTAGAGGTGGGGTACAACTAGCCGCATTGGGCCACCGTGTTCAGATGGAAGGTCTTCACCAAAGACTTTAAAAGCAAAGAAGTTTTCTTCGCGTAGAAAATCTTCTATAGAAATATTGGTAGTGTAGCCGCCATAGCAGTGTTCCATAATGTGGGCTACTTTCGGGTCTAATTCAATCAGACTCATGAAATCTTTAACTTTAATGCCAGTCCATTTGACATCGAGTTTAGACCAGCGCGTTACACAGTGGAAGTCGGCTGTGAATTCATGTTGAGGTAGCACCATAAAGTCTGACCAACTAAAGGTAGCAGATTTTACTAAACCCCAAACTCGAAACTCCCATTCCTCAGTGTTGACTTGAGGAGTTTCACCGTAAGTTAATACGGGAAAACCTTTAGCCAAGTGTTGACCAGGAGGGACGCGTTCGCCCTCTTCTTTGCCTGGTTTCTGAAAAAATTTTCCTAGCATAGTTAGAGAAAAATAAGTTTTCTCAAGATGTTTACAAGCTTTTTTGCTGAATTACCAACAGACTAGATGTTTTACTCTTTATATGAACTCTTGAATGATAGGTAATGGGTAATGGATATTTCCAATTACTCACTACCAATTTTTTTCGATCTAATGAGCTTATATAGAGTGTCTATGATTCATAATGCAATCAGGAAAGCTAAGAAAAAGCATTTATCTAGCGATCGGAAGTTTGATTGTTGAGTTTGGCAATCAAATCCATCGGTGCTGTTCATGCTTTTCCTGACTGAGAAATTATGATTCTTCTTCCTCTTCTTCAGCAGTTGGATAAACAAATGTAGAACGTCCAGTCAAAATCGACTTGCCCAGAGATAGGGCTTTCTGAGCTTCAACGACAGCTTTATGCCTCCAGGTAGCTCGACGTTTATCTCGTTTTGATTTGGAAGTTTTCTTCTTAGGAACAGCCATGTCAGCAGATATCGCAATTCTTGACAACCTTCTTATTCTAGGCCATCCACTGACGCCAAAGACAACAGTTGAGTCAGGAATAAGTAAGTTGGGTTAAGACTGGCGCAAGGATCCGGGAACAGAAACAATGACTTTCTTTAAGTCACCCAAGGTTCCGAGCCAAGAAAGCTTTGGCTCAGACTTCTAGCTCAACCCATCATTTTGGCGTTGACACAGCGCTAGCTGCTGGAACTTGATTAGAGTTATTTTCAAAGAAAAGTAAAGATCGCGCAGTTTTGAAGTAAGTGGCCCAAATTTGAGCATCGGGACGCGATCGCCATTGAGGACGACTGACATCTAATGTCAGGACTGGTGCGATCGCTCCATAATTTTGTACGGACACAATGATGGAAACATCTGTCACCAAGATATCTTGGTCAAAGCTCCTTTGAGCAGCTGCCCTAGCGGCCGCTTCCGCTCTCCTGAGAACGGTTTCATAGTTTTCTTCCGGCAAGCGGTCAATAGCTAGATCAACTCTAGCGGTGTAAGCTCGCACAACCTGCGGTGCGATCGCTTCCATCAAAAACCACGCAGGAACAGTAGATATAAGCAAAACTACTAAAGGAATTATCCGGATTCTTCTGGCAATTCGGCTAATAAATGAAAAGGGAGCGAGCGATGATGGTAGGTGAGCAGAAATTTTGCTCATGACCTTCTATCTCCTTAGTAATGATCTGTTATTGAAATTAAGTAAAGGTATTTTCCGGCTAATTAACGTAATAAAAATTACATTATAACTTAAGATTCAATCAGAATCACCTAGACTATAAGACATAGGTTAGCTTTGTTTTTTTGGCAAAGCCAACCGCAATTTTAAGACCAGCAAACAACAATAACTGACAAAGAGCGGGATGGCAAATTACTGGGCGATCGCGATTGGTATCAATCAATATCAGTTATTTCAACCTTTAAGTTGTGCCCAAGCAGATGCTGAGGCACTAGAAGATTTTTTGGTGACAGAGGCAGGTTTTCTCCCCAAACACTGTCAAGTCATGACAGATACTTCGCCGCCGACTGGGGATAGATCAACTTACCCGACGAAGGAGAATATTTTGCTGCTGCTTGAAGATTTGGCAGCAACAAGTTGGCAACCGGAAGACTATCTGTGGTTATTCTTTAGCGGCTATGGAGTCAACTACAAGGGCAAAGATTACTTAATGCCAGCAGAGGGCAACCCCGAACTCGTGCAAGAGACTGGCATAGAATTGCGATCGCTAATGCAAAGTCTACAACTTGCCGATCTGAATGTATTGCTATTACTCGATATCAACCGCGCTTTTGGCACTCAAGCGGATGCTCCCGTTGGTGAAGAAACAATAGAACTAGCCCAAGAACTACAACTCGCAACAATTCTTTCTTGCCAACCAGAGCAATTTTCCCATGAGAGTAGCGAACTAGGTCACGGATTCTTTACAGCAGCTTTGTTAGAAGCTTTGCACTCTGGTAATGGCAGCAACTTGGCAGATTTAGAAAGCTACCTGAGCCTGATTGTACCAAAGTTATGTCATCACCACTGGCGTCCGATCCAAAACCCTGCCACTATCATCCCATCAAGGCAGCAAGTAATCTTGCCAAAATTGGCAATGGAAAGTGATTTTCAGCCAGAAGCAGTGATTTATCCAGAAGAATCTTTTGCTGTTGCCCTTGCAGCTCCTCCCCTCAACGATTTCTCTAAAACTTCAGCAGATCGTCGGGGCAGACAGGGAGAAGTTAGTGTGAACTCCTCCCAACAGGTGAAGAGTCAAAAAGTCCAGGAGTCAGGTGGCAGCTTAGTTTCCCAACCAATGGCAGAAACTTCCTTGGGAGTACATACCAGAGGAAGATTTATCCCCAATTCCTCCAAAGGTTACGTCTCTCGATTGCCAGCGAATCAGCCAAGTATCCCTTATTGGAAACAGTTTATCTTATGGGGTGGAGGCAGCTTGCTGGTAGCAGGTTTAATCGCCGTAGTTTTTCTGCGTAATCAAGAAACTTTTAGAATTAAGCAAATATCAAGTACATCACCTAACGCTACTGTTAGCGATCGCCAGGTTGTCGAGAATTTACCAAGCGATCGCACTCCACCAGTTAAACTCAACAACCAATCTAGCGCCCAAATAGCCTCTAGTTCCCAGTCGAAAAAGCGGAATCAAGCAGTATTAGACCTGGCGAAAATGTCGCTCAGACAAACTCAGG
The DNA here is from genome assembly GCF_036917555.1 of Nostoc sp. Lineage (GTDB taxonomy): Bacteria > Cyanobacteriota > Cyanobacteriia > Cyanobacteriales > Nostocaceae > Nostoc. Next base: position 377,008 of record NZ_JBALDD010000063.1, on the reverse strand, counting down.
CTAGCGATTTGAGCATGGCGATCGCTACGGCCCAAAAAATTCAACCCGGAGAACCACTGTACGAACAAGCTCAAGAGAATATTAAGATTTGGAGCCAGATGATTTTAGATTTAGCAGAGGGTCGTGCTAAACAAAGACAGTATGCCAGCGCTATTGCTGCTGCTCGATTAATCACCAAAGATGAAGCCCCCTACGCCAAAGCACAAGCAGCAATTAATCTGTGGCGGCTAGAGGGTAAGCAGTATGTGAGTAACAAAACTCTTTTAGATGCAGCTAATGCCTTAATTAAGTCTGAACAGGCATCTACCTACAATCGGGCGATCGAAGTTGCCAAGAAAGTACCAGCCGATCAACCAGGCTTCGATACTGCCCAAAAATCGATCAATAAATGGAGTGAGAAAATCTTAGACCTGGCAAAGCGTCGTGCTACCGAAGGAGAACGTAATGCCGCAATTGCGACCGCAGCGTTAGTGCCAGAGGAGACAGGCGCTTACGAAGATGCTCAGGATGCCATCCAAAAATGGCAAAAAAAATAGTAAAAAAATAGTAAAAAAATAGCAGGCAGTTAGGAGTTAGGAGTTATATTTTTAATTCAGCACTTATTACTCCCTCCCTCCTCACTTTTCCCTCAGCACTCAGCAGTACTGCGATACATCTTCTCCACATTCGTCGGCTAGATAGCACAGCGCTCGGAAACGTAAACCAACTACTTCTTCATATAAGGGGTTGAGCTTGCACATGGGCGGGATGTGAAACAAGGTTTTCCCAAATAATTTGACATCGCGCTCAAAGGGGCACTGAGATGGAATCAGTTTGCACAAGCGGTGAGCTAGTTGGCGATCGCTGACTTGAATGTTTTCTACTCGCTGCCGTAAGGGTTGGAGAATATCCCAGTAAGGCTTGGAAACAGAATGGTTTAGCTGGGTTGCTTTATGGTCAGTAGTCTCTGCTTGATTGATTGATACCCAGCTAGCCAGAAAAATCTTTTTTGTGGTATTGTCGAATACCTTCATGGTTAACCCTCTGTGTTATTGAGGCTATTCACCTTTTTGATGAATATATACAACGTGGCAACGAACTTTCCCGGAAAAATCGCGTTCTGACTGCGATATAATGTAATACCTGATTAGCCACTTAAGTCAGAACCTAATTTATTACTACGTCAAGTTAATCGCAAATTTCTGGGGATCGGTAGTGTAATATTACGATCTTGTTCATAACTTGACATAGTTTAGATTTTAATAAAGACATCCATCATTGGATAGGCTTTAGTGTAACATTTACAGAACTTAATATAAGGTCTTTCTGAAAGTATTTTTGCTAAGTATAAACATCAATAATATTCTAGAAGGCATTTTTCCTCTGCGTGTTCCCACTTTCTCACGTAAGTGCATCCTTTTCATCGCTGGCTGAATACCGTAGAAGTAGTGATTTTTGATTGAGTAGAATCGATTGCATTTCACAAAACTTAGGTTGGCAGTGGCGATTTGAGAATGATATAGTCTAAAGCGTTAAAATTCAGATGAGCTTGCTTATGGGTGTTTCTGTACTCTACAGCGCAATTCCTCCTGGTAGTACGCTGTACGCACGCCTTCAACGTGAAAAGGCACTCAGCACCCTTGTAGTTTATCTTTTCCCCTATGGCTGCGGTATTTTCCGCTTTTTTGAGATTGATCCTGAAGAGATTAATGAAATCCTTGAAGATGTTATCGAAACACACCAAGAGACTTTTGGATCTGAGCTAGAAGCAGATCGGGTAATCGCCCAATTGCGGTCTGAGTTAAGGCTTACTCGTCAAGCCTATCCAGGGATTGAAGATAGAACAGCATCACTAGAAAAAACATCTGTTGAGATCGAGAAACGTTTGTCGCAGGAGCTATCGAGAAGAAGGTTTGCGAATGCTGATGAGATTGTTGAAAAGCTGATGTTCGGAGATCAAACTCTTGCTCCAACTCTCTTGTCAACAGAGGAGTCATTGGGACTTATATCTCTTGAGCTAGTCAGTGAAGGAGCCAGCATTTTTCGACAGATCGATCCTGAAACACTGTTTGCAAGAAATGAATGGTGTTTTGAAGACTTCGAGCGGTGGAGAAATTTGTATCTTTCAGCAGCCGAGAAAAATGAGGAGATATTGGTTGCAGTTGCTTGAGGCGACAGCAACCTAACAAGTTAGATCGCTCTACCGGGTTGAACATTGCAAAATTTAGGCGATGCCTTCTCTTCGAGAGGCTTCGCCAACGGCAATGTCTTCTCCTGTCGGAGACGCTGCGCGAACGACGAACGCAATCAGTATTTTTTTTGATTTCACGCAAAGGAGCCAAACAACCTTAAGCTGAAAACATCTGCTGGGCTGTCAGGGTTAATTCTGCGAATGTTTGAGAAATAATCTGCTGGTTTCCAGTAAATACAGTTTGCTTGTAACTACCGTTGTCTAGCAAACACACCGTCAGCTTATTTTTTAAGGGGTCAACAATCCAATACTCGACCACACCAATAGTTGCATACTCAGAAGTTTTTTGGTTATAGTCCCTTTCTTCAGATTCAAGACTAACTACCTCAATTAAAAGGGGTGGGACAGTCTTAAGAATAGCTGAGGTACTCTCAATACTTTTTGCCTGTTCATTGGTAATTACACAAACATCAGGTCTTCTAAGTTGTTTATTGGTCAGCACCTCTGTACCGTTAGGGCGCGGTTGTAGAGGCAGTCCCATTTTTTGAATTTCCAAAAAAAAGCAAACTAACAGTAGAGTGATAATCGCCTCATGCTTGCCAGTACTAGGAGGCATTTCTACCAGCACCTCATCCTCAATTTCATAGCGCTTGTCGGTACCATCATCAAAATTGATGTATTCCTCAAGAGTACTAATTTTTATTGGTGTTTTAGTCATAGCGATCGCCTCCAAGAACTATAGGCAAGTACTATACCCATAATAAAAGACCGTATCTCACGCCAAAGCGCAAAGACCTTCAGAAAAAATCTGCGTCTGTGCGCTTCTACGTTAAATTGCGATCTTAGCCTATGATGCTACCTGAGCAGCAGTCCGAGTCCGCCGTCTTCTGCCATCAGCAACTTTTACAGGTGGCTCATCAGGGATTTGCATCAACAAAGTCACAGATGGTTGACATTGCAATTCCCGACGGATGGAACGTTGCAATTCTCGTTCTAAAGTTTCTTGCAATCCACCCCAGTCTATATCTGCTGCTTCACCTTCGCTAGGAGCAAATTCTGTCCAGCGCACAGAGAGGATTTCTTCAATGCGTTGTTTTACCCAGGTTTGTAACAGCGATCGCTCTACACTTGTTACTACACCCCGGAGGTGAGTTTCTGGTTTTGCTAACAGTTTACCATTCCAATCAATGGCAGCTGCGATCGTGATAATGCCTTCTGAAGCCATGCGTTGCCGTTCTTGCAGCACTTTGGCACTTACCATACCCGAACTAGTAGTATCCACCAGTTCAATACCAGATGGCACTTTACCAGCGACGCCAATGGCATCCTCTGTCAGTTCGACAATATCACCATTCTGGATAATTATCATGTTTTCTGCGGGAATGCCCATACTCTGAGCCGTTTCTGCGTGCTTCACTAGCATCCGATGTTCGCCGTGAAATGGCACAAAGAATTTGGGTCGAGTTAAGGCAATCATCAGTTTTTGTTCTTCCTGACAGCCGTGACCGGAGACGTGAATTCCTTTATCTCGACCATAGACGACTTTTGCCCCCTGAATCATCAACTTATCAATGGTGTTGACTACAGCGATCGTATTTCCGGGAATTGGGTTAGCAGAGAATACTACCGTATCTCCTTCACGGATTTTAATGTGAGGATGTTCTTTGTTGGCAATGCGGGTCATTGCTGCCATCAATTCACCCTGAGAACCTGTAGTTAAAATCAGTACTCTTTCATCGGGTAGATTGCGGACAGCGTGCAATGGTTGCAGCAGATTATCTTCACACTTGATGTAACCTAAATTGCGGGCATGAGCAATCAAGTTCAGCATGGAACGCCCGACAACTGTCACTACACGGTTCTGCTTCTTGGCGATATCCAAAATCATGTTGATGCGATGCACGCTAGAAGCAAAGGTAGTGACAAATAATCGCCCCGGTGCTTGACTAAATACTCTCTCCAGATTGGGATAAACTGAACGTTCCGAAGGCGTAAATCCTGGCACTTCTGAGTTAGTGGAATCACTCAGTAAACAAAGAACACCTTTTTCTCCATGTTCTGCTAGGCGTTGCAAGTCAAACTTTTCACCATCCACTGGGGTGTGATCAATTTTAAAATCCCCTGTGTGAATAACTACACCTAGGGGAGTATGAATGGCAACAGTAAAACTATCAGCGATGGAGTGGGTATTACGGATATATTCCACTAAAAAGTTTTTGCCAATCCGCACTACATCACGTGGTAGAACTGTTCTGATTTCTGTGCGATCACGGACTCCTGCTTCTTCTAATTTACCTTCTAACATTGCCATTGCTAGTCTGGGACCATAAATCACCGGGATATCAAATTGCTTGAGATGAAAAGCAATACCGCCAATATGGTCTTCATGACCATGAGTAACGATCATCCCTTTGATTTTGTGGCGATTTTCCCGCAGATAAGTCGTATCTGGTAAAACAATATTGACTCCATGCATCGCCTCTGTGGGAAAAGCTAATCCTGCATCTAAGAGGATTATTTCATCGTCATACTCAAAAAGACAGGTATTTTTACCAATTTCATGCAATCCGCCCAAAGGAATAATTTTCAAGGCGGAATTATTAGCTTCGTTTTTAGCCATTTTCTCCTTAGATTGTTACTTGTGGTTAATTAAGTTGATAGTTAACTTTCCTTGTATTTAAGACAACATCATCTGTCTCTTAAGTCAGTTCCAAAGCAATCAAGTTTTAATTGAAGATTTCAATTTTTTATTCAATAAAATCAACTGTAAAACTCAAGGATTCATAGTATTTCTATCAGTCCTAGCACAGATTTTTAAATTGCAACTTATGAACAATTATGATCGTTGTTTATATGTACCTTTGGCAAGGAGGAGATTATCAATGCTTAACTAGCTGGTGGCTAGATTAAAGTAAGTTCTTTCAAAACCGCTTCTAACTTTTGACTGACTTCTAAATCAGCTTCACATAGTGGCGGACGAGTTGAACCAACCTCCCAACCTTGAAGTTTCAGTGCTTTTTTGACTGGAATGGGATTTGAAGTGAGAAATAGAGCTTTAAACAACGGGAAAAGTTGGAGATGAATGTCGCTTGCTACCTCAATTTTTCCCGCACCAAAAGCTTGAATCATCTGCTGTAGTTGGTTTCCTACCAGATGAGAAGCCACACTTACCACACCCTTTGCCCCGATCGCTAACAAGGGCAAAGTCATGTAATCATCACCAGAATATATGTGGAATTCTTTTGGTGTCAAGCGACGAATTTCGCTTGCCTGATCTATATTACCAGTGGATTCTTTAATCCCGACAATATTGCTAACCTCAGCTAACCGGGCAACTGTTTCTGGCTGAAGGTTTTGTCCGGTACGACCGGGAACATTATATAACAACAACGGTAAGTCGGGACAGGCTTGTGCTATAGCCTTAAAGTGCGCTTCCAATCCCGCTTGTGGCGGTTTGTTGTAATAAGGAACAACTTGTAAGGAACCATGTACTCCTATTTTAGACGCTTTTTGGGTGGCTGCGATCGCTTCTTTGGTAGAATTTGATCCACAACCTGCGATTACCTTGGCTTTTCCGGCCACAGACTGCAACACCTCGACAAACAACTGGTATTCCTCATCCCAACTTAGCGTTGGCGATTCTCCTGTTGTGCCGCACATCACCAATGTATCTGTACCGTTGTTAGCTAGATGTGTCGCCAGTTCTGCCGCTACATCATAGTTGACACTACCATCTGCTTTAAATGGCGTAATCATAGCGGTTAAAACATTGCCAAAATCTCCCACCCTTTTTTCACTCCTGATTACCCATGTTTTTATATCTTGGTGGTTCTCTATTGTAATAACCTATCTGCAAATTGCTTTCAAGTGTCATTTTTCCTTTGTCATTAGTCACTTTACCAATGACCAATGACTAATGACTAATAGCTAATGGTTTGAGTAGATTTTTCTCTACTAACAACTCAGCGATTTGTACTGCATTTAATGCTGCGCCTTTGCGGATTTGGTCGCCACACAACCATAATTCCAAGCCACAAGGATGAGAAAGATCCTGACGAATTCTTCCCACTAGAATTTCATCTTGACCTGTTGCTTCAATGGGCATCGGAAAATGATTAGTTCCCCAATCTTCAACCAATTTTACTCCAGGGGAAGAATTTAAAATTTCTCTGGCTTCCTTCGCACTAAAGGGAGTCTCAAATTCTAAATTAATGGCTTCTGAGTGGGCGCGGAGTACGGGAACCCGTATACAGGTTGCAGTGATTCTGATTTGCTGCGTACCAAATATTTTTCGGGTTTCGTTGACCATTTTCATTTCTTCCTCACAATAACCCAAATCGTTTAATGGGGAGTTATGCGGGAATAAATTAAATGCCAATGGGTAAGGCAATATTTCGGCAATCGGTGGCTGTCCTTGTAGTATAGCGCTTGTTTGGGTTTTGACTTCTGCCATTGCCCTAGCCCCAGCACCACTAGCAGATTGGTAGGTTGCAGCGACGATGCGTTGTACTGGTTTAACTTTATGCAATGGCCAGACTGCCACAGCCATCAAAATCGTTGTGCAGTTGGGGTTAGCAATAATGCCTTGGTGATTCGCTGCGGCTTGGGGATTCACCTCTGGAACTACTAAGGGAACTTCCGGGTTCATCCGAAAGGCACTGGAGTTGTCAATTACCACTGCGCCCTTTTCCACAGCAACTGCTGCCCAAGTTTTAGATGTGGAACCACCTGCACTAGCCAGTACTATATCGACATTTTCAAAAGTGCGATCGCGAACTTGCTCTATTGGGATATTTTCACCTTTAAACCGCAGCGATCGCCCGACACTCCGCTCTGATGCCAATAACTTCAAGTCAGCAACCGGAAAATCACGACTTTCTAATAATTCCAGCAACTCTGTGCCAACTGCACCAGTAGCTCCCAAAATAGCTAAACGATAGGATTTCGACAAACTTGCTTTCTCCTTTAACAGATTTAATCTGCAATTTCTTGGAACAATTGACAATTTAGTTATATTTAAATAGCGATCGCAGTCTAGAAATACATTTTTAATAGGTTTAGATTTTTCTTTAATTTAGTCTATCTTTATATATTTAATACATTTATTTTTTTGTTTTTTTAATAAGTTAAGTGATGTTGCATTTTCAAACAACGGTGATTTATTTTTTTCATCGATTAATCGATTATTTTAATTATATATTATACAATAAAGCGCTATCTATCAGAAAAAGCGAGATATCTGCACTTAGGCGTTTAACAAGCATCCTACCTGTAAAGAAACAAATGTATTAGCTATAAACTTGCTCACCAAGATGATGAATATACCAGGATCTAAATGCATAAAGCCAGCACAACGTAAAATTGAGCTATGCGGTTAAGTAACAAATGCACTTTCGTACCACACACAACTTAATAATAGCTAGACTCAATACTATAACTTTAACCTGGGGGTACTAACCACTCTTTGAGAACCAGGATATCACGGCGTTAGCCCACTGAATAATTAATTCCCAAGTTTTAGAGTGAGTCGGGAGTCAAGAAGGGAATAGGGTACAGGTTATAGGGTATAGGTTACAGATTTTTTCCCTATCACCTCCCCCCTAATCCGAATGCCCCATTAACCAAATTGTTATGAAGGTAAAATGTCAAGTCCTTGATAATTGGCAGTAAACTGGATCTTTGCCCCAAGACAAACATCCATCCTTGGATGTAACAAGACCTTTTGGCAAACTCCCATTACCCCTAAGAGACATCAAGCCATAAACGCAAACAATTATTTTATTGCGTTTTGTGTGTACTCGGAGTATAAAATACCAAAAAACTAGAGACGAAGCATGAAAGTCACCCAGGAAAAACTTCCCGCCAGCCAAATTGGCCTGGAAATAGAGATTACGCCGGAAATTACCAAGCAAACTTACGAACAGGTCATTAAAAACTTAGCGAGTACTGCCAATATTCCTGGGTTTCGTAAAGGCAAGGTGCCTCGGCCGATATTACTACAACGGCTGGGTACAACTCGAATCAAGGCAGCGGCGCTGGAAGAACTAATTCAAGATGGCATTGAGCAAGCAGTCAAACAAGAAGCCATCCCAGCAATCGGTCAGCCGCAATTACGCTCCTCTTTTGAGGATTTGATTAATAATTATGAACCTGGAAAACCCCTGACGATTTCGGCTGCTGTGGATGTAGAACCAGAAGTGAATCTAGTGCAGTACACTGATTTACAAGCCAAGGCTGAAGAAGTCAAGTTAGATCCAGAGCGAGTGGAGAATACGCTGGATAAGGAACGTCAAGAATTGGCGACATTAATTCCTGTGGAAGGACGTGCAGCCCAAATCGGCGATATTGCCGTAGTTGATTTTAAAGGTTCATTCGCCAGAGTTGAGGGCGAGGACGAAACAGTTGAACTAGAACCGATTCCCGGAGCCGAAGCAACTGATTTTCAAGTTGAGTTGCAGGAAGATAAGTTTATTCCAGGCTTTATTTCGGGAATAGTGGGGATGAATCCTGAAGAAACCAAAGAAATTGCGGCGCAGTTCCCAGATCCGTATGCTAATGAAGAATTAGCTGGAAAAGCGGCAACTTTCACCGTGACGCTCAAAGAAATCAAAGAAAAGGAGCTACCAGAAGTAAATGATGATTTCGCCCAAGAAATCAGCGATTTTGAAACCTTAGAGGAGTTACGCGCTTCTTTGGTAGAGCGATATCAAAAAGAGGCGGACGACAAAACAAAAACCAATAAGCAGGAAGCCTTGTTAACGGAACTGCTCAAGCACGCAGAAGTTGACTTACCAGCAACTTTGATTGAGCAAGAAGTGGATGCAATGCTAACACAAACAGCAATGCGGCTGTCTCAGCAGGGATTGGATGTGAGAAAGCTGTTTACTCAAGATATTATTGGGCAATTGCGGGAGCGATCGCGTACTGAAGCAATTGAACGCATCAAACGCTCCTTATCCTTGCGGGAAATCGGGAAACGCGAATCTATCGAGGTAACACCAGAAGAAATTGCAGCCAGAGTCACAGAACTTTTGGAGCAATACTCAGAGGAACAGGACGTTGATGAAGATAAACTGCGCTCAATCGTGGAAAACGAACTGTTAACTGAAAAAATCATCGATTGGCTCTTAGAACACTCATCAGTTGAACTTGTACCGGAAGGTTCCTTGAGTCCTGCAGAGGAAACGGAAGACGCAGAATCAGATGCTGATGGTGATGCACCTCAAACTGAGGAACAAAACAGCGAAACTTCTACAGAAGTTACAGAAGGATAATAAAAAATCCCACAGCCATGAATTCACCAGTTCTGAGTTAAAGTTCTGGTGAAATGGGTAAGCTAAGGGAGATGAGGAATTAGAGGGAGAAATAACCAATGCCCCATGCCCCATAACTCAGGGATGAAGTCAAAAATAATTAAAGAATTAGTGAATTTTCGGCAAATAGTGACACCTGTTATCACTTGAGCTTGATACTGTGTTACACGAGAGGAAATTATATGAGGCATAATGGTTAACACGTAGCTTATAAAATTCCATTCGTTGAAAAGGCAGCATCTGCTTGCTGCTGAAACATCTGTCCTAAATAATCGTCAAAGAAAGCTTGTATGCTTGAATCGCAGTCGGGATATTCCCCAATCAGCAACTTAAGTCGAATAAACATTAACTCCCAGTTGAGCAGCCCTAGCAACATCGTGCCGATGGTAGTAGAACAATCTGGCATGGGAGAAAGGGCTTTCGACATCTACTCCCGCCTGCTGCGAGAGCGGATTATCTTTTTAGGAACGCCGATAGACGATGCCGTAGCCAACTCAATTGTGGCTCAGTTGTTATTCCTAGACGCTGAAGACTCAGAAAAAGACATCCAACTGTATGTTAATTCTCCTGGTGGCTCGGTCTACGCAGGGATGGCAATCTATGATACAATACAGCAAATTCGCCCTGATGTTGTTACCATCTGTTTTGGATTAGCCGCGAGCATGGGGGCATTTTTGTTGACAGCAGGAGCTGCCGGTAAGCGAATGTCTCTGCCCGACTCCCGGATTATGATTCACCAACCACTTGGTGGCGCTCAAGGTCAAGCCATTGACATTGAAATTCAAGCCAGAGAAATTCTTTACGTTAAGGCTAAGTTGAATCAGTTAATGGCTCACCATACTGGTCAACCCTTAGAAAGAATTGAAGCAGATACTGAGCGCGACTTTTTTATGTCGGCAGAAGAGGCAAAAAACTACGGTTTGATTGATCAGGTTATTTCCAGGCAAAATCTTCCCGTAGCAGGGGAAAACGTCACCATTCTGAAATAAGAGGCTGGTATGTCTAAGTACGACTCCCATTTAAAATGTTCATTTTGTGGCAAGTCTCAAGAGCAGGTGCGTAAATTAATCGCAGGGCCGGGAGTCTACATCTGCGATGAATGCGTTGACTTGTGTAATGAAATACTAGACGAGGAGTTACTCGATACTAATGGTGCAGCAGCACAACCAGCACCAAGAGCAGAGCCACCTGAAAAACGGCGTACCCACTCTGCTAGTATTTCGTTTAATCAAATACCCAAGCCAAGAGAGATTAAAAAATATCTAGACGAACACGTCATTGGTCAAGACGAAGCGAAGAAAGTTCTGTCAGTAGCTGTTTACAATCACTACAAGCGGCTGGCAGTCATTCAGTCTAAAGCCAGTGGCAAACCTGGAGCAGATGATGCCATAGAACTGCAAAAGTCCAATATTTTATTAATTGGGCCAACTGGTTGCGGCAAAACTCTCTTAGCGCAAACCCTAGCGAAAATCTTGGATGTACCCTTTGCGGTCGCCGATGCGACGACGCTGACGGAAGCAGGGTATGTGGGAGAAGATGTGGAAAATATCTTGCTGCGACTGTTGCAGGTGGCAGATTTGGATATAGAGGAAGCGCAACGGGGAATTATTTACATTGACGAAATTGACAAAATTGCTCGTAAGAGCGAAAACACGTCAATTACCCGCGATGTTTCTGGCGAAGGCGTGCAACAAGCCTTGCTGAAAATGTTGGAAGGAACGATCGCTAATGTACCACCCCAAGGAGGGCGCAAGCATCCTTATCAAGACTGCATCCAGATTGATACAAGTAATATTTTGTTCGTCTGTGGTGGTGCTTTCGTAGGCTTAGAAAAAATTGTAGATCAGAGAGTTGGCAAAAAAGCAATCGGCTTTGTGCAACCGGGAGAAGGGCAATCGAAGGAGAAACGAGCAGCAGACACTCTTCGCCATCTACAACCGGATGATTTAGTAAAATTTGGCCTGATTCCAGAATTTATTGGGCGGATGCCAATGGTAGCAGTTGTAGATCCGCTAGATGAAGAAGCGCTTATGGCGATTCTTACCCAACCACGCAGCGCCTTAGTGAAGCAGTACCAAAAGCTGCTGAAGATGGATAATGTCCAATTAGATTTTAAAGCCGATGCTTTACGAGCGATCGCTCAAGAAGCTTACCGCCGTAAAACTGGTGCTAGAGCATTACGTGGTATTGTCGAAGAATTGATGTTGGATGTAATGTATGAGTTACCATCCCGTAAGGATGTGACACGCTGTACAGTTACAAGAGAAATGGTCGAGAAGCGATCAACTGCTGAACTAATAATACATCCGTCTTCACTACCGAAGCCAGAATCTGCTTGATAGTCATTAGTCATTGGTCATTAGTCATTGGTCAAAAAATAAGGAATAATAACCATGTACCAGGGACTAATGACAACTGACAAAGGACAAATGACTAATGCCTTATATTAATGTTCGTGGCGTTGAGCATTACTACGAATGGGTGAAAAAACCATCCAGTTCTTTGGTAAAACCAGTAATGGTTTTCCTGCACGGTTGGGCTGGTTCGGCTAGGTATTGGCAAAATACTGCTGATGCTCTATCGGAGCAATTTGATTGTTTACTCTACGATTTGCGGGGATTTGGCCGTTCTCGTGGGAAGCCAACCATCGCCCAAGCGAGTGAAGCTGTTGCTAAATTTGAGTCCCCACAGGAAGAGTCAGAGGCAATCAGAGAGTTAACCTATGAATTAGAGGAATACGCTGATGATTTAGCAGCTTTGCTAGATGGGTTGCATATTCAGCGTGTTTATATCCATGCTCATTCAATGGGTGCTTCTGTTGCCACTTTATTTTTTAACCGCTATCCCGAACGAGTAGAACGAGGAATTTTAACTTGTAGCGGTATTTTTGAGTACGATGAAAAATCCTTTAGTGCCTTTCATAAATTTGGTGGCTATGTAGTTAAATTCCGTCCCAAATGGTTAAGCAAAATTCCATTTGTTGACCGGATGTTTATGGCGAGATTTTTATATAGTTCCATACCACATTCTGAACGGCAAGCTTTTTTAGAAGATTTTCTCGAAGCAGATTACGATGCAGCGATAGGGACAATTTTTACTTCAGTCAGTAAGGCTCAAGCTGAAGTAATGCCGCAAGAGTTTGCCAAGCTGACAGTGCCGACTCTACTGGTGGCGGGGGAGTATGACAAGATTATTCCAGCCGAAATGGGGCGTCAAGCAGCTGCCCTGAGTGACAAAGTGGAATTTGTGATGATTCCCAACACAGCGCATTTTCCAATGTTGGAAGATGTACCAACTTATCTACAACGGGTACAAGAGTTTTTGCAAATTAACACGCCAAAACCACAAGTCGGATAACTGATAGCGGTTTTTTAAACAGTTAAGTGTACCTGTGTGATACCTTGACGCATTTCATATTGTCGCTTTAACCAAGACTTTTGAATTATTTTACGGAGCAAGGGAGCAAGTTGAATCAACAGCGAACGCAGTAGTGCATTTTTTCGCAGTAGTTCGCCTTGTTTAGCTTCCTGTAACTGGAGTTGCTGGGCGCGGATAATTTCTGGCTCCCGTTCCGCTTGGATATGCGATAATGCCAAGTCAATATCCTGGTGTCCAGTTTCTTTGTGCAACAAGGGTACAAGATGATTAGCGGCGACAATCACATCACGCAGTGCTAAATTAATTCCTTGAGCGCGGACAGGAGACATTGGGTGTGCAGCGTCACCCAGAAGCAGTACCCCTGGTGCGTGCCATTGTGGACAATAACCGACCACCACAGAAAGCCGAATGGGGGATTCGATGGTGTCTGCATAATTACGAAAATGCTCTGCTAGCCATGAGGGTGATAGTGAGGCAAAAATCTCTGCCCAGTTGGTTTGTTTCCAGTCTGTGTTTTCAGTTGCGGACATCACCCAAGCCAGATGCAGTTTTCCTGATTCTGCTCCGTGAAAGATGCTAAATGCGTGATCGCCATTTAAAATAATACGAAACACATTATCGGCTGCAAACTCAGGGCTGGTGGCAAGTTTAAACCAAAGAATATCAATATTTTTAGGCTGGCGTACCAATTCCAATCCTACACGTTGTCGCACAAGGGAATTTCGACCATCTGCTCCAATCACTAAGTCAGCAGTAAGTTCTCTGCTATCGCTCAGTACCACACCTGCGACACGTTGATTACTCCACAGTAAATCCTTGACAGGAACACCCTGGATAAATTCAAACCTATCATTGGTTTGAGCTTCCGAAATCAGTGCTTTGAGCAGTGGTGGTTGTGAAACCAGTGTACAGGGTCGGGTTGCCCCCATTGGTTCATCAACTCGAAACAACTGCTTGTCCCCGATAATGAATTCCCACGCGTCAAGTTGCCGATGGGGAATATATTCCAACAACGCCGATAGACCCATTTCCTCTAAGGCATCTAAGCCACTGGGCATTAATCCTTCACCGCGAAATACACGATGAAAGTCTTTTGCTGCTTCAATTAAGGTTACAGTAATACCACGTTTCACAAGGAGCAGGGCAAGGGTTACACCTGTTGGGCCTGCGCCTACAATCATAATCTGCACTATCCCATCCCTCCTGTATCAGTTGCTCTCAAAGATGTTGGTAGAATTAATCTTGAGATTAACTTAAACCCAGTTCTCGTTTTAGCAAGTTAATCGAGTTAGCGCCGATATAATTTTCAACCTTAATCAGCTTTGGTGGACGAATAATATCTTCATCAGAGGCTTGCACAGCTGCTTGTACTGCCGCAAAACTGGCTTGGTCGCTGATGATGACCTCAGCTCGTTTAACCATAGCCTGAAGTTTATAGGCATCTTTTGGTTGCGAAGTCATCACCAATAATTCATCACCCCGCAAACCGTGGAGGATAACTTCTGCGGCTCGTGCAATCCCGGAACTAAGGCTAACTATACCAACACAGTTTTCTTTTGGTAGGGTTTTCAATAAGTTGAGTTCTTTGCTGTAGTCGTAGATATCGAGAGGAATTACTCGTGCAGCTTTTGGAGCTGCGATCGCTTCTACATTACTGATAAAATATCGACTTGTGACTACTGTCGCAGAGGTAGTTTTATCTAGTACAGCTGTTAATTCTTCCATCGCTACCAACTGGACTGGGATTTTTAGCGATCGTTCTAATTCATACACCATTAACTCACCAGCACCCATATCATAAGATGGAACTGCAACCAGTACCCGCGCACTACAACGCAAGCGCCAGTCAATTTCTGCTAAAAATAGCTCTCTAGCTTGATTCAGTGAACATCCTTGGGAGAGCAGTTCGTCAAGTGCTTGCTGGACAACTTGATAGGCATCAGGATTTTGCTTGAGAATTGGTGATTGCAGCCTACTACCGCCCTCATGACCTTGGGCACGAACATAAATACCCGAACCAGCCATACTTTCAACAAATCCGTCTTCCTCTAGTTGACGGTAAACCTTACTTATGGTATTACGGTGTAACCCCGTTTGCATTGCCAGCGCCCGTGTGCTTGGTAATTTGTAAGCAGGAGGATATTGCCGAGAAGCGATCGCAAATCGGATTTGATTAAACAGCTGGGTTGATGCAGGAATTTCGCTGTCTGGCTGAATACGGAATTGAATCATCACCAAGCCTCCTTAATACTAAGTGCTGTTAGCAGTAGCGGGGCGTTTAGCCAGTGTTGAGTTTTGAGCGCTGAGGTTTGAGTATTAAGTGTTGCTTGCCTACTCAGCACTCTTTCGGTGTCCAAATGCATTTGCTACATCTTGAATATTTTATTTATATATAAAGTTGTTCTGATACAAATTTCTAATGCACTCACTATTAGTAATTAATAATTTAATTAGAAAAAAGCTGGGCATACTGGCATAGTTATATCAAATAAACACACGGCTAATCACACAGCACTGGTAAAAATTATTATGACAGAGCAAGCAACAATTACCACAACGGTTAATCTTTTGCAAGATAATATTCAAGTGTCTGCAAATCTTGCAGAACCAAAAGAATTTGGTTCTTACCCAGGAGTTGTAGTATTACAAGAGATTTTTGGTGTCAACGTTCACATTCGGGAAGTTACAGAACGGATTGCCAAACTTGGGTATGTAGCGATAGCACCTGCCCTTTTTCAACGGATTGCTCCTGGCTTTGAAACCGGATACACACCCGAAGATATTGAAATCGGCAGAAGCTACGCTATGCAAACTCAAGCCTCAGAGTTATTGAGCGATATTCAATTAGCAATTGACTACCTCAAAAATCTGCCTCAAGTGAAAAAAGATGGTTTTGGCTGTATTGGCTTCTGCTTTGGCGGTCATGTCGCATATCTTGCAGCTACTTTGCCAGATATTAAAGCTACAGCTTCCTTCTACGGTGCTGGAATTACCACCCGCACACCAGGAGGTGGCGCTCCTACTGTCACCCGTACCAGAGAAATATCAGGTACTCTCTATGCCTTCTTTGGTACAGAAGATGCTAGCATCCCAGCCGAACAAGTAGATGAGATTGCAGCAGAGTTAGAAAAATATAAAATTCCTCATCGTGTGTTTCGCTACGATGGAGCTGATCACGGATTTTTCTGTGACCATCGTGCCAGTTATAATCCTAAAGCTGCGGCCGATGCTTGGGAGCAAGTGAAACAACTCTTTGGTCAACTAAACTGAAGCATACGCAGCCAAGTTTGTCATTAGTCATTGGTTATTGGTGAATAACAAACGACAAATGACAAATGACAATCTAAACTTCAGTTGCACCATATCAAATAATAACTAATCTTCAAAAGTCATGAATTCCGAATCGAAACTTTCTCAAACAGCCAATTCGCCCTTTACAATGGACGATTTTGCTAAAGCACTAGAAAAACACGACTACCAATTTCAAAAGGGACAGATTGTACATGGCAAAGTTTTCCAACTTGACCATGATGGAGCCTATGTTGATATTGGTGGTAAGTCGTCAGCTTTTCTGCCGCGCGATGAGGCTTCTTTGAGAGCAGTTACCGATTTATCAGAGGTGCTGCCATTGCAAGAGGAAATGCAGTTTTTGATTATCCGAGATCAGGATGCAGAAGGGCAAGTTACCCTTTCCCGAAAGCAGTTGGAAATTCAGCACATCTGGGAACGACTGACCGAAATGCAGGAAAATGCTCAGACTGTACAAGTACGGGTTATGGGTGTGAATAAAGGTGGTGTTACCGTCGATATTCTTTCTTTGCGGGGATTTATTCCGCGATCGCACTTGGCAGAGCGTGATAATTTAGAAGCACTCAAAGGTCAAAATCTGACTGTGGGTTTTTTGGAAATTAATCGTAACACCAACAAACTCATTCTTTCCCAGCGTTTAGCAACTCGTTCTAGCAACTTCAGCTTATTAGAACTAGGTCAACTGGTGGAAGGTAAAGTTACTGGCATCAAACCTTTTGGTGTATTTGTCGATTTAAGTGGGATGAGTGCCTTACTTCATATCAAGCAAGTAAGTCAAAAATTTATTGATTCTTTAGAAAAAGTATTTCAAGTTGGTCAGCCAATTAAAGCTGTAATTATTGACTTGGATGAGGGTAAAGGGCGGGTTGCTCTTTCTACCAGAGTTTTGGAAAACTTTCCTGGCGAAGTGCTAGAAAATTTCGATGAGGTCATGACTTCAGCTGAGGCACGTGCTAATAGAGCTAATAACAAAGCATCTGAATAGTTTTGAGGTGGGCTGCTTGCACAAAGTATAAATAGTGCAATCGCACCTGCCGTATATGGGATTAATCGGTGAATACTGCCCAAAAATTGATCAAAAATCCAAATCGTGGGTTATTTTATTAGTCCCCCTGCATCTATAAAGATGTGGGGGGATTGAAAATTGGGAAACCTTTTATTTAACAGACTATTTTATAGTACTTGGTCAAGTTAGTATCAAGGGTTTTTAATATAGCGGTTCTCATTCAGATGCGGTACAAGATTATATATATCGTGGGGTGTAGGGGCACGGCATTGCCCATACGTGTCAACTTAAGCCAAGGCTCATGGAATTCGCGGCTACACAGGCTCTCGTCCGCTGCGGACTAACAGAAAATCAAAGTTTTGAAACCCATGAAGGTGGGTTTTGTTTGTGTAGACGAGCCAGTGCGTTGGGCGGGCAATGCCCGACTTGAAGCACCTGGCGTGCGGTTTCTAACCGTCCATTTCACTTTAAGTTGACACCACTGGGCATTGCCGTGCCCCTACGGGTGTACCTCACTTTAGTGATTAGAAAATAGAGACTAAATTTTTTAATAAAAAACTTCTCACCTACTAATCTAAAGTTTAGATACTAATAGTCTCTAACTAGAAATGTGGGTAAAAAATAATTTTATTTAGCTTTAGATAACTTTCACTTCGAGCCACAGAATTTATTCTGAAGAAGACGTGTAGGCAATGCCAAAATTATGCAAGAGGTCTATTGCAAAAATATTTTGTGTTACGATTTAGATACTTACCTACTTGTGAATTCAATTATTCTAGTTGAAAAACGCTACAATTTACCGCAAAACTCTACCCAGTTCAATTATCTACCTGAAAATTATTTATGAATGTTAGTACCGATCAAACACTTATTCACCAGAAAATATATGCGAAAGAATTACGTTCCCTGATACCACCTGAAGCATTTCTCGCCGATCCAAGTAAGTTAATTATCTTGTTCATTAATCTGGCAATTTTGATTTTAGGCTGGATGATAGCAGCGCGGTTAGATTCTTGGTCGCCATATCTTTTATGGCTTTATCTACCTTTAAGCATCATTATGGGCAATAGCGTGGTTGTCTTACTATTTAGCACCCACGATTTGATGCATGGTAGCGTCATTAAAAACCCCCGATTAATCTATATCATTAGCTTTCTAGGGCTAACAATGTTGTGGATGCCACCAACGTTATGGAAAGCAGTTCATAACAGAGTACATCATAATCACACTAATGATTTTGGCGACCCAGATCGCAATTACTTATATGAACAATCTTCAACCTGGGGAAAATGGATTCAGGACTTATTTGTACCTTCAACTGAAGTCAATCCTATGTGGTTGATAGTGGGATTGACTTCTGCTTGGGGAGTACATACTTTTCGCAATCTGACATCTGTCCTATTTTTCAATCATAAATCTGTTGATTATGTTCCTGCTGCATTTACAGTCAGTCCTAAAAATCGTCGAGCGATCGCAGGGGAATTATTGATGATGATAATGATTCATCTGAGTATTATAATCTATTTACAATTTGAACCCATAAAACTTATCCTTGGTTACTTTTTACCGATTGCAATTGGTTATGCTGGAGTAATTTTTTATATTTATACAAATCATTTACTTTGTCGGATGACTAGCGTTAACGATCCACTGATTAATAGTATGTCTCTCCGGGTTTATCAAATACTTGACCTGTTACATTTAAATTTTTCTCACCACACTGAACATCATATTTTTCCAGGAATGAACTCTGACTTTTATGTTCTGGTTAGGGATTTGTTAGAAACTCACTATTCTGAAACCTTTAATTTATTGGATGCTGGGAAAGCTTGGTATTTGCTGTTGAAAACTCCCCGGCATTATAAAGATGAAAATACTCTTACAGATTGGTCAGGAGAAAAGTCTGTTGCTTGTCCTACAAGCGACAAGTAAAAAAGTTAATTGCAAAAGTATTTTGAGTTCATAACTCTTAAATGGGACTACTACTCCCCCCGCATCAACAAAGATGTGGGGAATACTTTTTGGAAAGTTGCACTTTTAGCTACCTATGAAACGCTTATTTTATGAGGTATTCTCACCTCAAATACCATCGCTTCTGATGCTGCCATCAGGCATAATGGTTTCATTAAAAGTAGCTCCCTTGCAACTATTAATACTAAAATAACTGGCTCCTCTCAAATCAGCATGGCTGAGGTTGGCATCGTCAAAAGATGTTTCCGTCGAAATAGCTCTTTTCAAGTTGGCATGACTGAGATTAGCATCAAAGAAACCAGTTTGACCGCAAACAACTTCACTCAAATCAGCCCCTTCCAAATTAGCTCCTGTCAAAGCGGCTTCACCGAGAGGCGCTCCCTTCAAGTTGGCATAGTCAAGTCGGCATAACTGAGATTAGTCCAATCCAGACTAGCGTTACTTAGATCGGCTTCCCTGAAAATAGCCCTGCTAAGATTCACGTCCAGCAAGCGAACTCTTGGCAGCTTAACTCCAGTAAAATCTCTCTCCCCAACAGCATATCGCTGCAACAACTCTTTGGCATTCATACTTCAACCCCTTCATTCCCTTTGAGATTACTTCTCTTTATCCTTATCTAATGCTTCCTGGATTGCACGACGGCAAAATTCTGGAGGATCATCCTTGGTGGATAGTTCTTCCTTCATAGTCTTGGTAATGCGTAGGTTAATTCTCTCTGTTAATGATTCTTCTCTATTTGATTTAATTGGTTGTAAATTTTGTGGGTTCCCTTTAGGATTAGGCATTATTGAGAAATATAAATAAGGTTTTATTTACTTGGTGCCAAAACAATAGATTGTTTTTTGATGGTTGCTACAACTTGCCGGAAGTACAACCACCAATATCCAATTTCAAAAATGGACACTACTATTTTATGTTCACGCGTTCCGAACTTGAAATCAAGACTATTAAAGAATTACGCGACTTGTGTTGTAGATACGGCATCAAATCAACTGGGAATACAGGATACAAAACCTCGTACATCGTAACTCTGATGGCATTTCCACTTTTAGCGCTGCAACAAATGAAGCAAGGTAAAGGCTTAAAATTCTCTAACTTTAACGCTATCCAGGTAATCAGTTCTGCTATAGATGAGATGAATTTACCCACAGATGAGCAAGCAGCACTAATTTGGATAACTTTAGAGGGCAGAAAATGAGCTATCCTGACCGATATGACCAGGAGAACCTGCTGAAGCACAAGGCTAAGATGTCGCTTGAACAAGCTATTGACTTGTTGAGCCAGTAAAACTCATCCCATTACTCTATCTCCTGCATCTACAAAGATATAGGGGATAATTTTTAAAGTATTAAAATGAATAAGGTGTGATTTATTGGTATGAAAATATCTTGAGCATGGTAACAAAGTATAAAAATATGCTCATATCTCTATTTAAGTATTGCTCAATGGATTTTGAGCATATATTGAGTATTTTGACAACTATAAACGCTGTAACTATTCAATTTAGGTATTTATATGTTTCTGATAACTGGAGCAACGGGAGGAATTGGTCGCAGAGTTGTGCGACTCCTACGGCAACGAGAACAGTCTGTGCGGGCATTTGTCCGCCTTACCTCGCGCTACAGCGAGTTAGAACACCGGGGTGCAGAAATCTTCATTGGTGACTTGTTAGAGGAAAAGGATATTCAGAAAGCTAGTCAGGGTGTGCGCTATATTATCAGCGCCCACGGTTCTGAT
Organism: Nostoc sp.; assembly: GCF_036917555.1. GTDB lineage: Bacteria > Cyanobacteriota > Cyanobacteriia > Cyanobacteriales > Nostocaceae > Nostoc. The sequence continues at coordinate 356,124 of NZ_JBALDD010000063.1, read as the reverse complement.
AGCGATGCCCTATCTTTAGATTACCGCGCTAATATTGAACTCATCGACCAGGCGAAAGCCAATGGTGTAGAGCATTTTGTCTTCATTTCTGTACTGGGAGTTGATCGCGGTTATGAAGACGCTCCCGTTTTCAAAGCTAAACGAGCAGTAGAGCGATATTTGGCAGCTAGTGGCTTAAATTACACTATTTTGCGCCCATCTGGATTAGCATCTAACTTGCTGCCATTAGTAGAACGATTTCGGGAAACGGGATTGTATCTGCTTGCTGGCGATCGCAAAAACCGTACCTCAATTGTCAGTACTGATGATTTGGCAAGGATAGTAGTGGATTCTGTGACAGTTGAAGGCGCTCGTAACCAGATTTTACCCGTCGGAGGACCGGAGATTTTATTACGAGAAGATATTCCCCGGATTTTTGGTCGGATTTTCGCTAAAGAACCAGTAATAATTAACTCACCTCTATTTGTGATTGATGGGTTACAGAGTGCATTGGGTTTATTTAATCCCCAAATCCAAAAAGCTTTGGGAACTTATCGCACATTGCTAGCAAATGAATTTTTCTGCACAAAAGATGAAATTGCCAATTTAGAGGCGATTTTTAACTTCCAATTAGAGACATTAGAAAGTTTTTTGCGGCGCTATTTAGCAGTTTGAATAGTCATTAGTCATTAGTCATTGGTCATTAGTGAATAACTAAGGACAAATGACAAATGACAAATGACAAATGACTAATGACAAAGGACAAAAATATATGGTAAATGCTGCTCAAGCACGTCAGACAAAAGAGCGATTCGCCCAACCAGAGGAACAACTTACTTATGAATTAGGGAAGGCGGTACAGGAATTGCCACCCCTGTACACTAGATTATTAGCGGGAACGATGAGCGCCATCGTATTTGGGGCGATCGCTTGGGCGTACTTCTCGCAAATAGATGAAGTAGCAACAGCGCCGGGGGAATTAATTGCTTCTACACAGGTAAGACCTGTGACATCTTTGGGTGGAGGGTCAATTGTCGCTGTTAAAGTGCAAGAAGGCGATCGCGTTACTAAAGGTCAAATTCTGATTCAAAAAGATCCAGACTTGCAAATAACCGATGTTTCTCGTCTAGCCAAATCTACTAGATTGATTCAAGACGATTTGCAACGTTTGGATGCAGAACGCACCGGAGTTAAAACTACTGGGACGAAACTGCAAGATGAACTTTTAACCTCTCGCCTGCAAGACTTCCAAGCGCGTCAAGCTGCGGCTGAAGCAGAAGCAAATCGCCAAATAGCACTCATCGATCAAGCAAAAGTCCGCTTGACTCGATTGCAAGACAACTTAGTTAATGCCAAAAGTAGCTTTGGGAATGCTCAAACCAACCTTGTCAATGCAGATAGCATCCGAATTAAAATTGAAAGTAATTTAGCCCTTGCTCAAGAAAGAGAAAAAAGCTTACGCACTCTAATTACTCCTGGCGCTGTACCTCGTGTCGATTACCTGGATGCTCAAGAAAGATTAACTCGCGCAAAGACAGAAATCACCAAAGCGCAAGATGAAGTCATCAATGCCCAGAATAGAATCACAGAGGCTCAAGATAAAGCCACATCATTAGAAAAAGATATTGCTGCTCAAGTCCAGGAAATTCGCCAAGCACAGCAAGCTTACAACGCTGCACGCAGTCAGGCCCAGCGTGTAGCATCAGAACGCCAAAGCGAAATTTTAACGCAGTTTAATAAGCGTAAAGAAGAACTGACAACAGTTCAAGGTCAATTAGAGCAGGCGAGGAAGCAACAAGCTTTAGAAACGATTGAGGCTCCCGTAGCCGGTACAATTTATAAAGTCAAAGCCACCAAGGGGCCAGTACAATCGGGTGAAGAATTGCTGTCAATTTTGCCGGAAGGGGAAGAAATGCTTCTAGAGGTAAAAGTTCTCAACCGCGATATTGGGTTTATTCGTCAAGGAATGAAGGCAAAAGTGAAAATGGCGACTTTTCCCTTCCAAGAATTTGGCATTGTGGATGGCGAAGTTATGCAAGTCAGTCCAAATGCAATTGCTGATAAAGAATTGGGTTTAGTTTTTCCGACGAGAATTAAGCTAAATAAACACGCAGTGAATGTTCGAGGTCAAGAAGTAGAATTTACACCAGGGATGGCTGCTACAGGTGAAATTGTCACTCGTAAAAAGTCAATTTTGACATTCATCACTGAGCCTGTGACACGGCGGTTCAATGAGGCATTTTCCGTTAGGTAGGAAAGTCTGTTAAATGAGCGATCGCTCCGTTATCTTCTTCATCTTCACAACTGGAGTTTAGACTAACCTATGATAAAATGACCCAGCAGCACTAAGTTGACAATCTACACACCCATTGCCTAAGAAACCCGTCTTGAGGTCATTTTAACCTCTGACTTTTGCCAGAGGAGAAGATTGTCAGTTACAATATCAGGTGCTAGCCAAAGTTGCAAAGTCATTAATAGTAGCAAGTCACTCCAGTGTTCGCACTGTTACGGGGAAAAACCACAATTGGAATGCAGTACTAAAATTTTCAATTAAAATTTCGTCATCTAAGGTCAGTTCGGACTTTTTCAAAGTTTTAAGGTATCTGTATCGTTTAAGCGCTTTTTGCTGTTGGTAGCCTCTATCTGTTTCAAGGTGCCAATTGTTGTAGTCCTTCAGCATACTAATTACGTTTCCAATTAAGAGGAAAGTCCTGCTTAACGATTAGCATTAACTAGCTGTTAACTGCTTGGTTAAGATTTAATGAAGTTCTGTAAAGTTTAACATTATCTTTAGATTTTGTCAGCACTAATGTGCAATTGATTAAAAACTCGTTGCAATGCTTGCAGCGCCGCTCTGTTACAAAAACCTCATTCCAACTTATGTATCGCACAACCTACGCCTAAAAACGTAAGGATTTAGCTTGTTAAACCCTTACATTCATTCACGACTGATGAGCGAGTTGGTTGATTTTCTTAACCGAGGAGTATTGAACTCGACTGCAAATCGCTATAATTTTCAAGTCATACCCAAGAATTTTCTATACTGATCTATTTGTTTTTGCATTTCCTCTAGTCGTTTGCCAAAATCGAGATTATTCTCATCCTCATTGCTATTCACGTTGATGCTGCTCAAATTATTCTCATAGTTTTGGAATTGCGACCATAATTCTGGATTGGCTAATCCATTATTATCTGCGGCTGATGTCAGATATTTTGTAGTTTCTGCGTAGGTGTAGCCCGTCTTAAGCATCGCCTGATCGGTCGCAGGGCTAAAATCAGAATTATTCCAACTGGTGGTAGTTTCTGGTGTTAGAGATTTTCCTGTTTCTGTAATTGCCTGACCGATTCGAGAACCAAAATTGGAACTATTAAAACTAGAGCTTGTAGTTTGTGTCTTATTTACTGCGGTTTCTGCAATCACCCGACTTGCTAGAGAACTGACATTAGAAAGATTCAAACTAGAGCTTGTAGTTTGTGTACTATTTCCTGCGGTTTCTGTAACAATCTGACGTACTTGGGCATCAGTCAGGTTGGGGTTAGCACTAAGCATCAAGGCAACGATACCAGCAACGTGGGGAGCAGCCATAGATGTGCCGCTATAAGTTGCATACTGATTATTCGGAACTGATGAATAAATCTTGACTCCTGGAGCTGTAACGTAAGCGATTTGATTTGTTCCAGAGCGGTTAGAGAAGTCGGCCAAATTATTATTCTTATCTACTGCTCCAACGGCGATTCCCGACTTGGATGCATAGCGGGCGGGATATTCTGGTGATGAGCCACCATCATTACCTGCTGCCATGACAACAATCACTCCTTTGCTGCTGGCATAGTCAATGGCTGACTCTAGAGTGCGATTAGAAGATCCGCCTCCTAAACTGAGGTTAATCACATTAGCTCCATTATCCACAGCGTAGCGAATACCTTTAGATATGGAACTATAGGAACCAGAGCCAGAGCTATCTAAAGCTTTGACAGGCATAATCTTGGCATCGTAGGCAATACCAGTGACACCGTAGTTATTATTTTCTCCTGCGATCGTGCCGGAAACATGAGTACCATGACCGTTGTCATCTAAAGTGTTGTTGTTTTGATTGGCAAAGTTCCAACCGTAATTATCATCAACATAGCCATTGCCATCATCATCTATACCGTTACCCGCAATTTCTTTGCTATTCGTCCAGATATTATTTTTTAAATCCTCGTGGTTGTAGTCAACTCCAGTATCGACAATAGCGACAATAACGCCTTTTCCTGTGTATCCATGTGCCCAAACTTCCGGTGCTTTAACCAGGTCTGCTCCCCAATTATTGCCACCAAGATCGGGAACATCAGCAAAGGTCTTCTGACCAATAGTTCTAGCCACTGCTGCTGCTCCATTAATCAAGCCATAGCCATTAGTGGGGTTATAATTTTGAGTGCTAAAAGTATTAGTAGCGTTACTGCTATTTTCAGATTCATCTTTGTTTAGCAACTGGACATCAGCATCGGCTGATTTATAGCTACTACGTCTGCTGAAGTTGAGACCGTAGTCATCTTTCGTATTCAAGCTATCTAATGAGGAGATTGAAGTGACATTGAGCCGTTTATTTGACAATATATTGTTATTAACATCATCAATGTGCATAAGTTTTTTCTCAAAGATAGCAACCGTTTTTTGACAGTTTGAAGCCTTGAAACCTTGACAATCAGAAGATTTCAATCAATGTGCGAATAAGCTTCATTGTCAATAATTACTATGAAATTTCAGAACAAAATGCTAATTCTATTACCAAAAAACACTCTGACAAATACAGTTTTCATTAAGAGTAAATTTATCGAGTAAATCTTAAATATTTGAGGTGTATTAATGGAGACTAATCCAAAAACTATCTTAGGGCGCTACAACTATTTTTGTTACTCTTAAAACTACTGCGATCGCTAGCTATAAAATTTTTACCCACCTAGACTGGAGCAAGGATAATTATTAAAATCATCAAAATTAAAATGGCGAATGGAGCATAACTCCATTCGCCAAAGGCTATCCTTAAGTTGCTTTACAAAAGTTTATCTTTATATATAGCCACAAGCTTTGAGTTAGTTAAATCTATTAAATGTTTGCTTGCTGCCGTTGATATAGCGACCAATACAAACCCTTTTGTTGCAACAATTGTGAGTGAGTACCACGTTCGGCAATCACGCCTTGCTCTAATACCAAAATCAAGTCAGCACGTTTAAGGGGAGCAAAGCGGTGAGCAATCAGGAACACGGTACGGTTGGCGGAAATTTTTTGCAGGTTTTGCAGTACTTGTTGTTCAGTTTCACTATCCAAGGCACTGGTAGCTTCATCCAAAACTAAAATCGGCGCTTGAGAAAGAAATAGCCTTGCCAGAGCAATGCGTTGTCTCTGTCCACCAGATAAAGCTGTACCGCGTTCACCAACATTGGTTTCGTAACCGTAGGGTAATTGACTAATGAAGTCGTGTGCCACAGCTAATCTTGCCGCCTCTACTACTTGCTCTGCGGTAATGTCGGGACTACCGAGAGTGATATTTTCCAAAATAGAACCGTTAAATAAAAAGTCTTCTTGAAGAACTACACTAACTTGTTGCCGCAGTGAGGCTAAATCAGCACTTTTTATATCAAAACCATCAATCAGGATGCGCCCTGATTCAATTTGATAGAGGCGTTGCAATAGCTTAGACAAGGTACTTTTCCCAGAACCGCTACGTCCGACAATGCCAACAAATTGCCCTGGTTCAGCACTGAAAGAGATTCCCCGCAGAATTGCTTCAAAGTTCGGCCGGTAGCGAAAAAATACTTGCTCGAAGGTGACTTGTCCTTTCAGGGGTGGTAAAACTAGGCCAGTTCCCAGTTCAGCTTCTGGGGAGACGTTGAGAATATCACCAATGCGATCTACAGAAAGTAGCACTTGTTGAAGGTTTTGCCACAACTGTACTAAGCGTAAAAGCGGGCCTGTAACTCTACCAGACAGCATTTGAAATGCAACTAGCTGTCCGATTGTGAGCTTTTGTTCGATAACTAACTTGGCTCCAAACCAGAGAATCAGCATGGTGGATAAATTAGTGAGAAAGTCACCAATGTTGCTGCTGATATTGGAGGTGGTAGAAGCTTTAAAACCTGTGCGAATGAAGCGGGCAAATAAGCCTTCCCAGCGATCGCGGGCTACTGGTTCGGCTGCGTGGGCTTTAACTGAGTGAATTCCTGTGATTGTCTCTACTAGAAACGATTGACTATCGGCACTCCGGTTAAAAGTTTCGTTGAGCCAGTTACGCAGAATTGGTGTTGCAACTATCGTTAATGTGGCAAATAGTGGCAGTACTGCTAAAGCCACAAAGGTGAGTGGGACGTTATAGTAAAACATCAATGCCAGGTACACCACAGCAAAGATGCTATCTAGAATTACAGTTAATGCTGTACCTGTGAGAAACTGACGAATTTGTTCGAGTTCTTGGACTCTTGCTACTGTGTCTCCGACGCGCCGCGATTCAAAATAAGCCAAAGGCAGACGCATCAGATGGCGAAATAGCTGTGCTGATAAACTCAAATCCAGACGACGAGCTGTATGGGTAAAGATGAATAGGCGCAGAATACCCAGTATAGACTCAAATATAGCTACACATAAAAGTGCGATCGCCATCACATCAAGAGTTGGCAAACTCCCCTGCACCATCACTTTATCAATGACGACTTGGGTAATTAACGGTGTTGTTAACCCCAAAAGCTGCAAGGTAAAAGATGCTAACAATACTTCTGTGAGCAATCCTTTATACTTCCAAACTGCTGGGGTAAACCAACTGAGGTTAAATTTTTCTTGCTGGGATATGAGTTCTACTTGCCACAATTGTCCATCCCAAGATGTCTCAACTATAGACTGTGATAAGCCTTCACAAGTCCGTTCGGGATTTAGAGGATTAGCAATAATTAAGCGATCACCTTTAACTCCATAAGCCACCACCCAGGATGGACTCTGGGGTGAGTCAGAATTCCACAGCAATAAAGCTGGAAATGACAACTGTCGCAACTCACTCCAACTCACTTGTAACCGCCGCAATACTAACCCTAACTTTTCTGCTGCTTCCACAACCTGTTTTGGGCGTTGTCCTCTGAGTTGACGCTGCACCCATTCCAGTTGCACAGAATTTTCTAACTGTTGCGCCACCATTGTTAAACAGGCAGCAGCGGTATTCCAGCTGGCAACAAACGGATAAATTGAAGTGATTAGATTGGCGGCTGGGAGTCCTTTTTGGGGTTGGAGGCTATGGGGGCTGGAAGTCCCGTCTGAGACTGATGTTACTGAAGGATTGCCAGAGAAGGAAAATGTCTCCCTTTCTCCCTCCATATCCACTGGTAACACTTGCCAAAATTCCTGAATTTGTGGGTGAGAAAATTCTGCCCACAGTGCAGTGTCCCAACAAACTACTACCACTTCTTTACTAGCAGCTACAGCTTTAAAATCCGCAGATAGCTTTTGGAAGTCGCCAAACCAATCCCCTGCATCTAGGGCGGCTATTGGTTTGCCAATCCCTTCTTGAGACAGCGCATTGGGCGGGGCAATACCCGACTTGTTGCGACTGTCGTCTCGCAAGCGGACTTTCCCAGCCACAATTAAAAATTGATAACCACCGACATCGTTTGACCAGATTTTTTCTCCAAGACGATACTGGCGGGTTTGGCACTCATTTTCCAATCGAGATTGTTGTTCGGGAGTCAGCCAGCATAGCGGTGGCTGATTCCAAGGCAAAGAAGCTAGCACTTTTAATCGTAAAGATTCATTATCCAGAATTTTTAACTCACTTGTAACTTGACTGTCAGTTTTTGAATTTTCTCTGCTAGCCATTTTTCAAACAACTCATTTTGTAGTGCTTGCTGTAGTTGAGTATCTTCTAAAGACGCTGGTAGAAATTGTTCTACTCGAAACAAACCATAAGGCCCTTCTCCTTGGGGAGAGTCTTTGCCAACGATTTCTATTGGTCCTATCAATTGTCCAGGACTGGCCACATCAATAGCTGCCCGTAATATATCCGGCATACTACCTCGGCTGACGATTCCCATCATGCCATTCACAATTCGGTCATCTGAAAGGGAATACTCTTTAGCTAGTTGCTCAAAACTACCTCCTTCTTCAATTTGGGTTTGGAGTTCGTCTGCTAATTCTCGATTATCAACAACAATCCGGGAAAGTACCACCCGATCCAAGAAAATCTTACGTTCAATAAAATATTCTGGGAGTTTTGTTTGTGTTACTACAGCTTTCAGCTTTTCTAACTTGTAACCAAAAGTAACCGATGTGTGAAAGGTAGCGTAATCTGTGTTATTTGTCTTTAACCATTCTTGAAAACTTTGGGGGTCAGTAAGTTGATTTTTCAGCCTAAAGTCAATAATTGACTGTTCAGTTATTGCGGTGCCAATTTCAATATCATCTCGTGTTCTGATTTCTGACTCAATTACGTACTGCCGGAGAATATCCCCAATGAACTGTCCCAATTTTCCAGAGGCTTGCAGGTACTTTACTGCTTCCTCTATAGAAATTATTTGGTCATTAATTGTCAAAAATGATAAAGATTCCATGAACTAATTATGTGAAAATGGTTAAACACTTATAGGACTTTTAAATTAAATCATATAGAAATCATCTAGTCATTAATGGATAAATATGATAAAGATTCCATAAACTAATTACATCTAAATGGTCAAAAAATTATATAGTTAGTAAATAAAATAATTTGCCACAATCAGTTTTACAGTCTAGTGGGGATAAAATCAGGATTGAAAATATTAGTGGTGGCGCAGTAGTAAGGTAAATTAGTTATTTTCTACCAATGCCCAATGCCCCACCTAACAGAGTAATTGTTTCTTCTCAGTCTACTTAAATGAAACTTATCCATGTCCAAGCAAGTAGCACAGATGCGATCGCACCAATTAATGTATTAAAAATATTTACTACTTCATTGGTCAGCCAGGTATACTTAGATTGCAGTGTTGCGCCAATCACACTTTCTAAGTTGGTGGCAATAAATGCTGCCAGCACACACCAAGCTACTCCCAATAGATCGATTAAGCCAACTCCCCAACCCACAAATGCGATCGCTACAGAAGCCACAATCCCAGCTAAAGTTCCCTCCAAGCTTACCGCTCCTTCTGTACCGCGTGGCACTGGTTGGAGTGTAGTAATCAAAAAGGTGCTTTTACCATAAGCTTTACCGACTTCACTAGCAGTGGTATCGGCCAGCTTGGTACTGAAACTCGCTACATAGGCTAACAATAATAGAGACAGGGGACTTGTACTGAGCGCAGCCGAAGTATTGGGAACTAGAGACTGGGGAGTAGGTACGAGGAATCCCGAATTTATTATTCCTACTCCCAAGGCACACAGTGCCCCAGTTAAAGCCGAACCCCAAACATTTTCTGGGCCTCTTGCCCCAGAACGCTTTTCGGCAATTCCTTCTGCCTCCTTCTGCGCCATCCCAATGCGGGTAACGCCAGAACCAACCAAAAAATAGAACATTACTACTGCATATCCTTGCCAGCCTAGAGTTACCCAAATTAAGATGGCCAAAAACCAGGCATGGAATAATCCAGCAGGGGTAAGTAGCTTTTTTGGAGCAATCCAAGCTAAACCCAATAAAATTGTGTTTAATACTACTGCTACTAACCAGGGATTTACAGAATCTATTGAGGATGACATTAGCAATTAATCATGAGTAATTTTGTCTGAATATCAACAGAATAACGAATTTGTGATGCTTAGTGCTTTATTTTTGAAACCTCTCTAGCTAAAGTAATATGTTTGTATTATTAACTAAATTGCGTAGGTATCATTCTGAAAGCTGAGTGTCAAACTATCAATGATATCTTAGATATACACTGCAATATTGACTAAAGAACGTGGATTAAACAAAATGCAAAACTTCTTTTGAGTTAGGTAGACTCTTCTCCGTCACCGCAGATTATAGTAGCTGAAGTATTACTCAATCCCCAATCTTAGTCATAAGGATAAAGAATATAAGTTAATATCAATAAAAACTGTGTTCAAGTTAACCACAATCAAAACTTAATAGCATAAATTGTAGATAGCATCAACTACTAGTCTTTTTAATACAAGCTATGAGCCAAACTTTATTCCATTTAGCTTTTCCTGTAACTGACATTGCCCAGACAAAAGCATATTACGTAAATGGTTTAGGCTGCATTCCTGGTCGTGAAAACCACCATGCCCTGATTCTCAATCTCTACGGTCATCAATTAGTGGCTCATGTCACCAAAGAACCTTTGACACTGCAAAAAACTATCTATCCCAGACACTTTGGGCTAATTTTTACCCAAGAACGTGACTGGCAAGATTTACTAAAAAGGGCACAACAACAACAGCTACTTTTTCGTGAAGAAACCAAAAATCGCTTTGTTGGTTCTCCTCTTGAGCATCGCACTTTCTTTTTAGAAGATCCCTTTTATAACTTCATGGAGTTCAAGTATTATCGTCATCCAGAGGCGATTTTTGGGAGTTACGAACATACGCAAATTGGGGATAGGACTTAAGAAATTAAAAATTAAAAATTAAGTAATGCAAGCTTAACAAGCATCCTGGTTACTGACTGGATTTTTTATTTAGCAAGGGTAGCTTAATAGGCTTTGCTAAAGCTTCTGTGACTACCGCTAAACTCCTGGAGTCTGTCAGCATCCAAGGGTGTAGAGTAACTGGTACTATTACTTTGCTTCCTACGGGCATTTGTGAACTATTTGCTGGGACAATCATTAAATCATAAGGTGTCCAGATAGACGTAAAATCTAGCTGTTCCAACATGACAGCATCAGAATTTAAATCCTTGAGAAAAATGCTGTCAGGGCGCATTTGTAGGCAACCAGGACGCCGGGAACCATAAGCAACTACAGTTCCATAATGGGGCGAAGAGATGGTTATAAATCGCTGCACACGGTTAATTCCTCCCAATCGCTGAACATAGTAACGGCTGACAATTCCTCCCATACTGAAGCCTACTAAATCTAGGCGTTGTTCTGGTGCAAAGGTCGCTGTAACATAATCGGCTACTTGTTTTGCCAATTGATCAAGACCCACATCACCATTATTAGGTACGAGGTCTAGGGAATATACAGACCAACCCTGTAGTCTTAATTGAGCCGCCATTTTATGGAAAACTGCCTCTGTGTCGTCAATACCGTGTATTAACAAAACGGGATTGCGTTGTTGATTTTCAATGTTCATTTACAAAATCTGGCTGAATTAAGGGGTGTATTTCACTTTTGTAAGTACATACTGCTCTGCAAACTGAAGCTATTGCTTTTCGGATCGTTTATAAAGATATTGTTACAAACAAAACTAAAATGCTTTCAAAAATAGTTTGTATAAAATTTAACTAATTTATCTTGCCATTTGCTATTCAGCTATGACACTCTTCCCACTGGTTGAGAGTAAACTGCTTGTCTAACTTCAATTGGGTATTTACTAAACAAAGAAATGTTAATTATTGTAAAGCTTGCTTTCAGAATCTTGCTCTTAGCTACAGTAAAATTTAATAATTAGTTCTCGGTGTGTGCAGGTTGCAAATGCTTGCAATAGAACATTTGCCCTGTGGTTTTACTACAATGATAATTAAGCACAAGGCTATAAGGGTTGTCACTATAACGGGGTGACGCCAAGTAGATAATGTAACATTTTGTCGTAATTTTTAACAATTACGGTCGAGTTCAAAATATAAAAGGTAAAAGGCAGGAGTAATTGTAATGGATTTTATCAAAAAGTTAATTTCGGGTATTCAGGGTTTCCTTGGCGGTATTCTGGGTTTTGTTACTGGATTGTTACCAGGAAAGAAGAAAAGCAACGGCTACTTCTTAGAATTGGATGAAGCCAAAGATGCTGCCAAAGATGCTGCTAAAGAGGTAGCATCAAACGCGAAGAAAGTGGCAGATAGTGTTACATCGACAGTTACATCGAACGTGAAGAAAGTAGCAGAGACAATTACATCAGAAGCACCAACTTCATCCAAGCCAGATTCGTTAAATGGAACAAAAACCGCTGCTACTAAGGCTAAGGCTAAGGAAAAATCAGCTAAAAATCCCAAACCAGCTGACGTTCAATTAGTCCAGACTGCTGAAGGTCTTAAAGTTGAACCAGGCAAAAAAGCAAAAGCAGCAGCAGCCAAAGTACTCAAAGAGCAGCCAACTGAAACAACCTTTGCACCAAAATATCTTGCTCCTTCGACTACTAGTACTAATGGTCGTCGTCGTCCAGGGGCGAATATGAGTGCTTATTTAGACATGGCACGTCAGATTAAAACACCTAAATAATTTATAGAGACCGTAAATTTACGGTCTCTATAGATTAAACGTGAAGATGCAAGGTTAAGATAACTTTGCCATCTGTAGATGGGGGAACTCTCCAAAGTAAGAGTGATCGCTTAATTTTCTCCACTACAACTCCATCTTTTCGGGTTAAGGTTTCCTCATCCAAAACTACCCTTTCTAGCTGACCTTTGTTGACGCTGAACTCAAAGACGATTTCACCAGTGAAGCCGGAAGCAAAGTTTAGTTGTTGAAGGTGTTGGGTTAGGTCAGCAATTTCTATTTCATCCAAGCCAGTAATGCTGATTACGCTGCGCTATCCGCCAGTCGTACAAAATTCATTCTGAATTCTGACTCCTGACTCCTGAATTCTGTTCGATAAGTAACTTCATTACGAATTAGGAATTATTTAACAAACACCAGTCCACTATATAAATGAAAAGCTGAGTCCCAATTAGTCTGTTCCCGACGAAACAGATCGATGTGAGACTTGATATGACTCAACATTTCTGTTTGATCTAATGTTGTATCTGCAAAGGACGTGAAATCTGACCAGATTTTGACTTGAGGAAGTTGCTGGTCAATCCAACTCGATAAACTATTCCAATTAATTCTGATTGTATTTTGGCTAATTTGGGGAATGCTTTCTAACCCTTGCTGAAATTTATAGCCGTTATCATAAAGTCGGAGAATGCAACGTCTACCAGGTATGTGTAAATCACAAAACTGAGCATAGTCTTGTGTTTGAGTTTTCCATTCCAGTTTACGGTGAGCATCAACATCTACAACTTGTTCAAAAATGGGCAAAAGTCCCACTACTCTTGCTGTGACTTCTGACCAGTCAAAGGTGAGAGAACCGAGTTGATTTACCTCGTTTCGGCAAACAACAGTAGCTTGTAGGGTAGATGCTTGGAAATATTTGACTTGATAAACTTGAATTTGCTGAATTTGCGCTATTGTCGCCCAAAAGCAAGGAATACCAGCCTGCTGTAGCTGTTTGCCATAAAAGTTTAGTTCTCCTACTTGGCCAGTGCGGTACAACCTCCAGCCACGACTTGGTAGTATCAGCCGTGCAGTGTAGGGGTCTAGCTGCATAATCTGGGCAAATTTTCGAGACGCTTCTGTTTTCATTTCTGTACTGAGTGGCTCTAAGACTAGTACGCCAAGTTCGGTGTTATTCGGTTGGGCTGTTGCTTGAGAAATAGCTCTTTGTCTTTCTTCTAACTCCATTTCTTGTAGCCGTCGCAAACCTTGACGTGCAAGCGTCACTATTTTGGCATTCCTTATATCTTGCAGCAGTTGCCGATAAATTTTTTCTGCATCTTGGCGCTTTTGAGATACTTCATGTAGCCGACCGAGATAATATTGTACCCAAGGATTTTCGGGTGATTCTTTTTGCAGCTGTTTGAGTAATTTAGCTGCTGTTTTATAGTCTTTATGCTCAAAAGCGATCGCAACTTGCTCAATCATCACTTACTTTAAATACACGCTGGAGTGATGTCTCGCGCAAAAGTAATTTTGCGTGAGCTATAAATCATTTATACTTCACAAGTTGCGGTAATCAAGGATAATGCTACTACTGGGGCTGTAACTGCTCTCAAAATGCGGCGACCAAGGGAAACAGGTTGAAATCCAACTGACTTTGCATTCTCAATTTCTTGTATTGTCCATCCCCCTTCTGGCCCAGTAGCAACAAGAATCTCCTCAGAAATGCTACTCAGCACCTTGCTTAAATGGGGATACTCTCCACGAGCCTCACAAATATAACGGTAACTTGTCTGATTCTCGGTGACAGCAGTATTAAAAGCAACAGGCTCTAAAATTGTCGGCACGAAAGAGCGCTCTGATTGCTCGGCGGCTTCTGCAGCGATGCGCCGCCAGCGTTCGAGCTTTTGAGGACTAGGATGAAGTAAAGTGCGATCGCTCAATACTGGTGCAATACAAGCTACTCCCAACTCTGTACAACACCGCACCACTTCATCAAATCCATTACCTTTGGGCAACGCCACCATCAGCGTAATCGATACAGGTAATTCAGTTTCTACTAAAAGTGGTTCTAAAACCTGTGCTTGTTCCCCTGCTAGCTCTGCTAACCACCATTTTCCCTTACCATCCATTGCAATAAAGCAATCTCCTTCATGTAAGCGCAACACACGCCCTAAATAATGCTGTTGTTCTTTTGTGAGTAAAATTTGCCCTTGTTGGAGTTGGGAGGGTGCGATCGCAATTCTTTGCAGTTGAGACATAAGATTTTGGAATTTCAAGAATATCAAACTATGAATGGACACAGATAAATCCATCTGTATCCATTCATGATTTAATTATTCGGCTTACGAAAGATTCTGAAAGTAAGCTTCTAGCGCTTCAGTCACTAACTGAGTCATCGGCTTACCTTGACTTTCTGCTACTTCCTTCAACTTGCTATAAACCTCTTCTTTCAAATTGACCCGATGGCGCGATTTATTTGCACCATCGGCTGTTTGGGATTCGTATGTGGCAGCAAATTCGCGGATAGTATCAAAACCAACGCGATCGCAAAAATCACCAAACTTTTCCTTCGATTTCCGGGATTTCTTAAAGTAAACGAAAATCGGCTCTAAGAACGTTTCCAAGTCATTATGGTGCAACTTTTCTATATAAGGTTGTGCCAGTCGAGTCTGATTTGCCGAACCTCCTAACCATAATTGGTAAGATTCTGGAGCGCTACCAACAAAACCCAATTCTGCCAGGTACGGACGAGCGCAACCGTTGGGGCATCCTGTCATCCTTACCACAAAATGTTCTTTTTGTAAACCCAATTTATCCAACAGAGCGCGAATCCGCTCCAAAATACCCGGTATTGCGCGTTCCGATTCCGTGACTGCCAAACCGCAAGTAGGCAAAGCCGGACAAGCCATTGCATACCGTACTAAAGGTTCGATTTTGCTAGGGTCGTCTCCGACACCGTGACGGCTGAGGATGTCTTGAATAGCTTCCTTGTTATCTGGTTCGATATCGTAAAAAATCAGGTTGTGGTTGGCTGTCAGGCGGATGGGTAAGTTGAACTGCTCGACAATTTCCCGTAAGGCGGTTTTCAGTTGAAACGAACCATCATCCTTGATTCGACCATTATCAATGGAAATTCCTAAGAATAGCTTGCCATCACCTTGTTCATTCCAGCCAAGGAAGTCGTGATATTTAAACTCTGGCAGTGGTTTGAAGGCTTCAACTGGTTTACCGAAATATTCTTCAACTTGGGTGCGGAATTTATCTACACCCCAATCGTTGATTAGATATTTTAATCTGGCATGACGACGATCGGTGCGATCGCCATAATCTCTCTGAGTAGCAACAATCGCTTTCACTATATCGTAAACGTCATCTTTGGCCACATAACCGATGGGGTCTGCTAACCTAGCAAAAGTTTCTTCTTTACCGTGGGTTCTACCTAAACCACCACCAGCAAAAATATTAAATCCTTCTAATTGTCCCTTCTTATTGATA
Source organism: Nostoc sp. (assembly GCF_036917555.1). Lineage (GTDB taxonomy): Bacteria > Cyanobacteriota > Cyanobacteriia > Cyanobacteriales > Nostocaceae > Nostoc. The sequence continues at coordinate 340,362 of NZ_JBALDD010000063.1, read as the reverse complement.
ATTACTACCAACGTCAGGTCTTGAGAATACAAATCAACCGAATTATCCCTTGGCACTGTCACGCAAATTTTAAACTTGCGGGGCATATAGTGAGTGCCATAAATTGGTTCTTCGTTGTCATGGATGATTGTGCCATTACCATTGCGCTGTCGCGCCGCCTTCACCTCTGGGTTCTCTTCGGCACTAATTGCCTTTTCCCCATCCAACCAAATTTCGTAATAAGCACCTGTTTGCGCTGAGAGCAAGTCAGCAATATTCTGGGCATACTCCCAAGCATACTGATACTCTGGACGATTCTTAAAGGGGGCTGGTGGTGCCATCACGTTGCGGTTGATGTCGCCGCAAGCTCCCAAAGTCGTACCCAGATTCTTGACAATTGTGGCAATTGCTGACTTGAGATTCTTCTTTAAAATTCCGTGCATTTGGAAACCTTGACGGGTAGTTACTCGTAAGGTGTGGTTGCCATACTCATCAGCTAGTTTATCTAAAGCCAGATACAGCTGCTGTGGTACTAAACCACCCGGATTTTTTGTCCGCAGCATAAACTGGTAATCTTTTTCCTGTCCCTTGGTGCGGTTGTCGCGGTTATCCTGCTGGTAAGAACCGTGATACTTCAAAAGCTGCACCGCATTTTCGGTAAAATGGGTAGTATCTTGAAGGATCTCAGTTGCTACAGGTTCACGCAAAAAATTACTATTTTCCTTGATTCCTTCGAGTTTGGAAGGCTTACGGCTAGCGATGGGGGAAGGAGCAGATTTAACCATTAGACTTGTATAGTATTCTCAATAAAGCATTAGTAGACGCCGAATCAGCACCCTTCGGCTACTTTATCCCCGGTAATCCGGCCGGAATAATGAGGAATATTTTAATTTTACCACGGCAAAAGCTGGCTTTGTCAGTGATGTAATACTTAACAAAACCAGCTTTTGGGAGTAGTGAGTTTTGAGTGCTGAGTCCTGAGTACTAAGTAAAGTATAAACTGACTGAGGACTCAATAATCTTTTATTTGAAACGATAGCCAATACCACCATTGATGCTAACAGCAGAAGCATCGCTATTTTGGTAGGCACCAAGTCCGACTTTAGCATTAGTGTAGACAAGGAAATTGTTAGCAACTTCCGATTCAACACCAGCACCTACCACTACTGAATCTCTGTTACCTATAGGAGTTGGTGAACCATCTTTCTCTACAAAAGAATAACCACCAGTTAAATAGGCATTAGTTCTATTAGCAATGGGCACATCCACAGAAAGTTCTGGAATTATGGCACTTGTTTTATCACTCCAGAGGACATTACCACGTGCAGAAAACGGCGTATTTCCTAATTTCGCACGACCTGTGACATTACCGCCAAAGGTAGCATCATCATTGATACCTTGTCCGCCACTGGTAACGCCAGCTGCAACACCAGCACCAACATAACTAGCATCAGTACCCTTTTTAGTCTCAGCAGAAGCTTGACCAGCTGATAGAACAAAAGGAGCAACTATTAAGGAAGACAATGCAGAAATTGTCACGAAAGACTTGAGTAAGCGTTTCATAAATTTGACCAAATTTTGTATTTTTTACTTGTATATTCCAGGTCGAAAATAAAGTAATAATGTTCCAAATGATTCCCAAGTTTTATTAAATGACTGTTGTTATTAATGCATAACGCTTACAGGACAATTATCCTTTTAATTGATAAATAAGCTGTTATAATTACATCTCAATGTCTTTCCATTCTGGTTCTTTGTTCCCCAATAGACGCTTTTAAAACTGTCACAATAATTGGAACTAAAACCTAATCGGGATATGGTAAATCAAATACCCGATTAGGTTTTTTTGCCGAGCTTTTCACAGATGATGAAAAAGTAGGCTGTAGCATCTGTTGCAACAAGCTATAGAAGGAATCTATAAAGTTAATTTTGAGCAATTATTGTGGAGATTGAATAATGCTAACCGCTGCAAAAACGTTGTCTGGTTTGATGGGTTTATGTGTCGGTGATGCGTTGGGTGTGCCGGTGGAGTTTACTAGCCGTGCTGAACGAGTAAAATCTCCAGTGACAACGATGCAAGGTTATGGCACATGGAATCAACCACCAGGAACTTGGTCAGATGACAGTTCGTTAAGCTTTTGCTTGGCAGAATGCCTTTGTAGGGGGTATTCGTTGGATGCCATAGCCAATTCCTTCTGGCGCTGGTACAAGGAGGCTTACTGGACTCCCCGTGGCGATGTCTTTGACATTGGTCAAACTACTCATACAGCAATTATGCGCCTTAAGCAGGGAGTTGTTCCCCATCAGGCGGGCGGTAAGGTTGAAAATAGTAATGGCAATGGTTCTTTAATGAGAATCTTGCCGATGGCTTATTGTCACAGAAGCTTAACTTTAGGCGAATTGCTGGCGCGGGTGCATGATGTTTCGGCGATTACTCATGCTCATGCGCGATCGCAAATGGCCTGCGGCATTTATATTAGTATTGCAGTGGCCCTCTTGGAAGGGGCTGACCCGCAAACAGCTTATTTACAAGTACTGCAAGATATCCAAACAATTTATTCTGTCCGAGAATTTTTGTTAGAGAAGCCACATTTTGGCAGAGTTTTGAGTGGTGAGATTGCCAAGATACCAGTTGAAGAGATTAATTCTGGTGGCTATGTGATTGATACCTTAGAATCATCCCTGTGGTGTTTATTAAATAGTTCGTCTTATTCTGAGGCGGTGCTAAAAGCTGTCAACTTAGGCGGAGATAGCGATACTACGGCCGCCGTCACCGGTGGGTTGGCGGGAATTTATTACGGGGTAGAAAATATTCCCAAACAATGGATGAACCAAATTGCTCGTAGACAAGACATTATTTACTTGGCAGAGCGTTTTGCAAAGGCTGTCTACAGCTAGTTTGTAATTATAAATTATACCAAATATGTATTATCAAATGAAGTGCGGAATGTGGATTAAATATTATTACCGATCTAATCAAAAATCCAAGTGCTTAATATGCTAATGCTAAACCATCAGAACGAGATTCAGAAGCAGCAACTAAGACTCCATTATGTCTCAGAATCATTTGACCTTTACCAAACATTATTTCAGAAGCAATTTCCTGATTATGACCTCGCTTTCTTAAGCCTTCAATAATTTCAGAACTTACACCCTTTTCTAAAAGGATCTTATTGCCTTCTAAAAATCGCCATCTAGGTGCATCTAAAGCAGCTTGAGGATTCATTTGATAGTCAGATAAATTAACTACCATTTGTAAGTGTCCTTGTGGTTGCATTGGTGCGCCCATAACCCCAAAAGGCCCTAAAGGTTGATTGTCTTTAGTCAGAAAACCGGGGATAATAGTATGAAATGGAAGTTTTTGTGGTGCAACTTGATTAGGATGTCCCTCTTGTAAAGTAAATCCTGCTGCCCGACATTGTAAAGAAATTCCAGTTTCAGGAATTAAAATACCGCTACCAAATCCTTCATAGTTAGATTGAATAAAGGATACCATTAAATCTGGATCGGCAGTACATAAATAAACAGTTCCTCCTTGAGTTAATCCTGTATTAGCTAGAGTAATTGCTGTATCTTCGATTAAGGATTGACGCTGTATGGCATAATTTTTATCTAGTAGCTGATTAACAGAAACCTTCATCAAACCTGGATCGCAAACATGAGAATAAACATCAGCGAAAGCAAGTTTCATCGCTTCAATTTGATAGTGGAAACTTTCGGTTGAATCACGAGCATAGTTTTCAATTTTCAAGCCTTCTAAAATATTCAGTGCCATCAATGCAGCAATTCCTTGTCCATTGGGAGGGATTTCCCACACTTGTAATTGCTTGTATTGAGTTGAGATTGGATCGCACCAAATGGGTTGATGATTGGCTAAATCAGTTTTTGTTAAACATCCTCCTGTATCAGCAGAAAAATTAGCGATTGCCGCCGCTAATTTTCCTCTATAAAAGCTTTCTGTACCGCTATTAGCAATTTCTTTTAATGTTTCTGCAAACCATAAACTCCCCCATGTTTCTCCTGTTTTAGGAGCGCGATCATTAGGAAAAAATACTTGCTTGAACGGCTGAAATTCTGGAGAATTTAGAGACAGATAAATATTTTCTTGACGTTGCCAATATTGTGCAATTATGGGAGACAATGAAAACCCTTGTTCTGCATAACGGATTGCTGGAGTAAATAGTTGTTCAAACGGTAATTTTCCCCACCGATTCCATAATTGATACCAAGCAGAAACTGCTCCAGGAACAGTTACAGATAACCATCCTAATTGCGGAATTTTTTCCATACCTAAGTATGATTTTAAATTCAGTTGTTGAGGACTTCTTCCAGAAGCATTAAGACCATGTAATTTCCCATCCCAAACAATCGCAAACGCATCTGAACCAATTCCATTTGATGTAGGTTCAACAACGGTTAAAGCAATCGCAGTCGCAACGGCAGCATCAACTGCATTTCCTCCTGCTAAAAACATTTCTATTCCTGCTAGGGTTGCTAAATGTTGACTAGTAGCAACAGCATATTTTTTGCCTAAAATAACCCGACGGTGGGAATGGTAAGGATAATGATTGAGATTGAACTCCATAAAATGGCTCTTTAGCTATGTAATGTAGTCCACGAAGATTTGTAAGAGGGTGTTTGTTTGTCCTTGTCCCGTCTAATCGCAGGGCTGTTTCACGCCCTAAAAGATGTAAAATTACAACCATCTAGGGGATGAAAAATCATGGATGCAAAGATGAAACAGCCCTGCTTTTAATTACTGAATCGATGCTCTACTCTAACTGTTAACTCCTAAACCGTAGACAACGAATAGACCTGACCATCGATTAGCAGTCGCGTGATGCCCTTAGCTTGTAGATGAGTACGAGCCTTATGGAGCATTTTACTATCTGGAACTTTAATCACGCGATCGCGTTTAGTAGAAAAACGCTTGGCGACGCGATGGTTATCAAACACCGGCAGAGTTCTTTGCTGGGTTTCCAGGCTGGGAATTTGTCCCAAGTCACCAAAGTCCTTCAGAGGTCGCGTAATTAATTCTGAGGAACGGTCAATTACCAAATAGCAAGTTTTCGGCAAATTGGCTACCGACAGTGGTAAAACTTCAACTGATGCTTCACCTGGTCTTCTTCTTGTAACTAAAGGTCTTTGCTCATCTAGGTCATCATCATCAAAGTCTTCTTCCTCAAAGTCATCATCTTCTAAATCATCATCTTCTAAATCATCCAAATCCTCTGATTCGTCGAGCAAATCTTCGCCCAGCATGTGCGCGATGACGGCCGCTCCTGGATGTTCATTCTTTAGCGGTGGGATGGGAATGCTGACTATTTCCAGCGGCTTTGGCTCTGGAGTTTCTAATTTCTCTGTGACTCGGAGTTTGGGTTTCTCCGTCGCCGAAGGGCGTCGCCGCACTCGTCTACTAGCAGCAATTGACTCCGCCGTTTCCTCTGAGTAAAGTTCCTGCTCTACACGAATTATCTTACGTGGTAGTGGCTCAACCTTTGGCACTTCCAAGGGTTGGCTTTCACTGGGTGGAACTTCTATCTCCGGCTCTGGTTCTGGTTGAGTCAGCAATGGTAATTGCTCGTAGCTTACCTGCGCCCTTCCTTCAGGAGTTCTCGCAGCCCGCTTTAAAGAGACTAAGTATTCATACTCATCTTCTGGCAAAGTGCTTTTGAGCAGGCGACTAATCGTCGAGTTACTCACACCATAGCGGTCTGCCAAAGTTGAGGTTGTTTCAGCAGTCTCTCGATATAACTTAAGAATTTCTTGCTTGTCAGAGTCTGTTAATTTTCTCACGGTAGATACCAAAAATCTTTACTAAGCTCGTTTCCGTCCGCTGGTTCGCCGTGTTCGTCTTAGTGATGCGTCATATTCTAAGACAGCGCCCATACCAAATAACACTCCACTAAACACCCAAAACACTTCTAATATCTCCCCACTTTGATAATTGGGGCCTTGGGCGTATTTAAACCACATATCTGCAATGTAAAGCGAAAAGGCCGCTGCTGCAATCATTCGCCAAGACTGGGAAACTCTTCCCCCCCAAAAGGCTAGTAGCAAAGTGGTAGCAATAATTAACAAAACTACATCGCTAACTACGTAAAACCAATTCAAAATAGCGACTAGCAGTTCTGAGGGTGTTTCCTGTTGCATAGAAATCCACCATGCCAACAAACTACCGAACACTGCAATTGCTAACACAATTAGCCACTGCCATTTTTCCAGATTGATTCGCCTGGAAGCCACAGCTAAAATCATGCCTGCGCCGAGTAATAGATAAGTCAATACAAAAAATATATCGCCTACAGACACATCCGGTTCATCTTTTAAAACTATTTCGGTATAGCCGAAAATTATCCCTCCAACGAAATAGGAAAGCATACCTAACCCAATTAAGAGCCAAACATTTCGCCCACTGACGATTTGTGGACTCAGCCAGTTTCTCAAGCATAAGATACTGGCACCCAAATAAGCTAAAGCTTCAAAAATATTTGTGCCAATCACATACCACTCGGCTCGGCTTTCTATGCCATCGGCTCCGGGAACTTTGGCACTAAACAATAAAAAGTATAGCAGTGCCAGGACGGCCCAGCCAATATTAGCTAAGACAATGTTCTGAGTGGTGAAAATTGATTTAGAAAGAAACGAATTCTCGTAAGAGTTATTCATAGGACAAGACTTATGTAGATGCACTCTGGCAGTATTTTGAGTTAAAAGACTGTATATCTTGCAGTGTGTCTGTCAGCTAATACACAATCGGACACCAAAAGCAAGTGCGAGTGGCAGGAATTTTGTGAAAAAATTTCCATGCTACTGCCATAGTTTACCCAGTGGCGATTGATTTAGCCAACTAAGAAACAGCGATCGCTCGGCTTCTGGCATATCTTCTAGCTTATAAATCACTTGTTTGGTAAAATTAGCGTTGCCAAAATAAGCTTTTCCTAATCGATGCAGTTCTTGTAACAGGATAACTACATGATTTTCTTGCCAATCAGGTATTTTGGCTGTCGGCAAAGGATTAGTAGATACCAAATATTTAACTGCTTCTAAGGAGGATGTTTGGGGAAATTGCTTCTGCTTGAACACCTCCGCAATATCTTTTTCAAATAAGGCAGCTTGCCTAGCACCTAAAAACTCTTCAATATCGATAGAAACACCTTGCAACAGCAAAATACTGGCTTGGATTAAAATCGCCGTTTTGCCATGACTACCTGTGTCACTATCCAACTGCTCTAAACGGATTTTACCCCAAACACTAAAGCGTTCGGGTTCCTCCAGCAAAACACAGGCTTTACCTCGGTTATCCGTTAATTCTCTCCATAAGGCTCTAGCTTCTTCCTCTTGACTAGCTTTGAAAACACTAATCAAGCGAAAAGTCTGCCCTTGATAACTAAGAATCGGCACCTGCTGATCCTTTTTTGGGTGCTGAATGCTTGATATTTCAACATCCTGCCGTTTGAGAATAAACATGGCACTAGCAAATAACTCCTCACAGGGGCACTCTTAATATGGAATATATAATGGCATTTGGCAGCATCGCCAAGGCTGAAATTACCTAGCATACTGTGGAAACGAGCCTAGCGATCGCCAGTTCCTTCCCAAAGGTAGCCGCCCAGAGGACGGTGGCGTTAACAGGCAAATAACCTCTTGAAAACTCAATATATCTAAACCAATACCCCATCTGTTTCGTTTTCGGTGTAGATTAACTAACTAGCGACTAGCATCTTAGCCTTGCTAGTGGTAAATCTGCAATTTTCGATTGCTTCTTGGTACGCAGAAACGATATAATAGTTTAGGTGACTCTTTTGGGAGCCATTAATTTATGTTGGGCGCGTAGCTCAGTGGATAGAGCAATTGCCTTCTAAGCAATCGGTCGCAGGTTCGAACCCTGCCGCGCTCGTTTTAACTAAATATGAACCCTCAAGCAGCGTGAAATGATATGATGATTTCCACATTTGAGGGTTCGTTATTGCTGCATCATACCAAGAATAAGGGCGATATTGCTGTTACGAGAGCGATGTCTGACGACAAGCCGCTTGGGCGTCTACGCCGATCTAACACTTAAAGGATACTTGATTCTCACACCATTTGTTTGTGAGCATTTACCTTTTGATTTTGTTGCTTACAAAGACGATAAATTTTATAAAATACAAGCTAAATATGCAGGAGACAACAGGGTAGTCAATAAAACTATTTGGGTAGATAAAAATGGTACTTATCAGAAAAAGTATAAAGTAAATGACTTTGACTTTTATGCTGTTTATCTGCCTGATATAGATAAAGTCGTTTATCCATCAATTAACTTTAATGGTTGCTACATAACTGCCCAGATACCTAATTCAGCTACACCGTTTTACTGGTGGGAGGATTTTACAGACTTTACTGAAGCAGCGTCTAAGCGAACCTACAAATAGTTTGGCGTTGATTTAACAACTAGAAAGGTTAACCCAGACTCTAGAATGCATACCAGAAAAGTTGAAAGGCCATCAAAAGAAGAACTAGAAAAACTAGTTTGGGAAAAGCCAACCGCACAAATTGGGAGAGATTTTGGCGTATCTGATAAAGCTGTAGAAAAGTGGTGTAAGGCTTAGGGGATAGAAAAGCCACCTAGAGGGTATTGGGTGAAGAAAGCTTATGAAAATAGTAGAAGGACAGTTAACAATCTATGACGAAGATTGAAACTTATTGAGTCTGCTCAAAAAAAACTAAATCAATGAAAACTTTTTTATACATAGAAGATATTCCATCTAATCGGAGTGATGTTTTAGACTCTGTTAAAGGACTTAAGATACTTAATTTGACTAGGTGTTGTTGGGAGCCTCCTGATAGAAAAGTTAGCGAATGCGGTATTGAAGCAAAAGATATTTTTTCACTAACACCTAGACCTCTTATCATGAGCTTTAACTCAGGGCTAGTTATTGGATATGGAAGTCAACCATCAAAAAACTCAGTTACTATCTGGATTGGGAAAAACGAGGCTGGTGAAACAATTGATAGAACTAACTGAAGAAGATAAGGAACTTTATCCAGTAGATGCAAGAGATGCAGTATACAGTAATAATTTTTGGGCTAGGTTAGTAGGGCAACGTATATCAAATATAACTATTTTAAAAAGAAGCTACAGCAGCGCACTATACGCAGATATTGCAAATGAAATTGGATTACTGTTTGAGGTAGAAAATGGGAGTAGATTTATCGCTTCTCACGGATTACATAACGATTCGGATGACTTTTCGGTAATTCAGGAATCACAGATTGATAATGAAATTCGTAATCACATCCAAGGACTTTAGAGGGGAGAGTGAAAAAAGGGCGTTGCTGAATAGTAGGATAAATGTCTCTGTGGCTTATACTGAGCCTACAAAATCATAGCCAAATCATAGCCAAAAAAACAAGCTGGATATCCCAAATTCTGACCTGATAGTCAAAATAGTCACAAATACAAGTAAGAAAGTTAGCTTTTCAACATCTGAATTCCTTCAAAAGCCTGAAGCCCTTACTTTTACGTTGATTATTTCATCAATCTAAAAAGCCCGTGACGAGGATTGAACTCGTGACCTCACCCTTACCAAGGGTGTGCTCTACCACTGAGCCACACGGGCAAAATATAACTTTGGTTTTTAAGTTGTAAGTTAAAATGCTGGGAGCTTTACTCTTTACCCAGTCATTATAACTTATAACTTCGTAAGTGGTGGGCCGGGCTGGATTTGAACCAGCGTAGGCGCTAGCCAACGGATTTACAGTCCGTCTCCATTAACCACTCGGACACCGACCCAATTTGTCTCACGATTTAAGATATTAGCATCATCTTTGATAATTTGCAAGTGGTTATAAATAATAACTTGTGGGTAGAGACGCAGTTTTGTCGCGTCTCTACAAATTATCTAAACCTATACTAGTTACACGCTCATCTCCAGCATTCGTTGCATTGGTCGCAGTGCAGCAAGGCGAATATCCTCTGACATGGTAATTTCGGGACTACGATTTTTCATTGCCCAGTAAAGCTTTTCTAGGGTGTTTAACCGCATAAACGGACATTCGTTACAAGCACAGTTATTCATCGGTGGGGCAGGAATAAAATGCTTGTCAGGAGCTAGTTTTTGCATTTGGTGAATGATTCCAGGCTCCGTAGCAACGATAAATTCCTTGGTGGAACTGCTTTGACAATACTTGAGTAAAGCGGCTGTAGAGCCAATAAAGCTGGCGTGGCGCAAGACACTACTTTCACATTCTGGGTGGGCGATCGCCTCTGCTTCGGGATGGGCAATTTTTAACTGGACAATTTTCTTTTCCGAAAAGGTTTCATGGACAACACAGCTACCTTGCCATAGCACCAAATCTCGTCCAGTCTGTTCCATGACATATCGCCCCAAATTCCGATCTGGGGCAAAAATAATCGGCTGTTCTTTCGGTATCTGCTGCACAATTTTCACAGCGTTGGAACTAGTGCAAATAATATCACTCATCGCCTTGATATCAGCAGAGCAGTTGATATAAGACACCACCAGATGATCTGGATGCGCTGCTTTAAAAGCTGCAAACTCGTCTGGTGGACAACTGTCTGCTAAAGAACAACCAGCATTCAAATCTGGTAAAAGTACTAATTTATCGGGATTAAGTATCTTTGCTGTTTCTGCCATGAAGTGAACACCAGCAAAGACGATCGCATCCGCATTGGTTTTTTCGGCGGCTCTTGCCAGTTGTAATGAATCCCCAATAAAGTCGGCAATATCCTGAATATCTGGCTCTTGATAATAATGTGCCAGGATAACTGCGTTGAGTTCTTTTTTGAGACTCTCAATCGCCGCAAATAAATCTAGTGGTAGTTCACCCAGTTGGGCGTTTTCTCGTTGAGCTAGTGCAGTGGTAAACACAGTTTAAGGGTGCTTTATGTTGCAAATTTATGTCCTGTGGATTCAATTATAGTAGTTTTTACCAAAAATAGTGGGCGGTTGATATTTTCGGGTTGTGTCCAAATCGGGCTGAGTTTCATATCCTGGAGATAGACGGCAAGGAAAGTGGCATGACCAGTCAGAAAACTCAATCGATAACCCTGAAAATTGCTGTAGTTGGAGATGTTCACGACCAATGGGAAGTGGAAGATGGTATTGCACTCAAACATTTGGGTGTTGACTTAGCGCTGTTTGTGGGGGATTTTGGCAATGAATCGGTGGAAGTGGTCAGAGCGATCGCCTCTCTCGATATTCCCAAAGCAGCTGTGATGGGCAACCACGATGCCTGGTACACTGCCACCGAATGGGGACGTAAAAAGGCTCCTTATGACCGCTCTAAGGAAGACTGGGTACAGGAACAACTCGATTTATTAGGCCCGTCCCATGTCGGTTACAGTAAGTTGGATTTTCCTACTTGGAATTTAACTGTAGTGGGGGGTCGTCCCTTTACCTGGGGTGGCCCAGAGTGGAAATTCGCGGAAATCTGTAAAGAACGTTACGGTGTGACGAGTTTGGAAGAATCTGCCGATCGCATCTTCAAAGCAGTTAAAAGCGCCGCTTATGAAACGATTATATTTTTGGGTCACAATGGGCCAAGTGGGTTAGGCGATCGCCCTGAAGACCCCTGTGGTAAAGACTGGCATCCAATTGGTGGCGACTTTGGCGATCCAGATTTTGGCGAGGCGATTTCTCAAGCCTTGACTGCTGGTAAAACCATTCCTCTGGTGACATTTGGTCACATGCACCATACTCTGAGACATACTAAGGTGCTGCGGAAATCTATCTTTAGAAGTCCAGAGGGAATAATTTACTTGAATGCGGCAAGTGTGCCACGGATTGTGGAAAATGACAGCGAGAAGTTGCGTAATTTTTCCATTGTCACCCTAGAGGCAGGTGTGGTTTCGCAAGTTTCCCTAATTTGGGTTGGGAATGACTACCAGGTGGCTAAGGAGGAAATTTTGTACGAGCGATCGCGTAGTGTGTCGTAGACATTCGCATCTAGTAGTGCAATCTGCGTAGATGATACGATATAGTATTATCTGTCAGCTTTAGTGCTAACCAAAAAAAGCGCCTGAATAGCGTCTGAAGGTAGGGTAAGCACAAGTTTGACAGATTTATTGGAGAGGTGGCAGAGTGGTCGATTGCGTCCGACTTGAAATCGGATGAGGCTAAAACCTCCGGGAGTTCGAATCTCCCCCTCTCCGTTCTTGAATATATAACTTCTTCAAACTTGCGTATAAATACTATGGTTCCCTATGGTGGGGATACTGCTTACTGGTGGGCTTCTATGTGCTTGCCGGCTTTTCAAGTTTTATTGCAAACAAAGAAGATGGAGCAAACCTTTCATTATTTAACTTGTCTGGGCAAGAGTTTACTTTATAAACGTAAGCGAATTGCCAGTAAAACTGGCTTAGAATTTTGTTCCCACAATGTTCCCACAAATATGGTAGACTAAAAATTATGGCAAGGACAAAACCACCATCTGATAAAGAACTTAAAATTCGCTTGCCAAAAAATGAACTTGAGCTTCTTGAGGCTTACTGTACTAAATATGGAAAAACAAAAACAGAAGTCTTAAGAGAGTGGATTCGTAGCCTGAAATTAGACTCTTAGAAAGGATAAATAAATGAATTTACCTTGTGTTGAATCTATGCAGGAGAGTAAATTTTCTCCTCTTGTATATGAGAAAGACCTAGTGAAAGAGGCGGAAGAGCTAATGAATGAGATTCATGCTATGCGTCGTAATTTGATACGGCTTGTAGATACTAATCCAAAATCTGATTATCGGAATGCACATTCATCTTCACGCCTTATAACTCTTGGTAAACATAAGAAATGGCTTGATAAAAACTGGCCAAAATACAGTAATGTTTTTGCTGAACCAAAAGAAGTCTTTCCTGAAGCTATTCAACCGAGGTTAGAATTAGTAACAAAACAAGCACAAAGAGATATTTTTCGTATTGCTCGTTTATCTTGGAGTCTGCCATATAGTATGGGTTACGGTAGACGACTCAATTATTTGATATGGGATGATTCCAACCACAAACTAATGGGTATTCTTGGTTTACAATCACCACCAATCGGTTTTTCAGCACGAGATACAACGTTTAATATCCCTAGAGAGCGGAAACCTGAAATAGTTAATCAGACTATGGATGCTTATTCGGTAGGTGCAGTACCACCTTACAGTGATTTACTTGGAGGTAAGCTTGCTGTTTTGGCTGCCGCATCAAAGGACGTGCGTCAAGACTATGAACAACGTTATGAAGGACGAATAACTGAAATGGAAAAAAGAGTGTTACCTGCTTATTTAATAGCAGTGACTACACTAAGTGCATTTGGGCGTAGTTCTTTGTATAACCGAGTAAGTAAGGGAAAGAAAGGCAAGCAAAACTTATGGGCTACAGCCTCTCTGGGAAATTGTAAGGGTTGGGGTACTTTTTACTTCAATGATGATCTTTACCAAAAAATAAAAATTTTTCATCAAAAGTTATTTCCGGACAAACCAGTTAGAGGATTTGGTACAGGCCCAAAAGTTAAACAACTAGTTATTAGCCATGTACTTAGACAATTGTGTTTACCTCAAACTTATCTTAAGCATGATATAAAAAGAGAAGTATTTATTATATCTCACACAGACAATTTAAAAGATATTCTTGCAGGAAAAGAAGAAACTCCAATATACAATGATCAACCTTTTCAGGAATTAGCAGAATTTTGGAAAGGACGGTATTGTCTACCACGTGCTAATAACCGATGCTCATGTTCTATAGATGGAAAACAGACTATTGCAAAAGCTTTAGAGTTATTCTAAAAACCAGATTTACCACCCCTAGTTATTCAAAAAGTATAGGGGTGGATTGAGTAATTTCCAATTCAAACATCTCAAGGCTAAGTCACATTGAGCCGTAATATCCTAAATATAATTCTCAATTTGAACTGACACTACTTTTTTTGGTGAACCATAAGCCAGAACACCTCCACCAAGTGGGGCAGATGCTAAATCATTGCGATAACCTGAAAGAATTGGGCAAGCATCTGCCAGATGGTGAAAGTCGTTTGCATGTTCTAATGGTAGAACTAGAAAACCGTCAAATTGACCTAATAATTCTTTCTGAATAGCTTGAGGACGTTGGGTAATCGCGAGTAATCCAATTTGATAGCTGCGTCCGGTAAAAGCTATCTTAGCAAAAATTGATTCTGGGTCTGCTACCTTATCTTTTGATAAAAGGTATTGTGCTTCTTCAACGGCAACTACCACTGGAATTATCTGCTTGCGTTGCTCTTCGCTTCCACTCGCTAATGCCTGATTGTGACGAAATATGTGATAGAGAAGAATCACCGTTAGCATTTCACGCTGGTGATCTTCAAGATGATTTTTATCAACAATTACAGTGCAACCTTCACGCAAATATTGAAGTAACTTACCTGTGCAGTCACCCTGAGTTGCATTTTTAGTCATAAATGGCATCTTCAAAAGACGCTGTGCTGCACGACGAATATAAGATAAGCGATCACGCAGACCTTTATCAATATCTGATTCTTCGAGTTCTTCTTGTAGTCCTTGATTCAAAGATTGTGACTTCTGCTTACTTTCCTTGTTAGCCCTAGCTTTTTTCTTCCCTGCTTCGCTGTAGAACATGGGGCCATACTTTTTACCCCATACAACTGTATCTGGCATACCATACTGATCTACAGCTAACAGATCAACAAAAAACTCACATGGGTTTCTGTTAGTATCTTCTATTAATCGCACGACATTAGTTTGAGCTTCTGTTAAATTAGACAAGTCACAAAAAACTGATAGTGAAAGAGTTTCTAAGGGTAATTTAAGTTTTAGAATATCTCTAACTCTCTGTTTATGGTTTTGATATTCACTAGGATTACAAGTCAAAATAATAAGTTTTTCTTTAGCTATCTCCCTCAACTTATTGACCAATCCTGGTACAGTTTCCCCTGCTTGATTATATGTATCAAAGGGATACTCCATTTTAAAATCATCTACCAAAAAGCCTACTTTGCGGTTATCTGTTTTATCATTATATGAATTCATCAAACGCAGATGACCATCTAACAGTTGGCGCATTGCTGTAGACTTACCTTTACCAGTTTGACCAACTATTAAAAATCTCTTCCCAGCTAAATCTACTGTAGAAAAATGTACGGGAACATCTTGTCTTTTATTTCTACCCACACGTAGAGAACCAATATTTATACCAATTTGCCATTCACTTGCCATTAGCTTTTCAGTATTACCGCTAGCTTTAATAGCTGTTGTAGTGTACTTACTAGGGCGGTATCCTTGTTCAGTAATCTCTCCACTGCGGATTTCTCCCAAGAGATTACATATAGCAAGGTTTTTGCACAAAGCCCGAAAAGTGGGACTATCAATTTCTTTATCTGGACGACGGCGAAGTAAATCCAGCATCTCAGCGTGTTCCTCTTTGTGAGGATAGGCATACCCAATATCTGCAATCATCAGTAAATAATTGCGTTGTGTGCGAGAATCTCTAGCTTCTAGTAAATCTCCAACACGAGCATCAAAGTTAGTATCTAATTCTATTAAGTAGAGTTTCTGCTCTCCCTCAATTTTTGTATCAATTACAAAATTTATTTGTTTTGGCTCTGGTATATGGCGATCTGGAAAGAGTTCTGCAATTGCATTAATTTCTTCCAATGATTGAACAGAATTAGAATTTGAGTTATTCATAATTGCTGAATTTGTGAGTTTTTGCAATTAATAAAGCTGGTTAAATATGATGACTTTTATGTGGATTATCCACAAAATCATTACCTTCAAGTTCTTCAGTTATTTTATTAGAGTAAGCAAATAGCTCCTTATATTGCTCACGTAGTAATTTCATTTTTTGATTAGTAAGAACAATCTCACGATGAGCCTTACCTAATAAATTTGGATATCCAAAATGACCTACTTCTCGTTCACATAACTCAAGTATTTCTTGAATAGTGGGTTCAACTAAATCTTCAATATCTCGCGTTTCATTAATTTTGAGGTCAGTTACCCAGATATGTTTCGTACCTTTTAGTGTATCGTGCGTTGCTTCTTCTAGTTTTTCAATATGCCATGTTCGTAAGTCTATTGGCTCTCTATCTATAATTGGTGTTTTGTAATTGTAGAGATCGTATAAATTAAATTCAAGAATTACAAAACTTTTAAAATCATCAGGATTAGGGCAGAAAGCTGTCCATAATGCTCCAATACCAGCTAAGTCTGTATGATCTTTGCCGCCAACCATTAAGGTTTTTCTGATAGGGTTTTTTTCGTTCTTTCCGTAAGAATCTTCAATTATATTTTTGGGAATGATGAAATAAAAAGGTTGTTTTGTCCTGTTAGTAGCAATTTCTCTAACAATAGGGAAAAGCTGACCATATAGTAAACCTGATTTAACAACAGCTACAGCACGGATTTGGTTACGCACTGCACGTCTTCCTATTTGATCTACCCAAGAAGCCGATTGCTCAATCTGGCAGTTGAAGCGACCATCTCTAAGCATTAAAGAACCCGGTGGTAGGTGGCGGGTAATAGCGGCTTGCCATGCCAACCATTCTCCTGTAGCACGCTCAATCGCTGCTTGTTGACGTACACCCTTTATTTGTCTCTCTCCAGTAGTTTTAAATATAGGAGGTTCTGTGGGTCTTGCATGAGACAATATTTGTCTCCAAGAATAATAGTCATTGCGAAATTTTTGATTCACTTGTTCATTATGTAGCTCGATTGAAATACGATAATTAACTAAATCACGCTTTGTCCAAGGGCCACTAGAATTAGGGCCACTGCGATGAATTTCTTTATCTGGGCGTCTTACGTCAAACTCTAAAAAAAGAGTAGCCCAAACAGCAACTCCTAACTCAGCAATGCCAGGAAGGGCATACATCTGCTGATCTGAACCATCAAGCGCTCCTATATACTTTGTCTTAGCTAGAAGACGAGGTTGTACAGTTCTATAATTAGGAATTTCGACATCTGGTCTTTGTAAACCTAATTCTATACGCTTTGTATGAGCTACAAGATTGCCTAAACCATCCACATTCACAGCCTAAAACCTCTTCATCAAAGTTTCAGAAATATCAACATAGGCAGGACGATAAACGTAAGTCCAACCCCGTCCTGCTTCATCTCTTGCTGAACCTGCTATTTTCTCTCTATTAATCAATCCTGTATTAAACAGTTCTTGTAAATAAACGCTGAATTTATTGATATATTTTTTAGAATTTTCTTCTCCATGTAGTGCTGCTATTTCACTAGCACTAACTCGACCTTTATCTTTAAGAATGTCTAGTATTTCTACTAGTCTATCTGGAATAATACCCAGTATATGTGGATTTTCTGCAATATCTACTGCCCACAAAATTCTATCTTCCGTCTTGACGGCAGAGGAGGCAGCTTTGAGTCCTTTTAAAGCTTCCGATAAAACTTGAGTGAAAATAACAGGTATCTTAGTTTGCCTTGAAATTTCCAATGCTGCGGACATCAATACGTTAGCAGCTGATGGTGATAAATAGTCCATATTATCCATATTAATAATATGGATAATATGCTTTTTATTCAATTCTAAATGCTTTTTTACAACCTGAATAAGAGAATCTCTCTCTTCAAAAAAATCTTTAGAACCAAGCTTAAACAAAGTTGTATTTTTGCCATCTATGTTAAATTTAGCAATCCAGCTACTTCGTTCTTCTTCTAAAACTTGAAGTAATTTTACTTCACTATTCATAACCATTATTTATACCTCGTCATCTCTAGTTTCTTCACAAAAAAGATGCATCGTAAATAGAATACTGTTCGGCAATAAATCATTACCATTATTTGACTCTGATTCATCCCTACGACTACCTTGTCCCAAGATTTCATATCCTCCTTCAGAATAAAAACATAAATCTATATCTTTATAATTAACTTCTAATACACCGTTATAACGAGGTAGTAAGTTTTCACGAATGTGTTTCATACCCGCTCCACCTCCTCCACGGTTTTGCAATCCTTCTGCAAGACCATAGGCGGTATCTTCTGGAGGCCAATCTTTAATATGATTTATAAGATTAGACCAAAAAATTTCTATTTGTCCAGAACGCCAAACTGCTACGCAAAATAATCCTCCAAATCCATGTTTTACTAAATTTGAAGTTATCTCTGGGATAGCTTGCATCAGTAAATCTGTTTTTAAATGACTACTCAATTTTTGACAAATTTTGTGAGTCCATACACTAAATTGCTCAAAGACTTCTTGTTCACTCAACTCATCAACCCAAAGTATGGGAGTAATATATCGAGACCGGAATTTAGCTATATTAAAATTACTATTCATGTATGGATCTGGCATCCCCAAATTATTCCATAGCTGCTTTACAGCCTTCGTATTTGGTGAAAGAAAATCAAATTTATGGATTGGTTGTTTTCCCGTCTTTTTCCACTCATCATTTGACCAATCATTTAAAGTTTCTTTACATCTCAGCAAATTAAAAAAAGTTGAAATATTAATTAGTCCACCTTTTCCGACTAAATACTGTTCTTCTGGTTCAAAAACTTCTTTATTTCCAGCTACGTAATAATTTGCCAAATCTAAATGTTTAGCATCAAATATTACCTCTAACTCTGGCTTATTATTTAGCAGCCAGAACTGCTTCACATCTCTAATTCCTTGACATACATCGAAAGCAATTTCTATAGGTACAACCACACGTTTAATATTGCTTATATTTGATATAATCTCAACAGATTTATCTAGGTTGGTTGTGTATGTGGATTTTGCTTCTTTTGTAGAAATAGATTTTTTTAATTCAAGCTGTTTATCCAAATATGGTATGTTCATTGCTTGATTGATAAATTCTGGCAAATCAAAAAGTGTTAACTGTCCAGGAAGAATATTGCTTGGCTTAGGTTTAGTAATTTTCCTGCTCATAATAATTCCTCTAGCAAAACAACCTTAAGTGTTAAAAATATTAATCATTAATATAATATTTATCTAAATAAAATGAATTACACATAGCATCTCCATTTGGAGAATATGGATCTATGCAACATTGAAGCTCTGCTATGATGTCTGCTTGGTTACTAACAACGTTTCTAAGGTGATTGATTTCCGCTTCTAGTTCCATGATCAGTTTGTCTTTGGAATCTATGTAAAAGAAGTATTTTTTTTCTGCTTTTCTATACATCAACTTTTTCTAAGTACCAAATATTTAGCATAGTAATTTTTAGTTACAGTAAATATACTGTATAAGGTTACAAGAATTATTGCAGTTACAACATTGTTAAAAGCAAATAAAAGATTAATCATAAATATAATATATTAGTTAAAGCCTAGAATACAATAAAATAGTTCGGTTAACCGAACAAAAAATTCTGGATAACCGAATATATAGCTTTTGAGATAGGTAAGATAGCTCTCAAGAAGTAGTAGCTCAAAGGATGGCTATTAAAATTAGCTGCTTCTTTGCTCACCAATATTATTGGCGAATCGCTCCCTAACCTCCCCCCCTACTGCCATCGTGCTACCATTACCAATAAATTCTTTTGGGAGGTCAATCAATGGCTACCATTCATGCGCTAAACATACCTGATGAGTTATACCAACAACTGCAAGAGTTAGCTAAAGCTGAAAATAACTCAATTGATGCTCAAGTTATTACAATCTTGCAGAACGCTTTGCAGGCAAAAACACAGCCAACAGAAGAGGAAAGGCGAAAAAATGTCCCAAAACTCCTAGAGGAAATTAGTCGCCGTCGCCGCCGCTTGAATCCAGCAGACTTTGGATTACCTGATAGTACTGAACTAATTCGAGAAGACCGCAATAGATGAGCAATCCTCTTAGATGCGTCGTAGATACCAGTGTGTGCATCAAGTATTTTATTGCTGACCCACTAACTGCCAAAGTTAATCAACTCTTCGGTCATCTCGCCAATCCACAAACAGAAATTTTTGTTACAGACCTTTTTTATATTGAGTGTGCTAACACGTTCTGGAAGTATGTCCGTGCAAGGATGTACACTGCTGCTGAGGTTCAGACAGATTTAGCCACTCTAAAAGCTTTTCCGTTGCGTGTTGTTTCAACAGCTGATTTGATGGCGGATGCAGTTACTATAAGCTTGAGTTATGGAACTTCTGCCTACGATGCTTCTTATGTCGCACTTTCACAGCAGGTAGGTGCTACTTTGCTGACTCTCGACGGTAAGCTGGTGAGGGCAATAGCCGCTTCATCTTACAATATCTGCTCGTTTAATGATTTTGACGTTCCACCATTGCCGTTAATATAGAAGCGATCGCCTTTCCTCACCATATATTTAACCCCAAAGCATTGGATGAGGCTAAATATCTCGATACAAACTCAGAATTGGGGAAATTGAATTTTTATCACCGACTTACTTAGTTGCAATAAAATTAGTTTGTAAAGCAGGGTATAAACCTGCTGTTTTTTTATATTCAATTGTCAAAAATGCCTTTTACTTATAACCGCACGGTTCGCTTTCAAGATACTGATGCTGCTGGGGTAGTTTATTTTGCTAACGTTTTGGGTATTTGCCATGAAGCTTATGAAGAATCTTTAGAAGCATCAAGTATTAATCTCAAAGATTTTTTTACTAATCCATCTGTAGCTTTCCCCATTGTTCATGCTAGTGTCGATTTTTTACGTCCTATGTTTGGTGGGGATAAATTGCTAATTAGTTTAATTCCCCAAAAAATAGGTGTTGATAAGTTTGAAATTACTTACGAAATTACAGTGGCTGAGGTGGTAGTTGCAAAGGTTATTACTCGCCATGTTTGTATTGATGCAAGTAGTAGAAGCAAACAGGAATTACCTAATGAGATAGTTCAGTGGTTGGAAACGAACCGCAGAGACGCAGAGGCGCAGAGAGAAGAAAGTCTAGAGAGATTATGTGATGGGATTTTGGAGGAATTCTGTAGCTATTTGCTGTAACTGTTGGCGGTTAATTTTACCTTGAGAGTTACGGGGTAAGTTTTGCTGGGGAATCCAATATTTAGGAATTTTAAATTTGCTGAGTTTGTCTTTGAGTAGAGTTTGGATTTTTAAGGCAGAGGTATCTGATTTTTTGGGAATGTAAATTGCTGTTAAGGCTTGCCCCCAATGTTTATCTGGGATGCCGATGACACAAATATCGGCAACCATTTGAGTTGATTGTATAGCTGATTCAATCTCTGCTGGGTAAATATTTTCTCCCCCTGTAATAATTTTGTCGCTGTTACGTCCAACTATATTTAAATGACCTTGATCGTCTAAAAACCCTAAATCATCTACTTTGAAATCAGTTTGATTTTCTCTCATTATAGGATAGTAACCAAAGGCTAAAGATTTAGCCTGAATAGTGATATTTCCGATTTGATTGGAATTTAAAATCTCGCTTTGCTGATTGCGAATAGTTATTTTTGCATGGGGAAGAATTTGACCACTGCTAATTTTACCGTCGAGAAAATCATCTGGTTTGAGGGTAGCAATTTGAGAGGCGGTTTCTGTCATGCCATAGGTAAGTGCTAACCGGATATGATGAAATCTGGCTTTTTCTAGTAGTTCATTCCATGCTGGCGCACCTCCCAAAAGTACAGTATTAAATTGAGATAACCATTTAGTTAATTCTAGATTTTGCAGGAGGCGTTGTAACTGTGTTGGTACTAAAGATATGAAAAATTCTGATTGTTTAATATTCGATATTGGATCTGTTTCTACAGCTTTAAATGGTTGAATAGCTAGTTTGCCTCCGGTGGTGAAAGAACGCATAAATTGCATTAAACCGCTAACGTGATATAACGGCAATACACAAAAGGAATTGACTTGCTTTAGTTGAAAGTATTCTGTAAATCCTTGTACTGATGCTGTGAGAGTTTCCCAAGTATGGATGGCAAATTTAATCTGTCCCGATGAACCACCTGTAGGAATCATGATGCTATTGGGAATTGGGCATTGGGTATTATTATTCCCAATGCCCAATTCCCATGCCCCATTCCCCATTCCCAAAATAATGTCTGGCTGTACTAAATCAAAGACTTGTTGCCATTCTTGTGTTCCCCAGTCGGGGTTACAAAGAAAAACTGGGCAGTTAGCTGCACAAACAGCAATAAAACTTGCTAGAAACCTCAATGGTTCGCGTTCAGTTAAGATAATTTTTGGTGGTGTTCCACATGCTGATAACTGTGTTAGTTCTAAATATAACTCTTGAGCTATTTGATTAAATTGACGGCTGTTGTAACCAATAAACCAATCATTTTGAGCTAGGTTATTAAGACAGTCTAAAGGTCGTTCCATAAACTTTGAAGCCAGGTTTCTTCTTGTTCAAAAAAATGGTTGATGCCAAAACCAATTGCTCTGTTGTTTTGGGATAATTCCGCCGCTAGCTGGAGTGCTGCTTGTCTTGCGATCGCAGTTTCAAATACTGATGAAAATACAGTATCAATTTGATGTTGGTGACAAAACTTTCTCAGACGAGATGGCGATCCAACTATCCCAGGCTTAATCACAAAAATCCCTCGCCAACCTTGTTGATGACAGGCGACGAGTTGCCTAAGTGTGGCGACAGATTCATCTAAAGCGATCGCAGTTTTATAACTCGTACTCAATTCCAATATCTGCTGAAATTGTTCAACAGGTAGCGGTTGTTCGATAAATTCAATTTCTAGGGGTAGTTCTGCATTTGCCTTGAGATTGTCGCAAGTCCACAGCCATAAGTTCGCTTCTTCATAGCTGAGTCCACCGTTCGCGTCTAATCGCAGTTTGGTAGAGGCTGGTAAAGTGTGTATCAGTGACTCAAAAATTTCTAGTTCATCAGCGATCGCATACACACCAATTTTCCACTTAAACGTGCGATATCCCTGCTGCCACAACGTTTTCCATTGATTTAAAGCCACTTCCCCGGCTGGTAATAAGGCACTGTAGAAGAGTGAAGAGTTAGGAGTTAGGAGTGAGGAGTTAGGAATTATAAAATTATCTCTCCCACTTCTCATCTCCCAGGCTGACTCAAAACCAAATTGACAAGCAGGTAACTCATCTGGAATAGAGAAAATTATCTCGTCTGTGATTTCTCCTGGGAGTCGGCGACAAAAATCTAAGGCTTGTTCTAGGGTTTCAGAACCGAACCAGCAAATGGGGGCGATTTCTCCCCAGCCGAGTTTACCTGATTCATCGGTAAGGCGGAGGATAATACCTTCACGAATATCCCAATTACCATGATTAGTGGTAAGCGATCGCAAAAATCTTCGCTGATATGGACGAAATTTAAATTGATAACGCATCAATTAGTAATCGCTAAAGCATAAATCCCAAGCCGAACAACAAGCAAGCCCAGAAATGCACAGCTACAGCGATGAATTTACAGTTACTAACTTTGTCCGGTTGGTTGTGATTTTCTTGGACGTGGCGGCATAATTTGACAGCAAAGGGTAAACTCACCCAACTTAGCAATGTCCAAGCTGGAGAAATCCCCAATAGCACAAATAGCAAGGTGAGAGGATAAATACTACCAGTAAACCAAACTAGGAGTTGAGCACCTTTTGCTGTTCCTAGACGGACGATAGGCGATCGCTTGCCTGCAGCTATGTCATCCTTAACTTGGTGAAAGTGTGAGCAAAACAAAATTAAGGTTGTGGCAATTCCGACAATTACTGAGGCTGCTAAACTTGTGATTGACCAAGTTTGGGTTTGACTGTAGTATGCTGCCTCCACTGCTAAGGGGCCAAAGGCAAAAAAGCAAATAATCTCGCCTAAACCCTGATATCCTAAGCGAAAGGGAGGCCCTTGGTACGTGTAGCCTAAACCGCAGCACAGCAGTATTATACCGATAACAGTTAGGTCTTGTTGCCAAAAGGCGATCGCTAGTATGCCCAGCAACCCTAAACCTAAACATAAATTTCCTATCCAAAATATTAATGGTTTGTTGCCTGTTAAGTTCACCAGAGAATGGTGTTTATTTTGATCAATACCTGTTTCGGAATCAAAGACATCATTACTGATATTTTCCCAGGCAAGAATTAAGATTGCGGCAGCTACAAAAGTAGAAAATACTACACCATTGAAAATTTTAGTTTCGGCAAATGCTACTGCTGTTCCTACCCAAATGGGCATAATGGCAACGCTATACATTGGCGGTTTAATTGCTGCCATCCATAACTTAGTGTTGGGATATAAAATTTGCTTGGTAGTCATCAGCTGTGATTAATTAGATTACCGGAATATTACTCACACTTGAGATTTTATAATTTAAAGAGACGCTAGATATGGGTGATATACAAACAACTGTCACTTTTACTATGGCTTGTTAACCTTGTGTTGTTAATACTCACCCTCACGTTGCAGTCTCAGGCTGAAACTGGCTTATCATGGTCTGAGAACACCACAAATAAGGCAAACCCTACGCTGGTGAAATAGCAACTTAATATGTTACCTGTAGAAATACGACCACGATTAATTACACTTTAGGAAGTTAACTTAAAAAAAATTTACTATCGTTAAATCCATGACAGTTTCACCATGTCGTAGCAACTTCTTTGTAAAGCACAAAGATTTATATCAATTTCTGCTAGCAGTGCAAGAAAAGTGTGTCAAAAATAATTGCAAACAAATTGTCAGTATCTCTCAAGAAATTAATTTAGTTGATCCTTTACTTGTATTGGATAAAATTACACAAGCAAATGAAATAAATTTTTACTTTGAGGACAGAGTTAAAGGGGAAGCGATCGCAGCAATTGATGCTGTAGCAAAATTACAGATTGATGGCTCAGGCCGTTTTAGTCAAGCAGAATATTTTATCAAATCTTGTCTAAAAAATATAATTAATTTTGGTAACGCAAACCAACCTTTTTCTGGGCCTCACTTTTTTTGTTATTTCAGTTTTTTTGATAAAAACGCCCAAGTAGATTATCCATTTCCATCTGCTACCATTTTTCTTCCACGTTGGCAAGTAGCCGTAAAAAATCAGCGTTGCATATTAGTAACAAATATAATTATCAATCCAAATATAAATATTGAAAGATTGTTGGAGAAAATACAAAATAAAATTGAATTTATCCAAACTTTAGAAAATTACTCTGCTAATATTGATTATTTTCCTACAAAATTATATAAAAAATCTGTCACAAACTCTGCCCAATTTAAACGTTCAGTAGTATCTATTTTGGAACAAATTCGGTCTACCCATTTAAGTAAGATTGTCCTAGCAGATATATTAGATGTAAAATCAAGCAACCACTTTAGCTTAGTTAAATCATTAAATAATCTTAGACAAAATCATCCTAATTGTTATATTTTTTCTACAAGTAATGGCAAAGGACAAAATTTTATTGGTGCAAGTCCCGAAAGATTAATTAGTATTAATAATCAACAATTAATCACTGATGCTTTAGCTGGTTCTGCACCACGAGGTAAAACCCCTGCTGAAGATGCAGCTAATGCCAATCGCTTACTAAATAGTGAAAAAGAAAAGCATGAACATTCCCTAGTGCTTGATTTCATTACACAACGCCTATCCCAGTTAGGTTTATCACCGCAAATATTAGCACCACGGCTGCGACAATTATCTAACATCCAGCATTTATGGACACCAATCAGTGCTGTAGTTCCTACTAACATACATCCATTGAAGATTGTCGCTCAATTGCATCCTACACCAGCCGTTGCTGGTGCAGCACGAGATGTTGCTTGTGCCGAAATTCGTCGTTATGAAAGCTTTGAAAGGGGTTTATATGCTGCGCCTCTGGGTTGGATAGATTCTCAGGGGAACTGCGAGTTTATTGTGGGAATTCGTTCAGCATTGATTGATGGCGATCGCGCGAGATTGTATGCTGGTGCTGGTATCGTGGCTGGCTCCGATCCTGACAAAGAGTTTGCAGAGGTGCAACTTAAACTTCAGGCGTTACTGAAAGCGTTAGTTTAACATTCAAAAAAGGACATTTTTAAATAGACTATTTGAGTTGATTTTAATTATCCAAAGAATTGTAGGCTTCATTCAGTTTGGTGGCTGACTCTTCTAATAAGCGTTGTTCATCAGGATTTCTTGGTAACACCAGTTGGCGCTCAATACCTTGGGAGCTAATGATACATGGAAGTCCAAGAACAACTTCACTGCCAATTCCATAGTTAGAATCTGCTCTGGCCGATACTGGAAATATCTGCTTTTCATCTCGCAAGATGGTATCAACTAACTGACAAACTACTATTGATATGCCATAGCTAGTATTTCCTTTACGTTCAAAAATGTTATAGCCTCGCTTACGGGTTAACTCTGCGTACTCTTCCTGAATTTGTTCCAGCGTTGCTCCTTGTGGTATGGGAAATTTAGTTAACGGAATTCCCCCAATAAATGCACTAGACCAAACGACAAATTCACTGTCTCCATGCTCTCCAATCACATAAACATGAACGTCAAGTTTTGCAACATTCAGTCGATTACCAAGTTGATATCTCAGTCTAGCAGTATCAAGAACGGTTCCTGAACCGAAAATTAGGTTTTCTGCTCTAGTGGAACTGGCGATCGCAATCCGTGTTAGTACATCCACTGGATTGCTAACAATAAGTATGATTGAATTCGGTGCAACTCGATCCAATTCTTTCATCGTCGAACGCATGATCTGTGCATTCTCGTTCAACGTATCTAATCGGGTCTGTCCTTGTTTATGCTGCACCCCAACAGTCACAACAATAATATCAGAATCCGCTAAATCTTCATACTGATTTGATGGTATAATCTCCATGTCTTTAAGTAGGGGAATGGTGTCTTCAATATCCCATGCTTGCCCCTCAGCTTTTGATAAAGTTCGGTCAAAAAGGACGACTGTTACACATTTACCAAGTAGCACTAAATCATTTGCTACATTTGCACCCACATTACCCGCACCAATAATACTGACCTTGGATATTTTGCTACTCATGCCAAATCTATTTTTTTGTAACTGTCCCAATAGGTTAATGTTAACTCCAGAACTAACTTTTTCGAGTCAAGATTCTTGAAGCGATCGCTTCATCTCAAAGATTTAATATGTTGACGCAAAAGAGAATTGATGAGTGTTTTGTGTTCGACACCCTGGAATTTAAACCAAGCTATGATTCTGGATCAATTTGAATTAAGTTCTGTACTTGAGTTCCTGGCAATCTCAACATTGCCTTCTCGAAAAACTCATCGTTTAATAATGGAATATTCAGAATAATCAACGTCGTCATCTGACATCGATTTCAATGCTTCCCAATTAGGATGTGAGATATTGTTCAAATCGTTGGCGCTCATTATGTTTTAGTTTCAGTATCGTAGATGCTTTATGAAAATCGAAGTGATAAAAGCTACTCAACAACAGAAATCAGTGCTGTGTAATTTAATGGAACTATACCAGTATGACCTGAGTAAGATAGAAGCTAAAGATGTAGATACCTGTGGCTTGTTTGGTTATCAATATCTTGATTACTATTGGACAGAACCTGAGCGACATCCATTTCTGGTTAAAGTTGACGAGAAACTGGCAGGGTTTGTACTTATTAATCAGCACACCTATCTTTATCAAGATAACAATACTATGTCTATTGCTGAGTTCTTTATCCTCAAGAAATATCGAAGTCAGGGCATTGGGGAAGAGGTAGCCACTCACATTTTCAACCAGTTTCCTGGCAGTTGGGAGGTACGGCAGACTGCTTTGAACTTAGGCGCACAAGCTTTTTGGAGTAAGGTAATTAGTCAATACACTAATGGAGCTTTTAACGAGGTTTTCTTAAATGATCATCGATGGCATGGCCCAATTAAAACTTTTGATAACTCAAATAAACTATTAACATAAAAAATACACCGATTTATCCGGTGTATTTCTAGCGTTACTAGAGCATATACTTTTGATGATGTTTTACACTAAATCTTGATGAGTAAATGCTTTAGCATTCGCCCCAGTGTAAGTAGCTACAATATGACCATCGCCAGTCATTTGATATTTGTATGTCACCAATCCTTCTAAGCCAACAGGACCGCGGGGTGGCATTTGTTGAGTGCTAACTCCAACTTCTGCACCGAAACCATAGCGGAAGCCATCAGAAAAACGGGTGGAACAGTTGTGAAATATATTGGCTGAATTCACAAGTCCAAAGAAACTTTCTACAGCCGCAGAATCTTCAGAGATAATCGCATCAGTATGCCGGGAACCATATTCGTTAATATGACCGATCGCATCTTCTATAGAGTCTACAATCTTTATCGACAAAATAAAATCGTTATATTCAGTTTTCCAATCGATTTCTGTTGCAGTTTTTATATTAGGTAAAATTTCCAAGGTGTGTTTGTCACCTCTTAATTCCACATGGCGTTCTTGCAAAGCCTCAGCAACTTTCGGTAAAAATTCTGTAGCAATTGATTGGTGAATTAGCAAAGTTTCAATTGCATTACAAACAGCAGCATATTGCGCTTTTGCATCGACGGTAATTGGAACTGCTTTATAAATATCGGCGGCTTTATCTATATAAAGATGACAAATTCCGTCGGCGTGACCTAGTACCGGAATGCGCGTATTTTCCTGGACAAATCTGACAAAGGAATAAGAACCTCTAGGAATAATTAAATCTACATATTTATCTAACTTCAAAAGTTCTAGAGTTTCTTCTCTAGTTGTGAGCAAGTGTACCGCATCTGGGTTAACAGCAGTTTGTGATAATCCCTGTTTAATTGCCTTAACTATCGCTTCACAAGAACGCACTGCTTCCTTTCCGCATTTGAGGATTACACCATTTCCCGATTTGATTGCTAAAGAAACAATTTGAATCGCCGCCTCTGGACGTGCTTCAAAAATAATTCCCAAAACACCTAAAGGACAAGTAATTCGTTTAAGAGTCAAACCAGTGTCTAATTCGCGGTGAATTTGCACTTTACCAATTGGATCGGCTAGCTTACCAACATCTCGTACCCCAGCGATCGCATCTCTTAATTTATGTTCATCCAACTGCAAGCGCTTATAAAGTGGTTGGGAAATTCCTTCAGCAGTCGCAGCTTTACAATCAGCAACATTTGCTTGTAAAATTTCATCTTTAGCTGATTCTAAAGCTTCAGCGATCGCAACAAGTGCTTGATTTTTTGCCTCAGTGGAGAGAATTGCTAGTTTACTTGCTGCTTGGCGGGTTTGTCCTGCGATCGCAATTAGGGGAGAAGCAATATCAAAAATAGTCATAGTACAAATCCTTACCTTTTCCTCATCTTATCAATCTCAGGTTATGTTCATCATTCGTCTTCCTCCAATCGGGTGAACCATTTGGGTAATCAATAATTACTCTAATCGGGTGAAGCAAGACTGGTTCAAAACATTTATTCTCTGAATATCAAACACAGACAAAGAGGTAGTAAGTTTACAGCGTCAAAAATATTGTAAGTATTATTACAGGTTTTATTTGAAAATCTTAAACATGATTTATGCGTTCCCCAGGCTAGAGAGACATAGTAATGTATGTTTCTCTAGTCTTTTACTTAAGTAAAGATTTTATACTGTCATTATTTAAATTTTTACGAAATTGCAGTGACGATCGCTGGATCTATTGAGTATTGATAGATCAAATACCACTCCTTCAGTAGGGAGATCCTATGTCATTGCAATCTGCATTAGATGCCTTAAAAGAAAAACGTTATCAAGAAGCGGTTAAATTACTCGAACAATTCTGCCGCGATTCTGTTAAACACGATTCCTCAGATTATCTTTCAGCACAGATGTGGCTGATGAAAGCTTATCAAGCCACAGGCGAAACCGAAAAAGCCAAGGCCCTGTGTCAAAAGTTAATCATGAGTGAAAACCCACAGGCTCGCAGTTGGGCAGAACAAGCCAGTCAATCTTTTCGTCAAACGCCATCTAACGTTAGCCAAAAAGCTGGTCGTGCCGCTACGACTGGGATGAAATTAGCGATGGGGGGAGTGGGTGGTAGTTTGGCGTTAGCTTCTAGTGTCACCATGACCTTGCTGTTTGGCATGGTGTTGGCTTTAAGTTTAAGCTTAGTTTTTATTTTGGGTAGCGACAATCCACTCCAAGGATTAGCGATCGCTATTGGTATTACCTTAACTTTTAATATCGCCGCCTTTTTCATATCTCCATTCATCATGGACTTAACTCAAGGCTGGCTTTACCAAACTCGCTGGGTAGAGTTGGCAGAAGTTGAAACCCTCAGTCCAGAGACAGCTAAAGTTATTCGCCAAGTCTGTGAGCAGAAAAAGCTGAAAACGCCGCGTTTGGGAATCATTAACGACCAAAACCCCACAGCTTTTACTTATGGCTCATTGCCGAACAGTGCCCGTTTAGTCGTCAGTCAGGGACTTTTTACATATCTAGATGATGATGAAATTGCTACCGTTTATGCCCACGAACTGGGGCACATCGTCCACTGGGACTTTGCAGTGATGACAGTAGCTTCTACCTTAGTGCAAATTTGTTACTTAATTTACAGCACAGCCAGAAGATTTGGGCGTGGCGGTGGCGATAGCAAAATCAAAGATGCGATGCAAACTGCTGCCCTAGTTGCTTACGTGTTTTATGTCGTCGGTACTTATCTAGTGCTGTACCTCTCCCGCACACGAGAATACTTTGCTGACCACTTTGCAGCTGAAAGTACAGGTAATCCCAATGGATTATCCCGCGCTTTGGTAAAGATTGCTTATGGAATTTTAGAAGAAGGTTCGCGGACACAAGAACCCAGCCGTTTAATTGAAGGAACTCGCGCCTTGGGTATCTATGACCATAAAGCCGCTGCTTCCACAGGAACCGCCTACCGCATTGCATCCGATACCCAAAAAGTTGGTCGCGTCTTTCTGTGGGATATGTTTAACCCTTGGGGCTGGTGGATGGAGTTAAATTCCACTCACCCATTGACAGGTAAACGAGTTCGTGCGTTAAGTACATACGCCGAACAATTGGGTTTACCGACTGAGTTTGATATGGGGCGAGTTATTGGAGAAGGAAAAACTCTTAATAAAAGTAGGCTTTACGGCAACTTCTTTTTAGATGTTGTATTGTACGGTGCTGAAACAATTGGTTTCTTAGTTGGCTTGGTAATGGGTGTGATTCTGTGGTCAAGTTCCCCAAACACAGGTTTGGTATTGGGTGCGCCACTAATTGGCTTAGGGATCGGAATTCTCGTCAAAGCCTTGGTAATGTTCCCTGACTACAAGCAAGCACCAGAAACCGATATTCTCACCCTGATGTCAGACCCTTATGCCAGCCCGTTGCGTGGACAACCTGCAAAACTGGAAGGTCAACTTATTGGTCGTGGCGACGCTGGTTATAAATTTGGTTCCGATTTAAAAATTCAAGATCGTAGCGGAATGCTTTATCTGCATTACACCTCACGCTTTGGCCCCATCGGCAATTTCCTGTTTGGGATGAAGCGAGTCCAAAGCTTGATTGGTGAACAAGTTGGGGCTGTGGGTTGGTTCCGTCGAGGTGTTGCGCCTTGGATGGATCTGATTCAACTCCAGAGTGAAAATGGCACCATTGTCAACAGTTATCATCGCTTCTGGTCATTCATCCTTGGCGGTGGATCGATTATCCTGGGAGTGGTCTTGACTATGTTTTTGAGCCGCAGCTAGCTGAGTTTCTAGGCTGCTGTCAAAGCATTTCTCAGTCCATCCAAGCTTTAATTTGTCAGGAGGTAGTTAGTAACTGCCTCCTTTTTTTATTGAAGGAGGCAGAGGGCAGGACAATACAGCGTTCGCATTTGTTACTTCGGGGTTCGCATTTGTTGATTCGGCGTTCGCATTTGTTATTTCGGGGTTCGCATTTGTTGATTCGGCGTTCGCATTTGTTGATTCGGCGTTCGCAGATTTTACGGGAGCTTACTTATGCGTTAAACTTGGTTTTTGGCAACTTTTGATGATCTTGGTTGGGGTGGGCATGATAAATAGATTATGCACACAACCCTAACAGAATTCTAATGATCAATGCGATCGCTAGTAGATTTCGCCAACTTATGGCTGGAAAAAACAGCTCAATTGGCAGATATGACCCGAAAAACAAAACTAAGCGTTCCTTAGCACTGTATACCTGCATAGGATTAATAGGTGGGATTCTGGCATTATTGTTAATGACATCCCTAGGACTGGCCCAAAAACCACAACTCCAACAACCGTTATTAGTAGCTACACGAGTTATACCCCCTTTTGTGCTACCAGACAAAGGTGAGCTATCGGGATTCAGTATCGACCTCTGGCGCAGCATCGCCAACCAAATAGGTGTAGAGTCTAAATTTATTGAATATTCCTCTGTGCCGGAACTGCTTTCTGCTATTAAGGAGGGCAAAGCCAACTTGGGGATTTCAGCTATCTCGATTACAGCCGAACGTGAGCAGAATTTTGATTTCTCATTACCTATTTTTGCTGGGGGGCTGCAAATTATGGTACGAAATCCAGAGAAGAACGACAGTGCCTTCCCAAATATTTTGCAATTGTTTTTCTCTGCTACCCTCTTGAAGGTAATAGGCATTGCCCTAATGTTAATTGTCGTAGCAGCCCACATTATTTGGTTATCTGAGCGTCATCATAAAGATGGGATGATTCCCCAATCATACTTTCCTGGCATTTTCAAAGCTTGTTGGTGGGCAGCTGCCACATTAGCAACCCAAGCTGATGAAATGCCCAAGGGAGTAATGGGACGCCTAGTAGGTATTGTCTGGATGTTCATTGGAGTACTTTTTGTCGCCTACTTTACAGCCAGCGCTACTACCTCATTGACAGTACAACAGCTTCAGGGCGATATCAGAAGTATAGACGATTTACCCGGCAAGGTAGTGGCCACGACTGCGGGTAGCACAGCAGCCATATACTTGCGAGAAAATAATATTTCAGTTTTAGAAGTTAGCAAAATTGAGCAAGCTTACAATGCTTTGCAAACAAAAAAAGCTGATGCTGTGGTGTTTGATGCACCTGTACTCCTCTTCTATGCTGCCCATGAAGGCAAAGGGAAGGTACAGGTTGTTGGCAGTATCTTGCGTGAAGAAAGCTACGGCATCATTCTGCCTAACAACAGTCCCTACCGTAAACCAATTAATCTGGCCTTGCTGAGTCTCAAAGAAGATGGTACTTATCAATCGCTATATGATAAGTGGTTCGATGCTAAAGAATCTTGAACAAGGGAGTGGGGAATGGGGGAATGGGGGAGATGACGGAGATGAGGGAGATGACGGAGATGAGGAAGACAAGAAGAATAACCAATGCCCCATGCCCAATGCCCAATGACTAATGCCCACTCCCTTCTTTAGCAAGTTGAGCTTTTGCCTGTTGCCAAAGAGTTTCTAACTCATTCAAACTGTAATCAGAAAGGGGACGGTCAACAACTGCCTCCATTTTTTCTAATCGCTGGACAAATCGTTGATTTGTGCCTTGCAAAGCGGCGCTGGGGTCAAGATTATGCCAACGGGCTAGCTGAATCACCGCAAACAGTAAATCGCCTAATTCTGCTTGTTGTCGTTCGGGTGTTTCTTCAGCTAAAGCCTGCTGAAACTCTCCTAACTCTTCATGAAACTTATCCCAAACGCCCTGAATATTTTCCCATTCAAACCCGATCGCCGCAGCCTTTTGAGAAATCTTCATCGCCGCCGTCAGTGGGGGAAGAGTACGTCCATAACGAGCGAGTTTAGCACTAAATTTTTGCGCGTCTGGAGATGCTTCGCCCTTTTCCGCAGCTTTGATTTGTTCCCAATTTTGTCGCACCTCATCCACACTAGCAACAGACACATCACCAAACACATGAGGATGACGGCGAATCAACTTTTGGGAAATCCCCTGAGTTATTTCCTTGAGAGAAAATTGCCCCGATTCGCTAGCGATTTGGGCTTGTAATACCACCTGTAATAATAAATCGCCTAACTCCTCTACGATCGCACCCTTATCCCCACCCTTAATCGCATCCACCACCTCATAAGCTTCCTCAATCACAAAGGGCGTCAAAGTTTCCGCAGTTTGAGCCAAATCCCAAGGACAACCACCATCAGGCTCACGCAACTTCGCCACCACCTCAATTAACTCCTGCAACGCCGCCAAACTCTCATTTTTATCTTCCATACCTCTGCACTTCCCTTAGCGTTCCTTTGCGTTAAAAAAAATTATTTCTTCACTCTCGCCCGACGACTACCACCCCTCACTTTCCGCTTCTTAATTTTGCCACTAGGAAGCAACCCCCGAACCCCCTGCTTTTTAAAACGCTTATAAGCCGAACCACCCCAATCGCTAAGAGAATGACTCATTGCACCGAGTTCCAACCCCAAAAACAGAGCGATATATTCAGTATCGTAATCCACGAGCGATCGCCCCACAGTTTGTCCCAAATCCTGCCAACTAAAACTCAGATTCCACAACCTTTGAGCGATCGCCAAAATGAAAATTGCCAAAATAGCAAGCAAACACCCCAGATAAAGTATCCGCCCAATCGTGCCAATAATCGGCCCGTGGGATAAAAAAGAACGATGTCGAAGACTTTTTTGATAAGGTAGCCAAATCCAGCGCAAGAAACCCCAACGTTGGAATTGCACAGAGTAAATATCCAAATCGGGGCCAAACATCAGCCCACCAAAGAGAAACCCGCCTGCAACCAACAAAGTCGCATTGCTACTGCGACTCTGCCAAAAAGTAACGCCCACCACGAATGGCAGAGCATACATAGTAATGCGATCGTGCGTCCGACCAGAGGGCATCCTAAATCTTGAGTGCTGAGTAACTGAATACTGAGTCAGTATAAGAGAAAAAAAGATTTTCTTAAAACTACTAGCGCAATGCGAAATGTTTTGCTATATTAGTTAAGGATTGTCAAACGGGCGGTTAGCTCAGTTGGTAGAGCGCCTGCCTTACAAGCAGGATGTCATCAGTTCGAGTCTGGTACTGCCCATTCAGTAAATTAAGGCTAGAGACGGCTTAGACGCGGTTTCTGGTCTTTTTTAAATCGATTCACAATCTCCAATTGACCAGCGACTACTAACCCATCTTGCATATCTTCAGAATAGAGAATACTTGCTATTGCGGATAGCGCACAAGAAATAATTAGACTATCCCAAAAAGAAAAATTATATCGACTGCGGATATCTGATGCAGATTCAAAAACAGTCAGATTTAACTCTACCACAGTACAGCGGCGATAAAGCGACTGAATCACAGCTTTAATTTGCCCTTCGTTAAAGGCTGCTTTTTTGAGCAAATTGGCAGCAACCTCATTCCCAACCTGTGTACTAATGATGATTCCTTCAGCTTCTGTAATTGCAATAGCAATATTACGCTTTCTTGTTCTTTTTACAACCTCCATCTTGTTATCGTCAAATAAACGATAAAGCCAAACATTTGTATTAATAAAAGATGTACCAGAACTCATAATTATCAGTTATAAATTTCCTCACGGCTGAATACACCATCCACTTGAACAGGATTTTCTGTTAATTCATCAATTATGTCTCTTTTCTTAGATGATTTTTTCGTCACCAAAACGATTACTTTAATATCATCTCCTTCACCAAGCTCTTGTTTGTACTCATCAGGAATCTGAATTAAACCATTTTGAATTTTTGCTTGAAACTCAACCGCATTTAGCATCTTTAACCTCTTTTATATTTATGGGGCTTCATCTATTATGAGCGATTGCACCAGTAAGATATTCCACATTTTTATAAGATTCGTCAAAAATG
The DNA here is from genome assembly GCF_036917555.1 of Nostoc sp. Taxonomy (GTDB): domain Bacteria; phylum Cyanobacteriota; class Cyanobacteriia; order Cyanobacteriales; family Nostocaceae; genus Nostoc. The sequence continues at coordinate 304,802 of NZ_JBALDD010000063.1, read as the reverse complement.
CAGCAGTTGGAAAATAAGTTTGCTATGGCAACAATTGAGCCAAACTCAAACAATTAATCACTAGTTAATACAGAGGCCAGAAGGTCAGGATGAGACAGATGTGGGCAATGTCCAGAAACTAGCTCAATGGCATCGACTCCTAAACGCTTGCGTGCAGCGTAGTGTGACCATGTAGGAGACAATATTCGGTCATTGGTACAAACAATATATTTACGCTCAACATTTGGCAAAGCTTTTAGAGGATTGGTTTCAAATATATATGCCATAGATTGTTGCGAACGACTTTTCGAGATTGCCCACTGTGCTACATCTGGTTGACAATCATGAAAGAAAAAATCCCTTAATACTGCTTTGTCTGAATAATCTTTCCCTACGGAAGCTGGTTCAAACATATCAGGTTCATCGTAGAACTGTTCGAGTATACTTGGGTCTTTGGGCTGGTAATTGAATGATTTGAGCGTATCAGAATCAAGACGATGAGAAAATTGGTCGAGTGTACTAATTCCGGGATATGGAAGTAGCGCAGCCACAAACACTAGTTGACGCACTTTTACCGCTTCTGCAACCAAGGGAATTATCGTACCAGCCATTGAGTGACCGACTAGCACAATATCATCATCAGTTTTTGGCAGCGCTTGAATTACTACATCCGCAAATTCGGACAAAGTAGCAGATGCATTTTCAATTGGTAAATCCATTGCTACAGTTTTGTGACCTTGTGCTTCTAAGTAGGGAATTAGCAAATCCCAACACCAGGTGGCTTGGAAGGCACCGTGAACTAGACAATATAGACTCATATCAATTGAATAATGGTAATTGTGGACGAGTTTTTTAACTTCTCTTATTTTTTAGCAAATTTTAAACCTTGACCAGCTAAGTTACATCAGCACCTGCTATATATTCAAACAGTAGTTAAAACAGGCTGAAAAGATTGCAATAAAATACCTAAAATTTTATCAACTTCTTTAATATAGTACTCAGTCAAATCTATATAAACAGTCGTCCCTTCTAAAAATAAAAACTTCCAATTAGTTCCACTAGTAACTGAGCCGTAAATCCGCCCAACTTCATTGCCTTGATTTTGATTGAACAACTGTGCTGCAATCATTGCCGCTACACATTGACCCAGACCGCCAATAATATCTTCTTTTTTCGCTTCAAAAATAAACATTACTGGAGCAGAAATAAATAATTGCTCTTGGGAATTGCTGATTATATAATCGCAAAAACCTTGCAAGCCTAAAGTAGCATCAACATTAAATTCATTTCCAGAGAACAGCGAGATTTGATTATTTAATAATCGTCTAACCTCTGCGAGGATTGGTGCAATTAAAAACTCCGACCTGGCTTTTTCGGTTGAAATTGCAGTTGCTAAAGGGATGTAATCTATTAAAATCGTTCTGAGAGTTTCTGATGGTGTAACAGGTTTGGTATCAGCAAATAAATTCCGAGTTTCATCCAGTGTTAAGTCAAAACTCTTTTTCACCTTAGCGAGACTAAAATCGCTGTATGCCATCCTTTTGCCTTGTAATTATTTATTTCGTCTATTTTATTTAGATACAACTTAATCTTAGCCCTATTGAATGGGAGCGATCGCAATACGGTTCGGTTAACGTTTTCATATTTTGAAGATCCCCCCCAACCTCCCTTAAAAAGTGGGGCTTCCAAGCCTCTTTTACCCCCTTTTTAAGGGGGTCGCCGTAGGCGGGGGGATCTTAACCGAACCGTATTGGGAGCATCGCACCTACAAAGCCAGGGCGAATGGAATTCGCGGCTACATAGGCAAAGTCCGCCTACGCGGACTAAGAAAAAACTGAGGATTTGAAACCCACGGAGGTCGGTTTTTGTTTGTGTAGACGCAGTTTCTAACCGCCCTTTTGAGTACTTATGCAAAAATATTTATGTCATTACGTTCGCAATGACAAATGTCTATCACTGATTACGTAGCTTCTTAAGTTCTGCATCTGTAAACGGATTCTTCCCTGCGCGTAAATCTTTCACCCAGCGCTGCCGTTGTGCTTTACTATCTTTATCGTCAGTCTGGGCGATGTATGCTTCAAAGTCCTCAATCGCCCCTTGGATGTTTCCAGTCAGCGCCCTAGCCAAGCCACGACTATCACGAATGTTGCCATCTTCAGGTGCAAGTGCAACGGCTTTTTCACAGGCAAATATGACATCAGTAGCTTGTTTCTGTAAGCTACCGTATCGGCAAAGTGAGTTCCAAGAGTCGGCGGAGATTTCAACTTTTGGATCTAAATTTAAAGCTCCTGCGTAATCTGCTAGTGCTTCCTTTACCTTGCCTTCTTCGACAATTCTGTTTCCTTCACTAATCAAGCGTTCAGCCTTGCCTTTGTTGACAAATTCTTTTGCTCTGAGTTGGGAATCAAACTTTAATTTATTATTCCACTGCTGTGCTTTGCCAAACTTTTTAACAGCGCCATTCATATCATCATTTCGCGCTAAGTTCTCACCTTGGATGAGTAACGCTGTCGCCCCTTGCGCCAACCACGATGGAGTTTGGCATGATTGCAACTCTTCTAACACTTCTGGATGGGCAATGAGGTAATTATTTAGTAAGTTGCAACCAGTGTGTAATAAATTATCTAAATCCAAATCCCATAAAATTATTGTCTTATCTTCACTAGCAGAAGCTAATTGTTGTCCATTGGGGCTGTAAGCAACGCTTGTGACCAAATCGCTATGACCAGTCAGGGTTTTGAGGAGTTGACCACTGCTGACATCCCAGATTTTGATCGTCTTGTCACGACTAGCAGAAGCTAACTGTTGTCCATTGGGGTTGTAGGCGACAATAAAGACATAACTGTTATGACCAGTCAGGGTTTTGAGGAGTTGACCACTGCTGACATCCCAGATTTTAATCGTCTTGTCCAAACTTGCAGAAGCTAACTGTTGTCCATTGGGGCTATAGGCGACGCTTCTGACCTCACTACTATGACCAGTCAGGGTTTTCAGGAGTTGACCATTACTGACATCCCAGATTTTGATCGTTTTGTCAGTACTTGCAGAAGCTAACTGTTGTCCATTGGGGCTATAGGCAACGTTATTGACCTCACTGCTATGACCAGTTAGGGTTTTCAGAAGTTGACCACTGCTAATATCCCAGATTTTAATCGTCTTGTCACGACTAGCAGAAGCTAACTGTTGTCTATTGGGGCTGTAGGCGACGCTAAAGACCGTATCGCTATGACCAGTCAGGGTTTTGAAGAGTTGACCACTGCTGACATCCCAGATTTTGATCGTGTTGTCAGAACTAGCAGAAGCTAAATGTTGTCCATTGGGGCTGTAGGCGACGCTATAGACATAACTGCTATGACCAGTTAGGGTTTTGAGGAGTTGACCACTGCTAACATCCCAGATTTTGATCGTCTTGCCCAAACTTGCAGAAGCTAAGTGTTGTCCATTGGGGCTGTAGGCGACGCTAAAGACATAACTGCTATGACCAGTCAGGGTTTTCAGATGTTGACCACTGCTGACATCCCAGATTTTGATCGTGTTGTCAGAACTAGCAGAAGCTAACTGTTGTCCATTGGGGCTGTAGGCAACGCCAAAGACCGTATCGCTATAACCAGTCAGGGTTTTGAGGAGTTGACCACTGCTGACATCCCAGATTTTGATCGTCTTGTCAAAACTTGCAGAAGCTAACTGTTGTCCATTGGTGCTGTAGGCGACGCTAATGACCTCACTGCTATGACTAGTCAGGGTTTTCAGGAGTTGACCACTGCTAACATCCCAGATTTTGATCGTCTTGTCATGACTTGCAGAAGCTAACTGTTGTCCATTGGGGCTGTAGGCGACGTTTCTGACCGTACCGCTATGACCAGTCAGGGTTTTGAGGAGTTGACCACTGCTGACATCCCAGATTTTGATCGTCTTGTCAGCACTTGTAGAAGCTAAGTGTTGTCCATTGGGGCTGTAGGCGATGCTATAGACATAACTACTATGACCAGTCAGGGTTTTGAGGAGTTGACCACTGCTGATATCCCAGATTTTGATCGTCTTGTCACGACTAGCAGAAGCTAACTGTTGTCCATTGGGGCTGTAGGCGACGCTAAAGACATAACTGCTATGACCAGTTAGGGTTTTCAGGAGTTGACCACTGCTGACATCCCAGATTTTGATCGTCTTGTCACGACTAGCAGAAGCTAACTGTTGTCCATTGGGGCTATAGGCGACGTTATTGACCTCACTGCTATGACCAGTTAGGGTTTTCAGGAGTTGACCACTGCTGACATCCCAGATTTTGATCGTCTTGTCATCACTTGCAGAAGCTAACTGTTGTCCATTGGGGCTATAGGCGACGCTAATGACCGAACTGCTATGACCTTCTAAAGTATTCACCTCGATCGCACGGTTTTCTTTCTTCTCGTTTGGCTTTAAATAAACCGCTTGCTGTAAAGTTAACACGGTTTGCGTTCGGGTATCGCTTCTGTGCTGTGCCCAAAGTGTATGCTTGAGTTTGCTACCTGCTTTTAAGGCTGCTATTAAAGCATCTGCATGTTTTCCAGAGACAAAATAGGTTTCCGAAGAATTATTGATGGCGCTAATTTGATTAACATTTGCCTCTACTGCCCATTGGAATGTTGCTGCTGCTAAAGCAGCAAATCCTAAACCTGCGGCCACAGTACCAAAAAGGGCGCGTTTGAGAAAGCTATTTAGTTTCGCCTCACTCAGTTTTCTTTCTTTTCGTTCCTCTTCCAGTTCCGCCATTACCTGCTTTAACTTCGGTTCCTGTTGCTGGCGGATAAAAGTGGCGATGTAGTCATGTACCAGTTGATAACGGTCAGCCGGGTTTTCTGGTAGCAAAACCACTAAACCGGATTGAACAAAAATTTCTAAAATCAAATCTAATTTGCTGATTTCAGAAGCTTGTTTTGCCCTGGCTTCTGATCCCCCCGCCTGCGGCGACCCCCTTAAAAAGGGGGTTGAAAGAATAAAGCCCCCCTTTTTAAGGGGGGTTGGGGGGATCTCCGAGAAATACGGGAACAAATCGCGTTCCAACTCAGCGCGAGTCTTGAGAGGGCGAGTTCCTTTTTCATCGGTCAGCAAATAGAGTAATATATCTGCTGCTTGGTGATTTTCTTCACCACAATCATTAACAACTTCATGCAAATAACGCTTAACCAATTCGTCCTTAGTTCCACGCTGCTGATATTCTGTCAGAGTTGTAATATTCTCCGTTTGCAGTTGCGCTCCCACAACCTGCAACTCAATGGGACGAACTTCACCCAATTCTCCGGCTAAATCTTGCACCAGTTGTTCAACTAAAACAGGTTCTAAGTGAAAACTAGTATTTTCAGTTAAACGCTGAATAATTGACTTCGTATCACTAGGTGAGAAGTTCCCCAATTTGTAAAGCACGTTCTTACTGAGAATGTCATTGCCAATAATTTGTAGACTGGACAAATCATTGCACTCCAGCAAGTAATGAATGTAATCTACCCGCAGCGATAAGATAACTTTCAGCGATAGAACATTCAGACACTCTCCCAGAAACTCAAAGAATTGCTTCCTTTGTGCAGGTTCGGTGTAAACGAAGAAAAATTCCTCAAATTGATCGAAAATTAGCACTGTGCGGAGGTTGTGCTGTTCGTTTTCTTTGAGTCTGGATATTAAATATTGCGGAGTTCCGAGTTCTAAAGCTGAACGTTGAGGTTCTGAGGTCGAAGTTCCGAGTTCAAAGGTCGAACGTTGAGGTTCTGAGGTCGAAGTTTCGAGTTCTAAAGCTGAACGTTGAGGTTCTGAGGTCGAAGTTTCGAGTTCTAAAGCTGAACGTTGAGGTTCTGAGGTCAAAGTTCCGAGTTCTAAAGCTGAACGTTGAGGTTCTGAGGTCAAAGTTCCGAGTTCTGAGGCTGAACGTTGAGGTTCTAACTCTCCCCACTCCCCACTCCCTCCCAAAAGCCTCCCTAACTCTTCCACCCAGTTGGTGTAAACCCGCATTACCACCGACAAATAATCTTGAGTACCTATGGCTTTATTCTTTAAAGCTGGCACTAGTCCCGCATTCACCAAGGAACTTTTGCCTACACCCGATTGCCCATGAATTACTATCAACTTATAATCAGGGCGACCCATGCGTTCAATTAAACGTTCTACATCCAAGAGGCGACCAGATGCAGCAATTTCTGGGGCAATATTTCCTTGGGGAGAGTTTGAGCGCAATGACTCTACAAATGCCTGTTTTGTAGCTTCTAACTTACCCGCACCAATAAAAGCCCGCAAGCCAAATTGCTGTTCTATGGAACGCCGTTGCTGTTTGATGTTGTATGCTTGGAGATATTTTTTCTGCTCAAAATAAACCTGCTGCAAAAACCTGAGAATATCCAAGTAAAGCCTGACATCTTCTAGGGGATTCCCCACATTTGTAGCAATTTCTACGCTGAAAGTTGCCTGTTGAATTTGACCTAAGTTGTATTGAGAACGACCTAAAATAAACTGATATAAGCTCAAGTCTTTTGATTTTAAAACCCTTTCGGGAATATCAGATAAAACCCCTGATATATTAGCTGATTCCAGATTTGGAATCGCAGCAAAAACTTTTAATGCTTGCTTAACTAACTGATTTGCCTTCACCCAGTTTTTTTGAGCCAAAGCCACCTCAGCTAAAAAGCCGTAATCTTTGGCTAATTCCTTTAGCTGTTTGTTATTTTGATGGATTACTAAAGCTTGTTCAGAAAGACTCTGCAATATTTCCCACTTTTTCAAGTCTCGCAAGATATCACCAAATTTAACTACTGAGTTAGCAATTAAGTCTGGACTTTGAAACTGGTTAATAAGATTTATATACTCTTGAAGATAATGCCAACTTGTCTGGCCATCTTGACAATTGATATCTTGATGCTTCAAAGCTTTGAGATAATAACAAAAGCTAATTTCACCGAGGATTTTTACCTGTCTTTCTAAATTATGACTTTCCTGCCAGAGCTTATAAGCTTTGTGATAATGCTCTAACGCCGAATCCTTTTGATTATTTATCTGTTTAATAAAACCTAATAAAGATTCTAAGTTAGCTTGAATATCTAAATTATAAATATCTGGCTTTTTAATTAAATCTCTTTGCGCTGCTTCTAACTCATTTTCCAGTTTCAGATAGACATTGACGCTCAATTTTAGATTATTACTAAACCATTGATTAGCGGTTTGGATGATAAAATCTACTAATTCCTGTGTTGATATGGCAAAATTTCTTGTAGTTGCCCAACTTTCCAAATCTGGCGCAAACTGTATTAGTTGCTCGTAGATTTCATCGTCAATCCACACCACTAAGGGAAAAGCAAAATTCTTGCGAAACTCCTCCCGCACCTGATTTGCAGAAGTTAACATCACAGACAAATTCTGCACAGATTCCAAACCCACAACCATCACACAGGCTGGTGTTTCTTCGCCGAATTCTTCCTGAATCGCAGTATAAAGAGTCCTGTTAGATTGCTGCACCGCCAAGACACAAATTTCGACTTGACAAATTTCCCGCAGTCTGGGGATTAAGCGATCGCGCTCTCTAGCATAATTACACCGGGCCAAAATCAGCTTAAACTGTCCCACAGAGGACTCAATCGCCCAAGCTAATTGTTGCAGTCCCTTTTCATTTTCAGGTTGCCGTGAATCTGTCATACCAATTTGGAATTTTGGATTTTGGATTAAAAGAGCCAGGGCGAATAGCAGATGTAGGGTGTGTTACCGCGAAGCATAATGCACTGAAAACCGGAGATGATGCCTTACAGAAGCCTTAACACACCCTACCGTTAAGAAACGTTCAACTCCCTGGCCTCAGCCAAAACCGGATTAACATCAAACCAAGGCTCGCCACCATCCCGATATTCAAACACAAACCGACTACGGATCAGTTTTTGATATCCGTGGTCATCACTCACCTTTTTCCTTTCCTTGACATGACGTAACAATTGCCACTCATCCTCAGAAATCGGCAACATGATTTCATTCCGACGAGAACGAATAACTTGCTCTAAGGTTTCACGGGTTAGAGGAAGACTCATTTCTTCCATAATCCAGGTATTCAGCAGCCTCAGCACGTCCCGTACATGACCACCGCTCATTTTACATAACCGCTCTAGACTTGCAGCACTATCAAAAATCTCCGTAATTTTATTTAAACGCTCCTCTGGTGTCATGTCAGGAAAAGCTCTAGCTAGTACCATCTGCTGCATGAGTGCCATTCCCTCTACATGAACACTGCCATCAGTTTTTTGTACAGGTACCATAGGTAACACCTTGGGGTCTTCTGGGAAACGCTGAGTCAGCATTCCGTAATCATTGGAAAACTTCAAAGCCAAGGGCATGGTGTAGAGGAGATGACAATTAAGCCTTGTCAAAAACTCACCCTGATCGACAAATAAATATTCCTGCTGCGGACGACCCCAAGGTTTGGCACGATTATCTATGCGGTCAAGATTATCGACAATTACGACTAGACCATTTTTACCCTGCTGTTTGAGTTTAGCGATCGCAGGTTCCAATAATTCTTGATTAATCGCTTCCAGCAACTTAGTTTTTTGCGGTGCTAAATACTGATTGAGTTTTTCTCGCAGCGTTGGGTCATTTTTCATCTTCGCGGTGATTTCACCAATGCCCATAGACAGAGAAAGCTTTTCTTTTTCAGAGGTGACACCAAAATCGCCGACATTCGGAACCTTAACTTTTACCCCCGTCACCTCGGAGTTTAATACCTTCCAAGCACCTTGCAGCAACTCATTAAACTTATTAGGTGACTCCAGAGTAATTTTATCCAGACTTTGACTCACCCGACGAGCGATCGCTAGCAGCACATCAGCAATATCGACATCAGTCATTTCCAAATCATCACTGGACTCAAAATAGACCACATGGAAGCCTAACTTTTCCAGTTCTGCCTGTAACCGTAATAGTTCTGTCGATTTACCACAACCAATATGCCCAGTAAATAAAGTGCAAGTGGGTTCATTCGGCTTAAAAAAAGTAATTTTCTGCTTCAGCTTGCCAAGAATATCACCACCTCGTACCGAGGAAAAATCTATATAATACTTGCCATCAGAGCTATTGTTGACAAACAGAGTTCTGCTGGGATCGCTAGCCTGATAAAATTCCCGTAAATCTATGGGCATAATGCTGGTAGTGCAATTGTCTCGTATTGTCTCAACATATCCTTGTTCATAAGGATAAAGTTATTTACATCTTTGCATCTCAATATTTCGGAGAATTTTCGCATTTACTACCTCAAAGGCAATCAAATGACATCGCTAATTCTCTGCGTACCTTTGTGCTGACCTCTGCGCCCCTACCCTATGGGAAGGCGATGCGCCTATGCGTTTAAATTTCCCCCCTTAATTCGTCACAATTTTACCCAAAGCTGTAAGTAATATTTAAGTGATCTGCAAAAACCTAGACTTTTTTTGATACTATTTAAGACCGGACTCCTTAAATATTGATTGACGTATGAGCAAAGGTACCCTGTTTGACAAAGTTTGGGACTTACACACCGTTGGTACACTTCCCTCAGGGCTGACGCAACTATTTATCGGGCTTCATCTAATTCATGAAGTCACCAGTCCCCAAGCTTTTGCTATGTTACGCGAGAGGGATCTAAAGGTACTGTTTCCAAAGCGTACCGTCGCCACAGTCGATCATATTGTGCCGACAGAAAACCAGGCGCGTCCCTTTGCCGATAGCTTGGCAGAGGAAATGATTCAGGCGCTCGAAAATAACTGTCAAGAAAATAACATAACTTTTTACAACATTGGCTCTGGTAGTCAGGGTATAGTTCACGTCATCGCTCCCGAACTTGGACTCACTCAGCCAGGAATGACGATCGCTTGTGGAGATAGCCACACTTCCAGTCATGGAGCATTTGGTGCGATCGCATTTGGGATCGGTACTAGCCAAGTTCGAGATGTTCTCGCTTCCCAAACCCTTGCCCTTTCCAAACTGAAAGTCCGCAAAATTGAAGTTAACGGCATTCTCAACTCTGGTGTTTTCGCCAAAGATGTTATCCTGCATATCATCCGCACCCTCGGCGTGAAAGGTGGTGTGGGTTATGGCTACGAATTTGCAGGGACGACATTTGAACAAATGAATATGGAAGAGAGGATGACTGTCTGCAATATGGCGATCGAAGGCGGTGCTAGATGCGGCTATGTCAATCCCGATCGTGTCACTTACGATTACCTCAAAGGCAGAGATTTTGCACCCATTGGTGCAGATTGGGATAAAGCAGTGGCTTGGTGGGAATCCATCAGGAGCGATGCAGATGCTCAATATGATGATGTAGTAGTATTTGACGCTGCGGAAATTTCTCCTACTGTCACTTGGGGGATTACTCCCGGTCAAGGTATCGGTGTCAACCAGTCAGTACCTCAACCGGAAGAATTGCTGGAAGAAGACCGATTCATTGCCGAAGAAGCTTACCGCTACATGGATTTATATCCCGGTCAACCAATCAAGGGCACTAAAATAGATGTCTGCTTTATTGGTAGTTGCACCAACGGCAGAATTAGTGATTTGCGAGAAGCGGCAAAAATCGCCAAAGGTCGCCACGTTGCAGAAGGAATCAAAGCTTTTGTTGTCCCCGGTTCGGAAAGGGTGAAGGAAGAGGCAGAAGCTGAAGGACTGGATAAAATCTTTCAGGAAGCCGGATTTGAGTGGCGTGAACCAGGATGTTCTATGTGTCTGGCCATGAACCCCGATAAGCTACAAGGAAGACAAATCAGCGCCTCCTCCTCCAACCGTAACTTTAAAGGAAGACAAGGTTCATCTTCTGGTCGGACATTGTTAATGAGTCCGGCGATGGTCGTCACTGCTGCGATTAAAGGCGAAGTCTCTGATGTGCGCGAGTTGCTGTAATTTCCAAAAGGGCATGGGGGATTGGTTATTCCCCTCATCTCCCTCATCCATTTTTCAACAGACTGTCATTGAAATAATAGATAAAATCTATGGTGAGTGAAGTTAAAACAGTTTCAGGGCGCGGTATACCCTTAGTGGGCAATGATATAGATACTGATCGCATCATTCCCGCACGATATTTGAAAGCCGTTACCTTTGATGGGTTAGGTGAAGGTGCGTTTATTGATGACCGAACAGCACTTAAAGGCGAACATCCCTTTGACCAACCCCAGTACCAAGGGGCGAATATTTTAATAGTCAATCGTAACTTTGGCTGTGGTTCATCACGGGAACATGCACCCCAAGCGATCGCAAAATGGGGAATCCAAGCTTTAATCGGTGAAAGCTTCGCAGAAATCTTTTTCGGTAACTGTGTGGCAATGGGCATACCTTGTCTGACAGCCGATGCTGTTACTGTTAAACAACTACAAGATTTAGTCGCTGCTAATCCCCAAGCCGCCGTGACAGTGGATTTGGAAACCTTGCAAGTGCAAATTGGTGATTACACTGCCCCAGTTGCGATCGGTGAAGGGACAAGAAGCACATTCATTTCTGGAACTTGGGACGCTTGCGGTCAGTTGGTGGCGAATGCTGATCAAGTTCGGGCAACAGCTACAAAATTACCTTACGTCAGTTGGAGCAATTTAGCCGCAAGTTAGTATTCTCTTGTTCCCTGGCTCTGCCAGAGAATGCTCATTGGTGGGCTGCCGCCTCCATTGACGCAATGCACTAGGTAGACTGCCTCTCTAGTGAAAACTACATGGGTCTGGGGATGGGAACAATTGCTTGAATATGCCAGCCCAATATCTGTTTATCGATAGGGTAATTTAATTGACACAAGTATTTACAAGTGTAAGTGTGTGATTCATGAAGCTTAATTTATCGCACCGTAGACGATCGCTTTTCCCAATTTGGGAAAAATCGTGCCTTGCGCTACTCTCCATAACGCCGATTTTTTTATTGGGGCTTACGCCTTTTCCTGGAACAGGAACTGAAAAATATACCAAGCTGAATGCTCGACGCTTCCTAAATTTTGATTGGGGAGATTTGTAAAATTCTGGTCGTAGCTGCTCTGGAGCAATATTTGGATGTGACTGAGCAGCAGAAAGGAAATGCGATTTCTACTTTGGTTTTTTAGGAAAGTGATGACAATAAAAATTAATATAATAATTTTAATCAGAAAGACTATTTAGATAGGGAATAATATAATTTAATTGAAACAACTATCCGATTCATATTTAAAAGATGTTATATTTACTTATCCTTAAATTACTACATGAAAATCGAAATTTTACTACTATTAATCCTATTTTAAATACTTTCTCCTTAGATTATTGTGAAGAGATCGATACTGCTGCTAATCATGAAGAATTCATTAAAATCAAGAGAAAAAGTATAATTAATTCTTTGCAAAACTACACAGTTGGACACAATATTTTTCTGAAGCAAGCTCTTGATTACTATAACGAAGCTGTCACTTATTTATTTATTAAAAATAAAAATATACTTGTAGAGAGAATAACCGAAAGTCAAGGAAAAAAAACACCTGATTTTCGAGTTAAATTAAATAATGAAACATTTTATATTGAAATGAAAACATTAGGTTTTGCTAACGGAGAGCTAAATTATTATAATGCTATAAACGAAGGTTTAAACGCTCAAGTTTCTCTTGAAGAGCAAATTAAAGCTGGAAGAGAGATAGCAGTTGCTGAAGCTGGTATTAGTCCTTTTAATATTAGTAATAAAGGGAATTTATATAATAATTTAATTCAAACTAGAGTTATTGAAATTATAATTAATAAAATTAATAATAATTTAAAGGAAGAACAATTTTCACTTGGAAAAACTATACTTTTTATCGATTTATCTCTAATGCTAATGCCATACGATTGGAGATTGAATTCTGTTCCTATATTTCAAGAAAAGCTAGGAAAATCTATGGTTAGCGGTATATTTTGGCATTCAGCATTTGGCAAGGTAGGTGAAAGAATATTTTCAGCCATTGAATTTGAAGGAGCGAGAAATATTGAAGGTGAATTAAGCGTAGAAGGAATTTTAAATAATCATTCTTGGATACAAGCTTTATGTTTCCAAACATACAACATAAGCCGACAAAGGAAGGTAGTTTGTTTACATAGAGAAAAAGATAAAGAAATGATTGATGTTCTTCATCCCTTGTGCGATTTTTTCAATGACGAATTTAATACAAACGGTTATGAAGTTCTTCAAGCAGGATCTTAACACATTTGCGATGTTATATAGATGCTAATTAGATATATAAACACTATTTGAAGGTTAAAAATGTCTATTACACTAAGTAAGATATTGATTGTACGTTTTGCCCTAACGCTTGAAGTTCTTTTTTAGCATTGCTTTTAATAAGATTTGGCTCTTTTCATAAAAGTGATTGGTAACTGTGCAATCAATATATCTGAGCTAGGTAATATACCTAGCTATTAAGTGGTAAATTTAACAAATAGGTATTTAATCCTCGCAGATTAGAAGCACTATTTTAAACTTTAACGAAAATCGTTCAATAGTCGAAAGCTAGCTTGCAAAAGGCATTCACAAGCTATTCTCTCTTTTTAAAATGACGTGAGAAGGTTAGGTCTGTCTCTAAAACTCATAGTGAAGAAATTTTACAAAAACTAATCTTTTGCATAAAAGAAGAACATATCTCTGATTAATACTTAGCAGCTAAAAACTAGAAGTTTTGTAGTTAGTAGACAGAAACTAGTACTTCGATACTTTTCTTAAAAATGAAGTATTAGTAACTCATTGTTCACTTAGATAAATTAAGAATTAGGAGTATTAATCATGGCAGTAACTTGGATTCCAGGGCCAGGGCCGACTAATGGAGCAGATGTAGGTACTAGTAATGCCGCTTCTGATAACTTCAATGGTTTGGGTGGAAATGATAGCCTTTATGGAAATGCTGGTAACGATCTGTTACAAGGTGGCGATGGTATCGATTTTCTATCTGGTGGGGATGGAAACGATACCATACTTGGAAATCGTGGCAACGACACCTTCATTGGCGGAAATGGCAGCGATCGCCTAATCTGGAACAATGGTGATGGTAGCGACAGAATTAGCGGTAACGCTGGCTATGATGTGGTTGAGGTCAACGGCGCGGGTGTGGGAGACAACTTCCGCCTGCAACAAGATACTCAAGGTAGAGCAATCTTCGATCGGCTGAACCTGGTTCCCTTCACTCTGACTGTAGACAGTGCAGAAAGGTTTGAAATCAATGGTGGTGGAGGTGATGACATCCTTGATGTCAACAACCTGTCAGGAACTTCTGTAAATGCAGTCTGGTTCACAGGCGGGGCTGGCAATGATGTGCTGGATGGTAGTGGCACAGCGACACCGTTGAGAGCCTTTGGTGGTGAGGGTAATGACAGTCTTACAGGTGGTACTGGCAATGATAACCTCTATGGTGATACTGGTAATGACCTGTTACGAGGTGGCGATGGTATCGACTTTCTATCTGGTGGGGACGGAAACGATATTATACTTGGAAATCGTGGAAACGACACCTTCACTGGCGGAAATGGCAACGATCGCCTGATCTGGAACAATGGTGATGGTAGCGACAGAATCAGTGGTAATGCTGGCTATGACGTGGTTGAGGTCAACGGCGCGGGTGTAGGAGACAACTTCCGCCTGCAACAAGATGCTCAAGGTAGAGCAATCTTCGATCGGCTGAACCTGGTTCCCTTCACTCTGACTGTAGACAGTGCAGAGAGGTTTGAAATCAATGGTGGTGGAGGTGATGACATCCTTGATGTCAACAACCTGTCAGGGACTTCTGTAAATGCAGTATGGTTCACAGGTGGGGCTGGCAATGACTTCCTTGATGGTAGTGGTACAGCGACACCGTTGAGAGCCTTCGGTGGTGAGGGTAATGACATCCTCTATGGTGGTGCTGGCAATGATAATCTCTATGGAGATGCTGGTAACGATATATTACAAGGTGGTAAAGGTAATGACATCTTGACTGGTGGTGCTGGTAGCGATCGCTTTGTATTCAACTCAGGTGCTAGGTACAATAGTGCCGATCTCGGTGTAGATAAAATTACTGACTTCAGCAGCTATAGCGATAAAATTGTCCTTGATAAGACAACTTTTGCCGGACTCAATAATCTGTACCAAATTACGATAGTAGCTAATGATGCAGCAGCTGCAACTAGCTATGGACTCATTACTTATAGTCTTGGAACTGGCAACTTGTTCTTCAACCAAAACTTGACATCACCAGGCTTGGGGACAGGTAGTCTGTTTGCCAACATTGATAACGATAACAATCAATACACAGCCCCACCATTATTATCAGCTACAAACTTTGAGATCGTTGCGTAAACATCTCTCAAAATCCATAAAAGCTAAGGCATGTCTGCAAGCTTACAGCTAAATCCTAATTAGCAATCATTAATATTGCTAATTAGGGATAATTGAATCCTCCTCATACTTCAAGTATGGGGAGAATTATACAGCAGTTTTCTTTTGCATGAAGTATGAGGTTGCAGAGGCAGAAGGCAGAAACTCTTTATATCTCAATACGCTTGGGTTAAGGGTTCTTAGTGTAGATAATTGGTCTTTCAAGATGTGATAAAGGCTTGAAAGTCTCTTGTTGTCCTTGTTTTTTCATTAGTTCAATCCAGGTAGATACGAAAAACTTAAGAATTGCTGCGTAGGCGTAGCCAGCACTTCTCTACGAGACGCTGCGCGTAGCTTGCTTCCACGAAGTGGTACGACAAAGCTCAGTGACCACCGTAGGGATTGCTTTGGACAAGGAGGCAATTTTGGGCGATCAAAAATATTTCGGCAAAGTTCCTAATTTATGTCTTGAAAGTTGGATTATGGATGGACATTATTAAAAATGCAGATTTATTTTTATACGAAAAAAATTAATTAAAAGATAAAGTTTATTTAAACAGCCTCTCGTAAATAAGTTGAAATTTGCTGTACTATAAGAATAGTTAGAGTTTTTACAACTAATAAATCGATTAATATGCGTTTACCTATCCTTATCAGTGCAACACTATTGCTATCTCTAGGTCTGAATCTAACAGCTATATCCGAAACTACCGCAGAGAAAGCACAATATCAAACGCAAACAAATAATAACTTGAATTCAAGACGGTTGAGATTTAATAAGCGTTTGTGGGAGCAGGCAAATATTTATAACTATCGCATTACGGTTAGCAACAGTTGCTTCTGTATACCAGATGCTAGAGGCCCAGTAGTTATTCAAGTACGTAATGGTCAAACAACTTCAATCACTTCTGTAGCTACTGGTAAACCAGTTAATCCACAATTCTTTCAAAAATACGACACAATTCCCGAACTCTTTAATGTGATTCAAGATGCTATCAACCGTAAAGCATTCAACTTGGATGTAGAATACAATGCTAAACTTGGCTATCCAACTAAAATTAATATCGATTACAATAGTCAAATAGCTGATGAAGAAATATTTTTGACAATTGAGAATTTTCAGGAACTTAAAACTAGACGCTAAACTGATTACTTGCGCTCAATATCGGCCAAAAATAGGGGTAAATTAGCAACTCCAAAGCGAGATTTAATACTTCAATTTACCTCAAAAAGCTAATAGCGATCCAATAGGGTTCAGTTAAGGATTATTCGTGTAGATAATTGGTCTTTCAAGACGCGATATAGCGGTTTCCATTCAGATGCGGTTACAACATTACATCACGAGGGGCTATGGGTGTACCTCACGTAAACGATAACCGCTATAAATCGCGTCTCTACATCTGGGTTTTGAGCTTATCTGAACTGTATTGGATAGCTATTAGCTTTTCATAAAAATTAACAATTAGATGAAGTTATATTGATTTTGTGCAAATAATTCTCAATTATTCAACGAATTTGTCGTGTTTGAAGGCTTGACTAAAAACAGTCACTTCTGATAGCCTTAAATTACTCCATAAGATTAGCGCTTGCTGTGATAAAAGTAAGTTTACTAATACTACACTAAAATTTATCTTTTTACAGATGGCTTAAAGTTGTACACCCATTTGTGAAAATCATCATTAAGATTCATTTGGCGCTCTTGCGTCTGTCCCGTAGATGCCACGGTGCTAATGTCATAGTACCGCATTTCACCCAAAGCACTACGAGTTTGAATGAGTTTTGTCCGCTCGATGCGACACTGTTCATAGCTAGTCAGAGCTTCTTGCAGATTAGCTGAATCAGAAAAACACTCTCGTAGTTGGTATGCATCTTCAAAAGTGGTATTGGCTCCTTGTCCCATTGCAGGTGCCATTGGATGAGCTGCATCGCCTAAGAGAGTGACTCTGCCTTGACTCCATTGAGTTAACGGTGGGCGATCGCAAATTGGCCCTTCCCAAATTTCCTCGGCTGGTGTCGCTTCTACCACCACCCGGAAGGATTCATCCCAGTCGGCTAATTCATGGAGAATGCGAGACTTCACTTCATCAGCACTGTGGGAAAGGGAGTACTCAGGCGAGAACTTCCGACTAATCCAACTGGTATAGCCGCCGCCCACATTCAGAAGGTACATAAACTGTTGATTGCCTTTAATAAAGACTAGTTCATAGTCATTAAATAGCTCGTGGCGATACTTAATGACGGCACGCCAACACATACTACCGATATAATTAGGCTTACCCTCACCAAATAAAGTTTCTCTAATGACAGAGTTAACGCCATCAGCCCCAATCAGCAAATCTGCATCTACTGATTTTTTACCATCAAAATGAATTTTTACACCGTTTGCATCTTGCTCAAAGCCGATGCAGCGATGATTGAGGTGAATGATTTCAGGCGGCAATCTTGATGCTAAGACTTGCTGTAGACGATACCACCAAATAGTTAACAACGGTTGTCCGTATTGTTCTATATATTTAGTTGCGTTAGTTCGGATTGTCTCAGACTGAATATTCTTTAAAACCGTGTGGTGAACCTCGCATCCTGAACTTTTGAGGGTTTCGACAATTCCTGGCGCGATCGCATCTAGAGAATTCAAACCATTAGGAGCCAGTCCTAGTCCAGTTCCCGCCGGACGAAATTCTTGGGCTTTTTCGTATACTTGAACCTTTATCCCTTGGCTTCTCAGTGCGATCGCAGCAGCTAAACCGCCTGGCCCAGCACCGACAATAGCAACTTTCTCTACTATGGGTTGGGATAATTTCTGAGTTAGATTTGTGTTCATATTATTAAGTCAGAATTCAGAATATTCTTACAAATACATATGCTTCTTCCATGTCTTAAGGCAACTTTACCTTTGAGCTAGACCCACAGTCATTACTTTGACTCCTAAGTACTTTTTTAGTCAATCTTCCTTAAGAATCAACCCTGAATTCGTGTTCTAATGGATTGTCATTAGTTTTGCGGTTGCTGGTAGTAACAAAAACTGTATACTTCAGTATTTTTTACCAATCTGACAAACGCAAATAAATACCATTACGTTGATTTGAGCGATAAGTTCACTAAATTTAACTTTTAATTTTCATAAACTTCCTGTAAGTTCACTAAGCTTACGGTATCATTTTCGTATTCAAAAAAATTGTGAAAAAGAGTTTGTATGAAATTTAATTTCTCTATGTCATTGGTTTAAGTGAGTTCATCACTGCTTCTTGTAAATTCCCCACAAGTCCTTGCTTAAGGGGTTAGCTCTTTACGCCTGATGCCATCCGATCTTGCCATTACTTCTTAGATTCTAAATGTCAAACTAGAACAACCGCAGAATTTTTATCGCTACTATAGTAAATGATGTAATTATTATCTACATGAGACATGAAAGAAAATTCCTTAGCTTTAATAACTTCAGACTCATTTACCCAGGAAATGAAAATATTCGGATCAGAGGAAGTAGAATTATCACTGAATGTTAATAATATATCTTACTCCCTGAAGATAGAACCTCGTGTTACATTACTAGATGCACTTCGAGAAAAGCTAGGTTTGATGGGCACTAAAAAAGCTTGCGATCGCGGTGAATGTGGTGCATGTACTGTATTAGTTAATAATCGGCGAATTAACTCTTGTATGACTTTGGCAATCATGCACATCAGTACTGAAATTACCACGATCGAGGGAATAGCACAAGATGGTAAACTCCATCCTATGCAAACAGCCTTTATTAGCCATGATGCTTTTCAATGTGGCTACTGTACATCAGGTCAAATTGTCTCAGCTGTAGGGATGATATTAGAAGAATCGCCAAAATCTGAGGCAGAAATTCGAGAAAAGATGAGTGGAAACCTTTGCCGTTGTGGAGCATATCCAAATATTATTGCGGCGATTCGGGATGTGCTAGAGGAAAAGGAAGATGCAGCCATTTAGTTATGCCAAAGTTACCTCAGAAGAAGTGGCGATCGCAACAGTTGAGCAAGACAAAACTGCCGCATTTATTGCTGGTGGCACAGATTTACTAGGATTAATGAAAGATGGAGTCCAAACAGCGAATATATTAATTGATATTAATAGTTTGCCCTTAGCAGATATTGAATCTCAAGCGAATGGAATCCGCATTGGTGCTATCTCTCGAATGAGCGATGTGGCTTTTCATCCCAAAATTCAGGAATGTTATCCAGTAATTAGCCAAGCTTTATTACAAAGTGCTTCACCGCAATTGCGAAATATGGCAACAGTGGGCGGAAATTTACTGCAAAGAGTCCGCTGTGGTTACTTTCGTGATCCGGTTTTTCCTTGTAATAAACGCACTCCCGGTATAGGTTGTTCGGCAATTACAGGTTACAATCGAATGCATTCTATTTTCGGAGCTAGTGAACATTGTATTGCCGTTCACCCTTCAGATTTAGCTGTAGCTTTGACGGCATTAGATGCAGTGATTTGCATCCAAGGAATAGAAAAAGCACGTCGAATTTCAATTCATGATTTTTATCTCTTACCAGGTGAGACACCAGCAAAAGAAACTCTATTACAACCTGGAGAATTAATTGTTGCTATTGAAGTTCCAGATTTTGCATATAAATCCCATTATTTAAAAGTAAGAGATCGAGCTTCTTACGAATTTGCTCTGGTTTCTGTAGCTGTTGCTTTAGATATAGAAGAAGGCATAATAAAATCAGCACGCATCGCTTTTGGAGGAGTAGCACCCAAACCTTGGCGTGCAAGGGATGCTGAGGAGTTCCTCAAAAGGAAAGCAATTAACGAAGATATCTTTACAGCCGCAGCAGAAGCAGCCGTCAAAGAAGCAAAACCGCAAACAGACAATGAATTCAAAATTGAGTTAGTCAAACGCGCTTTGGTACGCGCACTCTCAGTTGTGGCAGAAAAATTATGAATAAAATTATTGGGAAACCACTTGATCGCGTTGATGGTAGGCTGAAAGTAACGGGAGAAGCACCTTACACAGCCGATGTGCCAATAGAGAATTTAACTTATGGAGTGATTTTTCAAAGCGCGATCGCCAGCGGTAAAATTATCCAAATAGACACATCCGCAGCCGCAGTCGCCCCCGGCGTGGTAGATATCATTACTTACCAACAAACCCCATCTCTGGTAAAAATACCCTTCTTTGGTCCTCAAGAACCTCAGTCAACTGAAAAAGACCATAATATCTACTACGATGGTCAACATTTAGGGGTTGTAATTGCCCAAACTTTAGAACAAGCTGAAACTGCTGCCTCTAAGATAAAAATTATCTACGAAGAAGCCATTATGACAGTCACAATGGCACGTACAGAGATATTTGAACCTGAATCAATATTTTTTGGCATGATGCCAGCTAAAATCACCAGAGGAGATGTTGAATCGGGGAAAGTACAGGCAGATGTGGTGGTAGAGCAAGTTTATACTACACCAATAGAACATCATAATCCCCTAGAGCCTTCTGCAACCATAGCAATGTGGTCAGGGGATAATTTGACATTATATGAAACCACTCAAGGCGTTTCTGCAACCCAAAGCCGAATTGCATCTATTCTGAATATTCCCGAAGAAAATGTCCGCGTCATCTCTAAATATTTAGGCGGCGGATTTGGTTGTAAAGCACTGCTGCGATCGCATACGATTTTAGCAGCGATCGCCGCTCGTCAAGTAAAACGTCCAGTAAAAGTAGTACTAACACGATCGCAAATGTACACTGCTTGCGGCCACCGATCCGAAACTCAGCAGCAGCTAACGTTAGGTGCAACCAAGGAAGGCAAACTAACCCTGATCGAGCAAATTGGTACATCTTTAACTTCCATATTTGATGACTTTGCCGAACCAGTGGGTGCAGCAACAACGATGATGTACGCCTGTGCCAATTTGGAAATTAAATACCGTTTGGGACGCATCAACGCTGGCACACCAACCTTTATGCGAGGGCCAGGAGAAGCGCCGGGAATGTTTGCCTTAGAATCGGCAATGGATGAACTGGCATACACCTTAAATATCGATCCAATTGAACTAAGACTGAGAAATCATGCAGATATCGATCCGCACAAAGGATTACCTTGGTCAAGCAAATCCCTGAAAGAATGTTACCAAGAAGGGGGACAAATTTTTGGTTGGTTACAACGGAATCCAGTTCCCCGTTCCATGCGAGATCATCATTTCCTGATTGGTTGGGGAATGGCAAGTGCGACATTTCCCACCAATGCTAGAACTGCATCAGTTAAGGTAGAAATTTTTGCCACTGGAGAAGTGAAAGTACAAAGTGGTACTCAAGACATTGGTACTGGTACATATACAGTGATGACGCAGGTAGCTGCTGAAGTATTAGGTTTACCAGTACAGTTTGAACTAGGTGATACTAATCTTCCCAAAGCCCCGATTACAGGGAACTCAATGACAGTTGCGAGTGTTTCCCCGGCAGTGCATAAAGCAGCGATCGCCGCACGGGATAAGATAATTAAAATGGCGATCGAAGATGCAAATTCTCTGCTTTATGGATCGCAAGCAGAAGATATTACTGTTGAGTCAGGGCAAATATTCTTAAAACAAGACCCATCCAAACGAGACAGCTACACTGATATTCTGTGCCGTCATGGATTAGAAAGTTTAGAAGTTACAGAGGAATCCTCACTCAATCCAGAGAGCCAACAATATGCCAAACATTCTTTTGGTGCGATATTTATCGAAGTTGCAGTTGATGAATTGTTAGGAGAAATCAAAGTTAGACGTTGCGTAGGCGTTTATGATGCAGGGCGAATTCTCAACTTCAAGACAGCGCGGAGTCAAGTTATCGGCGGGATTACATGGGGAATCGGTATGGCGCTGATGGAGAAAACTGTAATGGATGCTAATCAGGGCAGAATAGTTGGTGCTAACCTTTCCGATTACCTGATTCCCGTTCATGCAGATATCCCCAATATGGAAGTGCAATTCATTGAAGAACACGATCCTTATGTGAATGCACTAGGAACCAAAAGCCTTGGGGAACTTCCGATTGTTGGGGTAGCCGCTGCCATATCTAATGCAGTTTATCATGCCACAGGTAAGCGAATTCGCGATCTGCCAATTACACCAGATAAGTTGTTGTGAATGAATTGGTTTGTAGTTTGCCCTTTAGCGCTAAATGATGGCATTAATGAGGCGAGTATAATCAGCAAGGTCGGCTGTGGTAAATCGGTTAACCCATTCAAAAGCTTAAGCATATTTTTTTTTATTAATAACAATATTGACTAAATCTGTTGTATTTACATTGTTTTCCTGTAAAAAAATTGTCCTATCTTCCCTTTGCAAGCCTCAGCGCATTTCTACGCTTATTTAGAGAGATTGCTGCAAATTAGTAATGGCTTCAATTAGTAGATTTGTACTTTAGAATAGGTCACTAATATTAACTAAAGTAACAGCTTCAGCAAAACCAAACAGTATTAAAAGTATCACATCTGTTATTTAAAAAGCCACATCATGCGCTCTAATAACCCTGTTTTATTACTCTGATCAAATAAAATTACAACCTGTATTTTTACATTAGTCTGTGGAGGTTGACTTTGCTTATGTAGCAGCAATTTCCAGTCGCTTCGATTATTATTTTTTCAGAGTTATAAAAGATCATTAAAGTGCTTGACAAAAGTTTTATAGTTTGGGATTATTTTGAATAACAATACAAAATTCAGAATTCAAAATTCAGAATCAATTAGTAGAGGATTCAAACCACTCACTTGATAATAAACCACCAAAGTTTTATTTTGGTGTGGTTACTGAAACTTGTTTATTTATCCACAAGTTACACAGATTCAATTGTGAATTCTGCTTACTGAATTAGGTTTTGTTAATTGAAGTCTTTGTTTGGAAACTCCTCATGCTAAAAACAACTTCTCAAACAGTAAAAGATTCTTTTTCCATTAGCTTTGATAACCTTAATGACAATTTTTTATCTGAATTAAGCTCCGATGAAGCCTCTGAAATTAGGGGAGGTTTTAAAGTTAACAATGATTCAGGAAGTACGAGAGCTTTTTACAATTTTGGACAGTTTGTACAGCCACAACGCCAACTTTTACAACCTGGACAAAGCGGTGATTATAATGGAGAATATATTTTATATAGTTCTTCACAAACCAGCTTTGAACCAACAATATCAGAAAAACTTGCTCCAACAGACATAGTAAGTTTTCGTCTGGACGGAGATAGGGTAGTTATTGGTACTGGAGCTATCTTTTTTATCACCGCGACGTAAGGCTAAGTAGCTGGACAAAAATATTTACAGTCATTGCGTACTCCCATCAAAAGTCAGGTGTAATTAGATGACTTTCAGTTAAAAAACATACCATTGTAGGGGCACAATACCTTGCTTGCGCCCCTATAAATCTACAAATAATTTAGAATATTTTATTTTTTGCAAGCCCTGTCGCATTTCTAAGAGGATGTTTGAAAAGTATTTTTGGTAACATCTAAGCCTCAGAAACCTAACCTCCCCAGCCCCCCTTCCCTACAAGGGAATGGGGGTTTCAAAGCCTCTCGACCTTTCAAGGAGAGGAATGGAAGCGGGATTTCTAGTATACTTTACGACTTTTTAAACATCCTGTAAGCTTATTTGGAGAGATTACTCTAAATTAGTAATGGCTTATTTGTATTTTGGAAGAGTACACCAATATTAACTAAGGTAACAGCTTCACCAGAGCGATCGCCCACAGCACGCCATAGGGGCAGAGCTTGGTTGAAAAAATCGAGTGCTTTTTACTTTTCTCCTAAAGCGTCGTAGACTCGACCGATGTTATTGAGTGTGCGAGCTTCACCAGAGCGCTCGCCCACAGCACGATATAGGGGCAGAGCTTGGTTGTAAAAATCGAGTGCTTTTTGCTTTTCTCCTAAATCGTAGTAGACTCGACCGATGTTATTGAGTGTATTCGCAACACCAGAGCGATCGCCCACAGCCCGCCTAAGGGGCAGAGCTTGGTTGTAAAAATCGAGTGCTTTTTGCTTTTCTCCTAAATCGGAGTAGACTACACCGATGTTACTGAGTGTGCCAGCTTCACTAAAGCGATCGCCCACAGCACGCGAAAGGGGCAGAGCTTGGTTGAAGAAATCGAGTGCTTTTTGCTTTTCTCCTAAATCAAAGTAGATTTTACCGATGTTATTGAGTGTAGTCGCAACGCCTGCGCGATCGCCCACAGCCCGCCTAAGGGGCAGAGCTTGGTTGTCAAAATCGAGTGCTTTTTGCTTTTCTCCTAAATCGTCGTAGACTGCACCGATGTCATTGAGTGTAGTCGCAACACCTGTGCGATCACCCACAGCACGCGAAAGGGGCAGAGCTTGGTTGTAAAATTCGAGTGCTTTTTGCTTTTCTCCTAAATCGGAGTAGACTCGACCGATGTGATTGAGTGTAGTCGCAACGCCTGCGCGATCGCCCACAGCCCGCCTAAGGGACAGAGCTTGGTTGAAAAAATCGAGTGCTTTTTGCTTTTCTCCTAAATCAAAGTAGACTCCACCGATGTTATTGAGTGTAGTCGCAACACCAGAGCGATCGCCCACAGCACGCGAAAGGGGCAGAGCTTGGTTGAAAAAATCGAGTGCTTTTTGCTTTTCTCCTAAATCGTCGTAGACTTTACCGATGTTATCGAGTGTAGTCGCAACACCAGAGCGATCCCCCATAGCATGGAAAAGAGGCAGAGCTTGGTTGTCAAAATCGAGTGCTTTTTGCTTTTCTCCTAAAGCGTTGTAGTTACGCCCAAGCCCAAGCAGTGCAGTTGCTTCAATTTTTTGGTCTTTGAGTTGTCGCGCAATGGTTAAAGCCTGCTGTAATATTTGTATTGCCTGTTGGTGTTCCTGTTGCTGTGTCAGTTTTATCCCTTGCTCAAGCAGTCTTTCTGCTTCTTGCGCTTGCGAATTTTGAGTTTGTCCCCAAGTGGGTTGAGCCATCAGCATTACTGTTATAGGCGTTAGATAAACGCCCACAGCCAAAAAACTGGTGAGAATTTTTTTCATAGAATCGCGCAGAGGTAGCTGTTTTCAATTGGGTCTAGAAGCTGTCGTTACCAACATTGTGATCTTTGTGATCAACATTGCAATGTTTCTTATTAATATCGTGATATTTGTGATCAACATTGCAATGTTTCTTATTAATATCGTAATGTTTGTGATGAACATTGCAATGTTTGTTATTAATATCGTGATGTTTGTGATGAACATCGTGATATTTGTTATTAACATCGCAATGTTCCTTATTAATATTGCAATGTTTATTATTAACATCGTGTCTGTCGATTAAAATTATCAGTGATACGGTAGTCACTGTAAGTCAATTACTACTGAGTCGCATCATCTCTGCTACTCAACACAAACGCTCATGGACAGCTAAACAGCTAAAATCTTTAGCTGAATTTAGTTTTGGACAACTGCGTTCAATTGATTTTTTGCGATCGCCAAAGAAACAGAAGGCACTTTTCCCCAAATTAAAACTATTTTCAAAGCTGAAGATTTAGGAGCATGGGACGAGATTCAAGCAAAATTCTTTGATGAAGGTACAATCTTTGACAAAATTCGAGCGAAAAAGTC
Organism: Nostoc sp.; assembly: GCF_036917555.1. Lineage (GTDB taxonomy): Bacteria > Cyanobacteriota > Cyanobacteriia > Cyanobacteriales > Nostocaceae > Nostoc. The sequence continues at coordinate 278,972 of NZ_JBALDD010000063.1, read as the reverse complement.
AACTTAACCTTACAAAGGGCAATAATAAATCATCCCCCACTAATTGACCCTTATCTATGAGACGCTACGCTCTTTCTTCAACACCGAGCGCAATGAATCAATGAGCTTTCACCCTAAATCCCTCTCTTAAGCTTGGGAGAGGGACTTTGAAATTTGCATTTGTGTAAGAAGTCTAATCAAGTTGAGTATTTACCATTAATTTCTATATAACCCTCTGAAAGATCGCAACCCCATACAGTTGCAGAGGCATCGCCAATATTAAGGCTAACATGAATATCTACTTTATCTTTAGACATAATTTGCCGTAACTGTTCTAGATTTTCCTCAGTTAAGCTACTAGGATAAACTTTCACATTATCAAAACTAATAACAACTCGTTCTGGATTTATCTGCTGTTCATTTTCACATTTGCCTATAGCCATAGCAACTCGTCCCCAATTTGGATCTGCTCCATAAACGGCAGTTTTTACTAATGGTGAATTTACAATTGCTTTCGCTACTGTTTTAGCTTGTGCATAGTCAATCGCTGAATCTACAGTTACCTCAATTATCTTAGTAGCACCTTCTGCATCTCGTGCGATTTTCAGCACCAATTCCTGTGCAACTTCTTGCAATGCACTAGCAAAATCTAGTTCTGAAACTTCACCGGCTATTCCATTAGCAAGAATCACAGCAGAGTCACTAGTAGAAGTGTCAGTGTCTACACTCAAGCAATTAAAAGTTTTATCTATAGTAGAGCGAAAAATAGAACGAAGGCTATTTGCAGAAATTGCAGCGTCAGTAAAAAAGAAAGTTAGAAGGGTAGCCATATTAGGCTCAATCATGCCAACACCTTTAGCAATTCCTACTAGCTTGGCATTTCCTATTTGCCGTGTAGCTAGTTTCGCTACTGTATCGGTAGTCATAATACCACGAGCAGCGGCATGAAAATCAGCATCAGTCAATTTTTTGCCCAATCCTAATAAACCAGCTCGGATTTTTTCAATAGGGTAACGTCTGCCAATTACACCTGTAGAAGCTATCACAATATTATGTGCAGCAATTCCAGTTTCAGTTGCCACTAATTGCAGAACCTCTTGAGCATCAGCGATGCCAACAGAACCATTAGCTACATTTGCATTTTTAGATATAACGACAATTCCTTGTGCTTGTGAATCTTTTAAGTTATCACGGCTAATAGTAATACTTGGCCCAGCAAAAAGACTTTGAGTGAAGACTCCATCTGCAATACAAGGAACTGATGATTTAATAAATACAAAATCATCAGTTGTATCTCGTATTCCCAAATTAGTGATGAATGCACTAAAACCTTGAGGTGTGGAAGATATAGTTAATGACATTTTTTGATATTTAATAATTTGCTTTAATTATCTCATATCAAATTCGGGTAATTACGTGAGGTGGCATATTCCCTACACCTTAAAGTTGGCTGGCTGACGGGACAACAAAAAGGCTAGGATACTGATAAAATAAGCTTCACAGCCCTGAGACCCTGTTGATAATACTTGCATTTATTACGACTTAATTGCATTAATTTCATGACTAAATCTTGACATGGTTCTACAAAACTTACCCAAGTTTGACCATATAAGCCAATATAAAAACTGCTATGCCGCCTAACTTTACGTCCATATTCTTTAACACGACCAACAGATTTTTGGATACCTTTACGTTTAATTTATTGTCCAGAGATGGTGGCACAAGTGTAGGCGAAACTCCGAAGGGAGCCGCTTCGCTAACGCTATTAATAAAATTAAAGTAATTAACCTGTTCACCAGAGATATTAGTGTCTTCTAAATTATAGCCACCCTTCTTAAAATCTCGAAACATTTCTTCTATATCGAATCTTTTTTTCTAGGCTGCGTTCCCGCTTCGGGTTGCCGAAGGCATCGCCAATTCAAGAGTCTCTAGGTTTGGTGATGATAAAAATCTTTGTATTTTCTTTCTTCTACTTTCAAATAAAATGGGAATGGGCAAAGAAGTAGCCAAGGTTTCTAAGCTAACTTTTTTAATTGATTGTAGAAGATTAATGAGAATTTGGAGTAACAAATATTCTGCAAGACTGAGATTACTTTGCAGGTCTGTTTGCTAGAATGTAGGCAAGATTTTCAACAAGTGGGTCTTCTTGACAAAGCTAGACCTACTTTTTTTACCATAAATTGTTACAATTTTTACCTCACAAGCTTTTCAGGCTACTTTGTTACCCCGTCAGGTTGGCTGGAAGCTGAATAGGTGCGTCTGGGTATTTCAGAGTATATTTGTTTGGGCTAGGTGTAGAGCATTGGTGTCAACTTAACGTGAAACCCGCTTGGTGAAAACGTTTTGCCCTCACCCCCAGCCCCTCTCCCATCCGTGAGAGGGAAGCCTGAGATTTAATTCCCCTTCTCCCTTGGGGGAAGGGGTTAGGGGATGAGGCCGTAAGGTGATGTGTAAAACACCTACCCAATATAGCTTTCAGCTTAAGTTGACACCAATGGGTGTAAAGGGACTAATTAATTTGTCCCGACAACAGTTAATTAGTCCAAACGACAAATAATTAGTCACTGTACAACTGGGTGGGTTGAAAGCCTAATCTGAAACTATTACGCACGCATACAAAAATGTTGTAATAACCCGCCAGGTACTAGGTGGGTTATCATAATTATTATTAGGCAAGGTTGAAAGAGAGCGCTACGTTGACATTATCGCTATAGTCTCTGTAAATAAATGACATTAATCTGTCACTGGCACTTAAACGACATCAATTTGTCCCAACGACAGTTAATTAGTCCGAACGACATTAATTTGTGTCGATTGCCAAATTAAATGACCACTTGACAAATTAATGTCTACAAAAATATTTAGCTTAAAACCCTTATTTGATAAGGGTTTTACTATTCTAGGCTGAAAATAGGCTACTAGAGGCTTATTGCCAAAATACCTGTCCTCTTTTGAAGTTTTGACAAAATATCTGTCCTTTCTTAAAAAACGCTGTGAGCCTACATTTTTATAAAAATTGACAAAATAAATGTCCATTATGGATTATAGTACAATACAACTACGTTTGTATTAAACAATTATGTGAAAATGCTGGACGATCATACCAATAGCGATCAAGAGGCAGAAAAGGATGAGATTGTGACGGAACTCTCAGCAGATGATAGGCATTTGCTGGATATGATTGAGCAATTACTAGAACCATGCGATCGCATCACTTATGGAGAAAGACAAAGGGAGGTCGCAGCCAAACTAGGCAAGTCTGTGCGACCGGTACGGCGACTGGTAAAAAAATGGGAAGAGTCAGGTTTAGCTGCACTTCAAACTACAGCACGGGCTGACAAAGGCAAACATCGAATAGACACCGATTGGCAACAGTTCATCATCAAAACTTATAAGGAAGGCAATAAAGGTAGTAAGCGAACTACTCCCCAACAAGTGGCAATCAGAGTACAAGCAAGGGCGGCTGAATTAGGACAAAAAAAATATCCCAGCTATAGGACTGTGTATCGAGTTCTACAACCGATTATTGAGCAGCAAGAACAAAAAGCAGGTGTTAGAAGTCGAGGTTGGCATGGTTCTCGATTATCAGTTAAAACCCGCAATGGCAAAGACTTATCAGTAGAATATAGCAACCATGTTTGGCAGTGTGACCATACTCGTGTAGACCTATTGCTGGTAGATCAGCATGGTGAACTTTTGGGTCGTCCTTGGCTGACAACAGTTGTTGATACTTACTCCCGTTGCATCATGGGGATAAACTTAGGTTTTGATGCTCCGAGTTCTCAGGTAGTAGCATTAGCACTGCGCCATGCAATTTTGCCAAAGCAGTATGGGTCAGAATATGGACTCCATGAAGAATGGGGAACCTACGGTAAACCAGAACATTTTTATACCGATGGCGGTAAAGATTTTCGCTCAAACCATTTGCGACAGATAGGTGTACAATTGGGATTTGTTTGTCATTTACGCGATCGCCCCAGCGAAGGTGGTATTGTTGAGCGTCCTTTTGGCACCTTTAATACTGACTTTTTTTCTACTTTGCCGGGATACACAGGATCAAATGTGCAGGAACGTCCAGAGCAAGCTGAGAAGGAGGCTTGTCTGACTTTACGGGAGTTGGAACATAGGTTTGTACGCTACATCGTAGATAAATATAACCAGCGTCCTGATGCGCGTCTTGGCGATCAAACTCGTTATCAACGATGGGAAGCAGGGTTAATTGCTTCTCCTAATGTAATTTCAGAAGAGGAGTTACGTATTTGCCTGATGAAGCAAACTCGACGCTCCATTTATAGAGGTGGGTATCTGCAATTTGAAAATCTGATGTATCGGGGAGAAAATTTGGCAGGTTATGCAGGTGAAAGCGTTGTACTGCGCTATGACCCCAAAGACATTACAACTTTGTTGGTTTATCGCTATTCGGGTAATAAAGAAGAGTTTTTAGCTAGGGCATTTGCTCAGGATTTAGAAACTGAGCAATTATCTTTGGATGAGGCGAAAGCTAGTAGTCGCAAGATTCGGCAAGCAGGGAAGATGATTAGCAATCGCTCAATGTTGGCAGAGGTACGCGATCGCGATACTTTCATAACCCAAAAGAAAACCAAGAAGGAACGTCAAAAAGCAGAACAGGCTGTAGTTCAAAAAGTTGAACAGCCATTGCAAAAGGAACTAGAAGAAATAGACACACCATCTGTTGAAAATGAGCTAGAGCCTGATATGCCAGAAGTATTTGATTACGAAGAACTACGAGAAAATTACGGTTGGTAATAGCGGTATCGTAGCGAATGAACAATTACTTTCTGATATTGAACGACTTAGACGTAAAAATATTGTTGAACTCGAACACGTAAAAACTCTCCATAAATGGTTGGATGGAAAGCTTCAATCACGCCAGTGTGGTCGTATAGTAGGAGAATCGCGTACAGGTAAAAGTGTTGCTTGTGATAAATATAGCCTTGATAATCCACCCAAGCAAGTAAGAGAACAACCTCCAACTATGCCTATAGCTTATACACAAGCATCTCAAGAATGCGGTGCAAAAGAGTTCTTTGGAATAATTATTAAGCATTTGAAGTATCAGTTTACTAAAGGAACTGTAGCGGAGATTAGAGATAGAACACGTAATGCTCTTAAAGGATGTGGAGTGGAAATGCTAATCATTGATGAGGCTGACCGCTTGAAACCCAAAACGTTTGCTGAAGTGCGGGATATTTTTGACAACCTAGAAATAGCAGTAATTTTGGTGGGAACAGACCGCTTGGATGCAGTGATTAAGCGGGATGAACAAGTGTATAACCGTTTTCGAGCTTGTCATCGGTTTGGCAAGATGACAGGAGAAGATTTTAAACGGACAATAGAAATTTGGGAAAAGAAGGTTTTGCAGTTACCAGTTGCTTCCAATCTTTCCAGCAAGACGATGCTGAAGATTTTAGGTGAGGCGACAGGAGGTTATATTGGTTTGCTGGATATGATTCTGAGAGAGGCAGCAATTAGAGCATTAAATAAAGGATTACAGAAGGTTGATTTGGAAACGCTAAAAGAAGTAGTAGCGGAGTACAAGTAATGGAAGTTGTAGAAATTCAACCTTGGCTGTTTCAAATAGAACCTTTACAGGGAGAAAGTTTGAGTCACTTTTTAGGGCGTTTTCGACGGGCAAATGATTTAACGCCTACTGGATTAGGTAAAGCCATAGGACTTGGGAGTGCGATCGCACGGTGGGAAAATTCCGGTTTAATCCGCCACCATCTCGCCAGCAATTAGAGGCTTTGGCTAAGGTTGTGGGGCTTGATGCCGATAGGTTAGCGCAAATGTTACCACCTGCTGGAGTGGGTATGAAGCTTGAGCCGATTCGGTTATGTACTGCTTGTTATATTGAATCACCTTGTCACAAGATTGAATGGCAGTTAAAGATAACGCAAGGGTGCGATCGCCACCAATTAATTTTGTTATCAGAATGTCCAAACTGTGGGGCAAGATTTAAGATTCTAGCAGTGTGGGTGGATGGTTGGTGTCAGCGGTGTTTTCTGAGTTTTGCCGATATCGTAAAGTATCAAAAGTCATATTGATGACGGAGTTTGTGCAAACATAGTAGTACTTTTGAAATATTAGCTACAAATTATCCCCCTTGTTTTCATAGAAAAAAGGAGCAAGGAGGCATATCGTATGTTTCAACAAACAAAAGAATTCGCTAGAAGTTAAGTTGACTTCCAGAACGACAGAATCATGGGGTAATTTGCTCTGGTTGCTCGACTGCTGGATTGAAAATGATTGTGAAAGTTGCACTTGGTTGGTATCAGTCGGTGCAGAGCTTGTGAATGAGCTTCTGCATCACTGCGGCGACGAAAACGAGCAACTATTTGATGTTGCATACTAGGAAAATGGCAGACTATACACCAAGGATTTAGCTTTTCAATGTAGGTCATAAAAACCTCCTGATCATACTTATGATTTAGCTGGTAAATTGCAGTCAAATAATAGACAAAAGTGACTTAAATATTCTCAAAACTAAAGCCACCCTACTGTGAAAGTGGCTGGTAAAAAAATATCATCCTGACATTGCAATTAATTGACTTTTCGATTCCTACTTATGCTCTGTGAGAGAACAGAGTATATTCAGACATTCTTCGGGAATTTCCTCGAAGTGTTCTAGCAGGAAGTCCATCAGGGCAAGATGGCGTAAATCACTTGGCATAGGACTGCGATAATTGCGACCCTTGGAAAACCAACGCCGGACAGTTGAAAGTGAACGAGAGCAAATCCGAGCGATCGCTTCATGATTGACATCCCACTTGGCATAAAAATTCTTGGGTGTCATTCCTAGTTGACAATGGCTGTATAGATCAATCAAATTTTGCTCTCTTACCTGTAAAGGACGCGGATTAGTCATAGCAGCGACCCTTCCACTGGTTCTAAATCTTGTTCACAAGCAATATCGGCAGATGTCCAAGCGGCACTGGGGCAATATGAACTCAACCAAATCAGGTAGCACCAAGTCCAGCAGCAAAGATGGGGAGCAAAGCTATAAAATCTGCCGATCGCAGTTCCCCAATCAGTATCAGAACCAATCCAACGCAATTTGTCGCCATACAAAAAGCGGGGTGTCTTTGCTGTATTAGGAAAGTCGTCGGGTAAATCAATAGAACTCGCAGAAAATTTCTGGTTAATTAATCTTGGGAGTAAATCCTGGCGATTGAGCGCCATCGCACTCAAATAATTAGCAATTAGTTCAGCATCAAGACTCTGGGTTAGTTGGGAAATCAACAACGCTGCTAAAGTTTCTTGTTCTTGCTGTTGACAATAATCGCTGAGTTTCGCCAAGAGTTCAGCAATACCGAAGTCATCTAAAGCTTGTAGATAACTTCTGTGTTCATCTGTTTTGTGGCAAACAGGTCTTAACATGGAATATGTCTCCTGTGAGAGGGAGCCAGAAGCCAGTGCGTCAGCCCTGAGAAAGTTGCGCGCTGGCTTTTGACTTATTAGGAATTATACATATTTTTAATGTACTATTGTTTTAATCTATTTGTTTTTAGTGATTTAATATAAAAATACATAGAAAAGCGTATGATAATCACATGGGGAAAGTAACACTGAGTATTTACATGGAAGAAGAAGACAAAGAAGCTCTGCAACAACTGGCGGATGCAGAAGAGCGTTCTTTGTCGCAAATGGCGGTGTTAATTCTCAAACGAGCGATTAGACAAGCGCAGGCGGATGGAACGATTTCACCGAATCAAGGAAAAGAGAAGTGAGGCATCGTACCTTATAAACATTTCGCTTTTATCCTCTTCCTTACTATCGAGAAAGATTCAAAGTTCTGGCGTTATATCATGTCCACATAATTAGTTATGATTTCCCTAGTGATTACACTCCACCCCTTAATCCCCTCACCGCAAGCTTTTATGGGAGACAAAGCGTAGGTTTGGCTCTTTGGGGTTCTTCGGGTTTAATAAGTAATCTGAGTTCGGGTTAAGAGGATGTTTTAAAAGTGGGGGGCTAGTGTAAGAAAACTCACAAGGCTTAAGCTGAAAGATTGAAGAAATCAGCACCTTGCGAGCAAATAACTAAAGCATATCCTAACAATTTGACATGGGAGCAGTGGGAACTGATCGCAGATTTATTCCCAAAAGCCAAACCAGGCGGTCGTCCTCGGTAAGTATCAATTTATGCAATTATGAATGCGATTATGTATGTACTGTGCCAGGAATGCACATGGCGAGCATTACCTGGAGATTTCCCAGCATGGCCAACAGTGTATGGCTATTTTCGCAAGTGGCACAAAGATGGTACATGGTTAAAGGTAGATGACAAACTTTACCAGTGGCTCTTAGTAGAAGCAGGACGTGAACCCAGCCCATCCGAAACTGCTGTCGATAGCCAATCAGTAGAAACAGCAACTATGATCTCTATTGATGTTGGTTATGATGCTGCCAAAAAGATTCATGGGCGTAAACGCCATTTGAGTGTGGATTTACTGGGTCTAGTTTTACGAGTTTTGGTAACTTCTGCAAGTATTCCAGAGCGCCAAGGAGCTAAACAAGTTCTCCAAAGAGTTCATGATACGGGACATCAGGTAAAACGTTTAAACATTATTTGGATGGATGGTGGATACCGAGGTGAAGAATTTGTTCACTGGGTCATGGATATGTTTCGATGGATTGTGCAAATTGTACTTTGACCCTTAGAGAGTAAAGGCTTTGTTCATTTACCTAAGCGTTGGGTTGTAGAACACACTTTTGGCTGGCTTAATTGGTGTCGGCGTTTAAGTAAAGATTATCAACGCCTTCCACAAACCTCAGAAACTTTTATTTATATTGCCATGATACGTATTATGGTTCGACGACTCGCTTAATTTTTTACTCTCTTTGACTTTTAAAACATCCTCTAAGCAGTTTGAGATAAAAGCCAGTCCATATGAAGGTTGGGTTTTTTAGATTGGTGGCCGGATTGAGGAAATGCCAAGCTCACCACCTCCTGATTTGGCATGGACGATGATTCAATCTCCAATTTGACAAGTATCTCTATATGGGAAAGGAAATTTAGGGTAAAAGAATGGCGGGAAGGTTTACACGGTAAGGGATATGGTAATTGAGACAAGGAAAAAGGTGCTTGTCATTTTTGGAAAAGTTTATTGGCACTGGGTTTGAGGGGCTGAACAGTAAGGGAAACTTTGGTAAGTTGTATGTTTTTGGTTTCTCGATCTGGAAAGTACTTGTAAGATTGTAAATGAACCTTCCTCAGTTAAGGGTTTTCAACTTTGCTGTGATTCGTGGCTTTATGCCATTAGGCGTTGCTCAAAGCTTTTAAAAGAGGTTTTATTAACGGCTCACCTATGTGATTCGTGGCTTTATGCCGTTAGGCGTTACTCAAAACGTATCACTATTGTACTGGATAGTAAAAAATTATTGTGATTCGTGGCTTTATGCTGTTAGGCGTTGCTCAAATGTCTGCAAAAATAATTTTGAATCTGATTCTGATGTGATTCGTGGCTTTATGCCGTTAGGCGTTGCTCAATACCTATCACCAGATTTGGATTTAAAATCAAAGCCGTGATTCGTGGCTTTATGCCGTTAGGCGTTGCTCAAAACTAAGATTTGTCAACCAATGCGGACGCACCTTGTGATTCGTGGCTTTATGCCGTTAGGCGTTGCTCAAAGGACAAATGCGTAAGAAAAATTAACATTTTGGTTAAACAATAATTCTTTACAGAGTACGCTTGTATTAAGCAGATATGCGATCACAAGGTCGAGATTTTGATTCCCGGCATGAAAGATTACTAGCATTTAAGCAAGTTTATGTGCTGGAGGTGTTAAAAAAGACTTCAGAATAAATCTTGTTTTTAAGTGACAAGATGATGCTAGACAAGCGATCGCAATTTTAAAGAATGTCTCTGGTATGAATCGCGTACAGCACAGAGACTCTAAAAGTTCTCATCCCATCATCAGGCTTAGGGATCTGACAGTGGTAAGAACTTGGAAAAGCATCGGTTACTCATTTCACCTCTAGCCCTTAGCTTGCTGTTCTCTAAGCTGCTGATTTTCCGCTTGTAGGGCTTCTACTTGCTGCTCCAGTTTCTTAGCCCAGAAATTCAGCAAAACCATCTGTCAGGAAGAATTTGACGACTTGATGGCGGGAGTATTGACAGCTGCAATCGCCACTCTAGCGGCGAGTGGTAATATTCCCATTCTGAAAATCAGCGAACTTCAAGCTTGACGTACTTCTTGAGGGTCTAGGTAAGAGCATTACAATTACATCCTTGACGAATATATCAAGGGAGACTTACATAGTAGGATGCCAAAAACCTTCCTCAGCAAAATTATTGCTGTACGATAGCTTACCGTCTGGATTTGAGAAAGGTTTCTGCCTGTCTTTGTTACTCTTACTACTATGACTGAAACGGCTTATGCTGCTCGTACTAACCACGCTTTTGTTTTGACTGAAACCCTGCGAGTTGCTGAACTGATGTACCAAGGTGCAACCCAGGAAGATATTCGGCAACGGGTATTGGTGGATGATTTATTTCAACTACGCTCCCAAGTTTCTCGTGAGCGGGCGCTGCAAACTGTTCTCAAACGCCTTCAACAAGTGGCAGAGGAATACATTCAATTAATTGCCACTGGCAATCTTGACACCCGTAGATTCACCATATTGTTCCTGATTCTGCAAGAACACCGCCTTCTGCGCGAACTCATCGCTGAAGTCCTGCTGGACAAAATTAAAGGTTTTGATTATGTCGTAACGACTGCTGACTTGCGAACCTTCTTTGAAGGAAAGCGAGATCAAAATTCAACTGTGGCTGCATGGTCAAACTCCACCTATAAAAAGGCTGCTAGCAACACCTTACTAGTGCTAGTAAATGCGGGTCTATTGCAACCCACGTCCCCAAGAGGAAATTATCAAATTCGTTCTGTTCCGGTGCCATCAGCTTTGCGTCAACAATTACTCGCTGATGGGCTAGCTCATTACCTGACTCTCATGCTTGATTTTTAATCGACTGCTAACGCTTTAAATACTGCGTCTACGGGGTCAGCGTAAAATGATGTTTGAAATTTAGCAAACAATTCTGGCGGAACACTGCCTAAGTCCACGGCGCTTGCCATTGGTAAGAGGATACGTTTAGCGCCAGCATCAAAGGCTACTTGCAGACTACCCGCTAGGTTACTGACTGGTGTAATCGTCCCACCAATAGTCATTTCCCCAAATATTGCAAATTGCGTTTGAACACTTCGTTTTAGAGAAGCAGAACATAAAGAAACGAACAATGCTAATCCACTCTCTTGCGGTGCGCCAGACCCTTGCAAGTCTAGTAACTGGAGCAAAAAATCCAAATTACTTGGGTAAATGCTACTGCTAACTCTTTGAGCGTTAGCTTTGAAGTAATTCATCGCAATGTTTAAACTATCCTTCATCTTGCCAGCCGTTGCTACACCAGTGCGTACTAGTTTGCCACTACCGGGTACTGCTTGCAGTTCAAGTTTGAATGCTCCGATTATGCCGCTATCCCCAGTGCTGACAAAGTGCAAGTGACCGGGAGTTAGCATTTCCTGACTAATCAAGCTCGAACCACCCTGTTCCGGTACTGAGACAAAATGCTCATCTAGAGTTTCCAAGTCGATGTAGCTGAAATGCACATCGTAAAATTCCATTCCGCCAATTTTCTTTAACTGTTCTTTCACTCGCCGTCGCACCCGCAGCCCATACACTAGGGCTTCGCGCACATCTTCCTTACTAAATGAGCCATCTGGGAAGAGCAGTTTCAGCAGCCCTGATACAGTTTTGCGAACTGCTTGAACATCTCGTTGCTTAAGATTGTTACCTAATCTGAAGTGGAGGTCTATGGCATCGGCAAAACTGCGTTTACGCATTTCCCGCAGCCACTCCGCTAAGTAATCGACAATAAACCCGTACTGGTTAGTAAAATTCTCTGGGCTAAATTTGGGGATTTCCCAGCCAGGAATATAAGCGTGAAAACGGTCGAAGAAGGCGGTGTCAATCATGGCTTCGGGGAAGGGTGCCAGTAGGTGTGAGGTCTTCACTAAGCATTCCACGCTTTGATTAATGTTGCCGACAAAGACCATAGAAGCATTAGCGGTAATCTCCGCCTTACCGCGTGCAAAAGAACCTGATGCCATGTAGTCTTTCATGATTTGCACACCGTCGTTATCATGGAAGCTCATGCCTGCTACTTCATCAAAGGCAACCACGTCAAATAAACCCACTAGTCCTACGCGACGGTTAGACATATTGTAGAAAAGATTCGCTACTGTAGTTTTTCCACCGGAAACCAAGATTGAGTTAGGAGAAACTTCTTTGTAGATGTGTGATTTACCTGTAGAACGGGGGCCGAGTTCGCAGCAATTGTAGTTATTTTCACAAAGAGCTACCAAACGGGCAAGTAGATGCCATTTCACATCTTCGCTGACGGTAGTGGGTTCCAGTCCTGTTGACCGAATCAGCAGGTCAATCCATTCACTGCGGGTAAAAGCTGGGCGACCCGCAAACAATTCATCCATATCCACACTAGGCATTTGGATAGGTTTGAGGCTTCCGACAATGAAGGGACTGGGTTTGGTTCCTGCTTCGTATTCAAGTTGTAAAATACACCAAATACCACCACCCAGAAGCTTTTGGTTGGGTTTGACAATTTCTGGGTCAATGACTACGCCTTTGACACCCAGGTTCATTAAAGTTCCCTGGTAGATGTCATCTCTGTCGTTGAGTGTTACCGTTACCCGGTCAATGATGGTGAATCGTCCCAATTCCCGAATTTTAGATTTGGTCTGTTCTGCTTCATCAGGACGGACGTAATTCTGTGCCAGGATGTTTTTTACACGAGTAACGCCCTCCTCAATGGTGGTTTCGTCGTCGGTCGCGCAGTACATACCAAGTAGGTATTCCAGCACATACACTGGTACATTAGCACCTTCTTTAATACGTTTAGTCAGGTCTTTACGTACTACCTTTCCAGGGTAAATGCTGTTTAGCTTTTGATTCAGGTCATGCATACAAGGGTTATGAACTGCTGGTGATTATTCTGAGATGATTGAAGTCAGTTGGTTAATAATCCAACATCTAAAATCTTGTGACTATATTGGCTCAGAAATCTCCAAAGTCGTTAGCGATTCCTAAACTAACTGCCCAGGTTTCTCGGAGCAATTCACTCTCATCGTCTGCATCCTTAACTATTAAATAGACGTTACTAGGGGGATTAGCAGTAGTTACGGTCAACCTTAAGTTAATTTCCCGATCGCTAGGGTGGGGGCTAGTGCTGCTTAAGTTTGCTCCTCGCACATCTGTTATCGGTGTATTAGTTTGGGGATCGTAGAAAGCAACTGTAATTTGACGCGATCGCCATCTCCCCTCAACTGCATCACTTTGTACTAATGTCAATGTAAAACGATTATTCGTTACCCGCCGAACTCTGGCACTTACCTGTACCCCTACTTTCCGGGCTGGGCCTTCGTCTCCTTTAACCGCCCGTTGGTGATGATAGGTGATAACTGGTACGCATACTTCTTGGAGAGATGCCCCGCCGTGGACAAACTGCGCTCCTGCACCTTGGACGGCAAAGCGTAAACTACCACGGGGAACGATCGCAACTGTGCCATTTTCTGTATAGGGCAGGCTAAAGTGCAGTAAGGTTGAGTCATTCAACTGTTCTCGTGCTAACAGGTAGCGGCGTTTGCTTTCCAATACTGCTTCACCACTTGGTAGGGGTCGCTTGTCTGCCTCTTGAATGGGGCAACGTTGGTATAAAAAACCGTGGTCTGCGGTGATGATAACGTTTGTACCATTGATAGAATTACAAATTTTCTTTACCAGCCGTAGCAATTCGCTAATTGCTGTTTTGCAAGCTGATAGTACTTGACGTTCGCTGGATGCCTGATCGCCGATCGCGTCAATGACGTTGTGATAAATGTAGATTAGGCGATAAGGTTGCACAGCAGCCCGTCCTTCGTCAGTATTCATCTCTAGCAGGTCTTTGGCACTAAGTACTGTAGCTTCTACCCGACTATTTTGGTTTAGTACCTTTTGCCTTGCTGACGCTCCTTTAGTACTAAGTCCATCCAGTCGAACATCATCATCACCTGGTATCAGTTCTAGTTTTGACCCTGGAAGAAGTGCTGCCATACCCAACCGTGTCACGCTGGGTAAAACTCCCAATTGTGCCTCTAGGCTGGTTTCACCCCGAACTTCTTTTTTAATTACTTCTTGGAGTTCGCTGGCGACTTCATAGCGCAAAGCATCGGAGATAATCACAAATACTTTTTCGCGATCGCTCCGTTCTAAAATTGGGAATACGTGCCTACCAAAAAATCTAGTTTGCGATGCTATGCCTTCTAATTCCCAACTTAAAGGCAGGGGAGAAGAAGCAGGGGGGAGGATTTTCCCCTTTTCTCCCTTGCCTTCTTCGCTAAGGGCATCAGACCAGGCTTCTCCTAGACTATCCAGGAACCATTGGGTGTATAAATTTTCTACGTCGTCAATTAAACCTTTGAGGATATCTCCTTGGGCATCATCACTCTTGACGATAAAGTGGCGGTAAGCTTTGTCAAAAGAGTGTAAATCGCTGGCGTAGGCTTTGAACAGAAGTGGGGCTGGTTGGCGGAATCCTTCTGGATACTGTTGCTTAAATTCCAACAGAGCGATCGCAGCTTCTAATGCTTGATAAATCTTCTCATACTGGGGGAACCAAATCAGGGTATGACGTGCCTGTAACCAAGTTCGCCAGGGTGTCAATTCCGTTATTTGTTGCCTCATTTGCATTTGCAGTGTTTTAACGCAGGTGCGGATTAATACCTTATCTACCACCTCGAAACTGGCTGCTTCAAATAAAACTTCCGGCTCTAAATTCTCTATAGCATCAAATATATGTAATTGTTCTGCCACCTCACTGCTGAGGATCTTCCAGCCTAGAGAATCCTGCTGGTCGCGCATCCACTGGTCGATAAAGGCATAAGCCCGTTGTCCAGGAGTGATGACTTGGTTTGCTAGCTGGGGCGGGATGGTACCGTGCAGAGATTTAGCAAAATGGGTGATTAGCAACTGCACGAATAACTTGTTTAAACTGGGGTTTAGCTTAGGAAAGTCCGTGTGTTCTTGGACTACTTCCCAGAAAGCTTCAGGAGAGATAAAACGCTCAATATCAGACCAGAGGACGTTATCCGACTCTAATAAACCGCCCAGCAGCACCCGCCGAATCAGTGTCCCTGCATCGGGTACTTTTAAGCCTGCGAGGACGGAAAGCATAGCCAGGAGTAATCCCCGTTCGTCGCTGTCCGGGGAAATACCCATTGCTTGCAGGGCTTCTGTCCGTTTGCGGCTTTTAAAGAATTTATCATGTTCCCGGATGACAATTTCGAGGCGGCGCGATCGCAATCCTAAATCTGCATAGATAAGGGCGGCGGGGTCAGCAGAGAAGGTTAAACCGCTTTTTTGGATGTCTAGAAGCCAGTTTTCTTGGGGTGGAGGTTCGGGAAAGGGGGCGTACAGTAGAAAAGTTTGATTGGGTTGCTCGACCAGCAGGTGATATTTGACGGTAAAGGCAGTATCAGCGAGTTGGAGTTTTTCTACGCCTTCGAGTTGGAGTTCATTGAAACTGCTGGTAAATTGTTGTTCGGGGTCGTACCAAAACACCACCCTCTGTCCTGGGTGCAACCAACGGGCTGAATCTTGGAAGAGGGTTTCTAGGGTGTTTTGGATACGAGTGGTGTTCATTCTGTTGGCTTTTCTGTTTCGGCAATTTGCAATTGTTGCACCTGTTCAACTGTTAAACCAGTCACTTTTGCAACTACTTCGATAGACATTCCCTCTTCTAACATATTGATAGCAACACGTCGAATACCTTCGTCTCGACCTTCCGCTCGACCTTCCGCTCGACCTTCCGCTACTAATGATTGATAAGTTACTGACTCACGCATAATATCTCTTTGCAGCAAACGCTGAATCACTTCTTCTTCTAATACTAGCCCAGCCAGGATAAATGCACATGCAGCAAGATTACTTTGAGTCCGTTTATCGGTGATATTGTCAATTAATGTTGCGACTTCTTGTAAAGTATTAGTTTTACTATCTGTATTGCTTAAAACTGCAAATGGAAGTAAACCGGAAGTTTGCAAAAATATTTCTTTTGGTTGCTCCCATAGGCGAATTACTTGGAAGCGATGAGATGTTTCTTCAAGAGTAAATGTAGTTTGCCTAACGAGTTCTGAATCAGTTTTTTGTAAATAAATTACTACTTGAATCATCCGCTTGTGAGGAAAGCGACGATACACCCGCAAACGGTAGTCTGTCATCCGAAAGGGTATATTTTTGTCTGGTTGAGTTTGAAACTCGATATGCAAGACTATTTCATCAGATTGCTGTAGGATGAGCGCATCGGCACGAATTGGTTCTAGGGATAGTTCTTTGGGACTTAATTCAGTTAGGGTTATTGGTTCACCTAACAACCAAGTGGCGAAGTCACTGGGAAAGCTTTCGACAAGAAATTTACACAAATTATCAAACATGAAAATATTTTCTCAAAGAACGCTGTAATGTACGAAAGGAGGAAATTCAGCAATGGATAAGCTAGAAAAATATCGTAGTTTGATCAAGAAGATATTGACTGAATATTACGAAATGGCTAAGAGGATGTTTTAAAAGTCCTCTTGTCGGTATCAAAAAGTTCTAGATCCTCCTAAATCCTCCTTAAAAAGGAGGACTTTGATTCCGGTTCCCCCCTTAAAAAGGGGGGTTAGGGGGGATCAATAAGTGCCTAAAATCACAGCTAAATACTTTTAAAACATCCTCTAAAGAGGCATGGGCAGGGGGATACTATCAATATGATTTGCTATATATAAAGAAAGCTAGCAGCTTAAATTAAGAGATTGTTGATATGCCTAACTCCCAACTTATTAAAGAAGAAATTGCAAAGCGTGGCGGAGAACTTTATGAAAAAGTAATCCGTGTTCAAGTCGAGACAGCAGAAAATATTGGCAAAATTATCTCAATTAATATCAACACTGGTGATTACGAAATTGATAACGATCTACTTGTTGCTTGCCATCGTTTGCAAGCAAAACAACCTTATGCAGTGATTTGGACGGAACGAATTGGCTATGATGCTGTTTATGCTGTAGGTGGTACATTGGTCAGGACAGCACAGTGAAACACGGAATAGTCGTTGGTCTTCAGGCACGCATGAGTGTCATTCTTCGTTATAAAGTCTTGATACTTTAAGAATTTTTCCCCTGAGAAAGGGGGTCTAGGGGGATTAAACCCTTTATCTGCTCACACACACTATCAAATTGATTAAAAACTTGGCTATTTGTGAACCTAATAATCTTTAAACCATAGCCTTCTAGAATGCGTGTTCTCTCTATGTCATAATCTTGACATTCATCTGTAAAATGGCTATCTCCATCAATTTCAATCGCTACTTGTAAAGTAGGGCAGTAGAAATCAACTATAAAATGATTAATTGGTCTTTGTCTTAAAACCCGAAATTTAAAATTCCTTAAATACTCATACCACAGCTTTTTTTCTGCTGGAGTCATGTTTTTGCGAAGTTCTTTTGCTCTTTCTATAAGCTTTGGATTGTAAGGTAAATAGAAATCGCTACTATTGAGATTGTTATTCATAATTTTAAAGTTTGATTACCTTATTCCACATCGTTTAGATCCCCCCTAACCCCCCTTAAAAAAGGGGGGAACTCGAATCAAAGTCCCGTTTGAAAATAGGGAATTAGAATCAAAGTCCCCCTTTTTAAGGGGGATTTAGGGGGATCTAAAACGTTTGCTACCAACGATAAGACTTTTAAAACATCCTTTAAGAAGTTTTCCCCTGAAAAAAGAGGGAACTATAATTAAAGTCCCCCTTTTTCAGGGTATCAATTCATTTCAATAACTCCCTTTTCCACTGCGAGGCTTTTTCTAAATCAGCAATTTTTAAATCTGCACCTTCGTAAACTAAACCTTTGAAGCGCGTGTAGTTGTACGCTACACCATCGTCAAGATCAAGATTAATTCGCGCATCGGCTTGGGTTTGCAGTTTGGCTTGGTAATCTCGCAGTTCTAGCTGTTGGGCTTGCAGTTCTTTCAGGCGGTTTGTGGCAGCTTTTTTGGCGGCGCTAGAATTGGTATTATCTAGCTGTTGTTGCGCCCTGGCAATTTCCCCATCTAGTTTGACTTGCAATTCCAAAACATAATCGGTGCGGATACGAGCAAGAGCATCTTCGCTGTAACGGTGTAAATATAGTAATGCGCCAAAAGCTCGTTTTTTTCCACTGGTAAACAGCCAGTAAATGGGGCGTTTTTTATAAATTTGAATGTGGTCAGAAATGAATTCTTGCAGAAAGTAGCGACGGATGCGTTCTTGGGCGCTTTCGCCGTTTTTTAAGGTGAGGGCGTTGGCGATGAAGTTGAGGTTTTCGGTAAGAGTTTCGGGACTGTAGGCGACTCGCAGAAATTCTATGAAGCGGGTAACGATATCGTTATCAAAGTATGCTTGGTCTGTGATGGGAATTATTGCATCACTGCTGGCGGGAAATGTTTGGTGTAGGGAAGGGTCATAAGGTTGTCCGGCGTGGATGAGTCCGGGTTTGTTGAGGGAGTAGCGCCCCATGATACAGCTGACGGCGTAGGAGATGAGGGAACGGATATCTTTGTTTAAGTCGGCGCGGCAGATGGTGATTTGGTCGTCGGGTACTTCTGGGGTGAGTTCGTCTTGTAAATCATAAGCTTCTATCCAGTAGCGGTTGTTTTCTTCTTCTAGGCGTTGGAGTTCGCGGAAGGCGGTTTCTGATTTGCTTTGCCAAATGGTGAAAGCTTCGCTGAGGTGTTTGGTGTTGTGGCGTAATAGGGGGTGGGTTTGGAAGTCCCAGGAGGTTTCAAAATTATCCCAGTCTTGGCGGGAAGTATTAATACAATTTTCGACAATACTATTGATTTTGGGTTTAATTATATTTGCTTTTTCTGATATCCAAGGTAATGCAGCAACATTACCTGATGAGAAATTCAAAGTAGGATTGATTGTTTTAATCAATTGATTAGTTATATTTGAACATAAGAAACCAGTTAAGCTAAATATCATATCCGATTGACAAAAAGCAGATGATCCTGCTGAATCAAATATAAACCCTTTTCCTGAGTATCTAACTCCAAAATAACTTGAACTCACCAAAGACCAAGTTACTGAAGGCTTAAAATAATAACTAGCATTTCTAATAACTGCCTTTGGTCTAAAATTATCTATTTCTTCTCCATCGTTATTCCAATTTATAACAAATTCTTGATTTCCATACCACTTTCTAAATTCACCACCCTTATTATATGGAAACCATCGTTTTTTAGAAAATCTTGCTTCTTCTCGACTACATAATCCGAATCCAGAATTATTTAAGTTAACTTCAAACCATAAACGAAGAAAACGATCATTATTTGCAGTAGACAAACCTTGTTTTGATTCAAAAACATTACCTAATAATTCTGCGTTTTCAAAAATATTTAATAGTTTCTCACTTAGCCAATAAGCAATAACACTCCCTGGAGTTCTTGCAAAATCAGCCGAATTTGAATAATAAAGATATCCACAGCCAGGATTTCTTATTGCTTCTAAAACCTTAACTGGTTGCAAATTCGCCCCATAAAACTGATTAAGATCAATAAAAGTTCCTTGGTATTCAGGTAAAGCTTTATTTAAAATAGTAAAAGTACAGATTGGTACATAAGCCGAATCAAAAAAAGCATGATATTCCGGTCTAATCAGGCTCGTTATTGTATTTTCACTTAATATACGTCTACGCAATTTTTCATAAGAACTTAAAAACATCCATGTAAAAGGTGTCATTAAGCCAATAAATCCGTTTTTTAAACTCATACTCAAAAAACGTTCAATAAATATAGAGAAAGCATCTGACTTTGAATCAGGATAATTTTTATTAGCAAAATTTCTTAAAATATCATTTAAACTTTTACTTCCCATATAAGGCGGATTCGCAACTACCACCCAATAATTATTTGTCAACAACTCCGCCTGTAATAACAATCCTTGCAAAACCGGAACACACTCACGAAATAGCGAATCACTCGCTTGTAAATTATCTAATTGCCATTTCAACTTCTCTCTATCAAAAGCTGGCGGAGTAATTAAACTTCCTAAATTATCCGCATCCTTAAAAGCTTCAATCAACAGTTCCCAATCTTCAGCAATTAATTCTGTAGCTGGTGGTAAAGTCTGGCTATGAGTAGGACGCACCGCCGTAATATTTAAAGCCAGAGATTTCCGCAAAATCCGCGAATTCTTTGCCCGTGCTTTCATCAATACCGCAAAACTTGCCAACTGCGCTGCACGTTCATCAATATCTAAACCATACAAATTATGCGTCAAAATCAGCCCCGGAATATCGCGCTCTAAATAACCTTGCTCCTTGTAAATTTCAAACAGCAAATCAAACGCATACACCAAAATATGACCACTACCACAAGCAGGGTCTATCACCGTCAACTCTTGAGGCGTTAAAGACCTCTCCCCCAACCCCTCCCCGACGCGGGGAGGGGAGCAAGAATTTTCTTCTCTTGTCCCCTCTCCTCGCAGGAGAGGGTTAGGGAGAAGTTCTTGATTTTCCAAATAGTAAGGCATATATTCCCGCAAGCGTGATTCCGGGTGAGACTCTAACCACAACCGCCCTAAACTGTTCTCTACCATATACCGAACAATCCAGTGGGGGGTAAACAATTGAGTCGCTGCGGGAATATCTGCGGCTGCAACCTTTGACTTTGCCCCAATCACCTCATCCTTGCGTTCAGAAATGTAGAACTGATACAGCCAACCCACTACTTCAATATTCTGCCAGTCCTCCTCTGGAATCTCCTTTACCAGCCGCCGTACAATTGAATCTTGATTTAACAAATTTCCAGGCAAAAACAGCGCTTGGTAATTCTGGCGAGGGTCAAATAGTGCCGGAATTCCCTCTGCCAAAGCTTTACACTGAGCTAACAGCAGACGGCGGTAGAGAAACTCATCGGGATTAGGATCATGATTGGCAAAACTGCGCCACTCATTGAGAGTATCCAAGTCAAGTCCAGGTAAATCCCCCATTTCGGCAATAGAACTAGCATCCCGTAACAAATCAGGGTCTACCAAATTAGGATCGCTACTACTCAACACCCGCCCGATATATCCATTCACCTCCATAAACCGCAACGCCGCCAAACGGTTAAACCAGGTGTAGGCAATTTCATCTATCAGCGCATCTACCGCCTGGGGTTGGCTGGAAGTTAGCGTTAAATCTTGCAGATGATTTCGCAGTTGTTCATACTGGTTTGCTTCTATTGCATTCAAAGTTTGACCTGCCACTAACAACCCACCTGTAACAGCTTGGGATTGTATGATGCTTTTGTCAGTAATCCCATACTGGGCGGCACGGGCTTTTACTTGTTCCCGTAAGTAGCGACGCGCCCAAATTGCGAAGTTTTTAATAGCGGTGCGGTTCATTGAGGTGATAGAGAATTGGTAATTTTCCACATCAACCACCCCACAATCAATTTTGGGGAGGTTAGTCCAAGTCAGTTTTAACGGACTAACACCTTGATAACCACCGCGTTTTAACTGAGTTTTATTCTATTCGCCAGGATTTAAGTTAATTTCCTACTATTTTGGCTACTATAAAGTAAGAAAAAATTAATTACCTTTTGGTAATACCATGTCATCGGAAAAACTATCCATTTCCTTACCAGCATCTTTGATGCAGTTTATTGAGAATTACAAAGTGACAAAGGGGTGTAAATCTCGCTCCCAAGTCATTGAGTTAGCACTAGAATTACTGCGGTATCAGGAATTAGAGCAAGCTTACCGCCAAGCTTCGGCTGAAGTTGACCTAGATTGGGATTTGACAGTAGGGGATGGGTTAACAGATGAAACGTGGTGAGGCAGCGCGTTGCGGGGGTTCCCCCCGTTGTAGCGACTGCCGAATCCGTAAGGGTGAAATTTATTATGCTAATCTCAGTCCAGTAGTGGGGTCAGAAATGGATAAACGCCGACCTGTATTGATTGTCAGCAATGATGCTAATAACAGTGCGGCTAGTACAGTGACAATTTTACCGATTACCTCTAACGTCAGTCGTGTTTATCCTTTTGAGGTTTTATTGAATCCAGAGGAGAGTGGTTTATCTAAGCCTTCTAAGGTACAAGCGCAGCAGGTACGCACGATTTCAAAGCAGCGCATCTTAGGAGATGGGGTAGGTTGTTTGAATCAGGATTTGATGCAATTAGTTGATGCTGTTCTCAAGTTGCATTTAGGCTTAGGGTAGACAAAATAGGAGAGCCGCCGCGCTAGATTTATTCAAGACGGATGCGATGATTTTGGTGAATCTTATCCAGTAGAGTATTCCGCAAAGCCTCCAAATAAATATCAACATCTTGTGGTGTTTCCAGTAGCGACTTAGTTGCAACTCTTGCTACCTGCACGGATACGATGGATTTGACACAGGTTGCTTGGCCATAACTGCCGTTTTTTGATTGACGCTGAATAATTTCATTGGCTTGTTGATCTACTTTTTGCAGCAATTGTGGGAGGATGTTTTCTAGTTCACTCTGACGTGCGATCGCAGAATCGATACTTGTTACTTGGTTAACTGAGGTGACAACTTTATCGATGTCTTGAGTAATGTTACTGAGGTCAAGCTGTGCAGAAATGTCTTGGTGAGCAGAAGTCACATACTCAGTTAATTTCTCTCGCATTGCCTTGCTTTTAGTCTCCACCTGATAAATTTGAGTTTTTAGCGCCTCTTGCACCTTATCTTTAACAGGTAGGAGTAACATTGCTAATTCTGGAATCTTGGCAGTGGGGTCAGACATCGCCAAAATTTGCTTAACTAAATCCACCCGCTTAAGCAAATCTGGGTCACTAATATGGCGTAGTTCTGGTTCTAGAGTTTTCAAGTCATTATGAGCTTGCTGGAACAGCTTAATTTGTGTGCTGAAGAAGGATTGTAGCTTTTGCACATCTTCGATAAATTCTTCTATATCATCCCGTCGCTGACGAAATGTGTCGAAAAACTTAGCCGCACTGTCCTTGCTTAACAATTCAGCCAGCAAATCTAAGTTAGTACGCAGTAATTCAGCAAAGGGAAGCCCACCTTCTGCTTGAATTAACCAACCTTCGAGTTCTTGAGAGCGTTTTGTGAGGGCATTTTTGTATTGTTCAAATAGCAACTGTGGATCGCTAGACATATTGCCATTGAGTAAGTCGCTGGCCATATCTTTGGCAATCTTCAAGTTTGCTGGGTTAATTTCATCGGTAAGGCGGACGGTATATTTATCTATTTCTTTGCGCGATCGCAACTGCATCACTAAACCTTTATCATGCAGATTAACGTTGCCTTGAGCGTGTCGCAGTTCTATTAAACCCTTATTAGCAAGTTCTGCCATCACCCCCAAAGTGTCGAATTCCGACCAACCATAGGGACGGCCTGCAAACTTGTCTACCAATGCCTTAATGCTGACAAGGCGGCGAAGGCGGGTTTCTTCCATTAACCAAGCTCGCATTTCACTATGAGCAGCAACATTAACAGGCTGTCCGTTAATATCTTGTTCTTGACTCTCACGAGTTAGGGCATTGCTTACGTGATCTTCGTTTTCAAAACCACTAGCCACGTAACCGAGCTTTTGATACACATTTTCTACTAAATACTTAAGACCTTCATTCAGCACGCTCTTAGTGTCTCGGCTGCGAATTTCTAACTTGCTACCACAGGCAAATACATCAGCACAAGTAATCAAATTTTCTAGAATGGTTTTCACATCCTCACGCCGCTTACTATTTTGGTCGCCTTGATCTCTTAAAATTCTCTGGATGCTAGGGCTGAGGTTGCTACCATTTTTCAAATTTATATACTTTTCTGTCTTAACAAGGGTTTCGAGGTCATCTACCAAACGTTGCTCATAAGGCAATCGCACTAAGACCTCATAACCTCCCCCTGTAGTACCAATGCAGAAAGTATCCTCCTGCATAGCATTGTAAGTTTCAGCACAAGGAGTAACAATGTGCAGAGTTATATCGCTTTGTTGACTATGGAGTTGTTCATCCAGCTTGCGGTTAAATTTATACTGGTGTCGCTGACTGTAACGAAATAGTTTATCAGTAAAAATTGATTCCCAAATAAGCTTTCGTAGTTCTTCTTTGACTTTTCCTGAATCAACTGGAGTATTTTTGATTTCTCTGCCAATATCTTGCTCCTCATGGGTCAAGAAAATATATTCATCGCCATTACGCTGGATAAGAGTTTGACGTTCCAACCGCCCCAAAGCTGCTTCTACCTGCTGCCGCAAAGCTAATTTATCCTGGTCAATATTACTTAGGCTAAGAGTAGTTAAGTTATCTAAATTAGCCCGAATTTCTTTCAGGTACTTGACCATGAATAGGGTCTTCAATAGGTCAATGTCAAAAGAATGTAGTTGCGGATTCCGACTCGCCTGAATAATAACTTGGTTGATTGCACTGTCCAAAAAGCCTTCTACTGCCATGTAAAAGGTGTGGAACGGAACCAGCACACCAAGAGATTCTCCGGCTACCGCTTGAGATGCAACCTGAAAAGCATCCAATAGCGATCGCTCTCCTGATGCCAAGTGCTTGCCAGCAGAACCCATGAGGCGAATTTGAGTAAAAACTTTTTGTAACAGATTAAACTGATAGGGAATAAAGGGATAGGCGGTAAAGAAATCTTGAGGATTGCCATATCCTGGCATATCGGCACTGTCCTGAGTAAAGGCAATTTGGTTTCTCAGAATAGCAATCTTCTGGCTATACAAAGCTTCCAACCCAGCCCGCGCCGCATCAGTTTTGCCCAGCAGACGTAACTTAATTACCTCATCGGTATTAGCAGAAGACAAATTCAGTGGGCGATAAAAACGACCAATAATCTTAGAAAAATCCTCGCCTTTAATCTTGTTTTTGGTAATCTCATCCATTGCCTCTTGGGATGTCACCACCACCCAAGCTTTTCCCAAACAGTAAGTACCCAAATCTTCCACAACAGTCTGTAGGTTCAGCATCAGTTTGCTGTCTTCACCGATATACTGTCCTACCTCATCCACCATAAAAATTAGGCGATGTTGCGGCCCTTTACTATCCAGATACTGCTTTACCATACCAGCAAACTTTTCTGGACTCAGAGTATAATTTTGTTCGCCGAAATCCAGTAAGCGGTTAGCCGCTTCTGCACTCATACCCGTGCTAGTTTGTAATGCACTAGCGATCGCATCTTGATGAAAACCCCAAGCATCTCGGTTTTCCTTCCATTCCAAGCCACTCTCTGCCAAAAAAGCTTGTTGAAAAGCTGCATATTTACCTTGGCGATCTAGTTGACGTTCAAACTCAGCAATGGGAAGAACCGTCCCAAAGTAACCCAAATGCTCGTCAAATACCTTTTGAAAGACTTTGGTAATGTTTTCTTTATGGTTTTTATTATTAGCATCAGCTTTGGAGTCAATATTGAATAAAATCACATCGCAAGAACTATGTGCCGCCTGTGCTATCAAGGCTTGTAACATCGGATCAGGTATGCGTTTTTCATCAAAATAATCCAAGGCACGGCTAGTTTCCAGTTGATGATTAGCCAATAGGTATGACAGAATCTTCAAAAAGTGAGATTTCCCTGAGCCAAAAAATCCAGAAATCCATACGCCCATCTTATCAGTAGGATTGCTTAGGGCATTAGTGTAGCGTTCAAAAAATGTCCGAAAGTGCCTATCCAGTTCGTTGGTAACGACATACTCTTCCAATTCTTGACGAATATTCTCGTCGTCCTTCTGCCCAACTTTAATAACGCCATTGATATTACGGTGAATGTCATGCAGGAAGAGTTCGGCGATATTCATAAGTGGTGTTGTTGGTGGGGAATCAGAGGGAAAGCCCGATAGTAGTTGTCATCCTTAAAGGTGTCGAATAGGCGTAGTTCATGCCCATCGTAAGAACCAGGGAAAAACATCACTAGGGGGATTTTGTCAAGTACTGGGTGTAGGTTGTTGAGAATACTGTGCGATCGTAAAAGGGGCCAGCTAGCACCAACTCCAGTCATGATTACAAGCTGTTCATCACCCCTAAGTTTTTTTTGGATGTAGGCAATAACTTGGTCAGGCCGGACAAGAGGCGCAATGGTCTTAGCCAAGGCAGCATTTCCTTTAGTTGCTTCCAACTCAAAAGCTTTTTTGAGTACCCCTCGTTCTGACAAGATGTCGAGAATAGTCTTGTAAAGGTCAATTTCCAGCAAAATAAGCTGGATCGGTAAACTCGTCAATTGCAGCTTCAGGCGATCGACGTAGCGCTGTACCAGTGGTTCATATTCAGCGTCATAATCAAAAATATAAAAGCCAATTTCGTTACCAATGCCACGGTTACTCAGCAGGCGTGCATCTTGCAGCTTTGGTAGCAGTGCATCAAGGCGCTGATTAATGGTCAATGTGGGCATAACTTCCGCATTAACCCGCAGCTAAATTAACTGTATTCAAGTGCTTATTTATATACATAGCAAAATATATCCTTAATATTTTTTATCAAGGATAATCGGTAAATGGCTACAAGCTATATGTAAATTTACGGTTTTTGTTAGGCAATTAACAAGTTCTATTTTCTAGATATCAACAGGCTTGTATGATTTAAAGCATAATTTTGCTGCTCACTGTCACTTAAAGGATAAAGTGGCCGCCCTTAAAAACCCATTAATCTCCCTAACCCTTGCTGGATCAGGAGTTTTCGTTTTCTTCCGCATCCAGCCATGCACGAATTAACTCAAGTGCCTTCTGACTCATCATGGTTCGATGCTTGGCACAGGCAATCTTGAATCTGGTTCTCTCAGCCTCCGGCAGAAAAACTCGGAAATTTACTGTCTTGTCTTCTTCTGTCACAACTGCCCTATCAACACGAATTAGCCTCATTGTGGCATTTGGTTTGTTCAGAGCAAATACGGCAGTTGGCGCAGTTGCGGCAACTAACCCAGTTGGTTTATCCTAATTTCCATAGTCTATTTGCAACATTTAGACTTCACTGCTGAACTTGATTAACCAAAAAAAACACCAAAAGCCAGCGCCCAACTTTCCACGGCTAACGCTGGCTTATGGTTTCCCCATTCAAGGAGATTTTATCTTTGGTAAAACCTGTGAGCGCTCAACGTGATCGTTTGGATACTTATCAACAGGCTTTAGATGACTTTGGCATTACAGAGCTACTGTCACGGTTCAGCAATTTTTCCGATCAAGATTTTGATGCAGCATACTTGGTGGAGAAACAAGAGCTAGAGAACCTAGTAGTTATACTCATCCAAAGGCTAACTCATAGCCTCAAAGATAATCTAATTGTCAGTTATTTAAGTGCCATTCAGCAAGGCAAATCAGATTCACTGTTGAGCCAAATTAATGTAGAAATCCCGCCGCCGTCGATTGAGTTACCAAGCCATTTTTCAAACGTCGAAACACCTCGCTTTTTATACGGCGACAAACTACGGTGGGTTTCGTCTGATGATCACACAGATTGGGGGATTGCGATCGGCAGATTTTACAGTTTTGCACCTCATCGCTGCTGTTGGATGTGACGCTACCCGATTTGGTTAGGTAAAGATAGTCCCAGCGCAGCCTGGACAGTTGCAGACGCTGCTTGGGAAGAAGACTTGGAGCCTTTAGCATCAGAAAAAGGTCTATGAAAAATGCTCGTCCTTTAACAGAGTGAGAGCAACAAATAATCCAACTCTACGCTAACTGTGAACTAGGAATGACTCCCCGGCAGTTTTACTCTAAGTGGCAGGTAAACTACGAAATACTTGCCTTGATTTGTTCGCGATCGCTTCCTACAGTGCAACGCTGGTTTAGAAGAGGTCACAACTATCGGCCTCCGCTAACACTAGACTTACGTAATCTTGCTTTAATGGATTTCTTGCTAGAGCATTTTGAACAGATTCCTCCTAATCTCTTGAACAAGCTTTGTTCCTCAAGCCAAACTCAGCAAGACTCTCATACAACTAACTCCCAAAGCTAGGTCAAGTGAGGAAAGTAGACTCATATTTTAATCTAAATGTCAATATAATTCTGATATTTCTTTACTAGCCATTCTTAATTAAGATGGCTATTGTTTAATCCTAGTTAAAGAGGGATTTACTGTGAATCCTCTTAAAACAACAGAGAAATTAAAGATTAAAGTTTTTTATGCTTTCTAATCCTAGTGAACTTGTAGCAAAACTTCTAGACATAGATGAAAGAGAATTTTGAAGAGTATGCTTACCTGGAGCGCAGCTTCAAGGAAAAGACCTAAGCGGAGTAGACTGGTATGGCGGAAATATGAGCAAAGCCTGTCTAGATGGTGCAAATTTACAGAAAGCTGTTTTATTTCAATGTAAGTTGACGGAAGCATCTTTTAAAGGGGCGTTACTCACAGAGGCGTGTTTCAGAGCAGCAGACTTGAGAGGAGCATTTTTTCAGGGCGCTGATTTGAGAGAAGCAGATTTTGTGAATGCAAATTTGACTAACGCCAACTTAGCAGGCGCTGATTTGAGAGGGGCAGACCTTTCTGGTGCAAAACTTAATGAGGCTAATCTGTGTGGCGCAATTTTGGATGGAGCAAAAATACCTGGAAAAGTTGTTAATAACCAAGGTATTCCGTTCAACCCAACTTGGCGAATTTACCATTGGGAAGGGCTAAGGTTTCGCTCTAAGAACGAAATAGAAATTGCAAAGGCGCTTGATGAGGCTGGTATTCTCTTCTTACCCCTTTGCCTAGCTCGGCTCAATACGCCAACAGGTAGACGTAATCTAGAACCTGACTTTTTAGTTTGCCATCACGGTAAATGGGGTCTTATGGAAGTTGATAGCCCTTACCACACTCCATTGACACGAGTAGATGAACAAGAGCGAGAACGCTTTTTTCAGCATCACGGCATTAGAGTAATTCAGCGCTTTGATGCTAAAAGCTGTGAGGATAAACCCCATGAAGTGGTTAGGGAATTCCTGCAATTAATTGAAAAAATGCACTAGCTCTTCGATTCTTGACGTTAATTAATCTGTAATTAACCAATGATTCTAACTGGATAAAGCTAAATAGCTGAAAGTTTAATTTAATTTAAAATTAAATTTTTTAACTCTGGCTCCTTTTGTTGGCGAATAAACACTGCCAAATAATCATGCACTAGCTGATAACGATCATCTCGAAGAGCGGCTACCCATCCTAGAACCCGAAGAAAAAATCGAAACCGTCTTTCAAGACTTCTGGACTCAAGAACGTGTTGAAGCGATTCAGCAACTCTGTATAGAGGAAAACCTCAAGATCGAAGCCGTTAATCAAATGATTGCCGACTACAAATTCTCTGGGAAAGAACCATTAAGGGAAACCGTGTTGAGTGCTTGCAACGAAAAACCGAAATTATTAGAGTGTAAAAAAATATTTGCGCGAGTTGTATCAAAATTACTCGACATCATCAACAAACTTGATAACGCTCTTGGTGAGCCTGGGGAGGAAGAATAAAACAGTTCTCAAAGCACGCGATCTTCAAATTTATACTAAACTTCACAACTTTAATTCCAGACTAAAATTCCCGAACAATATCTTGCTCAATTCTTTAAAATCTGACGCAAGCAACTGGGATACACTAATCTTCGCCTTCTCGCACACAGGAATAATCAACTTCACTAAATGATAAGGTTGACTTTGATTTCTTGTTGAGGCTATCCTCAACGATTCCATAATTCCCCCTAAATCTCCCAATAACTTCAAATCCTTTCCAATTGCTTGTTCAAACACTAACAAAATCAATTGTAATTTTCGGGTTAACTCGATTGGGATGGGTTTATATCCTAATTGGGGAGTAAATGCAATTAATTCACTGATTCCTTGAATATTAATTCGATATTTCTCTATTTCTTCTTCGCCTTTAATTTCCTGCCCTAACCACCCGTAACAACCAGAGCAAAATCCTGCAGGTGAAAGCCTAGCCATCACAGGTAAACGCGAACCACAATGAAGACATTCTTCTATTAATCGCTGTTTGTGAATCAAACAAAATTCTACATCTTTAAATGACCATAATAATGGTTCATAGATCGTTTTGTTTTCCTGCCTCCAATCTTCCCAACAACAAGGACACCAAGCGCGATTGTTCCAAAATAGCCCCTTGTCATAAATCATTCCTTTCCAGCTTAAAAGGGTCAAAAAGCGTAAATCCTGACGCATTGTTAACTCTTCTAAGACAGTGACTAACTTTCGTGTCATTTCTCGCATTCCGTTGATAATCGGTTTAGCATCGCTATTTCCCAATAGGTGACTCAGATTTTTTGACAGTAGCTCAGATTTATCCTCATCTTTGAGGATAAGTGGCGCAATTTCTCCCATAACGAGCTTCTGAGAGGTTAAACAGTGCGCTTGCGCCAAACGATGGAGATAGCTACTAAGACTTTCTGCGTAGGGAGTTCCCACCGCCACAGGTTCAAGAGAGAATAACCGACTCCGTTGCGGGATTTCTAGAGGTTTTAGGCTCCAATGTTCTGAGTAAATTGTCATTCCTCTTGGATTAACCTAAATGCTGGTACTTTAGTTTTAAAAGCCAAATTTCAGGAATTAGTTTCCGATTCACTCTTAACCTCAATGCCGTAATTAATAAAGAAATCGGAGACAGATATCTCCAAAGCTGCCGCTAACTTAACAATATTTTTTAACGAAGGGTTACGCTCTCCGTTTTCGATACCTGAGATGTAGTTGCGATGAAGCCCTGACCTTTCAGCCAGTTCTTCTTGGGATAAATCTAGCTCTCGCCTTCGCCGCCTAATCGCTCTGCCAAAGCGGTACTCAATACTGAAGTGTTTTTGTGTCACAAAACAATCCTGAACTAGTATCGCCGTTAAATCCATCTACTATCAGTGGACTTTTGCATACTATAAGTGTTGTAAAAGGTAAGTAATATAGCATCAGACAAGCAAGTTCCTAACTTTATGGTCTTATTTTGATAGATTCATAAAATAAAGCGCAAAGCGCTTAGTAACGGTAACGACTATATGAAAGAGCAATTTGAACAATGGGTTGCTCGCCTTCAAATATCCGAGGCAGGGCAAAAAATTATTGAGAAAGTTCGCTCATCTGAGCCATCCCATCGCGTTGGTGGCGGTAGTAAGAATGTTTCGGGACGCTACCCTAGTCGCAAACTGGGAGTCACGATTCAATTTGAGTCTCATCGAGTTGAACTGCCGATAATCTATCAGTTAGAACATGATAAAGATGTTCTAGAATTCTACGATCAACCACCACAAATTAAACTTGACTATCAAGCAAGTAACGGACGTAGATTAGGCGTTTTACACACCCCAGATTTCTTTGTCATCCGAACCAATTCGGCTGGTTGGGAAGAGTGTAAAACTGAGCAGGATTTGAAAAAACTAGCAGAGAAAAACCCCAATCGTTACTTTTACTCTGAAGAAGATAATCAATGGCATTGTCCGCCAAAAGAAGTCTATGCTAACCAGTTTGGGCTTTATTACCGCATTCGTTCAGATCGCGAAATCAATTGGCTTCTGCAACGTAATCTGCAATTTTTAGAAGATTATTATCGTTCAGAATCTCTAGTAGTAAAAGAAGCAATTGCTCAATCATTACTTGCAGTTGTGTCATCTCAACCAGGAATCACTTTAGCAGAATTACTCAATCGGTCAACAGGAGCTAAATCTGACGATATCTACACCTTAATTACTCAAGAGCAAATCTATATTGATTTAAATGCTTCACCACTTGCTGAACCAGAAAGATGTGTAATCTTCCGTGATGAACAAACTGCTAGTGCTTATAGATTAATGGTTGAGCAACCAAGTGTAAGTCTTCCAGCTATCTCTCCTGTAGTCAATATTGTTACCGGAACGCTTGTTAGTTGGGACGGCAAAGGTTTAAATATCATCCATGTTGGAGAAACAGAGGTTATACTGGGCGCAGAAAATAATCAGTTAATTGAACTCAAAAAAGCTGTATTTGAGAATCTGGTTCGCTAAGGAAAAATCACAAGTCTCCAAACACCAGAAAAAACAGATATTAGCACAGAATCTTGGCAGCGATTTTATCAAGCTAGTCCTGAAGACCAAGCAGAAGCCCTTGAACGCTACAAAACTATAGAACCTTACTTAAATGGACATCCCTCAGAAAAGGAAACAATACCAGCCCGTACCATTAGTTACTGGAAAGCTAAATATCTAACTGCACTTCAAAAATACGGTTGCGGCTATATTGGGCTTTTGTCTCATCGCAGTGCCAAAGGTAATCGTCAGCGCAAGCTGCCTGAAGACACCTTAGCAATTATGGAGAGGTTTATTTTAGAAGATTATGAAACTCTTAAACAAAAAAGAATGTGGGAGGTTTACGGGGCTTTAGTTTGAGATTGCGAACAATCTGGTGTAATTGCTCCGAGCTATAAAGCATTTACCAAAGAAGTACAACGCCGGACTGGTTACGAACAGACTAAAAAACGCCAAGGTCGTCGTGCCGCTTATCAGCATGAATCCTTCTATTGGGAGCTTGCTATAACTACCCCAAGACACGGCGATCGCCCTTTTGAAATTGGGCATATAGATCATACTGAGTTAGATGTAGAGCTAGTTTGCTCTGATACAGGTCGCAATCTTGGCAGACCTTGGGCAACATTTCTCGTAGATGCTTATTCACGGCGATTGCTGGCAGTTTACCTAACGTTTGACTCACCCTCATATCGTTCTTGCTTAATGGTGCTAAGAATTTGTGTCAAGCGTCACGGCAGGCTTCCCCAAATTGTAGTGGTAGATAACGGTGCAGAGTTTCACAGCGTTTATTTTGAAACACTACTAGCTACTTTTGAATGTACAAAAAAGCAAAGACCCCCAGCCAAAGCTCGTTTTGGTTCGGTTTGCGAACGCCTATTTGGAACTTCCAATACTCAATTTGTCCATAACTTACTCGGTAATACACAAATAACTCGTAACGTCCGCCAAGTCACCAAGTCAGTTAACCCTAAAAATCAAGCCGTATGGACACTTGGTTTACTTTATGAATACCTTTGTGCTTGGGCTTACAAAGTTTACGATACAGACGAACATCCGGCACTTTTCCAGAGTCCGAGGGATGCGTTTGCTGCGGGTATGGCGATTGGTGGCAGTCGGGTTCACCGCATGATTTCTTACGATGAAAACTTCCAGATTCTTACCCTACCTACGACCTCAGAGGGGAAAGCAAAAGTTCAAGTTGGACGTGGTGTAAAAATTAACTCAATCTACTACTGGTCTAATAGTTTCCGCGACCCCCAAATTGAAAATACCTCTGTGCAGATAAGATACGACCCGTTTAATATTGGTATCGCTTACGCCTTTGTTCGAGGACAGTGGGTACAGTGTATCTCTCAATATTATGCAGAACTCCAAGGTCGTTCAGAAAAAGAATTGAAGTTAGCTAGTATCGAATTACGCAAACGCTCTTCAAATCATGCACAACAATCTAAAGTTTCGGCTAAGAATTTAGCAGAATTTTTAGCATCGGTAGAAGCTCAAGAAGCTCTATTAGAACAGCGTTCATATGATGCAGAAGTTAAGGAAGTCTTTAGAGTAATTGAGGGTGGAAAACCGACAACAAGCCGTAACGAAGAACCAAAACTTATTCAAGTTACTTTTGCCAATACCGATTTTCAAGCGGATGAAGATGAAGCGATCGTCCCAGAAACACTTGTAGTGTATGAGGAGTTTTAACTATGACAAAATCTACTGGATTTCCTCTTGAACTCCTCACACGGCCTGCTACAGAAAGGCTTGCTTACTTTGAAAATTACACCGTAGCGCATCCTCGACTTAAAGAAGTCTATGAAATTCTCATGCGAACGATTGCTGAACCAGCAGGAGCTTCATTTATCTTTGTTTACGGTGCTAGCGGTGTCGGTAAAACAACTTTGCGGCTCCGCGTTGAGCAGAAATTAACAGAACTAGCATTACCTAAACTGGAAAGCGATCGCAGTTGTGTTCCTGTTGTTGGTGTTGAAGCTGTAGCCCCAGAACCCTTGAAACTTCAACTGGAAAGATTACTACACACGCGCCTTAATTGCCTTAGAGGAACCCTTAAT
This sequence comes from Nostoc sp., assembly GCF_036917555.1. Taxonomy (GTDB): domain Bacteria; phylum Cyanobacteriota; class Cyanobacteriia; order Cyanobacteriales; family Nostocaceae; genus Nostoc. The sequence continues at coordinate 244,923 of NZ_JBALDD010000063.1, read as the reverse complement.
CGATCACAAGTTTGATTACGGTGTGCGTGGTATCTCTCGTGATAATTTTTGCAAAATTAATATTGAGTCAAAAGTAGTTGCACCGGCTTTACGCAGAGCTTTAGAAAATGCTCTCATCCACCGTCATCCAGACGTATTTTTTGTAGATGAAGCACAACATTTTGGTAAGATGGCAAGCGGGTATAAGCTACAAGATCAATTAGACTGCCTCAAATCTGTGGCAAATATGACAGGTATCTTACATTGTCTATTAGGAACTTACGAATTACTGACATTCCGTAATTTGAGCGGTCAACTCTCACGTCGTAGTGTCGATATTCATTTCCGTCGTTATTGTGCTGACAATCCAGAAGATGTACAGGCTTTTAAAAGTGTATTGTTGACTTTTCAACAGCAGATGCCACTTGCAGAAGCTCCAGATTTAGTCAGTCATTGGGAATATTTTTACGAACGTACTTTAGGATGTGTTGGCATACTGAAAAATTGGCTAACACGCGCTCTCAAAGATGCTCTGGATCGAGAGGCAACAACAGTCACTCTCAAAGACTTACAAAAACGTGCTTGGTCGGTTGCTCAGTGTCAGAGAATGTTCAAGGAAATTCAAGAGGGCGAACGACAATTATCTGAAACGGAAACAGACGTACAAAACTTACGCTCTGCTCTAGGACTTGGAGCAAAGACAATTGCACAGCCAGAAGAAGCTCCAAAAAACACTCGTCCACCAGGAAAAGTTGGCAAACGCAATCCCAAAAGAGATCCTATTGGAGTGCAACAAGATGTTAGCTAATCGATTAGTAACATACGAATGTTGGGATTTAAAAAAGCTTTCTATTCCATCTCGTAGTCGGTTGTATCAATTAGAGCCTGTTGGCATTAGAACACCAATGGTGGAAAGCCTTACAGGATACATAGAAAGATTAGCAGAGGCTCATTGTGTAACTCCAGATGTATTAATTTCACGAACAATTACACCACTGCTAAAACAAATATTTTTGAAATCCCGATCTAGTAGAGATTTACGTTCTCTTTTCGACCGTGCTACAGCTATAAATGGTACAGGAAATATAGTAATAGATTTAGTACAAGCACTTCAGAAGCTAACGCTTATAGAAGATTTGCACTTGCTGACCCTGCTATTTTGGTCTGAAATTATTCCCACGCGCAATTTGTTTCGTACCCAAAGCGCTTGGTGTACTGTATGTTACGAAGAATGGCGTTTAGCTAAACAAGTAATTTATAAACCACTACTTTGGACTATAAATTCAGTAAAAGTATGTCCTTTACACAAAATATATCTATGTTTGCAATGTCCTCACTGTCAGCAGGAGTTGCCACTACTAAGTTGGCGATCGCGACCTGGTTACTGTTCCATGTGTGGTGGCTGGCTAGGTATGAATCTTCCTGTCAAGTCCTCCTCAGAACTTATGGATTGCTCAACTTTATCTAAAGAAGAATTACATTCGCAAACTTGGATAGTAGAGGTTATTGGAGAATTAATTTCTTCCACCCTATCTTTTAACTCTCCACCAGCAAAAGAAGAAATTGCCAAATCTTTGAGTCTAGTCATAAATGCAGTGACTAATGGCAATATAGCTGAGTTTGCCCGTTTGATGGGAATACCGAAGAATACTTTATGGATGTGGCAGACGGGTAAAGCTTTACCAGTGCTTGATATACTTCTCAAAATTTGTTATCGCTTAGAAGTATCTCTGCTAGATTTACTAAAACCAGAACAACTTGCTGCTAAATCTTTTACGAAAATCTCACACAAAACCATTCGGCGATCGCCCACACTAAGAGCATCTCCAAAACTTTTCGAGGCTAATCAAGTACAAGATGCTTTGCTAGCAATCCTTGCAATCGACAACCAGCCACCACTGACAATGGAAGAAGTAGCTACAAATCTAGGATATAATAGGCGGACAATTTTTAGGCACTTTCCAGATTTATGCAGTGCTATTTCTGCCAAATACCGTAGTTATGGTAAAGCATGTCACACAGAAAAGATACAGCAGTCTTGTAGAGAAGTTAAGCAGATTGTACTTAAATTGCATAATCAAGGAGAATACCCCTCAGAAGCTTGTGTGTCTGAAATAATGACTCATCCTGGATATCTCCGTTACAAACAGGTTCGTGCTGCTTTAAATGAAACACGACGTAAAATTGGAGTGTAAAGCTATTAAACTTAAAAGGGCAGAGTAAGTTGGCTTCTTTCTCTACACCTGGAAAATTGGAACCATAACCTTGCCGTTATTTATTGGAAGCATAAGCTTGCCGTTGCGGCAAAGTTATGGGTAAAGTCACAGACAAATAATTAGTCACTGTACAACAACAAATGGACGTAACTGGATTTGAACCAGTGACCTCTACGATGTCAACGTAGCGCTCTAACCAACTGAGCTATACGTCCTTAACCACTTTTGGACTGTCCCAAGTATACCATCTGAGACGTATTTGGGACAATGCGAAATATTAAACCAATAAATCATAGTGGCTCCATACAGCTTAAGTTTTCGTTTGGCGGTAAAAGGTACACTTTCAACCCTATACCCGGTGGGCAATATGGCGATAAAAGGGATATGGCCACTTCTCAGGCGATCGCAACCAAGATACAGAATGATATTCTAGCGGGACATTTTGACTTGACCCTAGACCGCTACAGGTTAGCGCCTAAGAACACCAAAGAAACCCGTAAACCAAATAAGCTACTGGAGTTATGGGATCTTTGGGTGGCTACTTTGGAGCTACCAGAGGCAACTAAGGCCAATCATTATCGCTGGGTACGCACAATGATCGCCAAGGCTAACCCCGGATTAACTGATATTGATTGGTTAACTAAGTCTGAGTTATCACCCAGGACTTATAAGGATCGCCTGAGCTTTGTTAGGTCTTGTTGTAAGTGGGGATTAGCTAAAGGACTGATAGAGACTAACCCATACGAGAACCTTAAACTACGGAAAGCCGCGCCTAAAGAGATTAAGCCCTTTAGTGCTATAGAGATCACTAAGATACTACAAGGTTTCGATGATTTGTACCCGGCTTACAGTCCTTTTGTAAGATTCTTACTGGCTACAGGGGTACGCACATCAGAAGCAATAGGGCTACGCTGGTGTCATTTGGATTTTTCAAAGGGAGAAATAATCATCAAAGAGTCACTACCTAAAGACCTGTGTGGTAATGGATATACCAGAATCAGAAAACAGACTAAGACAGGAAACATAAGATACTTATCAATGCCTGATGATCTTCAATATCTACTTAGCTCTCTTAAACCACAAAAAGTAGACCCAGACAGTTTGGTTTTTAAAACCCCCGAAGGTTGCATTATTGATGCTGATAACTTCCGATCACGGCATTGGAAGGTAGTACTAAAACACTGCCAGATACCGTATAGGAAACCCTATACCACTAGACATACAATGGGCAGCCATGCGATCGAACAAGGCATCCCTGTAACAGGTGTAGCGTACCTTTTAGGTCATAAGAATAGCCGTATGGTAATAGAAACTTACGGACACATGGTTAACCGCCCAGCCCTGCCTAATATTCCTATTGGGTAAAAAAATATCTTAGGATCTCTAATATATTCGTTGCTTCTCAGGTAGGCTCAAAAAGCCTGCTTAGTTATCAGGTGGCTACCATGAAAAGGGCTAAACCTGGCACAGTCGGCATTGAGAAATACAAGGGTCACTACAGACTCCGATTACCCAGAACAATCGCTGACGGATCTGGTCGCTATATATCCACTGGGCTGGCTGTTGATGACCCCAATAACCTTAAACAAGTTCAGAGGTTAGCCTGGGATATTGAGGATGATATAGCTAACGGTAGGTTTAGTTTAAGTAAGTATAAAGTGACTAAGGTAAAAAAACCTTGGTTAACCCTTAAGGAAATCTGGCAGCTATTCACTGAATGTAAAAAATCCGATCTAGCTATTTCCACTCTGAATAAATCCTATAACACCTGGGCAAGATTAATAGAATCATTACCCTACCAATACCCCGAAGATGCCAAGAATATTAAAATATGGTTACTAAACAATAAATCCTCTAATGGAACTAAGCAGTTTATCATTCACGTTAGCGCGGCTTTGGATTGGGCAGTAGACCGAGGACTAATAGACACTAACTCGTTTAAAGGTTTAGCTACGGGTATAAAAAGTAAAAAGAGTTATCAAATAGACCCCTTTACCACCTTTGAGATGCTAGCCATACTCCAATCGTTTCAGGATAATCACTATGAATCTTTTGTGTGGTTCCTGTTCCTCACTGGTTGCCGGACTGGTGAAGCGATCGCCCTACAGTGGAAACAAGTAGCACTAGATTATAGTTATGTAGTAATAAATACTACATATTATTTAGAGTTGCGATTAAGGAAACCTACCAAAAATAAGCAGGCTAGGCAGATTCCATGTAACCCTCAGTTATCCCAGTTACTTCAGGGGTTGACCAGAGGCAGCCCAACGGATCAGGTATTCCCTAGTCTTCAAGGCTGTGTCATAAATAATCACAACTTTCTACTGTATCACTGGCGACCTAAGATCACCCAGTTGATTGAACAGGGGCTAGTAGAGCGCTATCGTCCAGTCTGTAATACTAGACATACAGCTATTACTAGAATGCTTGAAGCTGGCCTAACTGCTGCTGAGGTAGCTAGGATAGTTGGGAATAGCCCAAGGGTTATTAATGAGCATTATGCAGGTGTCAGTCGCTTCACGGTTCTACCAGAGATATAACAGTTAACCTGATTCTAGGCATTAAGAAGCAAAAGTTAAAATATAACCATCAAATATTGGCTTAATACCCCAAGATTCCTGGGGGATTTTCTATGGATACCAAAAGACTACTTAAACTCCCTTTTCAGGGGTTTTTGTCTACCGAAAGTGCCGTGTAAACCTTACTTGACAAGGATTCTAGCGTTTTTAGTGCCGATTTCTGATTACCTGTCCTGTATATATGGTATTTAACTGGTTTTCTTTAGTAACTAAATATACAAAAATATTCTTATATTTCCTAATGCATCTAGTGTATCCATCAGATATATTGGATATATGAAAAGCGAGGGGTTATGGGTAAGTCGATATCGGTTAGGTTCTCAGATGAAGATTATGAAACGCTTAAAAAAGAACATTTTGAGTACTGCCAACAAATCGGTCAGCTAATATCTCTTAATCAATACATGGTTATGAGATTATTGAACAAACTCCCGTCTGAGTAGTAAAAGCAAATACCGGAAATAGTTCGCACCTATCCCCGGTATTCAAAAGTAAACTTTTTGATCTTAGGAAGATAATATCATGTCTAATCTAGTATTACAAGGCCCTTCAGTATCCACCACAGCTACTTGTACGACCCATATCCCCGTAGTTGAGAAAGTCCTCGACAGAATCCTAGAAGCTATGGAAAAGGCTGGCTGGGAATGGGACGGAACGCTTAATACGGTTGATGATTTTTACCGCGAAACTAAAAACTATGATTGGTGGGATCTGACCCCAAGAAGAAAGAACGCAAGAAAAATCTACGTTATGTACATTTACACCATCTAGCCACCCACGGTGGCCATAAGTCCTGAGTGATCACCTTATGCTCAGGACTTATAAGGGCGACGGTTTATCAACTTGACTAACTTTGTATATTACTGTGATATACAAAACAATGACCAAATCTAAGACCCAGGCTTCGCCTTCTAACCCTACAGAACCAGATACTAACAGCCTTGACCCTCGGTTAACCCAAATCATCCAGTTGTATACCTTGGGTCAACACGAATATGATGGTATCCGCGATTATCCCTTGCATGACCCCTTAGACTTTGAGAATGAAATCCAGTTCTTGATTTATAAACAAGGCTTCGAGGATGCCATATATGATCAATCCTTCAAACCAGAACTAGATGACCCTGAGTTACTGGAGTACTCGGAAGGTAGTTACTATCGCGGGTGGAAACTCAGAGGAAAAGAATATGATCAAGCAGGTTACTGGATCATCAGATGGACTAATAGCCTCGGTCAGACCGGGCGTACCAAAGTAAACGCATAAGGCGATCGCAGCTATGAAAACCAAAAGATTACTTATTACCCTAAATGATGAACTTCACCACCAACTACAGAACTTAGCTAACCACAATGGACTCTCTATGTCCGCCCAAGTCCGGTACTTTATCAGCCAAAGCAGACTTTCTGAATGCACACAAGGACTAAAGGTTACAACTGAGGACTAATAACTGAACCCTCAGAACATTCTGAGGAGTCTTTGGTAACTGGTTTACCTGTGCTGGTTGTATACCAAATAGCAGACTGATTTAAGTAGGTCATGGCTGGCTTGGCTGTCTGCTATCACACTTACAGATCCCCCAGATGTCTTTACGTGCCAGCCTGGAACTTTCAAAGGGTCATTAGTACCCTTAACTGGCTTAGACAGAAGCTCACCACCATTACAGAAAGCTGTGTAGGCTTCTACTTTTCTGTAGCCCTTGGCATCCTCTATGGCATAAGTGAAGGATGTCCAGCCCTTCATACCACCATCCTCAGAGTTAGGTGGGTAGTTGGTTAAAGCGTACAGTTTAGCCCCATCCTTAGTTACTCCCATTAGGATATTTCTGGCTAGCACAGAGGAACTGGACAGTACTATGGACACCCCTAGCAGCCCTGAGATGATCTTGGTTATCATAAATAGTTTAAGTATTGGTAGTCACTATGATAACACTATTACTTAAGACCGCCATATTCGTTACTAGTTATCCTGGGATGCCTAGGGCTGACTCAGGTATTTTAGGTCAGCTTAGAGTACCAGAAGGATTGTAAAAGGGTTAACCGTTATGTGCCAGTTTATGCCTAAATGTGCCAGTTGCTAATGACACTAGGATACCAACTATGGTATCATTAATACATTATCAGCTAAGAAATAAGACATACATCACGATGGCTAACATGACCCTGAGATTGCCTGACGACCTAGATTCACAGCTTAAGGCACAGTTAGAGGAAAGGGGTATCAGTAAGCATCAGTTAATACTTAATATACTTAGGAGAAGTTCAGGAATGTCATTAGAAGACCAAGAACAAGCCCAGAACGATATCAGAGAGCTTCAGGATCAGGTTTATCAGCTACAGAACAAGGTAAAAATCTTAGCCGAACACGCCGGATATCCTTTGGGGACTTTCTAAGTTAACCCAACTAGCCGCGCCTATCTCTGCAAAGGAGTCATAGGCGAACTTGGCTATATCGTTGGCTGATTTGTGTTCATAAGCTTAGTATCTTATGATCCTTGCTGCTGCCTTAGCATTAATGATTTTGGCTCCATTCACACCAACCACCGCGCAGGAGAAAACCTTACATGGTAAGGATTTTAGGGGATTTTTACCTACTTTATCGCGCACCGCTTCTATGTACCTTAATAGTCCTCTTAAGGTACTCTCGTTTATGCCGGAGAGCCAAGCCAGCCCCCTTTGACTCATAAGGAAGTTTCATTATCTTTAGGTTTTATTAAGGTTTCATAGGGTAACTCAGGAATACGCAGAGGCTAGAACCCTTATTGCACCGTTGATATCCAGACCTGACATTTTTATTAGTAGTAAGGTCAACGGGGATTACAGAAATGACTAGGACAGCAAAGGTTAACTTCCGTGCTACTGAACAGGAAGTAGTAAGGATTAAACAGCTTGCGGCTATCGCTGGGTACTCGCAGTCTGAATATATCAGGTTAGTGGCTTTAGGGTTCCCAGTACAACCCGTAGAAACCAAATAGGGCAACCAGTTCACAGCTAGTTGCCCTAAAGTTCGATATTCAAAGTACAGACAACAGGGTTAAGTGCCCAAAGATTCAAATAACCAGTTCAAATATCACAAGGAACCAGAAACATGAACTACTCAAATAGTAGCGCACTTATCGATACTCAGTCAAGCCTTGATCAATACAAGGATGTAATCAGGTTTCTAAATGCTGTACATGGGGACAATGACATCTGTTTTCAGACTTTTGATGACTCAAAAAGTGGTAATAAGTCCCTAGTTGGTAACTGGCACAGCTCGGTAAACAGATCAACCATGAATCGCATAGCCGCACTGAACAGTAAGGGCGCTGGTGTTTACTATACAGTTAACCAAACTGATGGTCTAGGTAGAACAGCAGGTAATATTGTTGGCATTAATGCCCTATTTATAGATTTGGACGGAGTAGAGCCACAAAACCTAGATAAGCTACCGCCAGCAAGCGCGGTAGTCCAGTCTAAGAACGGTAAGCACATCTACTGGTTATTACAACCGGGTCAGGACATCAAGTTGTTTACCCCTTATCAGTCTATGTTGGCTGGGATGACCGGGGGTGATCTAGTGGTTAAGGATCTACCCAGAGTCTTGAGACTACCTGACTTCTACCACATGAAGAACCCTAGTTCGCCATTCATGGTTCAGTTGTTAGAGTTACACACCGATCGCCGCTACGTATTGTCTGACTTTTCTACACCTGCCCCTGACTCCATCAAGAAATCAAAAGTATCAAAGCATACGTCTGTAAATGTCAATGGTTCATTGGAGTCATTAGATAAGTTAGTAGATGAGTTGAGAGGGATGATAGCCCCTCCACCAAAGAGTAGCCGCCAGGTAGCCGCTAAAAAGGCTCAGATGATCAAGAAACTCAAGGCATCATCAAGAGGAGAAGGAACAGCCTCAGACACCATGTTTAAACTAGGGTTGATGATGGGGCCGTTGTTGGCTACGGGTACTATGAAAACATCGGATCTAGTTGAGTGGATATTTGAAGCAGCAAGGGCACAGTATGGCTCTGAAGTAAAAGTAGATGGTTCGGTATGGAATGAAGCGGAGGCCAAGGGGCAGCACATCACAAACGGGTTAGCCTACTACATCCAAGGTGCTATCGACAAGCACAAACAATCTAAGCTCCTATCAGTATTTCCTACTGGCATCATAAAAAACTCCCAGTACGTCTCAGAGATGGGTATTGACTACAAAAAAGAGAAAATAACCATTATCAAATCAGCGATCGGTACAGGTAAGACCAGAGCGCTAGTAGACACTATCAGAGACATCTTGACCGTTACTCCAGATGCTCAGATTCAAGTCGTATGCCACCGAGTACAACTAGTACGTCAGTGGGAACATGATTTAGCTGAGTTTGGTTTTATTGCCTATGACAACAAGGAAGCAATGGCTGGTTATACCCACGCAGCAGCAGTTAAGCGCTATATCACCACATACGATTCACTTGATCGCTTCCTATACAGAGGGGAAAACTGGACGGTGAGGACGAAGAACCCCCGAATCCTGATTCTAGATGAAGTAGACCAGGCATTTAACTATTTTCTGACTGCAACTGAAACCACTATTGCCAAAGTTAGAACTGAAACCTTTGATGTGCTGAAAATCCTGTCTCAGTTGGCTACCAGCATTATCGCCACTAGTGCCACAGTGACCAATACCGAAGCTGAGGTACTGAAGTACTTAACAAAGTCGGATAGCTGCCAAGTATTCATAAATGAGCATAAACCGTATCAGAAACGCTTTGTAAAACTACCCGATGCTAATGCCGCATACAGTCACATTTGCGCTTCTATTGATGAAGGTAAAACAGTTTATGTGCCTCTAGACTCTGCTAGTGACGCTGAGGCTTTGCATGGCCGTCTGACTGCCAGATATCCTCAAGTTAACATAGCACTATTCACTGCCGCTAATAAGTCCCAATACGACCAGAGCGATATTAACTCTTTAGTGCAAAAATACCAAGTAGTTGTCACCAGTCCGACATTAGGCACTGGAACTGATATAAACTCCAAATACTTCCATGACGTAGTTGGAATCTTTAATAACCCCCAGGATTTAGGCGCTGCGGATTGTCTACAAGCAACTGGACGGGTTAGATATCCTCTGGGTAACGTTTGTGTTTATATCAATGACAGAACTCCCCCAGGCGAATATATCCAAGCCGTTGAGGACAAGATAGCCAGCTTAGAAACTAACACATTAAACACTGACTGGATTCTATACCCACATATTAATGGGCTAAGTTGTGAAAACGATGATGAAATCCACATTGAGGTCAAGAACCACCCTGACATGGAAGCTGCTACTAAGTTTCAAGCCATCTACTTAGAAAAACAACTGGAAGGTAAAATCTACCGAGGTACAAAGTTCTGGCAGATGGTAACAGATGCGGGACATATCGTCACTGAAGAGGCTAAGGGCGCATTAGAGAAAACCATTACTAAGGCTGATTTAGTAGTAGCTAAAGAAGAGATTAGGCAAAATGAAGCGCAGTTTATAGTAGATGCCCCCCTGCTGGATGATGAGGAAGCTAGCAGACTGACCGCTTTAAGCACCACCTCACTTACTAAGATAGATAAGGCAGCTTTGGATCGATTCTTTATTGCCAAGGGGATGAATAAAGAAGACCTAACCGTTGAGGACATCATTTGGTATGGTAAGGTCGGCAAGAATGCTCTGAGGGTTCATAGGCTTGCAACAATGGACAAAAAACTCGCATGGTCGCTGGATTATCAGGACTATGGAAAACTGAGTAACTATGATGCCAAGTTCATCCAGCAAGACAAGGAAACAATGGATAGTCTGGTTGCTGCTTTAGTCCCAGTGATCGAAAAAGGACAGTTTAGTAGGTCTGATTTGGCGGATTTTGAGGCAGCTATGATCTCTTTGGGCACGGCGGCAATCAGAAGACTTGGCATTAAAGTTGATATGACCAAGCCTACTGTAGTTGCTAATGGCATCCTGGGATTGATGGGGTATGAAGTGGAGAAAAAGAGGGTTAGCAGTAACTTGCTAGTATCTCTGTTTTCTTTTAAGAAAAGTTCAAAAGATACTAGCAACCTAGAACAAACCTATCTCTACACTATAACCCCATGTGAGTATAAATACTTATTCAACTACTCTTTAGCGCCTATAGTCACCTTTGAGCTAACAGACGACCCTGAATACCTCGACAGCCTTGATGATGGCTAGACCCACCCCATAACAACCCTGACCCCCTCTGACAATCTAAGGATTACCGCAGGGGGTCTAAGTTTTCAAATCAGCACTACCTTACACAATCATTAGCAGCACCTATTGCTCTGGTAGTCAAGCTGTCATCAACTATAGCCGCATAGCTAGCGCTGTCTAGCCTCCTAGCAAATACTTCCTTCGCCTCTGGTTCCATCTGCTGCATTAGGTCATTACCTATGACATTTAGGAAATCCGATTTAGGTAGCCAAATGCTTATACCCCTGTTTTGATGTTTCTCTACCAACTGATCACTATCTGTAAACATTACGTATGTTCCACTGGTTCCATTCTTGAACCAGAACACATTAGCGCCTAACAACATACCAGCATAGTAAACCTTACATTCAGCCTTATCAAATGGTTCATCATCCACATCATCTGTTGGATCACCTGCTGAGGTTTGTATTTGGGCTTGTTCCTGTGACTGTGGGGATTGATGTAACCCTGAATACAGAACTAACAATATTACTAACACAGCAACCGCTTCTCTAGGGTTCTTCTTAATCAACTTTATGAGGCTATTTAGCATTGAGCTTTGCTAGTATCTAATATCACCTATCTAAGTCTATTCTGGTAAATAACCGAGGTCAAGGATACTAAAGCTACAACAAAGCCGTTTAGTCCTACGAGTTCCCTGCGATCGCTAAGGGCTTCTTGTAATCCGTAATATTTACTGTTTTAAACGCAAGCGCAACTGGGATAACATGGGATTCTCCCTTATTTCATAAGGGCTTCAGGGTCTTTTTAGCCACAACTAGTGCATTGGGCGCAATATTGGCTACTAGCTGTCTTAGAGTCCCAATGCAGTTAGGGGCAGCTAAATGACCCTAAAACTTTCAGGATGCTTACAGGGCAAGGATTTAGATATGCAGCATCCAATGCGGGTAAAATAATGATTCAGGTAGTAAAAGCCGATTTCCCGGTTTTGTAATCCCTGTGATTCGCTTCGGAAGAAATAGTCTCTAAATCCTTCAAAAACCGTTGCTGGTAAGGATTTAGCAACGGAAAAAGATAGCACTCGTGAAAAGCTAGGCTCAAAAAGCCTGAAGTCCTTTATTGGCAAGGCTTTGACACTAGTGAAATCCTAATATTCCAAAGCAGTAAATATTACGGATTTAAAATCCTCCATCATAACTCCTGTATTACCCCTTGATACCCTTATGGCTTCTGTGGTTCATCCGGCTGGCTGAATAGTACCCATTACCTCTAAATATCCTTGTTTGACTTTGGTTGACTTAGTTAAGTCAAAGGACAGAGATATTACCAATGGAAAAGATTAAGAAAACCAAGCAAACAGCAGTTAGATTTGACCAAGCTACCTGGGAATGGTTAGAGCAAGAATCGCTGAGAACGGGTAAGACCCCCTCGGCGTTACTCAGGGAAGGCATTGAGCTACTCAAGGCTGAGGTGCGCGTACTGGCTGACCTCAAAGCACGGTTTGAATCATCAGGGATTGCCTATCCCTCTATGAAGACCCAAACAGCTACAGGGGTTAGACAGGTTCCACTTAGGGGCTTCGAGGTTAACCAAATAGCCAACCGATGAGACTAGAAGCACATGGATAATACAGCCTAAAGTCAACTAATGTTTGACTAACTCTAGGAAACTCAATGTTTCCCTAGATGGCTAAGATTATCAAATCAGGTCGAGTTAAAAGCTTCAGTCCCAATAAGCACCCAAGGGGGTCACACGGGAGATTTACAGAAACTCCAGACGCACCCAAGGCTACCCGTGGGGATGCTCGGAGGCAATCAAGGGTACTCAAGTCAGCTAAAAAGGCTGCTGAGGTTCACCAAGAACGCCTTAAGGTTCACCAAAGCTTATCAGATGAACAAAGGAAACGATTAAAGTTTTACCGAGGTCTTAATCCTGAGCAACAGGAAAGGCTTCTAGAAGTTTTAAAGGCTAAGAAAGCACAGTCAGAAGCCACTGTAACCCCCGAAGCACCTCCAAGAAAACCTAAGAAATCCCTGACGCAGACTGAGGTTATTAAGCAGTCTAGAGTGCTTCAGTCGTCTAAAAAAGCCTCCGAGGTTTACAGGGCCAGACTGGAGTTGTACCAGGGGCTTAACCTAGATCAGCGTAGGCGATTACAAGAGGTACTAAGGGTACGGAAGGAAGCTAAGGGACTTCAGCGATCGCAAGCCACTAATACTACTGGGAAGTATTTAGCGGCTAATCCTGACCATTTGAGCGTCAAGGGGGATATATTAACCATTTGGGATGGTAAGCCAGAACTAGCCAAAGCCCAAGGCGGGTTTAAGACTAGGAAAGTTAAGGGTTATGAGTACTCAGTAGAGGTAGATGGTAAACAGGTTGTTCTCAACCGAAACACCAATATGCACGAGTACATAGGCGATCGCATATATGGAATGCCGTCATTAACCCCTAGACTTGCTGCCATGACTCCTGTACAGCTAGCTGACGGGTTAGCTAAGTACATGACCAAAGTAGAGACTAAAGACAGTACTGTACCGGACTGGCTGCCTACATACCACGGCAAGGTAGATAAGCCCCTGGTGACTAAAGGTTATGGCAAAATGCAACAGCACCATATCCATCAGTGGGCTAAAGTACCCCTGGATACCATTGTTAAAGACTACGAGTCAGGTAAGATAACCTTGGATGAGGCTAAGGCACGGACACAGGCTATTCTCAGCCGGGAAACCAAGAAGACTAAATCCGGTAAAACCATAGAGGATTGGGTTATTACCCCTACTGAGAAGGATCGGAGATCCTTTGTGGTGCTGCCAGGGGGATTACATGACATCAGTAACCGGAAAATGTATTTAGCTAATCATCCTACGGGTATTGATGTAGATGCCTCAGAGTTTAAGTTAAGGAGCTACAGGCTACCTGAGTTTGGTGATTCAGGTAGACGCTGGCATTCTGATACATTCAGACCCGGCTCATGGGTGGAAATATACCGAAGAGAATCCTATGTACTTTTGGGTGAACTAAACCGCAGAGTAGCCAAGGGGGAAGTAACCCCCCAGGAAGCCCAAAAGCTATTCAGGGATGGATTAGACAAGGTGGACAAGGTTAATCAGTTCAGGTTACAATATAGTAAGAGCCAGAGAAGCTAAGGTTAACTTTATGAAAACGCTAGACGTAACTTTTATACTAACTGACGGCTCCAAAGTAGACATAGAGTCTCTAGAACAGATTGCCGAGGTACGCCCCTTAGACGATGATGATTACAGGGACGCAGAGGTATTTGAAGTCAACTTAATAGACGGTAGTACTTACGAAGTCGATTATGTAGAGTCAGATGGCAATGCCAGAACTATATTATGGCAAGCCGTCGAGCCAGACTAGACATCATCCAGCCTACCTAAGCACCCTGAAATAATACCAAAGACTCAAAGACCTTAGATAAAATCTTGGGTCTTTTGGTTTTGTAGATACCTTAGCCGATTATTATAGTAGAAACTTGGTATTAATAGATACAGTTTAATACTGTAGTATTTGTCCTGTCTCATCAGATATTCTTGGGACAAAACTGGGACAGTTAAGACAAGTTTAGGATATCAGTGAAGTGAAAAAGGTACGGAGCGTCAAGATGACGTTAGTCGTTTCTCTACGATGTCAACGTAGCGCTCTAACCAACTGAGCTATACGTCCTTAACCACACAATTATCAATAGTAGCATATACTTCTTTGATAAGGCAAGATAAAAGACCAAATCAGGCGAACTCTATCACTCCCTAAGTAATCAAGCGCAGATGATGTAAAGTACTTGTTTGATTTGTAAAAAAGGTTGCACCACTTGCTACAAATCAAACAAATAAGTCAAATCCTCTTTCCTTTTGCCTCCAGCAAGACTGCCTGATTTCCTGCAAGCGTCTTTAAGTATCTCGAATCCAAAATGCCAATCCTCCCCCACGACCGCGAGCTGCAATGAAATCTTCTGTCACTAAAAAGAAGCCAAAGAACGGTAGTTTAGCTATAGGTTGGTTGTAGAAATCTTCTGTTTGAACTTTACCAGCACGGATTGCTCTGTTGTAAATAACACGACCAAACAAACTGATAATCATTTGGTTAAAGTCAAAGGCCAATAAATTTTTCTTACCGAAATATTGCACTAGCCCCGTAAGCTTCAGTGAAACTGGGTTCAACTCAACCTGATTAGTAATTTCGCCTCTGTCTGAATCCTGTTTCAAAGTGGCATTAAAGGAAACATGGACTGCTATAAACTTGGGCACATAGAGACCGTTGCCTAATACAATTCCCCCGCTACCTCTGTTTTTCTTAGTGCCAGTGACAAAGCAAAGTTGCCATTTACCGAGAAGAAACTCAAACGGATAAGTCAACCGTTGCTGCTTGGCAGTTTTTTCTGCTTGTAGCAACGCCTTTATTAATATTTCAGCACTAGGGCGTATGCATTGTGGTTGTCGATACGTAACCGCAGCTTGGGATAGCACGGTAACAAAGTCAAATGTCGCTGTAGGTGTTAAATTAGCCATCATGAAGCTACTCTGGATTTAACTATTTCTTTGCTTTTCTGATAGATTGTAGCGTTCATATTTAAGAAAGCACATCTTTCAACCGTATTATCCGCTAGAAGTATATCGCTCGATTTAAGTTACTAGTGGTAATACTAATTCTGCGTCTAACTCACGTTAAGTTAATAGCAACAAGAAAATTTGACAGAGATTGACATTGAGGGGACGCGACGATTAAACCCATCTTATATTCGTAGTCGCATCCAACTATGTGCTGGTATTCCTCTTAATACTGGTAAGCTGGAAGAACAGTTGAAATTATTGCGACTCGATCCCCTATTTACAAATGTGGAAGTGCATTTATGTCCAACGGGTAAGGTTGGTTAAAGTATTCTGGTTGTCAGAGTTGAAGAGGCAAAAACTTTAACTGGTAGTTTGGGTGTAGATAATTATTCGCCTCCCAGTATTGGGGCCCAAACATTGGGTATTGAATTGCGATCGCACAATTTAATTTTGGCGTTGATATATTAGATGAAACGATCAACAATGACCCCATACCCGATGGTCACTTTTTCAGTTGGCTAGGTCAAGTCCAGCGCGTGCAGCAACTCAGTAACGATCATCTATTGCTCATCCAAGCAGACTTGCAGCTTACACCAGATAGCCTTTTACCTTTTCAACAATTTGTGATTGGCGGTGGACAATCTGTAAGGGGATATCGCCAAAATATCCGTTCTGGGGATAATGGATTTCGGGTAGCGATCAAAGATCGGTTTACAGTGCAACTTACTCAAAAGCAACTTTGACTTACTCATTTTGATATTTTCCGCAAGCAAAAGCAACTTTGACTTATTCATTTTGATGTTTTGCTCTCTAATTTCAGTATTTTCCACAGTTTATTCCCTTTAAATCTGGCCTTATCCTAAGAACTGATCAAAATATTTACTTCTTCAGGAATGGGAATTTTCTACTGTGTATATACACATAGAGAAAGATCATAGTCTATAAATTTAACAAGGAATTATAGAAAGCAAACTTATGACACAACCTAACTCGCAAGACAAAAACAGCTTTCTTTACCCACGTAGTCGGTATTATGGAAAATTCCAGCCAGAAAACTTAGTGTTTAATGCCAATCTCCAAGAATTTTCCCAAAAAATTAGTTACATCACTTGCCTAGAAACTGGGGGAAAACTGTCTCAGGAAGAAGCCTACGAGAAAATTAAAACACTTTGGAAACAGTTAAAACACAGCAAAAAGCAGCTAGCTATTGGTGTAAATAAAGAAGTTTAAGCTACTGGGAAACGGGGAATGGGGAATGTGGGGCCCCCTCTGAGGATAAGGGGTAATGGGGATTGAGCATTGTTATTCTGCTCCCCTGCCCCTCTGCCTCCCTTGCACTAGCTAGTTACCTTCTAGCAAAGTCCAGAAATAGCCATCTGGTGCGATAAAGGAGAAACTCGTTTCGCCAAATTCATTACTAATAATGTCTGTAACTTTTTGTGCAGTACTCGCCTTGATGCGATCGCAATATTCCTGTATTCCTTTAACCCGATAGGTATATAAAGACATACCCAAGCTACCTGGTTGGGCTGCTTCAAAGCGCGATTCTAAATTAATAGATTCTGGGAATCGAACGATATAAAGTCTACCACTACGCGTAGCCATCAGGTCAGACTTAGAAGAACGGGGATCATCAAAGGTAGTCACAATAAACTTTTCACCAGAATTCAGGTCAAAAATATCTCGACCTGCTGGCGAAGATTCATAACTAGTTTCGACATCATCACGCACACGCAACAAACCCAAAACTTCCTCATAAAACTTCAGAGTTTCTTTGCTATCATCCTGAACGATAATCCCTATATGGGTAAACTGACTAGTCTTGAGAGGCGCATTATGGTTAACTTGTCCGTAATGCGGTAGCGTATAGCCAAATCGTTGAAATAAAACCTGTCGAGCTAAGGGTTGTAGTAACAGCATTTCTCGCACGCCAACTGCTGGCTCAAGAAAAGGACGGCTTTTTCTATCTTTGTTGTAGATGACTTCCCAATAAGGGTTAGAGTATCTAATAGGGAAACCTGCTGCTTTTGCATCCTCTATATGATTTAAGATACTCAAGACATCCGCAGTTAAACTTGTTGCCCAGCGATTTCCCTTAATTTTCATTGACGCAATTCCCAAACCTTCATTGGTGGGATTTTGCCAAACCATCAGCCTAATCAAACCATGATCTGCATTTTGGTGGTAGAGGCGGATTGAGCGTAAAGACGAATTCACTCCATATAATTGATGGGCTACATCTGCGGTTAATTCACCCACTTCACCAATGCGATAGCCAAATTGCTCCCAATAGTGAATTGCAGAAATTGGCTCTGGAATGCCGATACAGACTTCATAGAGACCTTTAATTGCGATTTGTTCTTGAGTCATAATCAGTGCTGAGTTAGGAGTTAGGAGTTTTCATGCAGAGACATGGAAACAAGAGAAAATAAAGTATTTACAAAAGTATCTCTTAAAGAATCCGAAAAGCAACAACTTTATTTTGTAGCTTATGATGTACCTACAAAAGTGAAATATCAGATATCTAAATATAGAGTCCTTCTGATTGCACGTAATCAAGAATCGCCATAAAGTTTTTTGAACAGGAGTTAAGCTATGACGCAGCGACTGACTCAAGAGCAATTATCACAAATAGTTACAGAAGTAGAAGGTCTGCAATTGCGTCGAGAAGCGGAACTAGACCAACAGCAGGTTAAAGAAATTTTACAGGAGTTGAATTTACCGCCTGAGTTACTAGATGAAGCGCTGATTCAATTAAATCGCCGCCAAGCATTAGAAGTACAACAACGCCGGAATCAATGGATTACCTTTGGAGTAGTGGCAGTTGTAGTGGTTGTCATTGCATCTACAATATTTTTCATGCAGCAGCAAAGTTCTACACTTTCCCGTGTTTATGCTCAAAAAGACCACATCACCTTAATACAAGATAATGGCGGCGACTTAAAGACAATTTCTCGCCAAACCAATCCAGAAGTATTGTATCGTGTCACCTTAAAAGATGCACCTTTGGGTAAAAAGCTGGCTCTCTCTTGTAATTGGATTGACCCAAGTGGTCAAATTGTCAAGCAAAACAACTATCAAACCCGCGAGATTAATACGTCTGTCTGGGATACCCAGTGTCGCTACACTATTAACCGGGCTGCAACTGTTGGCAATTGGCAGGTGCAGATGTTCCTAGAAGGTCGGCAGATTAGCGATGCAACCTTTGAAGTTAAATAGTCCAGATGAGTATCCCGCATTACTTTCTTGGCTATTGGGGTTACGGCGCTCAACAGGAGTTGGAAACGCTGTTAACTAGTGTTGTGGAAAACCTCTCCCCTAGAAAAGGAAAGGCTTTGAAGTTTTCTGCACAAGAAAATTATCCTGTTCCCATCTGGAATGTTGTTTACATAGGACTCGATGGCAATTCCCCACCGCAACAAAATCAGGACTTACACGCTGAACACCTGAAATCTAGATCCCCCCTAGCCCCCCTTAAAAAGGTGGGAACCTTGAAAGCCCCCTTTTTAAGGGGGTTGGGGGATCTATTCTGTGTAAGTTCTAAAAATCAAATTGCTGCCATCTCCGCATCAGGATTATTTAGTTCACCCGATGCTTGGGTAAGTCTCCAAGAAAACAACTGCCTAATTTTGGGTAGAGAACCTTTCGGTAAAGTGCCTTTATATTGGACTGTGCAAGGACAAGTAGTCTGGTTTGCATCTCAACTGCAATTACTTTTACCGATTTTGCAACAGTCAGAAGTTAGCATTCCTGGGTTATATGGTTATAGCTGTTTTTCTTACGTTCCCACACCCCTAACTCCTATTAATGGAGTGTTTGCAGTGACGGCGGGAACTGAGTTAGTTTGGCAGAGCGATCGTCAATCAGGTATTCTGCAAACGCCTGAATCTAAAAAAATCCACTCATGGCGAGAAGTTCCAAAACAGTTAACACATGAAGCTACAGCAATTACCGAATTGCAAACTCTCCTTAAAGACTCCATTGAGCGACAAATTGCAGATTTAAAGGATGAGCCTGTTGGGGTCTTTCTCTCTGGCGGACTCGATTCTTCAGTGGTGGCGGCGCTGCTGGTACAAGCAGGGGTGAAAGTCCGCGCCTACACTTTAGATTTTGGTGACGCAGGGATTCCAGAATATCCATACTCTGAACAAGTCGCCCAGTTTCTCAAAATTCCGCTTGTTAAAGTTGCAGTAACCCCAAGTTCGATTAAGAATGCGCTAATTCCGACTGTGCAAGCATTGGATTTGCCTTTTGGAGATGGCGTGTGTGTGCCGTTGTATCTCCTATCTGAAAGGGCGAGTCAAGAAACTCAGGTAATTTTTAATGGTGAAGGTGGAGATCAATTATTTGCCGGTTGGACGAACAAACCTTTAATTGCCGCAGGTGTTTATCAGGCAGAAAATCTCGCTGGACAGGAAACTTTTGTCCAGCAATATCTCCGCACCTTTCACCGTCTTGGAGGATACGAATCTCAAGTTTATCAGCCGGAAGTATATGCACAGATCCAAAATTTGCATCTTGAAGATTGGCTGTTAACAGCTCTTAATCAAGATGAGTGTCCATCTTTGCTGCATCGCCTTCGCCGTGCTAATTTGATGCTCAAAGGAGCGCAGAATATCCATCCCCGTGCGACTGCATTGGCCTTTGCTCATAAATTATGGGTGCGATCGCCTTTTTGTGACTTACCTTTAGCTGAGTGGACATTCCGCCTATCTGGAGAACTTTGTTTGCAGGGAGCTTGTGAAAAATATATCCTCAAACGGGCTGTAGAAAATTGGCTTCCACCCGAAATTGTCTGGCGACAAAAACGTGGTATGGGGGTTCCTTTAACTTCTTGGTGTTTAAATGATTTTTGGCATCAACTCGGCATTTGGCTCAATCCAGAAATACTTCGCACTCACAATCACTTTTATCCTCACATTGCGGCCCAAATCGTTGAAGGCAAACTGGGAGCAGCTATTCAAGGCCGTCGAATTGGTGAAACACTCTGGTTACTAATTATGTGGCAACTTTGGCGATCGCACGTTTTAAATGAAAAACAAAGTAAACAATCTTGGGATCATCCCTTTTGGTTACATCGTTGGCTATGGAGAAATTACAAGCGATGGCAAGGTTAGATAAAAAAGAGTTAGAAGTTAATAGTGAGGAGTTACGAGTTAAGAGTGAAAAATTAATTCCCTCATCCCCCTCATCTCCCCCATTCTCCAGGGAACTTGCTCAGGAGTTACTGAATAACTACGGTTCTCCGCTTTATGTTTATAATGGCGATCGCTTGCGCGAAACTATTGAGCGGATTACCAAAGCAGTCAGTTATCCCCGCACGCAATTTCGGTTTGCCAGTGTTACTAATGGCAACATTGCGCTGCTAAAAATTTTTCGCTCCTTTGGGTGGGGACTTCACGCCAATACGCCAGGAGATATTTATTTAGGATTGCAAGCTGGTTTTGATCCGAGTGAGATTGTTTATAGTGGCAGTAATTTGAATTGCGCTGAGATGCTACAAGTCCTGAATTGGGGAGTTACAACTCTCAATCTCGATAGCCTCGCTCAGTTGCAATTGTGCTGCGAAGTTTTGCCCAAATACAAAGAAAAATCGATTCGGCTGGGTTTACGCCTCAATTTGCCGGAAATTACTGGAGATAGTCGTATTGGTGTACGTCCAGAAGAATTTGGTGATGCGATCGCTTTAACTGGTGAGGTGGGATTAAAGCTGAGTGGTTTACACTTCTATCGAGGTACTGGAACTAATGCTACAGCAGCTTTTACCCAGGTGATTGATACGGTAATCGCTATTGCACAAAAGTTACCTGATTGGGAATATTTAGATTTTGGTGGTGGTTTTGGCTATCCTTATCACCACAACAAAACAGCTTTTGACTGGGAAATATTTGGGGCTGAGTTAACCGAGAGAATTACTCGTTTAGGACGGGAAATTGATTTGGTGATTGAACCAGGACGAAGTGCGATCGCTGGATGTGCAACTTTACTTGCTCAAGTTGTTTCGGTGAAATGGCAAGGAGAAAAACAGATTGTTGGAGTTGATACCACTGTTGCTAATCTTTCAGTACCTTCAGTACACGGCGGCTACCGAGAAATTATCACTTGGAAACAAGCAGACAATCCATTCACAACTGATATTTGTGGTAACACCACATATTCACGAGATTATCTGGGGAAAAATTGTCAACTTCCGGCGTTAGAAATTGGTGATATCGTTGCCATTTTAGATGTTGGTGCTTATGGTTATGCAATGTCGTCTCACTTTTTACACCGTCCCAAACCTGCGGAAGTCTTGCTAGAAGAAAATGATACACATCGCTTAATTCGTCGGCGGGAAGAATACAGTGTTTTACTAACAAATCAGGTGTTAAATAACTAACAATTAATAAATAACATTGGGCAACTATTATGAAGTGTATTAACTGCGGAACTGATAATAAACTAAAAGACCGGACAGCTAATCAAGGTCGGTGTATAAAATGCAATCATCTCTTTGCCTTTGAACCGACCAGTATGAGTAATGTTCAGATTACTGATCCTTTTTTTGCAAAGGCGATCGCTGACATTTCTGTAAATGATACCTTGTTTTTTACACCCAAACAACTGCTTTATTTTCTAGATAATCGTCTAAGAAAAAGCTCAAAGTCAATTTCGCAATTGGGCTGGTTTTTTTTCTATGTATTTTTTAATTTCTTTACATTTGCTGTTATTATTGGGCCACTGATAGTAAATTTTGTGTTTATTTGGATATTCTTTAATCGGAGTAGCTCAAGCAAGCTCAATAATACAAGTCGCAAAGCAAGCGCTAAGAATTTACAAATTATAGGAGGAATTGTTCTTGTTGTAGGAATTTTAATAAGTCTTGCATCCAAATCATTTAGCCTCTTTGTCACTATTGTGATTATGGGAATGCTGTCTATATATTTAGGAACTCGACAACTAGGACGAATTGGATTCTTAACACAAGACTTTTTAATTTCTGAATCTCAGATTAAAGATTGGCTAAATCGCTGGCAGCAAATCAATGGTTCAATTATCAAAATTCTTCCTTCGCCAAAGCAGGAAAATAAACCAGCCACGATTAATCCTGACGTAACAGCTTACAGTTTTGATAGATTAGTCGTTTGTGATAGTGCTAGTATTGCTCAACTATTAATTGCTAATAATTTTCACTTTGAAAATAACTGTGCAATTCTCAGCATTACCGGATATCCCCAAAGCATTTTTGACACCACAATGCAAATGCTGCGGCGTAATCCTGATTTGAAAGTCTATGCAATACATGATTGCAATCCACGAGGAATTGGTTTAGTTGATAATTTGAGAACCAATGCTAATTGGTTTCTCAATAGCGAAATTGTGATTATTGATATTGGACTAACGCCACGTCAAATTATCGCTACTAAGCGCGGAATGTTCATTCAATCCTCTCCAGAGTCGGCGCAAGCAGCTAAACAATTACCTGAAGAAATACGTCAAAATTTATCTGCTGAAGAATTAGCATGGTTAGAATCTGGAAAGTTTGTGGAATTAGAATCTTTTACTCCCCAAAGAATAATTAAAGTTTTGCAAAAGGGTATTGCTGGCAGTCAAAATTTAGAAAGTGATGACAGTAGCTTGCTTTTAGTAGGTGATACAGGAAATGATATGTACGTTATTCAAAGTTTTGGTTAGTATTCTCATTTCATCTGTAGAGGCAATTCATGACTTGCTCATACATGAATAAAGTCCAGTTTCACATAAGATTTGTTTAATTGATTTACAGATTAGATTTATTCAATTTGTTGGTTTAACCAAGCTTCTAAATCAGAAATTGCTGAAAAGTCTAACAAAGCCTCTCCTAACGACTCCAATTGTTCAATAGATAATCCTTGAACTCGTTCAATAGTAGATGAATCAATCTCACCAAAACGGCGATTTAGTTGACGTATAATTAGACGTTGTTCGCCTTGTTGTACAGCTTGCTCTCGGTCTTGTTGATAAAGTGGTTTTAATCGCATAATTAACTCCCGATCGTCTTCTTCTGAATTTTGATTAACTTGCAAGTTCTGCCGCAAGTTATAAAGTAATTCTAGCGTTGCTCTGCGAAATGGATGATTTGATGATAGTGCTTCTAATTCATCTATTGCTTGTTTTTGTACTGTTCCTCGACCGAGAATTCTTAACCACAGAGTTTCTTGGGTACGCGGTAACTGGTGAATTGCAACGATCGCAGTCTGCAAATACTCTGCGATAAAATGTACTCCAGGTAGCCAATCTACCTTTTGAGTAGCACCGAATCCTGACAGCAGTGCTGTAGACGCTGTTGGAGTGAGTATCCATAATTTGGGAAGTTCTAATTCTGGAATGGAAGTTTTATTGCGATTTGCTTGACGTTGTAATCCACCCCTTACTTCTAATAATTTTAACAGACAATCACAAATTTCTTCTTTTGATGCAGCGTTGCGGAATGGTTCAAAAATGGCTGCTGTAGAGGCAAATCTTCCTAATAATCCCAGTGTTTCTAAATTCGTGCTTTGTTTTGTTAAAGGAGAAAATAAAACATCGATTTCTCGAACTTCTCCCGCCACACGGCTAGAACCTTGCACTTCTCCATAAGGTTTTAGTAATTCTTCCAAATAATCTTTTGCAAATTGGTCATGGATAAATCTAGTCATTCAATTAAAAAAGATTTAGGCAATAGTGAAGCATGGTACTTATATTACCGTCAACTTAGAAGTAAGAATATCTCTAATATGTATAATTTGTAATTTATCTGAAACCTCTTTCCATAAGCATTTGAGGTTCGACATTCTCAACATTAGCGATCGCTTCTAACTGAGAAATTCCAGCGATCGCATCAACAATATTACCTGATTGGGCACGCAACCAAGCGGTATGAGGCGCATAAGAAAGCCTTTCTGCAACTTCATAACCTGCTCGATTAATTACCTCATATTGCGACTCCACATCAACGCCTTCAGCAAAGCGGATAAAAACCAGTCCAGTTGGTACTGCTACAGAACCATTCGATTCTAGTGTATAAATCGGACTCAATATACCCCGTTCTGATTGATTGGGTTCGCCTAAAAAAACTGCGATTGCACCGTCGTTAAGTCGTAAAATTGCTCCTGTTGCCACAGTGCTGGGTTGATTGTAATGTACTGCATAGTACCCAGGTTTACGAATGTAGGATACAGTTGTGCGTAGGCGTAGCCCGCCATAGGCATCTCTACCAACGCGAATTTGTTCAGGATACTCAGAAAAGTAGTCTTTTTGAAATTTCACTTCACCAATCAGGGGTAGAGAGTACACCTGTAAAAAATACTCAACCGGAAAATAAAACATCTTTCTCAAGTTCTAATGATGTTATAGCGTTTTTCAGTGGCATGGAATACATTCTTTTCATCGTGATTCACAGTTATACGCTCCTACTGATAGTGAAGATTCTTAAAACAACCTGATTTTGAATCCCCTCTTTCCTGGAAAGACTAATCGAAGGTTTGTATGAACTTAGATAGATTAAATTCTGTATCGTAATACACATATAACACATGAAATCAGAAGCATCCATAAAGTAAACGTCAGCCTACGATGGGTGCAGCAAGCTTTAAAAGTAAGGCATAATACGGTTTCCCAATTCCCAATTCCCAATTTTCAAAACATTTAGGAGATTAAACAATGGTTCAGGTTCGCTATGGTGGACAGAACGGCCAACAGTATGAATTTGCTATCAGTAACGAACACGTTGTAGTGCGTACCGAAAGCCGTAGCACTATTGTTGGTGCAAGATCCTTTGAAGTCGCACCTGTATCACCCATAGCTCGTAGTATCCTCAATCAATTTGAATTAACAACACGGTTTCGGCAAGCGGGTGTAGAAATTTTGCAAGCGAAAGTTCCGAATCAGGGTGTTGCTTTGCGCGATCGCGCCCGTGAAATTCTCAACAATGAGTCCGAAGTCCAATTTGCCGGACGCGTCTTAATCGATCCAGTATCCCAACAACCTGTAGTTTATACTGAAAACCTTTTTATTAAATTTGATAGCGAAGAAGAGTCAAGGGTCTGCCAAGAAGTTTTAAGACGTTACAACTTAACAATTAAACGCCAACTTGAATACGCACGAAATGCTTATTTTGTCAGTACGCCTGCAAATACTGGCATAGCGGTCTTTGAAATCGCCGAGAGACTTCTAAATGAGGAATCAGTTGAACTGTGCCATCCTGAATTAGCGCGTGAGTCACGCCAACGTCAGGTTTTCCCGCAGCAGTGGCACTTAAAGCAAACAACAATTAATGGTAAAATAATTAATGCCCATGCCAACGTTGAAGCCGCTTGGAAGTTGAGCAATGGCACTGGGACAATTATTGCAATTATCGACGACGGTGTGGATCTCGATCATGAAGAGTTCCGTTCCTCTGACAAGATTGTTGCCCCGCGTGATGTCACACGTAAAACGAACAATCCCAGACCGGGAAATGATAATAACCACGGTACATCCTGTGCAGGAGTAGCTTGTGGAAACGGCAACTTTGGGGCATCTGGTGCGGCACCGGGTGCAAAGCTCATGCCGATTCGTCTAGCTTCGGCGCTGGGGTCACAAGATGAAGCAGATGCTTTTATTTGGGCGGCTCAAAATGGTGCTGATGTTATTTCTTGTAGCTGGGGCCCAGCAGATGGTACTTGGTTTGAACCAGACGATCCTGCACATAACCAAAAAGTACCTCTACCTGATTCCACGCGACTTGCTATAGACTTTGCAATCAATAAAGGTCGTAATGGCAAGGGGTGTGTAATTTTATTCGCAGCTGGCAATGGTAACGAAAGCGTCGATAACGACGGCTACGCCAGTTACCAAAAGGTGATTGCGGTGGCAGCTTGTAATGACTACGGCACGAGAAGCGCTTACAGTGATTTTGGTCAGGCAGTTTGGTGTGCCTTCCCCAGCAACAATGGTGACAGTTCTCAAACTACTGGAATTTGGACAACCGATCGCTCTGGTGTACTTGGTTATAATTCGGGTAATCGAAATCTGGGTGAGGCTTTAGGCAACTATACAAACGAATTTGGCGGAACTTCTAGTTCCTGCCCAGGTGCAGCAGGTGTAGCCGCCTTGATTCTTGCCAGAAACCCAAATCTGCGTTGGGATGAAGTGCGAGACATTATAAAACGCTCCTGCGATCGCATCGATCCAGCTGGAGGTAAATATGATGCCAATGGGCGCAGCCCCTTTTACGGTTACGGTCGAATCAATGCTCTGAAAGCTGTAGAATTGGCCATGCCTGCTCAAACATCGCCCATTAGTGTTTTCCAGGCAGTGCAAGATATCCCAATTAACGATTTGCAAACATCAACATTATCGGTGGCGATCGCTAATACCAGCCTGATGAAATCCATCAAAGTTAATGTAGACATCGAGCATACGTATATTGGGGATCTTATAGTTACTCTCCTTCCCCCGGTGCAAATAGGCATACTTCCCATAGTTTTGCACGATCGCCAAGGCGGAGCTACAGATAATATTAAAACAACTTATGACGAGGTAAATACCCTTAAACTTGCTGCTTTTAAGGGTAAAAGTCCCCAAGGAACCTGGACTCTTCAAGTTGCAGATAAAGCTGAGGCAGATACAGGAAAGATTCGCAGTTTGACCATTGAAATTGGATTTTAGGTGTTGCATAAATGCGGCATGAATCAGTTAAACACAAGTATTTCTCTATACTTTAGATAATGAAATAACAAGCGAATTGAGTATTTAAGCATATCTACTGACTTGGAATAGCATAATATTTTTCGATGTAGAGGTGCTAAGTTGTATGAGAAGATGTGATTTTAGACTACTTTTTCCATAAAATTACATTTTAGTAACAAAAGAATAATGCTTGAGATTAAGGATTCTGTCGGTTTAACCTCCCGTATTATGGCGGCAGTACGGGCTATAGAAACACAAAGACCAGATAGGTTATTTTCAGACCCATTGGCGGCTTTATTAGCTGGCGATGAAATGATTGCAAAAGTTATTCCAACAGCCAAAGAATACGAAAATAGAGGCACACCCTTTGTTGCTACACGAACACGATTTTTTGATGATTTTTTGATGTCTGCTGCCCATCAAAGAAGTCAAGTTGTCATTTTAGGAGCCGGGATGGACACCAGGGCTTTCCGACTTAATTGGCATCCTGACACTCATTTATACGAAGTAGACCAACCTGAAGTCTTGCAACTTAAAGAATCTCTTTTAGAAAATTCTCAAGCTTTATGCCATCGATACTCGCTGTCAATTGACCTTAAAGAAGCTTGGTCTGAACTGCTCATTGCTCAAGGATATCAAATTGATATCCCTTCCATTTGGTTAGTGGAGGGAGTATTTTACTACTTGAGTGAGAATGAGGTACATGATTTACTTAAGACAATTACTAACTTAAGTGCGCCCACCAGTTGCTTAGGGGCTGATTTAATAAATACAAAATTGATATTACAGAGCGACGAAGGATTATCTAAATATTGGCGTTATGGATGCGAGGAGCCAGAAACCTTATTTGCTAATTATGGATGGAAGGCATCAGTTGTTCACCCAGGAGACGAACAAGCCCATTTTGGTCGTTATACTTATAAATCTCCACCCCGAGAGGTTCCAGATGTTGCTCGCGTCTTTTTTGTCACAGCATTGAAAGAATAGCTCCAATTCTTTTATTTAGCTGCATTCATATTCCTGGGATGGTTAGGACTAAAAGAATATCAAGTTCGAGAGAAAAGGAGTCTACTGAGGCACTTTATTTTGGTATTCTGTGCCTATACTTTTATTCTTTGGCATCAGATGACAGGAGGCTTGAGACGCAGGTGGGCCGAGCATTCCTTTGAACACCTTTACTGAAGCAATAGATGCATTTAGAACGGCTATGTCTTATCGATTCTTCGATTGGTTGACACTCAACCGTGACGTGTTTACCGCGAATATCGCCAGTTTAGGCTTTATTTGGGCTTAATTTTTGTCTAAGTCCTGTTAACTACTCTAGTTCTGCCTCTAATTCCTTGAATTCTTTGTACTGTCTATCTTTGTGCTGCCAGTATTTATTGACTGTTTCTTTAGCTGCAACTGCACTTTCATATTCTGTTCCACCCTGGAGAGTTAACCTTTCTCTTACTTTTTTCCGCAGGTCAGAGATGATTTTACCGTTAACTTTGCGGGTTTTAGCCCAATCTAAAATAGGTTGTGGATAAGAACTAGTGCCAATATATTTACCTTGAATAATTTCTGGTAGACTGTACCCTTTTAGTTCGCTTATCCAATAGTAAATAAATTTGAGGTCTGGGTCTTTTTCCTGAATATTCTTATTTGGGTTATATATGCGAAAAGTATCACTTAAGGGATTAGTAACACCTGATTGCATCTGCCACTGCCAATTATCAATTGCTAAATCTCCATCTACTAAATAGTTCATATAATGTCTAGCGCCGTGATGCCAGGAAATACCGCAATTGATAGTTAAAAATGTGGCACACATTGCCCTCATGCGAAAGTTCATCCAACCCATAGTTTTTAGTTGTCGCATACTGGCATCTACGAGAGGAAAGCCTGTTAACCCTTCAAGCCATGCCTGAAATAGTTCTTGTTTTTCTGGTGGTAACTCTAGGGGTGTATACCATTCATCAAATTCCGGGTAGCGGTTTTGATAAGCTATTTCTGGATAAAAATAAAGACGTTGTGTAAAACTATCATGCCAGCGTAAGCGGTCACGAAATGCTTTTAAGGAAAATTCTGCCTTGGGTTGAGTTTTTAATTCTTCTGCTCTAGCTTTAGTACTTTGGTAAACAGTGCGAGTTGAAATAGTCCCAAAAGTTAGGTGTGGTGATAGATGAGATGTTGCCCCAAGCTGTGAGAGCATTGGGCGTGAAAGTTTCCAATGATAGCCATTAAATCTACTTTTAAGAAATGAATTTAATGTACTTTGTGCCTGTGTTTCTCCACCAATAAAATATACCTGTTCTGTTTTCCAAAAAGCTGAATACTTTTGTTTTAATTCTGTAAATGTCAGATGGGGAATATTTAGAGACAGTGACGGAGTATTAATACTAGTAGGTTTTGGGTAAATAGGTTGTCTTTGGTATGTGTAATACTCGCTATACCAATGCTCACGTTTATCTTCCAATTGTAAAAAATTATTTAATCCCATGTGATAATTAAGATTTAGCTGTTGATAAAAATGAACAATAGCCTGGTCTCGACTAACACCATACTCTACTTGTACATCACGATTAAAGTAAAGTTTTGGTCTATGTCCCTGCTGTGTTAATTGTTGAGTTAATTCTTGTATAATTTCTACAGCATTACCTTCAAATAATATTAGTTTGCTGCCTAATTTTTGCAAATTGCTATCTAGATTCTCTAAAGACTCAAACAAAAACCGCACCCGTGCTTTACCTACATCAACCCATTGATAAAACCAAGGGTCGATGATAAAGAATGCTAAAACTGTGGCATTATTAGCAGACGCTAAAGCAACAATTTCATTGTCAGTCAAACGTAAATCTCGACGAAACCACAGAAGGTGCATAAATTAATTTTCTATATCAATCAATAATACAATTGTACTAAATAATTTTAATGGTAGAACTAAAACTATGACCTACGTCTACAGCATGGATGACGCGGTGCAGGTAGCTAAACAAGCTGCTGCTGACATTGAGGCGTGGTTGTGGTCAAGGCCAGAAACTATTAATGTTGTTAATGTTGAGGATGACCTCGACTACCAAAGTAGAGATATTGACCTCATCTGGACAACGCACAGTGGCGAAATCTTAATTGAGATTAAGGGCGATAGGTGGAATAAAACTCGTAACTTGTTCTTCGAGACACACAGCAACCTAGAGAAGGGAACCCCCGGCTGCTTTCTCTATACCGAGGCAGACTGGCTGTTTTATTACTTTGTCAATACGCGGCTTTTGTATCGGTTGCCGATGCCAAAAACGCGGGAGTGGTTTCACATCACCATGCGGCGGTTTCGGGAGCGCTCGACTACAACACCAGTGGGGAATAGCTATTACACCACTGTGGGGCGACTCGTGCCGATTACTACAGTGATGATGGAAGTGGCTGGGGTGAAGATGGAGCAGCTTCCGCCTTCACGTTTCCGTGTTACGCGCAGCCTGTAGGAGCTTCCGCTTTCACGTTTCCGTGTTACGCGCAGTCTGTAGGAGCTTCCGCTTTCACGTTTCCGTGTTACGCGCAGTCTGTAGGAGCTTCCGCTTTCACGTTTCCGTGTTACGCGCAGTCTGTAGCAGCTTCCGCTTTCACGTTTCCGTGTTACGCGCAGCCTGTAGGAGCTTCCGCTTTCACGTTTCTGTGTTACGCGCAGCCTGTAGGAGCTTCCGCTTTCACGTTATCAGAAACAGACTTGTGTTACAGCATCTTCCCTTAAATAGAACAGGCTTTTGAGGTACAGCACTGCTGTGCCTTAACAATAAATATGGTTTCAATTGGCAAAAAATGTTGTAAGGGATTTAAATTTTAGGCTTTTTCAGAAAAATCAACAATTTCACGTATGACAACTTTTTCAACAATTGTCCACTATAGAGTTATCAGGAATTCAGAAATCAAATATTAGTCTTATAATAGCCATGAGTATCAGATGGCTGGAGGTATTTGTAAAAGCGATCGCAAGCGTGCTGTGCGTCAAAGCCTGGTTTTACCGAAGTAAGTAGGCGCAATTAAACGCGATCGCCTAAATTACCAACCAGAATTACTGATTTAGCTTTGATTGGGGAGCGATACCTTCTCTACGAGACGCTACACGTAGCTTGCTTCCCCAAAGGGGTATGGTAGGCTTTGCCAACGCAATTGGATTACTCTTGTACAAAGTAAAAGTGCGATCGCAAAACCTAACCTTATATTTTGAGAGAAGCAAAACCATTTTGTCTCATTCCCAGTCTCCGACTGGGAACAAGGTTTTAAAAGAGTTTTAACTTCTAGTTGATACCAATTACAGCAGTTTTTCAACTTTTGCAAGAGGTCTAATTTGTTAGCTTTGAGTCACAGTCTCTTTCGCCAAGAACTTCTCTAATTCTGTCAGCGCATCAGCATCAACCTTAGTTTGCATTGGACAGAACTTAGGGCCACACATCGAACAAAACTCAGCAGTTTTATAAATATCTGCTGGCAGAGTTTCATCGTGATATTCCTTAGCTCTTTCTGGGTCGAGTGATAATTCAAATTGACGGTTCCAATCAAAGTTGTAACGCGCCTTGGAAAGTTCATCATCTCTATCCCTTGCACCAGGGCGATGTCTAGCAATATCAGCCGCATGAGCTGCTATTTTATAGGCAATCAACCCATTCCTAACATCTTCGGCATTTGGTAGACCCAAATGTTCTTTAGGTGTTACATAGCACAGCATTGCAGTACCGTACCATCCAGCCATCGCAGCTCCAATGGCTGAAGTGATGTGGTCATAACCGGGAGCAATGTCTGTTACCAATGGGCCCAAAACATAGAAAGGTGCTTCCGAACACTCTTCCATTTGCTTACGGACGTTGAACTCAATTTGATCCATTGGCACGTGTCCAGGTCCTTCCACCATCACCTGTACATCATCTTTCCAGGCTTTGCGAGTTAGCTGTCCCAGGGTTTTCAATTCAGCTAATTGTGCTTCATCTGAGGCATCATGGGTGCAGCCGGGACGCAGGGAATCTCCTAAACTGAAGGAGACATCGTACTTTTTGAAAATCTCAATAATATCTTGGAAATGGGTATAAAGCGGGTTTTGTTTGTGGTGATGTAGCATCCACCGCGCCAAAATCCCGCCGCCACGAGAGACAATACCAGTGAGCCGGTTTCTCACCAAAGGCAAATGCTCAAGCAAAATCCCTGCGTGGATAGTTTGATAGTCTACTCCTTGCTGGGCGTGCTTTTCGATGATATGGAGAAAATCATCAGCAGTCAGATTCTCGATTGTGCCGTGGACGCTTTCTAAAGCTTGGTAAACTGGCACAGTACCAATGGGAACAGGTGAAGCATTGATGATTGCGGTGCGAATTTCATCCAAGTTACCGCCACCTGTGGACAAATCCATCACGGTATCAGCGCCGTATTTCACAGACAGATTCAGCTTATCAACTTCTTCTTGAAGATTAGAAGAGTTGGGGGAAGCGCCGATATTAGCATTTACCTTACATTTAGAGGCGATGCCAATAGCCATCGGCTCTAGGTTAGTGTGATTAATATTAGCGGGGATAATCATTCGTCCCCGCGCTACTTCCTCACGAATGAGATCGTCCGGGAGATTTTCTCGTTGGGCGACGTAGTGCATTTCTTCGGTGATAACACCTTGGCGGGCGTAGTGCATTTGAGATACATTACCCTGCCCACGTCGTTTAGCAACCCATTCAGTCCGCATATTGTAATTCCTCAATAAACAGCTTCCCTCCGCTGGTATTACCCAGACTCAGGTGTTAAGGGTTTGATCTCAGCCTGGTTATGTAGGCACCCCTAGCATGGATGTAGTGTAGCACCTTGGTTATGTCTGGGAGCAAAGGTGTTAACAATTTATGAGGTAACACAATTTGGGATTTGAGATTGCTAAAGATTTAGGCGCGAATTTCATTTGCACAAAAATGACCCTGTTCAACATCGGTAATATTAGCAAAAGTTGTTTCTGCAATATTGTAGAGAGCTTCTGCTGTAAAAAAGGCTTGATGTCCGGTAATGAGTACATTGGGGAACGTTGTCAGACGCTGGAAAATATCATCTTGAATAATTTCCCCAGACAAATCCTCAAAGAACAATTCTGATTCTTGTTCGTAGACATCTACACCAAGATAGCCAATTTTACCAGACTTCAATCCCTCAATCACTGCTTGGGTATCAATCAGCGCTCCTCGGCTAGTATTAATTAGCATCACACCTGGCTTAATCTGTTTTATAGCTTCAGTGTTAATTAAGTGATGCGTTTCGGGAGTCAGGGGGCAATGCAGGGAGATAATATCGGAGTTGGCAAATAGCTCAGGTAGTTCTACATACTTTCCACCTAGCGCTTCCAATTCGGGATTGCGATAAACGTCATAGGCGAGTAAGTGACAGCCAAACCCCTTCATAATCTGTCCTAAAATCAGACCGATTTTGCCGGTACCGACAATTCCCACTGTGCGCTCGTGCAAATTAAATCCCAGCAGTCCATCTAAAGAAAAATTGCTTTCTCGGACACGGTTATAGGCACGATGAATTTTGCGATTTAAGCTCAAAATCAATCCTACGGCGTGTTCTGCTACCCCATAAGGTGAATAGGCGGGAACACGCACAACAGTAATTCCTAAATCTGCTGCGGCTTGTAAGTCTACATTGTTAAACCCTGCACAGCGAAGGACAACCAGACGAGTTCCCCCTGAGGCGAGAATCTCTAAAGTTGGGGCATCAACCTGGTCATGGACAAATACACAAACCGCCGGAAATTCAGCAGCAAGGATAGCCGTATCCCGATTTAAACGGGGTTCAAAAAACACTAATTCGTGTTGGATGGGAGAATTTGCAGCTGACAAAAACAGCCGATCGTAGGCTTTTGTACTGAAAACTGCTACTTTCATGCAAAACCTCAGACTTTATCTATGCTGCACGGTGTTCGAGTAGATAATATCTTGAGGTTTAGAAAAGCGATGTCTACAACGAGCGTAGCTGTGGCATTTTTGAACATTTTTTAATCGCTACTCTGGCAATGCCAGTTAAATGCATTTCTAAATTAGGAGCTATTAACGACTAGGTTATGATGGGGCGATCGCCTTTTTGAAACCCGCTCCATGAACATTGGTAAGAGGTTAGAGTGATTGCACTTTTGTCAAGAGGGTGCAGGAAAAGAAGACAAATCCAGCTTTGAGACTGGCTTTCGCAGCGCTTTGACGACTCCTAAGGGACTTCCAAGAAATAAATTAATCAGCAAAAATCATATAGCAGAGCCAGAATTCATGAATTCAGAAGTATCACTCGGGCAACATAGTGATAATTTCCCCATCTGGCATGATCACATCCCGCGTGTCATAGGAATTCAAGGAAACACCTTCAATGTTAGCGTTCCTCAGATTAACTCCTGTCAAACCAGATTCACTCAAATAGGCATTCCTGAGATTGGCTCCTTCAAGATTGGTATAGTACAACTCGGAGGCGTAAAAATTGACCCCTTCCAAGTTAGCATTCCTACAATTGACCCAATTCAAATTGGATTCAA
Organism: Nostoc sp.; assembly: GCF_036917555.1. Lineage (GTDB taxonomy): Bacteria > Cyanobacteriota > Cyanobacteriia > Cyanobacteriales > Nostocaceae > Nostoc. The sequence goes on along the minus strand of NZ_JBALDD010000063.1, from coordinate 210,214 downwards.
TGATGGAACCATTACTCAAATCAGCTCCTTCAAAAATAGCACCTCGCATCATGACACCTGATATGAATATATTTCTGAGATTGGCTCCACTGAAATTAGCCCCCTCAAGTTGGCAATTTTCCAAAACCATACCACTCAAATCAACTCCACTAAAATCTCGTTCCCCAGTAGCATATCTTCTCAACAACTCTTCAGCATCCATACTTTAACTCCAGAATCGAATAGCACTAATAAAAGCTTTAAGCTTTGCTCCATAATTATTACAGGCATTTATGCTATTAAGCAGTCAAGGAGTAGGTGCGTAGTTTACCGCCGCAGGCATCGCTATTTTTTGTAGGTGCTGTGAAATGGAGGCAGTAACGGTGCGGGTTGCCCAAAATTTTTTTAGACAGGAAAAGCTTACTCGTTCATTCCATACTTACTTGAGGACGAGCAAGCAAATATAACTACTATCACTGTCACACTACGAGTACAAATTCTCAAGGATAAATTTAGTCAAAGTTCATTGGTGAGAGGTTAAAATAAAGCGCATTTTGTCAACCAGTTAAAATACTCGAAATAGTCTAAATTAAAATGATAATCGTACAAGGGGTAGGGGAAGGGTTTTGGAAAACTTTTCGGTCTACTGACATTAGTTAACGTAAGTTTGGGTTAAGATTAGACGGCTAGGCGGCAAGAAGCAAATTGCGATCAATAGCGATCGCAGGCTTCTGAGATTGGTGGCACTAAGCAATCAAACCGCAGACAATATTGACTAGGCAGGGGACTGGGGACTGGGGAAGCATGAGGGAGACAAAGGAAATAACCATGCCCAATGCCCAATGACAAATGACCAATGACAAATCATTACCGATATATTATTTTTTACAAACCTTATGGTGTCCTCAGTCAGTTTACAAAAGATGCCCCGACACATAGCACTCTAAAAGATTATATTGATGTGTCTGATGTGTATCCTGTGGGACGCTTAGACTGGGATAGTGAAGGATTGCTGCTGTTAACGAACGATGGACAATTGCAACATCGCCTCGCCCATCCGCGTTTTGGTCATAAACGTACTTACTGGGTACAGGTAGAGCGAATTCCAGATGCAGAAGCTATCAAAAGGTTGCAAACAGGTGTGGAAATTCAAGATTACCGCACTCAACCAGCAGAAGTTAAGCTTCTACCAGAAGAACCACAGTTACCCGAACGCACACCACCGATTAGATTTCGCAAAAATGTCCCGACAGCTTGGCTGGAAATGACTTTGACAGAGGGAAAAAACCGCCAAGTACGGCGCATGACTGCGGCTGTCGGGTTTCCGACTTTGCGACTGATCAGGGTCAGTATAGCTCACCTACAATTAGATGACCTACAATTGGGTCAATGGCGCGACCTTAACGCCTCTGAACTCCATAATTTTAGTAAATCGAAAAGTTTTCCCCCAAAAGCCGCCCCATAACAGGAATTCGCTCATAATTCCAAAAACTCAATACGCTAGGGATTTCCAAAGTTACTGAATTTCTTTATACCGCAAATTACCAGCCAAGCTCCTCCAGAAGATATCAACAACAACGGTGTTAACCAATCACCCCAACGCACATATAAAGTCTGTGTTTGTCGTCGATAAATTGTTTCAGCATGAGTTTCGTAGGTATTGTATCCAGACATCCATAAGGTTCTGCCATGAGGATCTACAAAGGCTGAATATCCGGTATTAGTTGCCCGTGCTGACCAGCGATCGGTTTCAATTGCCCGCATGATATCCTGTGCATGATGCTGGAATGGCATGGATGCAGTGTAATGAGCATCGTTAGAAGAACTGAGAATAAATTGCCCACCCGCCGCCGCTTGACGGCGAAATTGTTCAGGAAAAGCAGATTCATAACATATACTAGCGATCGCCCGACCAAAAGGAGTGTCAAATAGCTGATTTGCTGAACCAGCAACTTGGTGTGCATCCAAAGGCGATAAGCGCTGAACTAGCCCACCTAAAATGCCTTCAAAGGGAATATATTCTCCCAAAGGTACTAGTTTGGCTTTGTCGTAGCGGCTGACAATCTCACCTTTACCATTGAAAGTAAACAAACTAATTGTATAACTATCTCCCCGTTCGCCAAAAGCCCCAATCCAAGCAACTACGCCTTTTTCCTTCACAGCTGCGACTAAGGCAGTTTCTAGCAAGTTACGCTGGAAAATAGGTAAGGCTCCTTCTGGGGTGAGGACTGCATCTACACCTTGATTTGCTAAAGTTATATACCCACTGGTGTAATTTTCTTGAGCGCGACGAAACCCTTCGGAACTTCGTAAAAGTCGGTTCGGGATATTACCCTGAACAATCCCCACTTTTAAGGCTGCTTCCGGGGGTTGAGCAATGGGACGGCTGTATAAGATAAAACCAATAAGGTGTAAGGTAATTAATAGTCCTGTGGCGGTAACTAAGTATTTATTAACGAACCACACAGGCGCGGAGGATACAGAGGAAATCTTGGTGTCTTCTCTACGAGACGCTATGCGTTCGCGTAGCGTTCCGTTGGCGCAGTCTCTCGTAGAGAAGGAAAGGCGGTTTATATATGCTTCAGCAATTAACCCATTAATAGCAACGATCACTGCTGTCACAGTATTAGGCCCAGACAGTTGACCCAGATGTACAATTACGAGATTATGCGGGCTTTGTGTGTAAGCAAGGGAACTCCACCACAAAGGACTAGCACTCCACAGACTCTCTAAACCGCACCAGACGGCTGTACCAATCAGTATACGTAGCCACGGTTTTTGTCCGGTTAGGCGAACCATTACAGCCGCCCAAATAGTAAGGAATACCCCACCCAAGACACTGATAAATCCCCAACAAAAAAGGGTAATTGCCAAACTCGGCAACCACGGAACGCCCAACCAAGTCATGGGATGGATTCCGGTAATCCAGAATAGGGCAACACAGTGAAAACCAATACCCCAGAGGAAAGCAGGGGGGAATTGGTTTTTACCTTTAGTTGAAGTGACAACTAGCACCCATAAGGGGACTAGAGCAATCCAAGCCAAGAACCATGCACCTACAGGGGCTACAGTTAGCCCCATTAAAATGCCACTAGTTAAGGCAATTAAATAAGGGAGTAAGGCGTTTAACCTCTCCCCCTGCTTTTTATTCTGCTTCTTCTGCATCGCCAGCATCAGGTGGAACTATTGCCACTCCAGTAATGGCGTCGTCTTCATCTAAACGCTGCACTCTGACTCCAGTTGCCGATCGCGATTGGATAGAAATCGCATTCACTGCTTGACGAATGATAATACCGCGATTTGTCACCATCATGATTTCATCATCATCATTGTTGACAATGCGTAGGGTTGCCAACTTGTCTTTGGTTTTACGGTTTTTGAACTTAGTTGCCATTAAACCCTGACCAGCACGATTTTGCAGCCGGAATTGGGCAACTGGTACGCGCTTACCATATCCTCCCATTGTAATTACCAACACCCAAGGGCCAACAATGCCACTGCTAGGCACTTCTGCGGACTCTTCATTAATTTCGGTAATTTCGATATCTTCTGTTTCGATTGTTTCGATATCTTCAGTTTCTGCTTCTGTAACATCCAAAGTTTCAAGAATTGCTGCGGGGAGAATATCCATACCCACGAGTTCATCTTTATTTTTGAGTTTCATGGCTTTTACCCCACGAGTTGCCCTACTTAAAGGACGCAGTTGTTCGTGGTTGCACCGGAAGTTAATCGCCATCCCGTTACGAGAACCAATGATTACACTGTCCTCTACTTTAGCGCGTCGCACCCAGCGCAGTTGGTCGCCTTCTTCTAAGGAAATGGCAATCAAGCCATTGGCGCGAATGTGACTAAAGGCTGCCAATTCGGTTTTCTTGATATTCCCGCCCTTAGTAAGCATGACTAGATATTCTTCGTTGCTAAACTCGTCAACCGGTACAATTGAGGTGATTTTTTCCTCTTTGGGAATCGGTAGCATTTGGACGATTGGTGTCCCGCGACTGGTACGCGAACTCGCTGGAATTTGATAAGCTCTCAGGCAATAAACAACACCGCGCTCACTAAAGAATAAAATACTGTCGTGATCGCAGCAAGTCAAAAAATGCTCGATGGTATCATCATCTTTCACCTTGGCTGCAGCTTTGCCTCTGGTAGCACGGCTTTGGGCTTCAAAGGTGTTGACTGGCATCCGTTTGATGTAGCCTTGCTCTGTAACCAAAATAATCGCTTTTTCATTGGCAATTAGGTCACGGTCATCTAATTCCCCTTCCCCTGGTAAAATCACTGTGCGGCGGGGTGTGGCGAAGTTAGTTTTGAGTTGCGTAACTTCGGTTTCAATGATTTCCAGCACTCTCTCCCGACGGGCCAAAATATCCTGCAAGTCGGTAATTTTCGCTTGTAATTCTTCGTGTTCTAGACGAATTTTGTCTGCTTCTAAAGCAGTCAAGCGCCGCAATTGCATTTGCAAAATCGCATCTGCTTGCACTTCTGAGAGTCCGTAAGTTGTGATTAATTCGCCTTTGGCTGTGGGTGCATCGGGAGCATGACGAATTAAGACAATAATTGGATCTAAATGAGACAGGGCAATTAATAATCCTTGGAGGAGATGGTCGCGTTCCTCAGCTTTCCGCAGTTCGTAGCGGGTGCGTCTGGCAATGGATTCGATGCGGAAATCCAAGAAGACGGTTAAGAACTGCTTGAGGGTGAGTACTTGGGGTTCGCTATTCACCAGCGCCAGCATATTCGCGCCGAAGTTGGCTTGCAGTGGCGTTTGCTTGTAGAGGTTGTTCAGAACGACGCGGGGATAAGCATCACGCTTGAGTTCGATCACAATTCGCATCCCGTCGCGATCGCTTTCATCCCGAATATCTGCAATCCCTTCTAGACGCTTCTCGTTCACCATTTCGGCGATTTTTTCAATCAGCGCCGCTTTGTTGGTTTGATAGGGCAATTCGGTGATGATAATTGCTTCTCTATCTGGGCGTCCCCGTTGTTCAACGGTTTCAATGTTAGCTACACCACGCATGGTAATGGAACCACGCCCGGTGGTGTAAGCTTCTCGAATAGCAGATGTCCCCAAAATCTGTGCCCCAGTTGGAAAGTCTGGGCCGTGGACATACTGCATTAATTCCAGGTCAGTGATTTCTGGATTGTGGATTACTGCCACCAAAGCATCAATCAATTCGCCCAAGTTGTGGGGCGGAATGTTGGTGGCCATGCCCACGGCAATTCCAGAGGAACCATTGAGCAATAACTGGGGAATCCGTGCTGGTAAAACTGTGGGTTCTTGCTGAGAACCGTCGAAGTTATCGGCAAAGTCTACGGTTTCTAATTCGATGTCGTGGAGTAGACCAGCACTAGTTAAAGCTTGCAACCGACATTCGGTGTACCGCATGGCGGCTGGCGGATCGTTGTCTACCGAGCCAAAGTTACCATGCCCGTTAACTAGGGGCGATCGCATGGAAAAATCCTGCGCCATCCGCACCAAGGCATCATATACTGCCGTGTCACCGTGGGGGTGATATTTACCCAATACTTCACCCACTACACGGGCGCATTTCTTAAAAGGGCGATCGTGGAGCAGACCTAGCTCGTGCATTGCGTAGAGAATGCGACGATGCACAGGTTTTAGACCATCCCTGGCATCTGGCAGCGCCCGACCCACTATCACGCTCATGGCGTATTCCAGATAAGACTGCGACATTTCGTTTCGCAAGTCTGTCGGGATAATCCTCTCCTGTGAGGTTGTCATAACCTAAAAATCTCCAAAAATCGTAGATTTTAGCTTTTTTACTCAACAAAGCGCAAAATTATTCTAAATTGCTCTTGAATAATTGCTATAATTTGATACAATTCTATCATATTATTGCTTTTTTATGCCTGTGCAGCTAACTTAGGCGCTTGTTTGATCCGTAGCTTCTCTGTGGGATTTGAGTTGAGATCCGCTCAGAGGAACTTTAGGGGCAAGAAAAAATCCAATTAAACTGGCAAAAAGGATTGGCGTAAAAGGACTCAAGTTAGTCAATTTTGACAGTAGCAAAGTCGTACTTATAGGTGTGCGCGTTACGGCTGCGTTGACAGCTGCCATTGTACAAATCATGGCAAGGGCAGGATCGAGTCCCAGAATTAAGACCGCTACTGCTTTACCAATGCAAGCACCAGTGAAAAATAGGGGAATGATCAATCCACCGCGCCACCCACCTGTTACCGTAATGCTAATGGCAGCCATTTTCCCAAGAGCTAGAGTTAAGAGAAAAACAGCACCAAAGTTAGCAGTCAGGACTGAATCTAACTCTTCATGTCCAAAATAACGCGTCAGGGGTAATAAAACTGCTAAACTGCCAAGTCCAACTCCTGCTAGTGTTGTGCGTACATAAATGGGGAAAGGAATCAGGGCAAAGACGCGATCGCCGCTGCGAAAAATGCCCATAAAAATCCATCCCGCCACCGCCCCGATAATTCCAAACATGATCGCGATCGCAAAATCATCATTCCTTAATTTAGTGAATCATTTTTAGTCTACAAAGAGCGATATTTTTGACGGGCTATAAAAAAGGGCGTACATCTATCTGTACGCCCCTAAAATATTTATCTGCGCGCACCCTTTCCTGTCCTTGGAACCGTAATATTTCTCTCACCGGAAGGATAATTTTTCTACTCATGTGCTATGAGCCGTATTTCCACGTTAGGCAATCGCAGCCCTTATTGGGAGACTAGAAGCATAACATTTCCGAAAGTCCAAATTGGAAGTATAAGCTTTCTGCAGGATATTGCAGCGTTATAAGCAAGGTAACGTTACACAGAAACACAGGAAAGCTGTCTCCGTAATTAGACCCAAGAGTTTTCTAAGCGATCACGTTCCATCAGTTTCCTTCCTTCAATTAATCCCCGTGCTTGACGCACAACTTTTAAATAGGTTTCACGGGTGAGAGTACCTGCTGAATCAGCCTCAGCTTGAGCGCGTCTTTTTAGCGCCTCAATTAACGCTTTGGTTTCGCGTTTCACCTCATCAGTTTCACCAGCCATTTCGGTTTCCACTAATTTATCGGTTTCAGAACTTATTTTTACAATTACTATGGATTCAGTAGATTCGATATTGTTAGAAGTCATACTTAAAACATCCTTAATTGCAAAGTTTGCTCTCCAATAAGAATTGCACCCTATCTTAATAATCATTAGTCATTTATTTCTTTTACAAAGGACAAATGACTAATGACTAATGACAAATTAATAAGTTTTTGCTGGCAGTTGTTGCTCTAATTTTAGTAATGCAGTAACTCGCATTTCTGTCGCTGGGTGACTGGAGAATAAGTTACCTAGAAACTGTCCAGAGATGGAATTGATAATTAATAACGGCTCATAAGCTGGATTAGCATTTAAAGGCATCTGCTTTGCTGAAGCTTCTAAGCGTTGCAATGCCCTAGCTAAGGCGCGGGGATTACCAGTTAATCTAGCAGAACCTGCATCAGCGGAAAATTCTCGTGTGCGCGAAATTGCTAGCTGAATGATTGTCGCAGCCACTGGCGCAAGCATGACTGTTAATAAAACTCCTATTGGATTTCCACTTCTGTTATCATCTCGTGAACCACTGCCAAACCATAGGCTGTAACTAACCATTTGGGCTAGGAATGAGATCGCACCAGCCACAGTAGCAGCAACAGCTTGGGTGAGAGTGTCACGATTAATAATATGGGTTAGCTCGTGGGCGATAACACCTGCGAGTTCATCGTCTGGCAATATATTTAAAATACCCTCGGTGACAGCCACAGCAGCGTGTTCTGGATCGCGCCCTGTTGCGAAGGCGTTAGCACCTTGGCTTGGAACGATATAAACTTTAGGCATGGGAATGTTAGCGCGATCGCTCAATCTCTGCACCATCCCGTAAAGTCCTGGTGCTTCGCTTTCACTCACAGGTTGTGCCTGGTATACTGCTAGGGCAATTTTATCTGATTGATACCAAGAAAACAGGTTGGTTGCTGCTGCCAAGCCAATCCCGATAATCAAGCCACTATAACCACCAATTACCCAGTAACTAATTGCAATCAAAAGACCACTTAGTGCAGCTAGCAAAGCAGCCGTTTTCAATTGATTTGTCATGTTTTTGCTCTCCTGCTAATGCTGTGTAAATTTTTGAGAAAACAGCATTACTTCAGCTATATTTTGATTTTATCCAGCTAAACTTAGATATATGGTATAGAAAACCTATCAGATAAGTACGGTTTTCCTACTTAAGTTTTAGTAATACTAATTTAGGAATAGAATTAATACGTATAGATACTAAAAACGCATCTATCTATAGGAATAAATTATTTATCTAGTCAGAAATTACGAGTGTGATGCTTAGATTGGGTTATGCCTACACCATTAGTTAAGATCCATTGACTTATGAAGGTTCTAAGTATATTCCTTGTGCTTGATATACTTGTTCGGTAAATAGCTGAAAATCTAATTCGCACGCCTTCAAAGCTTCAGTGGCTTGTGAATATTTTGGGGCATCAAACAAATCGCGATCGCGAATTTTTGGCAACCAAAAACGCAGTTTCGTTAGTTCTACCTCATTCTCTTGCAGTTCTGCAAAAGAGAGATTACTTATTCTCCGTTCCTCGCTTAATTCGCTATTGAAATCTCAACATTGCCCCAAAAACTCTTGATATTCTTGGTCTACCTGCTGTTAAAAGCGCTCTAGGAACATAGCATTTTGCTCAGGTTCATCAATGCAAATGGTGAATAAATCTGCTTCACCACCTGCTGTAATGTCTGCTTTCAATTCTTTCAAATGGCTCTGCAAGTCTTCTCGCTGTGGTAGCAAGCACACCGACTGCTGTAGATAAAGTGCGCCCAATCCCTTAAGTTTACGCCAAACATACACCCGTTGCGTTGAAGGCTGTGCAGGTACTTTGTACACCAATAGATTCCAAGATTTTCTATCCATAGACGCATTGTAACAAGTGTTGCCTTCAATCTAATATTGCTATCCGAGTTTATAAAACATCTGTTGAATTAAGAAAATTATGATGAATCTGAACTATAAAGTTGGGAGCATTGACCAAATAACTACTAATTCGTAATGACGCTCAATGACTCGCTAACGCTGCGCTAAGGTAATTCGTAATTATTAAAAGGGTACAAGCCCCCACTAAATTTTTAATTTAGTGGTCAACAAGACAGTGGAGGGTTCAAAATTTCTGATGATGGCAGCATATAATACCGCCAATGATACACATTATTTATCTATATCGTAGAATACCAAAGATATTGACCCACAGTAAAAATGGTATTATTAATCAAATTATTAACGGCGATGGAGCTCGCCAAAACCGCCTTTCCAGTGCGATAAACTCTCTTCTGGAAGGCTGATGGCTCCTACTTTCCTTGCTAACTGCGGGAGAGTAGGGCTTGGCTAAGTGCATTACCTGACTCTCCTGTAGAAAGTATCTGTCTACAAATCGCACCTCAAGGAGTCATGGTATGAAACACTTTCGTCAGTTTGAACCATTTATTGCCTTACCTCATCTAATCAAGTGGTTGCCTATTTCTTTTGTAGTTGGCATTCTTGCTGGAACTGCTTCTGCGGCTCTTTTAGCATCATTGGAATGGGCCACTGACTGGCGGGAATCACATCGGTGGATTATCGTCTTGCTTCCTCTTGGTGGCTTCTTGAGTGGCTGGATTTATCATCAATTTGGTCAGACTGTAGAAGCTGGAAATAATCTTTTACTGGAAGAAATTCATAACCCCAAAAATATTATTCCCTTCCGTATGGCTCCTCTAGTTTTACTAGGAACAGACCTTACACATTTATTTGGTGGTTCAGCTGGTCGTGAAGGTACAGCATTACAAATGGGTGCTTCTTTGGCAGACCAATTAACTAAAATATTGCGTTTTCAAGGAGCAAATAGGCGGATTTTGTTAACAGCAGGTATCAGTGGGGGATTCGCTTCAGTTTTCGGTACTCCCTTAGCTGGAACCGTATTTGGTCTGGAAGTTTTAGCGATTGGTAAAATTCATTACGACGCTCTTTTTCCTTCTTTAATTGCTGCGATCGTGGGAAATCAAGTAACCTTGTTATTCGGTTTGCATCATACTGCATACCGACACACTCCCTTGATACCAACGCTGACAATTTTGGGGCTGATTTCTGCCATTATCGCAGGAGCAATTTTTGGAATTGTAGCGAGATTCTTTGCTCAAGTAACTCATAAAATTAGTCACTTATTTAAAGCTGAGATATCTTATCCTCCAATGCGTCCTTTGATAGGTGGTGCGCTGATAGCAGTAATTGTTGGGTTGAGTGGAACAACGAAGTACATTGGGCTTGGTATCCCAACCATCGTTGATTCTTTCTATACTCAGCTACCTCCTTGGGATTTTGCTGCCAAATTGGGTATGACTGCTTTAACTTTAGGTGCTGGATTTAAAGGAGGAGAAGTAACACCTTTATTTTTTATTGGTGCAACTTTAGGTAATGCTTTGTCGTTACTTTTAGCATTACCTGCACCACTGTTAGCAGGAATGGGATTTGTGGGTGTGTTTGCGGGTGCAGCAAATACACCTTTGGCATCTACCTTAATGGGAATTGAACTATTTGGTTTGGAATCGGGGGTATTTATTGCTATTGCCTGTGTAGTGAGCTACTTATTTTCGGGTCATTCTGGAATTTACTCAGCACAGCGTATTGGGTTGAGTAAATACTCTGCTGTATATTTAGAAGAAGGGGTGACTTTGGCTAATTATGGACGAGAAAAAGTTGAGCAAAAAGTTAATTTACCTGATGATAATGAAGAAGGAAAAAGTAGTTTTCATAAATAATTTTTTGATGCAATTAATGGATACTTGGGAAAGTGCTATATAAGATTAATTTTAATTGGCACTTTTATCAGTATCAGGGTTAAAGACCAAGGACTAAGATAACGTCTGAGATCAAAGTCTTATAGACTCGGTTATTTGCTATATTTAATCAAATGGTAAATAGTTAAAGTATGCAAAGTATAAAAATACGTTCTTATGTAGGTAAAGATGGAATGTTACATCTAGATATCCCTGTAGAAATGATAGAAACTGAATTAGAAGTCATGGTTATACTGAAACCCATAAAAAAACAAACTACTTCTTTAGAAGAGGAAGAATTAAAGCAATTAGAATGGCATGAATTTATTGATAAAACTTATGGCTGTTTAAGAGATGACCCAATTATGAGACATCCTCAAGGAGAGTATGAACAACGAGAACCAATAGAATGATTTATCTGTTAGATACGAATGCTTGTATTATTTTTCTCAATGGTATAAACCTGAATTTACGGCGCAGGCTAGAAAACCAGTCGGATTTAGATATTGTTGTTTGTTCTATTGTTAAAGCTGAATTATTTTATGGGGCAAAAAGAAGTAATAATCCAGATCGTAATCTAGCTTTACAAAGAGGATTTTTGAGTAGATTTACTTCTTTGCAATTTGATGATAATTCAGCCGAAATATTTGGCGATATCCGCTCTCACCTAGCTAGCTTGGGAACCCCCATCGGCCCTTATGATTTGCAAATTGCAGCAATTGCTTTGGCAAATAATCTGATTTTAGTAACTCATAATGTAGATGAGTTTAGCCGTGTGGAAGGGTTACAGCTTGAGGATTGGGAAGTAGAATGATAAGTATGCCATTTTTCAAACTGCTCTTTACTGAAGTAGAATTCAAATATCCCGTCTAGTCCTCATTGATTTTGTACCTAAGATTTTAATATTGTCAATTAATTGAGAGAAATGAGCATAGTTACAAACTAAAAAATGAGTAAAATATTTATTAAGTTCATATCTCCTAGCTGATGCCAAAGATGAACCTATAAAAGAAGGATAATTAATACTATATAATTCCTTGTTTGAATTTTGATGCTTAAATTATAGTATTTTTATTTGTTCAAATTTGTCTAAATTATTTAAGGATTGACATTCTTTAGAGCAATGTAACTCAAAATCCGGCCCATAGTCTGAGTAAAATATAAGATATGGAACTTTCACAGCTATATCAGCTAGATCAGATGCTTTTTCAACTTCTTGAATAGTCGAATTATTTTTTGCTATAAATATTTCTGCAGTTGTGATTAGTACAGAATAGAAAATAAATGGTTTATTATCTTTAATATGTCCTTGTACATTAGACATTATTTGCTCAACGATTAACCTTGGAGCGGCATATTGAAGTTGGCATAATCCATGCTTGATTTCAGCATCATAAACAGCAGAACTTTTAATATCGATCTCTATAGCTTTATAACAGCAAGGGAGCATAGCCTCAAAGTCAATATATGCATTTTTTGTGACCGAGTATGGCGAAAAATCATCTACTATATGTATAGTATATCCTAGTGTAATTGGAGAAAAATCTGGCTTATTTGGATCGGGTAATAATAACCATTGTCTAATATTAGGATTTCTATACTTGCACTCTACTAACATTTCAAGACTTGCAGTAATTCTATTTGGATTAGAGAAAGGTAAGTAAGCCGTGGCATGGATATCTACTGAAAAATCTTTATCTACTCCGGCATCGCTACGAGAATAAGTGAAATCTGAGCTAATAGAAAAACCTTTTTTAACAAGTAGTTTTGCTACTTCAAATTCTAATGGAATACTTGATGAAAGTAGTTTATCTTTCCATTGCTTATTAGACATTTTAGAGCCTCAGAGCGAGTAAAATTATATGGTTAAATTAAGTAGTATGGGCATTGTCCACCACAACCCTATGATGCCCAAAACCGATAGCCTACAAACTTATATCTTAAACTTGTCTATAATCTGCTGAAATTTCTCTCACTTTCTCTCGAAATGTGTAGACACGGAGCGGCTTGTTGTAGACATCGCACCTTTGAACAGATTAATTTTTATTACATATATTGCAATTATGGTAATATCCATATTTGGCATTAATTCACAATGAGCAATGCCTATTTTATCATTTACTAAATCATTGCTTCCAATTCTTCTAAAGCTTGAAAACTTCCTACTTGCCAACTACGTTCCACAGCTGCAGGGATAATTTGAGTAATAGTTATATCCTCAAAATTAGGACTGGTATTAGATTTTCTATATTTCCCCTCTTTGAACAAATAAATAGAAAGGTTTCCGTTATCGTATACCCATAATTCTAGGACTCCAATGGCTTGATAAGCATCAAGAGTAGTTTTTGATGTGACATCAGTTTCAATCGCTAAATCTGGCGGCGGGTCATCAGGTTGCAAGCGGCGATGACCAATCATCTGTTGATAATTCTGAATATAAAAGCAAGCATCAGGTTCAACTCCTGCTACACCTTGCCGTTTAAAGGTGGTGGAACCAAAAGGTTGATATCTGATATCTTTAGCCTTCAGCAATATTTTGACAATATTAGAAATTAAATCTTTGGGTATTTCATGTTCTGGTAAAGGAGCCATAATTTCTAAAGCACCCTGGCTATAGGCAATTCGTGTAGTTCTTTTTTCTCCCAATTCTTGTAAAATAGATTCAAATTCTTCCCAGCTAACATCTGGAATTGTCACTGTGCTACCAGGTGCTAACTGCATCTGGCTAACAGCTTTGAAAACGGGGATAGCAGTAGTCATAACCAAAATATTAGTAAGCTGAATCTCAATAATTATGTATCAGGTTGCGGTGGATAATACAGCCCACCGTAACCTTTAGACTAATAGAATGAGTTTAACAAAAGCGATCGCCTACACCTTAAAATTCTCGGTAATCCGCTTCATTGCTTCTTCCACATTCTCCCGGCTGTTAAACGCCGAAATGCGGAAGTAACCTTCACCCGCAGCACCAAAGCCAGAACCAGGGGTTCCGACAACGTTGACAGTTTGCAGCAACTTATCAAAGAATTCCCAACTGGATAAACCATTAGGCGTTTTCACCCAGACGTAAGGTGCATTCACGCCACCATAAACTGATAATCCGGCGGCTGTGAGTTTCTCGCGGATAATTTTGGCGTTTTCTAGATAGAAACTCACCAATCCTTTGATTTGTGCATGTCCTTCTTCAGAGTAAACCGCTTCTGCTCCCCGTTGGACGATGTAAGAAACGCCATTAAACTTTGTGGACTGGCGACGATTCCAGAGTTTCCACAGTTCGACATCGGAACCATCGGCGGCTTTTGCTGTGAGTGTCTTTGGTACTACAGTTAACGCGCAACGGGTTCCTGTAAAACCTGCATTCTTGGAGAAAGAACGAAATTCGATCGCAACTTCTCTTGCACCCTCAATTTCATAAATTGAGTGCGGAATCGACGGATCGGTGATATAAGCTTCGTAGGCTGCATCAAAGAAAATAATCGAGTTATTAGCTTTAGCATAGTCCACCCATGTCTTGAGATATTCCTTAGTAGCAGTTGCGCCAGTGGGGTTATTGGGAAAGCAGAGATAAATTAAATCGACTTTTTTTGAGGGAATTTCCCCGGTGAAGTTGTTTTCAGCAGTAATCGGCAGATAAACTAAACCCTCAAACTCGCCTTTATCATTGGCATTCCCAGTATTTCCCACCATAACGTTAGTGTCTACATACACAGGGTAAACTGGGTCAGTAACGGCAATTAGATTGTCATGACCAAAGATTTCCAGAATGTTGCCTGTGTCGCACTTGGAACCATCAGAGATAAAGATTTCGGAAGCATCTATATCGGCTCCCCGTGCTTGGAAATCGTGAGTAGCAATTTTCTCCCGCAACCAAGCATAGCCTTGCTCTGGGCCGTAGCCTTTGAAGGTATTGCGATCGCCCATTTCTTCCACAGCTTTAATCATCGCTGTGCGACAAGCCTCCGGCAGAGGTTCGGTAACATCACCAATGCCCAACCGGATGATTTTAGCATTACTGTTCGCTTCTGCAAAGGCATTCACCCGCCGAGCAATTTCTGGAAACAGATAACCCGCTTTCAGTTTCAGGTAGTTGTCGTTAATAGTTGCCATATAGAGATTATGAAAAACGCCCTCAAACAGCTTACTGCTAATTTATGAGGGCGATAACTTTGTTGTGGAGATGAGGAGTGAGAACTTGCAACAAGTCTTCCTGTTGTCCTCTTTTTGATGCCGAATGCCCAACTAGACATTTATCGGCTGTTTATTATCGGCTGACGTGTAACTGTTGCGATCGCTAATTCCGAACTGCGTGATTGATTCTTGACCTGTAATCAATCTTGCTCCGCGATTACGGGTAAAGTAATTCCATCCCCACTGAATTATAACTACTAATTTGTTGTTAAATTCAATTAAGAAGTAGATGTGAATCAACAGCCAAAACAGCCATGCAACGAAACCTTTCAGCTTGATAAAGCCCAAATCTACCACAGCAGAATTGTGCCCAATCATTGCCAAACTACCATGATCAGTATAAGCAAAAGGTGGCAAATTGTTACCTACAAGCCGCTTTTGGACTAGTTCTGCTACATATTCACCTTGCTGCTTCGCTACAGGTGCAACACCAGGTAGCGGTTTACCATTTTGATGAGAAAAATTTGCTAAATCGCCAACTACAAAAATATTCGGATGTCCCTTAATACTCAAGTCAGGTTCAACGATAATCCGTCCAGCGCGATCGCATTCGGCATCTGTGTGTTCTGCTAACACTTTTCCCATTGCGGAAGCTTTCACACCTGCTGCCCATAATACCGTTTTTGAGGCAATCTCTTTAACTTCATCGCCTTGTTTGAGGGTAACAATATCATTTTCAATATTTGTTACTAATGTTTTTGTCTGCACAACTACACCCAAGCGCGTTAGAGATGCTTCTGCTTCTTGTGATAACTCTGGTGCAAAGGGTGGCAAAATCCGCTCCAAACCTTCTAATAGCAAAATCTTGGCTTCTGAGGTGTCGATGTTGCGGAAATCTTCTTTGAGAGTTTGATTTGCCAATTCTGCGATCGCACCAGCTAACTCTACACCAGTTGGGCCACCACCTACAATTACAAAAGTTAACCAAGCACGGCGTTTTTCTGGATCGGTTTCTTTTTCTGCGGCTTCAAACGCCGAAAAAATCCGGCTACGCATTTCTATAGCATCTTCTACTGTTTTCAAGCCTGGGGCGAATTCTTCCCAGTTATCTTTGCCAAAGTAGGAATGCTTCGCACCTGTGGCGACAATTAACGTATCGTAAGCTATTGCTTCGTCGCCCACAATCACTTTTTGCGCTTCTGGATCGATATTATTCACCTCTCCCAGCAGTACTTTCGTATTCTTGCTCTTGCTGAGGACAGAACGCAACGGTGAGGATATATCAGCAGGAGATAGCGCACCTGTGGCGACTTGATATAAAAGCGGTTGAAATAGATGAAAGTTACGTTTATCAATCAGAGTAACCTTTACTGCTGCCTTGGCGAGTGTTTTTGCTGCATAAAGTCCACCAAAACCACCGCCAACAATAACTACTTGATGGGGTGGACTATTGTCAAGTGAATTTACCATAAGAAATATTATCGTGTACGCCGACTATTGTAACTATTCTTAACAAATTTGTATCAAAATTGTCATCACATATTTTGTATTGCTCTTTACATTTAAAAAAGTATTAAAGTAATCAAGACTACAGGATAAAGAAAATTTTTAGGCGAAAGGTATAGACCATAAGAGTTTGGAATATTTGAGTCCCTCTTTACCTGTGTAGATTTATCAAAGGTAGATGTAAGATTTATGCAAGTTTAGTCAGAACTAGTTGACTCTGGTGTTTGTGTCAAACGTGGTGAATGAGTTCGCCGCCAACGGCTAAAGCCATAGACAAGAGCAGCAAAAATTAACAAATAGGGACTGTAGACAATTAACCAAATACCCAGCTTGAGTAAGCCAACAGAAAATGCCCTCAAAGAATGGGTAGAGTTGTTCCAAGTTTCCTGAACTTGCAAACCGAAGGCAGGTTGGGGACTGGTGCTAGAAACTGCTGCTTCTAGGTTGAGCGTAATAGTGGAATAAGCAACTTGATTTTGTAAGCTTTTGAGTTGGGCATCAATTTGTTCTATTGTTTGTCGGACATTACTCAGTTCTTGAGCAACACTAAGCACATCTCTGACAGAACCTGCCCGATCCATAATTTTTTGCAAATTGGCTTCAGTTTTTTGCAAATTCGTTAATCTGGCTTGAAAATCCACTAGGCGATCGCCTACATCTTCGGCAGTGATATTACGACTATTAACAGTGCCTAATTTAGCTAGCTGTTCTAGGGTAGGTTCTAGCCGATTCTCTGGTATCCGCAATTGGATGGTTGCTGTGTAACGTGGGTTGTCGTTTTTGGGTTGTTGTTGTTTCAACCCGATTAAATCCCCTTGCTGTTGATTGATAATTTGCGAAACGGCATCAATAGTCCGATCTACAGAGTTGACAGTCAAAGAAATTGCTGCTTTTTTGATGAGTTGGGGACGAGAACGCGCTATTGGTGCAGCTTCCGCCTTTTGGGAAAGACTGTTTTCACGATCAGATAATTGATTTACCGCGCCATTGGCTGCAATTGGAGGTAAAGCCTGATTTCCTGACTGATGGGAAGAGGCGCAACTGGTGAAAATCACCCCTCCTAATAACGCACTTATAAATAAAGCAGATGTGCGCGGTAATTTCGTTGAAGCGTACATAATCTACCCCTAGATGGATGAAGTTAACCCCAGTATTACTGAAGAAAAACTCAAAATCTGGATTGTTACGATTTATGTAACAGGGATAAAGTTTTGTCCAAAGTCCAATTATTCTTCAATTGATGTTTGTTGCTGAGAGAAACTTGCTAGTTCAGATGCTAAAGTCTCTTCTAATACATCTATAATTGCGTGCGGATCAGTAGGGGACTTCATCATTTCAGCCTCCGGGTCAGAGCGATTTTTGACATTAGGAATATCCTGGCGTAATTCCTCAACCAAAGCGATGAGTTTAGCGATTTTCTGCTCAGAGAGCAGGTTAAGTTGAAGAATAAGCTGCGTCCGTTGCTCTGCTAACTTTTCTTGTCGCTCTTGTTTAATCAATACACCTGCTGTCACCAACAATGATCCCGCAGTCAGTGAAAATTGTAACCAAGGAAATGGAAGAGGATCAAATCTTGGTATGCCCAAACGTCGTGGTAAGACATTGGGTGTTACCCACAGAATAATCCCAAGCAGGATGCTATACAGGAATGCAGGACGACCAAAAAAGTCAGTTACCGTTTCTACAACCCGTTGGTGTTGTGGTACGTCTTTTTCAGCACGTCTGTGCAATGCGATGATAGTCTCGATATTTTTACTAATAGATTCCGGTAATGGGGCGGTGGGCAGAATGTTTTGACGACGTGTTTCGCACGATCCTTCCGGTGAATCTTTTGGATTTGGTTTATCTTGGGAGAGCATTGGTAGTCTGACTTGACGAATAATTACTTCAATTTACTAACTCAATTTAAACCGCAATTCGAGTTTTATATGCTTGATTAATCAATCAAGTTTGAACAAAAATTGGAGGTAATAAGGTTATAGTGTCTACTGGAACCCTCAGTGCAGGTAAGTTTCAAGGTGACAACCTTTACCCAGAGTATCTTTCTGACATTTCTGACGGCTAAAAATTTTAATTCAGTGTGAAACTTATGAATCTAGCTTTTATAACGCTTTGAGCAATATTGTGAGAAATTCGGGTTACAGTTCATCTGTGGTTACTCAATTTGGGGTACAATCGTAAGCCTGCCAATAAATGACGATGCTTGCTGACAGGAGATGCTTCTATGGCCCGGATGTATTATGACGAAGATGCCAATTTAGACCTTTTGGCTGGAAAAACTATTGCTATTATCGGCTATGGTTCCCAAGGTCATGCCCACGCTCTCAATCTCAAAGATAGTGGTTTGAATGTGATTGTGGGACTATATCCGGGTAGTAAGTCAGTCGCAAAGGCTGAAGCAGCTGGGTTAACTGTGAAAAATGTTGCAGATGCTGCTAATGCTGCTGATTTCATCATGATTTTGTTACCTGATGAAGTTCAAAAAACGATTTACAAAAATGAGATTGAACCCAATCTAGAAGAAGGGAATGTGTTAGCTTTTGCCCACGGTTTCAATATTCACTTTGGGCAAGTTGTACCACCTGCTAATGTAGATGTGGTGATGGTAGCCCCCAAAGGGCCAGGGCATATAGTACGGCGGACTTATGAACAGGGTGAAGGCGTACCAGCGCTGTTTGCAGTTTATCAAGATGCTAGTGGTCAAGCGCGCGATCGCGCGCTGTCTTATGCTAAAGGTATTGGTGGTACTCGCGCTGGTGTTCTCGAAACTACTTTCCGTGAAGAAACCGAAACAGATTTATTTGGCGAACAAGCGGTATTGTGCGGTGGCTTGAGTGCTTTAATCAAAGCTGGATTTGAAACTTTAGTAGAAGCTGGTTATCAACCAGAATTGGCTTATTTTGAATGTCTGCATGAAGTCAAATTGATTGTTGACTTAGTTGTGGAAGGTGGTTTAGCGAAAATGCGCGACAGCATTTCTAATACCGCTGAATATGGCGATTATACGCGTGGTCCGCGGATTGTTACCGAACAAACCAAAGTTGAAATGCAGAAGATTCTCAGCGAAATTCAATCTGGGCAATTTGCACGAGAATTTGTTCTAGAAAACCAAGCTGGTAAACCAGGATTTACCGCCATGCGTCGCAAAGAAGCTGAACACAAAATTGAGGAAGTTGGTAAAGATTTACGCGCTATGTTTAGCTGGTTGAAAAAGGCTTAAGCACTGAAGTTGTGCCTTCATTAGTCTAAACACACAATGGCTTAGACTTCTTGTGAAAGTCAGGAAAAGGTTAAGGGGAAAAGATGAAAAGGATAAAATTTTCCCTTACCCTTTAATTAGGAGTAAACCAAGTCTGACCCGAAATTCTTTACTGTATCTTGCTTTGTCCCAATTTTTTTGCTTTCTTAACTTGTTTAGAATTAAGTAAAGGGTTGATGATGTCTTCAACTTAGTCATTTTAGAAGTAGAAACTTTTCAAATGAGAACTCTTCGCGGATAGCTCCTTTGAGGTTAGCTCCGTTAGCTCCTTCGAGGTTAGCTTTTTCGAGGTTAGCACCGCTGAGGTTGACATCACTGAGGTTGGCACCACTGAGGTCAGCACCTTTCAAATAGTTTTTCAAATGGTTTATGATTTTTACATCAATCAGAAATTGAATAACGCTTGTTTTTCGCTTTCCATCTTGATTCAACCTTCGCAGCAGCCAAAATGTTCGTAACACACGCTACATTAATCACTGCATCTAGCTTCTGTATTTCGGAGTCTGATAGTTTATGTTCTTTAGAGTCTGGTAGTTTTGATGATTCTTGCTTGTTAATCAACACGTTTAATTCTTTATCAATTAGCAGTTCTGACATTTTGTCAAGATAAGCCTCTAGAGCTTGCTCACGTGAGTTGTTATCTGCTCGTCTCTCTTCTGCTCGATCAAAGTAAAACACTGCCAAAGGAATAGCGAACGTGCCACCAAGCTGCAATAAATCCCACAAAGTCTTAGAAGATTGAAAATTTTTAGTTTCTTTTTTTGTTATTTTAATAACTTCGTTGGTTCTGGGATTAATTTCTTGTTCTGTGGTTACTGATTTATTAGAGTCTTTTCCAAAGCCTGTCCACTCAGCAATTCCGTTGAACTAATACAATTTTGCAAAAATTAATATTAATGCAAATATGACAATTAGGATTAATAAGTTATTTTTAATTTCTGAACGATTTATCATTCACGACGCTAACCTTTTTCTAAGTTCTGCCTCTAACTGTTCTGGTGTAGCCACCACTACGCACTCTGGTTTCGCTCTCATGATTGATAAATAGTGCTGAAATGCATCTTCATCATCTGGGTGAGTGATAACGTATTGGCGTAAGTCTGCCTCGCTAAGGTTCATGTAGTCAGTCATCCTATGATGTTCTCCCCATTGCTAAGAATTTCTACTTGAATAGATTCACCAATTAAAATCACAATTCTGTTTGTTCTCTGATCGTACCGGACTATAGCGATATCACGTAGAAGGTTGCTAGCGCGAACGCAGAAGTCGAAAAATGCTTTTAATTGGTCTATTGTTGGCTCCATAGACAGATTAGGAAACGCTATAATACTATGATTTTTTTAGTTTAATTATGTTTTTTCAGTGTCATTACTCATAAATGACTTAATAGTTATATACTCGATAAAACTTACAGGAAACATAATTCCCGGCTTCTTGGTAGGAGGATTCAGTGTGTTGAATACTCTGTCCCAGAATCCCTGAATGCCATAGTTTCCATTAAAGCAAGTGTGATGAAGATCGTGGAAATCTGATGGAATGAAAAATATTGACAAAGAACTATGACCTTCTAAGTTGTAAGCATTACCTATAACGCTCCATGCACACAGTTGAGTAATGTCATATCCAAATATAAAAATAGGCAAAATGTCAGCGATCGCAACAATAATATATTCAACCAAACTCTTGTGTCCAGCAACAAAACTTGATGAGTCACGAAACTCATGATGTTTAAGATGGATTTTCTGCAAGAATCTTGTGTGCAAGAGCCGATGAGCAACATAAAAACATAAATCAGCAGCAACTATTCTCATTAAAAACCATCCAAGATTTAGGAGTAAGCTATTTCCTCTATGAACCTCTGGAGCTAGATATAAAATTACGAGTGCTGATAAAAAAGCTTTAATTTCTCCTGTTATAATGCCTTTGATAGTAAAGGAAGAAAATTCTTGATTTTTGACTTTCTTGACCCTTGCAGTCAGCTTATCCCTCAAAAAATCGTTACTTTTGATTCCTTTTTCAATGAAAATGCCAATACTATAAAATGAGATAGAACCAAGGAGCCAATACAACAGCACCTGCGTTATAAAGTCAATCTTGATATTATTTAACAGCAAATAAAATACCTGCTGAACAATTGTACAACTAATAGCAATCTTGAAATAGAATTCAATCTCAGAACAGAAATTCAAAATTTTTTGCATCTCTGTAACCTTATAGTATATGACTGAGGTATATTCTGTTAACTTTTTATATCTTGAACAATCCGAAAACCAGCGTGCTGATAAAAATTTGGACGGAACCAGTTGCGGTAATATTTTAAAGCTTCTGTACCATTAGTTATCCAACATCCTCCTAACATCATTTGATGTTTATCATCAAAAAAGATGGCAGAATTATCTTCATAAAGAAAATGAGGTTGATATCCTGCAAAAGGGTTTAGGTTATTACTCAACCATTCCCAAACATTCCCACGTAAATCATACAATCCCGAAGAATTTTTGGCTGTTTCTAACATCCCAACAGGACTAGGTGAGCCAAATTTTAAATTGAGATTATAATTTTCGACATCATCTAATAAACTATTACCATAAGTTGCTAAATGGTATTCTGGTTCACTCATTAAACGAGTATCTTTCCCTTGCCAACGACAATAAGCCATTGCTTCATAATAATTGACTTCCACGGGCCAATCTAGAGGGAGGTCAATTTCATCAAACATGGCTCGATATTTGTAGCTACCATTTTCATGTAACCAAAATTTAGGATATTGAATATTGTATCGAGTTTTCCAATTCCAAGATTCTTCATCCCAATAGTCTTGATTTTCGTAGCCACCAGCTTTTACAAAATAAATAAAATCGGCATTGGTAATCAGATATTTGCTGGCGAAAAAGGGTGCAACTTCAACAGTGCGATCGCCATAATCAATATCCCATCCATAAGTAGAGTCATCTAAGGCTTTACCGAGTTTTACTACCCCACCAGCAACTTCTATCATTTCGTTCTGATGAGTGTAGCCATTAAAAGGGGCATATTGCCAATTTTGAGGACGTTTCACTCTCTCAATTGGTAGTTGGCGAATTAACATCGAAGAAGTTTCAATGTGAATACGTTGGTGTTCAATCCCCATCATTAAAGCCCAAAGAGGATGATTAGGATGAATTGGCAAAGTAATAGGGGTTATCTTAATTAGTTCGGAAATTACGGAATATGCTTGTTCTCGATATTCCCAAGTTTGCGCAACTTGCGGCCATTGTAGATGAGCGATCGCTTCATCCAACTCCTCTGGTATTTCTGGATCAACTCCAATTTCAAACAAAATCTCATACTCTGGATTGAGGCGTTTTTCTAATAACCCTACCTGAATTAATTTATTGATGTAGAAAATAGCTGAATGTCCCAGATAAAAAATTAGAGGATTTCTCAAAGGGTCAGGATTGAGATAAAATGTCTCTTCCCCAACTAGACTTTTCAATAACATATCTTCCAGTTGCCAAGCATTCTCAAAGTAATCGAGGATAACTTGGTTATTACAACTACTAAGTTTTGGAGGTTTAACAGATTGCAAACTATTCATGGTTAAATTGCTATTATAAAACAATAAAAAAAATTAATTATCTATAAATCTGATTTGATTCCTGAATTTACTTGTATAGGTAGGGAATACGGAATAAAAAAATAGATATGTACTGAGTTTTGTGAAAAACTAAATATGAGTTCTCTAGAATATGTTAAACACAATAGGATTGAAGGAGATATCAAATAAGATTCTTAAATATGACAGATTTATTATTTAATAGCAATACTTTTTGCTCAATAATTAGTTTTTCAAATAATACTAAACCTTTATCGAGTTAGTGTAGTATTACTACAGAATTGACCAATTTAATATTTGTTGAATAATTCAACTATCATCTAACAAGTAATTCAGTGAGAATAAACATAACTATATTATTAAAGGTAAAAACTCTTTAAACTCTTACCAATGAAAAATTGCAACCATTTTTAGACAGTTTTATTTGTCTTGACTTACTTAGAGTTAAATTAAAAATAATTTTAGGTTGAGTAGCGATCGCAAAACTAAAAATACTTATTTTCTGGTTTCGATAGAGAACTAAACTATATTGAATTATGAGTTATTCCGGCTCTCGCTCGATATATTGGAACTAGATTTATCTACCTTTGATACTTATTAACGTAATATCATTAACTGAATACGGTTGACAAACTGGTTGCTCAAGGATACTTATTAATTGACGTAAGTGGCTACAGCATCAAACCCTAGTAATGCACTGCTTCTTAACAACATGGTACGGATAGCTTGCTTCTGTGTAGGTGGGTAAAGTAATGACTACAACTTTCCAAGATACATCTCCAATTATCATTGCACACCGAGGTGCTAGCGGCTATCGTCCCGAACATACTTTAGCTGCTTATGAATTAGCGATCGCACTTGGGGCTGATTATATTGAACCTGATTTAGTTTCCACCAAAGATGGTATTTTAATTGCTCGTCATGAAAATGAGATTTCTGAAACCACCAACGTTGCAAGCCATCCAGAATTTGCTCATCTTCAAACCACTAAAATAATTGATGGCGAATCAAAAACTGGCTGGTTTACTGAAGACTTTACCCTAACAGAACTGAAAACACTACGAGCTAAAGAGCGAATTCCCCAACTGCGATCGCAAAATACCGCCTATGATGGACTCTTAGAAATTCCCACACTGCAAGAAATCATCGATTTAGTTAAGGTTAAAAGTGGCGAAATTAATCGGACGATTGGCATTTACCCAGAAACTAAGCACCCAACTTACTTTCAATCTATTGGGTTAGCCCTAGAAGCACCGCTACTTACAACTTTAACAGCCAACGGTTATCAGGGAGCTAACGCACCTGTTTTTATTCAGTCTTTTGAAGTAGGTAATTTACAAGATTTATCCACAAAGACTGATTTACCTCTAGTGCAATTGCTGAATGACAGTGGTAAACCTGATGATTTTGTCGTTAGTGGCTGCGAACGCACCTATACAGATTTAGTCACAGCATCAGGTTTAGCAGAAATTGCCAAATATGCACAGGCGGTAGGAATTCATAAAAATTTACTGGTTCCTAGAGACAACAATGGTAAATTGCGATCGCCTACATCTTTAGTCATCGATGCTCATGCGGCTGGTTTGCTGGTTCATGTCTGGACTTTCCGCAATGAAGACTGTTTTTTACCATTGGATTTTCAAGGAAATCCTCAAGGTGAATATGAACTATTTTTCAACTTAGGTGTTGATGGCGTATTTAGCGACTACCCAGATACAGCAGCTTACCACGCTACTGTTCAGTGGTAATTTAGTAGGGTAATAGAAAATCACGGCAAAGTAACATGGTTTTACTCAACTGGAAATCCTGTCTAACAGCAATAACCTTCACTGCAATCAGTCTTACTGCATCCAAGTCGGCATTGGCGGTATCTTTATACTCACTTACTGACTTAGGCAATCTTACAGGAGAAGCTTACAGTTACGCTACAGATATTAATAACTCAGGTGAGATAGCCATTAATACTTTAGGTGGTTCTTTTTTTTACAGCAATGGTTCGCTCCAAAAAATTAGTCCCTTGCCTGGTGATAGTCAACTTGGAGTGACTGGTATCAATAACTTGGGGCAAGTAGTTGGTAATTCCATCGGTAAGACCGACAGTGATAATAACGTCTTTATTTACAGTGGTGGAACAACGCAAAATACTGGTCTTAAAGGCATTCCTTATGCTATCAATGACTCAGGTGAGGTGGTTGGCGGTACAACTGGTGGCGGTATATTCCCAAAACTTGCCTTTCCCTACGGAGCCGCTTTCCTATACAGAAATGGTACGACAACTATTATTAACAGTAACTTAAATGAAAATTATGTTGCCTACGGCATAAATAATCTAAGTCAGGTAGCTGGCATTTCCGGTTCTTCCGGCCGAGCCTTTTTATCTGACAACGGTATAATCACTAATCTCGGTACCCTCCCTGGTGACAGATACAGTCAAGCAAACGATATTAATGACTCAGGGCAAGTAGTTGGTAGTTCGGGACTCACTGGCGTAAATGATACTCATGCTTTTCTGTACAGTTCCAGCACGGGACTCCAAAACCTCGGTAGGTTACGTCCTACAGATTTGTTTAGTACTGGTTTGGGGATCAATAATTTGGGTCAAGTAGTCGGGTTTTCTGGCACTAGCAATAACTTTTTTGCCGCAGATGGCAATGGTTTACGGGCTTTTCTTTATAGTGATAACACTCTGTACGACTTAAATGATCTGATTGCTCCTGGTTCAGAGGCTGGCTTTACCTTGACAGCAGCATCTGCCATTAATAATAATGGACAAATTGTCGGTCGTGGTGCAGTTAATGGTGAATTACACGCCTTCCTCTTGACACCAACCTCATCTGTCTCTGTAGCTGAACCAACTTCAGGTGTTCCTATTTTGTCATTTGGTGCTGCTATAATTTTATTTGCAACGTTCAAGCGCAAATCTCACTCTAGCAATGCAGCCATACAACAAATAAGTTAATGCAATAACTTCAGGCAGAGAAAATGATTACTTGGAAATATGCATTTATAAAAATGCTTGTTAAAAATCTTTAAGAATATGTCTCTAGGCTGCGCTTAGAGACACATCGTACTTTAGGCAAGAGATAACATCACTGCTAAGTTGTTCTCGATTTTCACAAACTAGTCATCACCTGAGCTAATTGATTAGATAAATCAATTACAGACTGCTGGCATTTTTTAAATAAAACTCCAGCTAAAAAATAATAATTACCAGAATAAAATGCCATCTGATTTTTTTGGAGTTTTTCGATGTGCTTCTTTACCTTGGGATCGGAGCTATAGTAGCCAAACTGCAAAGGTAACACCATGAAGTTTTGAACATAATAACCATTCTGCTTTGCTAGGTTCAATGTATTTATTGGATTAGAAAAGCTAGATATTAAAACCAATACATTTTCATAACCTAACGATAAAAGCTTGTTGGTAACTGTAGCTCCATCTACACCCCCAAATAATAGTGGCATATAAATATCGTTATCTGGTGCGGGAAGATAGGGTGGATTGGCTACAAGATACTCAGCATCGTGTTGAGAAGAATTAAACAAAGATGAATTATGGATGATGTATTTATTAGTGAGATTGTATTCATCAATGGTTGAATTTGCGACTTTCCATGCAGAAGTATTTAATTCAAATCCCTGGATGACTCCATCAAACTTGTTTCTCAATAAAGAATTAATTACAGGGCTGCCATCTCCTGAACCAAACTCCACAATAGATTCAGAATTTTGACAATTTCTGATCACAAAGCTTTCTAAGCAGTTGGAGTAGAAATTAGATTCTTCAGGGCAAAAAAAGATATCTTTCATTTGACTGCACTTCCAAGTGTATGGTATAATCAATCTAATGAGAGGTTATTTATTACCTTAGTATTCAGGCAATAAAAAACTTTTTCTTTAACAAAGGGTTGCTAAAGAAATTTGTTTGCAGGAGAATTAGCAATAAAATAACTTAGAATGTCAAATTAAAACGCTAAGAATAACCTGCCATTGATAATTTTTGGAATTACTCATACGAGTAAAGCAGCTTATTCTGCTTCGCGTATCGATCGCATAACAGCACCAGCGGCGCGATCGCCCATTCGTTTCTCTTGGTCATAGCCAAGCAGCAGTTCCCACGCATCATTGGGATATCGTTCTGCCAAAGACAAAGCTACATCATCTAACATCCAACGACCGTGGCGTTCATCTTCCCTGATGTGTAGTTCCCAATAACCCATCGCCGCCTCTGATAGTTCCAATCTTTGCGCCGCCGCTAGATAGTTTTTGTAAGCCGCAGGGCCAGCCACTTCAAAATATGTCAACGCCCCACTGTAACGTAGGAAATAGCGTTTGCGATCGGTAGTCAGAAAGTTATGATTATCGCAAGCTAAGACTTCCCAAGGCACTAAATCGAAGTATCCTTCCGGTTCCGTGTTCATTCCAAACTCAGCCAGCATTTGAGCAAAAAATGTCGAATGCTTGCGGGCTAAACGACCATTGCCGTACTCTTCTAGTAGTACTCGCACCAGCGTACACTGCACTTCATTAGCAGCACCACCCAATACGTAGCAAAGACGACTACCTTCAACCAAACCATCAAAGGAGCCGATCGCTAGCAAGTGACGATAGCCAACTTCAGTCATTTCCTCACGAATGTAGCGGCTATTCTCCGACAAAGGTGGATTTAAATCGGCAGATGCACGCTCAATTAAAGCTTGTTTTACATCCAATTGTTGCAATGCAGCCACATCGATTTGTGCTAGTTCCCACTGTTGCCAAGCAGCTTCAATTTTGTCACGGCAAGAGTGCAAATACAGCGATCGCTCATTAGTATAATGCTGCAAATCGTCATACCAAAACAGCTTTAGCCGATTAATTCGATAAAGTATCCGTTGGAGAAAACGGTGAGCCTGTTCATCAGAGCGATCGTTTCCATAAGCAGTGCCAATTGCCATAGAGAGCGACTGTTCAAACTCACTGGCTATTGAAGGTTTTGCATCCAGTTGACGATCCAAATCCTCCATTGCTAGCAGTTCTATAAATTGCTCCTCAGCACGGTCGTACTGGGTAATTGTTCTTTCTTCTGTTTGCGTGCTATTTTTCGCAGCCCCAGCTTTAGGAAATATAACTAAATTGCTTTGCATGGAATCTTCGGTAGCTTTAGAAAAGTGAAAAATTATTTTCACCTCTAATACTTAAGTTTTCACACAAGTAGCTTTCTGTACATCTTTCCCTGGTTATAAAGAAAGATTAAGTTTCAAAAGAAAGGGGCATTGGGTATTGGGTATTGGGCATCCCTTCGGCTTCTCTACGAGACGCTACGCGAACGCTCAGAGCAAGTGAGCATGGGGAATAGGGGATGAGTCTTTAATACTCGTGAACGAGTCTTTTTTACTCGTGAATGAATCTTTTTTACTCGTGAATCAGTCTTTGATACTCGCGGACGAGTCTTTGAACTCCACTCCACTGCTCCCTCTACTTCCTCATCCTCCTCATCCCCCGCCCTGCGGTAAGCTAAAGCTACATCTCCCCTAGTCTTTTTCTTCTGTACGAACGCGAATAGCATGTTGCAGACAGACGCTGCGCCAACAATTTTGAATTTTGAATTTTGAATTGATTTCTCCCCGCTCCCTACGGCACTTGTGTCTGTTGCTCGATCGCTTTACTAGGCGGAATCTGCTCAAGAGGAATCAGTGCTTCGATCACCGACTTTACAATTGGCGCGGCGACAGTAGAACCATAAGCACTTTCTCCTTTTGGCTCATCCACCAGTGCAAACACTACATAACGAGGAGATTCCACGGGTAAAATAGCCACAAAACTGGTCATTCTAGCACCCTTTATGTATCCGCCATTGGGACTAGCTTTTTGGGCTGTACCAGTTTTACCAGCAATGCGATATCCCGGAATTTGTGCCGGCTTACCGCTGCCTTGAGTAACAACAGTTTCCATCATTTCCACAACCTTTTGAGTTGTTGCGGTTGAAAAAATTTGGCGGGGGATGGTATGAGTGGGTGAATCATGCATCTGCCCTTTGCTATCAATCAACCCGCGAACTACATGGGGTGTAACTAACTTACCGCCATTAGCTAAAGCACCGTGCATTTGTACTAGCTGTAACGGTGTCATGGAAAAGCCTTGTCCAAAGGAAGTAGTAGCTGCTTCAATTGGCGAAGCGATAAATTCTTCTTGACTTTTGAGCCGTCCCCCAACCTCAAAAGGTAAATCTGTATCAACTTTTTGTCCTAGTCCCAATCGTTCTAACCAGTTATAGTAAATTGAAGGCTTTAAACGTTGGATAATTTGCACCATGCCAATATTGCTAGAATATTGCAAAATTTGAGCGATACTGATTCGCCCATTAGCATTATTCATGGCATTTTTGATAGTGTAATTAGCAACTCGAATCGAACCGGAGTCATTAAACATATCATCTGGTTTGATGATGTTATTTTCTAGAGCGATCGCCACATTCAAAGGCTTAAAAGTCGATCCCGGTTCATAAAGATCCGCTACTGTCCAGTTTTTAAATAGCGAGATATCAGATTTAGCATATTCATTCGGATTATAAGTAGGCTGAGAAACGAGGGCGAGTAAAGAACCATCCAATGCATCCATGACAATTACTGCCCCACGTTTAGCATCAAACTTCTGCATCTGTTGTTTGAGCGCAATCCGAGCAATTCGTTGCAGACGGCTATCGATAGTAAGTTGTAATCGCAAATCGTCAAAATGCAAAAAACCTTCAGGCGCCCGGTCCGGCATCAAGGTTCCATTTCCCGACCGACTGAGCCGCACCGTTTGCACAGGACGTTCTAGCAACTTCTCTTGAGAATATTCCACACCAGCTTGACCACGGCGGTCAACATTCACATAGCCCACCACATCAGCAACCAAATCGTCTGGTGGGTAAAATCGGGAGTATTTTTGAGTCCACTCCAGGCCATTTAAGCGCAAAGAGATGACGCGATCGATAATTTCTTCTGGTAAGGCTGGCGCAAGTATAATTCCGCTTCTTTTGCTTTGAAAAGTTTTCACCAATTCAGCAGTATCTTTTGCCAAAATTGGGGCAAGTCGCTCTGCCATATCTTCATTAGACTTATCAAACAGCTTGGGATGAGCGTACAAAGTATATACAGGGCGGTCAATAGCCAACAGATCGCTATTGCGATCTACCACTGGGCGACGGGGCATAAAAGGTCGCACATTCAGCATTTGCTGGTTGCGTGCTTGCTCAGTTAACTTTGGCCCCTTGACAATTTGTAGATTATACAAGTTAATAGCCAACCCCAACCCTGATGCCATTAATACACCCCAGACGATGAACAGTCGGGACTTAGTATTGGATGTTTGGTCTTGCATACTAGAGGCTAATTGTCCCAAAAGCCCTCGTTTATCACCCTTGTGTCGCCCTGTAAATTTTGGATTCCGAAACTTTCTGAATTTTGTTTTGCTTGGTGACTTCTGCATTGGGTTCTGACGAATTACGATTAGTATCCCAGTGGCGAGAGTGTTTGCGGTTGCGTTTCAGAATTTGGCGTTGTGTTAGGCGATGCTGGCTTCGGACTCTGAGATGCTGGAGGTAAGAAAATCATTCCTTCAGGAGTTGGTGATACCAGCCCTGCTGTTGGTTGTTCTGCTTCATTAGCCATTTTATTTTTCAGCGTCGCGTTGGTTGTCGTTAGCAGCCGTTCATGACGTTGGAGGTTTTGCAATCTGCGATATGACTGACCCCAAAGCTCTTGAGAATAGACTGTCCAAGCATAAACAGCAAGTGTCGATGCTACTAACAAGAACGCTACAACTGACGAATAACGATGAAAGGTATACAAGCGCAGCAACCACAAAGGTGCGGCTCCAGAATTAGGCATTGTGGGAAGACCAAGAAAACCTACCCCCAGAGTCTTTTGGTTCGCATTCAACTGCTCATTGAGATTTGGTAATTGTTGTCTACCCAAGTGTTTCACTGATTTGGCTATAACTGCCTCATTTGTGGGAGAAACCGCTAATTTTTTGGAAGAACGCTGTTGTTTTTGAGAGGATACTGGTGTAGAAGCACTCTGTGCTGCTGACTCCATACGCGCAGAGTGTCGCCTTCCTAAAGAAAGGATAGAATCTCGCCAGAACCAATTACCCCTTGTAGAAACAGTAGATTTACGAGCAACTACCATAAATTTAAAAATTTTTTAGATGGAAAATCCTGCATTTTAGATTGATTGTCTGTTTTGCTAAAGTTAAAATCACCTTCTGTGCAACAAGCACACATAACAGACTATACCCTTTTAACTTTTCTCATAGGTAGCTGTATCAATGTTTGTATCCCCTAGATATGCAATGTTTGCAATCAGCGATTAGAAACTGGACAGCTTACCTTTTAGGTATCGCACCTAAAGTATGGCAACGTCACGTAGCCAGATGCAATACTCTGTGAAAAAAATAAAATTTTTTGCTATCATAGCTTCATTTGCTAAACAAGTTGGTAATTTTCGTTTTGCTCCTGAGTTAAGAGAAACTAATTAGGATACGTAATTCCAAAAACAATACCCCAAAGGATTGTTTTTTTAAAGTATGTAATCTCGCAGAATTTAAAAAAAGCAATAAATACGGTATCGTATTCAACAGGCGAAAAATTGTTCTAGCCACAATTGGTGAAAGAGGAGTTATGAAAACAAAAATCTTTGGTTTTGCTCTAATGTTAAGTCTGGCTACAATTCTTGGGGCCTGTGAAGGTGGTGGTGATGGTGCTGGTAGTGCTACTCCAGCTGCTACAGGTGAACCAACTGATGCACCTGTTAAGACTCCTCCTGCCGCTACTACCCCCGCAGCGACTCCTGCAACTACTCCCGCAGCGACTCCTAAATAAGGCATCTTAAACTTTAGTTTAAATCGCGCCCAGAACTACTTAGTGACAGCATTGCTCACTACATAGCTCGAAACATCCTCGAATTAATTGGGTTCACGAAAAAACCTCATTTTTATGCTGGTTTATCAGAGCCTAGAGTTTGCTCAAATATCAACGAAGTAGGCCAGGAAGTAGAGGACACTGGTAAAGAGGATTATGTCCTCTACCAAGTGTCCTTCTGAAAGTCCCGCCCGCTCAAACCTTGTTATGAGTCCAAGGGAGTTGAGTGAATCTAAGCTATTTTGTAGGCAGATACTTCCCTCGTTTGGCATTTTAGATTGCTTACACTATTGAGTTTTGAGAGGGTAAAATAAATTATTGCGATCGCTGGCAATTGCTCTTGAGCATTCCTGTAGTCTATTCCGTATCAGGAAAGACCTGGTTATCTCCCTTGATATTGCCAGATTTTTATTGGGAAAATTTGGGCATGAGAAAAACAGATTTTCATCCTGCGTTGTGAACGTAGTTCGGGAGATGAGGAGAGTTAAAACGAGAAAATCTCTAAAATTACTGAGCTTAATTGTAATTACTGTAACTTCGATTGTCTTAAGTAGCTATTGGAGATCGGCAGCAATAGCATTACCGCCACCAGAGGATACACCAGAAGAAATATTACGCACAAAGATTATTATAGAAGCGCGATCGCCTGTTGATGGAAGATTCCTAACAGCTGCTGAGTATATCCAATTGCAAGCCCAGCTGCAAAAAGTCCCGCCACCAAAATTAGACCCCAAAATTCGAGAACAGATTTTCTTGCTT
The DNA here is from genome assembly GCF_036917555.1 of Nostoc sp. Taxonomy (GTDB): domain Bacteria; phylum Cyanobacteriota; class Cyanobacteriia; order Cyanobacteriales; family Nostocaceae; genus Nostoc. The sequence continues at coordinate 177,281 of NZ_JBALDD010000063.1, read as the reverse complement.
CGCTTACGTAAAACATTATTGCAGTTTTTCCCATTTCTAAATTTTTGATAAATTCGTCATTTGTCATTCATCCCCTGCCCAATGACGCCACTTGCTCCACTTGGGGAGACCCCAGATACTTGCAGACTCGCTAACGCTGCGCTATCGCTTTTAGCGTCTCCCTTTGGGAGAAGACCGCAGTGGCTCCCCCATGCCCTATGCCCAATGCCTCATGCCCAATACCCCATTCTGATGTAGGATAACGGTGGCGACAAAATTGCAAATAAATGTAAAGAATATATATAGATATTACAAAAGTAGATTTAGTCAATCACGTTATTTTACTTAGGTAGCTTCATGTCCATGACCACGATCGCCCCTGAACAGGTTAACAGCATCGTTTGGAATCAGCATAACGATCCCTTTGAAATACTAGGTTCTCATCCCATAGAGCAAGACGGCAAAACTGTCTGGGCTGTGCGGGCCTACCTACCAAATGCAAGTGCAGCGTGGGTCGTTCTTCCTGAACAACGTAAAGAATACCCAATGCAAACAGTGCATCATCCTCACTTTTTTGAATGCACCATTGAAACTGCCGAACTGGCAAACTACCAGTTACGGATTAAAGAAGGAGAACACGAACGTGTCATCTATGACCCTTACGCTTTCCGTTCTCCCCGCTTGACAGACTTTGACTTGCATTTGTTTAGTGAAGGTAACCATCATCGGATTTACGAAAAACTGGGAGCGCACCCCACGGAAATAGGTGGCGTTAAGGGCGTTTATTTTGCTGTTTGGGCACCCAACGCTCGTAATGTTTCATTGCTGGGAGATTTCAACCTCTGGGATGGGCGTAAACATCAGATGCGTAAAGGTCGCACTGGAATTTGGGAATTATTTATTCCTGAAATCGGTGTGGGAGAGCATTACAAATATGAAATCAAAAATTTTGAAGGACACATTTACGAAAAATCTGATCCCTACGGTTTCCAGCAAGAACTTCGCCCGAAAACTGCATCCATTGTCACTGATTTAGATGCTTATAGTTGGAGTGATGAAAACTGGATGGAAAAGCGGCGTCGCATTGACCCCCTAACTCAGCCAGTTTCAGTTTACGAAGTGCATTTAGGCTCTTGGTTACACGCTTCGAGTGCAGAACCAGCTAAACTTCCCAATGGTGAAACTGAACCAGTAGTTGTCGTTTCTGGACTAAAGCCGGGCGCACGCTTCCTTACCTACCGAGAACTAGCTGACCGACTCATTCCTTATGTCAAAGAATTAGGATACACCCACATAGAAATGTTGCCCATTGCGGAACATCCCTTTGATGGTTCTTGGGGTTATCAAGTAACTGGTTACTATGCCCCTACCTCGCGTTTTGGGAGACCCGAAGATTTGATGTATTTTATTGACAAATGTCACGAAAATGATATAGGGGTAATTGTAGATTGGGTTCCTGGTCACTTCCCCAAAGATGGACATGGTTTAGCTTTCTTTGATGGTAGCCACCTATACGAACACGCTGACCCCCGCAAAGGCGAACATAAAGGATGGGGTACTTTGGTGTTCAATTACGGTCGCCATGAAGTTAGTAATTTCTTAGCAGCAAATGCCCTCTTCTGGTTTGATAAGTACCACATTGACGGGGTTCGTGTCGATGCTGTTGCCTCGATGCTCTATAACGACTATTGCCGCGAACCAGGAGAATGGCTGCCCAATCAGTATGGTGGCAGAGAAAACCTAGAAGCAGCAGATTTTCTACGTCAGGTAAATCACATTATCTTTAGCTATTTCCCCGGTGCTCTCTCAATTGCTGAAGAATCCACTTCCTGGCCAATGGTATCTTGGCCCACCTATACAGGCGGACTGGGTTTTAACTTGAAGTGGGATATGGGCTGGATGCACGATATGCTGGATTACTTCAGCATGGACCCTTGGTTCCGCCAGTTCCACCAAAACAATATCACCTTTAGTATGTGGTACAACCACACCGAGAACTTCATGCTGGCCCTGTCTCACGATGAAGTCGTGCATGGCAAGAGCAATATCATCGGCAAAATGCCGGGAGATACATGGCAAAAGTTAGCTAATGTGCGTTGTTTATTTACCTATATGTTTGCTCACCCAGGCAAGAAAACCATGTTTATGAGCATGGAGTTTGGGCAATGGAGTGAGTGGAATGATTGGACAGATTTGGAGTGGCATTTATTGCAACATGAAGCCCACCAACAGTTAAAAACGTTTTTCCACGATTTGAATTATCTTTACCGTTCTGAACCAGTTTTGTACACCCAGGATTTTGCCCAACCGGGGTTTGAGTGGATTGACTGTAGCGATAACCGCCATAGTGTAGTTGCCTTCATGCGTCGTGACAAGGATTCTGATGATTTTGCAATCGTGGTTTGCAATTTTACACCACAACCCCATTCTCACTACCGTATCGGTGTACCGCAAAAGGGATTTTATACTGAATTGTTTAATAGTGATGCCCGTCAGTATGGTGGCAGCAATATGGGCAACTTAGGTGGTAAATGGACGGATGAGTGGTCTTTGCACAGTCATCCTTATTCACTGGATTTATGTTTGCCACCTTTGGGTGTGTTGATTCTCAAGTTGGATAAGAAGAAGACTGCTGAGGTAGTTGGATAACAGTTAAGGGTGGGTGATGCCCCACCCTACACCTAATTTCGCCTATTCACAGCGAATCAACCCAGTTCTCTAGTAGACTCTGGTGCAATTAAATATGCGTTATTCATAATCCTTGTAGAGACGTAGCAATGCTACGTCTCTACATTGTTTTTCACAATTTCTCAACTAGCGATCGCTCTGCATTTACCCGTGGAATTATACTTAGTACTCAGGGAAAGTGCATTACTGAAGGCTGACAGTAGCTAGTTGCTAAGTAACCTGAGTTTGGGTTAAGCAGATTGAGGTAAAAGCCATTCCATCTGAAGGCTGGGTTTCTTAGGTTGATGGCAATAAGCGATTAATCCGCACAAAACGTTAACGCAGAAATTAACGGGGCTTCGGTGTCTAGAATGTTCGATTTGAGAAATATTCTTGAGTTGATCGTTAATAGTCTCAATAATGGAGCGTTTACGGGATAAGAGCTTGTCATGGAGATGCATCAAATAGTTTTTCATGTTGCGACGGGGTTTGGCAAAAAATTTAATGCCGAACTCTTGCAAAAGTTGAGAAGCCAGTTTTTGAGAGACATATCCGCTAACGCCAAATATTTTGCCAAACAGATCACTGAGGAAATCGGGAACTGGTTGACGGTCATCAATATTACCAGGAGTAAGAACCACATTTAAGAGTTGACCAAGTTCATTGACGACAAGATGAAGCTTAAACCCGAAAAACCAATCCACAGAAGTCTTTCCACGAGCGGCTAAATCTTCAAAAACCTTATGCCGAGAAATCCGACGATTATGGCAGACCTTCAGACATGTTGAATCGATAAAACCGATACCCGTACACTGTCCAAAACAATGCTTCAGGTAAACGCACAAAGGTATCAAGGTTGATGGTATCCATTCAATGAATCGTTGATAACTCGGCAGTCCCGGAAAAGCACAACTAAGAAAGCTGTTTGACATGATTCAAATAAAAATGCTTGAAATTCCGGTAGTGATTTTGATGAAATGCAATCAGTATCGTCATTATTTCACTCAAACACAGACTTCTAGCCCGAATCCGTCTTATTCCTGCATGTACCAACAGCTTTTTGTGCCATTGGCTTTCAAACGCCTTACAAAAATCATCTACATAGCAGAACAAAAATTCTAAACTAAACATCGGACAGGTGCTGGATTTGACGTTATTTTCAGCTTACTACCTGTCCCTTTCCTTATCCCGAACTCAGGTTTAGTAATAATAAATCCATCTGTCGATAGATAGACTTTAAATGATGTATTTAATTAACTCCTCTTGCTACGATCCCCCCTGTTCCAATCAGACAAAGTTTCGTGCCACTATTGCCCGATTCAAGTACTGAGTAGCAGAAAATTTGGTAAAACTTATTTAGCTTTAGATATGGCTCAAAAGCCAAAAAAAATTTTGTATAGTACAAATGTATGATTTGTTAGCCCTAATTCTAGATATTTTATAATAATTCTAATGACACAGATGAAGCCGGAAGTAAAGCGCACAGAAGAATTGCGCCAGTTATTGCAACAAGCAAGCTTCGCTTATTACGTCCTAGATGCTCCAATCATGGAGGATGCAGTCTATGATCAGCTATATCGAGAATTGCAACAACTAGAAACTCAATATCCAGAATTAACAGCACCCGATAGTCCGACTCAGCGGGTGGGTGAGCTTAGGCATACGCAGTTTACCTCGGTGCGGCACAATATCCCCTTGTACAGTCTGGAGAATGCATTCAATATTCATGAGTTGCAAGCATGGGATCAGCGTTGGCGGCGACAAGTACCGAAAATAGATTCAGTGGAATATGTCAGTGAACTTAAAATTGATGGTTCTGCTTTGGCTCTTACTTACCAAGATGGCATTCTAGTTAGAGGGACAACTAGGGGTGATGGGGTAACGGGTGAAGATATCACTCAAAATGTGCGGACAATTCGCTCAATTCCCTTACGTTTGAATTTTGAAGGGTTAGAAATTTTAGAAAGGGTGGAAGTGCGAGGTGAGGCATTTTTACCGTTGGAAGTATTTAAACGTATCAACGAGGAAAGGCAAAAGGCAAGTGAGCAATTATTTGCTAATCCCCGCAATGCCGCAGCTGGTACACTCAGGCAACTAGACTCCCGCATTGTTGCTAAACGCCGATTAGATTTCTTTGGCTACACACTGCACATTCCTGGTAGAGATGACACCAGTATTGCTAATACCCAATGGGAAGCTTTAGAGTTGTTAGAAAAGATGGGTTTTCGAGTCAACCCCAACCATAAACTCTGTGCTTCGATCGCAGAAGTGGCAAAATATTATGAATTTTGGGATACGGAACGGCTGAATTTACCCTACATGACTGATGGGGTAGTGGTGAAGCTGAATTCTTTTAAACTTCAGGAACAGCTAGGGTTTACGCAGAAATTCCCCCGCTGGGCGATCGCTTTGAAGTACCCAGCTGAAGAAGCGCCTACCCGTGTAGAAAATATTGCTGTGAATGTGGGACGAACGGGGGCGTTAACGCCATTAGCCGAGATGCGCCCGGTGCAACTGGCGGGAACAACAGTTTCCCGCGCGACTTTACATAATAGCGATCGCATTACTCAATTAGACATCCGCATTGGCGATACTGTGATTGTCCGCAAAGCTGGAGAAATCATTCCAGAAGTGCTGAGGGTAATCAAAGAACTCCGTCCCATTGACACCGAACCCTTCGTTATGCCCACCCATTGCCCAGTCTGCGGTCAATTAGTGGTGCGAGAATCAGGTGAGGCTGTGACTCGGTGCGTCAATGCTTCCTGTGCGGCGATTCTCAAAGGTTCCATTGAACATTGGGTAAGTCGTGATGCCTTGGATATTAAAGGTATGGGGGAAAAGCTGGTGTATCAACTCGTTGATAAAGGTTTGGTGCATTCCGTTGCCGATTTATATGAGTTGACAGCAGAGAAATTATCTGCATTGGAAAGGATGGGGAAAAAGTTGGCAGAGAAATTGCTTGATGCGATCGCTCAATCAAAAAATCAACCTTGGTCAAGGGTCTTGTATGGTTTAGGCATCCGTCACGTTGGCAGTGTAAATGCCCAATTGTTGACTCAGAAGTATTTCACTGTAGACCAGTTAGCTACAGCAAAGCAATCAGATATTGAAGGCATTTATGGTATTGGTGCTGAAATTGCCCAATCTGTGTACCAGTGGTTTCGGATTGATGCTAACCAAAGTTTAATAGAACGCTTGCAAGCAGAAGGATTGCAATTAACTGCCACAGAGGAAACAAAAATAGTTGGTGATGGTAATCAAAAGTTCATAGGTAAAACTTTTGTAATTACAGGTACATTGCCAACCTTGAAGCGGGATGAAGCGAAGGTTTTGATTCAAAAAGCTGGGGGGAAAGTGACTGATTCAGTTAGTAAAAAAACAGATTATTTAGTATTAGGAGAAGATGCAGGTTCCAAGTTAGAAAAAGCAATTTCCTTGGGAATTACACAGTTAGGTGAGGCGCAATTGTTGGAGATGCTTGAAGATTGAAATAAGATAAACGCCTGGAAAGCTATATATTTCGTGAACGAATCCAGGCAATTAACCCATACTTATCAATCAGCCCAAAAGCATTACCGCTACAACCTCCCTGTCCCCGATTTTTCAAATAAGTCGGCGATATTATTTTTCAGGAACGATTCAGGATTGCTATAGCAAACTAGTTGGTTTTGCAAAATCGGATGATTCTCGTAAGGGCAATTTATGAATTGCCTCTACTAAAACGGGGGCAAGTTATTCAGGTCAATACCCTGAGATTGCAAATAAGCAATCAGTCGTTCTTTTTGCTGGCGTTCTTGTTCAGCACGTTGACGTTCTTGTTCAGCACGTTGACGTTCTTGTTCAATCTGTTCTACAGCCCACGCTAACAAATTACCATCTCGATCCCACCAGCGCAACCAATACCCAGTGCGACCTTCTTTGGTTCCTTGCCAAGTTCCCAAAAATAAGCCCATTAGATCAATCCAATGACGACCATTTTCGTCAGGTTGCTTTAACTCATAGCGTTTATTTTCCAGTTGATAATATTCTAATAAACCGCCATAAGGTTCAAAAATCACGTAGATGGGAATCTGCAAAATTTGCTCGTAGAAAAACCATTTTCCGGGTGGATAAGTTCGCTTGACCGAATATTCTCCACCCTCAGTATCGGATAAAAATTCGATTGCGATCGCTGGGATATCCCCTTCTAAATTGGGTGTATAACTTTTGCGGTTAGCCACCACTTCATTAACCGACGGTACATAAACCCAGTCTGGTGCTTTGGCAATAAATTGACTGTTGACAGTCGCACAAAGACCAAAGTTTGAAGCTATCAACATCTGAGGTTGAATGAATCCACTGATTTCTAAGCTTTCACGCAAAGCACCAGCTAAAAGTGGCTGACCGGTATTCTCCACTGGTTCATCCTCTAGTTGAAAATCTTTGGGCAAGGCTTCCCAAGAGATTACCAGTTCTGTTGGTGATTTGGCTTGGCTGAGTTGGGTTGCCATAAACACAGCATGAATTTATTTATGATCTTATCGCTTGCGACACTAGGAGCAAAAAAAGGGGCAATTTCCAAGGTGCAGAATGCAGCGTGTCCTTCGTTGAGGTGATAGACAGAAGGTTCAATTCCCAAAGCGTGTAGGGCGCGAACACCACCAATTCCCAAAACGACTTCTTGGGCGATGCGGGTTTCCAAGTTACCGCCGTATAGGTGTCCCGTCAGCCACGATAAAACTCATATCTGTTAACGAATAATTAAGGATGAATTATAAAGTGGCAAAATGTGCATCATAAGATTGACTTTCTGCAAAAGCTCTTAATTGCCCACCATCAACTAGAATAAATCTGAATATATCGAAATATTAAGATAATTCAGATAAAAATTTTGTTTTGTTAACAAAAAAATGCAGTTGAATCGAAGTAATTTCCTCAGCTTTTTGATCCAATCAGAGCCAGGAAAACCAGCAATATCTAACGGCTTACGAGCTGCATTAGCGTTGGGGGTTCCCATGCTAATTGGGCAACTCATCAATCAAAGAGAAAGCGGATTATTGGTTGGTTTAATGGCTCACTTTGTCAACTTAGCGAATATTGGTGGCCCTTACCAAATCAAAGCTAAGGCTATGGCACAGGCTACTTTGGGAATTACTGTTTCAGTATTTGTGGGTACTCTAGTCGCTCAAGTTCCAGCCTTAGCTGTAGTACTGACATTACTCTGGGGACTTGCTTCCGGTTTTGCGTCGCTGTACGGCAATGCTGGTGCTAATGTTGGTCTGGTGGTAGGAATATCATTTATTACCACGATCGCACAGCCAGGAAACTTGGAAGTTGCACTCATGCGATCGCTGCTATGTCTAATTGCAGGTGGATGGGCGATGCTACTTTCCTTAGTAATGTGGCCTTTTAGACCTTATGACCCAATACGGATAGCTTTGGCTGACTGCTTCAGTGCAATTGCCAATTACATTCAGGCATTTGTAGGTAAAGTAGCAACATCTGAAAATATTCTCGAAATTAGAAAAGCATTAGAAACAGCACGCACTACTTTAGGTAGATTATGGATTGGACAGTCGTCTCGGAGTTGGATAAATGAGCCGTTTTTGCTGTTAATTCAGGATGGCGATCGCTTGCTTGGTTTAGTTGTTGCCTTAACAGAATTACTAGAAACTCACTTCCAACAACAGCAATATTATACAGTCCAGCAATTAGTGGACGATGCACTCGCAGAAATATCAGTCATTCTTCAAGCTATAGCCAAAGTCATATCTCGCAAGCCTGCTAGCATCGACTTGGGAAATCTCAAGCGCATCTATGAAGCACTAAAAGAACAAGAAAGTCTGCAAAGAAAAGCAATTGCTGGGAGTGAGACAGACTACACAACCCTCGTTGCTCTCAGTAACCTGGTGCTAACGATCGAAAAGCTGATCAAGCAATTGCAATACACGGCTCAGACAACTAAATCTCTGGCAGATCGCAGCAAAATGAGTCAACGAGATGTAGATAGACTTCTTTTATTTGAAGACGAACAGCGATCGCTCTTAAGTTTACTCAAAGAAAACCTTACTTTAAACTCAGCAATCTTTCGCCATGCTCTCCGCATTGGTGTGAGTCTAACTGTAGGCGTGATATTATACAGCGTTACAAATTTACCAATGGGCTATTGGGTAACACTGACAATCATGCTAGTCTTGAAACCAAACTTGGGTGCAACTTTCAAACGGTTTTTCCAGCGAGTTGGCGGGACAATTTTATGAGCTGTCTTAGCTGCTATCTTACTTGCAACCATCACGAGTAAGCCTCTATTAGACATCATCATTCTGCTGACAGTATTTTTTGGCGTTTCCCTGATCGGTTTCAACTATGGGTATTCAGTGGTTTTCTTCTCAATCTTTGTCTTACTAATTATCGATATTGGTCATCCTATTAGTTGGCAATTTGCTGGCTTTCGGGTGTTGAATACATTAATAGGGGCGGGACTGGCTTTCGGGAGTCATTACTTTATATGGCCAAACTGGGAACGCGATCGTTTACCTAGTCAACTCACCACAGCACTGCGAGAATCCCACAAATACTTTCGGGATGTGATGGCTGTTTACCAAGGTATAAAGGAGCGTGACTCTAGCATTATCAGTCAACGGCGACAAACTGGACTAGCAATTGGCAATGCCCAAGCCTCCTTCCAAGGATTGCTGCGCGAAACCCCAAATGCACCAAGAATTAGTAGAACCAGTAATGACGCTGCTGCTGTACATGGGACGTTTTGCTAACGCCGTGACAGTTTTGGCAGTACATCTCGAACATTTCCGAAAAACAGTGCCACTCCCGGAATTAGAAACCTTTGTCTGCCAAATTTCCCTACTCTTAGAACAGTTAGCTGATTCGGTACAGCAGGAAATTACCCCACCGCCCTTACCTGACTTGGAAGAAACGCTGCAAAAAATCCAGCCGCACCTACAAGCACTGCGTACAGCCCGGATAGAAGAGTTAGCCATCAATCAAGGACATACACCGATTCGTCAGGTAGTCATTGATTACAGCATATTAGATTTGGAGATCGATCAGATCGTTCGGCGGTTGACTGCTATGCACTCAGCGATGGTACGGCTAACATCAGCTAATTAAATTTCAAGTGTTCGGTAGAAAAAGACGATAGGATTCGCTGTCCATCAAAATTCTGAAACCTAGCCACATCAGCACGAAGGGGAAAATCTTACCAGCATAACGGCTGAGTACCAAGGCGATACCGGGTTGATGAGTCAAAGTATAAGACATAAATAGCCAGCAGCAAACAATGAAATAGCAAACTGGTACGATCACGGCCAGATTTTGAATGCTGCTGCTGGCAAACAGGGGTATATAGATCCCAAGATTATTGCCGCCGTTAGAAATTGTTACCGCAGAGACGCGATAGGTTTGGGGATCGCGGATTAAGTCCCAAAGCGATCGCTTTCTGGAATCAAATCCTTTAAATTTAGAGTTTCTTTTCAGATTAGCTGACTTATCTTCAGCTGAATCATCCTTATTTAGGTTGAACAAATTGTTCAAGCCAATGAGTATCGGCAAAATCCCCAGTAGACCAGTCCAAGTTGACGGAATTGCTAAACCGAGTAAGAAACCAAGGAAACTTACTGTCACTAATACCGTGAACCCGATAATTTCGCCAACCACAACATGCTGAGGACGAAAAGTCCGATTAACCTCACTGAAGAAAGCAGTTAGATAAATATTGTCGTCAAACGTTGTTGCCACAGCAGTAGCTAGCCCAATCTTAATTGTTGCAATTAACCAATCCATCACCATTCCTCACTCAACACCTATCAGATGATCGAAACTAGCGATCGCTTAACCAGAGAAATCAGTCCCACAAGATCGAGAAATATTAATATGAAAATGCAAGTTTCGTGCATCAAGTGTGACTCGACTTCTTATTTATTCAACTTAGTTATAATACAAGAATTATGTAGCAAAACTACTAATAGTGGCGATGGTGCATTATGCTACGCTTCTCTTAAATGCCTCAACCTATACATATAAAATATTTACGTAAGTCCTAATAATATATAATAGGAATTACGCCTTGACAAGAAATACAAAATAGGTATAATTTCAAAAACCACACTGTAGGAGCAATTCATAAATTACCCCTACAGTGTGGGTGTATTTACCATTAAAAAATAATGAATAAAAGCCTGAAAAAACCTATTTTGGGAAACGCATACCATGATTAATTTGTACAGTGCGTAAGTCATAATATAATAAATATCCCCAAAAAATTTAACCCTCTGGCTGTATCCTCGTATGTAACGCGCCATTCATTGCAAGCATCAACAAAGGAGTCATTATGATTAGCCGTTTGATTGACCTTGTGCCTAGAAGCAGAGGTCAAAACATCTTACGGTCGTTCAGATCAGTCACTCGTAGATCGGCTACATACAGGTTTGCAGTTCGGTTTTGCCTCGGATTTGTCTCGATTTTGGTTTTGACTCTAATTTTTGACAGTCATGCTGTTGCCACTTCTGAATCTGGCAATCAGCTCTCCACTCTCATGAATCAGTTTAAACTACCCAAAAGCTCCACAATCCAGTTACTGGAAACCGTGGGACTGTTTATGGGGGGAATAATTTTCTGTGTAGTTTTGGATCGCTGGTTTTCTAACCGTTCCGATCGCTCTAGCAATACGCCCTTAGCAGAGCAAGCACGGCGGCTCAAGGAACTCAAAATAGGATATCCAGAGGGGATGACAAATCTGGAAGTTCTCCGTGTTCAAGGCTTGCTCGAAACGCGTTTGCAACCTTATGGGCTGAGTGTCACCTGGACAAGCTTTTTATCAGCCTCTTCTCTGATAGAAGCACTCAGCAATGGCACGATTGACTTCTGCGGTGGCGGCGGCACGGCCAGCATTTTCTCTCAAGCAGCAGATCATGTATTTGTGCGAGTGGCTAAGGAAAAATATACCGCTCCCAAAGGTCAAGCGATTCTAGTACCGGAAGATTCACCGATTCAGACGCTGGGCGACCTAAAGGGTAAAAAGATTGCTTTTGACAAAGGCTCAAGCGCCCATTATGTGCTTGTGCGATCGCTGGCAAAAGTCGGACTTGATTTTAGTGATATTGAACCAGTTTATCTGACACAACCGGAGGCGCTGCCCCGATTCCGTCGAGGTGAAATCGATGCTTGGGTGATTTGGGTTCCCTACACAGCTACTCTTGCCCGAAGTGCTTATCCAGGGCGATCGATTGCAGATTTAGAGAGCATATTTGGTGACAAAGCCTCCGTGGAAGTTCCGACCTATTACTACGCAATTCCAGAGCTGGTACGCGACTATCCTGATCTGCTCAAGGTGATTTTAGAAGAGGTAAACGAAGCTGGAGCTTGGGCTAAGAAACAGGAATTAGAAGCGGTTCAACGAATGGCAGAACACCATGAAATCGATCCATCTATTGTCGGAACTTTACAGCAACGTAGTGCCGAACGCGCCATCATCCCGATTGACGACCAATCGCTCACTGCTCTACAGCATCAGGCAAATATATTTAGAGATTTAAATCTGATTCCTGAGCGGGTAAATGTGAAAGATGGAACCTATAGCTTGCAGACTAAGCAAAACTGGACTTATTAATCTGACACTGACAATTTAGTACAGCTTTGCCTAAGATAGTCACGTTTTTAAACGCAGAGGGAGGCGTTCGCGGAGCGTCCCGTAGGGAAGGAAAGCGCAGAGGTACGCAGAATTTTTTTTAAGCGAATTCTATACTTGCTTGTTCGGTGAGAGAGTTTATCTGAGCCGAATGCTTGCTTTATAAACCTAAATTTAAAGTTCTTGACGTGTCGGACGGATGATGATTTCATTCACATCAACATCACCCGGTTGCTCAATGGCGTATGCGATCGCATAAAGTTGATTAATTCCCGCTGCTGTGTCTTTATCAGTAATCGTGGTGGTCAACTCAGTAGCAACGGCTTCTGGTGATGATTATCACTTTGTTTTGAATCTCAGACATATTTATTCCTGGGGATTATTGAGTATGGATCGTGAAACATCGGGTGCTGTTTCAGATGAACTGAGCATTATTCAACCATATCAACTAGTTTGTATACTCGATCAACGTTTTTGTCCCGGCAACGTCACTACTAATCCGAACCACTATCATCACACCGTTTGAGTTCTGTCCCGTTAAAACTTCAGTTGGTGAGTTGAGACCACCTCATAAACTTAACCTTTATCTACATACCAAGAGGTATTGCTTCAGCGTTATTTGCCGCTTTTGCAAGTAAGTCGTGGACTTCTTCATCGGTAGTTTGAGGAAAGCTTTCGTACCAAAGACCAACGCTCTGGAAAGGGCTGGGTTTGGAGATGCAAACGATTTCGTCTACCTCAGTTTCTAACTCTTGGCAAGTTTCAGGTGCAGCTACAGGCACAGCAATCACAATCTGAGCAGGTTGCTGTTTTCGCACAGTTACAACAGCAGCCCACATGGTTGCACCCGTGGCTAAACCATCATCTACCAAGATGACTGTACGTCCTTGTAAATCTCTTAAAGAGCGATTTCTCCGATAAAGCCGTTCTCGCCGCTCTAACTCCCGTTCTTCTTGCGCCGCCACTCTGGCAATTACTTCATCGGATATCTTCACCAGGCTGATAATATATTTATTGACTATCCGCACACCACCAGAAGCGATCGCTCCCATCGCTAGTTCTTCTTGATCAGGCACACCCAATTTACGTACCACTAAAACATCTAAGGGAGCATTTAACGTTTTGGCAACTTCAAAAGCAACGGGTACACCACCCCTTGGTAGCCCTAATACCAGAACATCTGGGTTGTTAGCATAAGCGGTTAACTCTTTAGCCAAAACTTGACCTGCAAACCTCCGATCTTTAAATAGCATGGTGTGATATTCCTAATTGGTTTCCAAAAAATCAAATAAATATTTACATACGTTTGTTATTGGCTATCAACCTCAAACAATGGGGCAATTGAGCAAATTCCAAAATTGTTGTTATAGTTCAAGATGTTCTGAATCGATCTTAGAAAGCTAAATATTCCCTGTCCTCCACTAACGGAGCGACATTTTTTATCTACAGTTCTATCAAACGGATGAGTTAGCTTTAATGCAATAAGATTTCTGCATCTGGCGCTGAGACTATTTTACGACTCCACACTCAATATCCGTCCCCAAATGACTTGTTGAGAAGACACGTGACGCGGTGAACTCTCGCTATCGGGGGTTTACTGCTGTAAGTAACTGGTGTTAGCGTGAAGCAAAGTTATAGTACGACCACAAAAGAAGGGTGACATGGAAAACCTAATGTTTAAGTAGGGGTGCATTTGAAAACTGCTATAAGTTTTGCCACTTGCTAATATTTACTGTTAGACTTTTACTGGTCATTTTTTTTACTGTATGTCAAGAACAAATTACTTAATTGCTAGCAGATGCAAAAATCTCTGAAAATCCAGTGATAATTCAATTGTTAATTCTTTGCGTGTCCCCTGTAACTGAGGTTATGTTGATATTATCTTTACATTATCCCTAAATTGTGAATATGAGATAATGCACCATCTGCTTGTTCGTTATATAATGCTTAAATATTACAGACAAAAGTCATCAAATTTACCCAATTAACACTTTAGAATAAAAATTAATAGGGTAGAATCACTGAATATGTTTGAAAATCAAAAGAAGGGTGTTTTTAATGATCGGCTTAACTAATTCAGAAAACGGCATTAGCAGCACAGCAGCCACTAAGAGACTGGCAAGGGCGATGATGGTTGCTGGTGGAGAGTTCTCGCTATTATTGGCGTGTTGTAACTGTGTTCAAAGGCAACAGAAAGTGCTGAATTTGTTAACAGAATTTTCATCAGCAGATATCCACGAAATTTTGCTCTCACCTACGGTTGACAAGTTATACACAGCTATTACAAGTGAAATTGGTACTATTCAACCTGAAGCTTTGATGGTAAGGGGCTTAGAATCTGTAGTGGCAATTAACCAACTGATTATTAGTACCAATATCATGCGAGATGAGTTTCGGAAACAGTTTCAGTTCCCCTTGGTGTTGTGGGTGAATGATGAAATTCTGCGTAAGCTAGTCTGGCTAGCACCCGATTTCAAAGACTGGGCGGCTACTACTATTAGATTTGATGTATCGAATAATCAGTTAATTGAATCTGAACAACAACCCATCAGCGCCTAATATTGCCTGAAATTACTTTCAAAATCTTATATACGCTAGGTTGAGCCGAGTAAAACCGAAGCTGATGTTCTGTCACATTCTTTTCTAAAATTACTTTTATTGAACCCTCCCTTACCAAAGTGAGATAAAAATCCTTGGAAGCTATTTTCCAAATTAGAAGATGGTATGGGTGTCGGGTGTGTTATCGCCTTATTACACGTTATCCTCAAAAAAGTGTAGAAATTAAGCTGCGATCGCCAGGTTTGTTTGAATCGTATAATTAAAGTCTTGAATTTGTTAAGCTAAAATTTTAATCGTTGCCGACTTAGTATGCTCATCTTCAATCCTAAAAGAGCAACGTTCTGGTGAGATTATTGCTTCTCATTGCATAAATATACCTCAATACCCACCCTTGTCCCTGAGTTGGGGGTTGTCCTTATTGATGGAGAGTCTTGGACTTGGAAATGTCGCTCATCCATCCAGGTTACAGCGTTAAAAGGGGATATGGAATATGAAGATAATTTTTTTACATTACATCAATAGTCATTGTCAGCCACACAAATCCCTTTACATTTAATATTATTCGTAGCAGTGCGCTGACAATGAGAACATAAAACTTTTTCCTTTTCTATTTCTTGATTTATCTTTATACTAGTGCTTGCTGTGAGAGAGTCTTTTTCGGTCTGGTGTTTTACAGTCATAAAAATAGAAAGATTTTTTATTTTGCGATTTACATTTTACGAAGAAAGGCAATTTTTACTGGAGGCGATCGCGCTATTCTTCCTCTGTCAATTATTCTACTTCAACAGCACTAACTGTAATTGTTATTGAACCGGGGTTTTCCTTAAGGGAGATATCCTATAGGAGTGAAAAAGAATATAGAGCCATAGCAGTGCTACATCTCTTTGAGGATTGTGGATAACGCATATTTAATTTCACCAGATGTCTAATCAATCCTGCGACTAGGTAACTTAGTCCCGCACCTCTGACAAAACCCAGCATTTACATTATGAAAAGCTAAACCACAACCTGAACAAACTATTTCTACCTGATTAGCAGTTTTTACCACTTGCTTAATTAAATCTCCTACTTGCCAAGGAATCAATGCAATTCCGGTAAAAATCATCAATACTGTTAGCAAGCGTCCTAATTCCGAAATTGGAATAACATCGCCAAATCCTACAGTTGTCATTGTGACAACAGAGAAGTAGAATGCATCCAAAAATGTAGCGTAATTTTCAGGATTAACCGGATGCTCCACTTGATAAATTAAGCCAGAATAAATAAAAACAATTGCAAATAGCGTAAATAATATTCGCGCAAAAATCATTCCATCTTCACTGCTGATACTAGCGAATAAAAACTTTCTATCTATAAATCTAATTAATCGTAAAATCCGAAACCATCGTAATAGGCGGATAAAGCTAATATCCACCATACCTAGAAAAAATGGCAGAATCGCCATTAAGTCAATAATCGAATAAAAGCTAAAAATATACTTAATTTTGTTTTCTGCACTCCACAGGCGGAGTAAATATTCCACAGCGAAGATGATGACGATCGCAGTATCAGCTACATTTAACTTAAACCGCATATAATCAGGAATATTATATGTTTCTGCCACAAAAATTCCTGATGATATTAGCACCAAAGAGGCGAGTGTTAAATTAATCGCTTTCCCTATTGGTGTTTCTAGGTCTTCTAAGTAAAATTCTGTTTCTTGTCTGCTCAGTAACATATTCGACCATTAATACATCTTAATTCCCAGTTATAACATTAGAAATACGATATTATTAACCATTATCCTTATGTTAACCTCAGCTTATATGAACCCAGAATATTTTATGCGTTTAGCATTGGCAGAAGCAAAAAAAGGCGATGCACCCTACGGTGCAGTGATTGTTAAAGATAACGAAGTCGTTGCCGTAGCTCATAATACTGTGAGTAGAGACAACGATCCATCAGCCCATGCAGAAATCAATGTTGTTCGTAGTTTAACAGCTAAACTGAAAAACCCCTCTTTAGAAGGTTATAGCATATATGCAACTGGCGAACCTTGTCCGATGTGTGCAACTGCTTGTGTTTGGAGTGGTTTATCAGAAATTGTATATGGTGCTTCAATTCAAGATTTAATTACTGTAAATCAATCACAAATTAGTATATCTTGCGAAGAAGTAATCGATAAGTCATTTAGGAAAATCAAAGTCACAAAAGACGTTTTAAAAAATGAATGTTTGGAATTATTTAAATAATAATTACGAATTATTTAACTTGGCTCATTAAAATAAGATAAATATGTATTTGCCCAAATCGCAGCTTGAGTGCGATCGCGCAAATTTAATCTGTTTAAAATATTCGTAACATGATTTTTCACCGTCCCCTCAGAAATGTAGAGTTCCTGAGCAATTTCTCGGTTACTAGCGCCTGTAGCAATTAACCGCAAAACCTCTTTTTCTCTAGGAGTAAGTTCAGTTAAACTAGATGGTACAGGCGGGGAATGAGTTGGTGCAACATGAGAAAATTGAGTCAACAGCTTTTTAACTATACCTGGGCCTAATTGCGTATATCCTTTATGAACGGCACGAATAGCAACAGCTAATTCTTCTGATGGTGTATCTTTCAATAAATAACCCATAGCCCCATTCTTTAAAGCTGCTGACACATATTCATCATCATCAAAAGTCGTTAGTACTAAAATCTTCGTTTTGGCAAAACGTTTTTGAATCTCCTGCGTGGCTGCAACTCCATCCATAATCGGCATTCTGATATCTAGCAATATTACATCTGGCTGAAATTGTGCAACAAAATTAATTGCCTGTTCACCGTTTTCTGCTTCTCCAACTATTTCTAAATCTGGTTCTAATTCCAATAATGCTCTTAATCCTTGACGAATTAAACTTTGGTCATCTACCAGCAATACTTTAATCATTATGTTAACCTTGTTAATGGAATATTAACTGTAATTTTGCAACCAGAGCCAAGAGTGCTATTAATATTAAACTTACCTCCAAGTGCTAAAGTGCGATCGCGCATACTATGAAGTCCAAAACCAGTAGTATTTTGCCCGACATCAAAACCTTTCCCATTATCCTGAATTATCAATTGCAAATTGCCTTTAGTCGTAGTGAGTTCCAATTTTACCTCTGTTGCATACGCATATTTAGATATATTAGTTAAAGATTCTTGAGTAATCCGGTAAATAGCAGTATTTATTTCAGGTGGTAGAGAATATTCCAGGTTAATTTGATAAATTGGTAATATCCCATTAAAGCGATGAAAATTTTTTGAAATACTAGCGATCGCATCTTCTAAAGATTGTTCTTGTAAGGGATTAGAACGCATAGTAGAAACAGATTGACGAACATCCTTTAGCGCCTTTGAACCTAATTCCTTTGCAGTTGCAAGAAATGTTTCAGCCTTACCTGGGTTAGATTGCCATAGTTTTAAAGCAGTTTCTAATTGTAGATTTAAAGCAGTCAGAGAGTGTCCTAATGAATCATGAATTTCACGAGCAATGCGGTTACGTTCTTCTAAGGTAGCTTGATTTTCAATTTGCATGGCATATTGACGGAGTTTTTCGTTAGCAAGAGCTAGCTTTTCTCGACTTTGCCGTTCAGACAAAACTGCATTCATCATCAACAATACAAAAACCAAACTTAAGCCAAATACTAGCGACGAATTCAAAATCAAAAATCGATATCGCTCTTGTGCCTGCGGCGATGCTTGAAAATTGAATAACTGATATTTTATTTGTGTAGTAATTAAATATAAGGCAAATGACAAAGCTGTAACGAATAAACGCCCATTTAACTGAAAAATCAGACAACTACGAGTCACTAAAATTATATAGAGAAAGGGAAAAAGCCGAGCAAATCTTTCCCCAAAAAGTCCAATTATTAAAATTAATAGAATTTCAATGGCTGTATATATTACCTTAGTTATCTGGTTATTTCTGGGTAATCTTAAGCCCATTAACGCAAAAATAATCAGACTACAAATTGATAGTTCTGGCAATATGCTACAAACTGACAAGTCTGGAAATGCACTGCAAATTGATAGTTCTGGAGGCTTGGGACGAAAACGCCGTAACGGAGGTGGTATAACAGCTGTCAATGCGGTAATCGCCAGTAATGTCCACTCCAGATAAAGCAGAGACGGAAAAGGATGTTTCTTAATTTGAATTGGACGACTCATTAGTCGCGTTGCTCCAGTTAGAAGTGATGAGTTAGGAATTAGAAGTTAATAATTCTAAAGATTTGAGCAGATGCTTTCACTGCTTAAATTTTTTGCTGAGTGAGAAATCAAAAATAAATTCAAAGAACAAACCTGTTAGGTAATCAGCTAGATAATGATTTCTAAAATTATCATAATCAAAATTTTCATAATTTATAACTTCCAACTTCTAACTCTTAACTATCTATTGTCAATCATGACTAAAGTCATGGGTAGAACCATGACTTTCTCCTCATGTAACTACTGAAGATAAGTTCTTATGATGGTGGCATCCAACCAGGAAAAACCCACCAGACAAGTAATGAAACTCAAAGCATTATCGCTAGTTGCTTCCGCCATCGCTCTCACTTTAACTGCAACCTCCTTTGCTGTTCACGCTCAAACAGCCTCTCCTTCACCCGTGTTACTTGCACAAACTCCACAAAAAGAAAGAGGCCCTTGGAAAGATTTAGGTCTAACAGATGCCCAAAAAGCCCAAATTCAGACGATTCGCCGCGATAGCCGCAGCAAATTTGAAGCAGTTTTGACCCCAGAACAAAAAGCAAAATTAGAGGCAGCGAAACAAGCACATCGGGCTGAGTGGCAAGCGCGTAAGGCTCAGGGGCAAACAGGTCAAGGTCAACGGCAACCCGGTCAACGTCGAGGAAAGGGTGGTTTTGCTGACTTAAATCTAACTGAAGCACAAAAAACTCAAATGCGACAAATCCGCGAGTCTGAGAAACAACAGATTCAAGCAGTCTTAACCCCGGAACAGCGTCAAAAATTAGAGCAATTCCGTCAAAATGCTCCTTCACGCCGTCAACAAGGCAATCCTCAATAGTCATTTTTCAAAAAAGAATAATTCTGGGGTGGGCAGTGCCGCTCATCTCAATCCCAAAATAGATTATGATGCAACCCTTTGCCGCTTCCCCAGATCCCGCTCCTCGTCTGTAACAGGTTTTAGATGTACTCGATCGCATCGCTGAAGCGCAGGGGTGAGATTGGCAACCAGAATTACCTTGGCACTTACCTTTGACTGATGTCCAGGTATTGTTTTCCATAGTTAAAAATTAATAGACTTCTTGCAGAAGATGCGGAAAGGGGAAAAACTTTATCCCCTTTCCCTTTCCCTCTTTATTCCCCTGCCCAATTTAGTAGACTTTCAAGCTAGTTTTGAGTTATGAGTTAATTCAAAACTCCTAGCTTGATTAAGATGTCCAAAGAATTCGCAATTGGTAGTAAAGTCCGTGTTGTGGCGCTACCAGCCTACGTCAAAACTGCTGAACCTATGCCCATGCTGCGCCCTCCCAATGTAATTCACATTGGCGAAGAAGGTATAGTCATTGACCGCAGACCCGGTGGATATTGGGGTATTCGCTTTACTAGGGGGGTGTTTCTGCTAGATAGTCAATATATCGAAAGCACAGATACCCCTCCTGAATCTCACTTAGAATAAGATTTTTTGCAACCAAGAATTGTAAACTTGTGTAAAGTTGTGATTCTGGTTTACACCATGATTTCCCGCCGCACTTTTTTAAGCATATTATTTGCCAGCTGTATTTCTGTCATCAGCTGGCTGAATTTTACCCCTGTTGCTAATGCTCTTGGTGGTAAACTTCCGGCAATTAATCAACCCGCACCTGAGTTTACTTTGCTAACCAACACAGGTGATGGCAAAATTTCCCTCTCTGACTTGCGCGGTAAATGGCTAGTTTTGTACTTTTATCCTAAAGACTTTACCTCTGGTTGTACTATAGAGGCTCGTCGTTTTCAGCAAGACTTACCCCAATACCTCAAAAAAAACGCTCAGATTATTGGTGTTAGTGCTGATGACATTGATTCCCACGCCAAATTTTGTGATTCAGAGGGCCTAAAATTCCCCCTGTTGGCTGACACTGATGGTTCAGTGAGCAAAGCTTACGGTTCGTGGCTCGGCTTTTTATCTATGCGCCACAGTTTTATCATCGATCCTCAAGGTGTCTTGCGCGAGACTTTTGTCAAAGTCAACCCAACTATTCACAGTTCAGAAGTGCTGGCACGATTAGAAAAATTACAGTCCACAGCTTCTTAAATGATTAGCCTAAGTTAGGGATTTGTCTCCTTGGCTTAGGCTAACAATAATCAAGCGGTTAATTCAAAATTAGCTACTGAAAGAACTTACATACATCTAAATTCTCCCCCTCAAAGGCTATTCATTACTTGGATCTTTCTTAAAATTTGTGAGAGCGATCGCTAAAGAAATAGAGTGATTATTTTTTATTTTCTTCGGGCACAATAAATCCATATTTTCTGAGTACAGTTTTGACTTCACTGCCAGATAGAAACTGGACAAATTCCTTGGCAGCAGAAGGATTTTTACTGCTTTTAATTATTGCTACCGGATAGACAATTGGGGAATGAAATTTATCATCAGCAGCAACTACGACTTTTACCTTGTTGGAAATTTTGGCATCAGTGGCATAAACTAAACCTGCTTCGGCATTACCACTTTCTACTGCTGCTAAAACTTGACGCACATTGTTAGCAAAGACAAATTTCGACTTGAGGCGATCGTAAAGTTTCAATTTCTTCAAGACTTGCTCGCCATATTGACCGGCGGGTACGCTTCTGGGTTCACCGATCGCAATTTTTTTAATCTTACTATCTGTTAAATTGTAGAAGCTATTGATGCCAACAACATCCTGAGCCACAATCAAGACTAGACGGTTATTTGCCAGGTTAGTACGGCTACCTGGTAGCAATAGTCCTTTTTCTTCCAAGGCATCCACTTGCTTTTTGCCAGCAGAAATAAAGATATCTGCTGGCGCACCTTGCTCAATCTGTTGCTGCAAGGCACCAGAAGCCCCAAAGTTATAACTAATATTGATATTTGATTTACTTTGTTGGTACAAAGGCTTAATTTCTTCCAGTGCCTCTTTTAAGCTGGCAGCTGCAGATACAAGTATGCTGGTGTTCGACTGTGCTATTACAGGAGAAGGAGGAACCAACGGTAAACCAATTGCTAGCAGCAAGCCAGCGATCGCTATACCCAGGAAACCAAAAATTTGTCTTCTTTTCATAGAAAAGGCGTTTGAAGGGTTTCTTCCATAAAATTGATGCTAGGTAAAATAGTAGCAAAGATACCAACACATAACCAACTATATCAGTAAAAATATGCCTAGAAAAGAACAAGGGTGGGTAACATTCCAAACTTCAGAAGAGGAGCGAAAGATTTTGGAAGAGTTTTGTGGCCAGTCTCAGCGAACTAAAACCGAGATTCTCCGAGAACTGGTACGTGGTCTTAATCAACACTCTTCACCATCCAACTTGCTATCAACCATAAATGCAGATGAGAAAGATATCTACACTCAAATACCTGAGATAGAAATTAGTGTTCAAAAGAAACCACTCAAAGTTAGCTCTCGCAATATTCTCAAGGGTGTTGTTAAGCGAGTTGTTACTGGAGCCGTTAATAGTGAAGTAACGCTAGAGATTGTTCACAAAGTTGAGTTAACTTCAATTATTACCAGAGTATCGGTAGAAGAGTTGGATTTGTCTGAAGGGAAAGAAGCTTATGCTGTTATTAAGTCCAACGATATAGTTATCGCCAGAGAATAGGCTGTGGTGATGTCTCTGAACCATTGCTTGGGGTAGGTGCAGACATCACTATTTACTCAAAAGAAACAATCGAAATATTCTCATGAATCATTCAAAGTTGCTGTAAAAATTACTTAATGCTACACAAATAAATTTATATTTTGCTAAATACTTCAGTAGGTAAACTAGGCTACGAACAGCGCAGCCCTTGTTTACCACTCTGTAGCTTATGAAAGCGCTGGTACTGCTTCTAATTTCTCAGCTTTGTTCTTTAATACGGTTGGTAGTTCGCTGTTGAATGCCTCACCTTCAACCACTTGCGATCGGAAACCATCAGGCCCAACTGGAACATCGCCCGTGATGGTGGTGCGATAGAGGACGCGCTCGACTTCCAGATGATCCAAGTCTTGAGGAGCCAAATGGGAGGTGGCGCGGTTGTCCCAGAACGCAATGTCACCGTTATTCCAGCGGAAGCGGGTAGTGTAGGCGGGCTTGGTGATCTGGTTGAAGAACAACTCAAGCAGCAGATCGCTCTCTTGTCGTGATACGTCAATAATGTGCGAGGTAAAGCCAGGATTGACATACAATGCGCGTTCACCAGTCTCAGGATGAACCCTTACTACTGGGTGGATTGAAACCAGGGGATTGGCTGCGATGCGCTGGGCAATCTTGCTGTTGCTGGGGAAATTCAAACGCGCATTGAAGCGATGTTCGGCTTTTAATGTGTCTGCCAAGGCCCGTAGGGGTGCTGACAGACCCTCGTAGGCTGCAACTAGATTTGTCCATTGTGTGTCACCACCGAAGCTAGGGACATTAACCGCACGCAAAATTGACGCCGCAGGTGGGTTGACAACTGCTGTGACATCGGTGTGCCAACGGCTCTCGTAGCTGGAACGGCGCAGACCATTGCGCCGCTCATAACGGCTGCGGTCAATAGGCAGGATTTCTGAGAAGCCTTGAATCGGCTCATCTTCGTGGGGATGTGCGTAAGTCACTTCGCCGAAACGAGCTGTAAATGCAATCTGTGCTGCATGATCGATGTTTTGACCGCGAAAGAACACGACTTTCCACTTCAATAGTGCTTGACGAATTTCTTTGACTGCATCATCATCCAAAGGACGCGACAGGTCTACGCCGCTGATTTCGGCACCGATGAAACCTGCTACCTGTCTGACTTCAATGTGTTTGTTGCTCATGTCAATTCTCCATAATTTGATCGATAGGGCGGTGTTCGCAAGCAATCGCAATTTAAATTATCATACTATAAACCGATAGATTTGCCGTAGTATTTACTTACGGTATTTTAGACTGCTGAAACAACGGTCGATTTAGTCCAAGCAAGGGCAAGTTAAAATTCGCAACACAGATTAAGAAGCTAGCTACGTAATTAAATGGGTATAGAGCAAGCACTAAATTTTTGCTGCAAATGCCTTTTTTGGAACTTACAACGATTCTACAATAGTGCTACTCACAGACGTATTTTTAATACTTTTATATAAACTTTATAAAATCTTTTTATTTGTAATACTAGTATTTTCTTGATTGATTAATTTCTACTATAGAATGAAAAAAATTATATTTACTATAAATATAGTTTTGCCCAAAGCTGCAAAATAAATACTGGTTAAAAGGAAAATAATACCTTGTATTTATTTTTTATTTGTAAATTTTATAAATAAATCCTAGTTTTAATCTCCTCTCCTATTTGAAGATACTAATTTTGTTTTTTCATTAGCACCAGGCTAATAAAAAATTATGATTTGCCTTTTTATCAAGTTGATTAAGCCTTTGAGAAGATTAAAAAATATATGAAAAAGCAATTATCACAAAAATGGACTATTTCTAAATATTGGTTACGTTTTTTAATTATTATACTATTAGTAATAGGCATATTTTTTCGCTTCGTCAATATTGACAAAAAAATTTATTGGGGTAATGAAGTTTTGTCATCATTACGTATATCTGGCTATATGCAGTCAGAAATGAAAAAGCAATGAAGTAATGGTCGTTTGATTGGCATAGAAGATTTACATAAATACCAGTATCCTAATTCTGAAAAAAATGTAATTGATACAATGAAAGGGCTTATTTTAGAAGATTCGCAGATTTTGCCACTATATATCTTGATTACCCGGTTTTGGGTAGAGTGCTTTGGCAATTCTATAGCAGCAATCAGAAGTTTTTTGGCATTTATTAGTCTGTTTACCTTTCCTTGTCTTTATTGGCTATGTCAAAAATTATTTGAGTCTTCACTAGTAGAGTGGATAGCCATCGGGTTAGTAGCCATTTCACCTATTCATATCGTGTATGCACAAGAAGCGCGATCGTACAGTTTAAAGATAGTAGCCATCTTAATATCGAGTGTAGGACTGCTGCGAGCCATGCGCCTTCAAACAAATATTAGTTGGTACATTTATATAGCAATATTATCAATAGGGTTCTATAGTCATCTATTTTTTACCTTTGTTGCTTTTGCACAGGGAATTTATGTAGTTGTAATCGAAGGTTTCCGATTGAGTAAAATATCGATTTACTACGTGCTATCATTGCTTGCAGGGTTTATAACTTTTGTACCTTGGATTTGGATTATTATTACCAATCCTCAGCCAGAAGCAGTTACTTGGGCGAATACTAAACAAACATTATTGATGTCAGATGTGAAGTGGGCTGGTATCTTTAGTCGTGCGTTTCTTGATTTAGATATTAGTCCTAACAAACTAGGAAAACTTAAGTTTGTCTTAATTCCTTTTATTTTAATTATTTTAGCTTTAATCAGCTACTCAATTTATTTTGGATGTCGAAAAACTTCTAAAAAAGTTTGGTTATTTGTCTTAACTTTGATTGGATCTCTAGGGCTTCCTTTACTGATAACAGATTTCGTCTTTCAAAAGCGATTTGCTACTAGTTGATATACACTTACTTCAGTTTTAGGTATACAGTTAGCTGTTGCTTACGTATTTACCACTAAGCTCGCGTCTATTTCTACTCAAGCTTGGCAAAAAAAGTTTTGGTCACTTGTAGCGTTTATAGTAATTATGGGCGGAGTTATATCTTGTATGGTTCACTCTCAAGGGCAGATTTGGTGGAACCAGTTGCCTGAAAAATACTAAGAATATCCTAAAATTGCTAATATTATTAATCAAGGGAAGAAACCGCTTTTAATTAGTGATGAGGATAACATTATTCCACAGCTACAAGTACTTAGTAAATTAATCGACCCAAAAGTGCAATTTCAAATTGTAGGAAAAAATCAGTTACCAGAGATTACTAATGGCTTTACCGACATATTTTTGTTCTTGTTCGAGCCGTCTGACTTTTTAAAAGCTGGAGTTGAAAAAGTTTATAACTCAAAGTTACAGCAGGTAGACGACTTTCTCTGGAAAATAACAAAACCTAATTAAACTAAGGATACAGGTACCTTTAGCGGTTAGGAGACTGCAAGGTGGAAAATAAAAGCAGATAGTTAGCATTTGAATATTGCTTGTAGTTTAAAAATTAATATGCTTGGGTTAAGGGTTATTGGTGTAAATAATTGGTCTTTCAAGACGCAATAAATCACAAAGACGCGATTTATCGCGTCTCTACATTAGGATTTTGGACTTATCTAAACTGTATTGGGTTAAAAATTAATATCAATTAGCCTTATAAGTGACACAGATAGAGCAAAAATATACTTTAATTAAACAAATAATTTAAGTATATACTTGTACTGCTGCCACTTATGTCATTGCCCCTTGAGCGCCCGCTAAAAATTGACATCAGACTGCCATCTTCCCATCCTCAATTATTAGAAGGACTGGATATATGGCTGCGTTTAGGTCTAATATCTGATGCCCAAGTCAGACAGTTATGTCAAGAGTTTCTGGTGTGTGCAGTGGTGTTACAACCCCAGGCTGAAGCTCAAACAAAGGTAGTATTTGCAACTTCTGACCCCGTGCAGCAGTTGCCCATAGCAGCTTTACAATCTAGTAGCGGTAAACAACCACAACAAAAACCAGCTAAACCCAACTTTATCAGCACAATGTTGCAGTCCTTGGGGGCAGAACTGAGTGTCCGTTGGCTACTTTTTCTAGGGGTTTTCCTGGTAGTGGTATCTTCTGGGGTACTGGCTGCTAGTCAATGGGCGAGGTTTCCCGCTTCTGGACAGTACGGGGTTTTATTTGCTTATACTTTGAGTTTTTGGGGATTAAGCTTTTGGGCGACTAGGCAAAATAACCTCAGATTGACGGCTCAGACATTGCTGATTGCCACTCTTTTGTTAGTGCCAGTGAATTTTTGGGCAATGGATAGTTTTCGGTTGTGGCAAAATCCTGTGGATTGGATTGTAGTTGCGATCGCCTGTCCTACTCTGACTGCTATAACTGTTTTACTCTCCAAAAATCGGACTATTTTTACCAATTTACATACTGGCAAATTACCTCTGGTAAATATTTTGGGGCTGAGTTATCTGCATTGGGGTTGGCAATTAAGAGGATTTCCCTTAATTGCTGTTTATCTGGCAACGATCGCCACAACTATCATTACCGTTTATCACAATCTTTTCCAACAGCCTCATACTGGCAGCGAGGAAGATCGGGGCGATGTCTACGACAGGCTACGCCTACGCCGTAGGGTAAGTATTAGTTTACCTGCTGCTGTAATTATTTATTCTTTAATAGTATTGTTGGTGCGGGCAATTTTTGTTACCAAGGTAGATGTCACACTGTTGGGGTTAGCTATTGGCATTTGCGGCTGGTTGATGACTTGGTTAGCACAGCAGGGAACGAGTAGGGCAGGGGGCAGGGGGCAGGGGGCGGGGGGAGTAGGGGAAGTAACATTAATATACTCCTCATTTCCCTCATCTTTTTTACTCTGGGAAAGACTTGGGGGCGTTTTACTCTTTCTGGGTTGGCTGGTATCGGTAGTTAATTATCCTTGGCAAGCAATAGCTGTCAGTGGTTTGGGTTTGTGGTTTGTGGGGAGTCGCTTGCAGTGGTTCAGTTTAAAGCAAGACTTTGCAGCGGTTTTCGTCATCGGCTTAGAGACGATTTTGCTAGGTTGGCGATTAGTACCTAATAACTTACAGAAATTAGTGATCGCAACTAGTACCCAACTCACCAATTCTCAAAATGAACCTTGGGCGCTACTGAGTATAGCTTTATTTCCCTACGTAATTTTGATGGTGGCGCTTACAGATAGTTTGTATCGCAGCCAAAAGCGAGAATTAGCTAAATTTGGCGAACTGCTCACTCTGTTATTTGGAACTCTTTTAACAACGATCGCTATAGTAAATCCCACATTGCGATCGCTAAATCTGCTATTCTCTACCGCCACTCTCGCATTCGTTACTCAACGGCGCTCCCCCTCATCCCTTCCCCTGGTATACCTAACTCACATTATCGGGGTGCTGACGTTTTGCTTTACTATTAATTGGTTATTCCCCAGCCTGAGTCAACAAGCCTGGGCAAGTATTTTATTGGCTCTCATGGTTGCAGAATGGCGATTTAGCTTGGAGGAAGGACTATGGCAACGTAGTGCATGGGACATCGGTTTAGGATTAGCCGCAGCTAGTTTTTTCCTTTTGTGGATGAATGCAGAATCATCTTGGTATGGCATCGCTGATAACCGATCTGATTGGGGGGTTTTATGGTTAGTTACGCCTTTAGCTCTCACAGGTGTTGCCAATGCCACAATTATAGAGCGGCGGCTTACTAGCCGTTACTTGAGTGTCTTGGCTGTGATAGTTGCCCAGCTACTGACTTTACAACTACCAGGAATCAGATTAATCAGTTTGGCTGTAGGTGCTGGATTGATGTTTGCAAATACGCACTATTTGCGAAACCAAGTATCTGCGGTAATTACAGAAGGATTTGTTTTAAGTTTCATTGGAGCGCTGCTGGGGACGGGTGTGCCTGGTTTACCTCGCCTAGCGGTAGCAGGTTGGTTTGTGGTAGGAGCGATCGCAACTCTAAGTCTATGGTTAGCGCGGACTATTTTGAACCGACGCGGTAACGAATTAGCTGTTATCTATGCAGCCGCTAGCGATCAATGGGCGATCGCCTTATGTGGTTTAGAATTGTTGAGTTTGACGCTGCACTCAGTGCTGATTTACCAAGGGTTTACTACTTCAGTATTTTTGTTCTTAATTGCCACTACAATAACCCTGGCAGCCATTGTTTATCGCAGTTGGCGAGAACCGACAAATTGGGCATTTTATGGGATTGGTTGGTGTTTGGAATTGTTGATTACCCAAGTGCTAGGGTTGGAAGAACACTCAATTGTGAGAATTGCAATTGCAAACATCGCCTTGGGTTTAATTACTCAGCTTGTCGGCGAATGGTGGCGACGCCGACATCAATTAGAAAGGTTTCCTAGCAGCCTTCACATTTTGCCATTAATTTATGGTGTATTTAGTATATTGCTGCGTTTGAACACCTTCACCGAATGGACAGGTTTGTATTCCTTGGGTGTAGCTTTAATTATTATTGGTGTGGGGCGACGGCGCGAGAGCTTTAAACCCTTGCTGTACTTAGGAATTATTGGCGTATCAATTTCTGCTTATGAACTTTTGTTCTATCAAATGTCACAAGCTTCAGGAGGAGCATTAGGTGATGGATTAATTGCCATGTCTGCCCTTGGCGCGAGTATCATGTATGCTTACCGCATTCTGTCGCCTTGGCTTGTCAGTTACTTACGCCTAACTCCCCAAGAATTGAAAAGAATTGCCCATATTCACTGGGTTTGGAGTAGCTGTTTATTAATGGCTGCTATTCCTCTTCCCATTGGAGTTAACCGTTTGGTGGGATTGGGAACTGGGGTATTTTTGATTCGCTATGCCATCTTTCAGGGACGAAATTCACGCACTTCACCCAGTTTTTTCGGAGGAATTACAATCGCCCAGATGTGGGTTTACCTTGGCTTATTAGAGGTAGCCGGCATGAGGATTTATTGGCGGGAGACAGCAGTAGGGCGATTTTGGGCTGGGCCATTAGTTCCTTGGAATGGTGCGATCGCTTGTTTAGTAGCCTACTTTCTGTACATCTTACCTTGGGAAAGTTGGGGTTGGTCTAAAAGACCTTGGCAACAAGCTGCATACATCACACCACTGATAATTTTATGGGAAACCAGACTGCAAACTTACCCCATTACCTTGATAATCGCAGCTGGATTCTATATCTTCCTTACAAAAGTAGGTGAAAACATCCGTTTTACCTATATTAGTGTAGCGTTGATTGATTGGGCACTTTATCGCTGGTTTGATTCTTTACGTTTGACTGATACTTTGTGGTATGTAACGCCAATTGGGTTATCACTGCTTTATATTGCTCAAGTAGATACCCAACTAAAGCTACCAGAGTACAAAACATCTCGTCATCTTCTGAGAGTGCTAGGGAGTGGTTTAATTTGTGGGTGGGCAATTTTATTTAATCAAAATACAGCTTGGATACTGGGAATTCTTAGTCTCATCGCCATTTTTGCTGGATTAGCTTTACGAGTACGGGCTTTTCTCTACATTGGTACAGCCACTTTTTTAATTACTACAATCTATCAATCGGTAATTTTCAGCTTGCAGTACTCCTTTTTAAAATGGGTTGTTGGCTTACTAGTTGGCATTTTACTGATTTATATCGCCGCCAACTTTGAAACCCGTCGCGCTCAAATAACTTCCTTAATTCGTAGCGCCATTGATGAATTTCAATCATGGGAATAGGTAAGCTAAGGATTAAACTAATTAGACAGGCGATCGTCTAAATTCAAGATACCTGTAAAAGCATGATTTTGCTTGGCTTGTAATGATATAGGAGCGCGATCGCACCCTTGCTTACGATTCGCAATCAGCAAGAGTATGAGCAAGCGATCGGTTTGTGGAAAATCTTGGTCAATCCCTGCAAGATTACATAATTTATTTGTTGGAAGTCCCTAATACATCAAAAAATATTGCTCCAGGGTTGACGTTTCCGTGTTTCGCGCAGTCTGTAGCAGCTTCCGTCTTCCCTGTAATAACTTCCGCTTTGACGTTTCCGTGTTTCGCGCAGTCTGTAGCAGCTTCCGCTTTCCCTGTAAGAACTTCCGCTTTCACGTTTCCATGTTTCGCGCAGTCTGTAGCAGCTTCCGTTTTGACGTTTCCGTGTTTCGCGCAGTCTGTAAGAACTTCCGCTTTTGCTGTAGCAACTTCTGCCTTAACTTTACTAAGTCCAAAGATAAAGAAGATGAGAAAAATTAGGAAGATAGGGAATACAAAGATTTCACCCAGTCCCATTCCTGCGTCAAACCCTCTTTTAGGGAGACTTGCGGCTGATATCCGAGAATTTTCTGCGCTTTAGATACATCAGCAGCCGTGTGGCGCGCGTCTCCCATCGCTTTTTCTATGTGGTTTCTTTTGATTGGCTTCCCAACAATTTCTTCAATCGTATCTAATACTTCTGCTAAAACCACCCTGCTACCACCACCAATATTAAAGATTTCTCCCACTGCTTGGCGTGCGGTAGCGGCGGCTAAATTAGCGGCGACAATATCACTAACAAACGTAAACTCCCGCGTTTGTTGGCCATCGCCGTAAATAAGAATCGCCTCATTGTGCAAAATGGATTGAAAAAACTTATAAAATGCCATATCTGGGCGCTGCTTGGGGCCATAAACTGTGAAATAGCGCAATGTTACACAGGGCACACCAAAGTTCTTGTAATACAGTTCACACAAAAACTCTGCTGCTAGCTTCGTAATACCGTAAGGAGAAACTGGTTGAGGACAAATTCTCTCGTGGGTAGGTAATGTTTCGGCATCACCATATACACTAGATGAAGAGGCAAACACTAATCTTTTGAGGTGTTTAGCATCTTTAGCTGCTTCCAGCAAAACTTGTGTAGCGTTAACATTTCGTTCTGTATAGCCTCGAAAAGCTTTACCCCAACTTGCTCTGACCCCTGCTTGTGCCGCTTGATGGTAAACTACATCAACATCTTTTAGGAGTTTCTGCCAATCTAAAAACTGCATATCTCCTTCAATTAATGCAAAACCAGGTAAACGATACAAGTGTGCAACATTGTTTCGCTTTAACATAGGATCGTAATAATCATTGAATTCATCAATTCCAATTACTTCGTTTCCTTGTTGTAGTAATGTTTCTGCAAGATGAGAACCAATAAAACCTGCGACTCCAGTAACGATACTTTTAGCCATATTGCCGATTTTTTATATCCTGATTAACCGCGATATTCACAAGCTAATAATTATAATCATAAATCGGTTATTAATTAAGGATTTTTTTTATAGTTCTTTTTAGTGTTATCAATATAAAAGATAATTAAACTAATACATTTATGCTAAAAATATGTTACCAACTTGATTGAATAACTGCTAACAATAAAAATTAAAACTGTAATAATGAGTGAAATTAAATTTGGAGAATTAACGCAGTTGAAATTTAATGGCTAAAAGAGTTCAGCAGTTCAAATAATTAAAGTGATGCGTAAATAAAGGACTGCTATTTTATTTTTCAAAAAATACGTAAAGAGCCAGTCGCTTAAGCGGGTTTCCCGACTTGTGCAAACTGGCGTTGTGTTAGCGAGAGCGTAACGTACCATTCTGAAGAATTTGGTGCGTTACGGATTTTATCCTAACGCACCAAATTGGCGTGACACAGCTAAAATAGTGCATTAGATGTAGGTTGGGTTGAGCAACGCGAAACGCAACATCAATCGGAGTATTAGGTTTCTTTACTCAACCCAATCTAAAAATTTTTTTGCAACAATTTAGCCTTGCCATGCGACTACAGTACCTAATTGTGTTCAAAAATTAAATAAGAATCCTATATTTAGATTAGACTTCTTGCATGAATCAAAAACCCTCACCCTAAATTCCTCTCCCAAGCTTGGGAGAAGGACTTTGAAATTGGCTCCCCTTCTCCCAAAATTAGGAGAAGGGGTTGGGGGATGAGGGCGAATTTCACATTTGTGCAAGAAGTCTATTGTTTTATCCTCACATACTAAATCATCAGAGACTTGCACAAATGTGAGAATTAATGAAAAAATTGATCCGCGAGAGCCGAATTAGGTATTCTCATTTTGCAAGGGACGCACGAGGAAATCAGTGAAAGTTTTAGTTGTCGGGAATGGAGGGCGCGAACACGCTCTGGCATGGAAACTGTTGCAATCTAAGCAAATTGAGCAAGTTATCTGTGTACCAGGGAATGGGGGCACGGCAAGTATGAAAGGTTGCCAGAACTTGCCTTTA
Organism: Nostoc sp.; assembly: GCF_036917555.1. Classification (GTDB taxonomy): domain Bacteria; phylum Cyanobacteriota; class Cyanobacteriia; order Cyanobacteriales; family Nostocaceae; genus Nostoc. The sequence continues at coordinate 144,475 of NZ_JBALDD010000063.1, read as the reverse complement.
GCAGTAGATGATTTTGAGGGCATGAGCCAATATGCTTTAGAACATGGCATAACTCTGGTAATAGTTGGGCCAGAAGTCCCCCTAGCTAAGGGAATCACAGATTACCTCCAAGACAAAGGATTGATGGTATTTGGCCCAGTCAGAGCGGGAGCGCAAATTGAGGCGAGTAAAGCTTGGGCAAAAGCCCTGATGCAAGAAGCAGGGATTCCAACGGCACGATGTGCGGTATTTACGGAGGCTGCGGCAGCAAAATCTTACGTCAAATCTCAGGGAGCGCCAATTGTTGTTAAAGCTGATGGCTTGGCGGCTGGTAAGGGTGTAACGGTAGCTGAAACAGTTGCACAGGCAGAAAGTGCCGTTGATGCAATTTTTCAGGGACAATTTGGCAGTGCTGGTAAATTTGTCGTCATTGAAGAATGTTTGATTGGGCAAGAGGTGTCAGTTTTAGCGTTGACTGATGGGTTAACAATTAGACCCTTATTGCCAGCTCAAGATCATAAGCGGATTGGTGACGGCGATACAGGAGAAAATACTGGCGGCATGGGAGCATACAGCCCCGCACCCATTGCTACACCAGAGTTGATGGCACGCATTCAAACAGCAGTATTAGAAAGAGCGATCGCCACCTTAAGAGCTAAAGGCATTGATTACCGAGGCGTGCTGTATGCTGGGTTAATGATTGCACCCGATGGCGACTTGAAGGTTTTGGAATTTAACTGTCGCTTTGGCGATCCCGAAACCCAGGTGATTTTGCCACTGTTAGAAACACCCTTAGAAGAGTTGATTCTAGCCTGTATACAGCAGCGCTTAAGTGAATTGCCGCCCATTGCTTGGAAAGGAGGAGCATCTGCCACTGTGGTTGCCGCTTCCGGTGGTTATCCAGGAGAATATGAGAAGGGCCAGGTGATTACTGGCATTGAAGAGGCAGAGGCAACAGGAGCAACTGTATTTCATGCAGGTACGAAATTGAACCAGCAACAAGAAATAGTCACAGATGGAGGTCGAGTACTAAATGTAACGGGAATCGGAGAAAATTTTGAGCAAGCGATTGCCCAAGCCTACGCTAGTCTCAAACATATTCAGTTTCAGGGAATGTATTACCGGAGAGATATTGGGCATAGAGTAAGGAGTTAGAAGTCATTCAATTTTGGATTGAAGGAGAAATCTATAATCCAAAATTGGCAAAGTCAGGAGTTATTCCCCATGCCCTATACTTCGACTACGCATTTCGGCTACGCTCAACGTCAACTCAGTACAAGTGCCCTATTCCCCCTTCCCCTAACATATTTGTCAAATTAACTGTTAATTTTTAAGTTGTTGAGCTTTATAACAAAGACTACTAACAACTTTATTTAAGATGCTAACTCTGTTAAAAACAATTCGACATGCGATCGCAAGTTGGTGGTCGGAGTTCACCCTCCAGACTAAACTGCTGGCTGTGGCCACAATGGTAGTTTCGTTGGTGATGAGTGGTTTGACCTTCTGGGCTGTGAATACAATTCAGCAGGATGCGCGGATGAATGACACCCGCTTTGGTCGTGATTTAGGGCTGCTGCTTGCTGCCAACGTTGCCCCCTTAGTCGCGGACAATAATCTCACCGAGGTTGCCCAATTTTCCCAACGCTTCTATAGCAGCACCTCTAGCGTGCGTTATATGCTTTACGCCGATGAAAACGGGGAAATCTTTTTTGGCATTCCTTTTTGGGAAGCTGAGGTAGAAAACTCCCTTACGATTAAACGGCGGATGCAACTGCCAGAAGATTACCCTGGCGATGGCGAAAAGCCGATGGTGCGACAACACACAACCCCAGATGGGATAGTTACCGATGTATTTATTCCCCTGATTGTCAATAAAAAATACTTAGGTGTATTAGCGATCGGGATCAACCCCAATCAGACCGCTGTTATCTCCACCAATTTTACCCGCGATGTCACCATTGCCGTTTTTATTACAATTTGGGTAATGGTGATTTTGGCAGGAGTGATTAACGCCTTGACCATCACCAAGCCCATTAAAGAACTACTGGTGGGGGTAAAGCAAATTGCTACCGGGAATTTTAAGCAGCGGATTAATTTACCTTTAGGGGGCGAACTAGGGGAATTAATTTTAAGCTTTAATGAGATGGCAGAGCGATTAGAGCGCTATGAAGAACAGAACATTGAAGAACTGACCGCAGAAAAAGCCAAACTAGAAACCCTAGTTTCCACGATCGCAGATGGTGCCGTGTTGATTGACAACAACATGCAGGTGATTTTAGTCAACCCCACAGCAGAGCGAATTTTTGGCTGGGAAGCCGCTAATGTAGTAGGTTGCAATGTCTTACATCACTTGCCAGCATCAGTACAAATCGAAATCACCCGTCCCTTGTACGAAATGGCAGCAGGCGAATGCGAAAGCGCCGAATTCCGAATTTTTATTAACCAACCCACCCCACGGACGATCCGTATTCTCTTGACTACAGTACTTAACCTGCAAAGAGAAAGCATCAAAGGTATTGCGATTACTATTCAAGATATAACCCGTGAAGTCGAACTAAACGAGGCAAAAAGTCAATTTATCAGCAACGTTTCTCACGAACTGCGAACGCCTCTATTTAACATTAAAACTTATATTGAAACCCTGCACGACTACGGCGAAGACTTAGCTTTACAAGAACGGCAAGAGTTTCTGGAAACAGTCAACCATGAAACCGATCGCCTAACCCGCTTAGTTAACGATGTTTTGGATTTGTCAAAACTCGAATCTGGTCGCAACTACAGCTTCGATGGCGTAGATTTAGCCCAAGCGATCGAGCAAACCCTGCGTACTTACCAACTCAATGCAAAAGATAAAGGTGTTGAACTTGTTCAGGAAGTTGCCCCTAATTTGCCGCTAGTATTAGGTAATTACGATCTGTTAGTACAAGTGTTTGGCAACCTGATTGGTAATGCCCTTAAATTCACCAAAGCCGGTGGTAAAGTAGCAATCCGTGCCTACCAACTAGATTTCAAGCCCAGTCACACCGAATCCGCACCAGTGCGAATTGAAATTTCCGATACTGGAATTGGCATCGCCACAGAAGATCAACACTCAATTTTTGAACGCTTCTTTCGCGTAGAAAACCGAGTTCACACCCTAGAAGGTACGGGTTTAGGTTTATCGATTGTCAGAAATATCATCGACAGACATCGTAGTAAAGTCCATCTAGTGAGTGAAGTCGGCATTGGCACCACTTTTTGGTTCGACTTAGCTACCTTTGAGGAAAAAGTGCTACCGATACAAGTTGAACCTATTGCAGAAGCATCCAAAATTACCACAGCTTAAAGACAAGGGACTGGCTATGTCTGCTTGTGATGCTTTTTTAATAAAGTTACGATAAAAAGTATGATAATTGTCACAAGATAGAGGAATTTCATCTAAGTTACTAAACTGAAGAACAAACAGACTAATAATAAACCCAAAAGCAACAGCAAAGCCTGATTGCGTTTTACCCAACTTTTCACAGTTACTGCAAAACTGTTAGTGTAACGCTGTTGTTTCAACTCTAATTTTGTCTCTTCAATATTTTGGTAGAGGGTACAGTCTTTAGCGTAGGGACGTTGAGGAAAATTGCAAGTATCATCAGCATGATAGGTGCAGGTGTCGCACAGATACCCGTCCCCAGTGGCGCGGTGCAATGGAATACCGGGATGACCGTAAGCTTTGAGTGTTGTCCGGCAATAGGGACAATTGATAGCTTGACTATCAACGAGTTGATGGCAGTGGGGACAAGATACAGTAGCCAAAACCTTTAGCACAAATAGGTAAACACTATGATTCTAGCCATTCTTGAATTTTATTAACAACAGAGGCAAAAATTGTTATAAGGGAGAAATTATTAGATGCCTTAGCCCTGCACGATCGCTTTGATTTGTTAAATGTCAATTAAGCAAGCTGACTACTAAACTAGCTGTTAGTCCTTGTCAAAAAACTGTGATGATAAATTTCTTTTATCTGTAGTTGAGTGAATAGCTTTGTTGAAATCTCGCAGCAACTCTTCTTCCGCATCCCGCTCTTGCTTGAGTTCTCGAATCATTTCTTGACTAGAACCAATCAGCAAGCCAGCAACTGCACCAACGATCGCGTATTTTTTCTCCAAATTTTGATACATTTGACTGGTGTAAGGACAAGGAAGTAAACTAGCAGTAATAAAACCAATTCCTGCACCCACAAATGCTGTCACCAAGCCAGAGAAAGCGATTAATTTAGCGTTCATTTGCTTCGCTCCAATGCTTATAATATTTGCTAAATAATCAGAAGATACTCTACATTGTCTCAGAGGTTCCCAAAGTCGTAACTTAATCTTTATCTCTTGTAATAGAAAGCAGAGTTGGGCAGGGAAGCAGAGGTGAAAAAGATAAGTTGTAGTCAGTCTTTCTTCTGGTGCTCTTGTGCCCAATCCTCAACTCCCTATTCCCTATTTCCTATTTCAATCACTCGAATCATTGGATCTGTTGTCATCAGTGTTTTGCCTGATAATGACAGATGAATGTTGAGGAGCGTTCGTCGTTCGCGTTAACGTCTCTGTTCGCGCAGCGTCTCCGTCAGGAGAAGGAGAAGACGTTGCCGTTGGCGTTCGCGTTGGCGAAGCTTCTCGAAGAGAAGCGTCTTTGTCAGGAGAAGCCTCTTGAGGAGAAGGCATCGCTTTTGATTGTCCATCCTCATTTCCATCTGGAGATGGTGGTTGGGAGCGATTAGTAGGTTTATGTTTCAAGAAGCGATCTTCCAAAGTCTTAATGATTACATACAGCACTGGAACAAAGAGCAAACTTAAAATCGTTGCCACGAGTAACCCGCCAAACAAAGCCGTTCCCAACGACCAGCGCGAGGCAGAACCCGCTCCAGTGGCGATTACCAGAGGGAAAAATCCCAGCAGTGCCGCACTCGAAGTCATGACAATTGGTCGAAACCGTTCTTCGGCTGCGGTCAAGGCTGCCTCTCGAATTGTCATGCCCCCTTCATAGGCTTGGTTAGCAAACTCGACGATCAAAATGGCGTTTTTCGAGGCGAGTCCGATCAGCATTACCAACGCCACGTTCGCGTAGACATCGTTTACCAAACCGCGCAACGCCAGCGCACTCAAAGCACCTAACAACGCTAACGGTACGGTCAATAAAATAATCGTGGGATCGATATAACTTTCATACTGAGCAGCAAGTGTGAGAAACACCATAATGATCCCAAAGCCAAAAATTAGAATGCCCAAATTACCTGCACTTAATTCTTCACGGGCAGTTCCGATCCAGTCACTACCAACCCCTGGTGTTGCTGCTTGGGCCACTGCTTGCTGCATTGCCTGGATTGCTTGTCCACTGCTATAGCCTGATGCTTCTCTGCCTTGCAGATCGATAGCGCGGAAGCCGTTGTAGTGATTGATTACAGATGGGCCTGTAATCGGCGTGAGTGTTGCAACCTCGCTCAATCGCACCATTTGGTTATTTGTCGATCGCACATAAAGCTGACGAATATCATTCGGCGATCGCCGATAGTTGCCGTCTGCTTGAACATAAACGCGATAGCTCTGCTGTCCAAGGATAAAATCGTTGACATACTGCGAACCAATGGCGGTTCCAAGTGTGGTGACAGCATCCTGAAAATTGACGTTGAGTGCTTCAAGGCGATCGCGATCAAAGTCGATTTCAAATTGTGGTGTACTGGCGGTAAACTGTGTAAACACGCCGCCTTTGAGGGCTGGTTGTTGATTCGCTTGCGCTAGAACCGCTTGGGCATTGGCGAAAAAATCATCGATTGTCAGTCGCCCGTTGGTGCGGTCTTCAAGCTGCAACTCAAATCCACCTAACGTACTAAAGCCTTGAATCGGTGGGGGACTGACTGCGGTGATTACGGCTTCGGGAATCCCTTGAAATCCGCCATTAATTCGGGTCAAAATTGCAGACGCACTTTGATCGGATTTGCTGCGATCTTCCCACGGCTTGAGTTGAGCAAAGAACACGCCGCGATTTGACCCACTGCCTGCAAACCCAAATCCTGAAGTCGCAAAAATATTATTAATTTCCGGTTCTTTTTGGAGAACTTGTTCAACTTTTTCGAGTACTTGATCGGTATAACCAAGAGCAACTCCATCCGGGGCTTGAATAATACCTAATAAAATCCCCTGATCTTCACTCGGAACAAATCCGGTGGGAACATGGGTGAACATAAAATAAGTCGCAGCTAAACCGACTACAAACAATCCAATGACAACGTAACGAACGCGAATCAGAAAATTGACGATCGCTAGATATCGTTGAATAATCCATGCCAAAATTTGATTAAATTTGTTAAAAAACCAGCCAAGCGGGCCGCGTTTGGGTCGTGGCGGACGCAACAAAATCGCAGACATACTAGGACTGAATGAAAGCGCATTAAAGGCTGAAATCGCGATCGAAAAGGCAATTACTAACGCGAACTGCTGATACATTCTCCCAGTCGAACCCGGAAAAAACGCTACTGGAATAAACACCGCCATCAACACCAGCGACGTTGCCAGCACTGCTCCAGTAAGTTCGTCCATTGCCTCGATTGACGCTTGAAACGGTCGCACTCCCTGTTCAATTTTACGGGCGACTGCCTCGACGACGATAATTGCATCATCTACAACTAATCCTGTCGCCAAAATTAAACCAAATAAGGTCAAATTGTTTAACGAGAATCCAAACACGTAAGCAAATGCTAATGCGCCAATCAGCGAAACCGGAATCGCAAAAATCGGAATAATTGTTGCTCGCCAGTCTTGGAGAAACAGAAAAATCACGAGTACCACCAGGGCGATCGCTTCGACAAGCGTTTTCACCACTTCTTCGAGTGATGCTTGCACAAACCCAACAGTATCGTAAACAATCTTGGCTTGTAATCCGGGCGGAAACTCTTTCATCAGGTCATTCATTTGCGCCTGAACGTTTTTCGCCACATCCAGCGCATTACTACCTGGTAACTGATAAATTGCAATGCCGATCGCCGGCTTGCCATTATTTCTGGCATTACTAGCATAAGTCTCCGAGCCGAGTTCGGCATGACCGACATCTTTGAGTTTAATTAAGTTGCCATCACTCCCAGCTTTAATGACCAGATTCTCAAATTCTGATGCATCTTTGAATTGACCATTGATTCGCAGCGGAATTTCATAACTTTGACCTGGAGGCACAGGCTGTTGACCCAACGTTCCGGCTCCAGCGAGAATATTTTGCGATCGCAGTGCTGTTGACACATCTGCCACGGTTAATTGCCGACTCGCCAGTGCATTTGGATCGAGCCACAACCGCATCGCATACTCTTTTTCACCAAAAATTGTGATATCCCCAACTCCCGGTGTTCTCAGCAGTTGATCCCGCAAATTCAGGTCAATATAGTTACTAATAAACAGCGCATCATACTCATTATTTTGGGGATAAAGCGCGTACACTAATAAAATGCTGGTTGAAGACGTTTGCGCTGTCACACCGAATTGTTGCACGGTCGTTGGCAAGCGAGGTGTAGCACGGGCAATGCGATTCTGCACGTTCACTTGGTCAATATTTTTATCTGTCTGTGACCCAAAATACACTGAAATTTGGCTACTACCTGCTGAACTGTTCGAGGTCATGTACTGCATTCCCTCAACGCCGTTAATCTGTCGCTCCAACGTAGTTGTCACGGCAGTTTCTACGGTTTCCACATCTGCGCCAGTATAGGTGGCTGAGACTTGAACGCGAATCGGCGCAATATCTGGCAAGTAATTGAGCGGCAGTAGCGGAATACACACTCCCCCCAAAATCAGAATCACTAAGGTACAAACGGTAGCTAATACCGGGCGTTTGATAAAGGTGTTGGCGATCGACATGATGAGATGTCCTGGATTTAGGATTGCGGTTGAATTGGTGCGCCTTCTCTAAGTTTGAGAATGCCAGCAGTCACGATCGTTTCGCCGGATTTAAGTCCTGAGATGACTTGATAGTTTGTGCCTTGAATGTCACCAAGGCGTACTAAACGCTGATGCACAATTTGCTGCTGTTTGCCGTTTACGGTTTTGTTTTCGGTGACAAACACAAAACTTTGTCCGGCAACGCGAGAAATTGCGGCGGTGGGAATTAAGATACCTGGTTGTCGATTCCAAATCACCCGAGCTCGAACGTATTGCCCATCACGCAGTCGTCCTTGTGAATTTGCAAAGCGTGCCTTGCTCAAAATTGACTGCTGCTGGGAACTGACTGAGGGAGAAATGGAGTTGATCGCGCCGTTGCCAATCAATTTCTGCGTGGTGGGATCGATCAACTCAACGGGCAATCCGGTTCGCAGTTGATTCAATCGATTTGAAGGTACAGAAAGATTAAGATCCAGCGAATCGTTTTGCGTGATTGTGGTAATGGTTTGTCCGGTGTTGACATAATCTCCAATCTTGACTGGAAAATAACCGACTACGCCAGTGATCGGTGCTACCACTCGTTTGAAATTGAGATTGACTTGCGCGGCAGCGGTACTGGCTTGGGCAGAGCGTACATTTGCCTGTGCTTGCCGAATGGCTGCCCCTGATGCAGCAACTTGTTTGTTTGCGGCTTGCAAGTCTGCATTTGCCGCTTGTAAATTATTTCTGGCAAGGTCTAACTCTTGTCTGGCTATGGCTCCTTCGTTGACTAACTGTTGGTTACGATTGAATTGTGTCCGTTGCAGCTGAACATTTGCGGCTGATTTGGTGCGCTGGGCTTCGGCTTGTTGTTGCTCTGCTTGAGCAGTTCCCAATGCTGCTTGCGCGGAACTAGCCGCTGCGATCGAGCTGGCAACATTAGCCTGAGTCTGATCTAAACTCAAGGATGCGATCGCCGTACCTTGCTGCACTCGCTGACCACTCGACACGAGAATCGATTCGATTCGTCCTTGAGTTTGGGGCTGTAGCGTGACTTTTTGCTGCGCTTCCAACGATCCGACAAACACAGAACTTTCTTCGATTGTGCCTGCGTCAATTTTCTGAAGTTTCACCGGCAATGGTGGCGGGCCTTGAGCATTCGCTGCCGGATCGTTTTTTTGACAACCACTCGTCAATGCTGTGAGCATTAGTACAATAACTAATACTGGATTTGTGAGTAAACAGTTTAAGTCTTTAAGTAGACGCTCGCCTTTTAGCATGAAACAAAATGTTAATTAGCTAAATGTATGTGTCGCATAATTTTTTCTTTTCAATACAAAGGATTAAGAAAGCCTAATAGCTCTAACTTTGCCGTCGGAAATTTTCTATATGTCTAATTATTTTGTTTATCATTAGATTCATCTTTTATCTGAAGCGCAGCTTTACCTAAACAAATTCATCTTTAAAAAATCTCTGGATTAATACATTGCACTCAATGTACGCTGTGGCTCGTTTAGGTCGGCTGACTAAATAGAACGATGTGGAAAAACCAAACTATGTTAAGAAAAATTAAATAAACTCAAACTCTCTTCCCTCCTGCCTCCTGCTTCATTCCAACGATAAATATTCACACCGACCTACTTATCTGTTGGTTTTCCTTGTTTTTGAGTCTGAGGCATTGAAAATTCCTCCTTTCGCTTTATTATCAGTACACCTAATTTGGATTTAGATTCCGACTGCTAAAAGAGAGAATTTAAAAACTGTTTTGTGCAGCGAAAGCGTTGATCGCTCATTAAAATATTAGCCTGTGGATGGATTCCATTCTGCGACAAAAACTGATGTCGGTTGCTACATTTAAACAAACCCCGGCATCACAACCTTGGTATACTATATTACTGCGATCGTTCCTGACAGCAGCATGCCTCATATTCGCTCCTTTATGCTAAGAGTGTTTCAGCAGTCAGATGAGGACGATTAAGCACTTAGTTAAATTACTTGTTTCAATGCAATACCATCTGTCTGTAGAATGAAGCATCATCAAAAGTGCAACGTATTCTCTAATGTAGTAAAGGTGGTGCTTTCAGATCCAGCATACAGACTCATGCGATCGCACTCCCAAGATGCAATCAGTATCTTCTGTCCCCTATCCCAGCAGCAAACCCAAATAGCTAATAAAGAGCTATAAACGCTCAAAAAACTAGCTTTTGACCAATCTGAACGCAGTTCAGAACAGGTGTTCTCACCACTAAACTCCAAGGCTAGCTTACCAAAAGAAAAGCCTAAGCCAACTATCATACTTAGCCTGTTAATTTTAAATATGGCTAGCTCTCAAAATTGGTTACTTTATCAGCAGAAATACTAATTTTATGATAATTTTTTAGATTTTCTAAGTGATTTATATCACTCAATATAATTAAGGCTATGCCATAATCTACCAAATATCAGGTTTTGTCCCAAGTCCAATAATTATTTAGAGGTAGAAAAATATTACCTTTTAATCCTGAGCTGTGCCGTAACGAAAGCGAAGTTGAAAGCAAACTCATAGTGCAATATTTGCTACCCCAGCTAGGTTATACTCCTGACACCTGGCATCAAGAAGTTGTCCTTGGTAGCATCCGCTTAGATTTTTTAGCATTTGCTGCACAAGTGATTCCCTTTGTATTAGATGCCAACTCACCGCTGAGTGTCGTCATGGAAGCAAAGCATCCCAAACAAAATTTAAATCATCATGTCCTCCGACTCAGGCATTATTTAACCAGCTTGAATGTCAGGTATGGATTGTTGACTAATGGCAAAGAGATTAGAATTTATCAAAAATTGCAGACTAATATTCAGTTAATATTTCAATGTTCTGGCAAAGAAGTTGAAATTAAGTTAGATAAAATTAAAGATTTAATTGGTAGAGAGAGCCTGAAAGAAGGACAGTTAATAGATAAACCTGAAGTTCAAATAAATAAATATAATTTAAATCTTGAAACAAAGAGGCAACATTCAATGAAAACGATTGCAATCTACCACAATAAAGGTGGCGTTGGTAAGACTACTGTTGCAGTCAATCTTGCAGCAGCATTGAGTAAAAAAGGTAAAAGGGTACTTTTAATTGATATAGATTCACAAGCAAATACTACTTTTGCTACAGGATTAATCAAATTTCAATTTGATGAAGATGATGATTTACGAGATTCTAATATCTATCATTTATTAGAATCAGGTGACTTTTACTTAATACCCGATGTTAGCAGAAAGTCACATTATTTTAATAATCCTGAATTAGATGTTATTCCTGCACATATTAATTTAATAGAAGGACAGTATAAACTTAATCAAATTGATGCTAGTAAGACGAGGTTAGTTACGAAATTAAAAAAAGTAGAACAAGAATATGACATTGTTATTATTGATACACCTCCATCCAGAGATTTATATGCAAAAGTTGCACTTGTCGCTGCTGATTACCTGATAATTCCTTCAGATTTAAAGCCATTTGCAAACCAAGGATTGTTAAGTGTCAAAAACTTTATTATAGAAGTTAATGAATTTAGAGAAATGATAGGAAAACCACACATTATATTAATAGGTATCCTGGCTTCAAAAATCTCTACTAATTCTAAATTTTTACAATATACTTTTCCTAAGCAAAGGAGCGTGATTTCAGAACGTTACAATCTGCCTTTGATGGAAGCAGTAATTTATGATAGAACCGTACTATCCGAATGTATGAATCAGACTATAACAGTTGGAGATTTAGAATACCCTGATCCTAAATCTGTTGTTAAATATGCAGAAGAAGTAAAATCAGATGCTCAAAAATCTGCTATGGAATTTGATATTTTAGCAGATGAAGTATTAGTCGGAATAGGGTTAAATAAATGATGAATTTTTCTTTGGTAGATGTAAAAAGTATTACTTCTAATGAATCTCGTTCAAATTTTGCAGAAGCTGATTTAGAGAACCTTGCAGATATAATTATAGAAACTGGAGGAATTATCAGACCATTAGTTGTGAAAGTGACAGGAGTGGAGAGCTATACGGTAGTTGATGGACATTTTGAATATTATGCTGCTGTCAAAGCAAGAGAAAAAAATCCTCGACAAGGTGAGATGGTTAATGCTTTTGTCATTGCTCCAAAATTAGAGAATTTAGTAGTAAAACAAGTTGCATCTCTCAAAGAAATTGATTCTTCTACCAAACCAGTAATACCAAAGCCTGAAGCAACAAAATTAGAACCACGTTTAGCAAATTTAGAATTACGTCTTGAGAAGCAATTTAATGAGTTTAAGTCAGAATTTATACAAGAAAGACAGAGAATAGATAGTCAGTTCAAGCAACTTGAGAACCTTATTCCCCAAAAGGGTGAACAGAGTAATCCGCTTACTTTATTGAACACTTTAGATAAAGACGAGTTATCTATAAAGTTACAACGCTCTAGGATTTCTGGGGCGGAAAAACTTGCGAAAGCTATAGAAGATGCTCGACATAAGAAGCCAAAGCAAGAGTTTGAAGATTATCGTGATGTAGTAAAATCTGTTAAAAACTTGGGCGATAAAACAATTTTGACTATCATTGATGAGTGGTCAAAAAATTAGTAGTTAGCTAGTAGGTTGGGTTGAACGAAGTGAAACCCAACAATTAACACTTAATGTTGGGTTGGGTTTCGTTCCTCAACCCAACCTACACAGCTTTTCCAAATAACGTCAAAAGTAAGTTGCACAATATGTTAATGTCAATGTCTAACCCTGCATTCGTCGCAATGCATTAAACGCCTTACCTCGCAACCCAACTGGTAACAACGATAAACCTAAACCAGTCCAAGCTTTAGCAGTCGAAAAAGACTGTCCCGCTAAAACTAACTCTCTGCCTTTTTGCGTTTCACCCTTTTCAATTAAACGCAAACCTAGTAATAATTGCGTTTCAGTTAAACGATTTTTCCTGATTTCCTCTAATTTTTCAGACTCAAACTTATAACTTTCTAAATACTGAATTTTATCAAATAAATAAGGAATAGCTCGATTAATACCTTGCTGCTCTGCATGAGAGCGATATTCCATCAATAATTCTGCTAAGTAATAGCCCTTTTTTCCAGCCAAAGCCAGACGCACAAATAAATCATTATCTTCACAATTTTGCAGATTTGGCTGCATATATCCTAATTCTTGCAAGGTTTTACGGCGAAATAATGTCGCCCCCACTTGAAAGCTTTGCTGAATAAATACAACTTCCAACAAATTATTTACGACACCTGCGGGTAAATTCTTCCTACCCCAGCGATGAGAATTTTCTTGAGTTTTTGCCTCATCCCGCACGTTGTTAATATCAATTATCCAATGGTCTGTACCAACAAAATCAATGCTAGAGTCTTCAGCAAGAATAGTTGCTGTACTTGCGAGAAAATCGGGTGTTAGCCGATCGTCATCATCAAATTTAATAAAATATTCACCGCTAGCAGCATCAAAGCCAGAGCGCATATTATTACTTTTACCAATATTTTGCTGATGACGGATATATTTAATCCGGTTGTCTGTGTACTGTGACATCAATTCGGGTGTGCGATCGCTAGAACCGTCATCACAAATAATTAGCTCAAAGTCTTGCTCAGACTGATTGAGTACACTGTCAATTGCGAAAGGCAGTAAATTAACTCGATTAAACGTGGGAATGCAAACACTAACTTTAGGCATTTTTGCAAGATGAGAGTGGACATTGCTCACGAGCTAAACGCATAATGAGCAAGGCTGGGCAAAAGCTAAGTGTAGGAAATAGTTTGATTAATTTTATTCCAAACTTTTTTGATAAATCGATTGCTTCTAGCCGCTATAGTAGGTGGCTTTAATCGCTTCGGTTTTTTCTCTGGTTGCTTCAGAAAGCGATAGTGTAAAAATTCATTTTTGTAACGAATATCAACATCTTCACCTTTACACAAGCGGGCAAATCCAATAGCAGAATAGCCCATATAGTGAAGGCGATGAATTGGTTTTAATCCCTGTTGATTATAAAGAACATTATCAATATTCACAAATGGATTTGCATTAGCACAGTTGCCAGTTCTATCTTCACCATCGGGACTGAGTGTAAAGTTAAATAGTGGTCGAGCAATTCTGAAAGTCATGTAACTAAATAAATCTGCGTCACACCACCAAGCAATTTCATTAATCCATTCGACTTCCTTATCTTCTATCAATCGCTTTTTGAGTATTTCTAATTCTTCGACGCCTAAAATACCTTTTTTTGAACCAAAAAAACTAGAACAGTGGATTTCTCGTCTGATTTCAGATTCAGGTAAAGACATTTTTTGTTCTAACTTTGGCAAGTCGAAAGCTGCAACTGAAGTTTGTTTTGTGTGTTCCCAGTCATCAAACACAAAGTCGTATTGGTCTAGTTTTTCTAAAACTTTATCCAGCTTATTCATTGCCAAACTATCAGCATCATAAAATACAAATATTTCAAACTCACCATCAAAAGCACACATTTTTCTGATTAAGTTATTTTTTTTATTCCATTCGATAGAAGGTTTATTTTTTCGGCTGTTTCTTGGATAAGCTTTCCAAACTTGAATGGCAAAATCCTCCCATTTTTTGATCGAGTTTTTATCGTCAAACAGGGTAACATTAGGTCGAGAACGTATCTCTTGCTTAACTCGCTTTAAGCGGTCATCATAAGGAATAATACAAATAGGAATATCTGGACTAACATTCACCTCAATGCTGTTTAGCAAAGCTACTAGTTGGTCAAATACCACGTCATTAGCAAGTGTGTAAATCCCAAAATTATCCATTGTAATAAATTATTTTTATCTTTGATTTACTGAGTAAAGCCAATTCTCTGTGAAGCTGCACATTATTTCGACCCCTCCCAACCTTCCCGAACTCGCAGGAAGTGCCACAGGTAGTGGGGTTATTTCTACACATCTTTATACAGAATTGGTATAAGGCGAATAATTCGATCGCTATTTTTTGACCGATTATTCTCAAATAATAATATACACATTTTCAACTTTATGCTGAAAATAAGGAGCAAGCTATTTTGGTTAGTTTGGATGATACTAAACATTACCCACCTACTTAGAAGTGCCTAAAACTCTAAGTGTTAAACAATTGCCTCCTAGAGAATAATCTCAGCAACCCGGCGGTTCCCACACCCCAAGCACCATTAACCAATAAACCTGTCATTTCCTCCACATTGTCTCTAGAGCTTGCTTCTGAGAGTTGTCTATGATAGTTTGCTAACTAGTCTCAAGTACAGTAACTCAATCAAACTACCGTACTTTATTGAACATTATCCTTGATATAGCCGAAGGAGTGCAGAGTTAAGAGTACTTAAGTACTTTAGCAAATATATGACAAGTGGAAAAGCCAATCTTGCCGATTGAGAAGTAGATACCTGACATAAACCTGAATTTTTCATTCATCCAGAGCATTTCCGATCAACCAGTCACCTGCTGCGATCGCACTCAACAAAATCACCAACGTTAAGGATGGAAGCAGCAAATTTAGTTTCCTGAACTTGGTAGCGAGGATAGCACCCTACAATGAATATACGTATGCAAACTATTCACAACCGTAAAGTCACAGGTGGAGGCTAAACATTGGCACAATTCCAAGCAGAACCTCTGGCTTTATCAGGCTCTCAAAAAAATTGGGTCTTATTCGGTGTCGGACTTGGGGTATTCATGTCTACTCTGGATTTAGGCATCATTAATGTTGCTTTGCCCACATTGGTGAAAGCCTTTAACACCAGTTTTCCTACCACCCAATGGGCTGTATTGAGTTACCAGTTGGTCAGTTCCGGTTTAGTTTTGGGAGCAACGCGCTTGGGGGATATGTGGGGCAAGAAGTCCTTATACCAGGGGGGACTTATTCTGTTTACTTTCAGTTCGCTGTTGTGTGGTTTTGCACCAAGTATCGAGTGCTTGATTGGCTTTCGGGCACTTCAAGGACTAGGTGCTGTGTTCATTTCTGGGCTTGGTTTAGCAATTATCACAGAAGTTTTTCCCTCTTCCGAACGAGGTCGGGCTGTTGGCGTCATCGGCAGTGTAGTGTCACTAGGAATTGCTTTTGGCCCCTCTGCTGGCGGGTTGCTCTTAAGCTGGTCAGGCTGGCATAGTATATTTTTCATCAATGTACCCTTGGGGATTATCGCTAGTTTCTTAATAGCTCGCGTAGTGCCACCTTCTGCACGCATTGAGGGCAAACAGAAATTTGACTTTTTTGGAGCCATATTAGCTTTATTGACTCTAGGTAGTTTTGGTTTAGGTATGACGCTAGGGCAAAGCCAGGGCTTTAGCAGTACTAATGCATTGGTATTATTAGCGATCGCCGCCGTGAGTTTCACGACTTTTTTGGTAGTTGAAGCGATTTTAAAGCAACCACTACTAGAACTAAAGCTGTTTCGCAATCTTCAGTTGAGTATGGGTTTGCTAAGTGGCTGGCTAGCATTCATTGTTATTGGCGGTTCGCTACTCATCGTCCCTTTCTTTCTAGAGAGCGTCAAGCATTATCCGACGGTAAAAGTCGGGCTGTTGCTAGCCGTATCGCCTGTACTTAGTGGGTTAATTGCCCCCCTAGCTGGAATACTTTCAGACCGCTTTGGCGCTCGACTAATCAGTTCGATTGGGCTGGGGTTGATGATTGGCGGCTGTCTGGGAATTAGCACCTTTGATGCTCAAATTACTGAGCTAGGCTATATATCACGCTATTTTATTTACGGCATTGGTCTAGGTTTATTCCAATCGCCCAACAACAGCACTGTTATGGGATCGGTACCGAGAGAGCGGCTAGGAATTGCTTCTGGGCTGTTGTCTTTGTCACGTACATCAGGTAACACCGTAGGAGTTTCTCTAATTGGGGCAGTTTTTGGAGCCTTGATAGCTAGTATGTCTGCGGGTGCAGATGTCTCTGTTGCCCCTCCTGATGCGATCGTTGGGGGGTTTCAAGGAACTTTTCGCTTCGCAGCCCTAATACTTTGTGGGGCGGCTGTTGCATCTGTTTTGAGGATCGGTAAGAGGCAGGGGGCAGGGGAGTAGGGGAGTAGGGGGAGATGAGGGAGATGAGGGGGTAAACAAAACTCTTAACTCAGCACTCAGCACTCCTAACGCCCAATGCCCAATACTTCGACTTCGGTCAGTACAAGTGCCCAATGCCAAATTATCAATTACTAAGGAGTTAAATAAATGACAGGTAAATTAGAAGGAAAAGTAGCAATTATCACTGGTGCTTCAGCGGGAATTGGAGAAGCAACTGCGATCGCCTTAGCAGCTGAAGGGGCAACAGTAGTACTCGCTGCTAGGCGTGGCGATCGCATTCAGGCATTAGCAGAACGCATTGAAGCTAGTGGTGGCAAAGCATTGCCTATTGTCACTGATGTGACTGATGAAACACAGGTAAATAACTTGGTGGCAAAGGCCAATGCAGAATTGGGAAGGGTCGATATCCTTGTGAATAACGCCGGGATTGCCTTGTTAGGAACTATTGAAGCTGGAAATAGCTCAGACTGGCGGCGATCGTTTGACCTCAACGTATTAGGACTGCTATATGCGACTCATGCCGTTTTGCCTCTGTTGAAGGCGCAAAAATCGGGGCATATAGTCAATATCTCCTCAGTGGCTGGCCGGACAGCCCGGGCGGGCATTGGTGTTTACAATGCGACCAAATGGGGTGTTAATGCCCTCTCAGAAGCATTGCGTCAAGAAGTCCACAAGGACAACATCCGCGTCACGATAATCGAACCTGGTTTGGTGGATACGGAAATTAACAACCAAATTACTGACCCCGTTGCCAAACAACGGATTGAAGAACGACGCAAGTCAATTCAACCTCTGCAAAGTGAAGACATTGCGGCTGCGATCGTTTACGCTCTTACGCAACCGCCGCGTGTTAATGTCAACGAAATCCTCATCCGACCAACGGGACAAGAACATTAAAATAATTCGTAATGACGCTCCTACGTCGCTACGAATTATGAATTACTGACTCAACACCTAGCATAAATTATCTCACTTAGTATTTACTAAATCTTAGAAAGAATCGCTTGGACCGCAGATTCATCAGTAATCAATCCTGTAATTAACTTGCCATGCAGAGCAGCCAAAATCGCCTCTGCCTTTCTCACACCGCCCGCCACACCAATAATCAGTCGATGAGCTGGTTGTTCGAGGGCTACACTGGCAACCCGACTGTTTGTCCCCTCTTGCAGCAATACTCCACGATCGCTGTAAGCCCAACCTGCAATTTCTCCTACTGCTCCTAGTTCAATCAATTCAGCCACCTCATCGTCATTGATGAAGCCGTCTTGATGTAACGGAGCATTCCAGGCAATATGACTAATTCCGACAAAGGTTGCTTTGGCTTGCTCTGCGAGTGTTTTGACGGTGAGAAACGATCGCTGAGTCTGCAAGAGTTCTCGTTCTTCAATGCTAGTTGCGACAACGGGAGTCGGCACTGGGTAAGCTTGGGAACCAACCTGATCAGATAAATGCATAACCACTTCGTGACGACCTGCACGCCCAGAGTGGGACATATTGCCAATAATTGACACAATTTTATGCTGGGGTTGGTTCATTGAAGGTATCTGCTCCACCATTGTTCGCAATGTGCGACCTGATGACAACGCCAGTATGGTTGGGGTTTTAGCCATCAGGTAAACCTCTAGGTGGGTGGCAGCACATACACCAATTCCGTATAAGGTATCACCATTCCCTGCGTCAGTTGGTACTACTTCACAAAGTGACAGAGCAAAGCGATCGCGTAACGATTCAGCCAGAGCAATGCATTCACTCAGGGGATGATCGAGTCGAAATTTAATCAATTTTTCACTGACTGCCAGTGCCACTAAGCGTTGTGCAGCTTGCCGGGACACATTGAGCTTGGCGGCAATTTCTTCTTGCGTATTGCCAGCGATGTAATAGAGCCAAGCAGCATGAGCAGCCAGGTCTAATTTGCGATCGCGCCGCTCCAAAAACGGTTGTCCCATATACTACCTGCAAAAACTATGTATCTGTCAAAGGTATGATTGCATTTTTTAGAAAATATGCCCAAGGATATAATCTTTGCTCAATTATTTTTAAATTTCTATTATCCCCCAGTAACCTCCAAGTTAAAGCCAGTAATGTAGCTTGCCTCTTCGCTCATCAGAAATGCTACCCCATTGGCCACCTCTTCCAGACTTCCTAAACGGCGCATCGGTACTGAATTAATCATCTGTTGTTCCACTACCTTGGGATTGGCATCAAAATACTGCGATCCTGCGGCTGCTTGCAATTCGGTTTGCCGCGTCCACATAAAACCAGGGCCGATCAGCGCAGGCGAGAGCGCATTCACGCGGATGCCGTAGGGTGCTAAGTCTTTCGCTGCCGTCTGAGTAATACCAATGACAGCAAACTTAGAAGCGGCGTAAGCCAACATATTTGGTGGCCCAACCACCCCTGCATAACTCGCCATGTTGACGATCGCACCTCCACCTGCATCGCGTAGTTGCTGTGCAGCCGCCTTGAGAATGTGGAAAACGCCGACAACGTTAATGTCGATCACCTTTTGAAAGTCGTCTTCAGGATATTCGTCAGTCTTGGCAAACACTCCTTGATAACCTGCATTATTAAATATATAGTCGATCCGCCCAAGCTGCTCTACAGCATCAGTAAAAGCTTTGGTAACATCATCAGCAGCCGTCACATCACAGCGAAACGTGCCGACTGGAACGTTGTACTCTTTTAGTTCCCCAGCCACATCTGCCATCTTCGGTTCATTCAAATCTAGCAGGGCTATTCCTGCGCCATTAGCAGCAAAACGGTGTGCAGTTGCCTTGCCAATATCTCCTGCACCGCCAGTAATTAGGATTGTTTTACCTGCAAACTGATAAGTTGCTTTTGCCATCATATTTTTAACCTTTTATTGAAGAATTGTTGCAAATGCTCGTGATGGAAATCAGATTGGTATGATTTCTATTATTGAGCTTTTGCCCAAAATTAGAGCATAAAATCAAAAATTTATTTTTTTTGGTTTTTTACTTTATAAGGAGTTATGCGATGCGTATCCGCCGCTTCGCTAAAGTGCTAGCTGCATTTCTAGCTGGAGTGATGCTGGCGCAATTAGTATATGCTTGCTCACCGCGCTCCCAAGCCGCAGAGAAAACTAGACTAACGATCGCCACTGTTAATAATAGCGACATGGTGGTGATGCAAGGGCTTTCTCGCAAATTTGAGTCAGCGAATCCTGATATTCAACTTCGCTGGGTGGTGCTGGAAGAAAATGTGTTACGCCAACGCACAACTACACATGTTGCAAGCCTTGGTGGGCAGTTTGATGTCATGACCATCGGTTCTTATGAAACACCAATCTGGGCTAGGTGGGACTGGTTAAGACCTTTGGATCTAGGTGCAAACTATGATGTAAATGACCTGCTAAAACCCATACAAGAAGGACTTTCTCATAACGGCAAACTCTATGCTGTGCCATTTTATGGGGAAAGTTCTATGTTGTACTACCGAAAAGATTTGTTTGAAAAAGCCGGGATTGCAGTTCCTCAACAGCCAACCTATCCCCAAATGAGAGAATAGGCAAGTAAAATCCACGACCCAGCAAATGGGGTTTATGGGGTTTGCCTACGTGGAAAACCCGGTTGGGGTGAAAACATGGCATTTATTTCCACATTGGTTAATACCTATGGTGGACGGTGGTTTGATCTGAAATGGCAACCAACGATTAATACTCCACCTTGGAAAGAGGCGATCGCCTTTTATGTCGATCTGCTTAACAAATACGGACCGCCGGGAGCTAGTTCCAATGGATTTAATAAGAATCTGGCATTATTCTCAACGGGCAAATGTGGTATGTGGGTAGATGCAACCGTTGCTGCGGGGTTGTTATCCAATCCGAAAGAATCCCAAGTTTATAACAAAGTTGGCTTCGCCTGTGCGCCAATTGAAAAATATCCCAACGGTTCAAACTGGCTTTGGGCTTGGGCGCTAGCGGTTCCAAAAACATCAAAATCACCAGAAGCCGCACAAAAGTTTGTTGCTTGGGCAACCTCTAAAGAATACATCCAACTAGTTGCAAAAGAAAATGGCTGGGTTGCCGTACCACCAGGGACTCGGACTTCCACATATCAGAATCCCAACTATCGAAAAGCTGCACCCTTTGCGGAAATCGTGCCAGGAGCGATCCAATCTGCTGATGTTACCCGTCCATCGGCACAACCAACTCCTTATAAGGGAGTTCAATACGTTGATATTCCAGAATTTCAGGCGATCGGTTCTTCAGTCGGACAAACCTTGGCGGCAGCGTTGACTAATCGGACTTCAGTAGATCAAGCGTTGCAGCAATCGCAGAAATCGACCGAACGCTTTATGAAACACACAGGTTATATCGAGTAATTCTTAGCTGTTCCACAGCTATACCAAACCCAGAAACCCAGATTTATCTGATTTTCTTAACTACGAATTGCTTATGTCTTCTTCATTAGCGGTAAAACCTCAATCCGAAACGCCACCACCCACCAAGCAACGGACTACGCGGCAAGTGTCAACCTTACCTCTGGTTGCGCCTTCGGTCGTTCTCCTGCTGCTGTGGATGATTGTGCCTCTGGTGATGACTGTATGGTTTTCCTTTCAGCGGTATAACTTGCTGAATCCAGATGCACGCAAATTCATCGGGATTGAAAATTTCACGTTCATTCTGAGTGACTCTGCTCTGTGGACATCGATCGCCATCACAATAGTTTTGGTTGTTTCTGTTTTAGCAATCACAATTGGTCTGGGCACACTCCTAGCAGTACTATTTGACCAAGACTTTTATGGTCGTGGAGTAGCGCGGGTACTAGCAATCTCCCCATTTTTTGTTATGCCCACAGTTAGTGCCCTAATCTGGAAAAATATGCTGATGCATCCAGTGAATGGGCTGTTTGCTCAAATCACCAGAGGTTTGGGTTTGGGAGCGATTGATTGGTTTGCCAGCGTTCCATTGCTTGCCATCATTATTATTGTTTTTTGGGAATGGCTGCCCTTTGCCCTGCTAATTTTGTTGACAGCTATTCAGTCACTCGATCGCGATCAGTTAGAAGCAGCCCAGATGGATGGAGCAAATGCGATCGCTCTATTTCGTTTTGTCATGCTACCCCATCTGAGCCGCGCCATTTCTATGGTTGCCATGATTGAGACAATTTTCTTCCTGACCATTTTTGCGGAAATCTTTGTCACCACAGGCGGTGGCCCGGGACTTGCAACCACTAATCTTGCCTATTACATCTTCTTAAAAGCCTTGCTGGAATTCGATGTCGGCGGTGCTTCAACCGGTGGATTAATTGCCGTAATCCTTGCCAACATCGTGGCAATCTTTTTGATGCGTAGTGTTGCTCGTAATTTGGATACCTAACATGGCACGTAAAACCCCGAAGATTTGGCTATGGACATTGCTCGGCTGGCTTGCCGCTTGCATCTTGTTTTTCCCGATTTTCTGGATGTTTCTCACCAGTTTCAAAACGGAAGTAGCGGCAGTTTCAACTCCCCCTCAGTTGTTTTTCCGCCCGACATTCGAGAACTATATTCCCATCCAAGATCGGGCAAATTATTTCAATTATGCGTTTAACAGCGTAGTGATTTCTCTGGGGTCGACTATAGTCGCGTTGCTGCTTGCTGTACCTGCTGCATACGCAATGGCATTCTTCCCAACGAAACGCACCAAGGGCACTTTACTCTGGATGCTGTCTACCAAAATGCTACCACCTGTTGGTGTGCTAGTACCGATCTACATTTTGTGCCGCAACGCCGGGTTACTGGATACTCACATCGGTTTGATTATCATTTATACCCTGATTAATTTGCCAATCGTCGTTTGGATGATTTATAGCTTTTTTAAAGAAGTTCCCAAAGAAATTCTCGAGGCCGATCGCATGGATGGAGCAACTACTCAGCAAGAACTTGTTCATGTCTTGCTACCATTGGCAGTCCCCGGAATTGCATCCACTGCATTACTCTCGATTATTTTGTCATGGAACGAAGCATTTTGGAGCTTGAACTTGACAACGGCAGATGCCACCCCACTTACAGCCTTTATTGCTTCCTTTTCCAGCCCTCAATGATTATTCTGGGCAAAACTTTCGGCAGCATCAACACTGGCGATCGCACCCATCCTCATCTTTGGTTGGCTGAGTCAACGGCAATTAGTTAGGGGTCTGACTTTTGGTGCCGTGAAATGAGTCAAGGCAGACACTTTTACAGCTTTGCGTAAAATCATGGCGAATTGAGGGTTGAAATTTAAACGCATAGGCGCTTTGCCTTCCTGCAGGGTAGGTACGCAGAGAATTTGTTACGAATTAATTAAATGTTGCGTTCTTCTTTGCGTGAGAGAAAAACTTAAACCCATTAATGGAAACATTTTATGTCAACAGTTGCTTTAAGAAATATCCATAAAACCTACGCCGACACAGAGATCATCAAAGGCATTGATCTTGACGTGGGCGATCGCGAATTTGTTGTTTTCGTCGGTCCCTCCGGTTGTGGAAAATCAACCTTACTCCGCATGATTGCTGGACTGGAGGAAATTTCCTCCGGCGATTTGCTCATTGATGGACAAAAAGTCAACGATGTGCCACCCGATAAACGTGGTTTGGCAATGGTGTTTCAAACCTACGCCTTATATCCTCACATGACCGTGGCGGAGAATATGGCCTTTAGCCTCCGGCTTGCGGGTATGCAGAAAGCCCAACGTTATGAAAGGGCGCGTGAAGTTGCTCGCATCCTGCAACTAGAGCCGCTTTTGAACCGCAAGCCCAAAGAATTATCGGGAGGACAACGCCAACGGGTGGCGATTGGTCGTGCTTTGGTGCGTAATCCCAAAGTATTTTTGTTTGATCAACCATTGTCCAACCTGGATGCTTCTTTGCGGGTGCAGACGCGGATTGAGCTTGCCAGCTTACACGACAGCCTGCAAGCCACGATGATTTATGTTACCCACGATCAAGTTGAGGCAATGACCCTTGCCGACAAAATTGTGGTGTTACAAGGCGGCATCATCGAACAAGTGGGTTCTCCTTTGGAACTTTACCATTATCCCCGCAATCTATTTGTCGCCGGATTTATTGGTTCACCGAAAATGAACTTTATCTCGGTTACGGTGTCAGCCGTCAATGACTCTGGGGCAACAGTCAGACTCCCTGGTGACGCAGTAATGATTCCGGTGAAGCCTAAAACCCTGTCAGTTGGGGATAGAGCAACATTAGGGATTCGTCCCGAACATCTGCTGCTAGATCAAAGTAACCCAAGCGTGAATGGTGAAGTATTAGTTGTAGAACGATTAGGCGGAGAAACCTATCTCTACATCAAAATTGCCGATGGCGAAACTATAGTTGTGCAAACAGATGGAGATAATCCAGCCATTATGCACGATTACGTTCCGATTTACATTAATGGTGAGCTTTGCCATCTGTTCGATCAAAACGGTGAAGCCATTCCCAAAGTTCATCGTCACCACCTAACCCAGAATCAATCCCATGAACAGCAATATCAGCACAGGATCAGCAATCAAGCTGAATGAAACATCTCTGTCTCATTTAGGAAATAACATTCGCGTACCCAATTACGATCGCCATCAAATCACTAACGGCATTGTCCATATCGGTGTGGGTGGGTTTCATCACGCACATCAGGCATTATATCTGGATAATTACTTTCATCAAAATCCCGGCAGTGAATGGGGAATCTGCGGAGTTGGGCTACTAGAATTCGATAAACGGATGCGGGATGCACTGAATTCTCAAGATTGTTTGTATACCTTAGTAGAAAGATCCCCATCAGGCGATCGCGCGCGTGTGATTGGAGCAATTACAAAATATTTGTTTGCCCCAGATAACTGCCAAGCAGCGATCGACACCTTAGCAGATCCTAAATGCCGCATTGTCACCCTCACCATTACTGAAGGAGGCTACTACTATATTGAAGGTAGTGGTGAATTTGATGCGAATCACCAGACTATCCAGTACGATTTGCAGCATCCTAATGAACCAATTGGAGTATATGGCTTTTTGACCGCAGCCCTCGATCGTCGCCGTCAACTGGGAATAGCACCGTTCACCGTGTTGTCCTGCGACAATCTCCAAGGTAACGGCAACATTGCCCGCAAAATGTTAACCGCATTTGCCCAAATGCAGAACCCGGAATTGGGGCGTTGGGTTGTCGAACAGGTTGCCTTTCCTAACTGTATGGTCGATCGCATTACCCCCGCCACAACCCCAGCAGATATCAAAATGGTGGCGGAACAGTTTAACATCGATGATGCCTTTCCAGTTGTTGCCGAACCCTTCCTTCAGTGGGTAGTCGAAGACAGTTTCAGCGCAGGTAGACCTGATTGGGAATCCGTTGGCGTGCAGATGACCAGCGATGTTCATCCCTACGAGATGATGAAAATCCGGCTACTCAACGCCAGTCACTTGCTGATTGGCTATCTCGGCTCCTTGGCAGGTTACACTTACGTTCATGAGGTCATGGCTGATCCATTAATTCGGCAAGCCGTCGATAATTTGATGGCAGAAGTTACGCCAACACTGCAATCTGTGCCGGGAATTGATTTAGACGATTATAAAAAGACCTTAATTGAACGCTTTGCCAATCCCAAGATTCGCGATCAACTGCCGCGTCTGTGCCTCAATAGCTCCGCCAAAATGCCAAAATTTGTTTTAGGCTCAGTTCGTGACGCGCTACGCAAGGGTGGGGCGATTGATTACATGAGCCTCACGGTTGCTGCTTGGTTCCGTTACCTGAATGGATATGATGACCAAGGTAACTCCATCCCGATTGATGACCCAATAGCAGGTACTTTGACTCAACTAGCTCATTCTAGTGGTTCCGATGCCAAACCATTGCTCAACCTGACTGAGATTTTTGGCGATTTATCGCAGTCGCCTTTTGCCGATGCAGTTGCGAACCATTTACGCAGATTGTACGAGTTTGGAGCTAAAGA
Organism: Nostoc sp.; assembly: GCF_036917555.1. Classification (GTDB taxonomy): domain Bacteria; phylum Cyanobacteriota; class Cyanobacteriia; order Cyanobacteriales; family Nostocaceae; genus Nostoc. Next base: position 118,695 of record NZ_JBALDD010000063.1, on the reverse strand, counting down.
AACATTAGTCCGATTCTTGCAGAAAACTTAACCAGATGAAAGCCGCGACCTTTCAAGGTGACTCAAAATATTGGTGAAAAAATCCTTTTCTAACCTCGTGTTACAGAGAGAAAAAACAGGATTTTTAAAGTCACCTTGAAATGGTCTAGACAGTGGTACAATTACATCCTGTATTATTTTTAGAGAATTTCAGAAAGATTTCAACTAATGTTAATAAAAAAGAAGAGAAGAAAGTGGCTATTTATTCTACTTGCTATCAGTGTTACCTTTTTTTTACTGATTCTGTATGCTTTTATCATTGAGCCGAATCGTTTCGTCGTCACACGTCATCAACTAAATCAACAATTTGCTTATAACAATAATAGTTTTAAGAGTGTTCAAATTAGCGACCTCCATCTCAAACAATTTAACAATCGGGCACAACATATTGCCAAACAAGTTAATAAACTTCACCCAAATGTTGTACTATTTACTGGAGATTCGGTTGATAAAGTCGAACAGCTTGATGGATTTGATCGCTTTTTGTCGCTCCTTGACAAGCAAACAGCTAAGTATGCAATTATGGGTAATTGGGAATACAGGGCAGGTGTTGATTTAAAACGTTTGACAAAAATCTATGCCACTTATAATTGCCGCTTATTAGTTAATGAAAGCATTTTACATAACTACGGCGATCGCTCTATATTAATCACCAGATTAGATGATTTAGTCAGCAAACCCGATTTAATCAAATCACTCTAAGGTCTTCGCCCTCAACAAAACCATTTATTACTTGCCCACTCACCAGGATATCGAGATTCATTTTCAAGTGATGAGTTAGCAAAGATAACACAATACAAACCACAATATATGTTATCAGGACATACTCATGGCGGACAATTATCATTATTTGGCTTTGCTCCTTTACGTCCGCTACCAGGCGGACGTTATGTCAGTGGTTGGTATCGAGATGGTGCGCTTGCTATGTACGTATCGCGTGGACTAGGAGTTTCGGTTTTACCAGTGAGAATAAATGTAGTCCCAGAGATTAGCTATTTTGAGTGGTTTCTGAACTAGGCTTGATTTTTTAGCGACATAGCATTATGTCAACACCTTCTACTGGACTGGCGCTCTAGTTATAAAAATATAGAAATCAGAGTGTGGTCTTAAATATATGCAAACTGCTGTAAAATTGCCGATTTAGGATTAAGAATTTGGAAGGACAATTGACTGATATCGTAGTTGGTTTAGACTTGGGTACAGGAGGAGTGCGGGCGATCGCAGTTAATCTGCAAGGGCAAATTATCGCTCAGTCATCCAGAAGCTATCCTCTATTAACTCCACAACCCGGTTGGACGGAACAGAACTCATCGGATTGGGTCGAAGCCAGTTTGGATGCTCTGTTCGATGTTACTCAACAGCTAAACGGATACCGAGCGATTGCCCTCGGTTTATCTGGACAAATGCATGGTATGGTTCCTCTTGACGCAGATGGCAAAGCAATTAGACGGGCAATTTTGTGGAACGATCAGCGCACGGGTAAAGCTGTTGTTGAGATTGAAGCCACTATTCCCCGTCAGGAGTTAATCCAGCGCACTGGAAATCCGGCAATCACAGGGTTTCAACTGCCGAAGCTTCTATGGTTGCGGACTGAAGAACCACAAGCCTACTCTCGGTTGTGGCAGATTCTTTTACCCAAAGATTATCTAGGATATCTGTTAACGGGCGAAGCAGTCACAGAACCATCTGATGCGTCTGGTGTTGGCTGTCTGAATCTGGCAAATCGGCAATGGGATACAGATATTCTCCATGCTCTTGATATCAATCCAGCGTTGTTCCCCCCAGTCATTGAATCTACCGCGATCGCTGGACGGCTAAAATCGGAAATAGCTGCCCGTGTGGGATTACCTGTGGGATTACCTGTAATTGCAGGTGGAGGTGATAATGCCGCAGCAGCTATCGGTTTGGGCATCTCATCAAGCAACCTGAACCGGGGTAGTTTGAGTATTGGCACATCGGGAGTTATTTTTGCACCGTGCGATTGCCCAATTCCCGATCCCGAAGGTCGGGTACATTTGTTTTGTCATGTAGATGGTGGCTATCATCTGCTGGGAGTAACGCTGGCGGCTGGTGGATCTGTGCGTTGGTATCGAGATACATTTGCCCCGCATATATCCTACACCGATCTGATGGATATGGCAGAGCGATCGCAGCCTGGTGCGCGTGGTGTTCTATTTCTACCCCACCTCGCAGGAGAACGCAGTCCCCACCTCGATCCACATACTCGTGGTGCTTTGGTGAATTTGTCATTAGCTCATACCCAGGCAGATATCACTCGTGCTGTGCTGGAAGGAGTTGCATTTAGCTTGCGGTCAGCATTGGAGGTAATTAGTGCGATCGCTCCCCTCAATCAACTCTTAGCAACAGGTGGAGGCGCACGTTCTCACATCTGGTTACAAATTTTGGCAGATGTTTTGCAAACAAAACTCATTGCTCCCAAAGCCGAAGAAGGAGCCGCTTACGGAGCAGCTATTTTGGCAATGGTGGGGATTGGTGTTTACCCCAATTTAGAAACTGCACTCAAGATTTTACCGCAGGATAGTAATGTAGTAGAGCCGCAGGCAAATCTTTTGTATGAAGCAAGTTTTAAGCGCTACAGATTATTGTACGATGCTCTCAAAGCTGTTCGTTGATAAGCAGCCTAACCAAAATAAAGGGGAATGGCGTAGGGCGTGTTGAACATAGCCGTAACGTAATAATTATTGATGGTGTCGATGCGATCGCTGTCGTTAATGTCGCTTACTCTGGGCTTCAATTTTCAGCATAACGGTGAAGTTGAGCGGCAGCAGTTAACTTCAAATTCAGGCGTTGCAGAATTATGGGATGATTTCACCCAATCTGGAACGAATTTTCAATGGTTTCAACCGCCAAATCATCCCGCATGCAACGCCCAAATTCAATATGAAATACTTGAGTCCACCGCTCCAACACATTGTTAGACTGTTTACTCTGACTTGGATATGACATCAAGCTCCAGCTTTGAATGATAGAAGCAAACGTCAAATTTGATGAATTTAAGAATTTTCGGATTCTCTGAATAGCTTGTTCACAAAAGATTCCCAAGCAAAGCCTGCAAGAGCTGCATCTCGAACAGTGTAAAACTTCAAACCTAATAAAAATACAACAACAATAGCTATCAAAATAGCAGCCAAAAAAATTCCTAAATACTTGCTACCACCGTACCTTTTCCAAGCTTCCGAAATACGTTCCCCAATTGAAGGCTTATCTGCTGTTTCCAGTTTCGCACGCTGTAAGGTTCTCACTGCAACAGGGAGCACCAAGCTTAAAAGAATACCAACTAATACCCAAATAGTGGCTTCAATTGGGGTAAGAATACCAGCCTGTGTACTCACTTCCATACTCGCTCCCTTGGCTCATTCACCAAATTTAGATACAATTACTCAATATTAAGGTAAAGAATTCAAGATTACTCAATGCATACCACTTTCAATCGCACGGAAGGTAACGATCTATTCCTTTAAATTTGAAATCCTCTAAGATTGCACGCATTGGAATACCTTCATTGACTCTAAATCGTCCCTTAAGAACCTTCTTAATAGAATCAGACAATGACTCGGAAGGATATGGATTACCACTATGGTGCAAAGCAACAACTCCCCAATTCTGATCAAAGACAGGTGCACCTGAAGAGCCATCTTCTGTGTCAGCCACATACTGGACTCTTGAATTTGTCGTATGCACGACATAATTTTGAGTCATAACAACCTTCAGTGGACCACCCTTAGGGTGTTGTATGATATTCACTCGTGAATATTCAATAAACCGCCTTGGTTGCAACAACAAGTAGCCTCTGTGTTTACCAATACTAGCCAAATCTGCTATTGACTTTTTTCTAAGCTCATCTACAGTAGCGGTAGTTTCTATTGGCTTATCTTGCAAACGCACCAAAGCATAGTCTAATTCTTTGGCAGGGCTTGCAAAGTAGAAATCTTGTCGTATTGGTACTACTTTACCAGTCAATGGGGCTATGTCAGAGGCATTAGCCATATAGCCAAAACGGGCTACGGCCTCCTCAAGATAGCTTTGCTCTTTGAGAACATGCTGATTGGTTAATAGCAAATCAGGCCCGATTAAGAAACCAGTTCCCTTAGGAATTCCCTCTGGAATCTCAATTCTTGCTACTGCTTGAGCACAGTAAAATGCACTAGGTAGCATATAGATATCCAAAAAATTGTCAGCAGAGTTAATAATTGCCTCAAGAATTTGCTCATCATCAATCTTGGCTGCAAATTCAGGCTCTGGAGCTATTATTGTTTTTGATGTCAACGCCTTTTCAATACTATCAGTTAGTTCCAATAAAGCCAGTCTAATTTGCTTCTCTTCAATTTTTGCATCTTGCGAATTTACAATACCTTTCCGAACGTTTCCTTGTAAGCTTTTTAAGCTGCCAGAATGCAACAAAACTTCGTTTCTAAATCGAGATGAGTTTTTTTCAGTAACAGCTTTCAATTTTTGTATTGCCAAATCTAAATCGTTTTCTTGTATTGATTCTCTAATTCTAGTGAACTCTGCCAGCATATACTAATCCTTAGGAAGTGTAATCAAATAGATATACTGCTTCTTGATGTAAGGCAAGCAGGGTGAACATAAAAGGGTCGATATTAGCATATCGGTTCCCCTTAGCCATGAATTGAAGTCTTCCTCAACGTCAGTAATTAATAACAAGAAAAAATATACTGATACAACTATTATGTACGGGAGTATAAAGAGCTTTATACTTTGAATCTCCGAATATACATTCTGCTGCATAGGCTTTTTCGTTCTTATCAAGAAAAATATAAAAATTGATGCCATTATCCAAGTAGCTACTGCAAGCTCAAGTAAAAATATAGTGGTATTAAACTCCATTAAAAATACAGTGATCTTATGTATTAAGTATCGCAACAACCAAACACATAATATGAAAAGTCCCAAACTAAATATAGCTGCAAAAAATAAATCTTGTTCATCTTTAAATATATTATTTTCACTACTTTCTATTTGATTTATTACTGTTAGATACGTGAATGAAAATATCGCTTGTCCCAAATTTATAGATAAAGTATATATTACAAAAACAATGTTAGTCGAAATTATAGAACTAAATACTACTAAAAATGGAGTTGCCATTAGTGCCGAGCATACCCAATATAGCCATGCTTCAATAATTGGGTTAACTCGGCTACTACCAAACTCTCTTTCTACACTATATTTATTAACATAATCTAACCAAAATAACAATAGTATTATATAAAAAATAACGGTACAAAATCCAACAAAATAAATAGGAGATAGAGGTGAAGAGGAATAGCCAAAGGTATTTTTTTTAATAGCTTCTATCAACCAAGGTGTAAATATTCTTTTTAACAGTAGAGATATCGGGATAGCAATGAGAGTAAAATATAATATATAATGAATACGAATACTCCAAACTTTTGGATAGTTAAGCAAAAGTTTTTTATCAATTCTTCGCAGAATAGTTGGGTGTATATATTCTGAAAAATCATTATTTTTATTCATAGCATATTCTCAAATAATCGATGTGTTGATTTACTGATATCTCGAAAAAATTTTACAATAACTTTGTGCTTTATCAAAACTCCTAAAAAGTCGCTGGTTAAAACATTTCAACTTGTAAATATAATAAAATATTGAGAATCACCTTCAAGTTTTAAGTATTCTACTTTTTCTTTCTCTAATAGATAAATGAGATGTTTTCTTCCTAAATTACAGCCAAATTCAAATAGATTTTCCTTCCGGTCTTCACCGAAAAGTGAAACTTTTCCATTATAAATAGCTTGACCATTCTTGAGAAAAATAATGTTGTCAGCTACGTCTTCAATTCTATGCAAATGTTGTGAACTGACAATCACAGCCATTGGATAGGTTATAGAAGAGGTAAGATTCTTAAGATCCTGTAAAAATAGCACTTGAGCGTTAATATCTAAATTAGCAAGAGGCTCATCCAGTACTACTAATTTTGGGTGTCTAATGAGCATTTTAGCTAATGTAAAACGTGTTTTAAAGCCACTCGATAGTTCATTCCAGCTTGCATGACGGTATTTTTCCAAGCTTAAACGGCTAATAATAAGATTTACACTATTTACAATTTCTTGTCCTCGTTTTCCGTGACTGGCGGCTACAAAGTAAAGCATATCCTCCAGTCTACCAGGCCATGCTTTTAGTACTGGAGGAATGTAGGCAATTTGCTGTTGAATAGAGTATTGATCTGCATTTTGAGTACTAAAGGCAAGATACGGGTATTCAATCATACCACTATTTACTGCAAATTTTCCAGCCACTATTTCGAGTAGGGTTGTTTTGCCACTCCCATTTTCACCCACAACAGCAGTTATCTCACCTAACTTTAACTGTAAGGTAATAGATTTTAGTGAAAACTGAATAGATTCACTTTCATAGCTCCTTGAAATATTTTGTCCGTTAAAAACAATTTTCTCATCCAATTTTGGCTGCTTTTGCCCTTGAATAGATATTTCTCTATCTGTTTTATAGTATTTGTTTGAAACCAAAGAAATATCGTTGCTACTAAGAGCTATACTTGGACTTTGTGTTTGGGATTCGCTCTCCACTTTAGATAAGTGGTTTTCACGAAGTCTAGATAATTTTTCATCATTTTCATCAGCCAATTCGTGTAGACAATCTAATATCTCTTTTCGTAATCCTCTTTCACGGCTAATCAATTCTGGTGTTTTTGTCCAAATCCGTATTTCCTCTCTCAAGCTAGTATAAGTACCGCTAAGTACTCTAGCCTGGTTTTTCCACTTCCAACCATCAGTAGAAAATTCTACTGTAAAGTCAATTAAGCGCTTTATCGCTTGATCCAAGTTGTCATGTTCTACTAATTCTTCTATTTCCGATATCCACTCCTCAATCTTCTGATTCATACATATCTATCCTGCGTTTGATTCATAAATTACAAGCTAATTTACGATACCTTGAAAGCTGTTCGTTGATAATTAAAGTATCTTAAAGTTAGAGTGAATTAGTGAAGATTTACAGAAAAAGAAATAATCTGCATTATGTCACTCAGTCGTAGCGACCTCGAAGCCGGAAACGTACAGACGAGACTATTAGAAGCATCACACTCTGGAATCAAGCTAACTACCCTGAGTGAAGATGAGTTACAGCGATCGCTTGATAAAACACTACAACAGCAGCCACCAAATTCTGATATCTGGATATTTGCCTACGGTTCGCTGATTTGGAATCCCTTAATCACATACGTCGAGCGCCGTGCTGGGATCGTTTATGGTTGGCATCGGCGCTTCTGTACATGGATGATCCTTGGTCGCGGTACTCCAGAGAATCCGGGATTACTCTTAGGACTCGATCGGGGTGGTAGCTGTCGTGGCGTTATTTATCGGATTGTTGCTGCTGATGTCCCATCTGAATTACTGCTGATTTGGCGACGAGAGATGTTAGCTGGTGTCTATATTCCTCGTTGGGTGAAGGTATTTGACGGTACGCAGGAATTCCCAGCCATCGCTTTTGTTGCTAATCGCCAACATCCCAGGTACGCTCATCAGATACCATTAACAACTACTATTAATAGCATTGCTACCGCATCGGGAAAATTGGGTGACTGCGCTGATTATCTGATGAAAACAGTTGAGGGATTAATCACAGAAGGCATTAAAGATAGACAATTACTCTTGTTACGCAAGCAAGTGTTGGCAAAACAACAAGCGCTTTTAGTTAGTGGCGATCGCTCTACTTTAGCGCCTATTTACGGGCAACAGCCATGATGTGAGCGCTCATCCCCAATATAGAAGGTTCGGTTTCTAACCAACGAATCGCTTTTAAAAGGCGATCGCGGCGACCTAGCTCATTCCAGTGTTCCTGAAAGTTTTGTAATAACCAGCCTGGCCCTTCAATCGCTAAAATCTTTTCAGAATGTAAACCCACTTCTTCAACCTCTGCTCTGAGTTCTTCTGGATGATGAAAGAAGGTTTTTGTAAAGTAGCGAGGATGATTGTTTGGGTTGCGGTGTTGACCATCAATCAAATCCTGTTTAACAATCTCTACAAACTCTGGATCATCTAAATGTCCCCGAAATAATCCATCTAAGGTTGAAGCAAAGCGAGAGACTCCCGCAGCAAAAGCAAAACCTCCACTTTTTAAGATCCGATGAGCTTCACGCAAAGCAATAATCCGATCTGTGCGCTCAGTCAGATGATACAAAGGCCCAAGTAACAGAACAGCATCAACGCTATTATCCGCCCGATTCAGTTGCCGAGCATCTCCAACTGCCAAACTAGCTAAAGGATATTCCAGTTGAGCTTGAGACAAATGTCGGGCTTGCTCTATGTGCAAAGGAACCGCATCAATGAGATGGACTTCATAACCCTGTTGAGCCAGCCAAAAAGAATAAACGCCAGCGCCACCGCCTACATCGAAAATCACTGCGGGTGGAGGCGATAGGTAGCGGCTAATAAATTCTTGGCTTCGGGCTAATTCCAGCAAACCTGCACCTTTTGATAATCGGTCTTGCTCCCGACCACTCGCGTAATGGATTAACGCTTCATCTCCGAGCAGATTATTTAATTCAGATAAATCTGACATCGTGAATCTCAACTTCAATTAAATCATTATCTTTAAGGTTATATAGCTCCCGAAGTTTCACATCGCAAGCTATCTCAATAATTGTTTTTGGATGATCTCCACTTTCAGTATTATTTTTGTCTGTTCTTAAGATAAAAGCATCTCTGCCAAATATCTGACAAGGAACAATGCTCACAGAAACAGTCCCTCCATATTCTTCCTTTTCCAGACGCATGACATTTTTCGGGAGATGGTAAGGTTGAGCTAACTGAATATTTAAAGTTCCAGGGAAGAATTTCATTCCCGTTTTTATCAAATAATATTCCTGGAGTTTTTCAATCCAGTAAGAAAAGTTTCCTAAACCACTGACAACCTTACCTTTCAAGATTTTCATACATCTTTATTTTTGTAAATAGGCTGGTAGTTATATAAATTGAACATATTATATAGTAGCGATCGCTAAATCTATTTCCTCTTGAGTCACTTTACTAGCAAGTCGTGCAGCAAGAACTTACCTTTATTAGCCTTAATAGATCATCAACTCCGAATCGAATGGCACGCTTGAAAAGCTATAAGGTTTGCAGAATAAGGACTACAGCTTTAATTCCCTCTTTCATAGTAATGGCATGATTCAGGCGATGCCTTCTCTTCTCCTGTCAGAGACGCTGCACGAACGACGAACGCACCAGTGCTGGCGATTGCCGTGACTTTGAATTGGTTGTTACATCAGAGGTTGAGCAATACACGCTCTCAAAGCTGCTCTTGAAAGTCGTGAGTAATTGTGGTATTGGGTAATGATATTACACAGCAAAACGTTCTTGGTTCAGGGGAATGGTAATTAAAAACCAATATGACTACATTGTGATTGGTGCAGGTTCGGCAGGCTGCGTTGTCGCCAACCGTCTGACAGAAGAACCTGAAACCACTGTGTTGTTACTCGAAGCAGGCAAAGAGGATACAAAACCGGAGATTCAAATCCCGTCGGAATGTACAAACCTACCAGGCTCCGAGGTGGACTGGGGCTATTTCTCTGAACCAGAACCCTACCTCAATAACCGCAAAATCCTTTGTCCCCGTGGCAAAGTCTTGGGCGGCAGCAGTTCGATTAATTTCATGACTTATATTCGAGGCAATTATCACGATTATAACCACTGGAGGGAATTGGGGAATCCCGGTTGGAGTTACCAGGATATATTGCCTTATTTCAAAAAATCTGAAAACCAACAACGAGGTGTTTCCGAATACCACGGTGTAGATGGCGAGTTGAGCGTGACCGATGTCATTTCCCCATCTGCAATATCCCAACGATTTGTAGATGCATGTGTGACAATGGGTTATGACAAAAATCCTGATTTCAACGCCATGCAGCAGTCAGGTGCGGGACCTTTTCAGGTGACTATCAAGGATGGTAAACGACACAGTACTGCTGCTGCATTCTTGGTGCCAATTCTCAAGCGTCCCAATTTGACAACAATGACTGGAGCCTTAGTGACTCGGTTGCTTTTTAAGGGAACTTCCACTGTTGGGGTGGAATATCTGCACGAGAGCATACTGCACCAGGTCAGGGTCAACAAAGAGGTGATTTTAAGTGCTGGCGCGTTCGATTCGCCCAAACTGCTGATGCTTTCCGGCATTGGCGATGCAGAGTACCTGCAAGCAATGGGAATTCCGGTCGTTGTTGATTTACCAGGTGTCGGACAAAACCTCCAAGACCACGTTTGCGTTACTGTGCCATACGAGGCGACTCAGGATTTACACAGTAATGGGATCAGTGAAACTGGATTGTTTTTGTATAGCAAGGGTCATCTAGATGCTGCGCCAGATTTAGAGCTAATCTTCTGTACCATTTTGAGGGTACCTCCTGGCTATCCCAACTCTGGTTTAGGTTTCACGGGTATAATCGTTTTGACTCATCCCCAAAACATTGGCAGTATCAGTTTGCGTTCATCTGATCCCAAAGATACACCAATGATTCAGCTGAACTATCTGCAAAGTCAATCCGATGTGCAAAAGCTAGTTGACGGGATTAAATTAATACGCAAATTGTTTCATACTAGTGCCTTTGATGAGTTTCGAGGCAGAGAAATTGCGCCTGGTGCCGATGTGACTAGCGATGAAGCACTCGTTGCATACATCCGAGAAGTTTGCAATACTGTGTTTCATCCTATTGGCACCTGCAAAATGGGAACTGACCCAATGGCGGTTGTAGACCCCGAACTACGGGTACATGGGGTTAAGGGGTTGCGTGTCGTCGATGCCTCAATTATGCCAACTTTAATCACGGGACATACGAACGCGCCGACAATTATGATCGGCGAAAAAGCAGCCGATTTAATTAAAACCGCTCTTCGCGTTTCACAGCAAGTAACTTTCAAGGAACACATTGTGTGGGGTGAGAAATAGGAATCTGACTTTTCACGGGAGAGGGATTAACAATTCAAAATTCAAAATTCAAAATTCAAAATTAAAGACATTTCAAACGATCGCCTAGCGTCTCGTAGAGAAGAGAAGTGCCTTGCGCGGGTTAAGAGCGTCGTAGCAACTACGTTCGATTTAAACCCCGACTGAAATGATGCCAGATGTAGATGTAGGGGTCTTAAACCCTTTAATTTACGATTAAAGCTGTAGTCCTTATTCCGCAAACCTTATAGCTTTTCAAGCGTACCATTCGTATTAGAGGGGAGTGGTACTAATACCGCGCACAAAAATATCTACACAGGTTTCGATATAGTCCTCACAGCTATAGCTGCCTTGATTGAATTTTGCACTGCGGCATAGCATTCCAGCTAAGAGCATTCCTGTAAACATATCGACAGCCGGAAATGGATCGAGGTCTGCCCTGACAGTGCCTCGTTTCTGACTCGATTGCAGGTAAGCTACCAGTTTTTCCGCTAAGGGCTTGGCAGCTTCTTGAATCACTTGTTTGGCTGCCTCTGGATGACGTTTGGCTTCTCCAATGAAGGTACGAATTAAGTCCTCCTGTGTCTCTAGCATAGTATTGTAAAGATGGGCATACTGTTTTAAATCAATTTTGAGATCCTGTGTCCACGCTTCGGGGTGTGCAAGGGCTTCTGTCTGGAGTGCTAAGGCATTTTTCATTACTGCTCCCAGAAGTTGTTCTTTGCTAGCAAAGTGGCGAAATAAAGTCACCTCATTCACACCAGCAACACGAGCTATTTCACGGGTAGTTGCTCCTTGAATACCTAAACTAGCAAATACCTGCAAGGCGGCTTCTATCAAACGTGTACGGGTGAGAGCTGATGAACGGATAGTTTTATGCATTTATGCTGGCAAGTACTTACTTTCATCATAGATTATGTAGAAAAAGTGGTCGTAATTTGGGGAAAATCATCTTGATGCCAACATTTTTAAAGTTATTAAAAATATTTACCTTCTCAAATTAATTTCGGTGCAGTAGCTAATATTTTACTCATTTTAGTAACTGGAACAACTATCCCACTTCTTAAATAATGAGGTGCTTTTTGGATGGCAGTAAATCCTAGTCGTAAATAAAACCCTTCAGCATAAAGGCTAGCGGTTGTAACTACCTTATCTATACCTTGCTCAGTTGCTTCGTCACAAAAATGTTGAACTAAAGCACGGCCAATCCCTTTACCTTGATATTTAGGATGGACATACAGCCCGATGAGTTCATCAACAATGAAACTAGCAAAACCTATAACAACATCTCCCTTGATCACAACCCAGAAAGATTCCGCTTTCATACTCTTCAAGATATTTGAACCATCAGGTTTGTTGCGGTAATTACGCCAAGCTAAAAGTTCTTTTTGGGTGTAGAAAGTTGCAGGCAGAGCTTTGATAGCAGCAATATGAATTGCACTCAGCACCCACGCATCTGTTTCTTGGGCAGGTCGAAGAGATATTTCGTTAGCACTCATAGGTTCAGGGCTGGCATTCAAATTACAAGAGAAGGCAGGAGGCAGGAGGCAGGAGGAAGAAGGAAAGAAGTATGAATGAAAACTTTAGTTCTGGGTCATTTGCCCAGTTTAAAAAGAAGAATTGTTCTATTTATACCCTTGTTCACAAAAATCTTGATCCAACTGCTCTCCCAACTTGCCCAATAATATAACTCTTGAAATATAAGTTACGGTAATTCTATCGACAAAAAATATAATAAACTCTAATATACACTAAATCTATCGACAAACCGTATATTATGGATAAAGCAATAAAAGAATCGGCTTCAAAAGACTAATTTTGAAGTAGTTAAGCAATATCTTGTGATATTTGGCTAATTTTGTTGTGTTTATTTTGAATATCTTCTCAAAGCTTGTGCCCTTAAAGTATTTACCAAGCTGGCAGATATTAGAAAGTTAAAAGGAGTGAATGTGATCAACGCCATACAAATTAACGAAAACTTGACAACAACAGGACAAGTTATACCAAAACAACTTGAGCAAGCTATTCAAGAAGGTTTTAAGTCTGTTCTCAATTTGCGATCGCCTGATGAACTAGGATTTTCCAAAGATGAGCAAAAAGTAGCGGAAGCATTAGGGCTGTATTATCAAAATGTTCCACTCAAGGTGGATCTAAAAAATTTGAATGAAGAGATGATTACCAAAATCCTCACGACACTCGAACAAATCCCGAAACCAGCGGTTGTACATTGTGCCGCCGGGATGCGATCAACTGGAATTGTGCTGTTGAGTATTGCTATCCAGGAAGGATTAACACCAGAGGAAACCTTAGCAAAAGCGAGAAATCTCGGCTTTGGATTCTTTGAACACGCTGGCGTTAGTCCCCGATTGAAGCAATTATTTGTGGACTACGTTAACAAACACGCGAAGGTAGCTTTACCTGCTAGCTGCTCTTAGATGTTAGTTATTTCTAATTGTTATGTCCTAATAGACTAGACGGCTGCTATACAAATCATTGAAGAAGTCAGAAGTCAGTATTCAGGAGCAAAGCAAGGAAAGCTCCGCCTCCGGTCAGAATCAAGACGCTTTCTACAAGACGCTGCGCGTAGTTTGTTTCTTTGCAGCGGTAGCGAGTCGCACAAAATTCAATTCTGAATTCTGGCTCACTTCGACTACGCTCAGTGACCTCCTGACTCCTGAATTCTTTCTTGTTAAACAGGACTTACGCAACTGGCACAGTGCGATCGCTATTTATATAGTATATGTGTACTACATAAAAGTGACGTAGCCAGAGGAAATAGCTGAAATTATTAACAGTAATCAACTGTGTACGCTGTTGTTCAAATTATGAGAAGATAAGCAAAGGATGCTGCCAATTAAATGGTGTAGTGTATGCGATTTACTAAACTTAATTATTGCCAGTACTTGCTGAGTAGTCAGATCAATTATACTATCACAAATTTAGCAGAGCATTTAGAACAGATTAGCCACGATCAAATCAACCGTTATCTCAAGAATGAAAAACTAACGCCACGTTTGCTTTGGGATAATGTTAAAGATATCATTGAGGTAAATACCCAGGCATATTGAGTTTTTGATGATACAGTAATTGATAAAAGATCCTCCACAGAAATAGAGACAAGTAAACGCCAATATAGTGGTAACGAACATAGAGTAATTCAAGGGATTGGGTTAATAAATTGTATATATGTCAATCATGAAATCGGAAAGTTTTGGGTAGTTGATTATCGGATTTATGACCCGGACAGAGATGGAAAAACAAAGATAGAACATATGATACAGATGTTGCAAAACCTTGTATATCAAAAGGATTTACCGTTTAAAGCCGTCTTGATGGACAGTTGGTATGCAACAAATAAATTGATGTTATATATTGATGGGTTAGGTAAATATTATTATTGCCCTTTGAAACGTAATCGACTTGTTGATGATACGTCAGGTCAAGAAGATTATAAAAGAATTGAATTGTTATCTTGGGAGGAGAAAGAGTTAACATGGGGAAAAACAGTTAAAATAAAAAAGTTTCCTCAAGCGAAAAAAGTGAAACTATTCCGGGTAAATGTCTCCACCGACAGAACGGATTTTATCGCTACAAACGATTTATCTCAAGATTCTACGGACGTTGTACAAAAAGTGTGTAAGGTTCGATGGAAGATTGAGGAGTTTCATAGAGAATTAAAACAATTGACTGGTATTGAATCATGTCAATGCCGCAAAGGTCGTATTCAAAGAAATCATATTGCCTGCGCTATTTTAGTCTGGCTTCGTCTCAAAGATATAGCCTATAAAACTGGTCAAACAATTTATCAAATTAAGCACTCTTTACTGTCAAATTATTTAGTTCAGCAACTAAAACGGCCGGATGTTCCCATGCTTATTGTCTAGTTGTTTGGCGCGGGCGTGCGGCTGCGCCGCACCGTCGCTTGTGACAGTTGCGTAAGTCCTGTTAAATTAAAAACTGCTCTTGCTGAAAGTAAACAAGAGCAGTTTTGAATAGCAAAGCCCAAAATCATAATTTAGGCATCTTCAAGTTCAAATTGAGCCACCGTAACAGCATTAAAAGCGAAAGCTAAAACTAATGGCATCGGCGACTGAAACCAAAAGGTAAAAAGAACAGCTAAGATTGTGCCAGTTACTGCGGACATTGACCACAATCGTTCTTCAAAAGTCAGTCCTTTTTCGGCTTTAATCAATCTGAGAACATCAACTGGAATTGGCTCCGGCATTACCCCACCCGGAGGGAAAGCCCAGAAGTTGTTACGTCGCTCAACAAATAAATCTGTCCAGCCATTTTCTTGGCACCATGCCTCAATCCATTGAAGTGAGTAATGATTCATCATCGGGTTTCGGAGTTGGGTTTGTGGAAGTTGTGTACTTGGTGAATGTCAACTCTTGGAGATTCCTGAAGAACTAACTAATCGCTATAAAATTAACGCTAATTATCGAACTTTTAAGCTTTGTTAAGCAATTGAGATGCATATAATTATGCTCAAACCTTGCTTTCATTAATTAAAAGATTAACAGTTAATCGGGGCTGTTGAATTTAAAAGACAACAAACTTTACTTGAAAAATGGAAAGTCAAGAATTATAAATAACTCGGTGAGTATTACTGCTCAATAAAACTCTTGATATCTTGAAATTCAAATCTCCAAATGAATAATTGTAAATAAATCAACGAACGTAGACATAGCCCATACTAAACATTGCTTTATTCAGCTAAATTATTCCTTAAGAGTTAAGAATTTCAAGTTTTATCTTCATCAAGAGCGATAAGTTATGCTCCCCGTCTGTGTTTTGCTAAAGCTTGCTTGATCTGGCAGGTAATTTCTACTCAGTCATTGCGATCAGCATTGTATTTAATAAATATTGTTCTGAATATCTAATTTTAGTGCGATCGCAGATTGCCACTCTCTACCTCAAGTAGCAGGGATAATTTTGCTAAAGTAAGAAGCTTATGCTCTTTTTGCGTTACAAAATATTAAGCAACGGAAATACACGTTCTCCAAGTCCAGTAGCAAGGCTGCGAGTCTCAATGATTACGATCCAGTCTTGCTAATATTCAAGTGCGGTAATTAAATGCGGCGATTATACACCAAATTGGCTCTCGATATATTTTGGCGGCAAGCATTAGCATTCCTTCTCGGAATTATTATCTGGTGTGTGGCCGATCCAGCAGTGGCAGTAGACTGGACTCATCCACTGTCATTTAGCAATGCAGAGTTATCAAGACGTGATTTTTCTGGACAGAGTTTGCAAGCTGCGGAGTTTTCTAACGCCAATATGGAATTAGCTAACTTTACAAACGCTGACTTACGAGGAGCAGTCATGAGCGCTTCGGTGATGACAAAAGCAAATCTCCACGGAGCGGATTTAACGAATGCAATGGTCGATCAGGTAAACTTGACTAAGGCAGATTTGAGCGATGTAGTTTTCAAAGAAGCTCTTTTGCTCCGCGCCATATTTAATGATGTAAATATAGACGGTGCAGATTTTACAGATGCAATTTTGGATAGAGCGCAAATCAAAGAACTGTGCGGTAAAGCCAGTGGTGTGAATTCCAAAACAGGCGTGCAAACTCGTGATTCTCTAGGATGTCAATGAAGCGTGTTGGTGTAATTGGTGGCGGACAACTTGCTTGGATGATGGCGGATGCAGCACAGAAGCTAGGAGTAGAATTAGTAGTACAAACTCCTAGCGAACATGACCCGGCCGTGTCAATCGCTCAGGAAACTGTTTTTGCGCCAGTTGATGATGCAAGTGCTACAGAAATATTAGCTCAAAAATGTGATGTTATCACCTTTGAAAACGAATTTGTTAACCTGAATGCTTTATCTGGTTTAGCACAGCAAGGCGTTTGTTTTCGTCCTAAATTAGAAGCTTTAGCTCCTCTTTTAGATAAATATAATCAGCGTTGCTATTTACAGGACTTGGGATTACCAGTTCCTCAATTTTTTGCCCTTGACGAGGTGGAAAATCTCAAATCAAAAATAGAATATTTAGGTTTTCCAGTAGTCCTGAAATCCCGCCGTCATGGTTATGACGGTCAAGGTACTTTCATAATTCAGGATTTTGCTACTTTAGAGCAAAAGCTAAGTTTTGAAACCACAACAAAGACTTTAAATCAATCACTTTTATTGTTAGAAGAATTTGTCCCATTTGAAAGAGAACTAGCAATAATTGCAGCTCGTTCTGTGGAGGGAGAAATTGTCACTTATCCAGTGGTAGAAACCCAACAAGAACAACAAGTATGTCGGCGGGTGATTGCGCCAGCCGAGATTACGCCTAATCAAGTAGCAGAAATCCAAGCGATCGCACATACTCTATTAAATAGCCTACAAGTAGTGGGAATTTTTGGAATTGAGCTATTTCTGGGTGCTGATGGCAAAGTTTTGGTAAATGAAATTGCGCCCCGTACCCACAATTCTGGGCATTTTTCTCTTGACGCTTGCGAAACTTCTCAGTTTGAGCAGCACCTCAGAGCCGTTTGTGGTTTACCTTTAGGGAATCCGGCTTTACAGTGTGCTGGCGCTGTAATGGTCAACCTACTGGGGTATGAAAATTCTCACAGCGACTATCAAAGCCAGCGTCAACAAATAGCAGAAATTCTCCAAGCACACCTTCACTGGTATGGGAAGGCAGAATCACGTCCTGGGCGAAAGTTGGGACATGTCACTGTTTTGCTGGATAATCAGAATCGAGAGTTGGGAAGTGCATACGCCAACAACATTGCCCACACCATAGAATCTATCTGGTATCCCAGGTAAATAGATCGGAAAGTTTCGATATTGAACACACAACATCTTTTGAAAAGCTATAATGAGTGAGTTGCACTACGACGTTGGTGACTGCCATCAAGTTTTTTGATCTATGCCTTTAATGACAAGGGAGTCAGCTGTTCTCGTGGCAGTATACCGGGCATGTACCCGGAAACTTTAAACGAGGAATTTAGGTTCCCACCTGGATAAACCCAGGTCATAAACTTAGGTAAAACGGCGTCGCGGTGAACTTAAAATTATTAGCTCCCAAAGTTCAGTTAGAATTTGGGGGCTTTGATTATTTCAATCAGTTTAAAATAAGCGAACTGAAAGTAAAAACTGCCATGATTTAGGGAAACCTAAATACTGACGTCTCAAGAATTAAGCCGTATGGTCAGCATTCCCGGATATCACGTTAGCAAAGAACTCTACAACGGTTCTCGAACCTTAGTTTATCGTGCTAATCGAGAAACTGACCAAAAATCTGTGGTGATTAAGCTGATGAAAACCGCTTATCCCAGCTTCAGCGAATTGGTACAGTTTCGCAACCAATTCACCATTGCCAAAAATTTGAATCTATCTGGAATCATCCAAACCTATAGTCTGGAACCTTATCAGAATGGCTATGTGTTAGTGATGGATGACTTTGGGGGAATTATCTCTAAAGCAGTGGCAAGACAGAGGAGAGAATAGGAGAATAGGGGAAACACCACAAGCTCTCATTGAGTTTTTACAAGTAGCGATCGCTCTGTGTGATACTGACTGAAGACTTACCAAACCTAGTAGACTTGATGAAGGTGGCTTCAGAAAGAATTAAAGATATTAGCATCAGTCTTTGCACCTTCTCCAGAGCCGATACAACCGAAAAAGTTGCTTGTAATCTCCATGAAGGGATTGAGAGTACCCTGTTGATTTTGAAGTATCGCCTCAAAGCTAACGAAAAACGTCCAGCAACTGAAGTCAAGGATTAGGATTAGCGTAGACGCGGAGCGGCTTGCCGCAGGCATCGCTCGTCAAATTGTTGAGGAGACCCATGATGGGCGGTTGAGTTGCAATTCTGTAGTTGGCAAAGGAACAAAATTTGTCATTGAGATTCCAGTATTTGAACTAATTTGCGATTTTCCTCTCAATGCATAACGCTTCCAATTTCAGGGTAACTGAAACTTTTTATAGCAGCAAAGCATATTGGGCATCGTGGCTCCAAAACTCCTAATTTGGCTTCAATCAAGCCCAAACACCCTGGTTGCCGTTGTCTATTAACTCCACAGCACAAGGTTCTACTTTGAGATATTGATTTTTTCTTTCTCTTGCTTTTACTCACTGGGGATTCTCGGTAAATCTTAATTTTATGAGCTTGGAAATAATAAAATTCTACTTAATAAATATACCAATTTCTAGAAAATCCTAAGCTCGAATATAAGTTTTACCTTTAAAGCTATTGCAATCGCTTACCTTGTCCTATTACACTACCTTTTTATAGTTTATACAACCCATTAATAAAAAAATAGTGTGGTTTGACCACAACTATTTTGATTGATTAATCTACATCTTTGTATTACAGGAATCTTTAGTACAAATCTGATATTACTAATTTGCCCTTACTTGTGGTTTTCGTCGATGTTGTATTAGCAATCCAATCGCCATGCCAATACCGACAAAGGCTGTAAAGTAAAATAAACCAATCAATTGGATGTAAATTGGTGGTGCGATCGCTTTTATCTGCAACGCTACATCTGCGATCGGTTATCCTGTGACAGTATCCTTCACTTGTAGTATTACTTGCGGTTTTCTGCAATCGTGAAATATGAGACGAAGTACTTATTTTTGACCTCGTATAATTAATTTCGGTAGACCAAAAAGTTCTGCGTTAGGAAAGCTCACCGTACCCCTACGTGGAAGCAAGCTACACGCTTGCAGAGAAGGTATCGCTTTGTGATGGATAGCTGGATACACAATTTTTGTACAAAAAACCATATTCTAAGATACATTTTTTATAAATTTGTTGAGAAATTCAAGATAAGTAAAACTAATAGATTAGCCAAAAAGGTAAGGGTAGCTCTCTTACCATCCGTGAGTAGGAAGCGACACGACTAGTCACACTTAGGACATAAGATTGCAATGCCTCTGTCATTTAGATAGGTTTTACTAAACCTTACGTCGGTGTTAATATAGGTAATCTTCATGAATGAAAACGAAATAGCTGGCTCAGTATACTAGTACGGCTCATACAGAGTCTTATTCATCTGTTTTCAGTGATTTACTGTTCACTGCTAACTGTAGAAGTCAGAATACCCACCGAATCAATCATTAAATATCGTTTTATCTACGAGGTACAAAATGACAGTTCAATCTTCTAGTTCGGTTCAGCAACAAGTCAGCCGTCAAGTACTATCAGTACCTGTACAATCAGCGCTCTATGTTGCACTGTGTTCTTTGACTCTGTGGACAATTTATTTCAGTACATACCCCGCTATCCATGACACAACTCATACTCTGCGTCACCACACACTGATGGTGAGTTGCCATTAGTTGGTTGAGTCAATGATTAGCAGGAGTTCACAAATCAAATGACTTTATTTAAGTGGTCTAAGCTGATCGGTGTGATTTGCACGCTCGGAATTGTTCTGTATAGTTGGATCGGACTTTCCCAATCTCCTCAACCATCGGTGCGGCTAACAACCAATCCACCGATTAATCAGGTTCAACCCCTTGAGGCTGAAGCCACTACAGTGTTGGGTTCGGGACACTACAATCCGCCAGTGCAGCTGATGTTGCAAGCCGTAGATGCTCAAGGGCAATCTTTAAAGGATGCCAAAATCCACTTGCAATTGTTCACCCCTCCTAAAAACCCCTGGTTCACAACAGATTTTCCGATCGTCGAGGGAACAAAGTTGCTGGATATTGAAGGCAATGCACCAACAGGTCAGTTGCAGGTTCAACAAACCCTGCCGATCCGGGGAACGTATCAACTACAAATAGCAGTTACTCCGCTCGTTGCCAATGCGTTTGAGCCGATTCAGCAAACGCTGACGCTGACGCTGCCTGAAAATTCTTTAAAGTTCCGCTATTTTGGTATCCTGGTTGTGATTTTGCTGGCAGTTGGGCTACTAGGAGGTTGGGTGATTGGGGGCAGACAACCAATTCAACCGGGAGAAATTGCCCCGCAACGGGTGCGATTGTTGTTAAGTGGATTGATTGTGGTAGCGATCGCTGCACTCCTCTGGGTCAACATCAGCGCTGAACTTGCCGAATCACACCATACGATGTCGATGCCAGGTATGGGAGAAGAAGTTCCGCCCTCTAGTAAGCCTGCTAAATTGCAGTCTCAAGAACTTTATATGCAACTATCGGGTGACGAGAATGCAACGGTGGGTCAATCTGCCAAACTGCAGGTCAGCGTCAGCGATCCCAAAACCAGCCAACCCGTGACAGATGTCGTGTTGAAGGTAACAACCACCCAACTCGAAAATAATTGGCTGGCGTTTGCTTATGAGGGTACTCCAGACAGCAACGGAAAATTGGCGTGGGAGCAGGAGTTCTTTGATGGTGCTCCGCATAGCATTGTTGTCGAGGTTGCGCCGCAAGCAAATGCAATCAGGCAATTTCAGCCATTCCAAGTTGCAGAGAATATTCCAGTCGAAGGTGTCGCTCCGCCGATGTCTGTCCGGTTGATTTCGCTGACTTACTTCACCGGAATTGTAATAATTGGTTTGTTGCTGGGACTGTGGTTGCGACATCGGCAGACTCCGCGTACCAGATTAACTTGGAATCGTAGTGTTTCATAAGTCAGTGTCAAAAAGTTGTAAATACATTTGCCCTTAGTTTGTTCGCCCGATAATTAAACAGACTGATTGCCTAAAATCCATGTCGGATACCATTGAGTATTCGACATGGATTTTTATAAACACAGCATCAGAAATTGAACGGGAGCAATTTATCTATGAATCATCAACACATTATATTCGTTTGCATGAATTGTGAAAGTAGCGATCGCACAAAACAGTATGTTGCTAAAAGCAGTGGTGAACGGCTGCTAGAGAAACTACAAAGCCTATATCATGATTGGATGTTACAAGACAAGTTCTCGATTCAACCCGTTGAATGTATGGGTGTTTGCGATCGGGCTTGTGCAATTGCTTTCGTCTGTTCTGACAAACACACCTACTTATTCGGCGATCTGCCTGCTGATGCTGAAGATGTAGAGAAGACAGCAACTGCCGTACTTGACTGTGCTGGTCAGTATCACGCCAAGTCGGATGGTTTGCTCCCATACGCCAAGCGCCCAGAACCACTCAGAGCCGGAGCGATCGCCCGGATTCCACCTCTGCCCCTGTGTCAATAGACATTTTCCTAAGTTCCTTAAACACTTATGTCAGTACTTGTTGCTTTCATGAGTAATGGCGTTCATTACTATTTAGAAAAATATGAGAAGTTGAATTCTTTGGAATTGGATTTAAATAAAGCATTTTAAAACCGATTGCCAGATAGCATCAGACAAAGACAACATAAAATTGCTATAGACTATAATTACTAATTCATCTAAAATATTAAGAGTAATTGCAAATATTTTGCAATTATTTAGCGCTAACCATAACTAAATCTCATGCCCAACAACTTCGCTCTAAGTGACGGAAAACCTTGGAGCCGTCGTCAATTATTGAAGCTAGGACTAGCAGGTGCTGGCGTGACTGGTGCAGCTGGACTTTGGCAGATGCTAAATCTACAAAGTCAGTCTATCGTCAAAGTGCCACAACTCGATATGGAAGCACCAGACGACGCTACTAACCCGATGAAGATGTTAAGGGATTTTGATTATGGGACAGTGAAGCAAGAAAATGGGCGGACTATCCGGGAATTTCAGTTAACTGCCGGTACTTCCATTATAAATCTCAATAGTGCTGTCTCCTACAACATCTGGGATTTAAACGGTCGCATACCAGGGCCAACGCTACGGGCAAAACAGGGCGATCGCGTGCGAGTGCTTTTTCTCAACAACGCCGGACATTCTCACTCTTTGCATTTTCATGGCGTTCATCCGGCACAAATGGATGGTGTTCGCCCAATCAGCAACGGCAAAGCCACAATTTATGAATTTGATGCTGAACCCTATGGCGTTCACTTGTACCACTGCCATATTGAACCAGTTACCCGTCACATCGCTAAGGGGCTGTACGGAATGTTTATCATCGATCCACCGACTCCCCGTCCCCCGGCTGATGAAATCGTACTAGTGATGGCTGGGTATGACGTGAATGATGATAGCCATAATGATTATTACGCTTTCAATGGTTTGCCCCACCATTACATGGATCATCCCATTCGCATTTACCAAGATCAGTTGATTCGGCTATATGTTCTCAACATTATTGAATACGATCCGGTAGTGACGTTTCATCTCCACGCCAACTTCTTTGATGTCTATCGCTATGGCATGAGTATGACTCCTAGCGAGAAAACTGATGTAATTACGATGGGTATGGCCGAAAGGCACATTTTGGAATTTGCTTTTCGCTACCCAGGTAAGTATATGTTCCATCCCCATCAAGATGCGATCGCAGAAAACGGTTGCATGGGTCAATTTGAAGTAGTTGCCCAGAGCAATCAAAAGACTGTTAACAATTCATGACAAAATGAATAGTAATTTCTATTCAAGCTAAGTACAAGGTACTTAATTCGTAATTAATAAAATTTTAAATGAAATAGTTGATAAAAAATATCATTATATGCGAAAGTAAAATCTATGACAATTTGTCAAACAAACTATCTTTGAGTAATAGTTTGAAGCATTTGAACCAATACCTTTTAAATTGTGCGAGGAACATAAATGATAAGATTTCGCTATATCTGTTTAACAGTGGCAGCTGCGGCAATAGTTACCTTAAGTTCCTGTAGCAGTACACCAACCGCAGAAAATCCCTCAGCACCAGTTGCTAGCACTCCAGCTACAGAGGCAGTGAGTGAAAACAGTCATAGTGGTCACGGTAGCAAACAAAAAATTAACATTAACAGTGCAATATTGTCAGAATTGGATAAATTTGAAGCCAAGCTAGGTGTTCCGGCATTATCCAATAAAATCCAGGCAAATCGTCCCTACGGTAGTCCAGAAGATTTAGTTACTAAAAAAGTAATTACTCAAGAACAGTTCGACCAAATTAAAGACCAGGTTGGTGTTCAAGAAGTGGTACTCACAGGTGAGGCAAAAGATGTTGATTATATGTCTAAATTAGGCTTAATGAAAGGACATCTTTTGGTAGCACAAGAACTGCTGGATCAGAATCAGCCGAAACAGGCAGAACCTCATATTGGGCATCCAGTTGAAGAGATTTACGTTGATGTCGAAGATCAATTGAATGAACGAAAAGTCAAAGAATTTAAGACAACTTTGGTAAGTTTGCAAGATTTAGTGAAATCTAGTCCGAAAAATAGCAAAGTTAAGACTAATTTTACTTCTTCAATGCAAGCAGTTGATTCTGCGATCGCAACTTTGCCAGATGCTCAACGCTCAAAACCAGGATTTGTGCTACAGGTAATTAACGAACTACTAGATTCAGCTAACTCCGAATATGGCGCTGCGATCGCAAATGGTAAAGTAACCGCGCCAATTGAGTATCAAGACTCCCGTGGTTTTGTGGTTTACGCCAATGAATTATACAAAGGAATTTCTAGTCAAGTAGCTCAAGCAGATCCCGAAGCACACAAAGCGATCGACACAAGTTTTGCTGAACTAATTAAAGTTTGGCCCGCCGCAATCCCACCAGCACAAGCAGTAAAAATTCCTAATGATGTTACCAAACTGGTGAAAACCATTGAGGAAAACTCTCAAAAAGTGGTTGACAAATCCAATACCCAAGCACAGCTATAACACCTTAATTTAATGGGAAGTATAGGTTAAGGAGTTTAAAATGAGGAAATCATTAGAAGTTACGAATTACGTTAGCGTAGCGGTAGCGAGTCCGCGAGCGTCATTACGAACTTCTAACTCCTAACTCATTACACTCCATTCGTTACTTTAACTAACAACTGATGCAAGAACTTGACCAGAAAAAGACTATTGACCTGCTAAACGCCATCATGGAATTTGAACTAGCAGGGGTAGTGCGCTACACACATTATTCTTTGATGGTAACTGGCCCTAACCGTATTCCAATTGTAGCTTTTTTCAAAGCACAGGCAAGTGAGTCTTTACTTCATGCCGAACAAGTGGGAGAAATTCTCACCGGTTTAGATGGGCATCCCTCACTGAAAATTGCCCCAATGGAAGAAACCTACCAGCATAAAGTCAAGGATATCTTGGCAGAAAGCTTATCCCATGAAAAAAAGGCATTGGATCTGTATAAAGATTTGCTTGAAACTGTCACCAATGCCAGCATTTATCTTGAAGAATTCGCTCGCGGCATGATTGGGCAAGAAGAGATGCATAATCTCGAACTGAAAAAGATGTTACGCGATTTTGGTTAATAGTCATTAGTCATTAGTCAAAAACAAATTCAAAGGACAACTGACTAATGACAAAGCGCAAAGTCTGAGCTGAGGTTTCCTCAGTTCAGAACTTTGTAAGAGAGGACAACTGACTAATGACAAAGGACAAAAGATGAATTTTAGTACTGCTCTACCTACTTTTGTAATAACACTCCGAGAAGGAGTAGAAGCTGCCCTTGTTGTTGGTATTGTGCTAGCTTTACTGAAAAAAGCTAAACAATCCCAGCTCAACTCTTGGGTATATGCTGGTGTCGGCGTTGGGATTGTCGTCAGTGCCTTAATCGGTGTGCTATTCAGTTGGATAATTCAAGTATTAGGAGCACTTAATCCTCAATACACCTCCGTAGTTGAGCCAGGGCTAGAAGGTGTGTTTAGTGTGTTAGCGATCGCAATGCTCAGTTGGATGCTAATCTGGATGACTAAACAAGCCAGATTCATGAAAGCTACAGTTGAGGGAGCAGTAACAGAAGCGCTGATACAAAACTCAAATGCTGGTTGGGGTGTTTTTACATTAATTTTAATTGCCGTTGTCCGCGAAGGCTTTGAAACTGTTCTGTTCGTTGCAGCTAATTTTCAACAGGGATTAATGCCAGCATTGGGTGCTATTGGTGGTTTGGTAGGGGCATGTGCTGTTGGAGTGCTGCTATTTAAATGGGGTGTCAAAATTAACATCCGCCAGTTTTTCCAGGTAATGGGCGTTTTATTAGTGCTGATTGTCGCTGGGTTAGTAGTTTCAGCCTTAAAACATTTTGACGACGCTGTAGCTAACCTTGCCCTTAGCAGTCGTGCTACAGAAAGCCTTTGTTTCTATTACGAACGTTTTACTAAAGTCCACTCCTGTATTTTGGGCCCAATAGTTTCCAATACTTCCACAATCTTGCCTGACGAGCAGTTTCCTGGGATTATTCTCAAATCTTTATTTGGCTATAGAGACAATCTCTATCTTGTGCAAGCAGTGGGATATGTGACGTTTTTACTCACCATTGGAGGACTGTATTTCCGCAGCCTTGGGGGTGCTTCGCCTGAAAGTAAAAAGAATATCCCCTTTGGTCAAAAACCAATTAGTTCTGCAAAAGATTAAAAGCACAGTCAATTTTATATTTTTGCCTCGTTCCCAGTCTCTGACTGGGAATGCCTATTGGGGGGATCTGCCCTCTCCTTTATTCATCAATAACAAGCATTTCAAGGTATAACCTGAAAACAAGATTTTAACCACCTACTTAAGACTCTGTGGTGTAAACAACGCTTGCTTAAGCTGCTGACAAGCCTTTTCAATTGCATCTATACTACCTGGATTCACCAGACCAAAATAATCAAACACATAGACTCGGTTATTTTTAGTTGCTTGCAATTGCTGCCAAAAAGTTTCCTTTTTCAACGAATCTAAAAGTGCTGCTTCTGAATTTCCTTGTGGAGGATTAACTAAAATTATCACCTGTGGATTTGCTTCTAAAACTTTCTCAGCCGAAAGCGTTACATAGCCACCAACTGGACTTTTTCCTTGTAAATCTGCTGCTACATTTTTCGCCTGGAATTTCGCCAGCAAATCCCCTGCCCAACTGTTTTTATTCGGCGCTAAAATTGGTTGACGACTAACTAGCGCTAAAGTAGAAGGACTCTGAGTTGGCTTATCTGGCAAGAAAGTTTTGTAACGGTTTAACAAAGGCTGAGGATCAGCATTAATTGACTGAGCCAGTGTTTTAGTAAGTTCTTCTAGAGATTCCCAGCTATTCACCTTAGTGAGCAAAGTTTGAATTCCTAGCTGCTGAAGTTTTTGAATTGGAATGTTAGAAAAACCTTCAGCACCAATAACTAAATCTGGTTTGAGTGCTACCACTTTCTCTAAATTTGGTGGACTTTGTCCTTCGCTAACGCGGGGAATATCCTTGAATCTTAAGTCATTCTTAAATAATTTACTACCAGTGATTCCAACAACTTTTGTTTGATCGAGTCGAGAGATAATATCAGCAGAAAGAGAAGAAAGAGCAACCACTCTTTTTGCCGATTCTTTTGGTAATTGCTGAGAGTTCTCATTAGTTACCTCAGTAGTATTTTCCACTTTTGTTTGTGGTTGCTGGGTATTTACAGTGGTACAAGCAACTAAAACTATACTCAACAAAACTGCGAAAGCAGACAAGAGCCAACGACTATGCATATTAAAATTCCTTATATGAGTAAGAATGGTATAACATTAGTATTCGTAATTCGTAATTACTAATGACGCTATCGGTTTAATTACGAATTACGAATTATTAATGTAATTTTTCTAATCCCCAGTTAAACTTACTTCGTCTCCATCCAATTTTCACCTACACGCGCCTCCACCAGCAAAGGCACACTCAACTGCACTGCATTTTCCATCACCGACTTAATTTGCAGTTGTAATTCTTCCCATTCATGGGGGGGAATTTCAAATACTAATTCGTCGTGAACTTGCAACAATAAACGCGCCTGATAGTTCTTCAAAACCTCATGCAATCTCACCATTGCAATTTTGATAATATCAGCGTTGGAACCTTGAATTGGTGCATTAGCCGCAGAGCGTAATAAACCTGCATCATAAGCACCCAAATTTTTCAATTTACTCAGAGCAATATCTTCTGGATTACTGCCTTTTAATTTGCGTAAACTGTTATTATTAAAGTCAAAGTAACGACGGCGACCGAAAATAGTTTCTACATAACCAAGAGCGATCGCTTCTTTTTTCACTCGCTCTAAATATGCAAAAACTTTGGGGTATCGTTCATTAAACCGCTTAATGAACTCATTAGCAATAGTCTTATCTATCCCAGTTGAGCGCGAAAACCTTAAAGAACCCATGCCATAAATCACGCCAAAATTGATAGTTTTTGCCATCCCTCGTTCTTCTGATGTGATATTTTCTTTTTCAAATACTAACCGTGCTGTAACAGTATGAACATCTTCATTTTGCTGATATGCTTGCACTAATATCGGCTCTTGACTCAAATGAGCCAAAATCCGTAATTCAATTTGTGAGTAATCAGCAGCCACCATTAACCAACCAGCTTCTGGCAAAAAAGCCTTCCGAATTTGGCGACTAAAAGCTGTGCGAATGGGGATATTTTGTAAATTCGGATTAGAAGAAGATAACCTACCTGTAGATGTTGCTGCTTGGTTAAAATCAGTATGCACTCGCTGCGTATCTGGACGCACCAATGCAGGTAATGCATCAACATAAGTAGACTTTAATTTAGATAGGGTGCGATACTCAACGATCGCCTCAACAAATCCAGTGTTATCATCTTCTTGAAGTCTTTCTAGTGTTGCTGCGTCTGTAGAGTAGCCCGTTTGAATTTTACGAGAATGTCTGGTGCTTAACCCCAATTTTTCAAACAAAATTTGACTCAATTGTTTAGGAGAACCCAAGTTAAAATTTTCCCCGGCTATTTCAGTTGCTTCCTCTTTTAACCTGGCTAACTCAGTTTCTAAATGCTGCGAAAGTTCTTGTAAATAAGCTGAATTAATCCGAACACCTGTATATTCCATTTGGGCTAAAACAGCTTCTAGCGGCTGTTCCACTTCCACTAATAGCTTAGATAAAGCTGGAATTTTCTCTAGATCCTCACGCAGTTTCGGTACTAAGCCAAAGGTAGAATAAGCATCCATACCGCAGTAATCTGCGACGGCGGGAATATCTATATCAGCAATGGTTTTGCCTTTAGGAACTAAATCTAAGTAACTTTTAGCTATCAATCCCAAATATCTCTGCGACAAATCCATTAAATTATGACTTGAATCTGGATTTAGAATATAACTTGCCAGCATGGGATCAAACACTACTCCCGCCAAATTAATTCCTTGACATCTGAGAACTAGGCGGTCAAATTTGGCATTCTGTAAAGCTTTGGGATAATCGGCACTTTCGAGAATTGGGCGTAATGCTTCTAACACCAAATCTTTATGCAAATTTTCCCCAGTTTTGTGCCCCACAGGAATATAGGCTACCTCATTTGGTTGTGTTCCCCAACAGCAACCAATTCCTACTAACTCAGCATCTCTTGGTTCTAAATCCGTAGTTTCAGTATCCCAAGCAACGGGTGTTTCTGGATTAGTAAATGTTTGCAAAAGTTTCACTAACTCAGTTAGTTTGGTTTCGGTGTTAATAATGTGCGGTGTAATTGGGGAAGTAGATTGTTGTGAGACTGCTGCTGTATCACTAGCACTGAAAAACCACAAATTGTTATCTTCATCAGCGCTGAATTCAGAATTAGTAGAGTTGGGATTACTTACGTCTATTTTGGCTTCTTGTTTTTCTTCAACTTTGCCCCCAAAACGTTCCTGAAGGTCGTTGATTTTGCCTAAAAAAGACTTAAATTCTAATTTTTCTAAAATTGGTGATAAGACGCTTGTATCAAAGCCTTTTAATTTGCAATCTTCTAAATTAAATTCTATAGGAACATCTAAAACTATGGTTGCCAAATAGCGAGACTTCTGGGCATCTTCTTTACCCGTTGCCAGTTTTTTCTGAGTTGCGCCTTTAATTTCATCTAACGCAGCATAAACATTCTCAAGTGAACCATAGCTATTTAGCAGTTGTACCGCTGTTTTTTCACCAATTCCCTTGACACCAGGAATATTATCTGATTTATCACCACAAAGAGCTTTGAAATCAACAATTTGTGAAGGTAAAACGCCCATCTTCTCTTTAACTTGTTCTGCTTCAAATTCTGTGATGCTATTTGTAGAGCGCTTTAGGGCATCTGGACTAAAATTCAGAACAGTGATTTCTTTGTCAGAGTCGATTAGTTGAAATAAATCACGATCACCAGTCAAAATCTTCACCTTATACCTAGCAGCAGTTATTCGTTGTGCTAAGGTTCCCAAAACATCATCAGCCTCGAAACCAGGGGCAGTGAAAATTGGTAGATTGAAGCCATTCAGCAACTCATGCAGGTTTGCTAAGTCGGGAATGAAGTCTTCTGGTGTTTCCGGGCGATCGGCTTTATAAGTCTCATCAGCTTCGTGGCGAAAAGTTGCCTCAGCCAAATCAAAAGCGATCGCCATTGCTTGGGGCTGTTGTGTTGCCATTACCTCTAACAGGGACTTCACGAAACCAAAACATATACTGGTGGGAATGCCTGCTTTAGTACGCAGTCCTCCATCTCGCCCTTTGGCGAAAGCAAAGTATGAACGATAAGCCAGCGAGTGCCCATCTACGAGGATGAACGTGGGACGGGTTGCAGTTACAGAAGTGATTTCAGACATAGCCCTATTTTAGCCAGAAGCTTTGTTACATAGTTAGCAATTTCAGATGCTCGTTTAGCTTAGCTTTGATGACAATAGCCCAATTTATACGTATTGTTTAAATCTTAGTACTATTTTAGACAAATAAATATCTACGCATTTGCAGCTTTAGTACGGAAGCCAAGTAGAACCAACTTTTGCCAGGGATACCAGCCCAATTAAGTATGTGAATATAAGCATAGTAACCAGGTAGTAACTAGATCCCTAACTTATTACCAGAAGTCGGGGATTTATCTCCTGAGCCTTTTATGTTTAATTAGGTTGACCTAGCTTACATCTCAGGAACCAACAAAAACTAACTTAATATTTCGACATAAGATTGCCACTATCAAAACCACTTTGCCTTAACAAAACTTTATATATAGCACTCAAAAAGTCTATTTGTCGAAGGAATTTGAACATAACAACTTTACATAAAGTTACGTGTATTTATCAAGACTATAAGCAAAGTTTCAGAGTTAGAAATAGGTTAGTAATCCGGTAATAATTCGTTTCAGAAAGGCATCTTTTATCCATGACAACAAAACTATTCAACACTCTAGCTGCTGCTACAACTTTGGCAGGAATCGTTGCAACATCTGGAGCAGCTAATGCAGCTTCTCTCTCATACGCTAGTTCCACTGATTACGATTTCACAAATATCATTGATGCACCTCTGAGCGTCCAAAAATTTGACTCATCTTTAGGTACACTTAAGGATGTAACGATAAGTTTTACTGGCGACTTACTTGGAAATGCAGGTTTTGAAAACAGGAGTCCAACCGCGACTCAGGTGACAGTAAATCTTGCTAGTCAAATCAGTTTAAAACTAAATAATCAGTCTCTGTTTGCGCTCAATCCACAAGATATATCGAGTTATCAAGCTGCTAAATATGACCATATCACTGATTATAGTGGTACCTCTGGAAAGACTATTTCTAACTTAACTGCTACACAATCTGCTACTCAGTCTTTCACCAATACCCAATTCTTGCAGTCTTTCACTGGTAATGGCAACATAGACTTTTTGTTCTCAGCTTTAGCAAACTCAGTAGTTACAGGTTCGGGCAACATGAGATCCTACATTGATACTTATGCTAAAGCAGGTATCAAAGTAACTTATGACTACGATGAGGTGAAATCAGTACCTGAATCCTCTGCCACACTGGGAATTGGTTTAATTGCTGGGCTTTGTCTATTGTCACAACGCAAAAAAAGCTGGATCAAAATGTTTAATTAATAGGCTTTCTTAAATAGGTAGGTTTTTTCCATCCTATCTATCAAGCAGGCTCTCTAATTTAAATAATGAAAAAACCCGATTCTCGAAAAAGTCGGGTTTTTTTATTGCGCTTATATCCTTACGGTAGTAGTCTGTCAAGTTTAAATTGATGGGTAAGCAAGTTCGTAGTAAGGACTAAAGTCCTTAACTTTCTAAGCACTACAGTGCTTACTACAAACTTTTCATTACTAGCTTAGACATTGTAGTAAGGAAATTAGATTGACTAGATATGCCAATTTTTTCTACTACTTTCTACTAATCGCTAGAGCCTGTTAACCTCTTATTGTAACTTAAAATATAGGAAATCATGCAGAAAGCATTTACTCACAATCAGGCTGCTGCAAAAGACATTAAATTACTAGTTTTGGATATAGATGGCACGATCGCTGGACACTCTAACACTATCAGCAAACCTGTAAAGCAAGCTATTATTGCAGCCCAAGCACGAGGAATTCAAGTGGCGATCGCTACAGGTAGAATGTATTGTTCAGCCTTGCGCTTTCACCAAGATATCAGTTCTACTTTACCATTAATGGCCTATCAAGGAGCCTGGATTCAAGACCCAATAACCCAAAAAATTCATCGCCATTGGGTTGTTTCCAGAGAAATCGCTCACCAGCTACTCGACTATTTTGAACAGCCGGAGTTGCGATCACTTCTATCTGTTCACTTTTACATCAACGATCAGCTATACGTTCGTGAGTTAACCAGAGAAACCAAAATTTATGCAGAACGTTCTGGTATTATTGCGATTCCTGTGGGTGATTTGCGTCAAGCCTTAACTAATGAACCGACAAAAATTCTTGCTTTATCTGATGACATTGACGTAATCGATAAGTTATTAGGAAATTTGCGCCGCCAATACACACCCGCTGAACTTTATATGACAACCTCTGTTGCTACCTTTTTTGAAGCAACTAACGCCTCTGTAAATAAGGGGACTGCTGTACGTTACCTAGCCGAAGAATTGCTGGGATTACAATTAGCCAACGTTATGGCGATTGGCGATAACTTCAATGATGTGGAAATGCTGGAGTATGTTGGACTTGGTGTCGCTATGGGCAACGCACCAGCAGGAGTGCAATCGATCGCTAAGTGGGTAGCTCCTAGCGTAGAGGAAGATGGGGCAGCAGTAGCAATTGAAAAGTTTTTGCTGTAGTCAGGGTATTCTTTCAAATCTAACCCATACAAATCAGAAAGGACACCGACGACTGGCCGTGTTTCGTCTCGGTGCCCCTGCTGGTTCGCTCCTCACACACCTGCTAATGTATCCGAGGTGGTGCATTGAGTCAATAGCTATATAAAAAGTTTTTATTTTTGCCTAAGCAACATTACCAATTTATAACTCCAAAGGCGCAAAAACCCCCAGATTTTCCTCTAGGACAAATTTTAATACTGACTGAGTAGCCATGAGTAATCCGAGTCTAGCTTGGGCCAGTTCTGGTGATGTAATTTTCACCTCACCCCAAATCCGGCAATTAGACCAAAACTTTTCAAAAGCTTGGCTCAAATTCAGCGCTACTTTTTCCCATTTCACAGAACTGTTAACATCAGGGCACTCTATCTTGTCTACCACTTGTATTAATTCGCCAATTAGACGACGCTCATCTGGGTGATTTAGCCGTAGTGTTCCGTTGCAATTAAGCCAAGGTAGAGGGTTAGGAGAGATAACATCCCAAAAAGCTGGACTAGTATTTGGAACTGGTTCTCTAAGTTTAATTAATCCCTCTCGATCAGCCAGAAGCACTAGCGAACAGCAGCGTGCATGAGCATATTCAACAGCAAACAATGAATTGGGTACTGGGCATTGGGAAAGAGGAGGCAGGAGGCAGGAGTTCTTTAATTTTGAATTTTGAATACTTTGACGTCGCTCAGTACAAGTTTTGAATTTTGAATTGATTTCTCCCTCTTCCCCGCAACTCCCGACTACGAGACTTTGTAACCAAGTCGCTAAGGTTGAGTGAGTTAATTCAAAATTTATCCAACCTGGGGGAACTATTTGGATGCTAAAAACGTCTTTACAAATCCCTGATAAATCTGAAGCGATCGCACTGGCAAGCTCCATCGCTTTCCGATTCTGAGATTTTGATAGTCGCAAAGACACACTCGATATATAGAAAACTCTATTGTCATCTCTACCTTTATATAGAGAAATTTTTTCCTCTTTTATGCATCTACTTTCTAGATTATAAGTATCAATGCTTAGTAATTTTATTAGATAACTATACAATAGCTGTTTGATTGACGTATATTTGCTAACTGGTAATTTATAATGCACGTAATATTAGTTAAATAGTCATGTAAGATAAATTTGTTACATTTCTGTCATCTATCTTGCGGTATAAATTTAATTTAGATGAAGAAAAATGAGAAGAGGATAAAATTTGATGAATAATCGATGAATAGTAAGTAAACTTTACTACCACCATTGTACAGTAGGAAGTATAACAAAAGAGTAGAGAGTAATTTGCTTTCTATTCTTTGGATTGGCTGGCGCTGTTAGGCGTTAAGCCTGCCTCGTCAACACAAAGACACTCCTTGCACCCTTTTATTTACGTCTTTGTCTTCAGCCGAACGCTCTTTGTTACCTATGCAATCTCCATCCTCCTTTTCTGAGGCATCACGGCCTTTTTTGACTTGGCAACGCATTCTTGACTGGGCTCAAGAACACTACCGCTGCCGCACCTTTAGCAAAGATGAGCGCATTCCAGCCCGGCCTGGATTGCTGTATTTGGTGCAAAGGGGTGCGATCCGCATGGTAGGAACCGCCCAAGTTAGTGCGACTGCTAGTCAGCTAACGTCTCGACGAATCAACAGAACTCCAGAAGAAGCGTTCTTGGGTTTTGTGGGAGCGGGACAGCCATTTGAAATTGTTGCTCAGTCACCATTCACACTCCAGGCTTACGCCCATGTTGACCAAACTGCGGTGCTGTGGATGTACTGGCATGATTTAGATAATTGGCCTCACTTCCGTCGCGAAGTTATGGATGCCTTTAGGTATCAGCACCAGCGTAAGCTGCTGTGGCTGAGTGCCTTGGGACAACGCCGCACAATTGACCGACTCTTAGGATTTCTCACATTGTTAATTGAGGAATATGGAGAGCCAGCAATGAGCGACACCGATCCTGATGTGATTCGCGGTTATTGTCTGCCCTTTCCCCTGACTCATGCCCAAATTGGTAGCGCGATTGGTTCGACTCGTGTCACCGTCACCCGCTTGATGGGTAAGCTGCGTCAACGTGGTTTAATTCTGACTCAAGGGGATAATCTAATATGCTTGCCAGCAGAGTCGATTAATAGAGCTGGTTAAGGTACAGTTCAGAGCGGCGATTTCCGCCACTCTGTCTGAGTGCAATCGCAGGTGTCAGCGAATTTTGACAAATCCTGCTTGGGTAATCAGTTGCTGTCCCTGCTCAGTCAGCAGTAAGTTGGCGTAAGCGACACCTGCTTGCTGCTCAGTCTGACCATTCTGTTTGACCACCACAAACAGATTGCGGGTAATCGGGTATTTTCCTGATTGGAAAGCCTCAATGTTCAACTTGTTCCGTTTACCAGGACATTCAGACGGGAGGACAGAAGGTTCTTGGTATGGAGCAATGTATTGCCCTTGCGTGCGCCCCAACGGCAAGGCTTTGATTGAGCATTGAGGAATCACCTCTGGGGCAGAAGCGTAGTAGATGCTACCAGGACTATTAGCCAATTTTTGCAAGGCTTGGGTGGTTGTGGAGATAAATTCTACATTGGAGCTGAAAGCTTGACCACCCAAGATGTCTTGGACAAAAAGTTCGACAGTACCGCCATCAGCAATGCGGCGAGAATAGGGCTTTATCGGGATATTGGAACCGCCCACCTGGCTCCAATTATTGATTTTGCCTGTATAAATTGACTTTAACTGTTCTACTGTTAGTCCAGGGATATTCAGGTTGGGATTAACTGCAACTGCTAAACCATCAATTGCCACAGGAATTTGTTTTAAACTGAACCCACGCTGCTGGGCACGGCTTAATTCTTGATCTAGAACTGGTCGGGAGGACTGGGCAAAGGCTAGTTGACCATCTATCAGGGACTGAATGCCAGTACCAGAACCAGGAGATGCATTACTAGGTTCTACATAGCGCAGCCGTAACTCTGGCCGTACGGCTTGAATTGCTGGATCGACTACTAATCGAATTGGTGCCCAAGATGTACTGCCTCCGTAATTGAATAATCCTGTAGGAACATCCTTTACTGAAGTGAAACTATTGCCACTAGGTTGTTCCGATCCGGTTTGGGGCGTTTTGGTGCTACCAGAATTAATTGTATTTAGATCGACACCAGACTTTCTACTAAACCACCAGAAACCGCCAGCTATTAGCCCGGCGGTGATTAGGATGGATAATACAAGAATAGTTGTTTCATTTTTTTGGGACATAGTATAATTACCCGCGCCTCCATTCAATATAAGTGCTTGACTTGATAAGTGCTTGCTACTTGAGATTGTATTTGGAGGACGGGTGTTTTATTAAAAATGCTGACAAATCCTCACTTCTGACTACTTTATAAACCAAGGTATAATAAATCTCCCCTGGATTATTCGTCTCTTTTCTCAAGGCTTGAATGTTGGTGAGGATAAGTTGTTAGTTGACACTAAGATTTTTCCCCATAAAGCTTAATTTCTCATCTTCAGGGTTTTTCCAGGTTAACGATTAGTTAACTTTTAATTTTTTGTTGCTGGTTAACGCACTGGTTCAAAGTCATAACCAGTGCGAGAGCGAGAACCAGGAACAATTTTTACAAGTTGGACTGGCGCATTGCGATCGCCTGATGCTAAAAACCGAATTGTACCAGAAGCGCCAGTGGCAGAAAAGTCAGATGACAAGAGTGCTTGTTGGACTCCAGCTCGCGTGGGATTGCGTTCTAATGCCGCAATTAGAGCGACAGTGGCATCATAACTGAGGGCACTTCGCCAACTCACATCAGCGCCCCATAATTGCCGCGATTTCTGGGGAAAATCTGACTTCGGATCGCCATCAATATGCCAGGGAACTGCTAATACCATCCCCACAGCTTGTTCTGCGCCAATTTCCAAAGTTTTAGCGGTGTAAACATCATCTCCCCCCAGCAGAGTTAACCGTTTCTGGTTAATTTGAACTACTTGCAGCGCTTTATCCAAAGTTTCAGTATTAGCAGCTAACATCAACACTTCTGCACCTTGCTTCGTTGCTTGTTCTACGCTTTTAGTCGCATTAAAATCCGCCCTGGATAAGTCAAATTCGCTGGCTATTTGTCCACCCTCTAAGGAAACGGATGAGACAAACTCCGACTTTAAAGACTGGCTATAGTTACTCTGAGAATTAAAGAAAACCACTGCATTTTTTTTCTGCAAGGTTCCCACCATATAGTTGGCTAAAGTTCTCGCAGCCATAAAATCACTAGGAACCGTGCGAAAAACATAGCGGCTAAAGTTAGAAATTTTGACAGATGTACTAGTCGGAGATATAGCTACAAGTTGTCCAGAAGTATAGATAGTACCTGCGGCTAAAGTGGAATCGCTAGTATTCGGCCCAACTACACCTAATACTTCGGAATTGCTGACTAGGCCAGAAGCGATTTGCTTGGCTATTTCTGGATTGTCGTCATCGCTAGCTATCCCTACCCTCAACGGTACTCCCTTGACTCCTCCAGAGCTATTAACTTGATTTTGGGCTTGGGCTATCCCACGTAAAATTTCTAAAGAAGTATTGGGGTCAGTGCCGAATGGTACAGAAGCCACGATGGTATAGCTCTTGGAAGAACCGATGCGGGCATTGTTAAGAAAAATTAACGTTTCTGGATCGTTTCGGTTGAGTTTTAGAGCAGCTGTGAAATTGGCGATCGCTTTATCATAACTTTTAGTAGCGATCGTTTGTACTCCTTCTTTTTTTACTGGAGAAATGTCACCCTGAGTAAAAGATTTTTCTCCAAAACTAATGCGGTCTTGCAAGGATGAATTGTTGCCTGGTTGTTGATTTTGAATGTTGGTATTACCAATTTTGACCCCATTGTTAGTAAACCACCAAAAACCACCGCCAACTATTCCAACTGTCAGCAGTAGGGCCAAAGCTAAAATTGTGGTTTCATTTTTTTGTGACATAAATAAGTTTCAATAAAGTAAAAATATTTATTATGAAGAATTCAGAACTCAGGAGTCAGTATGAATTCTGTACGACTGGATGGTGAATATTGGTTTAAAACCGTACTTTTCTATGAGACGCTACCGCGAACGTCTCGCTACACGCTTTTGCCCTTGGTGGGCAAAACTATTATTAAATATACGTTCTGTTTAATTGCACCCACTGTTCTATGAGAAACCATAGACCACCAAATATTAAACCAATAGTGATGACAACGGCTAAAAAAAGACTAAGTGTTTCGTTTTTCTGAGACATTTCTGTAGCTGTTAGCACCAGAAGTTTTTTAAAGTAAGAGAGATAATAATTTATAAATAAGTCGAAATACAGCTGTCAATGAAATAGCTACTAAGCCTGCTGCAACTGCTAAAATCACCACTGACGGAAGGTCAAGACCTCCCCGTAAAAAGGGGACAAAAAAAATAATTGCAAAAGTAATTGTGGGAATAATTAATAAATCGAACTTTTCAATCCACCGCCTGGTTTGGGCAAAAATTAGTGTACCTAAAATCAGGGCAGAAGTAGTCAAGGTAACTATTGGTGATTTTACTAGACTGAAGAGGGCGATCGCGATCAATGCACCCTCAAATCCACTAAATGCCGCCCCACCCAATAATTCCAATGTCGAAAACGCTGGCTGAGTTGGTGGACGACGGGGAACAACAGGACTAGAACCTTTGGGTGGTTGTGGCGGGAGTGTTACAAAGGGTGAATTAAGTTGTATAGGGGTTAGAGGCTGTGAGTTAAGTGCATCTAGAACCTCTTGGGCTGACTGGAAGCGCTGATTGGCAGCAGGTAACAGCATTTTGTCTAATATGTCAGCAAGGCGAGGGTTAACAGTCACTTGCATTCGCCATTTCCACTGGTTACTATAGGCATCAAATAGTTGAATTGCTTCCTGGTTTGTTAACAAGGTAATCAGAGTTACAGCTAAAGCGTATAAATCTGTAGATGGAAATACTTGCCCCCCAGCCATCTGCTCAGGTGGTGCAAATCCCATCGAATAAATTCCTGTGGAAGAAGCAGCAGAACCCAGTGCAACATTTGTTACTTGCTTAACTGCACCAAAATCTAGTAAAAAAAGTCTACCATCGCGACGGCGCATGATGTTAGAGGGTTTAATATCTCTATGGATAATACCTCTATGATGGACAAATTTTAGTACCTTCAGGATTTCTTGCAGCACCTCCAACACTTGCTGTTCAGAAAATTTGCCTTGTTGAACTAATTCTTCCTCTAAGTTTTGCCCATCAATATATTCTTGTACTAAGTAAAAAAATTGGTCTTGCTCTCCTGGTTGCAAGCTATTAACTATCACTGGAAAGAAAGCAAACAAGTCAGGAATTTGATCGTGATCGTTACCAAGCTGTGCTAAAACTTCTGCTTCTCTTTCAAACATTAACTGCGCTTGTTGCAGTTGAGTTAAGGTTAAATTTCCCGCTGGCTGAAACTGCTTAACCACGCATTGACGCATTCCCGGTATTCGGCGATCGCGTGCCAAAAATGCTGCTCCAAACCCGCCCCTTCCCAGGAGTTTCGTTGGCACGTATCGACCATCTAGCATCAATGGCATACCACAGGTAGTACAATACTTTTGCTGGGTTGTTTTCAGTGTCGTAACATCATCTAAATCGGCAAAATAGTTTTGTGGGCGTGGACAACGTGGACGAGTGCAGTAAACTTCCATTTTCGTGATTAGTCAAAATAATTCGCAATTGATAATACGCGCCTTCTCTACGAAATGCTACGCGAATGGCAAGAAGCAAGCTACATAATTCGTAATTAGTTTAGGTTACAAAGTAACTAAATTTGTTAATGAGGAATAGGAAACTTTTTTCCTGATGTCAAACCCTTGGCTTGCCTACAGCACCCTGCACGAACACAATGGGTTAATAATTACGAATTAAGTTAGCGACAAAGGAGCGTCATTACGAATTATTTGGTCATTTACAAAAAACAAAGGACAAATGACAAGGGACTAATAACCTGATTTTAGTCTTCGCTAGATGAGGTGGGTGTTGCTACCTCCAATGTAGTTAACACTAGACTTTTTTGTGTTAATTTTAACACATCTTGATTCCATCCTGGGTTAGCAAACTGGGGCAAAATTTCTTGACTAAAGGCTTCTGCGGCCTTTGATCTATAGCGATTAGGATTACAAATCAGCCACAGCGTCCGTTTGACGACAACGCCTTCAATGGGAGTACGGTGCAAAACGCCCATTTGTAACTCTTTAGCGATCGCACTAGTTGAAACAAAGGCAGCCCCTAAACCAGATTGCACAGCATTTTTAATCGCTTCAATGGAATTCAATTCCATTTCAACTTTAAAACGTCTGGTATCGATTTCACAGCGTGCTAGCACTTGGTCAATGACTTTGCGGATAGTCGATTGGGAATCTAGGGCAATGAATTGTAATTTATACAGGTCTTCTTTCTGGATTTTTTCAAGTTTGGTAAAAGGATGAAATACAGGTAAAATCAGCGCTAGTTCATCTTCAGCGTAAGGAATCACTTCTAAAGATTCTGACAGTTCACCAGGAATTTCACCGCCGATAATCGCCAGATCAACTTGTCCGTTAGCGACACTCCAAGCAGTCCGTCGGGTAGAGTGGACGTGTAATTGCACTGCCACATCTGGATATTTTTGTCGGAACATACCGATCATTCTGGGCAAAAGATAAGTGCCAGTGGTTTGAGAAGCACCGACAATCAAAGTACCACCTTGGAGATTTTGTAAATCCTCGATCGCGCGGCAGGTTTCCTGACAGAGACTGAGGATTTTTTCACCATAATTTAAGAGTAGATGCCCGGCTTCGGTTAATTGGGCGCGTCGTCCTCCACGATCGAATAAGGGGACATCGAGTTGCCGTTCAAGATTTTGGACTTGCAAACTGACGGCAGGCTGGGAGACGTAAAGACTATCAGCGGCACGCTTGAAGCTTCCTTCTTGGGCGATCGCTTTCAGGATACGTAACTGATCTAAAGTGAAAGGAAGGTCAGACATAAGGCTCAACCCACAAACTTTTAAAGGAGCAGATGCACGTAATAAATCCGGTTTGGCAGCAATCAGCCGGACATGATTTGTTGCATATTAAACTTGAAGGATTGACTCGAAAAAGACAGTAGCACAACATCTTGACTAAAGTCCCCTTTTGAATACTTTGTGGTATTGGTTGTACTGAATTCAGTTTTCTTTAAATTACTTCACCTGTGTATATGCTGCTGATTTCTTGGTTGACACCCAGTCATTTTGTCATACTGGGGTTACAAATAGTTTTTGCGATCGCTCACAGTGGAGGTGCTGCTTTACGCCCTTGGGCAGAAAAATACATTGGCCCAAGGTTTTATCGCATTCTCTTTGCATTAGTCAGCCTACCGTTGGCTGTGATATTAATTATTTACTTTTTTGGGCACCGTTATGATGGTTTGCAAATTTGGCAGGTACAAGGGGTGCCAGGAGTGCGAGAATTTGTTTGGCTGCTATCAGCAATCTCGTTTTTGTTTTTATATCCTGCT
The DNA here is from genome assembly GCF_036917555.1 of Nostoc sp. Classification (GTDB taxonomy): domain Bacteria; phylum Cyanobacteriota; class Cyanobacteriia; order Cyanobacteriales; family Nostocaceae; genus Nostoc. The sequence goes on along the minus strand of NZ_JBALDD010000063.1, from coordinate 77,270 downwards.
ACCTTCAATCTACTAGAAATTGCTGCTATTCAAAAGCCCCAAGTTCATCTCTACGAAACAGGAATTATTCGGATTACCCGTCATCCCCAGATGGTAGGACAAATAATTTGGTGTGTTGCCCATACTCTCTGGCTGGGTACTACCTTTACCCTTGTGACTTCCATTGGATTGATATTGCATCACTGGTTTGGGGTTTGGCACGGAGATCGCCGCCTGAGCGATCGTTATGGGGAAGCTTTTGAAATTGCCAAACAGCGGACTTCAATTATTCCCTTTAAAGCAATTATTGATGGGCGTCAATCTCTCAAATGGCAGGAATTTCTCCGCCCTGCCTATTTGGGAGTTGCCATTTTTATAGCTTTGCTTTGGTGGTCGCACCCTCTGTTACTGGAAGCAACTAGTAGGATAGGATGGTAACTCTAGACGATCCCCAGTGTCAGCAGAAAATCCGAAATAGATGGAAATTTCAGCTTATCAATTGCCCCGAATCAATGTAGGATAAATTCAAACATTTATTTCAGTGGAGGGTGCGTTCAGTCAGCTTGAGATTTTATATTGGTAGTTGTTGGTCAGTTGCCTTTCCTTGAAAGAAAGTGGCAGATTCAGACAAATCCCCAGGCAGCCACGGCAATCTGGAGTTTAACATCCGAAAAAGCCAACGCGACTTCTAAGGTGGCTTTTCTGTCAGAGACACATTAACGTACTCAATTTTTGCCAATTATTCTGTGTCCTGAATATTTGTGTCCTGAAAGCATCTATCGGCAGTTACTGACTTGCCAATCCTCCACTGAAGCCCTGCTGAGTCCTGAGTCCTGAGTAAAAGCAAGCAACTTAGTATTCATTGCTTGGCAATTAGTCCCAATCCCCGGTTTACTCTAAAAGAAAAAGAAACGAGTTCCTCATTCAATCCGCTAACTTTAGTTATGGACTTCTACTCAGCAACCAGAACTCGGAACTCAGCACTACTCAATTCAGTACTGATAGCTAGTTTGATATAAAAACCTTATAATCCAAGAGGCGTCATGGTGTTGTCGGTTAGTGAGCGGACATTTACTCAAGAAGTTTTAGAATCTCCTATTCCTGTTTTAGTTAACTTTGAAGCACCTTGGTGTGGCTTGTGTCGAGTTATCCACCCGCTGTTGTTGCAATTTCAAGCCCAGTGCGGGGATGAAATTAAATTAGTCGGGGTTAACGCCGATCAAAATTTTAAATTGTCTACTACCTATAGGCTAAAATCACTACCCACTTTACTATTGATTGAAAATGGCACTATTCGCCATCGCTTGGAATGCTTTCGCGGCAGGGAAGATTTACGTCTAGCTTTAGAAGAGATTAAAGCCAGCTACAGCAATTACCCCAAAATCTACAAAAGTTCAAAAACAGTGGATTTAGAGTATCGGTCAGCTTGATGGATATTGGGCATTGGGGAGCCAGCGCCGTGGGCGGGTTTCCCGACTTGAGGCAACTGGCGTCATTGGGCATAGGGCAAATGACTAATGACAAATGACCAAATCTAAAACCATGCTTAATACCCCACCCAATCAGCCTTGGGTGGGTTATTTTATCCTAAAGGGTGTTGTCACAATTATTAACAGTTTCGACACGCTAATCAAGAATTCTAAAAGTAGGCGTCAGTGATGGAAGTAATCTATCAGTATGCCTGGCTGATTCCGGTGTTCCCTCTTTTTGGGGCGATGCTGGTCGGTCTAGGGTTAATCTCGTTGAATCAGGTGACAAACCGCCTACGGCAGCTTAACGCTGTGGTGATTATCTCCTTGATGGCAGCAGCTATGGGGCTGTCGTTTGCCTTGTTATGGAGTCAAATTCAAGGACATGCGCCTTATCTCCGTACCTTTGAGTGGGCGGCAGCAGGTAATTTTCACCTGAGCATGGGCTACACTATTGACCACCTGACAGCCCTAATGCTGGTGATTGTCACAACAGTAGCCTGCTTAGTCATGGTTTACACCGATGGCTACATGGCTCACGATCCCAGTTATGTGAGGTTTTACGCCTATCTCAGTTTGTTTGGCTCCTCAATGTTAGGTCTGGTGGTCAGCCCCAACCTAGTACAGATTTATATATTCTGGGAACTAGTCGGGATGTGTTCCTACTTGCTGGTTGGCTTCTGGTATGATCGCAAGTCAGCAGCCGATGCCGCTCAAAAAGCATTTGTTACCAACCGCGTGGGCGACTTTGGTCTATTACTGGGTATTTTGGGGCTGTTCTGGGCAACAGGAAGCTTTGATTTTAATATCATGGGCGATCGCCTCGCCCAACTCGTAGAATCAGGTTCTATCAGCAATTTTCTCGCTGTCCTGTTGGCGATTTTAGTTTTCTTAGGCCCAGTTGCTAAATCAGCCCAATTCCCCCTCCATGTCTGGCTACCAGACGCAATGGAAGGCCCCACCCCCATTTCTGCCTTGATTCATGCGGCAACAATGGTGGCGGCGGGTGTTTTCTTGATTGCCCGGATGTACCCAGTATTTGAAGACGTTCCAGCAGCAATGAATGTCATTGCCTTTACTGGGGCGTTTACGGCGTTTTTGGGGGCAACCATTGCCATTACCCAAAACGACATCAAAAAGGGCTTGGCTTACTCCACCATTTCCCAACTCGGTTACATGGTGATGGCAATGGGAATAGGTTCCTACAGTGCTGGACTATTCCACCTGATGACCCACGCCTATTTCAAGGCGATGCTGTTCTTGGGTTCAGGTTCTGTAATTCATGGTATGGAAGGTGTGGTTGGACACGACCCCGCCTTAGCTCAAGATATGCGCTTGATGGGCGGACTGCGAAAGTATATGCCTGTCACGGCAACTACCTTTCTGATTGGTTGCTTGGCAATTTCTGGTATCCCGCCCTTTGCTGGTTTCTGGTCAAAAGATGAAATTCTAGGGAAGGCTTTTGAGGCTAATCCACTCCTTTGGTTCATCGGCTGGTTAACTGCCGGTATTACTGCTTTCTATATGTTTAGAATGTATTTCTCGACATTTGAAGGCAAATTCCGGGGTACTGACGAGAAAATCAAGGAACAACTCAAGAAGGCGGCGGCGACAATTGTCCTGGAATTAGAGTCAGAAGAACTAGCCCCGAATTTTGGGCCTGGAGCAATGAAAAAAGGAGAATTGGCTGCCACTGGTGAACACCATGACTCCCATGACTCTCATGACTCCCACGGACATCACAGCGACTCGCCTCACGAATCGCCGTGGACAATGACTCTGCCATTAGTATTTTTGGCTGTGCCTTCGATTTTCATTGGTTTGGTGGGAACTCCCTACGCCAATTATTTTGAAGAGTTTATCTTTCCTCCTAGCGAAACTCTCACCGAAGTTCTAGAAAAGGCTTCCAAATTCAATCCGACGGAATTCTACATCATGGCGGGTGCCTCAGTGGGAATTTCTTTGATTGCGATTACCTTAGCTTCGCTGATGTATTTACGCCGTAAAATTGACCCGGCTGTGATCGCTGCTAAAATCCAACCACTTTACGAGTTATCCCTCAACAAGTGGTACTTTGATGACATTTACCATCGGGTTTTTGTCCTCGGCTTGCGTCGCCTAGCTAGACAAGTTATGGAAGTTGACTTCCGCGTTGTTGATGGTGCTGTTAACCTCACAGGCTTTTTCACCCTTGTTAGTGGTGAAGGTCTGAAGTACCTAGAAAATGGTCGCGCTCAATTCTATGCCTTGATTGTGTTTGGGGCGGTTTTGGGCTTAGTGATTGTCTTTGGTGTTACCTGATTTTAATAGGGGTGGGCGAATGTCCGCCCCTAAGTTTTTTAAGAGTCTAAATTAGACTCCTTTTTTTTGCTGATAGTTCAGTAATTTAATATATAGTCTCCTAGAGTACTCAAAAACCTCCTATAGGATTTAGTATTTGATTTCTCAAATATACGTAGGGTGTGTTAGCAAGGAGAGTACGGCACCATCCCAAGCTTCTGGTGCGTTACGACGTTCCGTCTAAGACACCCTACAGATACTTATATTTTTTCAATAATCAAATATGATTCCTATAGTTCAGAAAAAGGCAGCGAATAGGCAAATGATTAAGAAGAAATACATTTACTGAGATAGAAAGTGATCGTGGCATAAACGTCACCTAAACTCAGCGATGGATAGCGGTAAAGAATTTCCTCTGTTGTCGCGCCTTGCTTAAAGACCGCAACCACAGTATCCAATGTCACGCGGGTTTTGCCGATAAGAATTACACCATCCTCATTTGCTTTCAGAGGATCAGTTTCAGCCACAATTGCCAGGGCCATAAGCATCTTCAAATTAGCTGTCTTGATAGTAGCAAATTCTCATTTGTCTCAGAGGTTATGTTAGACCGGAGACTTTGATTATATCGATATCAACGCTAAGAGTAAAACACTACGATTCTGATTATAAAATGCACTAGCTTGTCCATTTCACTTGAACTGGTTTGCACTGTCGTTTCCATGTTACCAGTACTCAATATTTGTGCAACAGGCTTTCCCGTATTGCGCTGCCAAACTTCTCCCCACTGACCATCATTACAATCAGCGTCACCTTCATTGACAACCATTCGTAATTTCATTGTCAATTTATCTGAAGTAATAATATCAAAATCTACCCAGTAATACTGTCCAATATTATCGAAATACTTTGATGGATGCTTTCTATAAAGCCTAGTAGAATCTTTAGCATTTTCTCTATGATGATCGGGTATGTTTGGACATTCTAAGTATTTTGCCGTACTACATTTTCCTAGAATTGAAACTGACCGAATTGAAAGGATCATTTCATCGAATGTATCTGTCCAAGTGAATGCCTCTCTTAGTTCGGCGAACGATTCTCCCTCTAGTGGATGTTTATTTTTAACAGGCGACAACTTATTAATGTAAGTAGGCCATTTAACTTGCCTATCTTCTTTACTATACAGAATCCACTTCTTCATCATAGCAATTGCTTAAGCTCACTCAAAATCCATGATACCTGAAAGTATCGAAGAAGAGCTAAAGATTCATTGACAAAGTGTAAAAGTTTTATAAAAAGCAGAATTAGCTGTTAATAATGGAGCAGAATTGGAGATTATTAGATATGCAGCTTAGTTTTCTTATTCTAGGCTTCGATATCGTCCCAAAGCTCTGAAACTGGAAAGGTTTGTCCTACTGCTGCTTGTCGCACAGACTCTTGCAAATCAGCTAATATTTGTGCTTTTGGCTCTTCTCTTGTTCATCAATTCAAGCTAAACCAATGATGCCGTTAATTTCACGGGCTTTTTCATCCTTGTTAGCGGTGAAGGTCTGAAGTCCTCAAAAAAGGTCGCGCTCAATTGTATTACATTATTTATTGAATTGAAATTTAAGGATTTTCAGGATAAAAAAAACTACTAATATTTAAAATATAGAATTTTATTAGAAGTGGGAAATCAAATAGCGCTCGTGTTATGAAAAAAAGCTTTCATAATCGTCATGGCTACCTATCCAAAACCATGTAACTGTATCACCCTCCAAAACCCCAATTGCTCGATAATTACGAGTTATTCTGACAGACCAAATATTCTCCTCATTATTTATACATTTGAAATGGAAAGACGGATGAAAAGGATTTTCTTTCCAGAACTGATAAGCTTTTCTTGCACTCTGTCTAACTTGCTTGTCAAGACACTGATATTTATCCCAAAAAGAAGGAAGACTTGCAGACTTCATAACTTTTCATAGTTCATTGGTTTTGCAAGTCCTTCTGCAATCTCTCTTTTAGCAGATTGGGCAGATGCAATCAGTTGTTGTTGAGTTTTCTTAAATGATTTATCCCATTTTAATTCATCTTGCAAATCTTCCAAGTACTCTCGGAGATGTTCTGCAACTCTTTCTTGCACATCTTCAGATAAAGATTCCATCATCTTAATTACAGTAGCGATCGCTGGAGATGACATAATCGAATTTCCTTTATCAACTTTCCCTGTCTATTTTACTAAAAAAAACTTAATCAAATCGCCTACTTTAGTCCCAAAGCTCTGAAACTGGGAAGGTTTGACCTGCTGCTTGTCGCACAGACTCTTGCAAATCGGCTAATATTTGTGCTTTTAGCTCTTGTTTATCAATCCAAGCTAAACCACTGACGTTATCAGAATTTATGGAACTTATAAGCTGTTGCCAAAGTTCTACAGGGACGAGTACATCTGTTGTTTCTCCATTTATGTTGGTCACATAACGAATCTAACTTTCAATTTGTGCGATTATCATTATGTTTAGTTCTCCTGCTATGCTTTTTTGTACCAAATCGCTTTTTTAAACAACCACCAAGCAGCATTTTGTATTTTTAGGGTTGGGCTACGCGTAGACGCAGAGCGGCTTGTCGTAGACATCGCACCACTAAACTATAATTTTATCGGCTTTTTGAGGGTAAATTTTTGACTTGACTGGAAGTATCACAACGCACATTCCGCACCCCCAAAGGTGAAAAAAGACTCCCAACAGAAGAAACGGGGGATTGCCAATTTAATTAAATCAACCTAACGAGGAAGACGAAATCCCCAAAAAGCTGTTACTTAATAACTAGTGACTTTTTGCCAAACATGATTTTGATAGCAGACGAATTGTGATGAATACAGCTAATTTTCCGTGGCTGACGACGATTATTCTGTTGCCAATAGCCGCGTCGCTACTTCTTCCCATCATCCCTGACAAAGAAGGCAAAACAGTGCGCTGGTACTCCCTCGTCGTGGGGCTGATAGATTTTGCACTAATTGTTTACGCTTTTTATACTGGGTATGATTTTTCCAATCCAGATTTGCAGTTAGTGGAGAGTTACCCCTGGGTACCACAATTGGGTTTGAATTGGTCAGTAGGGGCAGATGGCTTGTCCATGCCCCTAATTATTTTGACTGGATTCATTACCACGCTGGCGATTTTAGCAGCTTGGCCTGTCACCTTCAAGCCGAAGCTATTTTACTTCTTGATTTTGGCGATGTATGGCGGTCAGATTGCCGTGTTTGCTGTCCAGGATATGCTGCTATTTTTCCTGGTGTGGGAACTGGAACTAGTGCCGATATACTTTCTGCTGTCGATTTGGGGAGGCAAAAGGCGACAATATGCAGCGACCAAATTCATTTTATACACCGCTGGCGGTTCGCTGTTTATTTTACTGTCTGCCCTGACAATGGGATTTTACGGCGATACGGTGACGTTCGATATGCGATCGCTCGCCTTAAAAGATTTCGCCCTAAATTTCCAACTTGCCCTCTATGCTGGCTTCCTAATTGCCTACGCCGTCAAGTTGCCGATTATTCCCTTGCACACCTGGCTACCTGATGCCCACGGTGAAGCTACAGCCCCTGTACACATGTTATTAGCAGGTATTCTCCTGAAAATGGGCGGTTACGCCTTAGTTCGGATGAATGCCCAAATGCTCCCCGATGCCCACGCTTATTTTGCACCAGTGTTCGTAGTTTTGGGGGTAGTTAATATCATCTATGCTGCCTTGACATCCTTTGCCCAGCGCAACCTGAAGCGAAAAATTGCCTACTCCTCAATTTCCCACATGGGCTTTGTGATGATTGGTATCGCCTCCTTCACCGATTTGGGATTGAGTGGGGCAGTATTGCAAATGGTTTCCCACGGGTTAATTGGGGCGAGTTTGTTCTTCCTTGTCGGCGCAACTTACGATCGCACCCATACCCTAATGTTGGATGAAATGGGCGGTGTCGCTAAGAGAATGCCGAAGATTTTCGCCATGTTCACCACCTGTTCAATGGCTTCTTTAGCATTGCCAGGGATGAGCGGTTTCGTAGCAGAATTGATGGTATTTGTGGGCTTTGCTACTAGCGATGCTTATAGCTCTACCTTCAAAGTTATCGTGGTATTCTTGATGGCAGTGGGAGTTATTTTAACTCCAATTTATCTGCTGTCGATGTTGCGAGAAATTTTCTACGGTAAAGAGAACGAGGAATTAGTTTCTCACCAAGCTTTGATAGATGCCGAACCGCGTGAAGTATTTATCATTGCCTGTTTGTTAATTCCAATTATTGGTATTGGTTTCTATCCAAAATTGCTGACTCAGATGTACGACGCTACAACTGTACAACTGACAGCAAGATTGCGGGATTCCGTGCCGACATTAGCACAGCAAAAAGATGATGCACTAAAGGTTTCTTTGAGTGCCCCCCAAATCGCTAATTAAGTTGCGAGTTTAAATATTGATTACTTTGAGGGCGGGTTTTGTACCTGCCCTTTTTCTTACTCACTCGTAATTTTTGATTCGGGAAAGTAAAAAACAAATCATCGACCTGAGTTAAAAAATTTTGCATTGATAAATGATGAGATACAATACGCTTGGCTTTATGAAAAATTGTAGGTTGGGTTGCGCTTTGCTTGGGGAAAATAAGCTTATATAATTTCTTTCCAGGGGCTATCAAAATCAGCGCGATCGCACATCAATAGATTTCCTACAAGCTATCTAGAATCAAATTTGGCAAAACCGCTCATGTTAAACTACAATCCACTGCATTGTTTGCCATCTTCCGAAGAACTACCCGACTCAGATGATACCGCTGTGGATAATGAACTCCAAAATTTAATTCCCGGCTTGCTAAAAACGATACTAGCTTTGGTTTGGTGCGATCGCTGGGATTGGTTTTTTGGTGTTGATATGGGTATTTATTATCACCCTGACAAACCAGCTATTCTCCCTGATGGGTTTCTCAGCTTAGAAGTTAAACGCTTCATTGATGAGGATTTACGCCTAAGTTATGTGCTGTGGGAAGAAAATAAACTGCCAATTTTAGCACTAGAAGTTGTTTCTCAAATATATCGAGAAGAATATAACATCAAGAAAGAATTTTATGCCAAAGATTTAGGAATTTTGTACTACGTTGTGTATAGTCCCCTTCGGCGTAAAAAGACACCTTTGGAAGTGTATCGCTTAGTTAATGGGGAATATATCTTAATGTCAGGAAATCCCGTTTGGCTACCAGAAATTAGTTTAGGAATTGGGCGAGAAAGGGGAATTTATCAAGGTATAGTGCGGGAATGGCTGTACTGGTATGACGAAGAAGGGCAAAGATTGCTAACACCAGAAGAACGTATCAGGGAAGCTGAAGAACGCACAGCTTTTGAAGAACAGCGACGGGTGGAAGCAGAACAACAGGTGAAAATGTTAATTGAAAGGTTGAATGCGCTAGGTGTTGATCCAGAAACATTGGCTTGAAATTTTTGATTACTCTGGTTAAAAGAGAGAGTAAATCTATTTTTTGTAGAGAAGTAATAATAATGTTCATTTGATTGCCTCTCTCTGTATCCATTCAGTTATCCACCCAGGTTTGCAAGTCGGCAATCGCTCAACGCTCAACACAAGTTCATCCAAAACTAGATTAATGCCCCGTAGCTTAAGCAAGAAAAGTATGTTGTCCGCTCTGTGCATTAGCGTGGTTGCTTCAGCTTTTTCCAGGCATGGGCCAAAAACTAAATTTTTGCCATCGTCGTAATCAGTACCGACTACATACCGCCACTGCACCTGCTCAAACTCATTTTTTCGGATTGCCTCTTCAATTTCCGTAGGGTGAGCATCTGCATAAGCCCAAGCATTCACTAAGTCAGCAGCAATCAAATCGGGATAATCGACTAGTAGTTGTGCTTCGCTGATGCCAAAATGACGAGATTCTATCAGTAGCCAAACTGAGATGTGAGTATTTGCAATATAGGCATCACCGCCACATACACCTGGAGTTTTTCTAATTCCATGTGAACTTTGACTTAAGGTTTGGGTCAAAATCTGTATGGCTTCAGCCTTCTCGGTAGGAGTTAATGCTAGGAGTTGTGTTTCTAATTCTTTGAGGGTCATAGATTAACTAAATTTCGCAACTTTCTCTGCCTTAACGTTAATTAGCTTGCTGGTTAGGGAATTATATATAAAGTAACTCATAGCTTGATAGTAGAAATCGTAAAAGCTTGTTGCTAAACAAATTCGTTTACAAAAATATTCATCAAAAATGTGGAAGTTAAATTAGGATTTGGATCTATCCCCAAACCTCAATATGTCTTTGTCAAAAAAGATAATGATTACTGTTGGTATATTCTTTCAGAAGATGATAGAAAAATTCCTATTCATGACAAAGCCTTGACTGGGGTAATAAACGGTATAGAAATTGATAAACAAGTTGAAACTACTTTTGGAGGAGTTGGAAAAATAGATTTATCTATTTTGGCAGACAAACCTTATATCATCCGCTCAGGAAAAGACTCTTACTTTTCTAAAAGTTTGTTGTTGTCTTTGGATGCTCTTACTTCTGAACAATTGCGTAATCCACTTACTATCAGTGTAAGACCTGGAGATAGTAATGTAGTTTTTTGTAATATTTTCGATCCAGTCACCTATCGCTCTGTAGGTGTTAGTTGGGATGGACACAGGGAAAATAATTGGCAAGTTATAGGACAAAAAGTAAGTTTAAAAATTAACTCTATTCAAAATTTAAATCCAGAACCAATACAGATATCTTCCAATACAACGACGTCAGAAATTCATTCAGTTTTGATAGCTCAAACTGACAGATATTTAACCCAATTAAATTGGACTCCAGAGCAGGGAAGGGAATATTTACAGCAGAAATATGACAAGCGATCGCGTCTACAACTCACTGATACAGAAGTTCTGGACTTTATTGATTATCTAAAGCTACAACTAACCTAAAATTGCCCAACTTAGATTTTGTTGTATTAGTTTTAGATAATTGCGACGCCGAATAGCCCGTCGTAGATATCGCTTGTCAGTTGCACTGAGGTTATTGTTAAAGAGATTCAATTTAGGTTGACTTGGCCTCAGACGCTGGATAAGCTTTGTGTGCTTCTGCGTAAATCTTTAATGCTACAGCCATCTGCTGTTCGGCAGTCTCTCCCTGCTCTTTGAACCAAGCAAAAGTTTCAGGATCTACCTTAACTGTTATTGTTACAGGTGATTTGGGCATTCGCAATTGTGCTTTAGCAAAAAATTCTTCTGACAAAGGTGGAATATCTGAGGTGTCGATGTCTTCGTCACTCATTGCATCGACTCTAAGCCAATCGGTTCTTGAGGTATTGTTCATAGCTTTTTCGTTCGTGAGACAGTGCCTTTCTTAATGAGATGATCCGAACCATTTCTTCACGTGGTTCGGTGTAAATAACTACTACAATTCGACCATCAAGTAGTCCAATACCGAGATATCGATCCTGTCCATAGTCCTCTCGTTCATCTAGGTAGACAAGCATGGGTAGATTAAACACGCGGAAAGCATCAGCAAAGTCGAAACCATGCTTTGTGATGTTGCTTTGGTTTTTACGCTCATCCCACTCAAACTTCATGGACTCAATATACCAGTAACACCGGGAAAATGAACTCTGACTACATACCGGGATTGAACGTCACTAAACCGTCTCCTCACTTTCAGGGAAAATTGAAACTGCATACTGTAAAGAGAAGGATGCTAAATCAAGCTGATCTTCCCGTTGACTGCCAACTTCTAACCAAACTGGAATCGCATCTTGCAACATTTATAATAGATGTTCGTAGCTGTCTCCCCAAGTGTGACATCCTGGTAGGGCAGGTACAGAACCACACCACACACCGTCTTCTTGCCAGATAACTGCTTTAATTTTCATCGCCAATCATCTCTACGAGATTGCGACTAATTATTTTAGCGTTAAGTCGAGTGCGATCGCTTGTCCATTGCATTAAGGTGTTAGCTTCCCTGCGATCGCACAAGTAGTGTAATTACTAAAAATACATAAATTTCTATGAAGCAGATGATGTATTTTTGTCTATGCACAAGTAGTTGGGATGCTAAGTGAGACATAAATTGATAGTTATAAGTTATAATCCTGTCTTTAACATACTTTCATAAATATTACTTATTTATACTGCCTCAATGGTGATAATTGGCTTAATTAGGGAAGTCGATGTATAACCAATCCCTGATTTTGAGGTTAAACACTTAGAAAAAGGGCAAAGAAATACAAATTGCAAGGAGTACTTATGATTCTACTTATCTTAGACACTATTGCTTTAGCTAGTGCTTCTGTAGGGGCGTTTGCAGGTGTGAGAGCAATTTCTAACATAGACGCAGAAAATGAGAAGTTTAAAGAAATTTCAAGTCTTTATGATGAAGCTTTTAGGGAGTTGGAAGTGGATTTAATTTTTACAAAGAATCTTATAGAAGAGTACAATCAACTTCGACAAAATACTATATCTAATACTGAAAAAATTTTTATTTTTTTTGATAAGAATATTGAAAAAATAAAAACTCTGCATCCCAGTGAACTTTCAATTCAGCAAATTCATGAATGTAGAAATACTTTCAATGAAATTAAGCAGTCTCTTCTAATTGAGGCTAATCCTGTTGATTCATTGAAAAAATCTTCTGACGTAATTTATCTTACAAATCCTGTCAAATTAGCAGTGCAAGAAATTCTATCTCACAACTTATCTATCAAGCAAGCCAACAAGTCTACAAAGAATTTTTTAAGTAAATCTTCAATGAATACAATCGCAGGAAGTATGATAATTTTCTCCCTACTGGCATCTGCTAATATTGCTATGAGTCCAGGAGTATTAATTACTGGTTTTATACTTACTCGTTTGCACGAGAAAGCTTTCATTCAGGTAAGAGAGTATGAATCCGAAGTGAATATAGGGATTAATAAAATTAATTTTAGTAAGGATTTGATACTAGAAATAAGGCAAAGAGTTTCTAAATCAATGAAAAAATTGAAGTCTTTAAATGATTCAATGAATGAATTTTTAGCTACTGATAATATAGCTAGTTTTACTCATGAAGCGACTCAAGTTGCTTCTGAATTGGCTTATTATGCTCCAGTAGCTTCTGAAGTTAAAATATTCATACCTTTGATGAAATCCCTGGTTGAAATGTTCATACCTAAAATTTTAGATTATGAAGGTAAGCTAAAGAATGTTAGCTTAAGTATTAAAGAGAACTATGATCGCAGTTTTTTATTGGGATTAGATGAAATAAAAAACATTAACTTAGAGCGAGAATTACTCAATAGTATGATTTGAAATATAAGGATATAGGATAGCTCTTAAGACTAAGACTATCTTCTATCGCTAACTCAATTTGAGTGCGAGAATCAGTAATCGAATCGAGCCAACTATCTGAGCGACGCTGGGGTTGATATTGCCACTTGAGCAGATGCAATAGTAAGCGAGTTAGTTGACTAGCAATACCCCGTCGTTCACTTTTGCCCAAGCCTTCAACCTCTTCAATCAGATGTTCCAGATCGACTTCCTGCCAGCGATGCGATCGCAATAGTTGGGCTGTCTGTTCAATCCACAAATTAAAATCTGCTTTATAAGTTGCACTCATAGCCGCTCTCGATCAGCTGTATAGCTTAGGCAAGCCAAAATATCCTCTTATGTCAAATAAGGAAAGTCATCAAGCAATTCCTCGTAGGTCATGCCAGAGGCAAGATAAGATAAAACATCGTATACAGTAATTCGCATTCCTCGAATACAAGGCTTACTACCTCGTTTTCCTGGTTCGATTGTAATAATGTTTTGATACTGCACAGCTATTTAAGCCTCAAAAATCTTCATCGTCAACAAAAAATTCCGCATCGTCTTCCAATCGAGAATTACCCTGTCCAATACCAGCAAGTCCCCACAGAGGTTGCAGCAGTGCCATGCCAGTTAACCCGACAACGGCACTAAAAGCTAGCACTAAACCCATTGGTATCTGAATCGATTGGAATGTTAAGAATTTTAACGATACGGGTGTGGCATTTTGGACTGAAATAATTGCGATCGCTATTACCCAAACCGCTACAACTAGAGATGTCAAAAAAGGAGCCAGAGTTTTCATACTTTGATTGAAGTGAGGAATTAAGAGATAGAAGTTAAAAGTTATATTTTGCTCAAAATTAGAAATCAGGAGTTAAGATTTGTTAATTTACAACTCTTAACTCTTAATTCCTAACTCTGACAGATTAAACTGCTACTGCCTCTAGTTTAGCAATGGCACTCTCTAACTCTTGGGCGATTTGGGTGAGTTTTTCGGGAGTGTTGGTTTCTAGATAGACACGCACCAGTGGTTCTGTACCGGAAGGACGCAATAAAACCCAGCTACCTTCTTCTAAATACAGCTTAATACCGTCTTTACGCCCCACTTCCTTGACTTTAATTCCTGCTACCTCTGTAGGTGGATTTTTAGTAAAGGAGTCGATGACGGCAGTTTTGTGTGCCTCTGTGAGGTGCAAGTCTAGGCGGTTGTTGTAAAGAGGGCCATCGGCTTCAGCGATCGCTTCCTTGACAAGTTGACTCAGCGGTTTGCCTTCATAAGCGATCGCTTCTGCCACCAGCATATCGGCTAAAACCCCGTCTTTTTCGGGAATATGCCCGATAATACTCAAACCGCCTGATTCTTCTCCACCGATTAATACAGCAGTTTCCCGCATTTTTTCACCGATGTATTTAAAACCAACTGCTGTTTCGTAAATTTGCAGCCCATTTTTAGCAGCGAAATTATCCAGCAGGTGGGTTGTAGCGACAGTGCGGACTATCGCGCCAGTTTTACCTTTGTTTTTGATTAAATGACGTGCTAGAAGTAGCAGCACAGTATTCGGAGTGAGGACGGTTCCTTGTTCATCAACGATACCAAAGCGATCGCTATCTCCATCCGTCGCCAAGCCCAAATCAGCTTGATCTCGAACTACTGCTTCCACTAACTCAATTAACTGTTCTCCTTTGGGTTCAGGCATTCCACCCCCAAATAAAACATCTCTCCAATCGTGGAAACTTTCTAACTGAACGCCACTATGTTGCAAAACTTCATCTAAATAGCCGCGAGAGGTAGAATACAAAGCATCGTACTTTACCTTTAAATTAGCGCTTTTGATCTTTTCTACATCAAGTAGAGTATAGATAAATTGCAGGTAATCTGGTTTGGGATCGAAAATTGAAATTGAACCTGATGGGTTGCTCCCAGGCAACTCATCCGATGCACCTTCTATATTTGCCACAATAGTATCAGTAATCTCTGGAGTGGCAGGCCCAGCATAATCGGGTATATATTTAATTCCACAGTAGGGTGCTGGATTATGACTAGCAGTAAACATTAACGCCCCAGCGGAATTTAGGTGACGGGCATTGTAGGCAATTACTGGTGTGGGACAATCCCGATCGGTAATTTTCACAGTCCAACCCAAGTCTGCTAGTACTTGAGCCGCTGTATGGGCAAACTGGTCAGCTAAAAAGCGAGTATCGTAGGCAATAAGTACTGGTCTATCTTTTGTGTAGGCTGTTTCTAAGTAAGTGGCAATTGCCCTTGTTACTTTCCGCACATTTGGAAAAGTAAAGTCATCGGCAATAATCCCTCGCCATCCATCGGTACCAAATTTTATCTTGCTAGACATTTTTGCCACTTGCTCCGGTACATTATCAGTACTATAAAAGCTTCCTGCAAAGCGTGTGTAGCAGCAAGTATCCTCCGAAGTTCTTTTCTAAGCAAGCCTTAGCTTAAACTTCTCCCACCGTATTTTCTCTCACTGTTTCTGAGCAATGTCAACCCCCGATCGACCTTTTGCCAGTTATCACCTTTGGTCTCTAGTTGCCCCAGCGACTGGGCAAGAACGCTGGCATTGCCAGATGAGACGGGGGTTTATCAAAGCACGGCAACACGAACCACAAGTCAAAGCGCTTTTAACGCAAGCCACCGCACCCCAGCGGATTGGCATACTTGCCCAAAAAGGCGTTTATGAGTTTCATCATCACAGGCATCTGTTGAAGCAAGCAGATGGTGTAGAAAGAGTTGCACAGCTACTGAAATTAGGCAACTCAAGCGTTCAAGTCCAGCAACGCGTGTTGCAAATTTTGAAAAAATATCACGATGCGCCGTTACTTTTGGATAAAGATATTATCCAATTAACTCCGGGTGATGAAGGCTT
This sequence comes from Nostoc sp., assembly GCF_036917555.1. Taxonomy (GTDB): domain Bacteria; phylum Cyanobacteriota; class Cyanobacteriia; order Cyanobacteriales; family Nostocaceae; genus Nostoc. The sequence goes on along the minus strand of NZ_JBALDD010000063.1, from coordinate 61,372 downwards.
TCCCAAACCGATAGTAGTTGAACAAGAAGATTATTGCTTTCGCTTATACGCGGCTATGGACTGCGTTTTTATTGAGTCTGATAGCACTTTACATATTTTGGATTTCAAAACTGGTAAGTCCGCTTTTGACAAACGACAGGCATTAGTTTACTTGTTAGCTGCTCGTTATCTTTACCCTGGACGAAAAGCTGTTGCATCATTTTATAATTTAGAAATATGTAAAAAATCAGAGTTAATTAGTATTAACAATAGTGAATTAGAATCCTTAAAATTTGAGTTAGCGAATATTGCCCACAAGCACCAGCACGATTTGCAAAAATATCAGAAAGAAACTACTAATTTCAGTCAAATATTCCCTCCTAATCCTGGCTCTCACTGCCGCTTTTGCCCATTTAATTCCATCTGTGAGTTTGCCGATTTTAAGCAGCATCAATCATATCCATTGCCAAGTTTAAGAGTTAATAGCTAATTGGGAAAGGGAGAGAGAATTTACAATGTTCGCTTTCCGTAGACATCGCATTCTAAGTAAACACCTAAAAATCTTGTCTGACAAGTATTTATAAATAGGAATTTCAATGCGTCTGATTTACGTCTTTATCTTCGTTAAATTTTTAAGAAACATCCACTAAATCCTCATATTTTTACTGACCTCATTCTCCACTCCTGTCAAGCAACCTAGATGTAAATTGTACCCATGTTCATCTTTGGTTGTGAGGACTTAAAACCAGTGCTATTAAAGACAAAGAAAAGTATATCTAAATTATTTGTAATTTGGACTCTTCTTTTACTTTTTATCCTTGAAGGAGTTTTTCCTGAACCTGCCTATGCATTCATGTCGTCTCTAGACGCTTGTGCTGTTCAACCTGAATGTGCTGAGGCTATAGGCTTGGAGTTATCTCCTACTATTGCTGCTTCTACTGCGGAGGCTGCCGGAACGACGGCAATTAGCACAACTACAGCAACTGGAGCTACTACTTCTTCTGTGGAAGCTGTTGCTGGGACTACAGTTGTTGGGGATATGCGCCTATCTGGGGTTGCTGCTTTTTATTTTTGGAATCGAACTCAAAATGAGCAGGCTCAAAATAAGGCAAAGGAAAAGTATTGTGCCGCTAATCCTAGTGTGGATGTTTGTAATACTTCAGCAAGAATTGTTACTAATAATCCTACTACTTTTCAAGGTGATTGTTTTATAGATATTTATTATCAAGGAAGATTAATAGATACGAAAGGTGTTTACCCAAATGGAGTTAGTAATGTTAGCTGGTAATCGCGGCTAAATCAATATGGTTATTCTAGCTATGAATTAATAGTCTACACAGCTAATGGTACTAGGATTGGAACAGATTGGTTGGCTTGGAACCAAAGCTATACTTGGTCATTAAGAAGTACTGAAACTATAGCTACACCTTGGAAAGATTGGCCTCAAGAAAAGCGCGATGCAGCTGTTCAATTACTAAATAATTCTGACTGGCAAGGTTTAATTAGTTCAATGCCAGAAGGTGGGAGATTAAATCCTGGGGATAAAGTTAATACTCCAACTGTTATCATTCCAGGGCAAGAGGAAGATGATCCAAATACTCCAGCAGATGAGTGTTTGCTAAAAAAGGAGTCTGGATTTTTTACTTTTCCTGGAGGTCTTAATACAGACTTTGATAAAGATGGAACGCCAGATTTTGCCGACCCAGAGCCACAAAATCCCAATGTTCCAACAGCAAGTGGTGGCGATAATTCAACCGACCAGCCCCCAGACGACTCATTGAATCTGCCTCTTGAGCAGGATGGGCCGGACGACCAAGCAGCAGATGCACAGATTGAACCAGGTGATCAATATTTGGATGCTAGAGCTAAAGAGCTTGCTAGCTTGATGGATGACGTTGCTAGGAGAAGAAGGACAATTGCAGTAGCACAAGTCCGAAATCCAGATGGTACAAAGGAAGAAGTTGTAGCTTCAAGTAACGGATATTTGAATCTGGCACAAAAAAATTCCATAGACCAAGCAGAAAAAACTAGGCTTCCAGATAACAGAATTAATAAACATGCAGAGCAGAAAATAATTGAATGGGCTGAAGCTAACGGGAAAACAGTTGAATCAATCGGGGCGAGTCGAAATATTTGTTCTGCATGTTGGGCACAGATGCAACCAAGAGATATAAGACCAGCTACTCATGTGAACCTACCCCAAACACAGCAGTAAAGTCCAAGACAAGCGAATAATAAAATGAATCTAAACTTATACAAATTTGATGCCTTAGAAAAAGAACTAGGAGGACTCCCTCACCTTCATAGAATTGCGTTTGCTGCTTCTTGCTGCGAGAGGCTGCTTCCCAACTACAACGCTTTTTCTCGCCTGGAAAACTGGGGAGATCCTTCTGTGCTGAGAACTGCACTTAATGAAGTTTGGCAAATCCTTCAAGGAAAGCCAGTGGATGCGGCTTTAATTCGTCGATTAATAGAGGATTGTGAAGATGTAATCCCAGACTCGGATGACTTTACCAGTCCGAATTTGATTTATGATGTGGAAGCACAGGAGGCAGGTATAGCGATCTGCAACACTCTAGAAGCCTGTCTTAATCCTACCCCACAGCAGATTATTAGGGTGGCGAACTGCGTTACAAATACCATTGATGCATTCGTCCCTCATGGAGACAAATCTTTCAATGTCAGTGAGTCTAAAGTTGGATTAAAAAAGCTGGAAGAGGCGATTACTAGCCACCCTTTTGCAGTTCGAGAAATGGCTAAACAAAGCGAAGATTTGCAAAGGCTGAAGCATGAGAAATTAGATCGGGACTTTGTGAAATGGCTCCGCACCTCATTTGACAACGACGGAAAAAGCCTGATTGACTTAGCCTGAGCTTGATTTAACAGCATCGGCAGGCTTTTTCAGTTCGAGAGGATAAAGTAAGAAAACATTGATGGTGCGAATGTAACGAGCGATCCTTAAATAGTTAACCAATCAAAGCCATCCTTAATGATAAGAAAAGGAATAGCTACGTATGGCAGTATTTTTAGCAGAAACTAGAGCAGTTCTCCAGCAAGCAGGGTGGAGTGAAAACTTGAAGCTATTTGTAGCGGAAGGCATAAGGCAGAAGTACAGTAATGCCAAAACTTAAACGGGAAAAAGTATCGATAAAAATAGTTCCCCGCAAGGTGCTGCGCCTACTCCTTGAGCAAGCGCAGTACACAACAACTGACTTTGGGGATCATCCCTCCGCATTAGATGAAGCCAACATATGGTATTTAGAAGTCCATACGATAACAATTACTTATGGCAGTATTTTCAATAGAAACAAGAGCATTGCTACAGCAGGTAGGATGGAGCGAAGACCGTTGTATTGATATAAGCGAATACGAAAAAAGCTTGCAGTTAGAAGGATATCCTATTCATACAGTTGTAGTAGATTTTCTAAGGCAGTTTGGGGGCTTGCGAGTCGTACACCCACATCATCGCCTTAAAGAAGAAAAGGACGAATTTTACATTAATCCAACGGTTACTGCCTCACATATCTATCCTGAAAGGGTTGAAGATTACAGTGAGCGGGTAAATGCTCCGCTTTGCGTAATCGGCGAGGCTTTTAGCTATCATATGACTTTAGTAATGGCTCAAGATGGTAAAGTATACGCAGGCTACGACGATACATTGATTCATGTAGGGGACTCTGGAATTGATGCCATTGAAGCCCTTTGCAGTGAAAGGGATATGCCAGAAGTGCCTTGACACGAAGCCCAGTTTTGGTTCAGAGGAAGCGGGTAGTAGTAGAAGCAAAGTATCACAGCTATAGCTTTGCAATAGAGATACCCTTCGGGGCTAAATTAATATGCCGGACGATTATCATTTACTTAAACTTGATGGTTTAACGTCGCTAATTACAAGTGTAAATGTGTCTCTATGGGGAAACGAAGTATCAGTTGAATGTATGTACGATCCTACCGAGGATCGCTTGCCTTATGTGCTAGTTTTTCAGGACTGTCATGACATAAGGTGGAGTGTGCATGACTCAGAGGAAGTACATGAAGTAGAAGCTGATCTTATCGGCTTTTTTATCGGTGCAAAATTCCATAAGAAAGGTGCTGTAATTACCACAGACATCTTTGAATTATCTATAATTTACGGCAATTTTGTTCTTCAAAAAAATTGGTAATAAGTAGAGAGTATTAAGGTGTGTTATGCCGTAGGCATAACACACCCTACTTACTTTCTCATCGTCTTTCGCCAATTCTCAATACCCTAATTCAAAAAGGTGGTAATTCTTTAAGAATTGTGAAACGAATATGATTAATCGCCAAATCACCGATGGGAATATCTTCTTTGGTTAGGCGCTCACCTTTGCTTGTCACAGTTTCAAAGGTGATGCCTTTGCCAATTTCGATATGATACCAGCATAAGCCCATGAAAAAACGTGTTGGATAAGGCCCACCTTCACTCACATCGTCAGGATTTGATTCCATTGGCAACCAGCCAAAATTTGGAACGTAGAATTCTAGCCAAACATGATTAAAGTCGGGTTGTAGCGGTACTCCTACAAAGTCACTATGGGGAGGGCATTTGTATCTACCTACGGTGCGGCAGGGGATGCCATTTAAACGGGATAAGGCAAGTAAAACGCCAACATATTCGCCACAGGAACCAACACCCCGTTCTAAAACTGTATCTGGGGCATCAATGTAAGGTTTAATACCGTAGGATAACTGATCATAAACATAGTTGCGGATGCTGTGCATTTTGCGTAGCACATTGGTTTCAGAACCAATCGCTTCTCTGGCGGCACGGCGAACAATGGTAGTATTCATTGCTAAATCGTCGTCGTCCACTAAGTAGCGTGTTTCTAATTCTGGGGATAATTTAGGTATATTTTCTACATCTCTGGGTGTAATCCGGTATTTAATCCCTCGAACTTCCAAAAGTGCTTTCCAGCCAAATATATGCCGTTCTCCTGGTGCAAGAGAATCAAATTTAAAGACTGCTACACGTTGCCCCTCTATCACTTCTTCGGTAAAAGGTATACCAATAGGTTCAACGTGTTTCACCTTTTGACGCTCAGTTTCCGATGGTAGAGCGATGCGCCATTCCACATCAGGTAAATAAACTTCGTCTAGAGGTGCAATTTCCTCAGCATAAGACATTTCAATCAGATAGCCGTTAGAGAGGGCGTAACGCTTATCTGGCTGGTAATGATAATACAGAGGATGAATAAAAGTGCGATCGCGGAATGTTAGCTCATGACTCGGATCGGCATTGGGGTTATCCCGAATATAAGGCTCCTCTGAGGCGTAGGCAACGTAAATACTTTCTTTGCCTGTTTCGGCATTTTTATGTATCGCTATGCCTGTAGGAGATTCAAAGGGTGTCAGGACGCTAAATTGCAGTTCTCCTGTGGCCCTGTCCATCGCGTAAACTGATTGTTCGGTGCGATCGCAAATCCATAGCATTTCTTGGTTGACTGCCAAATTCTCTACCCCAACTCCAGGGGCATAAAATCTGGTAATCTCTTTTCGCGTTTCGCCGTCAAAAACCAGAATGTAGCCCAGCCTTTGACAACTGACATAAACTGTTGTTTCCCAAACAGCAACGCCATCAGCTGCATAAGGCAATGTTACAAAATGTTCCAGATCCAAAGCATTGAGCTTGCACAAATAAACACTATTTTCTCGGCTTACCCACAGGGTATTATCCCACACCGCTAGACCAGTGACATCGGTAAATTCTTCAACTTGATGGGGATTGAGAATTTTGCTGTTGTCAGAGGTGGGATCGATCTCCAGTAGATGTCCTTTAATACTGTCAATGGCAATCAGTTTATCTTTAATGAAAGTAATGCCACACAGGGCAGCAGCAGTAAGCGGTCGAATTGTTCTTTGCCCAAACATCTGGCTAACGGTCAAAGTGGGGAGTGCAAAACTCATAAAACCTTGTGGTAAGTGTAAAAAACCCTCACCTTTAGGTAGGGGAGGAAACATGACTCAAGCGGTTTTACCGCCGTCACGCCAATTGCTTGAGATGGAAAATCCTAGTCGAGCAATGGCTCCCCCGATTGGGGTGGATGAAAAGTGCTGAGTTAAAAGACTGCCCACAATGGGCGTTGCTCTTACCAAGTACATGAATTAGTGGTTCTTGATCGCCACGTTTACGGCGAGGTACTAATAATTATCGGTACAATGTGTTCCGAAAAACTCTTTCGTGAGAAATAATACTATGTCAAAAGAGGAGGAATTTACAAATATTAAGAATTACATATACACTCATACAACTGGGCGAGCAGCTTAATGTAACTTTAGAAGATGGAATTCCTGCCATCACTAAATTATGATCGAATTTTGTAACCATTTGCTGTGACCTACACGATGTCTGCTAATTCTCTGCCTGAAGGTGCCGCCGTTTGGCATAGTTTAGAAGTTGATAAAGCGCTAGACCTGCTTGATAGTAACGCAGACAGCGGCTTAACACCCCAAGAAATTGAACAGAGATTACAAAAATACGGCCCCAACGAGCTTGAAGAAACTGCTGGCCGTAGTGCTTGGGAAATTTTGCTGGATCAGTTCAAGAACATTATGTTGTTGATGCTGATTGGCGTAGCTCTCATTTCTGGGTTTTTAGACCTGATGGCTTTGCGGGAGGGCAGATTAAAGCCTGGTGAAGTGCCATTTAAAGATACGATCGCGATTTTAGCAATTGTCATCCTCAATGGCATACTCGGCTACGTCCAAGAAAGCCGCGCCGAAAAAGCCCTGGCTGCTTTGAAAAAAATGACTTCTCCCTTAGTGCGGGTGATCCGCGACACCAGACTGGTGGAGATAGCAGCTAAAGAACTAGTTCCAGGGGATGTAATGCTGCTGGAAGCTGGGATGCAGATAGCCGCAGATGGACGCTTGATCGAACAGTCTAATTTACAAGTGCGTGAGTCGGCATTGACTGGTGAAGCCGAAGCGGTGAATAAACAGGCATCATTAAAATTGCCGGAGGAAACATCATTAGGCGATCGCTTAAATATCGTTTTTCAAGGAACTGAAGTAGTCCAAGGACGCGCCAAGGTTCTGGTGACTAACACCGCAATGACTACAGAACTGGGTAAAATTGCTGCGATGTTGCAGGCGGTGGAAAGTGAACCTACGCCTTTACAGCAGCGGATGACTCAACTGGGTAATGTCCTAGTTACGGGTTCTTTAATTCTCGTGGCGATCGTCGTCGTTGGTGGTGTCATCAAGGATGGAGGTTTTAAAAACATCCAAGAACTTTTGGAAGTTTCCTTGAGTATGGCGGTTGCTGTAGTGCCAGAAGGTTTACCAGCTGTAATTACCGTCACCTTGGCACTGGGAACCCAGCGAATGGTACGCCAAAATGCCTTGATTCGCAAATTGCCAGCAGTGGAAACATTGGGTTCTGTAACCACCATCTGCTCTGATAAAACCGGCACCCTGACTCAAAATAAAATGGTGGTACAATCGATTTCCACCAATAACAAAACTTTTCGCGTCATCGGCGAAGGTTATGCTCCCACAGGAGACTTTCAGTTAAATGGTCAAAAAATTTCCCTAGAGGAGTCTCCAGAAATCTCCGCGTTATCAGTCGCTTGTGCTGTTTGTAATGACTCGGTGTTGCAAAAAGAACAAGGTGAATGGGCGATTTTGGGAGATCCGACAGAGGGGGCATTACTCACCCTGGCGGGAAAAGCCGGAATCGAAAAAGACCAGTGGAACAGTAAGTTACCTCGGGTTGGAGAGTTCCCCTTTTCCTCGGAACGGAAGCGGATGAGCGTGATTGCTCAGGTGGAGGGAGTCGCCACAGGTGAAGCATCTTCGAGAGGCGTTGACCCTGCAATCGCCGGTTTTCTCCAATCAGAACCTTATTTAATGTTTACCAAAGGTTCTCCAGAGTTAACCCTAGCACGCTGCACTCAGATTCATTTGGGTAATTACACAGGCCCCTTAACTGAAGAACAACGCCAGAAAATTTTGGCAGAAAATGACCAAATGGCGAGTAAAGGTTTACGGGTACTAGGTTTTGCCTACAAACCCCTGGTGGAGATTCCTCCAGAAGGTTCAGACGAAACATCTGAGCAAGGCTTGGTATGGTTGGGATTGGTGGGAATGCTAGATGCACCACGCCCAGAAGTCAGGGCAGCTGTGCAAGAGTGTCGAGATGCAGGCATTCGCCCAGTGATGATTACTGGCGACCACCAATTAACAGCACGAGCGATCGCTACCGATTTAGGAATTGCCCAAGAAGGCGATAGGCTATTTACAGGTCAAGAATTGCAACGGATGACTGACCAGGAATTAGAGCAAAACGTTGACCTGGTGAGCATCTATGCCAGAGTCTCCCCAGAACACAAACTGCGAATTGTCCAAGCACTGCAACGCCGGGGTCGATTTGTGGCGATGACAGGTGATGGTGTCAACGATGCTCCAGCCCTCAAACAAGCCGACATCGGTATTGCAATGGGCATTACTGGCACTGATGTCAGTAAAGAAGCCAGTGACATGGTGTTACTTGATGACAACTTCGCCACCATTGTCAGTGCCACCAAGGAAGGCAGAGTCGTTTATACCAACATCCGCCGCTTTATTAAATACATCTTGGGCAGTAACATTGGTGAAGTTCTCACAATTGCAGCCGCACCTTTAATTGGCTTGGGAGGCGTTCCCCTGACTCCATTACAAATTTTGTGGATGAACTTGGTGACAGACGGTTTACCAGCCTTGGCATTAGCTGTAGAACCTCCAGAACCGGATGTCATGCAACGTCCGCCTTTTAGTCCCCGCGAAAGTATTTTCGCTAGGGGATTGGGTTCTTATATGATTCGTATTGGCATCATCTTTGCCATTATCACCATTGCCTTAATGTGGTGGGCTTATCAACATACCCATGCTGCTGGGTATCAGGGAAATCCCGAAGCTTGGAAAACAATGGTATTTACTACCTTGTGTATTGCCCAAATGGGTCATGCGATCGCTATTCGCTCTAACAACCGACTGACCATTGAGATGAATCCCTTCTCCAATATCTTTGTACTAGCGGCTGTTGTCGTCACCACGATTTTGCAGCTGATGCTAGTTTACGTCCCGCCTCTGCGAGATTTCTTTGGTACTCATTACTTGAATATGCAAGAGTTGGGGGTTTGTATTGGTTTCAGTGCTTTAATGTTTGTCTGGATTGAAGCGGAGAAGATATTTTTGCGGATTATGGGCAAGAAGGCCGTTTGAAAAAGTGAGGAGTTATTAGTAGAGACGCGATTAATCGCGTCTCTACAGCAGTTATGAGTTACTAAGATATGAGTTTTCAATTCCTAACTCCTAACTTTTAACTCTTACCTCCTCACCCCTAACTTTTCTCTATGTACCTAAAAACTCTAAACCTCCGACAATTTCGCAATTATCAAGACCAAAAGGTTGAGTTTACTGCTGCCAAAACGATTTTGGTAGGTAATAATGCTCAAGGAAAGTCAAATTTGTTAGAGGCGGTGGAACTACTGGCGACATTGCGATCGCACCGCATGACCCGTGATCGCGATTTAGTTCAAGAAGGGGAAGCTATAGCCCAAATTAATGCCACCCTTGAGCGACAAACAGGTGTTAGTGACCTGACCTTAACCCTGCGCCGTAATGGTCGCCGTAGCGTTGCTCTCAATGGTGAATCGATCCGCCGTCAAATGGACTTTCTCGGCGTTCTCAATGCAGTCCAATTTTCCAGCCTGGATTTAGAACTAGTACGTGGCGGCCCGGAAGGTCGCCGCAACTGGTTAGATACACTTTTAATTCAACTGGAACCAGTTTATGCTCACATTTTGCAGCAGTATAACCATGTGTTACGCCAGCGCAATGCCTTTTTAAAACACCATGTAGAGACGTTGGATGCAACGTCTTTACAATCAGAACTAGCGCTGTGGGATGCACAGTTAGCTACTACAGGAACCAGAGTAATTAGACGACGCGATCGCGCCATCCAAAGATTAGCTCCCATTGCTACCACCTGGCACGGCAGTATCAGCGGCAGTACAGAAGTTCTGCAAATCAAGTACGTGCCGAATATTCCTTTAGAGGATAACCATCCAGAAGAAGTGCAGCAAGCTTTTTTAGCAAAAATTCAGCAGCGAGCCGTTGCTGAAATGCACCAAGGCACGACTCTTGTCGGACCGCATCGAGACGAAATAGAATTAACTATTAACCAGACACCCGCTCGTCAATATGGTTCTCAAGGTCAACAACGAACGCTGGTTCTAGCCTTAAAATTAGCTGAATTACAATTAATTGAAGAAGTCGTCAAAGAGCCACCATTACTATTACTGGATGATGTTCTTGCCGAACTAGATTTATCCCGCCAAAATCAATTGCTTGATGCCATTCAAGACCGTTTTCAAACCTTGATTACTACCACTCACTTAGGTTCTTTTGATTCCCAATGGTTGAAATCTTCACAAATTCTTTTTGTGAAGGCAGGAGAAATAATGCAACATCAATAATTATAAAAATCATATTTATAGTAGTTGAAGCAGAGTTTATACCAATTTGTAATTCGTGATTAAGAAACTTAGATGCAGCAAGACTTTCCTGATTTATATCTATTGCCTCATACCGTTTCTTTGTGAAGCTAGGTCAAATATTAAGACTTTGAGGCCTATTCACTGCTCTATATTTACTTACTAATTAACTAATATTTTTCTGCGTTATCCACCGTTTCTTCATCAACAGGTTTAACTATTACATTTGTATATCTTTGAAGAATATAAGCAGCTTGAAATAAATCTAAAATTGCACCTTGAAGCTGATTGATATTAATTTGCAAGCCTTCTATATTAGAACCTCGAAAATCTGTGTCTTTAAATTTAGCATCAGCAAGGATAACGTTATTCATTCGGCAATTTATAAATTTTACATTTGTTAGAGAAGTTTCCAAAAATGTAGAATCTTCAAGCTGACAATTGTCAAAAATAACCTGCTCAAACTTACTCAAATTAAATTGTGAAAACTGTCCTTGACAGCCTTTAAACATAACATTTTTTAATCGAGATTTTATTGCTTGAAATCCCAGCAATCTACAGTTAATAAACTCAACTCTATTAAGCGAACCTTCTTCCCATTCAGTATTAGCAAAATCACTTTTAGTAATTTTAACATCTTGTAAAGAAAGCTTTTTAAAATAAGTATTTATAGCTTTAACATTATCAAAGTAGGCATACTGAAAATCTACTCCTCTAGTTCCCTCAAGCTGGTAATTTGATAAATGTACGTTTTGATAGCTCTCTAATTCAGATAATTGATTATCTGGTATTCCCTTATTCATACTTTCAGATAAAGGTAAATTAGGAAGCTCAATAACTTTATGTTTCTTAAGCATATTTTTTATTAAAAATAATAGATAACTAATTACTAATCTCGTTTCTCTAACCTTTTAAAAACGTTGAGAACCAAAAAAGTCAGCATAGCACTGATTAATCCTAGCTGCCATAAACCACAGCCAGCAGCAATTCCCAATGCAGAGGAAACCCAAATAGCTGCTGCTGAGGTGAGTCCGTGAATTTCAAGTTGCTGTGATTCTTGAGAAGATTGGCGCACAATTTCCCCAGCACCAAGAAATCCTACACCAGCTGCAATCCCTTGAATAACGCGGCTAAGTGCATCAGGACTAGCTTGCAGTCCTGCTGTTTGCAGCATAATTATCAAGGTAAATAAGGCTGAACCTAAACTTACCAGCATGTGAGTTCTTAAACCAGCTGGTTTGCGCCTAATTTGGCGTTCTAAGCCGATGATTGCTCCAATAAGCAATGCAACACATAGCCGGAAACTGATATTCAGCCAATCATTAGTTGCAAGGTAGTAAGTGTTTGACAATGTTTAGTCTGATATGGAGAATTCTATATACTAGGTCAAATCGTAATATTTTTATAAAAATAGTATAAAACTATTCTAATGCTTTATTAATAGAGTTTAATCCAATGGGTGTAGTGCAATAGCCTATCTCATATTTGGATTCTATCAATTCAGTAATAGTTTTGAAACTGAGAATTAATATTTTCCATTATTAGGATTATTTTCAATAATATATTATTCTGGCTAATGAATGGAGATTTGCATTGTTAAATTGTGGCAATGATCGTAATTTGGGCAAAGTACATGAATTTTAAGTTTCTTAAATAGTTTTTTGGCTATTTAAAATGACTTAGCCACAGAATTATACCTTAAATTGTTAGATTTAACCCATACACTCAACAATTAAATATGATATGGCCATATACAAGTCGATCAAATCAGCTATATAGCGTATTTCAAGTTACTGAAGTACACAACGATTCGTCTCAAAGCCAGCTATAAAGCTGCTGTAAGTCCTGAGTACTTTTTATTCAAAAGTCAGTGGATTAACCTGATAACATACCAAAAAGAAATGGCTGTGGCTACAAATAGACAACTAACAAATTGAGTGAATAAACTCTACTGGCTAGATCAAATTAAACTACAAGACCGCGCCAAAGTAGGTGACAAAGCCTTTTACTTGAGCAAAATTATCCAGCGTGGCTATCCGGTGATGCCTGGTTTTGTAGTTTCGGCAGAAGTTTTGCGACAATTTCTCGAAAATCTCAATAGTTCAGAATCATTAGTAGCTGACTTACCCCATTCTTCGCTACACCTGGATGTCACTAATTGGCGTCAACTTCAGCAGGTAGCTAGTCGCTTGCGCCAAGAAATTCTGACTGCGACTGTAACCCAGGAGTGGGTGAGTACAATTTTCCAAGCCGCTAGAGAATGGGAAACTGGCTGTTTGATTCTTCGACCTTCCTTGGCAGTATCAACTGCTACTCCAGGTATGAAGAATATATCGGGTTTACTGGAGTCGGTATTTTGCCAATGCGAACCGGAAGCGATCGCACTGGCTTTAAAGCGTACTTGGAGTCAAATATTTCGGGCCCGGAGTCTATTATATTGGCAGCACTTAGGAATTAATCTGCAACAAATTAATCTCGCTGTTTTGGTGCAACCTGTTGAAAATGCGATCGCCAGTGGCTCGCTCACAACCAATCCCTCTGGGTGGGAAATTGAAGCTACTTGGGGATTAGGAATTGCGATCGCTCTTGGTGAAGTACAGCCAGATGTTTACTACATTCAACCGCAAACTGGGGTTGTGCTTGAGCAACAACTGGGCAATAAAATGCTGGCTTATAGTGTTGATGATGCAGCGCCTAAAGTTTTTTCGCAACCCGTGCCGAACTCAGCACTAACACCAGATCACACTTGTCTGATTAGCTATATACTTCCAGAAGCCCAACAAAAACAGTACTCCTTACAAGAAGAATACCTACAACAAATAATTGCTCTGGGAACTCAACTGGTAAGTGAACTAGGTAAAACCTTTACCATTAAATGGACTATCACCGGGCAAACTACATCTGGAAAGCTCTACATCACACAAGTTAGTCCTTCGCAATCTATAATTCCCCACTCACACTTCATTCGGGGACTAGGGGCAGCCGGGGGACGTGTTGCAGCCACTGCGCTAGTAATTACCAATCTGCAACAGAAACCCGAACAACTACCGAAGGGAGTAATTTTAGTAGTACCAACGATTACACCTGATTGGTTGCCATTATTGCAACAAGTTGGTGGTATTATCACAGAACAAGGGGGATTAACCAGTCACGCGGCAATTCTAGCTAGAGAATTAGGTATCACAGCAGTAGTAAACGCAACATCTGCCACAACTTTAATCCAAACTGGCGAACGATTGCTGCTTGATGGCGACAGAGGAGAAGTTTATCGCATCAAAGGAGACTCAAAGGAGGAGATGGAGAGAGGGAGAGAAGAAAATCTTCTTTCCTCTCATCACCCCAACCCGAAAGCGCCTCATCCTGCTGTTACGTCTCATCTACCTATGATTGCTACCCAATTGCTGGTTAACTTGAGTCAGTCCACTTTAATAGAACAAGTGCAAAACCTGCCTGTGGATGGAGTGGGATTGTTGCGTTCCGAATTGATGGCACTAAATATATTGAACGGGCAACATCCCAATAGTTGGATTTTAAGCGGGCGTCAGGCAGAATTGTTAGAGCTATGGTCTGAGCAGATTATGCAATTTGCCCGTGCTTTTGCACCAAGACCAGTTTTTTATCGTTCTTTAGATTGGCGCTCGCAGGATTTACCATCATTGCGTGATAGTTTAGAATCTTCGCCCCAGTCGATGTTAGGCGAACGTGGCACCTTTAGCTATTTACAAAATCCCGCAATCTTTGAGTTGGAACTGAAAGCTTTGGCGAGTGTACAGGAAGCTGGCTACAGCAATGTCAATCTCATATTACCCTTTGTGCGGACTGTGGAAGAATTTGTCTTTTGCCGTCGCAAAGTTGAGCAAGCTTTTTTAACCGAAGTGGCGCAGTTTCAATTGTGGATGATGGCAGAAGTGCCAAGTGTCTTGTTTTTATTACCAGAATATGTTATTGCAGGTGTGGCGGGAATTTCTATTGGTACAAATGACCTGACCCAATTATTGCTAGGAGTGGATCGAGAACAAGGACAGCTAGCAAAAGTATTTAATGAACGTCATCCAGCAGTTATGGGTGCGATCGCTCAATTGATCCAGATGGCTAAAAGTGCCGATATACCTTGTTCAATCTGCGGTCAAGCACCAGCCCTTTATCCAGAAATTATTGATAAATTAGTGGAATGGGGTATTACTTCCATTTCCGTTGAACCGGAAGCAGTCGAGCGAACATATCAAGCGATCGCTCATGCTGAACAACGTCTAATTTTAGCAGCAGCACGAAGTCAATTAAAAGAAGGTAAAAAGTAATTTTATTAAATAGAACCAGTTTCGCGCAAAAACTACTGTGTAAATACGATCAACAATCATGAGTTTTATGAAAGTAAAAGTATGAGCAGCAACAAAATCCAACAAATCCTCATCACCCGCTTCTTTTTCTGGGTGCAAATAAACCGTTTCTGAGGTTGGATCGAATAAACCCCACTGTTGCTGACCAACTGCAACTAGTAATGAATCCACGCGTTGGTAATAAGCGGCTGAGACAACTTCTTCGAGCTTGTTAGATGCTTTACCAGTATCACTACTAAACAATTCGTGAAATTGCTCTAAAGCATCTTGTTGTGACTTTTGAAAATCAGCCTCGACAATTGGCCAAGCTTGATTGTGTAACTCTTGGGCGCTGAGAATTTCTGGATTACCAGTGATCGCTTCATCCATTAAATGCTGGTAAGTATTTGCCTGTCTATATAGAGGCAAGAGATACTCTACCCCAGCCAGCACCAAAGGCGCTTTTTGCAATTTCAGTTGATCGTGTAATGCACGATCAACAATTTGAAAGAATTGTATAATGTCTTCTTGATGTTTGTCCTTGTCAGGGCTTCCCTGTCCGTGAAACGTACCCGGCTGTGAAAAAGCATTAGTTGTTCCCCTTTCAGATGTTGCTAGCCGGAACTGACCTTCTTTAGCAGTCTCGTCTTTTTGCAAAGCTTGATCTAAATTTTTAGGGAGATTTTCTACTTCCACCTCATTGACAGTGTAGCGTGTTCCTTCAAAAAACCTGACATCTTGTTGGCTCAAAGCCAGTATATAGAAGCGACCATTGCCATTTAAAATTGGCAGCAGTGGCTTGATGTGAAATCGGTCTGTAACCACGACCAACTCTTGAAAATCAATTGGCAGCGTATAATAGCGAAAAATATTTTCAGAAATAAAAATCCCTAGCCCTTGCTCTTCCATTTGCTCCCAAAACTCTTGGGTATCAAGCTCATGGGATTTTTCTAACAATGCGATCGCATTTTTCTGTTCCAAACCCGCATCAATTAAACGAGTCTCGGCTTCCTTGACCAAATTTTTAAAGCGAATTGGGTCTTGTCGCACTTCTGGACCGGCTGGGTGCGTTGGCATATAAATGGAAACACAATTTCCTTTTGGCTGTTCTATTAATGTCTTGATTTCCTCTCTAGAGATTAATTGCATATTATATCCCCCCTATCAACATGACTATATACATCAGAGCAGACCATCGATATTCAACGATCTGATAAAACGTTATTCTCAGGTGATGGCGGTTGAAGTTCAACCCTTTGCTCCTGAGTTTCTTTCACCTCAAGGAGGGTTTAGTTGCATCTTTCTTTTGATAGGCAATATTCATCAAGGGAATTACTAATTAAAACCCTAAATTTAAAAGCCAAAATCGCCACATCGATCAAATGTTTGGTGTATTAGAGTTTGCACGTCCTGAGTTTATCCCTATTCTGCTATTTGATTGGCTAAGACCTAAAGTTACTCGTTTCATAATCCAGTACAAACCTCCAAGTACCACAAAGGTGATAGAAATAATCACCAGGGGCTGTTTTCCCAGAATTTCTTCTACCCCCTTGGTAAGAACGGCATCAGGTTGAGTAATAAAATCCCAACTGTTGAAACGCAAAAATCTCCCCCAATAAACACCAACAGCACAAAGAAAATGTGTAATCGTCTCAACGCGCCAAATCCATTGGCTCTTACCGATGCGATGTAAGTAGTGACCCCAATTAATTAACGATATTACATAAGCTTCAAACCCACCTAAAATTACTAGCAAATATACAGGAATAAGTACTAAAGTAATCATCCACACCGATTGAATCTTGCGGATATCATCTATTAAGTGAATTACATCGGTCAACAAATACGGTGCATTTGGTAAGAAAGCATAGAAAACTAAGAATCCTAGCCACCAAAGCCAAGTGCCACCGCGCCTCATGCGAAATAGCCAGACACTCAAAGCTAAAGGTATAAAAGCCAGAAACAAATTCCAAGTCATCCAACTCATATTAATTCGCAAGACTTGCACGACTTTGGCTATCAATTCTTCTTTCATAGGTGCTTACTCGGAAGATGTTTGATTGATGTATATTCACTTTGTAGTGTTAGTGTTAACCTTAGCGATCGAGTTTTTGTAGCCCCCAATAAAATTAATTTCCTCTAACATCAGACAATATTTTTATGTCAGTTAGAAGTAAATGCATACTGATATATGTCCAAAATTTAGAGTTTTTGTGTATTTTATGCTGGAGGATGAAATTTATCAATCAATCGGCTTAAGCCACTAGTATAGCCAGAAAATCATCAGGGTAAAACATACCACCGAAAGGTAGTCTGAGCAACAAAAACGCCGCGAATAACTGATGGTGGACTTTTTTAATTGCAATGTTGCCCCTGTGCTAACTATTATATTGATTTCATTTTGCCCTGCTAGAGTTCCAGAAGCACTCAAAATTTTTGTCAAGTTAGCCTTTGCTTAGAGGCGGACGAGACGCCCACCCGACAAGAAGTAGTTGGATATTTTTTATTTGAAAGTCCCTAACTAAGGCAGTAGCACTCGACTACGGGGGCCGATCGCTTGTTTGGATGAAGTACAACTCTTGACATAATCCTGTGAACAAGCACCTTGAGCAAGGGTTGCAGGGTTGACAACTACTTGATTGACCTCTAGGGAATTACCGTTACTGAATTCCATATTAGGTGTAGTAGAGACCGATAGAGAATTAGATCCAGATGTAGGTGTTGAGGAAATAATCGCACTACCACTATTAACTACAGGTGTAACAGTCAGTGTGCTACCACTATTAACTACAGGTGCAATAGTCAGTGTGCTACCACTATCAACTATTGGTGTAGGAGTGGGTGTGCTACCACCATCAATTACTAATGGAGGAGTGGGTGTACTACCACCGCTACTTACTGGTGGGGGAGTGGTTGCACTACCACTACTAGTAGTTGGTGTAGGAGTTATGAGAGTTGCAGGTACTTTGATTTCTATTCTTGCTAGGGGTGAGTTAGTCATTTCCAAAGATGTCACCTTTGGTGAACCTGGGAGATCGGATTTGAAATCAAAGACTGTGGGGGTTGCATCACCATTACGAGCGCTATATCGGACTCCATATCCACTCACTTCAAAAGTACCCTGATACTGGTTTCCAGTGTTTGGATCGGTGACAGTACCAGTGTATAAGGCTTTTGTGAGATTAAATTCATCCTGAACTACTCCTTGAAATGTGGTTCCTGCCAATTGTCCTTGGTATTTATAGGGTGTCAACTCACCGCCAGAGAGAATCGGCGAAGTGAGAACGCCATTAAAGGAGACAATCGGAATGCCTTTAAAGTCAACAAAATAATGCAAACTACCATCAGCACGTGTTTTTACCTGCACATAGTCTGACTTGTATATAGGAACGTAATTAGGATTGTTCTTAGTACCTAAGTTCCGCGAGTAAGTTCCCGTGTCGTCTGTATCAACGCGAGTAATGCTTTGATTGAAATTGGGATTATTTCTGGGGAGTTGGATAGTCCCTGATAATGTGCCAGTGCTTTGAATTGTGATTTGAGCGAAAGCGCTTGTTCCACCTAAACCAATGATGACTGCGGCTAAACTGCTGCTGCTAAAAAGAATACAACCCAACTGAACTGATGAATTTAATTTCATGAAAAATTTGCTCCTTTAATTACGTATCAAAAAAAAACACGCATGGTTTTTCCTTGCTCCCACTAGGCAATGAAAGCATCTAACACTGGATTATTCAGTACCAAAAAAGCGTATTTTATTACATTTACATCAGTACAAAATTAAAACCGGAAACTTGCTCTTAGTGTTCCAACGATTAATGCATCGTTAACAGCATTGTGATCGGGATTGAAAATAACGAATAAGCCTGGAGTCAAAGCGATATTGTCGCTCAGTTGGGCGCGGTAAAAAACTTCTACGTGAATTGATGTGTCACTACGTCCGCCTGCTGTCCCCCCATCAGAAAAGTTGGGAAAATTGAAGCCGTCGGGTAAAGTACTGGAAGTAATTTTGGGCGGTTGTCCAACGAGAACGCCCCCTAAATTCCCAGGACGCAGCAAATTAGGAAAAGCCGCGAATACCATCCAGTTGGTGGTTTCTACACTTCCAGAAAGGTTAGATGGTTTGGAGGAAGTAAAGCCACCCCAACCGCCCAATTGCAAGTTAGGGTTAATTCGCCAAGCAACAGTAGCACCAATGGCTTGGGTATTGAAAGCTGTAGGATCTGCAAAAGGTGAAATCAGTTGAGAATCGCCAATACCACCTCCCAGTAAGCCATCTGGGGAGTGGGAATAGAGATAATGTATGCCGACATCAATGTTGTTTGTGGGTGCTAAACTTAACTGAGCGCCAACAGTATATCTACCACCAAATAGTCCGCCCTGGTTTATGTCGCCGGGAAAACTGGGTATTTCGGCACTATAAACGCCTTGCAAACTGATGCGATCGCTAATCTGCCAGTCAAAGCCTATACCACCACTGCCGTTACCAATACTTAAAATCGGGTTTCGCTGACCAAATAGAGAAATTGCACCATCGCTAGAACCTTCTAAAGGGCTAATACCGCGAAAGGTGTTGATTGGGTTGACTCCCGCCGTACCTACGACAATTCCTAAGTTATCCGACAGAAGAAATCGATAAGATAAATCACTAATAACTAGATTGTTGTCTGTATTTGACTCAAAACCCAACCGCCCCATATTAGTAGATAACAACGATGCAGTAGAACCCAAATTACCCGCAGACAGCCCTGTTAACAGCAAATCTCGCCCTGTAAATGAAGTTACTAAGGTTAGTTGGGCGCTACTTGTGAAAGTCAGATTGGTTTTTCCCTGACGTTCAGGTACTCCATCTCTAGGAAACAAATCGATATCAGGGCTATTGGTTCCCTGAACACTAAAAATGGCTTGACCAAATAATCTAGTAGTCGTGGAAAACTGATTACCTTGTAATTCACTAGTCCGGTTTTCCACAGCCTCAACACGCTGCTGTAATTGCTGCAACTCAGATTTGAACTCGCGTTGCAACCTTTGTAGCAAGATTAAATCTTCATTATTAACAGTATTAATTTTATTGTTAGCGTAGGCGTAGCCCGCCGCAGGCATCGCATCGTTAATCTTCTCCAAACAAGCATTTAAACCAGCCGCAAATTCATAACGGCTGATGCTACGATTCCCCAGATAAGTCCGATCAGCGTATCCAGCAATGCAGCCATAGCGTTCTACTAAAGACTGCAAAGCACTAAAAGCCCAGTCGGAGGGTTGCACGTCCTGGAGTTGCGATACTGAGGTGACTTGAGATATTTGGTTGTCTGAGTCTGAGGGATGAAGAGATTGGGAAAATTCTTCTGTGCTTTCCTGGTTCTGTACAACTTCTGTTACAAGTTGAATATCTTTTAATTCAGGTAAGTTAGGGGAACTGATGAATTGAATTTTTTCTCTACTTTGTCTAAGTATATTTTCGTACTTATTTTTTATAGCTGACGAGGTGGTTATATCTGGTTGCACGAATTCAGGTGGTATAATTTCAGCAGGTGAGACAACTTGAGATAAATTATCCTGTGTTGACTGCCGTACCAGATTGTCTGACAGAATTACGGACTGTTCTGGTAAATTGAGCGCAGATATTGGCACTGTTGCCAGCACACTCGCCATCAGTAGACTCATATCACTCCTGGTATTTCATTTGACTTGCACCAATACTTCTTTTGACAGATAAAGTTGGTGTATATCAGGGATTTTTTTGAAAAAAAAGTGATAAAAGTTACTGTCTATCCAAGAGGCATCACCGTGTCAGTGGGAGAATGAAAGAGCAGAGGAAAAGTTGCAGTAAGTTTTTCCCCTCTGCCCAATGACGCCAGTTGCTTCTCCTGTCGGAGACGCTACGCGAACAAGTCGGGCATTTCCCACCCAACGCACTGGCTCCCCAATGCCCAATACCCCAGATAGATTATTCTGGCTCGCTACAATACTTATTCATCTGATTCACTAACGTATCTGACTGTTTGCCAATATCTGTAGCTGTTGTCAGTGCTGAATCAATTTCGGCTCTCGCCTTTTGAATTTTTTCTCTCCCAGATTCGGAAGCTTCTGCTGTCTTGGTTGCACCAAGTGCTTTACCTGCTTTAGCGATCGCTTGACTAAGATTTTGAAAAATCTTCACAAAACCGCTTTGAAATTCTTTCAGCTTCGGATCTTTTAGCTTCAGTTCTCCAATAGATTTAGTCACAAAGTCTAAATCTTTAGATAGCTGTATGCTAGTTATTACTTGCGTTCCTTTATTTTTATCAATTAGAGAAGTTCCAGCATTCACAACTCGAATCAGTCGTTGGCACTGAGAAACTTTATTGTCAGTGCAACCAGTAATGAACAAAGCAATGCTTAGGCTAACAGGAGCAAGAACAGTATATTTATGTAAAACAGACATTAACACCCCAACAGCAATCAAACCCACAATATAGTATCCAATATTACTAATAAAGAAGGCATTAAGGATTGGACATTGGTCAATAGTTTTTCTTCCCCTGCTTCCCCTGCTTCCCCATGCCCATGCCCAACTCACCAATCTATCGGCAAACCCAACTGGTCTAAAGTAGCACCATCTTGTAACAGTGGTTGAATATCGCTGTCTATTTGAATACGACTACCAGACAGTACCAAAGCGCGTTGAGTGACTCTGCCTAACCAATTTAGATCATGGGAGGCAATTAAGATTACCTGCACGGGTAACTTTAATAATACTTGCGCCAAATGACGCCGCCATGCTGGATCGAGACCGTTAGTTGGCTCATCCAAAATTAGAATTGTTGGTTCTAGGGCTAAAATCGAGGCTAAGGCGGCTAGGCGTCTTTGTCCACCAGAAAGTTCGTGGGCGGAACGATTGGCGTAGGCTTCTAGACCAAAATCAGCTAATAACTGTCGGGCGCGATCGCTAGCTTCTGCTGCTTTGATCCCATAGTTACGTGGCCCAAAGGTAATATCTTCCAAGATGGTGGGCATAAATAGTTGGTCGTTGGCATCTTGAAAACTAAAGCCAATTTGACGACGTACTTGGGGTAAGGTTTGCGGTTCTACAGGGATGCCATTAATGTTAATTTTCCCTGTTTGCGGTTGTTTTAAGCCGATTAAGTTCTCCAACAAGGTACTTTTTCCAGAACCTGTTGCTCCCATCAATGCCACGCGATCGCCTTTGTTCAAGGTAAAAGATATTTCCTGTAATACTGGCTCCTGGTGGGAATATGCATACACCAGGTTCTCAACCTCGACTATAGCTGCATGGGGCTTATTGGTTGATAATTGGGGATTAGAAGTTAATGATTTCAAAATTTACAAACTCAATATTTAAGTAGTCGTGATGAACTGTGTAAGGAAGTTGGGAGTAGGTTAAGTTTTGTAAGAAGTTAGGGTTACGCTAGCAGCGATCGCCCAAGCTAGTAATAGGGCAAAACGTTCTTTTGGTCTGAGGGTAGAATCTATAGGTAATTGTCCGTTGTAACCACGAGCTACCATTGCCGCATAGACTCGCTCTGCCCGATCTAGACTACGGAGATACAAAGCTCCAATCATGGCAGCACTGGCATAGCGCAACCATCCCGTAGTTCCATTCAGACCGCGTAGTTGGGCGCTGCGCCGCATTTGTGTTACTTCTGAGAGCAAAATTTCCATATATTGCCCAGCTAATAACAAGTTTTCCTTTAAAGGTGCTGGTACAGGTAAGCTTTTGAGGGCAATGCCGAAACTGTGGGGCGGTAAGGTTAACAAAAAACTATTCATCGTCACCAGACAAACCAGCGAACGAACTAGCAAAAAACTGGCTCGTTCCCATCCCAAGGGCAATGCTAGCAATGACAAAAAAATCAATTCTGTGCCGAGTAATCCTCCCAATTGGCGAATTGGTACGCGCAAGAAGCAAGCCCATAAAAGTGCGATCGCGCCATATACACTTAGTCCATACCAGGCATGATGCTTTAATAAAGCTGCTCCCACCACAATCACTAGAGACAGTTGTAAGCGTAGCGGTAAGGAAAGTTTAAGCATTCTTCGGTTTTACTACCTTGGCAATTCCAAAGGCAACAGCAAAGCAAACCGCAGCTCCCACAAGTCCAGCGATACTAGTGCCAATTGGCCCCAAACCCTCAATTCCATAGTCAGCTAAGGGAGTTGGCACAATTATCCGTACTTGACTTGCTAAATTGAGGAAGCCAGTATTTTCAGCAACTTTCTCCAAACCATCGGGCCATGCTGAGGCAAACAGTGACAGCACTCCCGCAATCAAAAAAATGGTGACAATGGGCACTGACCAGCCGCGAAACTCGTGCTGTTCGCCTGGTAACAAATCTGGTCTGGCTCTGGCTAGATAAGTCAGCACACCCCCGGTAATCATTCCTTCGCCAATGCCAATCAAAATATGCACACCAGTCATAGCTGGTAAAACTATCGCTACTGGTGCAGTTCCTGAGAGGGCTAATTCAATGGCACAAACCACAGCAGCTAGCACTACACTCACACCAGCTGCAATCCCAGCAGCCAAGGGTAAGCGCCCTTTAGACCCCCCAAACAGCCGTTGCAAGGTTTCGGTTAAAACCCAGCCAACCCAAACCCCAACTACTGCCATGTTAAAAATGTTTGCTCCCAAGGCTGTAATGCCACCATCAGCAAATAGCACGGCTTGAATAATTAAAACTGTGGCGAGACACAACGTTCCTGCCCAAGGACTGCCCAAAACGATCGCAGCTAAGGTTCCCCCTAACAAGTGACCACTAGTACCTCCTGCTACTGGAAAATTGATCATCTGGGCAGCAAAAATAAAGGCGGTGGTTAGTCCCAGTATGGGCGCACGACGAATACCAAAAGCTTCTTGCGATCGCCCGAAGGCAACAAACAGTGCTGCCGCACTCGCTAAACCAGTAGCTCCTGCTACCGGAATAGAAACAAATCCATCAGGAATATGCATGATCTACCCTGTATTTTTAGAGGTTCATTTACTCAAAACAAGCAATAAAACTACGCCATCATTTTAATAACAAACAAAATTTTTCTTTTTTTTGCAATGCCCTATTGGGGGATTTTATAATGTTACTTTTGACATATTTATAATACAGTGCCTACTAAATAGTATACTTATTTAGTAACATATTAATTTTTGTTAAGCTTCATTTTTTAGATTGGTAAACGTTGACAAATCTGGCAAAATGGCACTGTACATATCCAGTCTCATTTTGTTCATAAAATTACTTTTAAAAACAGGTGATAAGGAAACCTTAACTACCTCTTACTTATGGAATAGTTCACTTTTTCAAAAATCGAACAGGAATTTATAGCCGCTTTTACATTTAAGAAATAGCTATAACTATTTCTCAAAAAATTATTTTGATTTTTTTTTGTTTTGTAGTGTTTAATTAATTTAATATTTATTGCATCAACAAATAAGTTTTTACGGGTGTGACAAGCTTATGTAATCAGCATTTCCACTTTATTCTTACCTTGCTGTAACAACAATAATGTATAAGCACACTACCAAAATTTCCGATACTCCATATTAAATTAATATTCCTCATAGTTTGATTAAAAAATCATAAAGATATGCTTAATAAACTGTATATTTGCTGACTTAGTTTACTTAAAAGTACAGGATGTTTCGCTAAAAAATACGTAATTTTTCGTATAATATCATAAAAAAAAGGGGTAAGATGTAAAATTTAGATGAATTTAGCAAAATACTGGGAATCAAAGTGCGTAAATTACTAAACTTTCAGGGCAGCTAACTGTAATAAAAGTATTCCTCAAGTTTTGAGTAACTAAGTTCAGTCAATAAAGTCAGCAGATGTTTGATTCTATTTTCCACGGACTTTACACACCCTCGTTTTGCAATTTGGAATATGAAAACAAACTCATCCAAATCGTTGTTAACAGTATCAACTGGTCCACTAAAGATTTCCGAGTTGCCCCCCAACCCCTGTACAGGTAATGAATTTATTCATCTTTCTCTAGTAATTCCTACTTATAAAGAGCGTGACAACATCAGGAATGTAGTCAGCATATTGAGTCAATTACTGGATGAATCTATTGCAGGAAACTATGAACTAATAGTGGTAGATGATGATAGCCCAGACCGAACCTGGGAGATAGCGCAATCTTTGACGACAGAATACCCCCAGTTGCGGGTGATGCGACGCCAACAGGAACGGGGGCTGTCCTCAGCAGTGATTCGTGGGTGGCAAGCAGCTAGGGGGAGTGTGTTGGGGGTGATTGATGGAGATTTACAGCATCCACCAGAGATACTAATACAACTGTTGCGTAATATTGAGCAGGGGGCAGATTTGGCAGTAGCTAGCCGTCATGTAGAAGGAGGCGGTGTTAGTAGCTGGAGTGTTGTTAGGCGTTTCTTGTCTCGTGGCGCTCAATTGTTAGGCTTGGTAATCTTACCGGGGGTACTAGGCAGAGTTTCTGACCCGATGAGTGGTTATTTTATGGTGCGCCGGAGTGCGATCGCAGGTGCAACACTCAATCCAGTCGGATATAAAATTCTCCTAGAAGTAATTGGCCGAGGAAAAGTAGACCAAGTTGCCGAGGTTGGGTATGTATTTTGCGAACGCAAAGAGGGCGAGAGTAAGGTGACATGGAAGCAATATATAGATTACATCCACCACTTAGTGCGATTGCGGCTTACCACAGGAGGAGTAGGACGATTGAGTAGAAAAGTCAATTTCCCCGTCGGTCGATTCCTCCGCTTTGGGTTGGTTGGCTTTAGTGGGGTATTTGTGGATTTAACAGTGTTTCACTTGCTGCGTACTGTAATTCATTTAGGTTTAACTCGCAGTACGATTCTTTCGGCCGGAGTGGCAATCATAAATAATTTCCTATGGAATGATTTATGGACTTTTAGTGATGTTTCTCAGGGACAACGTGCTCTGCATCAACGTTTCAAGCGATTCTTGAAGTTCAGTGCGGTCTGTTTGGCAGGAGTTATATTACAAGCTCTAATAATTAATTTTCTCTATAATGTCTTGGAAATAAATCAGTATTTAGCTAAGTTGATAGCGATCGCAGTTGCTACCATCTGGAATTTCTGGATTAATTTGAAACTTAGCTGGCGCGTCACAGACGTGAAATAATCACAACGAGGGATTTGAGATTTAGATTTTTGTTTTTAGATTTTAGAACGAACTTAAATCTCAAACGTCAAATCTACAAATCCATGAGTGTGAGGCTCGGCAATGAGAGTTATTTTCCAAGGTGCATTTTATTTTTACAAACAAATTATCTCGTTGCTACCTGCATCTGCCACCCATTTCCTGCCTCTGGCAGATAAAAACTCTCGTTTACAACGCAAGCATTGGCATAATTGGCAGACTCGCCTTCCTCCTTCTTGGGTTCATCTCTTGCTGATCTTAATGTGGTTGATCGTCGGCATCAGCTTGCGCCTAGTCAACTTGACTGCAAAGCCTCCTTGGACTGATGAGTTTGCCACCTTGGTGTTTAGTTTGGGGAATACTTTTTTATCAGTTCCCCTAGATCAAGCGATCGCACCTGATATCCTATTACAACCACTGCAACCAAACCCAGCAGCTAGTATTGGTGATATTATTCATAACTTAGCTACACAAGATAGTCATCCACCACTGTATTTTGTGCTGGCTTACCTGTGGATGAAATTATTTCCCAGCGATGGAGGATTAGTATCGCTGTTTGCGGCGCGATTGCTACCAGCGATAATCGGTGCCGCCTCCATTCCGTGTGTTTACGTATTAGGTAAAGTAGCGTTTCGTTCGTCATTAGTGGGACAATTGACTGCTGCGATGATGGCAGTATCACCTTATGGCGTATTTTTAGCACAAGAAGCGCGTCATTACACTTTGGCAATCTTATGGGTAATTGGTTCTCTCACCTGCTTAGTAATTGCCACACGTCATATTCAAAACCGCACACCTTTACCTATATGGATAGCACTTTTCTGGATAGAAATTAATGCTTTAGGTATTGCTACTCATTATTTTTTCACCCTCACCCTTTGCACCGAAGTCGTAGTTTTGATTTTTCTTGCTTGGCTTCAATTGCAAACTAGCAGCAAATTTTCTCTTTTCTTTTCTCCTCCCTGGCGGCGCATCTATGCCGTTGCTATAGGTACTTGTGTGGCGGGTTTAATTTGGATACCAACCTTGTTAGAGAATGAAAATCGTGGTGCTTTGACCGAGTGGATTCGAGGTTCGCGCGTTGGACTAGATTGGTTAAGCCCAATTTTTCAAGCTTTAGGAACATTGATTGCAATGATTTCCCTATTACCAGTTGAATCTTCTCAAGCTTTGGTTGTGATTCCTTCTGGAGTGGTGATGCTGACTTTCTTTATTTGGGCAGTACCAATTTTGCTGCGTGGGATAAAGATTCAACTACAGCACTCAGAAAGCCGGATGATGATTCAGGTGCTTACTGGAGTAGTTATCAGTGCGATCGCTTTATTCTTTATATTTACGTACTTTTTGGGTATTGACCTCACCAGGGGTGCTAGATATAACTTTGTTTACTTTCCCGCGATCGTTGTTTTACTAGGTGCAAGTCTCGCAGTTTGTTGGCATCCTCCCCAGGAATGGATGGAAACAGAGCCAGGGAAAAATCGGATAACAAGCATAGGTAAATGGGGAATAAACGGGAAAAAAGCTGTAATGTTAATTTGGTTAATGGGATTTTTCAGTACAGTTACAGTCATCTGCAATCTCGGCTATCAAAAATATTATCGCCCTGACCTGTTTGTGCAACTAATTCAACAAACATCCCCAACACCAGTACTGATTGCCACCACCCACAAAACTTATGTACACACTGGGGAAATGATGGGAGTTGCGAGGGAGATTAAACTTGCAAATTCACTCCAAAATCCTCTGTTTCTCCTTGCTCATCAAAACCAAGATCCGAATGCTTCCACCATTGCTCTGGAAAATACTTTAAAAAAACTACCACGACCTTTTGACTTGTGGCTAGTAAACTTTCACGCACCCGTAGCAGAAACCGTGAAAACATGTGTTATGTCTGATACTCAATCTTTGCCAACCGTAGACGGCTACGAATATGAACTTTATCATTGCCAATAAGCTGGGGAATGGGGGATGAGGGGACAAGGTGACAAGGGGACAAGGGGGTTGATTCATCCACCTCGGAACCTCAAAGCTTCCAATGCCCAATGCCCAATCCCCAATGCCCAATCTATATGCATCTTGTGGAAGTTCCTCAAATATCGATATCCATAGCAGACTAGAGAAAGAAGAACAAAATATATCTGACACGTTTTCAAGCAGCGAAAGCTGTAACTAGTTAAGGAGGATTTATGCGTGCAGTACTGATGGCAGGGGGTTCGGGAACGCGGCTTCGCCCGTTAACTTGCGATCTGCCGAAACCGATGGTACCGATTCTGAATCGGCCAATTGCCGAACATATTATCAATCTCCTCAAACGACATCAAATTACAGAAGTTATTGCAACATTGCATTATTTACCTGATGTCTTGCGAGACTACTTTCAAGATGGCAGCGATTTTGGTGTCCAGATGACTTATGCCGTTGAAGAAGATCAGCCTTTGGGTACAGCTGGCTGTGTGAAAAACATTGCCGAACTTCTTGATGAAACTTTTTTAGTCATTAGCGGGGATAGCATAACAGATTTTGACCTGACGGCAGCGATCGCATATCACAAACAAAAGAAGTCAAAAGCTACTTTGATTTTAACCAGAGTTCCCAACCCAATTGAATTTGGAGTGGTGATTACCGATGAGGAGACACGGATTCGGCGATTTTTAGAAAAACCCTCTAGTAGTGAAATTTTTTCTGATACCGTCAACACTGGTACTTACATTCTCGAACCAGAAGTTTTGGAATATCTGCCAGCAAACATTGAATCTGACTTCTCTAAAGACTTATTCCCCTTACTACTAGCAAAAGATGAGCCAATGTATGGTTACATTGCTCAAGGTTATTGGTGTGATGTCGGTCACTTAGATGCCTATCGTGAGGCTCAGTATGACGCGTTAGATCGGAAAGTCCAACTAGATTTTGCTTATAAAGAAGTTTCTCATGAGTTATGGGTAGGCCAAAATACTTACATCGACCAGACGGCTGTGATTGAAACCCCAGTAGTGATTGGTGACAATTGCCGTATCGGGGCAAGAGTACAAATTGAGGCAGGAACCGTAATTGGGGATAATGTCACTATTGGCGCTGATGCTAATCTCAAACGTCCCATAGTCTGGAATGGGGCATTCATTGGCGATGAAGCAGCTCTTTCTGCCTGTGTAATTTCCCGTGGCACTCGTGTAGACCGCCGTGCCCAAGTATTAGAAGCTGCTGTTGTGGGTTCGCTTTCTACGGTGGGAGAAGAAGCCCAAATTAGCCCTGGTGTGCGTGTTTGGCCCAGTAAAAAGATTGAGTCAGGGGCAGTTTTAAACATTAACTTGATTTGGGGAAACACAGCCCAACGGAATTTATTTGGTCAACGTGGTGTCCAAGGATTAGCTAATATCGACATCACCCCAGAATTTGCTGTGAAATTGGGAGCTGCTTACGGTTCTACCTTAAAACCTGGTTCTAAGGTAACGGTTTCCCGTGACCAGCGTAATGTCTCTCGGATGGTGACGCGATCGCTGATTGCTGGTTTAATGTCAGTAGCTGTTGACATTCAAAACCTCGATGCCACAGCTATCCCCATCGCCCGCACGGTTATACCCACAATGTCGGTAGCTGGTGGTATCCACGTCCGGGTACATCCCGACCGCCCTGACTACATTCTGATTGAATTCATGGATGCAAAGGGCATTAATATCTCCAAAGCCTTGGAAAAGAAAATTGAAGGGGCTTACTTTAAGGAGGATATGCGGCGGGCGCTAATTCATGAAATTGGCGATGTATCTTATCCCAGCCAAGTCATGGATCGCTACTGTACTGCTTTTGAGAAACTATTGCATGTTCATACACTCCGCAACAGTCGCGCAAAAGTGGTGATTGATTATGTTTATGCGGTATCAGGGGCAGTTTTACCCCAAATGTTGGATAAATTTGGTGCTGATGCAGTGGTGCTGAATGCCAGTGTCACTAAAACAGCGATGTCTGTAGCTGACCGCGAAGGACTGCTGACTCAGTTAGGTCATGTAGTGGAGGCATTGAAAGCTAACTTTGGTGTGCAAGTATCAGCTAATGGAGAACAGCTAATTTTAGTTGATGAATCAGGCTACCCAATTCGTGGGGAAATGTTAACAGCACTGATGGTAGACATGATATTAACCGCTAACCCTAGAGGAACGGTAGTTGTACCAGTTCATGCTTCCAGTGCTATTGAACAAGTCGCCCGTCGCCATGATGGCAGAGTGATTCGCACTAAAGCCAACCCTACAGCTTTAATGGAAGCTTGCCAGAAAAACCCAAATGTGGTATTAGGAGGTAGTGGAGAGACTGGTTTTATTTTCCCGCAACTGCATCCTGGATTTGATGCCATGTTCTGCATTGCGAAGATAATTGAGATGTTGACTATACAAGAGCGATCGCTTGCTGCTGCGCGGTCAGAATTGCCTCGTGTAATTCACAAAACTTATACAGTCCGTTGCCCGTGGACAGCCAAGGGTGCTTTGATGCGTTACTTGGTGGAAACTCACCCAGCGCAAAATTTAGAATTAATTGATGGAGTGAAAATTTGTCAACCCTACGATGACAGTTGGTTGTTAGTTTTACCAGATGCCAGCGAACCACTGGTGCATTTGTATGCAAATAGCAACGATCGCGAATGGGTAGATGAGACTGTGAGAAACTACCGCACCCGTGTTCAGTCGTTTGTGGAAAGACAACAAGAATATCAACCAGCCGAAGTTTAATTCGTAATGACGCTCGCGGACTCGCTACCGCTACGCTAACGTAATTCGTAATTCGTAATTAAATAATTCAATTACGAATTACGAATTATGTTGAGGGGGTTCTAAATCCTCATTGAGAGCATTCTGATAAATTTTTCTCAGCGTAATTGCAATCAAAATAAATTAAAGCTTCCCTAGTAGAGGTGAATGCTCCACTTGTGTAGTATGCTTCACTGTTTGGACTTGCTTCAGATGACCAGATTTTCAAATAGTAATGACTATTATCATCAGTAGACCATAATTCGTAACGGGAATGACCTCCTGACCCCTGACTATTTAAATAGTCAGCTAGTGCTGTATTTGATGTAGACACAAAGCTAAATACAGTCAAAACCGGAATTACAGCTAGTTTTAGTATTTGGATTAATTTCATAAATGCACAAAAAACTTACTCCCTCTAGCTTCCTTTACCGAAGTGATTTTTGAAATCAGTAATCATCAGGGATGTTTTGTGAGGATATCGTAAGGTACTTAATCTTTCAAGACGCGATTTATCGCGTCTCTACAAGGGTTATCGATATTTTTAGCAGCGATCGCACTATTTATCAATCAATTTTCTTGATTAAATAGCTGAAAACTGCTGTCAGCAAATTCTTCTAGAAAAGAGTCTGATTCATTCTCCAGAGGTTTGAAAAACTGCCTGTGTTCCTCTATCTGGGGTGCCGGAAAACACGAATAACTGTTGATTCTCTGGTAAAGCTGAACCTTCACCGAGATAACGATGAAGTCCTACTGCCATATCTCCTGTAGGAGTGAGTTTGAAACTAACTTCTTCAAATTCAGCTTCACGCAAAAGTTTGCGGACAGTATCAGAATGGCGAATACCCTTAATGTCGCCACGAGTCCAAATTATCAAGGAACCTTTTTTAGTTAATAAACTTAGGTTCCGAAGTAATCGATTCAGTTCAGTTTCGTCAGCTAGATTACCGAATATACCACACACAATCACAATATCTGCTGGGACTGCTTTTACATAGTAGGAGGAATTTGTTGCATCGCCATTAACAAACTCAATTTGCTTTGCCAAACCAGCTGATTCTATAGCTAGTTTTCCACGTTCAACTAACTTCGGGTCTTGTTCAACAAGTCGTGTGTACACATCTTTTGCACGGGAGTGCTTTGATAGCGTTCCCAATAAATCCCTCCCATCACCCGCGCAAACACTGACTACACGAATGATTCCCGGTAAAGATCCATCCAAGCTATGAGAAATATATTCCCGAACAATTTGCAGTCGCTGCTGCAATCTTGGTTCACTATTGTAGAGATCGTGCCATTCAAACCAGTCTTTTGGCATAAGGGGCAATTTCCGTTTGATTTAAACTATTTTCTTGCAGAGTGCGTTATTCACTCTTAATATAAAAATACGGTAACTCTACAAAGTTACCGTATTTAAATCAGCCAAAGGAACATATCACATAACTCTTCCAAGATCAAGTCTTGTATCGCTTTCAATCTAAACTCCAGTAACTGAGAAATGCTTTTTGTTCAGGCGTTCATCTCACTACTCCTATTCGAGTAAGTGCAAGGTTTTTGACCAATTAAGGTACGAGAATTCTTGCTTCCTTGTCTAGTTTTCAGTTTGTTTTCTGAAATACTTAACAAAAGTTTACTTAAAGAAATGAAAAAGACTCTCAATAACTCTGGTAGTATGTCTTCAGAGTTATTGAGACTAATGCTCATTAAGCGGGCCATGTATTTCAGCTATTTGCAAACTTTCTGAAAAGATAACGCTTTTGACTTGCGTGGCTGTTCAAACACTGGAGTCGATGCCTTGATGGGCAGATTAACCAACCTCTCAGGGCGACTTTTCAGCAGAGTACACAACTATTTATTTATCAGGTGTCAATATGTCAAAAAAAATTGGTTTGTTTTACGGCACTCAAACTGGCAACACTGAATCTGATGCTGAAAAAATTCGGGATGAGTTTGGTGGTGATGTTGTAACATTACATCCCATTTACGAGGCGGATACTAGCACTTTTGATGAGTATGACTTGCTGATTATTGGCTCTCCAACTTGGGATATTGGTCAACTTCAGAGCGATTGGGAAGGCTTTTTCTCCGATCTGGATGAAATAGATTTTAGTGGTAAGCTGGTTGCCTATTTTGGTGATGGAGACCAATATGGCTATGCCGATAACTTCCAGGATGCAATTGGAATTCTGGAAGAAAAAATTTCCCAACGAGGCGGTAAAACTGTTGGTTACTGGCCAACTGAGGGATATGACTTTGAGAATTCTAGAGCTTTGAAAAATGGCAAGTTTGTCGGATTGGCACTTGATGAAGGTAGTCAATCTGATCTAACAGACGAGCGAATTAAAACTTGGGTTGCTCAGTTGAAGACAGAATTTGGTTTGTAGAGATTTGGGGCGCACGGCTAGCTGTGCGCCTTTATTGAAATTGATAATTTAGAAGTTATAGGTATTTATGTCTGATTCATTTGATATTTTATGGTTAAGTGCCAGCCCTGTTTTGCAGCGTTTTGATAAACCATTACTTGAACATTTATCTAGTTATATAAATGTCGCTCAGTGGGAATACCAGCAAACTAAAGATGAAGCCAGTTGCATAGATCAAGCTGTGGATTTGCTGTATGAGTTTTTAGAATGGCGCGATCGCCCCGTGCATTTAGCAGGACATGGTATGGGTGGTGCGATCGCCTTAACCTTTGCGCGGCGATTTCCTCAAAAAGTGCGATCGCTCACTCTGCTGGCTGTAGCAGCTCAACCTGCAAACAATTGGCAGGCTCACTATTACTTTCAACGACAACTTTTTAGCATCAGCCGTGAGTTAGTTTTAGCAAGCAGCGTTCGCAGTCTTTTTGGAAATCAACCGCCTCATACTACTAAAAAGTTAGTAGCTGCTTTAGATAAAGATTTAGAACAATCTCCATCATCACACTCTTTATTTAAGTTGGTTTATTTACCCAAGGGTGGAGTTTCTATGCCAATGATGGTATGTGGTAGCAAGAGCGATCCTGTAGTCAATCCACCTGCATTGCATGACTGGTTAAATTGGTTGAAGCCAGAAGATAAACTCTGGGAATGCCCACAAGGGTATCATTTTTTTCACTACTTCTATCCTCAACAGGTTGGCGAAGAGATTTTGAGTTTTTGGCAATGCCACCATCCGCATCTACTGGAAGCATCTGCACTATCTTTTAGCACTTCTACAAATTAGTAAGATACAAAAGTGCGATCCCACTTGTGAAAGTTGGGGGTGTAAGTAAGATCGCACTCTCAAATATTTTTTGCTGTCAACTCACTAAGACTTAACTATTTCAAGTAAATCATCATTCATCAGATATATTGTTAATATCTTCTAACTCTGTTTCTTCCAAAATTCAGAATATCGATTTTTTGTTTCTTGATCCCAAAAGATTAATCTATCTTTATCAAATGTCCCAATTATTTCTTTGTAAACATTGGTAATTTCTTCTGAAAGAGCAATAATCAATATACTTGATGTGCGAGTTAAAATTGTATAAACAATCTCTTCTGCTTCATTGTCATGATCAATCCTCGTCCTAACAGACCATAAAACACATTCCTTTTCTAAACCTTTTATTCTCAAAATTGTGTCAGTCTCAGAATCAATTTTCAGTTTCCTCAGAGCATAACAAAGTTTTGGATCTTTTTCTAAGATAGTAATTTTATTCAAGCCATAAGCTTCTCTGTAAGTTTCAAATATCTCCTTAATTTTTTTGCTAATTGCATCCACAGTAGTTGCAAATACTACAATTGGTCTAGCTCCAGGAGGAGAACCTTTGTATGGTGTAATTTCATTTGGAGATATATTTGTCTGGTTATTTCTATGCTTGTATATGATTCGCTTTGATAGTTCTCTAATACATTCGCTAATTCTGTAAGGTAGCCTATATGAACTCTCTAAACGAAAGATTTCTCGCCTTGACATATCAGCTTGTTTAGGAATAAAGGCAGCTAGTCCGAGGTGTACAGCCTGAGCGAAATCTCCAGCAATTACTAAATTATCTGGGTTCTGTAGCAAATGATAAAAAATTTCAAAGTCGGCTTCTGTACAATCTTGAAATTCATCAACAAATATATGTGTAAATCCTCCTTTTTTTTGGTTTGCTTTTAATTGATCTAAAAACTTAAGTCTGATTCTTGTAAATTCATGGATATTGTGTAATTCTAAAATATTGTAATAGTGTTCTAAACAATTCCAAACTATTTCTCTTCTCCTATCGTATTTCCTTAAGCGCGGTTTTACACCTCGACCTTTCCTGATACCGCCGAGATAAATTTCTTTTGTTCTATAGTCAAGTCCGTAAAATATTCTATGAAATTCATCTAGGAGGAAATCTGGTTTTAGTACATCTTCATCTCCTTCTTTCAGGGTATTATCAGTATTTTTAACTTCACTGATAATATTACTCATCATCTTTGTTTCAAAGTCTTTATAAGGGTTTTTTCCTGATATTTCTCCTAATCGAGTAGGAAGTACATCAAAGTGCATTAATTGAATATTTGGGAGATTGAGGGGTAAAAACTCAAATTTGCTTGTCTCTTGAGGTTCCCCTTGATTACAGCTATCAACTATTCTTTTACACCTATTAGAATCAAGAATTTCTTGTAACCAATCGCCTAGCTGTCCTATCAACTCCTTATTAAATGTAGTTAAAAGTATCCTCAATTCGGGATTGTATTGATTTTGTTCTACTAAGTTTTTTATTCTCTCAGTAATTACAATACTTTTACCACTTCCAGCAGAACCAGTTATTATAGTTGGTCTGTCAGAGTGTCTAGCTGCCTTTTTTTGAGCATCACTTAACTCAATTTCTCTTCGTTCCTTGGTTGGTGGACTATATATATCTATACTTTGAATACTTTGTCTATTATCAAGTATATCAATCAGCGTTATTTGCTGTGTAATCTCTCTTTTAAAAACCTTTCCTGTAAAACTATGATCATTCCACTGAGATTGGCCAGTTAATCCATGAATATCAAGCTCTCTTCTATATTGCTCTCTACGCTGGCTAACAGCAGTCATTACACCATCAAACAAATTACTTTTTAAGTGATTTTCCTCAACTTTGTATCCACAATTTTTAATTTTGGCTGAGATATCTTCTAAATATTTTCTCTTGCATGGCTGATTTGATGTTAGCAAAATGAGGGTCTTTGGATCATACATCTGAATTAATTCAATAAAATCATTGGCAATAGCCTCTTTATTTTCAGTGCTGTCAAATAAATAACTTGCACATATCCAAGATGTTTTATTATCAGAAGTTTCAGAATTATTCCAAGAATTAATTTTATATTCCCAATTAATATCTGAGCATTCGCTATAGTGACTTACAAACTGCTCCCAAAGTAGTTGATGATACTGAAGCATAAATGGA
This sequence comes from Nostoc sp., assembly GCF_036917555.1. Lineage (GTDB taxonomy): Bacteria > Cyanobacteriota > Cyanobacteriia > Cyanobacteriales > Nostocaceae > Nostoc. The sequence goes on along the minus strand of NZ_JBALDD010000063.1, from coordinate 25,330 downwards.
CTATTATCTATATTGATAATCTTCAATTTCGGAGTGAGAATGTTTAATGATTTCATTCCGGCATAAATCACGCCCACTGCCCACTGTATAGCCCCAGTTCCTGCTCCTAAATCAAAAATTTCAATCTGTTCCTCTGTAGTTTCAGAAAAAACTTTTACGAGATAGTTCAGGAAGGTATTTACTCTCCGCCCGTGATACCATAAAGAGTAAGCAAAACCTACAGATGGTCTGTCATAACATAAATCTTTTCCCTTGCATAAAGCAACTTGTTCTTGATTTGCTTCTTGTATATCAAAAATAAAATTGCTGCGACTATTTTTATCTTTTTCTAAATAATCATCAGCCGTTTTAGCAATAAATTCATCTAGATGATTTTGCTGTTTAGAGATCCAGTTTAAGAGGTGTTGTTGCATATAATTAATTAAATTTCGTAAGAATTGGATAAAACGAGCTTATGAAAAAGCAATCAACTGGAGATGGAGAACAACTTTCGTTGTTTTCTTTGCAAGATTACAGCATTAATACTGATGGTAATTTAACTGAATCTTCTTTAAGCGAAGCAGAACGTCTAAGTATAAATGACTTACAACCCTTAAATACGGGTGCTACTAAAGTTGAGTATGTCAACAGTAAGAGTCTACTAAACACTCCAGGTGGCTTTATTGGCTTGTATAAGTTTACTCTAAATCAATATAGTGGGTGTAGTTTTGCTTGTGATTATTGCTACGCACGTTTTTTTGCTCCAACTTTTGACCAGCAAAACACCTGGGGTGATTGGGTGAAAGTTAAAGAAAACGCTGTTGACTTGCTGCGCCGTGCGCGTCGTGCAAGATCAGTACAAAGGCGACTTGAGGAAGGTGACACAATCTATATGTCTAGCGTCACCGATCCATATCAGCCTATAGAACATAAAATAGGTTTAACTAGAAGAATTCTTGAAGAACTTGTGGAAGTTCAGCCTCGTATTACTATTCAGACACGTAGCCCAATTGCTTTACGAGACATTGATTTATTTCAGAAGTTCAAACACATCCGCATCAACTTTACTATTACTACTGATTCTGAAGATATTCGCTCTCGTTATGAGCCTCACTGCCCTGCAATTGAGGTACGTCTTAAAGCTGCTCAAAAACTTGTAGATGCTGGTGTTCATATTGGTATCTCAATTAGCCCTATGCTACCAATTAAAGATCCTAAAACGTTTGGTCGGCGCATAGCTGATTTAAATGCTGCTGAGTACGTCACACAGTTTTTTAAACCCACTCGTTCTCGCTTTAGTGCTGGCAGTTCTCCAGAGTCTCTCAAGAAAATGAGGGAAGATAACTGGACGGAGGAGAAGTACAAAGAAGTGAGAAAAACTCTAATTGATATTCTGGGTTCAGAACATCCACTACTTGAGGGTAATGAAGGCTATGCTCCTGTATAGAAATTAAAATTGGAGATTAATTTCTAGGGAAATATTGCTAACTCAGTTTCTGGGTCAAAAAAGTGAATTTTCTCTAGAGTTAGAGATAACCAAAGTTGCTCACCAACTTGTATAAATCGGTCTGGTGGTATTCGCACTTGTAGGTAATTGGCTGTAGTAGCAGGTTTAGATCCTGGTTCGGCAATCTTAACAGCAAGAAAGGAATCGTTGCCGAGATTCTCTACCAAATCTACTTGCACTGGTAGATTTTTGGTTGCAGGCATACTCAAGTTTAAGTGTTCTGGGCGAATACCTAAAATTAGAGTTTTCCCATCATATTTTTGTAAAGCCTTTCCCCAAACTTCTGGCAGGGTGAAGCGAAACTGGGAATGAGTAATCAATTGCGGAGCATGAAATTCCACAGAAATAAAATTCATCGGTGGTGAACCAATGAACTCTGCAACAAAAAGATTGGCAGGGCGGTTGTAAAGTTCTAAGGGAGAAGCAACTTGCTGAATTTTACCCTCAGACATAATCGCAATGCGATCGCCCATTGTCATCGCTTCTGTTTGATCGTGGGTGACGTAAATCGTCGTTGTCCCCAGTTGGCGCTGCAATTTGACAATTTGGGCGCGGGTTTCCGCCCGCAGTTTGGCATCTAAGTTAGAAAGCGGCTCATCCATTAAGAATACTTGGGGGTCACGCGCGATCGCTCGTCCCAGTGCAACTCGTTGTCTTTGTCCCCCAGATAGCTGTTTAGGCAAGCGATTTAGCAATGTTTCGATTTGTAACAGTTGGGCAACACTACGCACCTGCTCATTCACCGCCCGTTCTTTGTCAGAAATGTAGCGCAATCCTTTAGGTAACTTTCTGGTCGCCCCCACAAAAAGATTTTCCGCCCATGTGCGAAAATAAGGAGTATTTTCTCCTCTGCTCCTCTGGTTACTGAGCGCAGTCGTTGGCGCAGCCTCTCGTAGAGAAGTATACTCCTCTGCTCCCCTGCTTCCCGTGCGGCGTAACCCAAAGGCGATGTTATCATACACCGTCATGTGGGGATAGAGGGCATAATTTTGAAACACCATTGCAATGTCGCGTTCCTTGGGTGGTAGGTCATTGATCAAGTGATCGCCTACCCAGATATTACCGCCAGTCATCACTTCTAACCCAGCAATTAACCGCAGCAGAGTGCTTTTACCACAACCAGAAGGGCCTACCAGCACCATAAATTCGCCATCTGCGATCGTCAGGTTAATCCGTCGCAAGACATTGACACTTTCCGCACGTGGCGCTACATCAGTTTTTTCTGCAAGTGTGAGAGGAGATTGGGTTTGTGAGGTAACACTTTCCCCTTTACGTGAGGAAAAACTTTTATAAACGTTTTCTAAAATAACTTGGGACACAACTGTTAATTATTATCACTGGGCATGGAGCATCGGTCATGGGGCATTGGAAAAATGACTAATCACTAATGACACTTTAGCGCTCATAATAATACACGTTCAGGGTAAATACGAAAAGTTAAAAAAACAGCTTTTAGCATAAAAAGCAAACTATTCTAAATTTTAGGGCTGTTAGGAGGTGTTGTTATGACTACCGATGTACCTAAAAATCTTTCCCAAGACCCAAGCAATAACCTTGTCCATGACATTGTAGACGTACAAACCACAAATTGTTGCATTGTGGGTGGGGGGCCAGCAGGAGCAGTATTGGCGCTGTTGTTAGCGCGTCAAGGCATTTCTGTGATGTTGCTGGAAGCACACAAAGACTTCGATCGCGATTTTCGTGGCGATACGATTCATCCGTCGGTGATGGAAATTATGGAGGAATTGGGACTTAGCGATCGCTTGCTAGGACTTCCCCATACCAAAATTCGCCAAATTAGTATTCAAACCCCTCAAGATACTGTCACATTCGCAGATTTTAGTCATCTGAAAACCCATTATCCTTACATTACAATGCTTCCCCAGGTAAAATTCCTGGAGTTCATCACCCAAGAAGCCCAAAAATATCCTAGTTTCCATCTGGTAATGGGTGCGAATGTGCAGGAATTGATTACTGAAAATGATGTGATTCAAGGTGTCCGCTATCGAGGAGGCGGTGGTTGGCATGAAATTCGGGCAATACTGACAGTTGGTGCAGACGGTCGCCACTCACGTTTACGCCACCTGGGTGAGTTTGAATCAATCGAAACCTCACCGCCAATGGATGTCCTCTGGTTTCGCCTACCGTGTCAGCCAGAAGACCCTGAAGGGGGAATGGGGCGCTTTGGTCAAGGTCACATTATCGCTATGCTTGACCGTGGTGATGAGTGGCAAGTTGCCTATGTTATTCCTAAAGGAGGCTATCAACAACTAAGGGCTGCAGGTTTGGAGGAATTAAAAAAATCTGTTACCGAAGTGGTGCCAGAATTCCAGCAACGCATCCAAAATTTACATGATTGGTCACAAATAGCTTTTCTCTCAGTGGAGTCCAGCCGTGTCAAACGCTGGTATCGTCCGGGACTGTTACTCATCGGTGATGCGGCTCATATAATGTCCCCGGTGGGTGGAGTTGGGATTAATTACGCGATTCAAGATGCTGTAGTCGCGGCCAATGTACTCAGCAAACCGCTCAAGAACCAACAAGTACAACTTAGCGACTTAGCAAAAGTACAACGTCAACGCGAGTTGCCCACACGCATCATTCAGGCGTTTCAAACTTTTATCCAAAAGCGGTTATTAGCCCCGGTTCTCACCTCAAATCGTACCTTTGTACCACCTGCGTTTTTACGCTTACCCATCTTGCGTGACCTTCCAGCCAGGTTGATCGCCTTGGGTGTTTTTCCAGTTCACGTCAAGGCTTAATTTTTGGCAAAATTTTTTCTATTTAATCAATAAGTGGTACAATTATACTACTCTATGCAGAATTGAATGCTCAATTTAGTCAAGCGAAGGTGGCGAACAGTATACTCAAGCTGTTTAAAGCGATCGCTTGGCTTTTATGCTAGAAAGGACTAAAAACTCAGAGTGGATGTAGAAAATTTGTTCAAACATTATTAAAAAATGCAAACAATTAAACCTATCTAGATATTAATTGGCACTACATAGAAAAACCCCCTCTTTTTGAATCAGTACTTTTTGCAGGAGTAATTTTAATGAACAGCTGCGTTTTGATGGCAGAAATTATTAACGAGCCGCAACTCCGCTATACAGCGGATAATCTGGGAGTCACGGAAATGCTAGTGCAGTTTCCCAATTCCCAGAAACCAGAAGATCCGCCAGCCACGCTAAAAGTTGTTGGCTGGGGGAATTTAGCGACAGAAATTCAGCAAAACTACCACCAAGGCGATCGTGTCATCCTGGTAGGACGTTTAACTATGAATACTGTTGATCGTCAAGAAGGTTTTAAAGAAAAACGTGCTGAATTGACAGTGCAACAAATTCAATCTGTTGGAGGTAGTTTTAATACCGATCCATTACCCTCAGCAACCGTAACTCCATCATTCACTGAAACTGCTCCCCGACAACCATCTTCTGCATCTCGTCCTCCACAGAAAGAGGTTCCTAGTTACGAGTCACCACGTCCAGCGCCTACCCCAGCGACAAATCCTGTTGGCGTTGCTCCCCAAACGAAAACTTACGAACCCGTACCCCAACCCACAAACTATGAACGAACCACTTATCCAGCAGTGAAAGAGGAAGAACCAGATCCAGATGATATTCCGTTCTAAAGTTGTTTAGTGTGTATTCAATTTGCTAACTATACTTAGCAAAAAGCATTACGATTAGACAATTTCTACAAATAGCTATCCTTTAGGATGTGCTATTTTTTTTGTCTGCGTTGACGCTTTGCGTCTTCTCGTGAGACATCGCTTAGTTTAGCTATCGAGTGAGTTAGGAATAGAGAAAGTTATACCATTTCCTAAGCAACTGAGGTACATTCAAATCTTTTTTACCAAGGTTAGTAGCTTTGAAAACGTACCTCACCAAATTAGGAACCACTATAGTAAGAACCTATCCCACTAATAAGATTTGTGCTACAAAGCTTAAGCTGATTGAGAACTAAAAACGAAAAATCAAGGTTTTCCAGCACATTTTAGGAAGCTATTGCAACCATCTATAAAAGTTAATAAGTTTAATAGTGTTGGCGCTAAATCTGTAGTTACAAGATTTAAAGAAATTTCTTAACGCTTAATTTATAATGCTTTCAATCAGTTGCTTAAGCAAGGAACTATTTATGGTATCAATTCTTACACGATGTTTAGCAGAGTTTGTAGGTACTTTTGTACTAGTATTGGGTGGCTGCGGAAGTGCTGTTTTTGCAGCAGCGTTTCCAGACGCTAAAGCCAATGAATTAGGAATTGGCTTTGTAGGTGTTGCTCTGGCTTTTGGTCTAACAGTGCTAATTATGGCTTACGCAGTTGGTCATATATCTGGCGCTCATTTTAACCCTGCTGTATCATTTGGTCTTTGGTCAGGAAAGCGTTTTCCTGCCTCTGAGTTGCTTCCATACATTATTGCTCAAGTATTGGGATCAATATTAGCCGCAGGTCTAGTTTATTTAATTGCCAGTGGTAAACCAGAATTTACGCTTTCTGGTTCCAATCCATTAGCGACAAATGGTTTTGGAGCACACTCTCCTGGAGGCTATTCACTGGCTTCTGGTTTCATTACAGAGGTTGTACTTACCTTCATTTTTTTAATTGTGATTTTAGGTGCAACAGATGGTCGTGCGCCAAAGGGCTTTGCACCAATTGCTATCGGTTTGGCACTAACACTGATTCATTTGATTAGCATACCCATAACGAATACATCAGTCAATCCTGCTCGTAGTACTGGTCCAGCACTTTTTGCTGGTGTAGAACTGTTTAAGCAAGTATGGCTGTTTTGGGTAGCTCCAATTTTAGGTGCGATATTGGCAGGTTTATTCTATTCAAGGGCTTTAGGCGAATCAGGCGCACCAGTTGTAGGTGAGGCAGAACGTGAATTTTCGCCCGATGTGGATGATTATTCGCGACGATAGTAACCCAAGTTGCAAGTTATCAGACTCCAAAGTGCTTCAAGCACAGAGTCGAATTCGATCTACATGCAACGAGATGTACGGTTGCGCTACGCGCAACCACAAATCAAACTCAATCAAAACTAGACATACTTAACTACTGATTTACCTACACATACATTAAAACTATTGTTAAAATCCAAATAATTTTAAGTTAAGATTCATACCCAACTCTTATGAGAGAAACTGTCCTAGAGGTTCGCAATCTCCAAGTTGAATTTCCCGGTGATGGCAATAACGTCAGAGCTTTGGATGGTATTTCCTTTGAGCTGCATCGAGGTGAAACTCTAGGAATAGTAGGAGAATCGGGGAGTGGTAAATCAGTGACAGCCCTAGCTGTGATGAGTTTGTTGCAAACTCCCGGTATGGTGACTGGTGGTGAAATCTGGTTTCGTCCTCAAGAGAATGCTAACCCCATCGATTTAGTAACATTGCCTCCTGAGCAAATGCAGTTACACCGGGGTGGCGACATCGCCATGATTTTTCAAGAACCGATGAGTTCGCTTAATCCGGTTTATAACATCGGGTTTCAGCTAACAGAAGCGATTATGCGGCATCAAAATGTGTCAGCAGCCCAAGCACGACAAATTGCGATCGCAGGTCTGCAAGAGGTTAAACTTCTACCTAGCAATGAAGAGATTCAACAGCAGTATATCGAAAATTGGCACACTTCGACACCCTTCGACAACGCTACTTCGGCTACGCTCAGTACAAGTCAGGGCAAGAAGCTCAGTGACCATCAAACCAACAGCAATTCATCGAAACTAGAACCATCAAAGTTGGCACAGATGGTTAAAGAACACAAAGAAGCCATGCTAGAACGCTACCCTCATGAACTTTCTGGGGGTCAGTTGCAACGGGTGATGATTGCAATGGCAATTTCTTGCAACCCATTAATCTTAATTGCCGATGAACCAACCACAGCTTTGGATGTGACGGTGCAAGCGACTATTTTGGAGTTAATGCGAGAATTGCAGCAAAGCCGTGACATGGCAATGATTTTCATCACTCACGACTTGGGGCTAATTTCAGAAATTGCTGACCAAGTAGCGGTGATGTATAAAGGTAAAGTTGTCGAATCTGGTATTTCTGAACAAATTTTCAGCAGTCCCCAGCATCCATATACTAAAGGCTTGATAGCTTGTCGCCCCACACTCAACCGCCGTCCCCAAAAATTACTCACCGTTTCCGACTACATGAGTGCAGAAGAGACACCAACGGGACAAGTAGTAATTCAGCCAAAAGAACCTGCACAACCCATAGAAGTGACCACTGAAGAGATTGCTGAAAGATTGGCAAACTTCAATGAATTGGAACCCCTACTGCAAATCCGCAACCTGAAAGTTGGTTTTCCAGTGCGCGGGGTGTTTGGTGGGACAAAACGCTACAATATGGCAGTTAATGGCGTTTCTTTTGATGTCAAACCAGGGGAAACACTAGGTTTGGTGGGAGAATCTGGTTGCGGTAAAACCACCCTTGGTAGAACCTTGCTGCGATTAATTGAACCGATGAGTGGTCAGATTATCTTTGAGAAACAAGATATTACTAGCCTCAAAGGAGAACGGTTGCAAAAACTGCGGCGGGAAATGCAAATAGTCTTCCAAAATCCTTTTAGTTCCCTCGATCCCCGGATGAAGGTTGGGGACGCGGTAATGGAACCATTGTTAATTCACTCCGTTGGTAAAACAAAGCAACAACGACGCCAGCGAGTAGTCGAACTCTTAGAACGGGTGGGGTTGAGTGCAGATGCAATTAACCGCTATCCTCATCAGTTTTCTGGCGGTCAACGCCAACGGATTTGCATAGCCCGTTCTTTGGCGTTAAATCCTAAGTTTATCATCTGCGATGAATCAGTTTCAGCGCTGGATGTTTCAGTACAGGCGCAGGTATTAAATCTTCTCAAAGAGTTACAGTCAGACTTTCAGCTTACCTATATTTTTATTTCTCACGATTTAAGTGTGGTGAAATTTATGAGCGATCGCATTTTAGTCATGAATCGTGGTCAAATTGTTGAAGAAGGCACAGCCGAAAGCATTTACCAAGAACCCAAAGAGGAATATACGCAAAAATTAATTGCTGCGATTCCTACCGGTAGTGCTGAACGGGTGCGAAATCGTCATCTACGGGCTTTATAGTTCAAAGGGCGGTTATAAACCAATACACTTGGGTTAAGCATTTCTTTCTTCTCTTCCTTCTCTTTCTTTGCGTTCTTCTCTACAAGACGCTACGCGAATGCGCCCCACCCTGCGGGAAGCCGCTTTGCGTCTATGCGGTTCGTTAAAAAAATTGACTTTGACAAAGAGTTAAGCCTTAACTTCCGAGTTCAAAGGCTCAACTTTCGAGTAAAAAGGCTCAACTGCCGAGTAAAAAGGCTCAACTTTCGAGTAAAAAGGCTCAACTTTCGAGTAAAAAGGCTCAACTTTCGAGTAAAAAGGCTCAACTGCCGAGTAAAAAGGCTCAACTGCCGAGTAAAAAGGCTCAACTTCTGAGTAAAAAGGCTCAACTTTCGAGTAAAAAGGCTCAACTGCCGAGTTCAAAGGCTCAACTGCCGAGTTCAAAGGCTCAACTGCCGAGTAAAAAGGCTCAACTTCCGAGTTCAAAGGCTCAACTTCCGAGTTCAAAGGCTCATAAACCGCGTCTATACAGGCAAAACCCACAGAGGTGGGTTATAAAATTCTTTTCAACAGATATTTATGCAAACAAAATTAATTACATCTGCAAGTCCAGACTGAGTTTTTAAATTAGTAAAAATAAAAGGTTTATCGCCGCGCATTTTTTTAGCATCTCGTTCCATCACACTTAAATCTGCACCAACGTAGGGTGCTAGATCAGTTTTGTTAATCACCAACAAATCAGATTTAGTAATACCGGGGCCACCCTTGCGGGGAATTTTATCACCAGCCGCAACATCGATGACGTAAATCGTTAAATCCACCAATTCTGGACTAAAGGTAGCAGCTAAATTATCGCCGCCACTTTCCAAAAATACCAAATCCAAATCGAGAAAACGTTCTTCTAATTGTTCAATTGCCGCCAAATTCATCGAAGCATCTTCGCGGATAGCAGTGTGAGGACAACCACCAGTCTCTACACCCAAAATACGATCGCTTGCCAACGCCTGAGAACGCACTAAAAACTGAGCATCCTCCTGAGTATAAATATCATTCGTCACCACCGCAATCTGATACTGCTCACGCAATCCTTTACATAAAGCATCCACCAAAGCCGTCTTCCCCGAACCCACTGGCCCAGCAACCCCTACTCGAAATGCATTCATTGTCATTTGTTATTTGTTCTTTGTTATTTGTCCTTGATACATGGTTATTACTCTTTAGTTTTTAACCAATGACTAATGACTAATGACCAATGACTAACTCCTAAACAACCTTGTATACTGCGTTTCATGCTGCATACTCGCTAGCGACAAACCCCAACTACAACAGGCGAGTTGATCGTCCTCCAACGCGAGAATTTCTAATGCCGCAGCACTGAGTAATGGTTGCAAATCTAGCAATAACTGCTGTCCTGCTGTTTGTCCAAGGGGGATGAGTTTTACGCCAGCAGTAATCAAATTACTTGCCCAACTGTGCAGATATCCCAGTAATGCGGCTTTGATACTGATTTGCCAATGGGCAACGGCAATACCAAAAGCGATCGCATAATTGCACGGATTACCGACAATATTGGCAATAGGTACAATCTGCGGTTCTAGTTTACCAAGTAATTGGATGAGCGATCGCCCCATCTGCCAACTAGAGGCGCGTAATTCTTCTGTTTCCCTAGCAGCCGATAACCACAGATTCCAACGGCATAGGGACTCAACATCACCTGTTTCTACAGCTTGCTGCGATCGTACCATCACTGCTGCCTCTAGCCGAATTGCCCCGTAGAGCAACTCTGCTTTTAACCAATCTTTGAGATGTGTATGATTAGCGATCGTACCATTTTCTACGAGCATTTCTAAGCCTTCAGAATAACTATATGCTCCCACAGGTAAAGCTGGGCTAGCCAGCTGCAAAATACTCAAAAGATGGCTATCAGTGAGCATGATAGTGTTGTCCATAAGCTCCCAATTCTGGCTGAAACGGTAAAATTTCCTCTTTAACTTCTAACCCCAATTGTTCTAACATCGTGCATAAAACTGAATCTGAGGACAAGCGTAAATAAGTTGGAGTAATTTCTACAGGTACGTGGCGATTTCCCAGATGGTATGCTGCCCGTAATAATAAAAGTGGTGTTTGGGCAAAGGCAGTCAGCACTAGTTCTGGTTTGGCAGTAATTCTGATTAAACTGCTATGGGTTTCTTCTTGCAGAATATCGCCATCATGTAAGACAGTCCCTCTGGGTAAATGTAAAAATACAACCTTACCAGCTTCAGTTTCAAAGCGATGACGACTGCGGGTACGTTCTTCTGCTGTCAGCGCCAGAGTAAAAGTAACTGCGGCATCGCAATTAGGTGGTTTCAGTTGGGTAAATGTCAGCATACAGAGTTTCGCCTGATCTTCCGTTTTTGATTATGGTTCTAATTTAAATACCATAGCTCCCTTGTCCGAAGGAAAGATAAAATTAAACAAAGGCAACAAGCCAAACGGGGACAATCATGAACCAAGCCATTGAGGGAGTACGCTGGACAATTCACGATTTAGAGGTTCTACCCGAAAATGAGTGGACGCGCTATGAAATTATTAATGGAGAACTCTTTGTGACTCGCACTCCTCACCGCCGTCATCAACAAGTTTGTGTAAAAATTGCTCGACAACTCGATGTTTGGTCAGATTCGAGTGGTTTAGGGGAAACAATTGTGGCTCCAGGAGTGATTTTTTCGCAAGCAGATAGCGTTATACCGGATGTAGTTTGGGTAAGTCGAGAACGACTGGCGCAAATTGAAGATGAAGCGGGACATTTGACAGGCGCACCAGAGTTAGTAATAGAGGTTTTATCCCCTGGTAAACAAAATGAATTTCGAGACAAAGAAGCAAAGTTGAAACTTTATTCAGTTCAAGGCGTGCGTGAGTATTGGATTGTTGATCGTTTTACTCAAAAAGTCGAAGTTTATCGGCGAGAAAAAGCCCAATTGGTTTTAGTTGCTACTTTGTTAGGCGATGATGAAATAACATCGCCACTTTTACCCGGATTTGGTTGTTCTATTCGTTTCTTTTTTCCTGAATAATAGCAAATTTAAAAAAATATTTTTGGTAACAAAAAGGTTTAATTAGCAACTTCATCCTGTAAATGGGCTACTAATTGGTAAGGTAAACCAAAATGTTGCCCCTGCATCCAATGCACTGTTTACACCGATTTCGCCGCCGTGAGCATGGATGATTTGCTTACACAGATACAACCCCAATCCCAAACTTACAGAATTGCCGATACTTGTACCCCGAAAGTAAAGGTCAAAAAGCCGCTCGCTTTGTTGTTGACTAATTCCCCTACCGTTATCACTAACAGTACAATAAATCATCTTATCCTTACGGGTAGCATTGATTGTTAAAAGCAATTCTGGGGGATTATGTTTCAGAGCGTTGACGATTAAGTTAGAAAAAACTCGCCATAGTTGCGTGGGGTCGGCATTCACTAATGGCAAATCTGCGGATACCAAATTTGTCAGCTTGGCTTGATTTTGTGCTAGTAATGGCTCTAAATCAGCGATCGCAGCTTCGACAACTGTCAGTAATTGTACGGCTTGAAGTTGTAAAACAACACCTTGCACCTCGCTGATATGAGTTTCCATCAACGAATTAATTAAGTTCAGTTGGCGATCGCTACTTTGAATCATCCGCTCTAAAATTGAGCGGGAAATGGCAATATTTTCCTCTGAACGGGCAAGCAAATTCTTCAGTACCATTAAAGTACCCAGCACTGGGTTGCGTAAGTCATGGGAAACTGCATGGAAAAATACTCGTAGTTCTTCTTCAGTTTGCTTGCGCTGGGTAATGTCTTCAATCAAACCTTCGTAGTAAAGCAATTTTCCCTGTTCATCGCAGACTGCGTAGGCTTTTTCTGAAATCCAAACAATACTCCCGTCTCGGCGATAAATTTGGGACTCGAACTCGGAAACACTGCCATACTTTTCCATCAGGCGCACAAATTCTGCCCGACGGTTCGGATCGACATATAATTGTTCAATATCAGTGAAATTTGCTGTCACCTCCTGCGCTAAGGAGTAGCCATAAATACGTGCTAAAGCAGGATTTGCCGTAATGTAATGTCCATCGGGACTGCTTTGAAAAATCCCTTCAACAGCGTTTTCAAAAATGCTGCGATATTTAGCTTCGGCAACCTTGAGTTTTTGGTAGGCAGATTCCAGTTCTTTACGAGCGAAAAATTCCGAACGTTGCAGGCGATCGTACAGATAAACACCGATGTCACATATAGTACAAAACCAGAAAATGTATAAAATGAACGTTACATTATATATTCCTGGGTGGTCGGGGATTGGTGTTTTTAGCCCAAGTACTGTATTTACACCAAAATAGTAAATCAGCACACTCACTTGAGTCAGCAAGTGAAGAATCCAGCAGACAGGCATCAACACAGCTTGGCTCAAGAACAACAGTGACCAACCAATGGTATCGGGTAGCGCAAAACCACTAAGAGTTGCAAACAACTGTGATGCTAAACTAATTGACCAAGAAGACCCTAAAAATAATAAATCTGGTCGATGACGACCTAATTTAGTTTTGTGTAAAGCAAAGCAAATAATTAATATTGCAAGCATTGTAACATTAATTACTAGGCGCTGAGTTCTAAGTACTTCTGGTAGTTGCTGCAACTCTGCAAAAGGAAAAAACAAGCTGTAAATGTCTCGCAAAGTAAAAGACAATAGACAAATCAGCGCCAGCCATAACCATAAACGTAATCTCTGCCACAAGAAACGATTACGCCAAGCTCTATAAAGAGTAGTGATTTCATCTGTTGTTGGTGCAGAAAAGGTTTTTCTCCACCAGCTTTGCACTGTTGTAAATGGAGTAGTTATTAGCATCCGAGCAACTTTGCCCATACCTTGAGGGTGTTTCCCTTACTCAACATTGCCATAAATAACACCCTCTCATTTTTTGGTGATTTATGGGCGATTTGTTGCGGATGAAGTTGCTAAAGGTAGTGTAAACCAGAAAGTTAATCCACGCTTGCGGTTACTCATAACTCCGATTTCGCCGCCATGCGCCTTAATGACTTTCCGACAAAGATACATTTTTAAGCCAATGCTTGTAGAGCAACAGTCTTGAGGATCGCGGACATGGAGATCGAAAAGGCGATCGCACTCTACTTTACTCATTAGTACACCGTCATCTTGAATCTGAGTGCGAATCATTCCCGCCTCAACAGTAGCACTCAAGGTAAAATTTAATCCTGGTGGATTATTCTGCAAGCCATGTGCGATTAAATTTACCAAAACTTTCTGTAATCGAGTTCCATCTGCCATTACTAACGGTAAATCTGCGGGAACCAAGTTCTTCAAAGTCGCTTGATTTTGTGTCAGCATGGGTTCCAACTGGGAGGAACATTCGCCCAGTAGGCTACTAAGTTGCACAGGTTCTAGTTTGATCTCAATACCCTGTTTTTCACAGGAATTAATTTCTAGCAATGAGTTAATCATTGTCAGTTGGCGGTCGTTGCCCTGAATCATTCGCTCGATGATTGAGCGAGATATTGGGATTGGGGATTGGGAATGGGAAAGAGGCAGAGGGGAAAGACTTGCTGTAATTTCCCCCCTGCTCCCCTGGTTACTGAGCGACTTGCCCTGAGCGTAGTCGTTGGCGCAGCCTCTCGTAGAGAAGGGAGTCGAAGTATGCTCCCCTGCTTCCTCACTCCCCACTCGCTGATTTAACAAATTCTTTAATACCATCAAGTTACCCATCACCGAAGTTCGTAAATCGTGGGCAACTGTATGCAAAACAACATCTTTGACACGATGCAAATTTTCAACTTCTTGCATTTTCTGCTGCAACTGTGCTGTCCGTTCTTGGACTTGGTGTTCTAAATTAGTGTTGAGTTCTGCTAGCTTTTGGCATATCTGACTTTGTTGAATCGCGATCGCTACCTGTTCTGACATCTGCTGTAACAAATCAATTTCTACTGGCTGCCAATGACGCGAACCTGAGCATTGATTGGCAATTAATGCGCCAAACAATTCATTATTTAGCATAATTGGTACAGCCAAAGTCGCCTTTGTTTGGAATTTTCGATAGTGTGCTTTGACTTTGGGAGATACTTCTATTTGGGTTATGTCTTCAACGACACGCACAAGATTATCTTTTAGTAAATTTCGTAATTCTTGTAAATAAGCTTCATCATTAGTAGACCAACCTGAGACTGATGGATATTTGGGATCTACTGATTCAGCAATAGTTCTGACTCCTAAATTGGCATTATTTAAACCAATGAAAACTCGATCTGCTTGGAGAAATTGCCTAACTTCCGTCACGGTGGTTTGAAGAATTTGCTCTAAATTAAGCGAAGACCGAATTCGCACTAGGGTTTCTGCCAACAAGCGATCGCGTTGGGCACAAAAGCGTAATTGTGCTTCTACTTGTTTGCGTTCTGTAATGTCGTGATGCACTGCTAAAATGGCAGGAGCACCATCTAAATCAATGACTTCGGCTGACAGCAGTGTTGTAATTACCTCGCCAGATTTTTGCCGAAATTCAATTTCCAAGTTCCGAGCGACTCCTGTGCTTTGCAACTCTTGCACTAACTTTAGGCGATCGCGATCGTGTAACCAAAGATTTAACTCAAAAGAAGTTTTACCAATTGCCTCATCTCGCCCATAACCTGAAAGATTCACAAAACTGTCGTTAACTTCGATAAAGCGTCCTTCTTGCAGCGTGCTAATGGTAATTGAATCGGGGCTGCAACTAAAAGCTTTAGCAAATTTTTGGGCAAGATTTTGTAAGGCGACTTCTCCTTGTTTGCGTTCTGTGATATCTCGGACAATTGCTAATACTTCATCTGCGCCGCTCACTACCAACCGCGCCTCATAATCTCTAACCCCCAAAGATGTTGGTAGTTGATATTCACAAGTTTGTAAAATTCCAGAATCTAAAGTTTTAGCGATCGCTACTTGACTAATTGCCGCAACATCACTCGGCAATAACTCTTGCAAATTTTTTCCAACGATTTCTTCTCTCGATAGAGTGATATTTGCGCCCTCACTTTTCAAATCTAGATACTCACCATCGCGGCTGATGCGAAACATCAAATCGGGGATAGCATCCAAAATTGCTTTATAGCGTGCCTCACTCTCTTGCAATTTTTCTTGGGCTTGTTTTTGGTCTGTAATATCCATAACCAAGCCATGCCAAAGAAAATCACCTGCTGCTTGTAATTCGGGTTGTAAAGTACCTTGAATCCATTTAAGTTTGCCACTAGGCGTAACAATCCGACCTTCCCAATGCCAAGGTGTAAGAGTAGTACGACAAACAGCAATAGATTCTGTAAAAGCTTTTATATCCTGTGGATGAATCAGTTTGTATAACACCTGAAAGTCTGCCTGTACAGCTTCTGGTTCTAATTCATACAAATATTTACAACTAGAACTAATATAAGGGATAAATATAGAACCATCCTGACGTTGCAGAATTTGGAAAATCGTCCCTGGTAAATTGGTAGCAATTGTTTCCAACAAAGCGGTCTTCTCTGGTAGAAAATCTGGTTTCTGCGGTGATTTTACAATTTCATCCACTCTTAGACCCTTTGATATATAAGCAATTGGCATAATATTCAAGGTAATCATAGCCATTGTAAAAGTTTTTAGCTGTCAGCGCGTAGGCGTAGCCCGCACTTCGACACCCTTCTCTACGAGAGGCTGCGCCAACGACAAAGCTCAGTGACCATCGTAGACATCGCTAACAACAAAAAAAGTGGCTCTACTTTCAGAGTAGTTCTGGATGCTGCGATCGCATTCACCCAATCGGGTGAACCATTTGTCAAAGAGCGAATCAGTTCAGGAGTGCTGAGTCACTTTCAGGCAAAGGTTTTATCCTTTTCTGAACACTAAGTACAGTTTTGCATAAATTCGTAGCTTTTTTAAATACAAAGGAATGCAAAGAAAATGTAAAGATGTAGCACTGCTACGTCTCTACAAGGGTTATGGATAATAACTAATTTATAGAAATATCTAATAGATGATTAATTAATAAAATTTTGTAGTCAGCTAATCGTCGTTCAAATAGCATCTCGGTGTCTTTGCGTAAGATTATCTGCACATCAGCTTATTCTCCTATCCTTGAAAAACAGACCCTGATTTTGGGAACAATAACTATCTACTAGAATAGATCTATTGCTTCCATCCAAACTGATAACATGAATACTACCACCGTCAGTTTACCTCCTACCCTCGAATTAAATATCGACTTGACTGACGAGCAATTTTTTCAGCTTTGTCAAAATAATCGAGACTTAAAGTTTGAGCGGACAGCTTCAGGGGAATTAATTATTATGCCACCTACGGGGAGTAGTACTAGTGACAGTAATGCCGATTTAACTTATCAATTAAGAGCTTGGAGTCGTCAAAATAAGCTAGGTAAATCCTTTGACTCTTCTGGTGGTTTCAAACTTCCCAACGGTGCAGAGCGTTCTCCAGATACTTCTTGGGTGAAAATGGAACGGTGGAATGCTTTAAGTGAAGCAGAAAAAGAAAGATTTGCTCCTTTGTGTCCCAATTTTGTGGTTGAGTTAATGTCTCCAAGTGATTCCTTAGAAAAAACGCAAGCCAAAATGAGGGAATATATGGAGAATGGCGCCAGATTAGGCTGGTTAATTAATAGAGGACAGCAACAGGTAGAAATTTATCGTTCCAATCGAGAAGTTGAGATTTCACAAAATCCTAAAACTCTATCGGGAGAAAATATTTTGCCAGGATTTGTTTTAGATTTAGCAGAAATTTGGTAAGTAATTGCCTACCCTGAATCATTCGTAAGAAACAAGATTCCCAACAAATTTTATTAAGTCGGGGATATATGGGTTGCAATTATCACAAACTAAATAGGATTGCTATACAAAATTATGATAATTTAATTTCGCGAATAGCCCAGACAAGTACTTCCAAAAACTGTCTAATAACCATCTTATCATTCAGAGTAGAAAAGGGAATATACCAGCAATAAGGATTAATAGAAATTGATGTTCCTACAACAGATTTAAATCGAGTCAGAAGTTCTGCTTTCTTTTATTCTAAATTGAATGGTGGCTCGTAAGCACAAATTTCTACAGTAGCATTACTCCAAACTCGGAAAAAAGTGCGATTTTTTCCCTTGTAATTAAATTTAGGGACAAAAGAAGCCTAACTTCTACCTGTACCCCATTGAATCTGCAAGGTTTGAATAGTCAGCTAGTAGCTTTTGTAGCCCATTCTCTGATTCATAAGGTTCTTCCTTCATCTCAACTAATTGACAATTATCCTGAATCAGGTAAATACCACCACTCATAAAAATTCTGTTGTGTTGACCTAATTTAAGGTTCCCGGTTTCATCGAGTAGTGAACACCCGTTTAGCGAGTTTTTACATTAAAAAACTGAGATAATTAACTTTGATCGCAACAATCAGATAGAAAATAGTTTATCTATACATTTAATCTAGTTTTACCTAAAGACAAAAACTAATAATGAACACTTTAAGGTGGGAAACTTTGCAATAGATTTAAGGAGACATGAATGCAATTACAACAGACACAAATTTTAGAAGAAACTTTCTGGGAAGCAGTTCTCAATCGAGACTCCGCTTTTGAAGGCAAGTTTTTCTATGGTGTTCGCTCTACAGGTATTTATTGCCGACCTATTTGCCCTAGTCGCAGACCGAATCGGAATCAAGTTTGTTTCTTGCAGTCGGTACAAGATGCTGAAATTGCAGGTTTTCGACCTTGTAAGCGCTGTCAGCCACAATCTGAAACGGTTCCAAATACAGCTAAAATCTTAGCAATATGTCGATATATTGAAGCACAAGTTGACCACATTCCAACCCTCTCGGAATTATGCTCTCAGGTGGAAATGAGTCCCAGTTACCTACAAAGAATATTCAAGCAAATAATTGGCGTATCGCCTTTTCAATATGCAGATGCGCTGCGTAGCCAGCGATTGAAACAGCGTCTTCAGTCGGGGGAAGAAATTGCTGATGCAGTTTACGATACGGGGTATGGTTCAAGTAGTCAGCTTTATGAGAAAGCACCTAAACAACTGGGAATGACACCAAAGACTTACCAACAAGCTGGAAAGACAATTAACATTGTTTATGCGATCGCTCCATGTTCACTAGGATATTTGCTTGTGGCAACAACAGAGAAGGGTATCTGCGCCGTAAAATTAGGTGATGAAGCAGACAAGCTTGAACACATTTTGAAGCAGGAATTTCACCAAGCGCAGATCGGGCGTGATGATCGCACACACAAAGACTGGATACAAGCCATCCTCGACTTTATTGCAGGAGGCGAGGCACATCTTGATTTACCACTTGATATCCGTGGGACAGCATTTCAGAAACAGGTTTGGCAAGCATTACAAAAAATTCCCTATGGCGAAACACGCACTTATACTGATATCGCCCGTAATCTTGCCAAACCCCAAGCAGTCCGCGCGGTGGGTAATGCTTGTGGAGCTAATCCGATCGCGCTGATTGTACCATGTCACCGTGTGCTGAGGAGTGATGGCAGTCTTGGTGGTTATCACTGGGGAATTGAGCGCAAGCAAAAACTGCTTACACAAGAGTCGAAATTTTACAAACATGACTCAAACACCTGAACTAGAATCGCTGACTGAAGAAAGTTTAACCCGTGGTTTAATGGTGCTTGCCAAACTTGATAGCGATTTGGCTCGGATTTTAGAGACACTGGGGCCTCCACCGATGTGGCAAAGAGAAGCAGGTTTTGCAACACTATTGTGCATAATTCTGGAACAGCAAGTTTCCGTCGCGGCTGCAAGGGCTGTATTTACCCGATTATCTGGGGTTGTTGTAACTCTGACGCCAGAAAATTTTCTGATATTGGATGATGTTCAATTAAGAGGAATTGGATTCAGTCGGCAAAAGATTCTATACTGTCGTGGATTGGCTCAGGCGATCGCAACTGGTCAGCTTGACCTAACCAAGCTGGAAACAATGGACGAAACTACTATCAGAACTGAGTTAAAGCGTCTCAAAGGTATAGGAGACTGGACAGTTGATATTTACTTGCTAATGGCGCTGCAACGTCCTGATGTCTTTCCTAAAGGCGATTTAGCGATCGCGATTGCTTTCCAAAAACTCAAAAACTTGGCGACGCGTCCAACACCAGTTCAATTAGAAGCAATGACACAGCACTGGCGACCGTGGCGGGCAGTAGCTGCAAGACTTCTATGGCACTACTACTTGAGTAATGCCAAGAGTAAGTCGGTTACAATTTCCCAGTGAATACTCGTTCAGCCGGGCCTGTCATGTAAACTCTTTGGTCTACTTCTGACCATTCAATTTGTAAGGGGCCACCAGGTAATTCTACAGTTGCAGTGCGATCGCATTTCCCGGTTAGCACTCCAGCTACCAAGGAAGCACAAGCACCAGTCCCACAAGCTAAGGTAATCCCAGCACCTCGTTCCCATACTCGCATTTTCAAATAGTCACGGCGTACCACTTGAATAAATTCGGTATTTATGCGTTGAGGGAAAACTGAGTGATGCTCAAATTTTGGGCCGATGGTTTCTAGCTCAATTGCTGCTACATCTTCCACAAAAGTAATGCAGTGAGGATTTCCCATATTTACACAGGTGACATCCCAAGTTTGCCCCGCCACCTCTAACGGCACAGAAATGACTTTTTCTTGGGTGGGTGCAAGAGTGGTAGGAATTTCGCTAGCGAGTAACCTGGGTAAACCCATGTCTACTTTAACTTGACCATCAGATAAGAGTTGGGGAGTCATTACACCACCCAAAGTATGAATACGATATGAGTCTTGATTCCGGGATTCCCCTTCTAAGTCTGCCAAAAAGCCAGCTAAACAGCGAATGCCATTGCCACACATTTCTGGTTCTGAACCATCGGAATTAAAAATCCGCATCGTGTAGTCAGTGCCGTTTTCTCCAGGTAGGGCAAAAATAACACCATCAGCACCGATACCAAAATGGCGATCGCACAACTTGATGGCTTGCTCTGGAGTCACTACAGGCACAGATGATGAGCGATTGTCAATCAGAATAAAGTCGTTACCTAGACCATGATACTTAGTAAATTCGATTGCCATTTCTTCAAGGATGAATTATCAAGGATTAGTTACTCTTTATTTTGCCTTGTAGGTTTATCTTTACTAAAAATGCTTACCGAATTTGACACCACTTTACCCAGTATTAGACAAGTCCAAAACCTAATTAAACAAACAACGCCGGTAGAGTTAAAGCTGCTGACTGGTGATGTACTCACAGGAAGGGTTTTATGGCAAGACCCACAGTGTATCTGTATTGCGGATGAAAACAGTCAGCACACCGTTTGGAAACAAGCGATCGCTTATATTAAACCCAAGAGTTAGTCAAAAATCGGCGTTTGAAACGCCCCTTCCCACGGTGCTGGCTAAAATTTACCAGATTAGGAAAACCTTGTAGTGGTAAAAATTATTTTTACTACCACTACAAAAAATCCTTAACGTTACGAACCCAAATTAGTACCGCAAGGCGGAAGTCAAAAGGAGCCAGTGCACCCTTGCGGTTTCCCGACTTGTTCGCGCAGCGTCTCCCCTTCTCCCAAAGGAAGAGGCTAACGCCTTTCCTTCCCTACGGGACGCTCCGCGAACGGAACGCTACGCGAACGCGGAGCGTCTCGTAGAGAAGGGAGAAGCAACTGGCGTTCAAAAATCAAAAAGCTTTAATTTTGCGCTTTCTGGCTGTAATGAAACAGTAGGTTTCTTTACGCCGCGTTGTACTAGTACTCTGTCAAGCGAAGGTTTGAAGGGTAAAAGAACGAACCACTCCTACAAAGAAGCAAGCTACGCGCAGCGGACGCACCAGAAGTCAGAAGGAAAGAAGAGAAATTGAAGAATTTATTTACTCGTCAAAGTTGACTTTACAGACCACTAGTGATGTCTTCTTAGCCGAAGTTAGCATAGATTAGCGATCGCTTGCTTTTGCATTTGAGATTTTTATATTCCAAAAGTAATAAAAAATACATCAATCAAATAAGCGTCTAATATAATTAAATTTTTATATAGATTAAGATGATTGTGCAGTTAGACAATTTTCATTTTTATTGTCCAACATTTAGTGCTTGGCTAGCATCCGGCTATCAAGATGAGTCATGTTTACTGTGGGGGCAGGCATTGCAAGAGGCTTTAGACTGGTTACAGGGGAAAAGCTTAAGCAATTTGGACTATCAGTTTTTGGTAGCCAGCCAAGAAAAAGAGCGTCGCCAACTTCAGCAAAAACTAGAAGCGAAGAATGAAGAATTGCAGCAATTAAGTACTATAGCTACTATCGATTTTTTAACTCAAGTAGCTAACCGCCGACGATTTGAAGAGTATCTTGATATTGAGTGGCGGCGCATGACACGCTCACAACAGCCCCTCTCCCTCATCCTTGTTGATGTAGATTTCTTCAAATCCTACAACGATACTTATGGTCATCCAATGGGCGATCGCTGTCTTAGTAAAATTGCTAGAGTCATGAAAGATGCTGTTCAACGTCCTGCTGATTTAGTTGCCCGTTATGGTGGGGAAGAATTTGCTGTAATTTTGTCTAACACAGACATACATGGTGCTGCTCACATTGCAGAAAAAATTTGCTTTGCTGTACGCAAACTGGCAATTCCCCATGAAAATTCGCAAGTTAGTTCTTATGTAACCCTGAGTGCTGGGTTAGCTACAGTAATTCCTATATCTAACTCTAACTTTCAAAAAATAATTGTGACGGCGGATAAAGCATTGTATCAAGCAAAGGCAGCAGGACGCGATCGTGTGTGCTCTCAAGAGCAAACTGAAAATCTAGAAGTAAAGCGGATTGCAACTCTTGCAAAGCTGTTCCTCTCAGAGAAGTTGTTGATTAGAGAGGAATTACAGCTGTCTATACAGAAATCCCAGCAGATTAAACAGAAAAACCAACAGCTTATGAAGCAAGTCCAACAGGCTATGCAGAAAAACCAAGAGATTATGCAGAAAAGCTCTGAAATTATATGTAAAATACAATAAAATTTTTTGACAATTATTCATGTCAATATTTGCTAATTGGATTAGTTCATTTTTTATTAAATTACTCTTATTACAAGTGATAACTAATGATTAATGATTACTTCCATAAATTATCTATAGGGAAAAGCGCTTAAAGAGTTTCTGCCTCACTAGCTTTTACTACTGGGATAGAAAGGGGTACTTTAGTGGCGATCGCAAATAACTGTTCTAGTTGACTCAAACCTGTCAAGCCACCACATAACAATACTTGGTCGCTGATTTGCAAGTCCATGCCGCCATCAGGATAGCGAATAAATTTACCATCGCGCCGGATCGCCTGTACCTGGACTCCATACTGCTTACCGATCTCTAAATCTGCAAGGGTTTTACCTAGTGTTGGCGCATCTGCATTGACTGTAACCCACTGGCAAGCACTATTTTCTCCAGGAACAACAGCTTGTCCTTTAGCTAATTCTGCTAAAGCCGCTAGTTCTTCATCTGCTCCCACCACCAGCAAGCGATCGCCTTGTGCCAATTTGGTTTGATTATTGGGATAATCGATTTCTTCGCCGTCAGCGCGGCGAATTGCCATCAAACTCGCTCCTGTTAAGTAGCGCATATCTGCTTCTTCTATGCTCATACCAATTAAGGGCGAATCAGATGGTAAAGGATACCAGCGCTGATTTAAATCGCGGGTGGCTTGGCGCAAATCACGAGCAACTTCAGTTGCAGAACGCTCTGGCCGCAAATCTAAATAATGATCGTTGCGGATTTGCTGCATTTCTCGTTGTACCACAGCTGACGACAACAAGCCTAAGCCAGTTAATAAATGAGTTGCCATTTCTAAGCTGGCTTCAAACTCTGGTTGCACAACTTCCCTAGCTCCTAATTGATACAGTACCTCAATACTTTTATCCTGGGTAGCACGGACAACCAAATCTAACTCTGGGCGCAATTCCAAAGCGCGTTTCAAGCAAAGACGGCTACTCATTGGGTCTGGGAGTGCGATCGCCATTCCTTTGGCATGATTCACCCCAGCAGTTTCCAGAACGTGTAAACTCACGCAATTGCCATAGACATAAGACACCCCAGCCTCACGTAACTGCTGAATTCTACTCTCCAATTGGTCGATTACTACCACAGGTAGGTCATGTTGCAGCAACAACTTCACCAAATTTTTGCCGACTTGCCCATAGCCACAAACTACCACATGGTCTTTGAAGGGCAAATCTTCCGACACATCCCGCGCCTCTTGTTCTTCTAAATACGGTTTCAACCAGGGCATTGATTCGGCAAAGTTAAATAAAAATGGCATTAACCGCAGGATAAAGGGAGTAAGCATGAGAGTGACTGCGGTAGTTCCCAAAATTAATAAGTATATTTGTCGGGATACTAACCCTAAAGACTGCCCTTCACTAGCGAGAACAAAGGAAAATTCCCCAATTTGCGCCAATCCCAAACCGGCGATTATCGCTGTTTTCAAAGGATAGCGAAATAGTTTTACTAGGGGCGTGATAATCAAAAATTTACCGACGAAAACTATTGCCACCAACCCCAAAATCAATTCTAGGTTGTTCCACAAAAACACTGGGTCAATTAACATCCCAATGGCGGCAAAAAACAAACTGGCAAAGATATCTCGCAGTGGTTCAACATAAGTTAGGGTTTGGTCGGCGTACTCCACCTCAGAAATCATCAAACCCGCAACAAATGCCCCCATCTCAATGGATAGTCCCAAATGTTCTGTCAACAGGGCAATACCCAAACACAGGGCTACAACCCCTAATAAAAAAAGTTCTTTACTTTCGGTACGGGCTAGCAGTTGCAACAAAGGCGGTATCAACCAAATCCCCGCAGCTACTGCCCCAGCAGCAAATAAAGCAATCGAACCTAGCGCTGTTAGGACGGCAATGCCAATAGTTTCTGCTGGTTGGTTGAGGGCTGGTAAGACTGCTAACATTAGTCCTAGTGCCAAGTCCTGGACTACCAAAATACCTAGCATCACTTGCCCGTGGGGTGTTTCTGTTTCGTTGCACTCCATCAAGCACTTGAGGACAACCGCTGTGGAAGACAAGGACAGAATACACCCCAAAAACATCCCCTTAGCAGGTAAGGCTCCCCAGGCTCCGCTTAACCCGCATATTAAAACTGTCACCAAAATCGTCAAAGCAATTTGGAGTCCACCCCCACCAAGAGCGATCGCTTTTACCTTCTTGAGTTGCGTAAAGGAAAATTCTACACCCAAGGCGAATAATAAAAAGGCGACCCCGAACTGTGCCAGAGTCTCTACTTGAATAAGTTCTTTAATCAATCCCAGTCCCGTTGGCCCAACGACTATCCCGCCAATGAGATACCCCAGCAGCACGGGTTGTTGCAAAAGTGCCGCTAATAGTCCGCCACAGGCTGCAACGCCCAGAACTAAAACTAAATCAACAATTAACCGAAAATCTTCTTGCACCAGTTTTAAAAGAACTCTTAAGACTTATTAATTCAGAATACAAAGTTTTACGATCTCAAACAGCTTGTTTCGTGAAGGGGTGACAAAATTTGCTTATCTTGAAGATGGTAGGCAGTAGGTGAGCAGGAAGGATACATCAAGATTTTTGAAGGTATTTTGATTCACAAGTATCAAAGGTAGATTCATCTAGTTCAAATACTCGTCAACGGAGTTCAAAGGTGGATTCATCCAGTTCAAACACTCGTCAACGGAGTTCAAAGGTGGATTCATCCAGTTCAAACACTCGTCAACGGAGTTCAAAGGTGGATTCATCCAGTTCAAA